>NZ_JACHOS010000052.1 GCF_014199985.1 Methylorubrum rhodesianum | reverse complement strand
TAGAGCCGTGCCCGTTCACGTAGCGACGGCCAAGTCTGTATCGTAACCGGCTGCGGCGAGGCAGTTTCGGCACTCATCGGCTGTGAAGCGAGGGCAGGCCTTCCGGATGGTGTGCCACAGGTCTGGGACAGTGCGGGCCACGGCGGTTCGGAGGAGGCCCTTCAACTTGGCGAAGATCTGCTCGATGGGATTGAAGTCCGGGCTGTAGGGCGGGAGGTAGAGCAGCCTCGCCCCGGCGGCCTCGATGGCCTCGCGCACCCCCGTCACCTTGTGGGCCTGCAGGTTGTCGAGGATGACGGTGTCGCCAGACTTGAGCACGGGCACGAGCGTGTCGGTGATGTAGGTTCGGAAGCGTGCGCCGTTGGTGGCTCCGTCGAACAGGGAAGTGGCACACAGGCCATCGCTGCGCAGGGCGGCGGTGATCGTGGTGGTCTTGTAATGCCCGTGCGGGACGGCGAGGCGGCAGCGCTCGCCCCGCGGGGCCCGACCGTAGCGGCGCGCCATGTTGGTGGCTGCGGCGGTCTCGTCGAGGAAGACCAGTCTGTCGGGATCGAGGGCGTCCTGGTTCGCGAACCACGCCTCACGGGCCGCCCTTACGTCCTCGCGCGCCTGCTCGGCGGCGTGGATCGCCCCTTTTTACGGGTGATGCCGTGCCGGGCGAAGAAGCGGGACAGGCTGCTCGTGCTGGTCTGCACGCCGTGCTCGGCCAAAGCGTCACGCAGTTCGCGCAGAAAGATCGTCGGCCGCGCCTCGTAGGTCGTCAGGATCAGGTCGGCCTGCGCCTCGATCCGGTGCGAGGCGTGATCGCCACCCGACGGTTTAGGCGCGAGTCGCCCTTCCCGGCGGAACTGTTCCGACCAGCGGCTGGCACTGGACACGCTGACCCCGAACCGGGCGGCCGCCTGATGACAGGACGCCCCCTCCCAAACGGCAGAGACGACACGCTGGCGTAGATCGACGGACAAGGGCGAAGGCATCGGCATCCTCCTTTACCCCTCAACGTCCCAACTCCCGAGCCGGCC
>NZ_JACHOS010000051.1 GCF_014199985.1 Methylorubrum rhodesianum | reverse complement strand
GATCACGGCAAGACGTCGCTGACGGCGGCGATCACGAAGGTTCTGGCGGAGTCGGGCGGGGCGACCTTCACGGCCTACGACCAGATCGACAAGGCCCCCGAGGAGAAGGCGCGCGGCATCACGATCTCGACGGCGCACGTCGAGTACGAGACGACCAACCGCCACTACGCCCACGTCGACTGCCCCGGCCACGCCGACTACGTGAAGAACATGATCACCGGCGCCGCCCAGATGGACGGCGCGATCCTGGTCGTGTCGGCCGCCGACGGCCCGATGCCGCAGACCCGCGAGCACATCCTGCTCGCCCGCCAGGTCGGCGTGCCGGCGCTGGTGGTGTTCCTCAACAAGGTCGACATGGTCGACGACGAGGAGCTCCTGGAGCTCGTCGAGCTCGAGGTGCGCGAGCTTCTCTCCAAGTACGACTTCCCCGGCGACGACATCCCGATCACCAAGGGCTCGGCCCTGATGGCGCTCGAGGACAAGGAGCCGAAGATCGGCCGCGACGCCGTTCTGAAGCTGATGGAGACGGTCGATGCCTACATCCCGCAGCCGGAGCGTCCGATCGACATGCCGTTCCTGATGCCGATCGAGGACGTGTTCTCGATCTCCGGCCGCGGCACGGTGGTGACGGGTCGCGTCGAGCGCGGCATCATCAAGGTCGGTGAGGAAGTCGAGATCGTCGGCATCCGCCCGACGACGAAGACGACGGTGACCGGCGTCGAGATGTTCCGCAAGCTGCTGGACCAGGGCCAGGCGGGCGACAACGTCGGCGTGCTGCTGCGCGGCACCAAGCGCGAGGACGTGGAGCGCGGCCAGGTCGTGTGCAAGCCGGGTTCGGTGAAGCCGCACTCGAAGTTCAAGGCCGAGGCCTACATCCTGACGAAGGAGGAGGGCGGTCGCCACACGCCGTTCTTCACCAACTACCGCCCGCAGTTCTACTTCCGCACGACGGACGTGACCGGCGTGTGCACGCTGCCCGAGGGCACCGAGATGGTGATGCCGGGCGACAACGTGACCATGGACGTGGTGCTGATCGTGCCGGTGGCCATGGAAGAGAAGCTGCGCTTCGCCATCCGCGAGGGCGGCCGCACCGTCGG
>NZ_JACHOS010000050.1 GCF_014199985.1 Methylorubrum rhodesianum | reverse complement strand
GGCCCGACGACCAAGCGTCCGGGCTGGAGCCTGGATGCCCTCGCCGGCGCCGCGCTCGGCCGCTCGCACCGCTCGGCCGCCGGCAAGGCCAAGCTCGCCCAGGCCATCGAACTCACCCGCACCGTCCTGCGCGTGCCCGCCGACTACCGCATCGGCATCGTCCCTGGATCCGATACCGGCGCCGTCGAGATGGCGATGTGGTCGATGCTCGGCCCGAAGACCGTCGAGGTCATGGCCTGGGATTCCTTCGGCGCCGAGTGGGTCACCGACGCCCTCAAGGAACTCAAGATCGACCCGATCGTGCATGTCGGCGAGCACGGCCTCCTGCCCAAGCTCGAGGCGATCGACACCCGGAACAACGACGTCGTCTTCACCTGGAACGGCACCACCGCCGGCGTGAAGGTCCCGCACAGCGACTGGATCGCCGACGACCGCGAGGGCCTCACCATCTGCGACGCGACCTCGGCCGCCTTCGCGATGCCGCTGCCCTGGGACAAGCTCGATGTCGTCACCTATTCCTGGCAGAAGGTGATGGGCGGCGAGGCCGCGCACGGCATGCTGATCCTCTCGCCGCGCGCCGTGGCGCGCCTGGAGAGCCACACGCCGGCCTGGCCGATCCCGAAGGTGTTCCGCCTGACCAAGGGCGGCCGGCTGATCGAGGGCATCTTCAAGGGCGACACCATCAACACGCCCTCGATGCTGGCGGTCGAGGACTACCTCGACACGCTGACCTGGGCCGAGCGCATCGGCGGCCTCGACGCGCTGCATGCGCGGGCCGACGCCAATGCGCGGGTGATCCACGAGTGGGTGGCGCGCACGCCCTGGATCGGCCATCTCGCGGTGGATCCGGCGACCTACTCGAACACGGGCGTCTGCCTGGTGATCACCGATCCGGACGTGCTCGCCAAGGGCGACGAGGTGGTCAAGAAGGTCGCCGCCGGCATCGTCACGCGGCTTGAGGGTGAGGGCGTGGCCTTCGACTTCGGCGCCTACCGCGACGCGCCGGCGGGCCTGCGCATCTGGTGCGGGGCCACCGTCGAGGCCTCCGACCTGGCCGCCCTCACGCCCTGGCTCGACTGGGCCTTCGCCCAGGAGAAG
>NZ_JACHOS010000049.1 GCF_014199985.1 Methylorubrum rhodesianum | reverse complement strand
TGACCTTGCCCCCTGGCCTGCCCTCGTTCTGAAGCTAGGGTCCGTCGATGAGGAGACGGACGATGAAGAAGAGCCGGTTCAGCGAAGAGCAGATCATCGGCATCCTGAAGGAGCAGCAGGCTGGGCTGCCGGTGGCTGAGATCTGTCGCCGCCACGGCATCAGCGACGCGACGTTCTACACGTGGCGCTCGCGCTTCGGCGGCATGGAGGTCTCGGACGCGCGGCGTCTGAAAGCGCTCGACGAGGAGAACCGCAAGCTCAAGAAGCTCCTGGCCGAGGCGATGCTCGACGTGGCGACGCTGCGTGAGGCGCTGGGAAAAAACTTCTGACGCCCGGCGCACGGAGAACAGCCGTGAGTTGGGCCATCGAGGAAAAGGGCTACTCGCAGCGTCGCGCCTGCGGGCTGATCGGCCTGGAGCCGAAGACGTACCGCTACGCCTCGACCCGTGGTGACGATGCGGCCGTGCGGGTACGCCTGCGCGGCCTGGCCGGCGAGCGCCGTCGCTTCGGCTACCGGCGCCTGCTCATCCTGCTGCGACGGGAGGGCCTCACGCTGAACCACAAGAA
Source organism: Methylorubrum rhodesianum (assembly GCF_014199985.1). Lineage (GTDB taxonomy): Bacteria > Pseudomonadota > Alphaproteobacteria > Rhizobiales > Beijerinckiaceae > Methylobacterium > Methylobacterium rhodesianum. The sequence goes on along the minus strand of NZ_JACHOS010000049.1, from coordinate 633 downwards.
GCTGTTCCGCCTCTATCGGGAGGAGCGGCTGTCGGTGCGCAGGCGGGGTGGGCGCAAGCGAGCCCTTGGCACGCGAGCGCCGGCCGCCGTGCCCCAGGAGCCGAACCAGCGCTGGAGCCTCGACTTCGTCTCCGACACGCTCGACGATGGACGCCGCTTCCGCATCCTCGTCGTGGTCGATGACTGCACGCGGGAGTGCCTGGCGCTGGTGGTCGACACGTCGCTGTCCGGGCGGCGGGTCGCGCGCGAACTCGACCGGATCATCGCGGGCCGGGGCAAGCCGCTGATGATCGTCTCGGACAACGGCACCGAGTTGACCTCGCACGCCATCCTGCGCTGGCAGGAAGAGCGTGCGGTCGCGTGGCATTACATTGCGCCCGGCAAGCCGCAGCAGAACGGTTTTGTCGAGAGCTTGAACGGGCGCTTGCGCGACGAGTGCTTGAACGAGCATCTCTTCCGGAGCCTGCCGGCGGCCCGGACCATCATCGAGGCGTGGCGTGTGGACTACAACACCTGCCGCCCTCACACGAGCCTCGGCGGGCTCACCCCGAACGCGTTTGCAACCCGGTCCAAACAGGACCAAAACCAGAACGGACTCTGGTTATGAACGGGGGCAAACAGGGGGCAGGGTCA
>NZ_JACHOS010000048.1 GCF_014199985.1 Methylorubrum rhodesianum | reverse complement strand
CGAACAAGTGCCGGGCGATCCGCGAATGGTCCTCGCGCAGGCGGCCGGTCTCGATGCCGACGGGCTGTCCGTCGATCACCCGCCACGTGCCCGCGACCATCACCCGGTCCGCCCGGTGGGCCCCGCACAGCACCAGCGCCGCGAGCGGGTCGTGGGCGCCGGAGAAGCGCAGTTCGTCAAGGGTGAACAGCGCCAGATCCGCCTCACGGCCCGGCTCGAGCCGGCCGATATCGCCGCGTCCGAGGCAGGCGGCCGAGCCCTCCGTCGCCCAGCGCAGGGCATCGAGATGGGTCACCGCCTCCGCGCCGTAGGTCAGCCGGTTGATCATCAGGGCGTGGCGCACGCCCTCCATCAGGTTCGAGCTGTCGTTCGAGGCCGAGCCGTCGACGCCGAGACCGACGGGCGAGCCCGCCGCCTCCAGCTCGCAGGTCCGGCAATGGCCCGAGGCCAGCACCATGTTCGAGGTCGGGCAGTGGCAGACCCCGACCCCGGCCGCGCCGAGGCGCCTCACCTCGTCGTCGTTGAAGTGGATGCCGTGGGCGAGCCAGGCCCGGCGCGTCATCCAGCCGACCTCCTCCAGGTAGTCGACCGGGCGCTGCCCGAAGACTTCGAGGCAGTAGGCGTTCTCGTCGCGCGTCTCGCCGAGATGGGTGTGCAGGCGGCAATCGTGGCGCTCGGCGAGCCCGGCGCTCTCGCGCATCAGCCGCTTGGTGACGGCGAAGGGCGAGCAGGGGGCGAGCCCGATCTGCACCATCGCGCCGGGCGCGGGATCGTGGAACAGCCTCAGCACCCGCTCGCTGTCGGCCAGGATGGTGTCGTCGTCCTGCACCAGCGTCTCGGGCGGCAGGCCGCCCTGCTTCTGCGACAGGCTCATCGAGCCGCGGGTGACGACGGCGCGGATGCCGAGGGCGCGCGCCTCCTCGACCTGGATGTCGACGGCCGCCTCGAGCCCTCTCGGGAACAGGTAGTGGTGGTCGCCCGCCGTGGTGCAGCCGGAGAGGAGCAGTTCGGTGTAGGCGAGCCGGGTGGCGAGGCGGAACGCCTCCGGCGTGAGCCGGCCCCAGATGCCGTAGAGCGCCTTGAGCCAGGGGAAGAGCGGCTTGTTGATGGCGCTCGGGTGGGCGCGGGTGAGTGTCTGGAAGACGTGGTGATGGGTGTTGACGAGGCCGGGGATGACGACGTGGCGCGCGGCGTCGAAGGTCGCGTCGACCGGGCCGGCGGGCCGGCCACCGGCGGACACTCGTTCGGCGATGCGGGTGCCCTCCACCACGAGCCCGCCGCCGGCTCCCTCCGCCAGGATCGCCAGCGGATCACGGAGCCAGAGGCGGCG
>NZ_JACHOS010000047.1 GCF_014199985.1 Methylorubrum rhodesianum | reverse complement strand
GGTCGTGTCCGTCAATGAGGTGGAAATTCGGGGTGGAGTTGGAGCGGCCATCGGTCAGGCGGCCTGAGGTGGAATTGCTGTGAGGGTGTCGTCGAGCAGGCTCGGGGTGAAGCCAGCCATGCCCTCGATCTGCATGTAGCGGTGCTGGAGCTGCCATTCGTCGTTGGCCTCCAACAGCACGGCTCCGATCAGACGCTGGATCGAGTCGGTGTTGGGGAAGATGCCCACCACGTCGGCGCGTCGCTTGATCTCCTTGTTGAGACGCTCCAGCGGGTTTGTGGAGTGCAACTTCGTTCGGTGCTGCAGCGGGAACGTCAGGTAGGCGAGCACGTCCTCGCTCGTGGCATCGATGAAGCCTTTGAGCTTCGGCCAACGGTTGTGAAGCTGCTCAGCCAGATGGTGGAGCGCGGCTCGGGCTGCCTCCTGGTCGGGCTGCTGGAAGGCGTGGCGCAAGCCGGCGGCGACCATGGTCTGCTGAGCGCGCGGCACATAAGCGAGCGCGTTGCGGGTCCAATGAACCCGGCACCTTTGCCAGGTCGCCTTCAGGACGCGGCATATGGCGGCTTTAAGCCCCTCGTGCGCGTCCGAGATGACAAGTTGCACACCTGACAGCCCGCGCTTGACCAGGTCGCGCAGGAAATCGGTCCAGAACACCTCGGCCTCGGACGGGCCGATGTGCAGCCCGATGATCTCGCGTCGACCTTCGGTGTCCACCGCCACGGCGACTATGGCGGCTACGGAGACGATGCGCCCGCCCTCACGCACCTTGAGGTAGGTGGCGTCGAGCCAGAGATAGGGCCATGCGCCGGACAGCGGGCGCTTGAGGAAGGCGTTCACCCGCTCATCGATGTCCTTGCACAGCTTCGACACGGAGGACTTCGAGATGCCCGACAGCCCCATGGCCTGCACCAGGTCGTCCACGCGCCGAGTCGACACGCCTGCGATCCACGCCTCCTGGATCACCGCCACCAGCGCCTTCTCGACGGTCTTCCTTGGCTCCAGGAAGCCGGGGAAGTAGCTGCCGGTGCGCAGCTTGGGGATCTTGAGGTTGAGCGAGCCCAGCCGCGTGTCGAGGCTGCGTTCGCGATACCCGTTGCGGTAGGTGCTGCGCTCGCCAGACCGCTCGTAACGACCCGCGCCGATCAGACCGTCCACATCGGCCTCCATCAGGATCTGCAGGACCGTCTCGGCCAGGCTGCGCAGGAAGTTGCCGTCGTCAGCCTTCTGAAAAGCCTCGATCAGTGCCACTCTGTCGTCGGTCATCGGGTGCTCCCGGTTCGGGTTGAAGTCCGCAAACTCCACCTTAGCCGCATGGCCCGATGGCCACCCCAATCCCCGCCAAAGCGGTCCTCGAATTTACACCTCGTCCGCGGACGCTACC
>NZ_JACHOS010000046.1 GCF_014199985.1 Methylorubrum rhodesianum | reverse complement strand
TGTCCTGTGTGGATGGCTCCCGCATTGCAAGTGGCGAATCGAGCTTCTGGCGCGTTGGTCGGGTGCAGTCTTGTGTCCGGCCTGTCGATGCAGTCGTGCATGTTGACTGCTGGCCCTGATGGTATCCGCGAGCTGGGTCCCACTCTGCTTAGCGGGCTATGACGCCCTGGACATTCGGCGGGGTGTCCCGGCTCCCGGTCTGACCGGTTCGCCATCAACTCTCATCGTCCTCGCAACCTGGCAAAGTCTCCTCGCCGTGCTGTCAGGCGGCCATGGCCGCTGGTGCGCGGTAGGTGCCACCGCGGGTCATGATCGCCCAGGCGACCCGCGCCGTGCGATTGGCCGCCGCAACAGTCACCACGCGCACCGGCTTGCGCTGCAGCAGCGCCGGCAGCCGCGGGTCGACCGAAGTCGGCGTCGCCTTCGCGCGCCGGATCAGAGAGGTCATGCCGACCACGAGCAGGCGGCGCAGGTAACGGTCGCCCATGCGCGAGATCCGACCCAGGCGCTCCTTGCCGCCGCTGCAGTTCTGCAGCGGTGTCAGACCCAACGAGGCCGCGAACTGCCGACCGGAGCGGAAGCGCTCGGGCTCGCTCACCGAGGCGGCCAGCGCGGTCGCCGAGACGATGCCGACACCCGGGATCGTCGCCAGGCGCTGTGACAGGTCGCAGTCCCGATGCCAGGCCAGCAACTCCTTCTCCAGCCGGGTGAGCTGGATCTGCACGGCGCCGATCTGATCGGCCAGCCCATTCACTACGCGCTGGGCCAGGGGCGGCACCTCGGCCGCGTCTCCGGCTGAGAGCCGAGCTGCCAGTTCGAGCGCATGGCGCAGGCCCCGCGCCATCTCGATCCCGAACTCGGCGAGCAGACCGCGGATCATGTTCACCAGCTGCGTGCGTTGCTTGACCAGCAGGTCGCGCGTCCGGTGCAGGGCCAGCGCCGCCTGCTGCTCGGTCGACTTCACCGGCACGAAGCGCATGCTCGGGCGTGTCACCGCCTCGCAGATGGCAGCGGCATCATTCGCATCGGTTTTGCCGCGCTTGACGTACGGCTTCACGTAAGCTGGCGGCATCAGCCGCACGTCATGGCCGAGCCTCATGAGTTCCCGGGCCCAATGGTGCGCTGTGCCGCACGCCTCCATGCCGACCAGGCAGCGCGGCAGCTTGGCGAAGAACGGCACGACCTGCGCCCGCCTCAGAGCCTTGCGAACGACGACGTGCCCAGCTGCGTCGACGGCGTGAACCTGGAAGATGCTCTTGGCTAGATCGATGCCGACGGTGATGATCTCCATGGGGATGGCTCCTGCATCTGCGTGGCTGCTTCGACAGCAACCACATCCTGGCACTCAGATGCCGTCAGTCGGAGCGGGAGCCATCCACCCCATCTGCTT
>NZ_JACHOS010000045.1 GCF_014199985.1 Methylorubrum rhodesianum | reverse complement strand
AGCCTGGGGCGAGGCCGAGGAGTGTTCCGAGGGGAACGACGAGGGTGAAGCCGCCGTAGAAGCCGTCCTTGGCGCGGCGCGCGGTGTAGGGGTTCCAGAACGAGTTCGGGTTGACCACGTACTGCACCACCGGCTCGACGATCACGCCGGCGCCGACGTCGAGATGCGCGTTGGCCTCGAAGATGAACTTGTCGCGCGCGTACGGCGCGCCCGAGCCGCCGGAGATGAAGTTCGCGTCCGAGAGGAACTGCGTGTAGTTCTCCGACAGGCGCTGCCAGTTCATCTTCAGGCCGAAGGTGTCGTTCGGCCGGCTCTGGTCGGGCGCCTGCAGCAGCACGCCGACGAACGAGTTGAAGCGGATCGGCACCGTCGGGTCGAAGGAGTAGCCCGTGCCGGTATAGAGCGAGATCGCCGTCGGGTGCGGGTTGGCCACCAGGCCGCCATCGGCGCGCCAGACCGTCTGGGTGCCGGTGAGCACGAGGCCGGACGTGCCCGTCTTCTGCAGCGCCGGGGTGCCGGGGTTGAGGCCGCGGGAGGTACCCAGCACCGTCTTGAAGTTATCGTCGTGATCGGCGGTGTTGACGAAGCCGGTGAGCGAGGCGCGGCCGGGATAGGCGGTCATGGTGTAGTCGGTCTTGTAGCCGATCTCGGTCATGACGAGCGCGCCCGAGAGGCGCTCGTAGCCCCAGTCGTAGCCGGACAGCGCGTTGGTGCCGGGGTTCACCGAGAAGGCGCCGGCCTGGATGTAGCTGGTGGGCGAGAGCTGGTAGGCGGCATTCGCCCCCCAGACGGCGTAGAGCGGCGAGGTGAAGCCGGCGTTGATGTAGAACAGGTCCTGGAAGCAGGAGTTGATCGAGTTGCACGGCGGCAGGCCGTAGTAGCGGTCGGGATGGGTGCGGCCGAACTCGATGACGAGGCGGTCGTCCATCAGCTTCTGCTCGTAGGTGAGGAGCGAGAGGCGGTTGGAGTTGGGGTTGTAGGGCGGCTGGTAGCCGACGGTGGTGTCGCCGATGTCGGCGGCCATGTTGAGGTTGCGCACGAGACCGAAGAAGGTCTGGGTGAACTTGATGGTGCCGCCACTGATGTTGGCGAGCCGCTGCATGTCGGCGGACATGGAGAGGACGAAGTAGGCGGAGTTGGACTGCTCGCCGGTGCGCAGGCCGGCGGAGGGGTTGGCCTGGTAGAAGTCGTAGATGTTGATGTCGAAGGTGAGCCCGCGGGCGGCCATGTCGGTGGCCCAGGGGGCGAGCGGGCCGACGCGGACGGGGTCGGCGGGCTTGGCGGCGACGGCGGGATCGGTGCGCGGCTGGGTCTGATCGTTGAACTGGCCCGCGGCCGAGGGCTGCTGCGCCAGCGCCCCCGACGGGACCCCCGCTAGGCTCGCCGCAACAAGCGCGCC
>NZ_JACHOS010000044.1 GCF_014199985.1 Methylorubrum rhodesianum | reverse complement strand
TGGCACTAGCGGACACGACGATCCTCGAGGGTCTTGAGACGCCGGATCGTCTCCGGCTTCTGCCGGAGAGCGAGCTGCAGAAGGTGGCCGACGCGGTGCGCGCCGAGATGATCGACGCGGTCTCGGTCACCGGCGGCCATCTCGGCTCGGGGCTGGGCGTGGTCGAACTCACGGTGGCGCTGCACCACGTGTTCGACACCCCCGACGACCGCATCGTCTGGGACGTCGGGCACCAGTGCTACCCGCACAAGATCCTCACCGGGCGGCGCGACCGCATCCGCACCCTGCGCCAGGGCGGCGGCCTGTCCGGCTTCACCAAGCGCTCCGAGAGCGCCTACGACCCCTTCGGCGCGGCGCACTCCTCCACCTCGATCTCCGCCGCCCTCGGCATGGCGGTCGCCCGCGATCTCGACGACGCCGAGACCAAGGCCCGGGGCGAGGCGCCGAAGAAGCGCCGCAACATGGTCGCGGTGATCGGCGACGGCTCGATGTCGGCGGGCATGGCCTATGAGGCCATGAACAATGCCGGCGCGCTGCACTCGCGCCTGATCGTCATCCTCAACGACAACGACATGTCGATCGCCCCGCCGGTGGGCGCGATGTCGGCCTATCTCGCCAGGCTCGCCTCCGGCGGCACCTACCGGAGCCTGCGCGAGACCGCCAAGCAGCTCGGCAAGCTCCTGCCGAAGGCGCTCTACCAGCGCGCGGCGGCGGCGGAAGAATATGCCCGCTCGCTGATCGTCGGCGGCGGCACGATGTTCGAGGAGATGGGCTTCCACTATGTGGGCCCGGTGGACGGGCACAACCTCGACCACCTGCTGCCGGTGCTCAAGAACGTGCGCGACTCGGATCAGGGCCCGATCCTGCTCCACGTGGTGACGCAGAAGGGCAAGGGCTACGCGCCGGCCGAGGCGTCGGCCGACCGCTACCACGGCGTGGTGAAGTTCGACGTGGTCTCGGGGATCCAGGCCAAGGCCAAGGCCAACGCCCCGGCCTATACGCGGGTGTTCGGCGAGAGCCTGATCAAGGCGGCCGATGCCGATCCGAAGGTGGTGGCGATCACCGCGGCGATGCCCGGCGGCACCGGCATCGACCTGTTCGGCAAGGCGCATCCCGACAAGACCTTCGACGTGGGCATCGCCGAGCAGCACGCGGTGACGTTTGCCGGGGGCCTGGCCACCGAGGGCTACAAGCCGTTCGTGGCGATCTACTCGACCTTCCTGCAGCGGGCCTACGATCAGGTCGTGCACGATGTGGCGCTGCAGAACCTGCCGGTGCGCTTCTGCCTGGACCGGGCCGGTCTGGTGGGGGCGGACGGCGCCACGCATGCGGGCGCGTTCGATCTGGCCTATCTGTGCTGCCTGCCGAACATGACGGTGATGGCGGCGGCCGACGAGGCGGAGCTGGTGCACATGGTGGCGACCGCCCATGCGCATGACAGCGGGCCGATCGCGCTGCGCTACCCGCGCGGCGAGGGGGTGGGCGTGGAGCTGCCGGAGAAGGGCGAGCCGCTGGCGATCGGCCGCGGGCGTGTGGTGCGCCGTCCGGAGGGAGCGCGGGTAGCGCTGCTGTCGCTGGGCACGCGGCTGTCGGAGGCGTTGAAGGCGGCGGACGCGCTGGAGGCGGAGGGGGTGGCGACGAGCGTGGCGGATGCGCGCTTTGCCAAGCCGCTGGACGCGGAGCTGATCGTGGATCTGGCGATGAGCCACGAGGTTCTGGTGACGGTGGAGGAGGGCTCGGTCGGCGGCTTCGGGGCGATGGTGCTGCACCTGCTGTCCGAGCGGGGCGTTCTGGATGCGGGCCGGGTTCGGGTTCGCACGCTGACGCTGCCGGATCTCTACCAGGATCACGACAAGCCGGAGAAGATGTACGCCGAGGCCGGCCTCGACGCCGAGGGCATCCTCAAGGCCGTCCGCGCCGCCCTGCCGGAGAAG
>NZ_JACHOS010000043.1 GCF_014199985.1 Methylorubrum rhodesianum | reverse complement strand
CTGTCAATCGGCGTCCAATAGGGACCCAGGATCGGCGTCCAAAAGGGACCCACCCGCCGCGCATGAGCGCCGACGCAGAGGCCGATGCCGCGCAGCCGGTCGGGTCAGCGGAGCGGCATCGGCCTCGTCTCCAGCCTGACGCCGGATCGGGCCTCAGCTCTTTGAGACAATCGGCACTCAGCTGCGCGTCTTCAGCCGCCAGCTGGCATTGCCCGTTTCCAGGATGTCGCAGTGGTGCGTGAGGCGGTCGAGTAGCGCCGTCGTCATCTTCGCGTCCCCGAACACGCTCGGCCACTCGCCAAACGGCAGGTTCGTCGTCACGATCACCGAGGTTCGCTCGTAGAGCCGGCTGACCAGATGGAACAGCATCTGCCCGCCGGCGCGCGGGAACGGTAGGTAGCCGAGCTCGTCCAGGATCACGAGGTCCATCCGTGCCAGCTGCGAGGCCAGCCGGCCGGCCTTGCCCGCCCGCGCCTCTGCCTCAAGCTGGTTGACCAGATCGACCGTGTTGAAGAAGCGCACCCGCGCCTCCCGCTCCCGCACGCAGTTCGCCCCGATCGCGATGGCCAGATGCGTCTTACCCGAGCCCGTGCCGCCGATCAGCACCGCGTTGCGGCTGTCGGTGAGGAAGTTACCCTGATGCAGATCGCGCACCATCGCTGCATTCACCGGCGAGGCGGTCAGGTCGAACTCGGTCAGCGTCTTCAGGACCGGGAACTTGGCGTTGCCCATGCGGTAGGCCGTAGCCCGGCTCTCCACGTCGGCCAGTTGCGCGGCCAGTAGATCCCCCACCACCCGCTCTGGAGCGTGCCCGCGCTTGCCGGCCTGCGTGATGATCTCGTCGTAGGCAGCGCGCATGCCGCGCAGCTTGAGCTTGATCATCAGGTCGACGACGGTGTGTCGCTCCATCAGATCGCCTCCAGAGGTCGCAGACCGTCGTAGCGCGCGCAATCAGCTGCAGGCTCGATCCCGAGCGTCAGACCTGCCGGCGTCGGCACCGGTGCAGGCGGGAGGCTCTCGCGGCTGCGCGCGAGCAGGTTGAGCACCGCATCGGCGCTAAACAGACGTGTGGCCAAGGCAGCGGTGCATGCGGCCTCGACCGCCTCCAGGCCTGCCTCGGGCACGGCCGAGAGGATCGCGACGAACTGCCGGTCGCCGTCGGCATGAGCGCACAGCCGCTCGCGGATCTGAGCCAAGCCGTCGGGCAGATCCCAGTCACGGAAGGGCTCGCCGTTGCGCAAGGCTCCGGGTTTGCGGGCCAGCACGGGCAGGTAGTGCCAAGCGTTGAAGATGGTTTGGTAGCGGCCGAAGCAGCGCGCATGCTCGGCGACGTTCTGGCCGTTGAGGAAGACGGCGATCCGGTCGGCATAGGCACGCAGCTGCACGTGTCGCCCGGCGGCGCGGGCAGCCACTGAGTAGCGGTTGTAGTCGTAGCGCACGAGGCAGGTCTTGGAGGCGACCACCTCGACCTCGTGGAAGCCGTCGAACGCACCACGGTAGGGGATCAGCGCCGGCCGGTCCTCGGCCTCGAAGACGGCCTGAACGGTGCGGTCGCGCTGCACCGGATGCGCCGCGGTGCCTGCCCAAAGCCGGCACTGCTCCTTCAGCCAGTGGTTGAGGTCGGCCAGGGTCTCGAAGCGCAGGACCGGCTTGAAGAAGCGGTTGCGGGCGGTGCGCACCTGGTTCTCGACCTGCCCCTTCTCCCAGCCGGCGCTGGGGTTGCAGGCGGTGGGTTCAACGAGGTGGTGCGAGCAGAGCTGCAAGAAGCGGCGGTTGAAGGTGCGCTGGCGACCGACGAAGATCGCAGAGACGGCCGTGCGCATGTTGTCATAGATGCCGCGCCGGCAGGAGCCGCCGAAGAAGCGGAAGGCGTGCTCATGAGCGTCGAAGACCATCTCCTGCGTCTCGCGCGGATAGGCACGCAGCAGGAAGAGCCGGCTGTGGCAAAGCCGGATATGGGCGACCTTGACCTGCGAGGTGACGCCGGCAAGCCGGACAGTCTCGTGGCTCCAGTCGAACTGATAGGCTTCACCTGGGGCGAAGGCGAGTGGCACGAACACGCCCGTGGCGGTGGCGGCATGCTCCGCGAACCAGCGTTGCGCGTAGCGGCGAACCGCGTCGTAGCCGCCGGCATAGCCCTCCGCTCGCAGCCCCTCGAACAGGCGCATGAGGCTGAGGCGCTCGCGTTTGGGCTTGGTCAGCTCCTCGGCGAGCAGAGCGTCCAGGCGCGCGATGTACCCGTCGAGTTGCGGCCGGGGCTGGTGCTGACGCTTGTAGGCGAAAGCGGTCTTGTCCGAGCGCAGCGCCTTGCGCACGACCTTGCGGGACAGGCGCAGCTCGCGCGAGATCTCCCGGATGCTCCGGTGCTCGCGAAACAGGCGCCGGATCTTGGCGATGGTCTCCACGATCAACATCCCCGGCTGGCTCCCTGACCGTGAGCGGTAGGGAGCAAGAGATGCACGGGGGCGGGGTGGGTCCCTATTGGACGCCGATCAGCCCCTCAGCCGGGTCCTTTTTCCACGCCGATACCCA
>NZ_JACHOS010000042.1 GCF_014199985.1 Methylorubrum rhodesianum | reverse complement strand
ATGCGGCCCTCGTTGAGGGCGGCGATCTTGTCCGGATCCTTGTCGATGCAGACGACCTCGTGGCCGAAATCGGCCAGGCAGGCGCCCGAGACCAGGCCGACATAGCCCGAGCCAATGATCGCGATACGCATCGGTGATCCGTCTCCCTGCCGTGGCGATCCTCATCCTCGGGAACCGCGGAGGAGACCGCCCGTCACGAGGGTCGGCATATTTTCCGGTGCCGGCAATGCGCTCAGCGTGGCCGGCCTCGGCGCATTCGGGTGACAGGCGGGGAACGGCACTGCCCCGAAAGGCTGTGATCCGGCCTCGAAGGCGAAGGACGGGGCGGGTGTTCCGGCCGGCGCCTACTGGTCCCCATAATAGTCGAGGTACCACTTCACGAAGGCTGGGATGCCGGTCTCCAGCGGCGTTTCCGGCAGGCTGCCGACGAGGGCGTGCAGCAGGTCGGTGCTCGCATGGGTGCGGATCACGTCGCCCGGCGGCAGGGGCTTCAGCACGCGTTCGGCCTTGCGCCCGAGAGCCGCTTCGAGCGCACCGATCATCGCATCGAGCCGGACCGGGCGACCGCCGCCGATATTGACGAGGCGATAGGGCGCGACCGCGCTCAAGGTGTCGGCCGACGAGACCGGGGCGCCCGCGCCCGGCAGCGGCGGCGGACGCTCGGACAGGGCGACGATCGCGTCGATCAGATCGTCGATGAAGGTGAAGTCGCGCTCCGCCGCGCCCTCCCCGAACACCTCGATCGGCTCGCCCGCCAGGATCTTCCGGGTGAACAGGAACAGGGCCATGTCCGGCCGCCCCCAGGGCCCGTAGACCGTGAAGAAGCGGAACGCCGTCGTCGGCACGCGGAACAGGTGGGCGTAGGAATGCGCCATCGCCTCGTTGGCGAGCTTCGAGGCGGCGTAGAGCGTGAGCGGAGAGACCGCGCGGTCGGTCTCGCGGAACGGCACGCTCGCGTTGCCGCCATAGGCCGAACTGGTCGAGGCCATCAGCAGGTGCCGGACGGGATGGGCGCGCACGGCCTCGAGCAGGTTGGCGAAGCCGACGAGGTTCGCCTCGACATAGGCGCCGGGATCGACGAGGCTGTAGCGGACGCCCGCCTGCGCCGCGAGATGGAAGACGAGGTCCGGCTTGACGCGCGCCATGACGTCGAGGAGCGCGCCGGGTGTCTCGAGCCGTGCCTCCACCGCGTCGAAGCCGGGATACCGGGCCAGATCCGCGTGTCTGGCTCGCTTCAGGGTGACATCGTAATAGGGCGAGAGGCCGTCGAAGCCGGTCACCCCATGCCCCGCGGCCAACAGGCGGCGGCTCAGCGCGTGGCCGATGAAGCCGGCCGAGCCCGTGACGAGAGCGTGCATGCGAGGCCCGGTGCGCCGATTCTCCGAGGATGAGGCGGCATAACTCTCCGACGATCGTCCCGCAAGAAACCCTGGGATGGCCGCTCCTGTCCGCGACAGACCTGTTCAGGAGAGGTTGCCCGCACGCACCTTCTTCCGATTCCACCGGTTCTTTCAGGGTATCGTCGCTTGCCTGTTGTCTGACGTTCGAGGGTCGAGCCTGCTCCCAGCGCGGACCTGTCGCGCCGGCTCGGGGCTTGTCTATCAGGGAAACAGGTATACTTACGCCAGACTATCAGCCGACCTATGCCTTGCGCCCGCCCGCGACGCGGGTCCCGCCTTCCGACGGGGCCGAAGACCGTTGCTCGGAGAGGGTGAGAGGCCGGGCCGGCCGTGACATCCATCCAGGCCCAAGGGCGCAGTGTCGCCCCCGCTTGGGTCCAGTAAGTTCGAACACCGAGTGTCCGCACGATGAACCAACTTTTCCGCCTGCCGCAAGTCGGTGAGGCCGATGCGATTGCGGAGCCTTCCGCCGATCTCCGCGTCCCCTTCGCGCAATCCGGGACCTTTGTATGCAAGTTCATCATCGGTGAGCCGAGCGACCAGGCCGTGTGTTGCGGAGCGCCGGTCGCCGACGGCAAGAGCTGGTGTGCGTATCACCGCCGCATCGTGTTCGAGCCGGCCCGTCCCGGGCGTATCCGCTGAGGGGCGACCGCCTCGTTCAGGCTCGGGCGCCAGCTCCGCGCGGCGTCCGCGTCCGCCGCTTCCTCGAACCCATCCTTCGCATTCTCATCGCACTACTCCGCGCCGAAGGCGTCGAACGGCGACGGTTGGCCGATCGGGGTGGCCGGGATGCCCGGTCCGCGCCAGCGCATGACGAGGTGTCCGCCCTCACGCATGCCGACGCTGCGATAGGCCGGGCCGCCCTCCGGCGGTAAGCCGAGATCCCCGGGTCGGTTGCCGACCGTTCCGAACCGGCGCTGCTCGTAATAGACCTCCGCCGGAGCGTCGGGCGGGATGTAGCCGTAGACCGGACGCAGGGTGCGCGCCGCTGTTCTCATCGCTCTCGGCGGTGCCGGCCTCCACGTCGCGATCCGTCGACCCGGCCGTTCGGCTCTCCGCACCACCTCCACCCGTTCCGGCCGCGCCGGCCGCGCGCGATCGGCGACCCGTCGGATCTGCTCGCGGCGAAGCTTGGCCGAGCGCCCGGGCTTGCGGGCGCTGGACCGGACCGAGGCATCGGGTTCTTCGACCTTCGCGGGTGTCGCGACCGGTTTCGCCGCGGCGTTCGTCGCGGGCGTAGTGGTCTTGGCAGGAGGATCGGTCCACTGACCGGCCGCCTTGGTCTCGGCGAGCGATGCGCCCGACTTATCGTCGGCGCCGGCGGGTTCCGCCGCAAGCAGTGCGCCGAGCAGGATGAGGGTTGGAAAGCAGCTGCCGCGCGACATGGGAAATCCCCTCAGGATCGGAGATGGACAACGCCGGCCGTCGGCCTCCGCACCGGGCGCAATCGCCCTGCGCCGGAAGCTCCCGGCAAAGGTAGGGGCGGCCCCGCGCGACGTCCATAGATCTATGTATCAAAGCGCGAACTGTGCTTGAACTTCCACCACTGGTCTTTGTGAGGATGCTTTCCTCCGACGCGACCCGTCCCTATCGTCGCTGTTTCATATGGCTTGGAGCCAGGGCCGGCTCTGCCTGTTCTTCGAAGCCTTGCGGGAGTCGATATGGCAGCGGGCGGCACGACGGCGCGCCGCCTCTGGCTCCGTGATCCGCTGGCGATCCTGGCGGAGGGAGCCGGCGGCGGGCTCGTGGTGGAGGGCACCCGCATCGCCGAACGAGTGTC
>NZ_JACHOS010000040.1 GCF_014199985.1 Methylorubrum rhodesianum | reverse complement strand
AGTCAGCCACATCAGCTCGACGTTGCGGCCAGCCTCACGCTCCAGGCGGCGGCTCGAGGCGACTTGGTTGAGGTAGCCGTAGAGATAGAGCTTCAGCAGTGTCGCGGGATGATAGCCGGGCCGTCCGGTCGCGGCCGGCGTCACGCCAGCAAAGCCAAGGGCTGCAAGATCGAGTTCATCCACGAACACATCGACGACGCGAACTGGATTGTCCTCAGACACGTAGTCGTCCAGGCGATGCGGCAGAAGCGCGATCTGGTGACGATCTGCGCCACTAACGAACCGCGTCATACAAGCCTCCACCGTCATGCAGAGACTACCAGAACCGCAGCGTTTTCACACAGCCTCAATGGGATGCAGACCTACAGCCTCGTGGCTTTCGGACCCTCGCGGTTACCGCTATGCGCGTCGCCATGCTGATCCGTACCGCTCTCTCCGATGACGCCCCCGCTATCTGGTCGATCATCGAGCCGGTCATCCGTGCTGGTGAGACCTACACTCTCGACCGGGACATGACTGAGGAGCAGGCGCTCGCCTACTGGATGGGATCGGACAAGGAGACCTTCGTCGCAGAGGAGGAAGGGACCATCCTCGGGACCTACTACATGCGTCCGAACCAAGCGGGCGGTGGTCGCCACGTCTGCAACTGCGGCTTCATGGTGAGCGCCGCTGCCACCGGGCGCGGCATTGCAGGACGCATGGGCGAGCATGCCCTAGCTCACGCCCGGTCTCGCAAATACCGGGGCATGCAGTTCAACTTCGTGGTGAGCACGAACGAGCGAGCGGTGCGCCTTTGGCAAAAGCTTGGGTTCGAGATCGTCGGGCGGTTGCCACTCGCCTTCCACCACCCCGCCCACGGCTATGTCGACGCATTGGTGATGTTTCAGGCGCTCTGACAACCCGCCGATAGGGTCTGCAATCAAAAATATGAATCAGAGTAATCAATGGAGTTAGCCAGGATCTTGCCGACAAACTTCCCGCACTCACACACCGCACCACTCCACATTGTCACCCGCATCGCTCGAACACGACGGAGCAGAGCAGAGCTTGCATTACGGTCCGTATCGTATCACAATTAGCAAAGTCGCTACGCAGGTGGCCACCATTCTCTCGGGCGCAAAGGAATCGAATGCCCAACCATAATGATCGAGAAGCTCGATCGCCCGGCCGACCGAGAAGCGAAGCCTCCCGTCGGTCGGTCCTCGAAGCCACGCAGGCGCTCCTCGAAACCACCTCCATTCGCAACCTGACGATCGAAGCGATCGCGCAAAAAGCAGGGGTCGGCAAAACCACGATCTATCGTTGGTGGTCTAGCAAGACAGCTATCGTCATCGAGGTATTCATGAATCTAGCGGCGCTGGATGCGCCGGCAAAAGACGCAGAGAGCGCAAGTTTAGCGCTCTCTGATCAGATATCACGGCTAATCACGCATTATCGTGGAGAGACGGGGAGGATCGCTGCGGGCATACTGGCGGAAGGGCAGTTCGATCCTGAGATCATAACCGAGTTCCGCCGCCGGTTTTTCGTAAATCGTCGAGCCGAGGTGCGAGCCGTCGTCGACAAGGGCATTGAGCGCGGAGAGTTCACACTCGAGGCAGACGCCGACACTGTCATCGATATGATCTACGGAGCTATATACTTCCGTCTGCTGATAGGGCACTCAGCGCTTGATGCCGAATTCGCTGCGTCGCTTCCCGCGATGGCGTTGCGGGTCCTCGGGAAGCAGGAAGCTATTACCAGACACTCCGTTGGCGCCGTACCGAGCTGATAAGAACCTATACCTAGGTTGGCAGTTGGGCTGCATCGACAAGCCCGCTGCTGCGAGGCTTCCCCGCGCCTGAATCCTCCATCCGACGTTCGCCCTAGGACCGCTTGTCCATCCGGAACCATAATCGAAACGGTACGTTTCGTATCGTAGTTTGGGCCAGAGCATCCAACTTGGCGACAAGATTGGCCGGGCCGTTCGTATGGAGGATATGATGAGCAACGACGTCATCGACGGTGGTCGTCTGCCAACCCTGAGGAGAGCGGATCTCGATCCTCAGCAAGCCGAAGCTTACGAGTACATCGACACAACCTTGATACCCTGGGCAGACAAAGCCGGTTTCAAGGGCAAAGCGGGGGATGGTTCGTTCTATGGCCCATTCAACGCTTTCCTGTACAGTCCCGTGGTCGCACAGGGCATGTTCCGGTTCATGGAGGCGGAGTCGAAGGGCACCGCGCTCACTCCCCGCGTCCGCGAGGTCGTCATCCTGAGCGTCGCGTCTGTCTGGCAGGCCGCCTATGAAATCTATGCACACTCGGCCATTGCCCGGCGGAACGGCTTCTCGCAGGAAGCCATCGATGCTTTAGCCGTCGGCAAGCCGAGCCCCGAACTCGACGATCAAGAGGCGCTGGCACAGAAGCTCACGCTCGAGCTCGTCATGCAGCGGAAGATCAGCGACGCCACGTACTGGGCTGCGGCGGAAACCTTCGGCCGCCGGGGCGTAGTCGACATGACCTTTCTGATCGGGGAGTACCTCTACACTTCCGCCGCTCTCAACGCGTTCGAGATCCCCGTGCCTGCGGAGCCGGATGGGTCCTCTCACGCCAGCAAGAGAGAGCAGCAATGAGCAGCAGCTTGTCCGGATTCTACGCCGTACCAGGGACTGGCCTTTATCCCGAAGGCCTTGCGTTCGACGCGCGATCTCGAACGTTGTTCACCACCGCCATGCTGAAGGGCACGGTTTTTCGCGTTGCGCTCGATGGACGAGCCTTTGAGGTTTTTTCTGAGGCCGGCGCGCACGGTTTGACCTCCTCAACAGGTCTCAAAGTAAACGAGGCGACCCGGCAACTCGTGGTTTGCGGTGGTGTGACTGGCCTCGTCCACGTATTCGATGTGGACACGGGCAGGGTGATCGGCCGCTACTCGAATGGGTTGGTCAACGCAGCGCCAGACACGGTGGTCCCCAACCCTGCGGCCCCCACCTTCGTCAACGACGTTGCCTTCGCACACGGCGATGCCTTCATCACCGACTCCTACAAACCGGTGCTGTACCGGCTCACGGCGGCGGTGCTCGCAAGGGGAACGGTGGCGGAACTGGGACAGCTCGAGCCGTGGCTACCGCTCGATGGCACGCCAATCAACTACCAGGAAGACGGTACGTCGCCTGGACGTTTCAATCTCAATGGCATCCTTGCGACTCCCAACGAGCGCTTCCTGCTCGTCGTCCAGACGAACACGGGCAAGCTGTTCCGCATCGAAGCGGTGACGCGCGAGATCATCGAACTCGCGGGCCACGGCAATCCGGGCGGGGACGGGCTCGCTTACTTGTCCGATACGGACGTGCTGTCGATCGACATGTCGAAAGAGCGAAGCCTGACACGGCTTCGGCTGTCGGCCGAGTACGACGCATACGAGGTGATCGGCGAGTACGACATGCCAGATAACGCCTCCCCCACAGCAGGGCTCGTCATTGATGATCAACTTCTTCTGACCGAGAGCCAAATCATTGATGTTCTATTCTCTGGGAGGCCCGAGCGCTTACCGTACCGAGTAGTGAAGTATCCGCTCACCTCGATCGGCGACTGAAGTGCCTCTTTTTCCACCGCTACGGGCCGGCACGCCCGCCTCAAAATCTGACCTGCAGGAGAGACGCCATGCTGCTGTACCAGTTTCGCAAAGGCACCAACCCGCGCCGTGTCATCATATACATGTCCGAAAAGGGCATCGATGTCCCGCGCTACGAACTCGACTACGAAAATAAGGAGCATCGCTCCGAAGCGTATCTGTCCATCAATCCTTCAGGGCGGGCGCCGACCCTGGTGACCGATGCAGGCGAGGCGATCACAGACTCCGCCGCAATCGTAGAGTATCTTGAGGAGCTCTATCCCGAGCATCCGATGTTCGGGACGGAAGCGGCCTCGCGCGCTCGCGTCCGATCGCTCGAGCGTCTCGCGGCCGACCTTGTCGGACGCGGCCAGCTGTGGCTGTGGAATCGCACCGATGCCTTCCTCGGAAAGGAGCCGGCACCTTCGCTTGAGGTCGCAGACCGAATCTCCCGCTACGTCGACGAGATACTGAACGTACTGGAGAAGGAAATCGGAGAGCATGCGTTCCTTGCTGGCGACACGCCCACCGTCGCCGATTGCACCGCCTTCCCGATCTTCCAGACTGCGCGGGAGCGATTTGACCTACCCTTCGGCGACAAACATCCGCGGCTAGACAGCTGGTACAAGCGGTTTCGCTCCCGACCCAGTGCGGACTATTGAAAGGAAGCCCCGTGATGACTCGCGGCCGAGCGGACCGCCTGATCTTCTGCGTGCTCGTGTTCGCAGCGGTGTATCCGCTGGTCACGGCGCTATCGTATTTTATGCAGTCCATCACGCCAAGCTGGCCACTGTGGCAACGTCACCTTGTCGTCGTTCCGATGATCGTCACGACGATGGTCTTCGTCATCATACCTGGCATCAACAGACTCCGCGAACATTGAGCCGCGTCCGGTGTGTGTCCGCTCCGCACGTCCCAGGAGCGTAGGTTACTTGGCGCGCGGCATCGTACCCTTCCAGCCCTTCTACAGAAGCTCAGGAGATCACTGCATGATCGACCGTCGTAAGTTCTCGACCTTACTCACCGTCGCGGCTCTGACATCCGCCGTTCCCAACGCGCCTCGCGCCGAGTCACGTCCAACCGCCAAGAACGTCGTGTTGGTCCATGGCTTGTTCGCCGACGGTTCATGCTGGACCGAGGTCATCGCGCGACTGCAGGCTGCGGGCCTCAACGCCACTGCCGTTCAGAACCCCCTCACCAGCCTGGAAGACGCCGTAGCTTCGGCCAGACGCGTGCTGGCTCGGCAGGATGGCCCGACCGTACTTGTCGGTCACTCATTCTCCGGCATGATCGTCACGGAGCTCGGCGTGGATCCGAAAGTCTCCGCTCTCGTCTACGTCGCAGCGCGGGCGCCCGACGCCGGAGAAGACTATGCCGCACTGGCCAAGACCTATCCCACACCTCCGGCCAGTGCTGGCATCGTCTATGACGGCGAGGAGGGACGGCTTGGCGAGGAAGCCTTCCTGCGTGACTTCGCCGGCGACCTGCCGGAGGCGCAGGCCAGGGTCCTCCACGCCGTACAGCAACCCTTCCAGAAAGGTCTGCTCGCCGGCAGGACGACCGTCGCGGCATGGCGAACGAAGCCCAGCTACTACGCCGTGTCGACGGAGGACCGAACGATCGATCCCGACTTGGAGCGGTTCATGGCTAAGCGCATGGGCGCCAAGACTATCGAGGTGAAAGCCAGCCATCTTGCCCTGATTTCGCAGGCCGATACAATTGCCAAGCTTATCATCGAGGCGGCCGGCCGGCCCTGACTCGTGGCATCCTCCGGACGGCTCAAAACCGCAACTAGGGGCAGACCAAATTTCAGGGGCGGCACAACTGCTTCCTGGGTGCGTCAGCAACAGTTCCTACGGCTGGCATGAGTCGGATGCGGAAGGTCCGTTTCGGGAAGGAGACAAGGTCCGGTTGCCACCGAGGCTGTGTGGAAACGTAGCGGTTCCGATAGTCTCTGCGGGAGAGCGGAGGCGTGTATGGCGCGGTTCATCTGTGGTGCGGATCGCCACCAAGTCACGCTGTTGCCGAACCGGTTGGACGACTATGTGTCCAAAGACAATCCGGTGCGCGTCGTCGACCTGTTCGTAGACGAGCTTGATCTCACGGCCCTGGGCTTTGCGAGCATGATGCCGGCCGCGACCGGACGGCCCGGGTACCATCCCGCGACGCTGCTGAAGCTCTATCTCTACGGTTACCTCAACCAAGTCACCTCCAGCCGCCGTCTGGAGCGTGAGGCTGGCCGCAACGTCGAGCTGATGTGGCTGACC
>NZ_JACHOS010000039.1 GCF_014199985.1 Methylorubrum rhodesianum | reverse complement strand
CTGGAGGAGATCGCTTATCTCCAGGGCTTCATCGGCCGCGAGCAGCTGCGGGCGCGCGGCGAGCTGTTTGCCAAGACTAAGTACGGCCAGAACCTGCTGCGCCTTGCCCGTGAGGGCCGCCGGCCCGATCACAGTTTTGATACTTAGGATGCGCATCTATCTGGATGCGCCGTGAAATAAGCGTGCGAAGATCGATAAGTTATTAGTGACCGAGGTAAAAATGAATAAGATACTTGTAGTAGGAGCTGGCTTCGCAGGAGCTTGTTATGCTAGAACGCTAGCAGAACATGGTTATTCGGTTGCTGTGATTGATAAAAGGCCACATATAGCGGGCAATTGCTACGACTACTTGCACGACACGGGCGTTCGCGTGCATGCATATGGGCCTCATCTATTCCATACTTCCAACCAACGAGTTGTGGATTGGCTAAGCCGGTTTACAGATTGGACGCCTTATGCTCATAAAGTCGTAGCTCGTCTTTCGGATAATCGAAAACTACCATTGCCGGTCAATCTCGATACTGTGAATGAATTTTTTGGGATAAATTTAGAGTCCGAATCTGCAGTCCGTCATCATCTAAAGAGTATATCTGAAGCAATTCCTCGCATCAGAAATGCAGAAGATTGGCTTTATGCCAATATTGGTAAAGAACTTACGAATGTTTTTTTTCGCCCTTATACAAAAAAAATGTGGGATCTTGATCTTTCCGACGTCGATGCGGCAGTAGTTCAAAGAATAAAAATTAGAGCCGATCGCAGCAATCTTTATTTCCCAAATGACACCTTCCAAGCCATGCCCACAAACGGATATACAACATTATTTTCAAAAATACTGGACCATGCTCGAATTGAAGTTAGCCTCTCGACCGAGTTTGATAAAAAAATGTTGGATCATTTTGATTTTTGTTTTAATAGCATGCCCATTGATGAATACTTTGGTTTCAAATTCGGGCGGCTTCCTTACCGGTCCATTCGTTTCCACTTGACACAGCACTGCATTGAAGAGGCTGAGCCACACACAACAGTGAACTACACGGATGATGGTCCCTTCACACGAGAGACATGGTGGCACAATATCCCCGATCATTGGGATGGCAAGTCGGCTCAAGTGTTGAGATCAGTCGAAGAACCTTGCGATTATCGAGACAACGACGACGAACGCTACTATCCTGTCAAGTCATCAGACGGCTCATATGATCGTCTATACGAAAAATATCGCGAAGAAGCTATTGGTTTGGCGAAGATGAACTTTATCGGGCGGTGCGGTACATATCAGTATCTCGACATGCATCAAGTAATAAATCAATCTCTGTCCCATTGCCAGAAATGGATCTCTGAGAACTCAAACTCGTAATTGGCAAATTCCGACTTACGCATGATATTTATTTGCAAAAGCTTTCGGCTTTCGCAAATTCAGACTACACTACAGACTTCAAAATGGGATGTAGCACATGAATGCATTCATCTGGCCATCCGGAAGAGTCCTGCACATACTCTTAGGCGGCATCTATCCAGGAAACACATTCAGCCAAGTGCCGTCCCTAGAGGCTTGTTTTTGAGTACGGCGTTTCCAGAGCAGGAGGCTCGCGATAGCGTGGCTATTCAGGCTTCAGGATGAACATTGTGCGCGGATGAAGCTGTACCTTGCCCTCGGAGAGCCGGTTAAACCTCGGATCGAAGACAGGCGAGCAATCAAGGGCACCTTGCTGCGGCTGAATGTTGGTTGCCGTTGGCAAGAAGCGGCGACTGTCTTCGGTCTACATACGACGATCTACACCCACTACAACAGGTGGTCTCAGCGGGGGCTGGCAACATCTTGATTTTCCTGCCACCGACTTAGTGAACATCGGCCTAAACAAGTTTGTCTCGATTCTCGACCTCGACGGGACCGAGGTAGCCGAGCGTCGAGTGCCGCTGCGCCCCGTTGTCGATGCAATCGAAGTCTTCGGGCACATCGGCCCGTACCTCGTGCCACATGGGTACGGCTCACTCCTGTACTGGCTACCCTAGACACCTTGCTGTGTATCAAGCCGCAAGGCGGTTCTGGCTGATTGCCTTTTGTCTGTGAGTGATGTGGGTGAAAAGCTCACGAGTGATGTAGCGCATCAGGCAGCGGTTCGCTTACAGCTTAGAATTGCCCTCTGCGACGCGGTGGGCCATGTAAGCCTCCGCCCTTCGACAGCCGGCGCCGTCGGTTCGGGCGAGCCCGCATCGCGGTGTCGCGCATGATCCGCTCAATTCGATGCAGTCCGCACGCCCTGCACTCGGCCAGCACGTCATGTCAGGCCAGTCGCGCGCCGCAGTGCCGTCACTGTCCAGGAAGCTCATTCGCACTTTGGCCAAAGGCGCTTCGTTGTCGCAGAGGCGCTGGCTGGGGGATCGGGTGAGACAAGCGTTGAAGCCGGAGTGGGAGACGTTCAGTGCCGCGCAGATCCAGTCCACCGGCCAGACGTCCCGGTGCTTGACAATGAAGGCGAACCTCACGAGCCACATCCCGCGCGAAGAATGTGGTGGACCTTTTTAGGATGTGTCGCCTTAGGCTCCCCCCTCCGGTCTACGCTCCGCGCGCAACTAGAACACCTACGACAACGTCATGGCCAAGAGCTTCTTCCCTACCTTCACATGCGAAGTGTTGGCTCGCCATCGCTTCCGCTTGCAGGCCGAGGCAGGAATTACGGTCTTCAGCTACATCAAGGCCTTATCTAATCCGCGGCACCGTCACTCGACGCTTAGCTACTGCTCGCCCGCCGTCTACGAGTAGCAGACAGCGGCAGACCCAATAATCGACATTTCGCTCAGCCAAGCCCCTTGAACCATCCACGGAACCGAGGCAAACCTGACGTGATTCGGCGCCTGTCGACATGATTGAGGAAGGCGACCTCAGCAGCCTCGCTAGGAGCAGCCCACAAGGCCACGGTCAGACTCAGACCAAAGCTTGCATCTCCCTAGCACTGGCATACTTGCGCGTGACGAAAGAATTGAAATATAATAGGAATTATACAATTATACTAACCATTGGAGCGCCGCGTGCCGAAGGGGCTCCTGAAAGTTTCGCACTTGTGAATACTCGTTGGTAGAAACAGAACAAAGATGATCAGTCTCGACTGAATAATGCTATCTGCCTCTAATATATTCATGTATTTGAGATGCATTGCTTGCCGAATGCCTGCCGTCACCCAGATTTATCTCCTGTGCGGAATGCTATCCACTATCAGCGTCGACCTGAGACGCGAAATTTAGAGCACGTCTTAAGATTGACGCCCCCCTAAATGCCCGGTAGCAGTCTGCAAACGCTGAAAGAAACAACCGCCTCACTGTTGAGGAGAAGCGGTTGAGGAGAAGCGTTTGACAGCGGTTAAGTCTATATTGCGGGACTTGGAGGTGAAAGTAAATATAGAATATCGCTATAGCAAACATTCGAAACCCAGCGTGCAACAGGCGAGACGCAGGAGTCAAAGTGAGCCAAGAATATTACTACATTCTATGCCCACCCCATGCCATGACCGGAGGCCCTGAGGCTCTTCATCAGCTTGGCAATAAGCTTATTAAGCTTGGAAAAACCGTTTACATGATATATTTTCACGGATCCGTGGACGAAATCGTATATTCTCAAACTGTAAATCACGACAGAGTTTTGATCATACCTCAATACAATGCACCGGTACATGAAGCTTATAAGCACTATAACATCCCATATACATCTTGTATTGTTGACAATGCTCGCGCGCGCATAATCATTCCAGAAATATGGCCACATCTTATTGATAAATTCCTTGGGGCCGAAACGTACTATTGGTGGTTGAGCTTTGATTATGGTTATCAGGCAGTCCTAAATAATGAGGGCTTCGACGTGTTCCGCGCTTCGCGCCACATCAACCTCGTACAATCAAACTATGCAAAAAAGAAGCTTGAATCGCTGGAAATCTCTGACTCATATGTGCTCTCAGATTACACATCTCCGAACAACTTCTGCATTGATATAGATGTGTCTCAAAAAAAGAATCTAGTGCTCTATAATAGGAAGGGGCAGTCCGAAGCCGAGCGACTTGCGCCATATATCAAAAACTGCGATTTCGAGTTGATCGCAAACATGTCTCCCGAGCAAGTTCGAAATAAGATGGCTGAGGCAAAGGCATACATCGATTTTGGTCCCCATCCAGGAATGGATAGAATGCCACGTGAAGCAGCTGCATCGCAGTGCTGCGTCATGACCGGACTCAGAGGTTCGGCTTCTCATTTTGAAGATGTGCCGATTCCATCAATGTATAAAATTGACACCAGGGGTGATTATTTTGAGCATGCAGGGAATATAATTGAAGATATTATCTCGAACTATGATCGACACCTAAGGAACTTTGACTATTATCGTAGAAAGATTGCAGCTGAGTCTGATGTATTCGAATCTCAAATCAAAAACATCTTTGCTAATAGATAATGGAACTTCTTCGACCTATGCTTCAAATAATTATACGCAAAAATGCAGAAAAGTTGGCTACATGTGTTGAGGGACTTCTTCAATGACCAACATAGATAAATTCACAGATTGGGATGCTGAGATCCTCTTCGAAACTATTGGCCCGAAATACAGCAAAACTCCAAACTATATGACTAGGGTCGATCTAGTTCCGAGTGATGTACTAGAGGCATGCAGGACTGGGTGGAATTTAGATCATAGAGGTGACGCCAAATGGTCTGTCAAGTTATTTAGGAATGTTATTGTTGCCGGCGAGGGTCTTGTATTAAATGAGAAATTATCTGTCCTTGATGCTTCCATAACCCAGCATACAAAAGATGAAATATCGAATGCAATAAGCGAGATAGACCATTCTCTACTACCATATTATGAAGATAGCTATCTATTATTGAAAAAGCGTGGCTGCACTAATTACGGACATTGGTTGATTGAGGTGCTGCCAAAATTGTCTATCCTTAATGGGACCAATTTGTTTTCTGCCTTGTTGCTCCCGCAATGCACGGGAAAAATGTTTGATGTTATAGACAGTTCCGTAAAAATGATAAGCGGCGATTTGTATAAAAAAGAGTACATTTCTTCCAGTGCCGTCCGTGTGCGCGAATTAGTAGTAGTTGATGGCTTGACCCATCACGGGATTCACATGTCGCCTCTTGCTCTAAATGCAGCACGGGATCTGAGAAATTTTGCATCGCCGCTCAAAAATAAGAAAATTTTTGTAAGCCGGCAGTCTGTCCTTTCGAGAAGAATATCGAATTTTGATGAGGTCGAAAACTTACTACATGAACATGGCTTTCGAACAGTCGATCCAGCAGAGCATACACTGAAGGAGCAAATCGATATTTTTTCTGGGGCAGAGATTATCGTCGGTACTATGGGGGCCGGCATGACGAATGTAGTTTTTTCAGATCCATCTTCATATGTCGTTAATTTCGCTCCATCGAATATGCCCGATACCTTTTTCTACTTACTTTCTTGCCATAAGCATCATCAGTACATTGAAATGCGCTGTGAAGTTGATGGCAATCGGGGGGCATGGGACGGCGATATACACGTGAATTTGGAAGAGCTTAAGCACGTATTAAAGTTGTGCCGCCAATGAAGAATTCTGATCGCAAGGTAGTCCTCGGTTCGAGATTTATTCATCCATGTTAGCGCATGAGTCTATGTGATTGCCCAAAACTATTGGGCAATCAACACTTGATTGTTGCTGAACCATTTCTCAAGCTGATGGGTTGATCGGCGAAGGAGAGCACCGATGTCCACAGCCGGGTCTGTCGATCTACGAGAGTGCGTAATTCATGCCGTCGAGACCAGCGCATCCCGACACCAAGCTGCGGAACGCTTCGAGGCGAGCTTAGCGGCGCCAGCCGCTAGTGCGGACAGTTCGCGCGGGAGCGCCATGTCGCGCCTAGAGCCGCGCCCGAGCGAGTTAGGCCGGCTCGGGAGTTGGGACGTTGAGGGGTAAAGGAGGATGCCGATGCCTTCGCCCTTGTCCGTCGATCTACGCCAGCGTGTCGTCTCTGCCGT
>NZ_JACHOS010000038.1 GCF_014199985.1 Methylorubrum rhodesianum | reverse complement strand
GCCGCGGCGACCGACGCCGATCCCTCCCTCACCACCGATTCCCGCGAGGCAGCATGATCTGGGCGCTCATCACCCGTCTGAACGACGTGCTCGCCGTCATCGGCTTCGGCACCTGCGTCTGGGGCGTCGTGCGCCTCACCACCCTCATCAATCGCCGCTCGCGCGGCCAGTGATCCCGCCGGCGAGCCGGGTCTCTGCTCGCCTACAGCACAAGGAAATCAGGATGTTCGGAGCACTCAAGAAGGCCTTCGGCGCGGGCGCGAAGGAGATCAAGGCCGACTACAGCCAGAACAAGGATTACCTCGAGGCGGTCTGCGCCGCGTCCGCGCTCGTCGCCTACGCCGACGGTGAGTTGGAGGAGTCCGAGCGGTCGAAGGTCATTCGGACCATCTCGCAGCACCCGACGCTCGGCAAGATGTACCAGCAGAGCACCATCGAGAGCACCGTCGAGGTGATGTTCAAGCGCGCCAAGGACGCCTCCGGGCGCCAGCAGCTCGCCCGCGAACTCGACGACATCAAGGGCCGTGACGGCTCGATGGCGGAGGACGTCTACCTCGTCGCGCTCGACGTCGCCCATGCCGACGGTCAGGTCGAGCCCGAGGAGGACGTGGTCCTCAAGAAGATCGCCACACGCCTCGGCGTCGATATCTCGAAATTCGAGTTCTGACCCGTCCGCCGGGTCGGTCTCCGGCCCGGCGCCCGCCCTCCAGTCGCGGCGCCTCCCATGCTCGCCAACCTCCCCTGGATCCTGACGCTCGCCAGCATCGCGGGACTCACCGCCTACGCGGCGGTCCGCGCCTTTCACGACGGCAACCTCCAGCAGGCGGCCGACGACGGGGAAGGCCGCGCCGATGGCTGACATCCTCGTGCCCGGCAAACTCACGCCCGAGCTCATCGAGATCCTCGGGATGCCGAACTTCCAGTCGGCTCCGATCGCCCGTGCCTTCCGCGCGTCCGGACGGGCCGAGATCAAGTCCCGGTTCGAGGACGAGCAGGCCTTCGTGCTGCACTGGCTCCTCGGCCTCCACGCCGAGCACGGCACTGCCTGGCGCGAGGCCGCCAGCAAGGTCCTCGAGGCCGTCATCGCCGAGGCGAAGGCGCGGGCGGCCGAAGGGGCGGGAGGCGCCCGTGGCTGAGGAGACCCTGCTCACCGCCGCGCACCGGCTGAACCGCTTCTTCCGCATCGACATGGAGAAGGGCGGCCTCGTCGTCGACGAGACGATGCAGGCGCACCGCATCCTCGACCGCGAGATCGAGGCGGCCCAGTCCGGCAAGCCGCACGACGCTGCGCTGCTGCAGCCCGCCATCGTCGCCGCGCGCGACTTCCACTCCGACATGACCCGCCACGGCGGGATGGTCTCGACCAAGACCGAGATCGCCTTCGACACGCTCGACAAGGCGATCCGCGCGGTGGGCGGCCGGAAGGCGGACGCGGCCCATGCGTAGCGCTTCGACCTCCCTCGACGCGCTCAGCGCGGAGCAAGCCGCCGGCATGCTGTTCGACCGCGGCGTCACCCTGTTCGCCGTCCGCGACGAGACCGGCATGTGCGAGTGCCTGTGCCGCTCGGTGAACGGGACCGGCTACCGGATCCGCCAACTGCCGCACGACTTCGACGGCGTGCGCGCCGCCCTCGCGCAGCTCTGGGCCGACGCCGAGCGCGTGGCCCGCGAGCGTCAAGTCGCGCCCGGCACGGTCCGGCCCGTGGAGCCCGCCAACGATCCCGAAACCCTCGTCGTCGAGGCGCAGGTCGCCCGGCGCATCGCAGCGGAGAGGTGAGCATGCGCATCATCGACCACACGGAGGGCCGCGTGCCCGGGCCCGGCCTCTACCGGATGCCGGCGGCGCTCTATCACGCGGACCCGGCACCGGGCCCGAGCCTCTCCTCCTCCATCGCCCGCGCGATCATCAGCGAGACGCCCCGGCACGCTCACGCCAAGCACCCGCGCCTGACGCCGCAGACCGAGGACAGCAAGAACCGGAAGATGGACCTCGGGTCCGTCGCCCACGAGATCCTGACGGGCGAAGGGCGCGGCATCCACGTCATCACCGCGACGAACAAGGCCGGCGAGGCCGTCGAGACCTACGCAACGAAGGCGGCACAAGAGGAGCGCGACGAGGCGCTCGCCGCCGGACTGACGCCAGTCCTGTACTGCGATCTCCTCAAAGCCGAGCGCATGGTCGAGGCTGTCCGGTCCCGCCTCGCCGAGATACCGGAGACGAGGGGCGCGTTCGAGCTGGGCGCAGGCGAGACCTCGCTCGTCTGGCAGGACCGGCTCGGGCTGTGGGGGCGAGCGCAACTCGATTGGCGCGGTCCCGAACCGGACCTGATCTGGGATCTCAAGACCACCTCGGCCGGACTCTCGGATCGTGCCATCTCGACGAAGATCGCCGACGGACTGGACATCCAGGAGCACTGGTACCGCCGCGGCCTGACGCGGCTGGTGCCCGACCTGATGGGCCGGGTGCGCATGCGCTTCGTCTTCGTCGAGACGGTCGAGCCGTTCGAGTGCCGCGTGATCGAGCTCTCCGGCGAGCAGCAGTGGCTCGGCGAGCGCAAGGCCATCACGGCGGCCGTCCTGTTCCGGGAGTGCCTGCGTACCGGACGGTGGCCCGGCTACGCGGCCGGCATCAGCCGCGTCGAGGCGCCGGCATGGCCCGCCGCGCAGTGGGAAGCCCGCGAGGCTTCCGACCCCCTCTTCCGCGAGTTCGGCACGGCCTTGGTGCTGGCCCACTCGACCGCCGCCCCCGATCAGGAGATCGCCGCGTGACCAAGCCTTCCATTCGTACTTTCGAGGACAAGGAAGCGGTTCGACAGCAGGTGCCGCTCCTCGTCGGTCTCTTCGGCCCGTCCGGTTCGGGCAAGACCTTCAGCGCCCTCCGCCTCGCGCAGGGCATCCAGCAGGTGGCCGGCGGCGACATCTTCGTCGTCGACACCGAGTCGAAGCGCGCGCTGCACTACGCCGACCGCTTCCGCTTCCGCCACGTCGAGTTCGGCGCGCCCTTCGGCTCGCTCGATTACCTCGCCGCGCTCCAATACTGCGTCGGCAAGGGTGCCCGCACGATCATCGTGGATTCGATGAGCCACGAGCACGAGGGCGTCGGCGGCTACCTGATGACCCAGGAGGCCGAGCTCGACCGGATCGCGGGCGACAACGAGAGCAAACGCCAGAAGGCGACCTATTCGGCCTGGATCGTGCCGGCCAAGCAGCGGCGCCAGTTCATCAATGGCGTGCTCGGGCTCAACGCCAACTTCATCTTCTGCTTCCGCGCCAAGGAAAAGCTCAAGATCAAGGGCGGCGGCTCGCCCACCGAGCTCGGCTACATGCCGATCGCGGGCGAGGAATTCCTGTTCGAGATGACGGTGAACGCCCTGCTGCTGCCGGGCGCCCGCGGCGTGCCGACCTGGAAGACGGACTATCCTGGCGAGCGGCGCATGCTGAAGCTGCCGGAGCAGTTCCGCGAGCTGCTGCTGAAAGAGCAGCCCCTCGACGAGGAGATCGGCCGCAACCTCGCGCAGTGGGCGCAGGGCGGCACGGTCGACGTGTCGCGGCCGACCAGCAAGCCGGACGAGGGCAGGGCGCCGTCGCCCAACGGTCCCCGCGACCGCAAGACCGAACTCCTCGCCGTCGCCCGCGAAAAGGCGCGCGCCGGCAGCGACACGTTCGGGCTCTGGCGCGACCGGCTGAGCGAGGGTCAGCGCGCCGCCGTCGACGAGATCGAGGACGAGCTGCGCGACCTGATGGCCGATGCGGACGATCGGCCGCCAGACGACAGCTTCCCGGCCGACGACGAGCTTGCCGCGCGCGGGGAGGCCGCCTGACATGGCCGCTCGCCCCACCCCGAGCGAGGCCGACATCATGCGCCTCGTTCGCGCCGGCCTGACCTATGTCGACATCGGCCTGCGTCTTCTCATCTCGCCCCACAGGGTCAGCCGCATAGCCCGCAGCCACGGCTATGACGCCTCGAAGCGGATCAAGCTGAAGGCGCAGAAGCGGGCGGAGATCCAGAAGCGCCAGCGCGCCCAGCGTGCGTTCCAGCAGGCCCAGGCGGCTGCGGAGCGGAAGCGGCAGCAGGGCGAGCGCGACCCGCTCAAGCGCATCCCCGCCGTGCCGGGCTGGGCTGCGGTGGCCGGGCTGTCCCAGGACTATCGCGACCTCGCGCGCGAGTTCGACGAGGACCATGCGGCCCGCGAATGCCGCAAGCTGACGGCGGAGATCCGCCGGCAGGAGGCGCTCGACGCCCGGATGGGGAGGGCCGCCTGATGCGCCTCGTTCCCGCCCGCGCATTCGCCGCTCTCACCGGTGCGCCTTTTCAAACCGGAGAGGCAGCATGAGTGCTCACGTTCAGCAGCTACTTCTTCAGTGCGCGCACCTGCTCGGCGAGTCGCTCCTTACTGGAACGCCGCACTTCGGCGGTCGCATCTTCGCCAGGGCGGAGCATGCCAAGGCGCCTCCGCAGGCTGGGCTCGCTCTGACGCGAGGCGGTGTCTGCCCACGTCGGGTCTTGCATTTCCGAATTTTGCTTGGTCACGGCAGTGCACCTTGTCGTTCTGGTCCGATCGGCTTCGCAACCATAGCACGGCCGAGCCGCGGGCGCGTCCAAAAGCTCCGCGGGTCGTTCTGCGCCATCCTCGCCGACATGCCCCTCTTCACCGCCGCCGCGGAGTGAGGGGGATGCGCGCCCAATCCGACTTCTTCGCCGGCAGCGCGACGCGGCTGGTCTACGACGAGGCCGTCGAGCTGACGGTCGCGTCGCTCGCCGACTACGGCGCACGGCATGCGCACTGGTGCATCGCGTGGTCCGGCGGGAAGGACAGCACGGCGACGCTGACCCTCGTCATCCACCTGATCGAGAGCGGTCGCGTGCCGCGCCCGAAGTCGCTGACGGTCTATTATGCCGACACGCGTCAGGAGCTACCGCCGCTGGCGCTCGCCGCCGTCGATCTGATGGCGCAGCTCGCGCGCTTCCCCTGGATCCGGATGCGGGTCGTCACGGCGCCGCTCGACAAGCGCTTCCTCGTCTACATCCTCGGTCGCGGCGTACCCCCGCCCAACAACAACACGCTCCGCTGGTGCACGCGCCAGATCAAAGTCGACCCGATGGCCGCGGCGATCGCGGCCGACCTCGCGCCGGCCGATGTCGAGGGCCTCGGCCACAACGGCGGCCCGGCGCTCGACGATGCCGGCGTGATCGGTGCGGGCGAAACCGTCCTGATGATCACCGGCGTGCGCCAGGGCGAAAGCGCCATGCGCGATCGCCGCATCGAGATGTCCTGCTCCAAGGACGGCGCCGAGTGCGGGCAGGGCTGGTATCAGCAGGCTCTTCCCGAGTCGAAGGGCATCCGCGGCCGGATCAATACCCTCGCCCCGATCCTGCACTGGCGCGTCTGCCACGTCTGGGACTGGCTGAAGATCTTCGCCCCACATCCGTCCTACGGCGGGTGGTCGACTTCGCGCATCGCCAACGCCTACGGCGGCGACGAGGCCGAGGAGCTGAACGCGCGCACCGGCTGCTGTGGCTGCCCGCTCGCGAGCAAGGATCTCGCGCTCGACCGGATCGTCGCTGATCCCGGGTGGTCGCACTACGCGCCGCTCAAGCGCCTCAAGCCGATCTACCGCGCCCTGCGGCTGCCGAAGAACCGCCTGCGCAAGGCGGGCATCGAGCGCCTGAAGGACGGTTCGATCGCCAAGAACCCGCAGCGCATGGGGCCGCTGACCTTTGCCGCGAGGCTCTGGGCGCTCGGCGAGATCCTCGACATCCAGGCGGAGGTGAACGCCTCGGCCGCCGCGCTCGATCGGCCCGGGCTCGACCTCCTCAACGCGGAGGAAGAGGCGCGCATCCGCGAGCTGATCTCTCTCGGAACGTGGCCAGACGGCTGGGAGGGCACCGAGCCCACCGCCGACACACCGCTCGATGCCGTCTTCGCCGACGGGTCGGTGCAGCCCCTCCTCATCGGTGCGGAGTGATGCCCATGGTCGCCTACAGCTTCAAGAAGCGGTTCGGCCCGCCGATCCTCGCCGGCACGAAGGCGCAGACGATCCGCGCCGACCGGAAGCGCCATGCCCGGCAGGGCGAGCAGCTTCAGCTCTATACCGGGATGCGGACCCGGCATTGCACGCTGCTCGGCCGCCCGACCTGCCTCTCCGTCATGCCGGTGCGCCTGTGCTTCTCGGAGCGCAGCGCGACCGAACTGTTCGAGGTCGGCGGCGAGCTGCTGAGCCCGGCCCGGATGGAGGCCTTCGCGCGCGAGGACGGCTTCGAGAGCGTCGAAGACATGGCCCGCTTTTGGTGGGCCGAGCACCCGCCGGAGGAGGGCGACCGCATCGCCTTCGAGGGCGTGCTGATCCGCTGGCAGCCGCTCGCGGCGGCTCCCGTCCTTCCCCTCGCCGCCGAGTGACCGCCATGGCCGAGCACAGCACCATCACGCACGAGACTGTCATCGCCGGCCGCCTGCGCGATGCCGGACATCTGAACTACGGCAAGCGCGGCGGCGGCACGATCTGGCAGCACACCACGATCCCGCGCTTGTCCGCGATCGACCGGCCGACGCTGAACGACGAGGAGACCAAGCGTCTCGGCGTCTCCCGGCTCCGAGAATGGAGCGTTGACGGCGGGAGGGCTGGCAGCCTGGAGGACGCGATCGCGGCGCTGAACGTGCCGCCGGTCTTCACCGACGAGGAGCGCGAGGTTCTGGAGCGCGTGCCGGCCGAGTGGGTCGAGCTGCACGAGCTCCGGACCGGCCTCGGCGAGGAGCTCGGGCGGCAGGTCGGGCTCACGATCATGACGCTTCGGCAGAAGGGCGCCGTCGAGAACGAAATGCGCCCCGGTCCGGACCGTCGGCAACCCTGGATCCGGCGCGCGCCCGATGCCGCGCTATCGCAGCAGGATGGAGGCGCCCGTGGCTGA
>NZ_JACHOS010000037.1 GCF_014199985.1 Methylorubrum rhodesianum | reverse complement strand
GGCTCGCGCCGCGCGGGCCTTTTGACGTTCCACGCCGCACCACCAGAGCCGCCCGCCGCCCATGGATCGGGCCCCCGGCCCAAAGAGGGGAGGGGGCTCGGGGCCACGCAACCACAATCCCTGCGGCGCGGCGCCGAAGCGTCACTGCGCTCCCGCCTTGCGCCGGGTTCGGCGCTCCGCCTTGCGGGTGGCCGTCTCCCGCAAGTGATGCTCGATCGCGTCGTTGGCACGGGTCCGCATGTGTCGGATCGCCTCGACGTCGTCGAAGGTTTCGGGGAAGCGGCGCGACAGCCACAGATAGGCGCTGGCGAGCTTCACGGTCCGCTCCTGATAATCGAGCTCCCCGGCAAGGCTGGCCCGCAGGGCGGGTACCGTCGCTCCGGCCGCCCGAACCTGACTCCACCGCTCCAACATGCCCATGGCGATCTCGTCGCGCCGGTTGATCGGGCAGACCGAGAACACGAATTTCTCCTCGA
This sequence comes from Methylorubrum rhodesianum, assembly GCF_014199985.1. Taxonomy (GTDB): domain Bacteria; phylum Pseudomonadota; class Alphaproteobacteria; order Rhizobiales; family Beijerinckiaceae; genus Methylobacterium; species Methylobacterium rhodesianum. Next base: position 6,829 of record NZ_JACHOS010000037.1, on the reverse strand, counting down.
TCGGCAGGCGAGCCCGGTCGACGATCCGCGCGATCTCCAGAACCTCCTCCAGGGCCGAGGGCTGGAACGGCGAGCCGGCATAGAAGGTCGCCCGCGCGAAATGCGTCATCACCTCGTAGAGGCTGGGTGTCCGCATCTCTTCCGCCACGGAGCGGATCGCGGTCAGATCCGGGCGGACGTAGAAGCGCGTATCGGCGGCCGGTGCCGAGGGCGCGCCGGCCAAGGCGACCCTGATCGGCTCTATCGCGGTCGCCTCAGTGGCCGCCACGATGCCGAGATCGTGGTGGCCGTAGCGCCCGGCCCGGCCGGCGATCTGCCGGATCTCGGAATTGGAGAGCGGCCGCTCCTCGACGCCGTCCCACTTGCGTACGGCCGAGAAGACGATCCGCTTCAGCGGGCCCAGATTGAGACCCATGCCGATGGCGTCGGTCGTCACGAGCACGTTGGCTTCGCCCGATCGGAAACGTGCCGCCTCGGCGCGGCGGACCTCTGGCGACAGGGCGCCGTAGATGGTCGCCACCCGATGCCCGCGGGCAACCAAGATCTCACGGTTCTCGTGCACGGCGCGGCGGGAGAAGGCGACGACGGCATCACCCGGCTCGACCCGCTCCAACGGAACCGGCTCGTCGAGAAGCACCAGCGGCGACTTGCGCTCGAAGGGGATCACCTCCAGCGATTCGTTCGCCGCCTCGGCAGCACGCCGGACGTAAGAGAGGGCGTCGTCCGAACCGCAGACGATGACGGTCTTGGCCGGGACGCCGAACAGGGCATTCGTCCAGGCCCAGCCGCGATCCGGATCCGAGAGCATCTGGATCTCGTCGATGACGGCGATCTCGATCGGGCGGCTGAGGTCGGCCGTCTCGATCGTGCGGGCGGTATGGGTCGGATCGGGCGCGCCCAGCACCTCCTCACCGGTGACCATGCCGGCCCGCAGGCCGCGCTCGCGCAGTCCCTCGTAGTTCTCCAGTGCCAGCAGGCGCAGCGGTGCCAGATAGGCGCCGGTGGGGGCCGCGCTCAACGCCTGCAGCGCCGCGTAGGTCTTGCCGGAATTGGTCGGCCCCATGTGGAAGATGATGCGGCGGTTCAGTCGGCGCGCGGCTGCGAATTTCTCGATATAGGCGCCGAATCCCACCTGATCCCTCAGCCGGCGCAGGCGCGACCCCTCGCGTGCCACGGCCTTGGCCCGCTGGCGCACCGGCGTCAGGGCATCCGTCAGGGCGCGGGCGAGCCTCGGATTGAGATTGAACGGGCGGGAGCGCAGCGAGCGGTCCATATGCTCGAGATAGGCTCCGGCATCGGCGCCCACCTCGCGGAGATCGGTGAGGATCTGGCCCCTGAGCCGATCGATCGGCTTGCGCAGGTCGCTCGTCGTGCGCGCCGTCATCTCGGCCACGGCGGCACGCAGCACGTCGAGCCGTCGCGTCGGATCGTTCCGGGACGCCATGCCTTGGAGGATGTCGGCGATGACCGGGTCGGGCGCGGCGTCGATGCGCAGATCCAGGCGGCCGGCATCGAGCAGCGGGATGCCGATCCGGACGCTCCAGCGGATGCTATGATCCTTCCCCACCCCGGCCCTGAGGGCAGGGATCGCCTGTTTGAGGGCCGGGATGCCGCTCTCGGCGAAGGCGCGGGCCGTCCGCATTTCCCTCAGCGCGCGCGCTACGCGCTCGTCCTCGACCACCGCTCCGAGTTCCGGAAGTTCGAGGTGGGCGCGCAGAGCCTCGAGATCGACGGCGTTCGGCGCGAGTCCGAGCCGACCGACCGCTTCGATCAGGCTCTCGACAGTGGGGCGGAGACGCTTGCGGGCCATCGGCTCACTTTCGACAACGGCGTCCGTCTCAGCCCGGATCTTCGCCCCGGCCTGACCAAACTCGATGACCGTGGCATGTGATCGTTTGGCGGGCGAGGCGGCTGCCTCCTCGACGAGGCAATCTCCACAATGAGATGCATGGTTCCGTCTGGAACGACCTGAGAGGCCGGGCTGACCTCACCCATTCACCGTCGCATGTGCGGCGAGGAAGTCGATGAAGCTTCGGATGCGCAGCGCCAAGCGCGCGTGGCCGACATAAAGCGCATGGACCTCCTCCGCGTCCCCGGGATTGAACGGCTCCAGCACCGGCACGAGGTGTCCGGCGGCGAGATCGGCCCCCACGTGGAACCGGGCAAGGCGCGCGATCCCCGCGCCGCCGAGAGCCATCAGGCGCACGACCTCGCCGGAATTGCCGAAGAAATTTCCCTGGATCGGGCGCTGGCTCACGCCGGATCCGGCGCGGAACGGCCACGTGTCGAGGGATCGACGGAAGCTGAAGTTCAGGCAGTTGTGCCGCGCGAGGTCGTCGGGATGGTCCGGCACTCCCTCCCGCGCGAGGTAGTCGGGCGCGGCCACAACGACCATCCGGCTGCGCCCGAGGCTGCGCGCCCGAAGGCGCGTGTCGCGCAAGGGGCCGATCCGGATCGCGACATCCGCCTGAGTGGCGGGCAGATCGATCACCTCGTCGGTCAGGGCGAGATCGAGGCTCATCCGCGGGTACTGGGCGAGGAAGCGCGGCAGGACGGGCAGGACGATGTGGGTCCCGTAGGGCACAGAGGCATTCACCCGCAGCCGCCCGCTCGGCTCGGCGCTCGACCGGGTGAGACGGCGCTCGATCGCGTCGAGCTCCGCCATGAGGTCGGCGGCCTGATCACGATAGGCTTCGCCCTCGGGCGTCAGCGTCAGCGAGCGGGTGGTCCGACGCAGCAGCGCGACGCCGAGACGGGCCTCGAGGCGGGCGACCGCCCGGCTGACGGCAGACGGGGTCTGACGCAGGGCCTTGGCGGCGGCCGCGAAGCTCCCTTGCCGCACCACCTGAAGAAAGGCCTACATCTCGCCGAGCCGGTTGTCCATGGCGGGACCATTCGTGCATTCAAGGCACGACCATCGTGCTGCGATGCGTGCTACTCACCAATCGATCCAGCGTCCATCTCCTCGACATCGCCACGGCGTCGAGGAGCCCGTTATGGATCTGCAACTCACAGGACGAAGCGCGCTGGTCACCGGATCGACTGCCGGGATCGGCCTTGCCATCGCGACGCGGCTGGCCGCCGAGGGCGCGGAGGTCATCATTAGCGGCCGGCAGCAGGCCAAGCTCGATGCCGCCGCGGCGCAGGTCGGTGCTGTGGGACGGGTAAGGGCGGTTCTCGCCGATCCCGGCACGCCGGAGGGCGCGGCAACGCTGGTCCGCGCAATCCCTGAGGTGGACATCCTCGTCAACAATCTGGGGATCTACGAGGCCAAGGCTTTTACTGAGATCACCGACGCGGATTAGTACCGCCTGTTCGAGATCAACGTCGTATCGGGCACCCGCCTCGCCCAGGCCTATTTCCCGCGGATGCAGGCGCGCGGCTGGGGCCGCATCGTATTCGTATCGAGCGAATCCGGCCTCGTCCCGCCACCCGACATGATCCACTACGCGGTCACCAAATCGGCCCAGCTCACGATCGCCCGGGCTCTCGCGCAGCTGACCAAGGGCAGCGGCGTCACCGTCAACACGGTGCTGCCCGGGCCGACCCGCTCCGAGGGGATCGGCGACTTCCTGAAAAGCGTCGCCTCGGATCCCAGCCTGTCGCCCGAGGCGATGGAGGCGGAGTTCTTCCGCGTGCACCGGCCGCTCTCGCTGATCCAGCGGATGATCGAGCCGGACGAGATCGCCGCGATGGTGGCCTATCTGGCAAGCCCCCTGGCCGCCGCGACGAACGGGGCCGCGCTCCGGGTCGAGGGCGGGATCGTGCCCACCATCGCCTGACCGACGCCGGCTCGGCAAAGCGGCGGGGAGTTTGGCGAGGAGCTCGGCCTGGGCCTCCACCGCGGCGGGTGGTCCATGCCTCGGTTCGTGTCAGGCCGGGACACTCGGGCATCGCGGGATCTGCGCCGAAGCGGATCTTCAGTGCCCCGCAGCCTTCTCGCGTCTCCGCGTCGCGTCGAGCCCCTCACGCGCGGCTATGCATTCGCGGCCCGACCGAGGCCGCGAATGCAGTGGCCTCCGAAGGCTACCTCGTAGGGCTGAAACAGGACGCGCAGGACGGTGACGCCGCGGAATCCGCCCGACGCGGTGCGCCAGCGGATCGACTGCCCCTCGGACAAGCCCAGAAGCGCCGCTCCAACCGGTGAGAGGACCGAGAGGGCGGGCCCGGACGCGTCCTCTTCGCCGGGGAAGACGAGCGTCGCGCGGCGGACATGGTCTGTGACGTCGTCGCGATACGCGACCCGCGTGTGCATCGTCACGACTTGGGCCGGCACCACCTCCGGAGGCACCACGGTGGCACGGTCGAGCTCTTCGGCCAACCAAGCCGCCACCGCCGCCCGGGGGTGGGGCGGCTGGGCCGCGACCACCACCTCGCGCAGGGAGCGCAGGTCGGAGACCGGGATGATCAACGGAGGGCGTTCTTCGAAGCGGATGGTCACGGATCTCAGGATCTCGTCCGACAGGGATCGTTTGCGGGCGGCGCGACCCGCATGCGGTCTCAGGCGAAGGCGGCCTCGTGGACCTTGAGCACGGTCAGGCGCCTGGTTTCGCCCGTCCGAGTGGCCCAATCGATGGATTGACCCTTGCTCAAGCCGATCAGGGCCGCGCCGACGGGAGTCAGCACCGAGATCCTGCCCTGGCCGATATCGGCCTCGCCCGGATAGACGAGGGTCACCGTCTGGACCTTCCCCGTCGTGTCATCCCGGAATTCGACTCGGCATCCCATCCCGGCGAATGCAGGGGCGGCCTTTCCGGCCCGCACGACCTGAGCCCGGTCGAGTTCGTCCGCGAGGTAGCCCGCAACCTCCGGCATGCGATCCATGGCGGCGGCAGCGAGGCCGACCAAGCGTTCGTGGTCTTCAGCCGATACTCTGATCTTCGGCAAGCGCGTGCTGCCCACGCGCTTCCGGAGGGTCGTGTCCATGTCGTTGATCCTTGTTCAGGCCGCTTGGGGGCCGGGGTCGTCGTGATCGCTATCGTCCGTCGCGAGCGGCCGGTTCGGCCGCGGTCGCCGCAGTGGGACCACCGTCTCGTCGCGCGCGTCGTCGGTCGGCGGTTCGGACTCAGGTGCCGGAACGGGATTGTCTGCGGTCATGGAGGCCTCCTGCACGCCGACGTTCTCCGGCGCCGAAGGTCCGCGGCGCCGACGTCAGGCGTCGTTCTCGCGTGAGAACGCGGGCCGGCAGCCATTCCGGCCGCAGACCCGAGTCTCGTCGATGGTCTGGATTCGGTATCGTCGAGCCTCTCGGCCGACCTTCGGGCGCTTTGGAAAAAAGCCTTCCCGGCTACCCCGAGCAGGACGTGCAGGGACGCACCATCGGCTCGGGGCTACTGTCCCGCGATGAAATTGCCTGCCCGGAGCAGGCCACGATTGAGAGGCGGACGATACGGCATGATCTTCTCAAGATTGGCCAAGTCGCCGCCGTTGTCAAACGCGACCTTCCGCAGCAGCAACTCGGTATGATCCTCGTCGATGATCGCTGTTCAAGCACGATGTGCGGCCGGAGAGCCGCGCCCGTGACCTCCATCGTCATGGGCAGGCATGCCCGGTGAGGGATCGAGAAGTGGCTTTTCCAAAACCGTGACCGGGGATGCTGCCGCCAAGGCCGGCGTCGATCCCTCGATCGACCCGTCGCGCTTGATCGACCCGTCGCGCTTGAGCGGCTCGTCCGGCAAACGACACGCAACGGCGGGTCGTTCATCGAGTTTCAGCGAAGTCGATTCCAAATCCATTCGGTGAGCCGAGCCAAGATCGGCGAACGAGCGCCGTAGAGACCGTCCTGCTTCACAGGCTTGACTCTCGTACGGCTTGGCCTGTACTCAGCAAAATTATGCCGAACCGTCTCCAAAGCATTCGCCTTTTAGGGCGTGCGGGCAGCCTGCAAGCAGGCATCTAAGCCCTGGCGCCCTGCCGGCCTTTCGAGGCGCGGCCTGCTCCAGGGTCAATCTCCAGCACTTCTTCTTTTTCGACGCGCCGGTCCCGAAAGGGCTGCGCGAGAATCCATTCTGCGCGGCTTTGCCGTGCGGAGTGTTTGCGCTGTGAGGTGTCAGAATGGATGCCGTTCGGGAACTCCCGCCGATTTCGCTTCCTGATCATGACTTCGATCATCTTGTCGCGTTCGGTCTCGCCGCGTTCCAGCGCGGTGATCCGAACGCTGCCTTTCTGCTGACGGAGCTCGAGAGGGCAGCGTACTTCAGAAATTCCGAAGCATCTTCAGACGTCGTTACTCTGAACAGCCAAGTCGGCTATCGACTCGATGACGAGGTGTCGGTGCAGGCGCGCAAAGTCTTGCCCCCGACCGTTTCCGTCGAGGCGGAGGACGAAGTCTCCGCAGCGAGCCTGCTCGGCATCGCCCTCCTCGGTCTCAAGAAGGGGGACCGTATGCCGTTTCGGGACGATGCCACCGGACAGGAACACGTTCTCGAAGTCGAGGATCTCGCGCCGCCGGCGCCTGCGCTCGAGCCTGTTCCCTTCAGGCCCTTCGGCCGTCTCCTCCGCTAGACCAGCGTCCCGGGCGGGAGTTCCGGGGCGCTGGTCCAACTCACTGTGCAGTAAAGTCTTTTTCTGAGATTGGCATCCGGCTCTCCGGCAGATGTCCCGACCTTTGCACCCTGGCCGATCAACATTCGGCTGCAGGCAAGGCCGCGAAATCGCGGCTGCAGCCTCGTGCGATGTCACCCACTGACAGGAACGTAGTCATGACCGAACATCATTGGCCCGTACATGGCCGTATCACCGGCCCGATCGTGATGATCGGCTTCGGTTCGATCGGGCGGGGAACCCTGCCCCTGATCGAGCGGCATTTCGAGTACGACAAGAGCCGCTT
>NZ_JACHOS010000036.1 GCF_014199985.1 Methylorubrum rhodesianum | reverse complement strand
AGTCCGCAAACTCCACCTTAGCCGCATGGCCCGATGGCCACCCCAATCCCCGCCAAAGCGGTCCTCGAATTTACACCTCGTCCGCGGACGCTACCCGACGCGCCTCGGCGAGAAACTGCGGCGGGAAGGCCTCGGCACCGATCACATCACGGTCTTCTACCACACGAGCGAGCACGACCGCGGGGAGCCGATGCGCTCGGTCTCGACGATGGTGACGCTGCCGGAGGCGACGAACGACACGCTGGCGCTGATCCCAGCGGCGCTGCACGGCGTGGCGCGGACTTGGCGCGAACAGGGCAGTCCGCCCTGGCGCTACTCGAAAGCCGGGGTGGTCACGGTCGACCTCAAACCGCTGGCTGCTTCGCAACGCGCGCTGATCGGCCGACTCGACCGAGAGCGCGCCGGCCGGCTCATGGGCGCGATGGATGCCTGCAACGCCCGCTTCGGCCGCGGCAGCGTGGTGCCGGCGCGGGCCGGGCTGGCGCAGCACCGGCGCACCTGGACGACGAAATTCGAGATGCGGACGCCGCGCTACACGACGCAAGTGGACGAGTTGCCGGTCGCGCATGCCTGATCGAATGAGGCTTCAACCCACTGCAGAGGCAGCGCTGGCATCGAAGTTGGCTTTGATTGACGAAGCCGATACACCCAAATTGACAGCTTTCGTCAGTCCAATTGCGTCCTAGAAACTCTCGGCAGGCGAGGACTTTAGTACGCGAGGGATTGCCAGATGGCTTGGATCAAGTGTGGAATGCTGGGCGGCTTGTTGATGGTATCTGCAGGCCCGGCCTTCGCCGAACCGGCATACATGAAGACACAGCGTTGTATCTGGGCGTGCATGAGCAATACGCCTCAATGGGACGGTGCGAATTTCAAAGCTTATGAACGCTGCACAAAGACAAATTGCAATGGCAGGGAACTGAAAGGCAAGAGACGCTAGGCAGACCGCTGAGAGCGGTGTGCCTCAGCGTCCAGACCGGTCACGCCTTTTGCCCTCGTGCCGCGAACTCCCAGATCGGGATGCCACTCGGCGCGCCCGGCACGTTCCGGTAGCCGCTCACGTTGCCGAACAGGATCCGGTTCGGCTCGATGCCGATCGCCTTGTGACCGCCCGTGATCATCCCCCCGCACCAATCGACTCGCAGCGTGCCGTGCTGGGGATGAACGCCGAAGAGCTCGGTTGCTTTCCAGCCCAGGCTCACGGCCTCAGCGCCGAAGCGCTCGATAAAGTCGGAGCAGGCCTCGTGGATGTTGGCCCAGGCGGTCCCGCTGATGTAGCGGCACGGCGGGCTGGTGGGGCGCAGGATTCCGAAGGCCTTGCGCCACTCGGCGGCCTCGGGCGGGAGCGGATCGGACGCGACGTCGGGAAGGAGCATTGCGGCTGCCGGCTGATGGTGGGGCCGACGGTATAAGGGTGCCGAGTTGCCTCGGCCTTTCCAATGGCGGCTGCGGTCATCGGCAAGCCACGAGGCCGGCGATAGGGAAGCCATTGCTCCCATAAGAAGCCAGCCCTGCACCGTTCGTCTCAGCGCACCCGCCGAAGGATCAGGTGAGGTTGGCGAGCACCCGGCGGAAGCAGACCTACGTCGTCGAGCTGGAGCGGGACGTGAACCGGCGTCTGCGGCTGCTGTCCGAAAACACCTGGATGCCAGCCGAGGCGATCATCACGCAGGCGCTGCGGGCCTGGATCATGGATGCGGAAGAGGGAGAAGTCGCTTCAGGCAGCGGCTTCTCCCGTACAACTAATTGCCGAGTTTAAGCGTGTACGGGCCGGGACGCTTGGGCAAGTTTACTCTTAGCATTCCATAAAATTTGTCTGTTTTACTGCAAGTATTACTAGAATCGACCCAAAATGTGAACGTGTCCTGCATCAGACAGTGCCGGACTGCGTTCCCGGACCAGACTTTTTGACCGTTGCCCGCTTCTGCATAGAAGAAAAAATGATCTGCCTCTATCATGCCCACGTCAGCACACTGGTTCGGCTCGATTGTTTGCCAGCCTTCAAGTGTATCATAGGGATGATGCACCTTGCGGTATCGTAGAGCAAGGCGAACCTCAGCCGGATATGAACTGCAAATTTTAACGTAGGGCCCTTTGTAAGTTATGGGCTGGTCCTGAATCTGCGGCTTCCCGCTTCCTCCACCAGCTCCGTTCGCATTTTTGAGTGTGCAGAAGCTTGCGTCAGGAACTCTCCGGCAGCCTGTTGAGTGATCTTGGCGGCAGCTAGCTAATACGGCTTCGTCAGCTTCTTTCTTCGTACCTCTCCCAGACCAATACCACTGCCCCTCATGCGCAGCAGTGGAGAGGCATTGATTTTTAATTACGACGACGACTTTACACTTTTGTCGCGTGTCATATCCAGTACTGATTGTGTTGTCTTGGTAGGCCGTGCACGTTTCTAAAGCTTCGGCACGGGCGGCGGCAGCTGAACTTTTGCCGGATGACCATCCAAAAAAGCTGCCATTCGGAGTTAGGGCAAGTGCGCCCCATGCGTCGTCCGGAGATCCAGTATCCGCTGGTGCTGGAGCGGGTGTAGGTTGAGGTCTCGGGGTAACAGGTGCCGCGTTTGCGGCCTTTGCCTTACTGATTGCATTCTGAACGAAATTCTCGCTGTCCTTGCTGCAATGCTCAACGAGATAATCACGAAGTTCAACGGACGGTGTGTCAACGCTAAGGGCTAGCGCAGCCATTCCATAGCAGGAGAAAATCTCGCTTATTCTAGTCGCCCGGTCTTCACAGGAGCCCCTCACGCGAAGAAGGTGAAGACGAACTTCGTCAGCTGCAGCTCGGACCTCCGTCCAATCCTGCGTGTTCGTAGCGCGGACAAACCTCGTGAAGCCAGGAGCATTTCTCAGAATATTTTCGCATGATTGAGGTGTTGGATCCGCATTTCCGCCTGTCTGACCTCCGCTGGCTCTGAAAATGCAGGTGTTTCGTCCCGAGCCATAGTCGCCTTCGAATGCGACGAACTCTGCTCCACTCAGATTTTTACAGTCGCGTTCGTACTTCTCTCGTTCTGCCGAATGACCGCCTGGCCATTCGATGTAGCACGCATCGCCATAAGGCCATCGATTCCAATTAGGATTTGGCCCGCTCCGCGCTCCTGCTATCACCGATGAGCAACTGCCGCTTGCCTCCGCTGGAGTAGTGCGAAGCCCGATGAGAAGAGCGATCGCGCAGACGCTCATGAAAATCACACGAAAGGATTGCACGTCCGAACTGCCGTTAGTTTGACTTATTTCAGCAACCGATTTGCCACCCATAGGTTATCATTCACTTGCCGAAAGCTAATTGCCTAAGTCCGCCTGTGAACACGTCACACCGCGTTGAACGATGATCGAATCCGGCCGTGGACGGATAGCTCCTCTTGACGGTTGCCATATGTAATGCAGGAAAAGTTGAGACTCGAACATACCCCATATGGGGGAAGCGAGTGAGCATCTCTGCTCGAATGCCAGGCGGAGCAATTGTTATATATATCGCTGCACTGTATAATAAGAAGTGCGGCCTTTCAAAACAGAGATAGTAAACGTTGGGGTGCTCGGGAAAGCCCCCCGAATTAGTTGGGGGGCGAGAATGCAGACAAGCGAGCGAATTCGGCTTTTCCACACGGCCGAGTATTTCGAGGCCTACTTCTTATACGCCGCAACGGAGGGACGGCCGCGAACGGACGTACCGTGTGGGGCTGTGCTCCCCGGTAGAGGCGTGAAGACCGAGAAATTGGTTGCAAGCAGCGATGCCTCGGGAACCTACCGGATCGAGGTCGGCAACAGATTGTTCGATCTACCCTTCCGCTTGACCGTGGATCACAAGGAGTATGTCGTCGAGGTCGAACTCACCGCCGACGATCTAGCGGCGGCGCATCATGCCTCGCTCGAAGCATCTGGCAAGATCGCTGACGAAGCTGCGGATGAGCGATTCGTGGATGAGGTCTTGGCGGAGATCTTCCTCGGCATCTTTGTGCACGAGACCCTGGAGAAGCAGGCGCTCTACGGAAAGCAGTACGGTATTCGCGTCGAGGTCGTGTGAAATGGGTAGCGACGCCGCTCGACCGTGCCGCCGCCATTCAAACCGGAGATGGCGGCCAGTGGTCCGGCTCAGATCAACCCGACCAAATCATCACTGCTGTGCGGCTTGCCTTATGTCACCACACGTCGGCGGAACAGCTCCTTCGCCAGATCCGACACCTCAATCTCGAAAAGCGCAGGTTCGGCGAGCGCTTTCCCCTCCACCATTGGGATGCGCAGGTAAGTGCCGATATCCGACTCCCAACGCCGATCCGGCTCCGGGATCAGCAAATCCCGCGTGATCCAATCGGCGAAGACCGGCTGGGATGTGCCGTGGATATCGATCAGGTCACACTGTTTTCTGCCATCTGCAGACCGCCATTCGGGATCAGCAACCGTCCCGCCTACGGATTTCAGAAAGAGCCGGCCATCCTCTAGCCGCCACCTTGCGGTGTATCCTCGGTAGTTGATCGTTGGACGTGGCTCGAAGGCGAAGCGGCGCCGTGCCCTCGGCCCGAATGGGTCGAGCAGGCAATGCAACGGTCGCACACGCCCATCGGGCATTTCGATCCAGTCCGGGGCTTGAGCTGTCATTCAAGTCACCCATTGCGGGAGAGGCAGGGGTTGATACGCTGTTCGAAGAACCGGCGGGTGCAAGGTGGTTATGAAGCTTCCCAGGACCTTAGTGGCAGGCGCTAGCGGTGGCCTCGCGCTCAGCGTTGGCTCCGCTCTCGCCCAGCAAGGCTTCCCGTCTACACTCAACTGCTCCAATAAGCAGCGCGCCTATGAGAGCGCTGGACGGATCATCACGGTCAGGAACGACGGTTCCTATGTGGTTGACTTTCGTCGCGGTGAAATCACCCAAAGGCTCGGCGGCACGGAGGTCCGCTACGCCTATCAAGTTTCTTCTCGCAGCATCCCTGGCGATCACGCCGTCGAACTGCTCGGGAACGACGCAGCGCTGACGGTCATCCGGTCGGGCAAGCGGACAACGTTCAGTCTGGCGCGGCTCAACCCTCCAAGCTTAGAGGCTGGCATCTGCAAGTAGCTGCAGGAGGTCATCCTTGAATACGTCGCTTGATGCCCACCACGCCGGCCGAAATCATTTCGACTGGCGAGGCACCTCCTCGGGAGCAAGCTCGACCACAAACCACCGCCACGATGAGTTAGCATCCGCTCGAAGTTCAGCGCGGTCGTGCTCCTTGGCGAGCGTGACCAGTTGCTGCCGGCTAACCGGCAACGGCGTCACAATCCGAACCTGCTCGGCTCCGTTATCTAAGTTTCGCCGAGCAAGTGCGAAATTCCCAGGGCGATCAGGCTGGTTCATTTCGGTGCACCTTGATTGAAACCGACAAGTGAAATCTGCGAACCCGTTGCGCAGCCGCTGATTCTCAACCTTAAATCTGTGCCGCTTCGTTCCCACCTGTTCGCTCTCAAGTTAGCTCACAGGCCGCCCTCTGCGGATCCAAGGCGTCCAGTCAGCCTTGAGTTGATGGTGAAGGCTCAGGCCTCGGCGGGGGGCTGTTCATGCTTTCTTGGCCCGCGCCAGCAGGATCGCGCTGATCGTGCGCAAAGCGACGCGAAGCGTCATGCCCTGGGAACCATGTCTTCATCGTCCAGCCTCAAGGACCAAACCATGGTGCCTTGCTCATCCGTGGGCCAGACCAAGTTGGTGTCCTCGGTAACCATGAAGTCGCCATCGGCAAGGGCCACCGCCATAGCGTCGTAGGCAGTCGGGGCTCTGATCGTCTGTCCCGACATGGCGTGATCCGTCACAAGCCCGTTGGGCTCGCGCCACCCGCGATGCAGCCGGTACGTTCCCATTTCGTGTAGTCGTTTGTCTGGCGAGCGCGCCCCTCAGGCACCTCTTAGCTTATGTTCGAGTGCCCGCCAAAGCTACCAGCGCCGTGGCTGCTTACACCTTTTGCGCCCGTGCCAGCAGGATCGCGGTGCGGACTGCGCCGCGCTTCAGATCCGTGTTCGCCTCCTCGTCAGAAACAAGGAGACTGACCCCGAAATGCTCGGCAACCGCGGAGTCGAGATCAACGACGTAGCCATCGGCGATGGGAAAGGCGCTCGCCTCTAGATCAGTGAGGTAGGCCTCGACGGCTGCGTCAACCTGCTGAACGGTGACGGCCTTGGCCTTGAAGAGTTCGCCGACGGTGGGGGAGGAATCAGCCATTCCGGGAGCCTATCCCGCCGCTCAAGCGCAGGCGAGGCGGCCGGTCACCGCGAGGAGGTGTTCACCGGAGCGAAACACGCTCCCCGCGGTAACGTCATCGAACAAAATCAATGACATCACCCCGACTGTTAATCGCTTTGTCGCAGGTTCGAGTCCTGCTCGGGGAGCCAACAACTTACCAACATCCTGAGAATGCTGCGCTTTCAGCGCTGGGCCCCGCACCGGGTCGGATGGTGCGGGGATAGCGTCGTCGGTCCAGCGCCCGGCGATCCGCTCTGCCAGCTTCGCCCTGTTGGCGCCGCGCACGTAAATGGCGCTTTCCCTGCTACCGTCCGCCCACCCGAACCAAGCGTTCAACTCGGCCTCCGTCGCGCCGCTCTCAGCTGCCCGGCGCGCTCCCGCTTTGCGCAAACCGTGCGCCCTCCCCGGGACGCCGGCGGCGACGCAGGCATCCCGAAACCAATTGCCGAAGCTTTCCTTCGTCATCGGGCGACCGCGCTCGCCCGCGATGAAGGTCAGGTCTCCTGTCGGGCTCGCGTCGATCGAGGCGGCCAACGGCGGCAGGATGCGGATCGTCACCTCTTGGCTCGTCTTCTCGGTGACGATGCGGGCAATGCCGTTGCGGACATGGGGCCGGCCAAGCCGGGCCGCATCACCCCGACGCAAGCCGGTGTAGAGCAGGATGTCGAGCGCGAGACGCTCGCGGGTGCCGACGGCCAGTGTGCCTCGAAACGCGCGACCTCTTCCTCGGTCCAACTATGGAAGCCGTTTCGATCGTTCGCGCCGCTCATCAACTTCACGCCGCGCGTGGGGTCGGCCGGCACCATCTCCGAATCGACTGCCCAGGCGAACAGGCCACGCATGGTTTTGACCCAGTTGTTGGCGCCGTGCGGCTTGGCCTTGCGCCGGTCCATCCCTTCTTGGATCGCGCGACGGGTGATTGCGTCGGCGCGCTCGTGGCCGGCAATCTCGACCATGGCCTTGAGAAGGCCGTGCCGTTGGGCGCGGGTCGCCGCCGACAATTCCTCGCTCCATTGCCGAGATGTCAGGTATCGCTCGACCAGCCACGCGACGGTGCCAACGGTGCTCGGCTTGGCCTCGGGTGCCGGGCGCCCGCGCACGGCTGCTTCGTAGGCAGCCTGAAAAGCGGGAGAGCCGTACTCGCCACGGATGCGGATTCGCGGACCGTCGCCGCGGCGGACGTACCAGACGACCGTCCCGTGCCGGGTGGTCTCGCGGTTGAGGTGAGGCGGTCGGGGGCGCGGCATCGGTGTCATAGGACCACTACCTTCCGCTCGCCTGCAAGCTTCGGCGAATTGCCGTCGGCGTTTGTGCCTGGAGCCGTTTCCACCGCTACGCCGTCCGGACGCACCACGACGCGCAAGACCGGCAGACCGGCGGCCTGAACGGCACGGATCGCCCGAGCGACGTCGGCTTGGGTGATTGCAGCGGGGCGGCGCGGCATCACTCATTCCCCGCAAGCTAACGGTCCACAGCGCTACGCATCTCGGCCTCGTGCGGTAGAACTGGTGGATGGGGCGGGGTGGACCGTTCGTCTCGCGTTGCCGCGCCGTTCGCGCTTCGAAGCGCGGGAAATGAAAGAGACACGTTTGGTCCGGGAACGTCTTTCCGAAACTCGGTCACCTTCCAACTCCGGCAGGCAGGCGCGGTCGTGAGCACGTCGGTGCCCTCCCCGCCGGTCCAGTGGCGCTCCATCAACCCGCATTTCCGGTGGACTCTGGCCAAGCGCTTCCGCACCAAGTGGTCGCACGAGCCGCAGGTCTCGCCCTTCGGCCCGGTGCCGGGCGTCGCGGCGTAACCCTTAGCATGAGTGCCTCCGCGCAGATGGCTGCGCGCGCTCGGCGTCAGGGCGCGGTCGAGGTTGACGAGGTCACCCATCGAAATGCCCACTCCGGGTGGACAGCGGAAGCACGTCATCGCTCGTTAAGCATGGCCGTATTTGGCATTGATCGCCTCGGCCTGAGTTCCCGTTGATCCAGTATGGTTGAGAAAACTACATATCTTGGTTGTTCTTCTCTCCAGGGGGCAGCTGTAAGTATAAGATTAGGCTCCTTCGAGTTGCGCGGGATCGTTCGCGCAATTGGTAATACGGTATCGATGCCGAAGCCCGGTGCGTCCGATGAGGCAAACTTCAGGCAGGTTGTTATCGACCTTGGGGGCCGAGCTGCTCCGCTGGAGCTATGGCTGGCCGATGAGGAGTTCGGCCGGTAGCCAACGCACGTGAAGCGAAGCCCGCTCATACCGCCCCCCCTCGTTCTTGACTTTTGCTGGCAGGGAAGGGTCTCGGCCTGCTCCCGCGTGCTGTTCCAGATCGTTTCGGTGAGGGTGACGATGAGCCAGGAGCGCTGGTACAGATGCTCGCGCAAGAGTTCAGGAGCGTGCCGCCGTGCGCGTCGAGGATGTGCTTCAGCATGTAGCCGGACGTGCGGCCTCCGCTGAAGCGGATGCGGGCCGGACCTTCGATCAGTTGGGGGTTCGCTCCCGCCCCCTCAGGCGCTCGTGTCTCGGAGGTGAGGGTCATGATGAAACCTCCACGCCGCTCGATTTCGAATCGATAAGACGGCTCCCAAACTGGTCGACAACCGCTTGGCCGCAGGGCAAGAGATCGCGATCAAACACGGGGAGATGCAGGGTGTACGGGACGGGTCGACCGGGCTTACCCGCAGTCAGGCCAGAGGCCCCGAGCGAGGTAGAAGCGCTCAAGGCCCGGCTTGCCTCGGCAGAGCAACGCGAAGAAGCCGTGCGGCAAGTGCTGCGCGCGCTCATCATCAGCCTTCGCCCATTCGGGTTTAATCGGCAGCGCTTCCTCCGCTGCGTGCGAGAAGAAGGGAGGGACACGCCGAGCGAGGGGCCAGCGGCCATCCGGCACACGGTGCTCGAACAAGAGGCTCGACGCGTTCTCCGGGAAGCACGCTGAGAGCGGCCTGCGCCGCCCGCGAAGTTGTCGATGATCAGGGAGCGCATCAGGCGGCCCTCCCGCGGCGGGCATCGAGCGCCTCCTGGCGACGAAGGTCCAGCAGCAGCCGACGGCAACGGCGCTCTCCCTCGGCGTCGCCGAAGTCGCGCACGAGGTCGCGGTAGTCCTCGGTGAGCCCGGCAGCGCGGTACTCTGCCGGCACGCGGACAAAGCGCGGTCTGTCCGGCTCTACGGTCGGCTTACGCCGCGGCGCTTGGGGCTTCCGCGGGAGGCGGGGCAGATCGTCCAGGCGCTGCTTCACGATTCGGTCTACCGATGTGGAGCTGATGTTGAGCTTCCGGGCAACGGACCGGTGCGAGGCTCCCATGACGATAAGAGCCAGCACCACATCGGCGTCGATGCGAGCGTGGGCCATGTCAGGCGGCTTCTTTCAGGCCGGGACGGCACGCGTCGGCGAGGCGCTCGATCCGCGCATCAACCTCGGCGAGGAAGATCCGCGACTCGTGCTCCAGGTTGTGGATGTTGTCGGGCCGATCGGCGCGAAGGACACGGCGCCGGAAAAGGCGCATGTCGTCGGGCACGCGCGGGTCGTAAGAGACGAAATCGACCCACTCGCGCTCGGGGCAGCAGGCGAGCTGCGCATCGAGTTGCGGGTAGTGGTCCTCGGGCACGGTGCCGGCGAGGATCGTCTTGATGTGCGTCAGCGTCGTCGGGCACTTGAACTCGACGAGCCCACGGCTGCCGACGAGGCGGTCCGGGCTGGCTCCGAACATCGGAATCAGGGGGTGCGGGACGAAGCCGATTTTCGTGGTGTCGAAGTCGGTCTCGAACTCGTAGGCCGCGCAGGCGACAGGTTCGTGCTCCGCCCCCCACAGCATCTCAGAACTGACGAAGTGGGGCGCCGACAGGCCGGTGAGCCGCTCGGCGACAAGCTCCATCAGATACCGCTCGTAATCGGCGGTCGGCTTGCCCTTGGCCGTGCGATCGACAACGGCGCTGGCGCGCGAGGCGGTGAGCTTGCCGACGCGCTCGGCAAGCCACTCGGGGGAGCCCTGGACCATCTCGGCCATCAGCGGCGCTCCTTCTTCTTGAGCTCGCGCACGGCGTGGTCGAAGCGGGCAGCCGGAATCTCGGCGAGGCTGCCGACACCCATGAAATTGAGGAAGCGGGGAAGGTTCGCGCCCACCGACTCGATCAGGTCGGCGAGGTCCGCGATCTGCTCCTCGCTGACGGTGGGCGCGCCGGCGCCGCGGCCGTCGTCGTCGCGATCAGCCTTCAGGCGGCTCGTGAGGTTGAGCAGCGCCATCGCCGTGTAGCGCTTGCCGTAGGAGGTGGAGGAGCCGACCGCCTGGACGGCGTTCTTGCTGCCCGACGTGTCCACCGGCAGTTCGAGAATCGTCTCCTCACTGTGCCCGGCCCGGTGCAACAGGATCGCGGTGACGGTGATCCGGTCGTTCGTCCGACCCGTCTTGAAGCTCAGCCCGAAGCCATGGTCCTTCAGGATCGGCTTGATGGCCTCGTTGACGTCCTCCCACAGGGCGAAGGTCGTGTTCTTGTCGCCCCTGCCCTTCTCCCGGATCTCCGGGAGGTCACTCTGCATCTCGGCGAAGGCGACGTTGAAGGCTTCGTGCGCGGTACGGGCGAGGACGCGCTCCTGCATCTGAAGAAGGCGCTCCATCTTGTCGATGTCGACGTTCGGGTCGCGCGCGGCCCGCTCGATCATGCTGACGAGGGCGCCGGCCTCGCTCTGGACGGGAACCGGGGCGCGCGTCTCCTCGTAGGCGGTCACTTCCTGGCGTGCGGCACTCATGGCTCGGTTACTCCGCTGCGTCGGCGCGAGGGGTCATCCGGGCGGCCTGCGCTACGGCGATCAGGTGCTCGGGGTCGAAGGGGTTCTCGGCGTCCCGGATCGTGCCGGGCGTCATCTGCCGGAGGACCGGGAAGGGCCCGGCCTCGTGGTCGGGCGTGCCGGTGGCGAGGTTCACCGCGGCGGCGATCGTCAGCGCGCGGGCCCGATCGGTCGAGAGGCTGCCGGTCGGCACGCCAATGAAGAGCGGGCTGCGGTCGCCGTCGGCGAGGCCGCGGCTCTCATTACCGTGCACACGGATCGGGAGCCGGATGCCGAGCGAGAGGAAGATGTCGGCGAGCTGCTGCTGGTCGGGAGTGCGGTCAACCACGGTCGCGGCCCTCCCGGTGGCCGCGCCGGTCGGTGCCGGCCATGTGCGCGCCGATGCCGATGAGGATCAGCGGCAGGGTGAGCACGGCGACCCAGACGAAGTTCGAGAGCGCACTCATGCCGCCTCGCGGGAACCGGTGGTGAGGGACGGATCGGCGTCGGTCGCCGCGGCGGGCACGGCGCCATGCTGCGCGAGACGCGGCAGGAGCGTCAGAGGCCGCCTAAAGGCGGCGGCTGATCCCCGCTGTTAACGTCCGTCAATACGCCGCCCCGAGGCTTCGGCCTCGGGGCTCTTTCTTGTGCTCTTTGATCTTGGTTAGTCCTCGTCGCTACAGGAAGTCAGGTTTATTGCTGGGCCCGGACAATAAACCGCTCCATCAAAAGGCCTATTGTCAGACTGCCGAATATCCATCCAAATATATAAAGATAGTCGATCTGAACATCGAGCGATGGCTCATAGCCAAGCCGAACCCATTCGATAAGCTGTGTAATTGGGTTCCATTTCATGTAATGGTAAATCTCGATAGGCATGTAAGATGCCACGAAATAAACGCCACTTGTCAAGTAAAGACTAAGGGTTACCACTATGTACCCTAAGGCCCACCCTGGAAATACTGAACAAATACCTACGTTGATACACCCAATTCCAATGCCGAGTCCTATCGCTGCTAAATAACCCGTAGCTGCCTGAAAGATGTCACTAGGCACCGGGTCTATGCCAAAGCAAAGAAGGACAATCAAAACAAGCATTAATCCTAAGAAACTGCTCACAATTTCAACAAGGCAGCGGGCTACAACTGTGTCGAATTTTTTAACCTGCGGAAAATAGGTTAATGATTTATGTACTAGATAACCTTTCATCACTTCGCGTGAAATGTATTGGAAGGCCAGCGCAGGAAGAGCTCCGGTCGCAACGAACAGCGCAGGGTCGCCGATAATTGGCGGATTTATGCCACGAAAGGCCATAACCCCTGTGATGATTCCAAGGTGCGCGCACGGCCAAAGTACCTGCACCAAGTACCCCCAGTAATTTCCGCCGAACCGGCTGCGCATATCACGGAGCATCAGGGCGCTGAGAACGCGCAGATAGACATCGAGATAGCTCGGCGGCTGCAGTCTGCTTTGGAGGGGCTGGACGTCCGCGGTCATGAGAGTCGTCACCAATCATCGATTTGGATGCGTTCATCGGCCATAATCGCGGCGAAATCCGGGGCAGGCCACCTAAACGCCGCTCGGCCGCGACAGGGTTTTTCGTTTTAGCCCCTAGCGCTGCCGCGAGCATCCGCTTTCGCACCTAGAACATGCGGTCGTAGTCGCTGGCGCCTGTCGTCATAGCCTCTCGCCCGACGGTGAGCTGCGAAGGGGCTTTCCATCGCCGGCTGACGACTTCATCGAGAACGCGCTGGAGCTGCCGCGCTAGCTAGAGCCGCGCCCGAGCGAGTTGGGCCGGCTCGGGAGTTGGGACGTTGAGGGGTAAAGGAGGATGCCGATGCCTTCGCCCTTGTCCGTCGAT
>NZ_JACHOS010000035.1 GCF_014199985.1 Methylorubrum rhodesianum | reverse complement strand
GATCTGCTCTTCGCTGAACCGGCTCTTCTTCATCGTCCGTCTCCTCATCGACGGACCCTAGCTTCAGAACGAGGGCAGGCCAGGGGGCAAGGTCACAGACATTTCGGCGGACTCAGCGGCCGCACCGGTAACCGGTTGGTGAGGCGAATCGAGGGAGCCCGAAAGATCGCGAGAGCGGACACGAGCAATGGTCCAAGCCACTCGATACCGTGGCTTCCGAGTGCGGCAGGAAGCGAAGGCCCACATGCCCAGTGTTACAGGTATGCATCCTTGCTGCCCGACCAGCGAGGGTCATCCATACGTCAGATCACTGTGCCGCAATGCTATCTGCTCCGTCTCCGCTGCCAACCTCCAGCGGCATCCACCCGCTGGCATCCTCGAGGAGGTGCCGTAATGCTGGAGCATCTCCATCGGACTGGCGATTGGCTCGACGTCCGACCTCTCCCGGCTCGTACAGGAAGATGCCCTTGTCGAGGCGCTGGGGCTTGTCCTCACGCAGTTCGCGCTTCGCCCTTCGTAGCTGCTTCGCGACCTTCTCGAGAGCCCTCCGGAATGCGGCGTAAGCGTTCCTGTGATCAGCCTCGCCGCTCATCATCGGCAGTGCCCCCATCTGGAGGTTGACGGTACATCTATATCCACCCCCTTCCCTATTGAAATGCACTGCCGCTATGTTGAGGTTGCCAATGTACTTACTTGCAACCTGCATGATGCCAGCACGCGCATAATCCGGCAGAACGCTGCCCAAGTCGACGTTTGAGCTTTGCACGAGAATATTGCAGCTAGAGCGCTGAAGCCTCATTAAGCCCTCCGTGTATTATTGAATACTTGATTGTTAGAACTTTTCGCCACTTTGCTGGTTCCTCGTCTGGCCGCCGATCACATGCAGCCGTGAAGCCTTCGGCCTCCCCTTCGAACGTCGGTGGTCGGTAGGTCGTCGCGACCGTGCACGATTACTTCCTGCAAGCGCCGCATCCTTATCGCTGCACGCGATCCAATCTTTCGAAGGTAGCGTCCCGACACTTGGGTCGGCGCCCAACGCTCCGCTTGCTCCTGGGCATGTCGGTCCGCCCCCCACGCGATCGCGAGACGTTCCCGCCCAGCCCCGCGACGGCGCGTTCTTCGCCGTGACTGAGAACGGGATTCTCCCTGCGGAATTCTGGACGAGGGCTGCCTGCCTCTCTGGGGCTTCTCGTTCCGGGAGACGGTGCATCGCTCCGGCTATGGGCTGCCGATCCGGGCTGCCAACCCGCTGTGTTGCGATGCCCCGAAACTTTACTGCTTGCTCTCGCACTCCGCGCGGCCAACGATCCCCAGGTCGGTAGTGGAAATGGTCCGTCCCGTGCCTCCTGCGGAGCGGTATCCACTGGCTGTGTCGGGTAGCGAAGAAGCAACAGGAACGGCACGGGAGCCATCAGGACCAAGAGACCCGAGCTCATCACGTTGGTCAGCACGAACCAAGTCAACATGGCAGCCTCCCTCTCCCGAACAGGAAGCGTGCCGCCGCCTCGGTCCAGCGAGCGACGCGTGTCGAGCGAACCTCTGCCGCGAGGGTGGGCCAGAACTCTGCCACCGCGAGAGAGAAGGTGATCAGCCCAACGAGATGGAAGAGCCAGGACAACGGCGAGGCTTCGTTCATCCCCAGAGCCCAGGGCGCGAGCGCGACCATGGCGCCCACCACCATCCTCCCTTTTACCTTCCACTCACGCGGATGCAGGAGAGACGACAGGCTGAGGCGCAGGAGAAGCGCGCCCCCAGAAGCCGCGCAGGCCGCAACTTGGGTCGACTCGCCCAAGGCGGTCAGCCAAGGCGAAGCGAGCAGCACCGCGCCAAGCGTGCCGGTGACCAAGTACGAGATTGTTCTATAATTGTGGTTTGCTCTTTCCAGCATCTGACCCTCCTTCCCAGAAGCAAAGATCAGGAAAAAACCTCGGACCGATAACTGAGGCCCCAACGGCGGCCTCTACGAACACAGGCAACCCACAGGATACCGCTCGCCTTCCGTCCGGGCGGCGATATGTTTCATGCCCTCCTGCAACAGCGGAACGGCAGCCTCCAGAGCACTCGGCTCTGGCCACTATGTCTCCCCAAGCCTCAGGAGCGCGCCCTCAAGCTCGTTGAGCCAGAGCCGCACACGCGCGTAACGCAGCAAGCGCAGGTCAGTTCCGAGGCGCGCCGAAGGAACTTGCGCGTTCAATCGGCGGATCTTTCGGAACCGAGAAATGGTACGGCCACTGCCTTATCGCGGTCTGCCGGCCTACCTCCTGTCCACTCCAGAGATGTGCCGCTGATCGCCATCAACACGAACAGGGCAATGACGCGGTCATTCAACAGGCAACCTAGCAAGCCTCGTCGCCAAGCGCAGATCTCTGCTTGCGCAGCAGACGTCAGTCGTGTTCACGATCAAGCTGCGAAGGTTCGAACGTCGCCGGCTTTCCAAGACCTTGATGAGCGTTTAGCGCGTGAGCTTGTACAATGTCTCGTTCGGTCCGCACGGCGCGTGGGCCGACCCGGTCGCGCGCCTTCATTAGTTTCGCTCGCTGCAGCAGGCCGCCATCGCGATGTTGCACGACGCCACCATTGCGCAAACTCGCCAACGGATCGTTCGCGCAACTGATCTCAGTCTGCAGGAACTGCTCGCAGCGAAGTCGTAGCCGGCCCGTTACCAAGTCAAATTGACGGCGCTGCCGAAGACCGCAGCTGGTCCTTCGCTACGAGGCCACGCCTGGTCCTAGCCGCTGCGGGTGGTTAGGGTTGAACTCAGCCAAGACGTTCAGCTCTGCAAGTCCAGGTTCCCAGATGAGGGCTCCCCCTTTCATCAGGGAACAACCGCGCAGGCTCATCAAGGTCCGCTTCAGGTGAACGGGGCTCATACCCGTCGCGTGGTGTCAGGATGTAATTTGAGAAAGGGTGGCGAGTTGCAGGCGCGGATCGCTGCCTTCGCATAACACTACAACCATGTTCTAGCTCACGAGATCCTGGGCGGATCCCTCCCGCCGACGTCTACCTTGCCCGTGGCGCGGCCACCCGGCGTGAGGTGGCGCGGATCAAGAACTTGACCCTTATGAATCGCCGCCTGCGCCACCACGCGCAGGCGGCCTAACCTCTCACTCCAGATGGGCCCGAGCCTCCGTTCCCTAGCGCCCCGAATCGCCTCGCATCATCTGACGACGGACAATCGCGGATGGACTTCCTCACGCTGCCGTAGCGTGGACCGGCCCGAAGGCGACGCGCTCGGCGCTCGCGCGCTCAAAGGCTTGCATAACGTGGGTGAAGGAGCGCTCGACGGCGGAGGTCGCCGCGCAGGCATCCGGGCGCAGCACCAGCGCCAACATCGAGCGCCCGGTGACGTCGTAATCGGCACCGGCCTGAATGGAGGCGGCCACTTGGCTCTCGGGCAGGTTGGTGTCGACAAGCGCACCGCCCGGATCTCGGGATCGTCGGTCGGGCCCTCGACGCCGTAATTGTAGGACAGGTTGTGGCCGTGCCCGTCGCGGTTGCCCTCGCCGTTCGCCTCGTTGTGCTTCTCGTTGTAGGAGACCGTGTCGTTGAGCGTGAAGCCGTCATGCGCAGTGACGAAGTTCACCGAAGCCCACGGCTTGCGCCCGCGCTTGTTGAACTTGTCCGCCGAGGCCGTGATGCGCGAGGCGAGCCCCGGCAGCAGTCCGGCATCGCCCTTCCAGTAGCCGCGCACGTCGTCGCGGAACCGGTCGTTCCACTCGGCCCAGCCCGGCGGGAAGCCGCCGACCTGATAACCGCCGGGGCCGCAATCCCACGGCTCGGCGATGAGCTTGACGTCGTTAAGCACCGGGTCCTGGCGGCAGGTGTCGAGGAAGCCGCCGCCCTCGTCGAAGCCGTAGGGCTCGCGGCCGAGGATGGTGGCGAGATCGAAGCGGAAGCCGTCGACCCGCATCTCGGTCGCCCAGTAGCGCAGGCTGTCGGTGACGAGCTGCAGCACGCGGGGATGGGAGAGGTTGAAGGTGTTCCCGTGCCGGTGTCGTTGATGTAGTAGCGCGGCTGGCTCGGCAGCAGCCGGTAGTAGGACGCGTTGTCGACGCCTTTGAAGGAGAGCGTCGGACCCTTTTCGTTGCCCTCCGCCGTGTGGTTGTAGACCACGTCGAGGATCACCTCGAGGCCGGCGCCGTGCATCCGCGCCACCATCTCCTTGAACTCGGAGGAGGCGAAGTCGGGCACCGCGGCGTAGCGCTGAGCGGGGGTGAAGAACGAGATGGTGTTGTAGCCCCAGTAGTTGATCAGTCCCTTCTGCTGCAGGTAATCGTCCTGCACGAAGGAATGGACCGGCAAGAGTTCGACCGAGGTGATGCCGAAGCTCTTGATGTAGTCGAGCACCGCCGGGTGCCCCATGCCGGCATAGGTGCCGCGCAGCTTCTCCGGCACCGCCGGATGCAGCTTGGTGAAGCCCTTGACGTGGGTCTCGTAGACGATGGTGTGTTCCCACGGCACGTCAGGCTTGGCGTCGCGGCCCTAGGTGAAGGCCGGGTCGATCACTCTGCTGCGGCGGGTGTAGGAAGCGGAATCGCGCCCGTCGAAGGTGAGGTCGTCCCCGGTCTCCATCTTGTAGCCGAATAGGGCCGGGTTCCACTCGATGGTGCCCACGAGGCCCTTGGCGTAGGGGTCGATCAGCAGCTTGTTGGGGTTGAAGCGGTGGCCGGCCTCCGGCTCGTAGGGGCCGTGGACGCGATAGCCGTAGATCGTGCCCGTGACCTGACCGGCTGGCTTTGGACCGGGCTGATTGAGAGGATCAGCCGGGACCGAAGGAGTTGGAGATGCGGCGAGGTCAGAAGACGCGCGCGGAGCAGGTGTGATGCGACGATCACGCCGGCTGCAGGCCTTGTTGGATTCGGCCGGCTGTATAGATTCGAGTTGCATGTCAGCGCACAGTTCTGCCGAACGCTACGTCGGCGGAGTACGCATGGCCGAAGGCCCCCACCTTCGCGGAGGAGGCACGTGGCGCTTCGGGGATGTCTCCGCCGTGCGACCCCAGAATGCCTGGATCGTTTTGCCCGAACTTGCCGAGGAGGTAGTGATGACGGACAGCGTGACGCGTGCCGAAGCCGCAGCGATGCTGGGTGCGGCAGACGAGCAGACACTCGTCGACGTGATTGCCACCGGCGCAACCAAGGCCGAAGTTGCCGAGGCCGTGGCCTGGGTGGCGAATGATGAGGCCATGTTGAACGAGGGGCGGCCCCTGCCCACCGGCCGCGTCCTCCAGGTCCTTGCCATCTTGACGCAGCACGAGGAAGAGGAAGCTACCGAACTCTGAAGCGATACCGGTGGTACCTGGGCCTTGAACCGGCGCACACAACCCGCTCCCTTGTTTGCTGCCCCTCATCGAAGGATCATCACGACCGCCCATCAGCGCGTGAGCTACCGAGCAGCTTCAAATGACCAGTGGTGGTGTGACGGGTTGATCCTGAAGTGCGCCTGGTAATCGGCTCACATTGCTAGTCTAGCTTGAGAAGGCCTTCGTCTAGAGCGTGATCCGAGCGGGTTGAATCGTCTGGGGTTTTGGCACGGACGGGGATGTGATTCGATAAGTGGCCTTCCGATGAGGAGAGCCGAATGCCGTCTGCCCTGTCCGCCGATCTGCGTGAGCGGGTCGTCACGGCTATCGAAGCAGGAGCCTCGCGCCGGGAGGCGGCGCGGCGCTTCGAGGTCAGCCCAGCCAGCGCGGTGCGCTGGCACGAGAGCTTTGTGCAGGAGGGGCGGACACAGGCCAAGCCGATGGGCGGCGATCAGCGCTCACACGCCGTCGAGGCGCAGGCCGAGTTGATCCGACAGAGCTACGAGGCACAGCCCGGAATATTCCTGCACGAACTGCGCGACCGTCTGGCCGAGCGTGGCCTGCGGGTCGGGGTGAGCAGCCTGTCACGCTTCTTCAAGCGCCACGGCATCACGCGAAAAAAACACCGGCCACGCGGCCGAGCAGGATTGGGAGGACGTGAAGGATGCCCGCTTGGCCTGGTTCGAGAGGCAACTCGATCTCGATCCGGACCGGCTCGTGTTCCTCGACGAGACCGCAACCGACACGAAGATGGGGCGGCGAGCGGTGCCGCGTCGCCGTCCCCTTTGGTCATTGGAAAACCATCACCGTCACGGCCGGCCTACGCGCCAACGGCCTGATGGTCACCGCCCTTTTCGACGGGCCGATGACCGGAGCCCGCTTCCGCGGCTATGTCGAGGAGACCCTGGTCCCGGCCCTGAAGCGCGGCGACACAGTCGTGCTCGACAACCTGCCCGCCCACAAGGTCGGCGGCATCCGCGAGCGCATTGAGGCGGCCGGCGCGCGGCTGCTCTACCTGCCGGCCTACTCACCCGACTTCAATCCGATCGAACTCGTCTTCGCCAAGCTCAAGGCGATTTTGCGCGCTGACGCAGCCCGCACGGTCAGCGAACTCTGGGACACCATCAAGCGCGCATTCAGGCGCTTCTCAACGGCCGAGTGCCGCAACTATCTCGCGGCCGCAGGCTACGACGCCTATGATCCAACCTGATCGGATGCCGCTCTAGGTTTGGCGAAGGCGGTCGGACAGCTCCGGTGGGACTCTCGGTCTCTTTCCCGCAGCAAAGCGTTGGCGAACAGACTGTCCGACATGCCGATTTAACGGACCGTAGCTACCCGCACCGTGCCCGACCTCTGGGACGCCATACGGCTCGCCTTCACCCGCTTCACTCCAGACGAGTGCCGCAACTGCCTCGCCGCCGTCGGCTACGACAACGACTTGGGCGTCGCTACGTAAGCGGGAACGGCTCTAGGCGAGACGCCTCGGCCGTATCTTGGCTGTCGTCTCCCTGCCTGACCTAAACCCAGCCGCTCCTGTCAGTCACACCCGACGCAGATGCCCTTCATGATGATGCTGTCCGCGCGGATCGTCGAAGCCTCGTTTTTCCGGCGTGGTTGAGAGCCGACGCTTCCCGTGGTGACCGGATCGAAAGCGTTCGCCCGGGACACTGCCTTGGCCGAGGATGCCGTGGAGCGCATGGCTATCGTCGAGTGCGAACCGCCGGCAGTTGCGGTCCCGGAATTCGCGTGTGCCAGAGGCGCCACTGTGAGCATATGCCCAGCAACGGCAACAGCAATCAAAAATACTCGTCCGGTCATCGCAGCCTCCAATGGAATTTTACAAGCAGAGGTAAGATGAGTTCGGGACGTTCTGATGGCAAGGTCTCAAAGTCGTGCATATGCCATTCGGATAAAGCCTGACCGGACTGCTGCCGACGCCATGAGGGGAGCTATGCGGGAGATTGGGTGACGACGGTGTGTTGAAGGCGGCGTATCGAGGCGGGTGTCGAAGCCTGCCAGAACCTCTCAGCGAGAGCGATACGCCATGGAGACACCTACCAACATCGTCCGGCTTCGTCAGCCCGAAGACCTCGACGATCCCCTGACCGAGGTGCTGCGCGCCGGGGCCCGCCGCCTGCTCGCCCAAGCTGTTGAGATGGAGGCGGACGCGTTCCTGAGCGCGATGCAGGATCTGCGGCTTCCGGACGGACGCGCGCGGCTGGTGCGGCACGGCCATGGCCCGGAGCGGGCGATCCAGACCGGCATCGGCCCGGTGCCGGTGGCGCGGGTTCGTGTCCGAGATCGCGGCGCGAGCGGATCTGAGGACCGGGTTCGGTTCACCTCGACGCTCCTGCCGAAGTGGGCGCGGCGCACCCGCAGCCTGGATGCGTTACTGCCGGTCCTGTACCTACGCGGTGTCTCGACCGGCGACTTCCAGGAGGCGCTGGCCGCCCTTCTGGGTCGGGATGCTCCGAACCTCTCGCCGGCCGTCATTGCCCGGCTGACCGCGGCCTGGGCGGACGAGTATGCCCGCTGGCAGGGCCGCGATCTCTCCGCACGCCGCTACGTCTATGTCTGGGCCGACGGCGTCTACCTGCAGGCCCGGATGGAGGACCAGGCCGAGTGCATGCTCGTGCTGATCGGGGCGACGCCCGAGGGCCGGAAAGAACTCGTCGGCTTCCAGGTGGGCGTGCGCGAGAGCGCCCAGAGCTGGCGCGAGCTGCTCGTCGACGTGAAGCGGCGTGGGCTGTCGATCGCGCCCGAGATCGCGGTCGGCGACGGCGCACTCGGCTTCTGGCAGGCCCTGGACGAGGTCTTTCCGGGCACCGCTCACCAACGGTGTTGGGTTCACAAAGCGGCCAACGTCCTCGACAAGGTGCCGAAGTCCGTTCAGGGCGCGATGAAGGTGGATCTGCGTGAGATCCACGGTGCGCCGACCCGGGCGGCGGCCGAGGCGGCGCTGGCTGTCTTCGTCGAGAAGTACGGGGCCAAGTACCCGCGCGCCGCCACCTGCCTGACCAAGGACCGGGAGGCGCTGCTGGCGTTCTACGACTTCCCGGCCGAGCACTGGGACCACCTGCGCAGCTCGAACCCGATCGAGAGCGTGTTCGCCACGGTGCGGCATCGGACCGTGCGGACCAAAGGTGCACTCTCGGCCACGACCGCCAAGCTGATGGTGTTCAAGCTGGTGATGGCAGCCTCGAAAACCTGGCGACGGTTGAAGGGCGAAAACCAGTTGCCGAAGGTCGTGGCCGGCGTCATCTTCCGCGACGGGACCGAGGTCACCGCGAGCCCAGATCACCGCGCCGCCTGACCGCCTCCGTCACCTAAAATCCTGCATAGCTCCCATGAGGGTGGATTGGATGCGGTGCCGGCAACACCAAGCCTCAGGTTTCCACGTTCTTCGGGCGCACATCTTCGGAGCGTCCAGTGCCCCTTCCAGTCTCCCAGAGGCTCACACGTGAGGTGACGTACATGCCGTCCGTTCGATGGCCACGGAGTGGTACACCTTTCCCTGATCGCGCCGGGAGCCCACCGAGTCGTGGCTCCCGGCCGATCTGTTCGTCATGCCGCCACGGCCGTCGGCGCCTCCTCTTCGGGGTCTCGAGATCCGATCATCAGACCTGCGGGGCCGACCCGGATCGGCACCGTCTCGCCGTCGTGGATCACCCCTGAGAGGATCGCTTCGGCAAGCGGGTCCTGCACGTTCTTCTGGATCACCCGCTTCAGAGGCCGCGCCCCGTAGGCCGGGTCGTAGCCCTTGTCGGCGAGCCAGGTGCGGGCCTCGTCGTCCACGTCGATGGTGATCTTTCGATCCTCCAGGAGCTTGGCGAGACGTCCGAGCTGGATATCGACGATCGCTCCCATCTCCGAGCGCGCGAGGCGGTGGAACAGGATGATCTCGTCGACCCGGTTCAGGAATTCGGGCCGGAAGTGTCCCCGCACCACGCCCATCACCTCGTCGCGCACCGCGTTGGTATCCTGGCCGGCCGGCTGGTTCACCAGATACTCGGCGCCCAGGTTCGAGGTCATGATGAGCAGCGTGTTGCGGAAATCGACCGTCCGGCCCTGCCCGTCCGTCAGGCGCCCGTCATCGAGCACCTGCAGGAGGACGTTGAACACGT
This sequence comes from Methylorubrum rhodesianum, assembly GCF_014199985.1. Lineage (GTDB taxonomy): Bacteria > Pseudomonadota > Alphaproteobacteria > Rhizobiales > Beijerinckiaceae > Methylobacterium > Methylobacterium rhodesianum. Next base: position 4,492 of record NZ_JACHOS010000035.1, on the reverse strand, counting down.
CCGGATGCGCCTTCTCCACCTCGTCGAACAGCACGACCTGATAGGGCCGACGCCGCACGGCCTCGGTCAGCGCACCGCCCTCCTCGTAGCCGACATAGCCCGGAGGGGCGCCGATGAGGCGGGCGACCGCGTGCTTCTCCATGTACTCGGACATGTCGATGCGGACCAACGCCGTGTCGTCGTCGAACAGGAAGCCGGCGAGCGCCTTGGTCAGCTCGGTCTTGCCGACGCCTGTCGGACCGAGGAACATGAACGAGCCGATCGGCCGGTTCGGGTCCTGCAGGCCGGCGCGCGCCCGGCGCACCGCGGTCGAGACCGCCTCCACCGCCTCGCGCTGGCCGACGACGCGCTTAGCGAGCGCCTCCTCCATCGCGAGCAGTTTTTCGCGCTCACCCTCCAGCATCTTGTCGACCGGAACGCCGGTCCAGCGGGAGACGACGCCCGCGATGTGCTGCGGGGTCACCGCCTCCTCGACCATGCCGTCGCGGGCGACCGCGCTCTCCGCGGCGGCCTCGATCTCGGCGAGCTGCTTCTCCAGGCCGGGGATCACGCCGTAGGCGAGTTCGCCCGCGCGCTGGTACTGGCCCTGGCGCTGAGCCGCGGCGAGATCGTTCCTCGCCTCGTCGAGCTTCTTCTTCAGCTCGGCGGCGGCGCCCAGCTTGTCCTTCTCGGCCTTCCAGCGCGCCGTGATGGTGGCGGACTGCTCCTCGAGATCGGCGAGTTCCTTTTCCAGACGCTGGAGGCGGTCGCGGGAGGCGGAATCCGTCTCCTTCTTCAGCGCCTCGCCCTCGATCTTCAGGCGCACGATCTCGCGGTCGACATTGTCGAGCTCCTCGGGCTTCGAATCGACCTGCATGCGCAGGCGCGAACCGGCCTCGTCGACAAGGTCGATCGCCTTGTCGGGCAGGAAGCGGTCGGTGATGTAGCGGTTCGACAGCGTCGCCGCCGCGACGAGCGCGCTATCCTGGATGCGCACGCCGTGGTGCTGCTCGTACTTCTCCTTGATGCCGCGCAGGATCGACACCGTGTCCTCGACGGTGGGCTCGGACACGAAGACCGGCTGGAAGCGGCGGGCGAGCGCGGCGTCCTTCTCGACATGCTTGCGGTACTCGTCGAGCGTGGTCGCACCGACGCAGTGCAGCTCGCCGCGGGCGAGCGCGGGCTTCAGCAGGTTCGAGGCGTCCATGGCCCCATCCGCCTTTCCGGCGCCGACCAGCGTGTGCATCTCGTCGATGAACAGGATGATCTGACCTTCCGCCGCAGTGACCTCGGAGAGCACGCCTTTCAGGCGCTCCTCGAATTCACCGCGATACTTCGCGCCCGCGATCAACGCGCCCATGTCGAGCGCCAGCAGGTTCTTCTCTTTCAAGGATTCCGGCACGTCGCCGTTGACGATGCGCAGGGCCAGACCCTCGACGATGGCGGTCTTGCCGACGCCGGGCTCGCCGATCAGCACGGGGTTGTTCTTGGTGCGCCGCGATAGAACCTGGATCGTGCGGCGGATCTCCTCGTCGCGGCCGATCACCGGATCGAGCTTACCCTCGCGGGCGGCCTCGGTGAGGTCGCGGGCATATTTCTTCAGCGCGTCGTAGGCGTTCTCGGCGCTCGCGTTGTCGGCGGTGCGACCCTTGCGGAGCGCATTGATCGCCGCGTTGAGCGAAGCCGCGGTGACGCCTGCCGCGGTCAGGATGCGGCCAGCCTCCCCATCCTTCTCGACGGCGAAGGCGAGTAGCAGGCGCTCGACGGTGACATAGGAATCGCCCGCCTTCTCGGCGGCCTGCTCGGCAGTGTCGAACAGGCGCACGAGTTCGCGCGTCGCCTGCGGCTGCGCGGCATTGCCCGAGACCTTCGGTTGCTTGGCGATCCACTGCTCGACCTGCGCATGCGCGACCCGCGACTGACCGCCGGCCCGGTCGATGAGACCGGCGCAGAGCCCTTCGGGATCGTCGAGCAGGACTTTCAAAAGGTGGCCGGGTGCGAGCTGCGGGTTGCCCTCGCGGACGGCGAGATTCTGCGCAGCCTGAACGAAGCCTCTGGCGCGCTCGGTATACTTCTCAAAATTCATGTATAGACCTCCGTCAGAACTCGCGCCCTCCAGGAGGCGCGCTCGAGCCGAAGAAGACCATCGAAAGCCGTATCGGTGCCCTCGAAGCTGACATCTTTCAGATCGCCAGCTACCCTGATTTGGAGTCGCTCCTCGCGCCCGCAAGAGGTTTGCACAATTCTCGAGGGTCTAATGCGCGAACTCCGAGTGGGGGAATTCCAGCACAAATCTCGTGCCCGGCTGCGCATCTTGCCACTCGGCACGGCCGCCGAGCTGGCGAACCAGGCTGACGATCAGCTTCAAACCGAGGCTTTTGGATCTTGCAGTTTCGAAACCTGCTGGCAAGCCCATACCTCTGTCACATACTTCTAGCCGAAGGCAGTTTTGCTGGAGCCGTCTCACTGAGAGCCTCACCTCGCCGGCGCCGCCGGGATAGGCGTACTTGATCGCGTTCGTCACCAACTCGTTGACGATGAGTCCCAGCGACACGGCCTGATCCGTGTTGACCGTGGTCGGCTCGACCTCGCAGGCGATCGTGTGGTTCGGCCCTGTCGATGCACGGAGTTGCACGCAGAGTTCCTGCAGGAACTCCGCCAAATCGAGATTCTCGACCTCGTTCCTCCGCCAGAGCTGGTCATGCACTTTCGCGATGGTCAGCACCCGTGCCTGTGCGTCCAAAAGGGCCGCGCGTAGAGCGGGGTCGATTGCGGTGCCCCCCTGCATGCTCAGTAGCCCTGCAACCACAGCGAGACTGTTCTTGACCCGGTGGCTGATCTCGCGCGTGAGCACCTCCTGGTGCGCCAACGCCTGCTGCAAACGGGCCTCGCTTTGGCGCAGGGCTTCCTCGGTGCGTTGTCGGTCGATGGCACCGCCGAGCAGGTTGGCGATGCCTTGTAGAAAAGCAGTGTCGGCTTCGGTGAACCGCCCCTCGGTCGGGCTGTCCACCTCGAGTACACCGAAGGGCACGCCGTCGGCATGGATGATGACGTTGATAGCTCGCTTGATGCCATGCTCCGCCAGCGTCTCGGTCGTACGGAAGCGGCTCTCGCTTTCGAGGTGGTTCGAGATCACCGGTTTCCCGGTCTGGAAGGCATATCCAGACGGGCTTCCGCTGTCGGCTCCCGTTCGCGCGCTGCCCACGAGGCCAGGCTTCCAGCCGACGCCGGCCTGCACGACGAATTGATGCTCGTCGGGGATGTATTCCATGATCTTGCAGAACCGGCTCTGGAGCCCTTGCGCGCATAATCGGGTCGCCTCTTGAAGCAGGGCGTCGATGTTACGTGCCTGCAGAGCATAAAGTCCGAACTGGGCTGCGAGCTGTTGCTGGCGGAGCCGATAGGCCAGCTCCTCGGCAGGGTCATCGCCCTGCTCCGGCGGCGCGGCAGGAGCGTTCGGTTCGTTTCGGCTCATATCAGCTTATCCCTCGAGCTCCGCCGGAAGTTTGGCAGCTTTGCACCCCGCTTTTCATTCTTTCAGCTCCGCTATACAAGTGGGAGGTCTCTTACATGCAGGCGGAACAAATCTGCTAAAGGACAGGGGATATTCAGGATCATAGCTATTTCTTGCTCTGCTTCCGGCATAGTTGATGCTACAGCTTGGAAAGCGACAGGATTGTTCAAGTACCCGAAGGCTTCCACGTTGTTTGTCCGAGTGCGACAGCGTTAATCGCATCCCGCGGGAACGCTCCGCGCAATCTGCGAAATGCGGCAAGTGCGGCAAAGCGCTATTTTCTGGCAAACCGACCGAGATCGGCGGCGAGCGCTTCCGGCGTCACATCGAGCAAAACGATGTCCCCCTCGTCCTGGATTTCTGGGCCTCCTGGTGTGGGCCTTGCAGGGCAATGGCCCCTGCATTCGACCAAGTCGCGAACAAGATCGAGCCAAAGGCACGGTTCCTGAAAGCCGATGTCGATGCGGAACCACAGTTGACAGCGGAGTTCGGGATCCAGGGAGTTCCCGCCTTGTTCGTGTTCAAAAACGGCCGCGTGGCAGCACGGCAGACTGCGGCGATGGATTTTACGTCCCTCGCGCGTTGGGTGGAGCAGGCGTCCCACTGAAGGGCGGCTGGCAGGAGTTTGCACGGCCGATTTTGGTGTACTTCTGGTCCTTCGTCGTCGCCCTGCTGATCTTCAGCCCCGGCGGCGCCTTCACCATCTACGAGGGGGGTGAGAAGATTCGCCACCCCGAGCCGATCCGCGACGCCAGGGTGAACTTCACCGTCCTTGGGTTCGCCGTCCTGTTCGAGCGCTACTCGATTGGCGTGGCGTGGCGGGAGAGTTGACCAGGTGTAGAGCGTGATCATGCCGTTCTCGCCGCCTCGCGAATATCCCACACGTCCCGAGGCACCGCGCAACAGCTTCCGAATGCAGGCACGAAAATGTCCGACGTGCCCCGGAACCGGCCCGCACGTGCTGCGTTACGCGCGTGCGAGGCTCTGAATGGGCTCGCA
>NZ_JACHOS010000034.1 GCF_014199985.1 Methylorubrum rhodesianum | reverse complement strand
GACTGCATCGACAGGCCGGACACAAGACTGCACCCGACCAACGCGCCAGAAGCTCGATTCGCCACTTGCAATGCGGGAGCCATCCACACAGGACATTCCGTCCTCCGTGACCCGATCGCGCGGTACCGAACCGGGCGAGAACCAACCTGAATCAGTTGACCCTTGCTGCCCCGCTCTATTCGTGGATGGATGGCACAGGTGAGCACCCGATGGCCCTGCGGCGATAGTGAGATGGCCGCCCGCATTCGCGACCTCGAGTGGGCTACGACACCGCTCGGGCCGATCGCGAGGTGGCCGGATCGTCTCAAGGTGATGGTCGAGCAGGTCCTCGCCACTCCGCTCGTGTCGAGCCTCGTCTGCGGACCCGCGCGGGTTCTGATCTACAACGACGCCGCCGCCAGGCTCTACGGCGACCGGTATCCGGGCGCTCTCGGCCATCCGCTGCCGGATGTCTTTCCGGAGGGCTGGGCGACGGTCGCTCCCTTCTACGAGCGCGCTTTCGCAGGCGAGACCGTGCAGGTCACAGGACAGCCGCTCGACACGCGCGGCGAGGGCGTTCGGGCCGACATGTTCGACGCATGGCTGACACCCGTGCGGGACGTGGAGGGCCGCATCGCCTACGTCCACATGACCGGTCACGAGGTGGGAAGCCGCTTTCGCGCGGAAACGGCCCTGCGCGAGAGCGAGACGCGTCACCGCCTCCTGATCGAGAGCTGGGCACAGGCGGTCTGGGAAACCGATGCCGACGGCGTCGTCGTCGCCGACAGCCCGAGCTGGCGTGCCTATACGGGTCAGACCCTGGAGGAGTGGCTCGGCTACGGCTGGCTGGACGCAATCCATCCCGACGACCGCGCCTATACCGAGCGAAAGTGGCGCGAGGCGATGGCCGTTCGCGGGCTCGTGAATGCCGAGTTCCGTCTTCGGGCCCCCGATGGCGGCTGGCGCTGGACGAATGTCCGCGCGGCCCCGGTGCTGGACCCGAGCGGCCGAGTCGAGAAATGGGCCGGGATCAACATCGACATCGAGGCCCGCAAGCAGGCCGAGGCCGCGCTGCGTCAGAGCGAAGAGCTTCGCCGCATCGCGCTCACGAGCGGCCGAATGGGGACGTGGCGCTGGGACCTGCGCGACAGGCTCATCTGGGGCGACGCCGCTTTCCTGGATCTGTGGGGCTTCCCGCCCTCGGATGAGCCGCGCGGCCTTGCCGACTTCACGGACCGGATGTCCCCGCAGGGACAGGCGGAGATGGGCGAGATGATCACGCGGGCGATCGCGGCGGGCGAGGAGTTCGACGGCCAGCTCGCGGTCGTGGACGGGCCAACCGAGGGACGGTGGGTGCGGTGGCGCGGTCGTGCTGAACGAGGGCGGCCGTGGATCGTCAACGGGGTCAGCTTCGACGTCACGGAACAGAGACTGGCTGAGGAACGATTGCGCGCGAGCGAGGAGCGGCTGCGGGTCCTGATCGAGGGCATGCCGCAACTCGTCTGGCGAGCGGTCGATGACGGGCACTGGACCTGGGCGAGCCCGCAATGGACCGCCTATACCGGCCAGAGCGATGCGGACAGCCACGGTCGGGGCTGGCTCGAGCCCGTTCACCCCGAGGATCGTGAGGCGGCCCGCGCCGCCTGGAGCCGTGCCGTCGAGGCGGGCATCTTCAAGGCCGAGTATCGCATCCACCACGGGCCCGAGCAGAGCTACCGCTGGTTCCAGACGCGGGCCACCCCTGTGTGCGACGAGGCCGGCGCCATCGTCGAGTGGCTGGGCACCTCCACGGACATCGACGATGTGCGGACCTTGCAGGTGCGGCTCGAGGTGCTGGTGAGGGAGTTGCAGCACCGCTCGCGCAACCTGATCGGCGTCATCACCGCGCTGAGCAACCGCACCATCGGCCGCGGCTCACCCGTCGAGAGCTTCACGATACGGCTCAAAGCGCTCAGCCGGGCCCAGGCGCTGCTGAGCCAGTCCGGCAGCGACACGGTGGCCGTCGAGGCCCTGGTGCGCGCCGAACTCGCCGCCCATGCCGACGGCGCCTGCGACCGGGTGACGGTCGGGGGCCCGGCGGTGATGCTGACATCCGAGCATGTGCAGAACTTCGCCCTCGCGCTGCACGAACTGGCCACCAATGCGGTCAAGTACGGTGCGCTGAAGGAGGAGACCGGCCGGCTCTCCGTGACCTGGGACGTGATCCAGGCTGCGAGCGGAAGGCGGTTGGCGCTCGAGTGGGTCGAGAGCGGTGTCGACCTGGAGCCGGAGACGGTTACGCGACGCGGCTACGGGCGTGAGCTGATCGAGAAGGCGCTCGCATATGCTCTGGGCGGGAGCACGGAATACGTGCTGACCGCAGGCGGCGTGCGCTGCCGGATCGAACTGCCGCTCGTCTAACTTAGGCGAAGGTGTTGCCGCAGCCGAAGGCGGTAGCGTCGACGGGTTGGCTCGAGCCCGAGAAGCTTCCCGTGTCCGATCCCGTTCCTGCACTCTCCGGTCGTCGCGTGCTCCTCGTCGAAGACGAGTATCTGATCGCCTTGGACATGGAGCATAGCCTGCAGCAGGCGGGTGCCGAAGTGGCCGGACCCGTACCGGATGCGCAGCAGGCATTGGCGCTGATCGAGACGGTTCCCGTCGATGCCGCCGTCCTGGACGTGAACCTCAGAGGGGAATCGGTTTACTCGGTCGCGGATCAGTTGAATGCGCACGGCATCCCGTATCTGTTCGCCACCGGCGAGGTGCAGATCGCCGATCGCTCGGATTATCGATCCCGTCCGAAGCTGGAGAAGCCGATCCTCGTCGATGAGCTCGTACGGGCCGTCGGCAGGCTCATGCGAAACTGAGGCGCAGCAGCCCGCTTCGTAGAAGCCGCCGTTCCCGAGGGCCACCCAGGGGCCGACAGGACCGGGCCCGATGAAAGACGAGCCCGGATGCGGTCGCGGGCTCGGTCGGAGACCGGCACGGAGTCCGTGGCCGACGGCCTGACGGAGGATGGCCGCCTGTGTCGAGCCCAGCGCCCGGCCCCGGATGCTCGGTTACGGAGCGCTCTCACGCGATCCCCCCGCCTCCAGCGCCCGCGCCAGGGCCACGAACCCCGCCACCGGGATCTCCTCCGCCCGTGCCGTCTCCGGGAGCCCGGCGGCGGCGAGCAGGCGGGCGGGGTCGGGGGTGGCGGCCTTCAGGCTCTGGCGCAGCATCTTGCGGCGCTGGCCGAAGGCGGCACGGGTCACCCGCTCCAGATCGGCGATCCGGCAGGGCAGCGGATCGGGCCGCGGGCGCAGATGGACGATGCTGGAGGTGACCTTCGGCGGCGGCACGAAGGCGGACGGCGCGACGTCGAACAGGATGGTGGCCTGGGTGCGCCAGCCGCACAGAACCCCGAGCCGGCCGTAATTGGCCCGGTCGCTCTCGTCGGCGACGATGCGCTCGGCCACCTCGCGCTGGAACATCAGCGTCGCCGACTCCCACCAGGGCGGCCAGGCGTCGTCGCGCGTCTCGGCGCCGAGCCAGCCGGTGAGCAGCACGGTGGCGACGTTGTAGGGGAGGTTCGCCACGATCCGCACTGGCCCGTCGCCGACCAGGGGACGCGGGTCGAACCCGACCGCGTCGGCGTCGATCACGTCGAGACGGCCGGGATAGTGCGCGGCGATCTCGCTGAGCGCCGGCAGCGCGCGGGGATCGCGCTCGATCGCCACCACCCGCTCGGCCCCCGCCGCCAGCAGCGCCCGGGTCAGCCCGCCGGGGCCGGGGCCGACCTCCACCACCGTCACGCCCTCGAGCGCGCCGGCCGAGCGGGCGATGCGGCCGGTGAGATTGAGGTCGAACAGGAAGTTCTGGCCGAGCGCCTTCTTCGGCTCCAGCCCGTGCCGCCGCACCACCTCGCGGAGAGGCGGCAGGCCGTCGGCGCTCAACGCTTCGGTGCTTATCGCTTCGGTGGTCATCGCGGCGTGTTCAGGCGCGGGCGGGGAAGGGCGTGACGTTGCTGGCCGGCCGCTGCGCGATGCGCTGCGCCAGCCGCAGGGCCGCGATCAGGCTGTCGGGCCGGGCGATCCCCCGCCCCGCGATGTCGAAGGCGGTGCCGTGGTCGGGCGAGGTTCGCACGAAGGGCAGGCCGAGCGTCACGTTCACGCCCTCGTCGAAGGCGAGCGTCTTGATCGGGATCAGCGCCTGATCGTGAGTCGGGGTGAGGGCCACGTCGTAGGTCGCCCGGGCGCGTTCGTGGAACAGGGTGTCGGCGGACAGCGGTCCGCGGATGTCGATGCCCTCGGCGCGCAGGGCCGCCACGGCGGGCGCCAGCACGTCGCGGTCCTCGGTGCCCATGGTGCCGGACTCGCCCGCATGCGGGTTGAGGCCCGACAGGACGAGGCGGGGCTTCTGCAGGCCGAAGCGGGCGCGCAGGTCGGCGTCGACGATGCGGGCGGTGCGCTCGACCAATTCCTGCGTCAGCAGCTCGGGAACGCGGCGCAGGGCGACGTGGATCGTCACCGGCACGACGGCGAGCGTGTCGCTCCACAGCATCATCACCGGAAGCGGCGGCTCTCGGCCCTCCCGTGCCGCCAGCGCCGCCAGGAACTCGGTATGCCCCGGATGGGCGAAGCCGACGCGGGTCAGAACGAACTTGGCGATCGGATTGGTCACCACGCCCGAGGCCGCGCCGGAGCGCACCAGATCGACGGCGGCGGTGATCGATTCGACGATGGCGCCGGCATTGGCCGAATCCGGCGCGCCGGGCGTGGCCGAAACCTTGGCGCCGCTCGGCAGCGGCAGAACCGGCAAGGCCCGCGCGAACACCGCGACGGCATCGTCCGGCTCGACTTCGGCCACCGGCACCGACAGGCCGAGCCGGTAGGCGGTGGCTTCCAGAAATTCCGGATCGCCGATGAGCTGGAACGGCGGCACGCCCCGCTCGCCCCGCAACTGCCACGCGGCCAGAGCGAGCTCCGGTCCGATGCCGGCAGGGTCGCCGAGGGTGAGGGCAAGCGGTCTGTCGTCGGAGGCCATGGCAGGCTTATAGCGCGGTTTCGCCGATCGCCGAGGTGCTTTTGGGGGGCGGCTCGGTCGGGCCGGCCCCGGCCCCTCCGGATTGCTCGGGATGCGCCCCTCCCCGGCGCTCTGCTTGCCTCGCAGCCCGGGCGCAGCTCTTCCCGCAAGCGCCACGGCGTCACGCCGCTGGCATGCCGGGCGAATCGAAAGACCGGCGGTCCGCCAACGCCCGATGCCCCATCACCGCAGCCCTTCATCGAGTCGAGCCGGCCGTGTTCTGCTGCGATTTGGCTCTCTTCTTCGTCCTCGGAGGGCGAATGCACTTTGCGATAGTCCCCGCTGGACCGATGATTTAGGATTTTCGCCGTGAATCCTTGCGGATGCTTCGGGGCTGAGATCGCTCCCGGGCGGCCCGGCCCGATCCTCGTGCGGAGGGAACATGACGGTTCTATCGGGCGGCTGCCTGTGCGGTGCCTTGCGCTACGAGGCGCGTTCCCCGCCCCTGCGTGTGACGCTCTGCCATTGCCGCTTCTGCCAGCGCGTGACCGGATCGAGCCACCTCGTCGAGCCGCTGTTCGCCCGCGACGACCTGCACGTCACCGCGGGCACGCCGACCGTCTACCGGCACCGGTCGGACGGCAGCGGCCGGCATCTCGACCTGCATTTCTGCGCGGTCTGCGGAACGACGCTCTTCATGACGTTCGAGCGCTTCCCCGGACTGTGCGGCGTCTATGCCGGAACCCTGGACGACCCGGCCGCGATCGAGGTCAGGCCCGACAACGCCAAGCAGGTCTTTGTCGCCTCGGCCCGGCCCGAGGCGGTGCTGCTGCCGGGCCTCGCCACCTTTGACGGGCCGGCCATGGACGCGGCGGGCCAGCCGCAGGCGCCGTTCGTGCACGACGCGCTCCACCTCGTCGGCCGGCGCGGGAACGAGCCGTTCCCGGGCGGGATCGGCGAATCGCAACCCGGTTGAGGCCGGCCGGCGGCTCCGGGCCGCGGCCGGCGCCCGATCAGCCGCGGATGAAGGCGAGGAGGTCGGCGTTGAGCTGGTCCGCGTTGACGGTCAGCATTCCGTGCGACAGGCCCGGATAGGTCTTCAGCGTGCCGTTGCGCAGCAGCTTGATCGACTTGTGCGCGGCGGCCCCGATCGGCACGATCTGGTCGTCCTCGCCGTGGAGCACGAGGGTCGGCACCGAGATCGCCTTCAGATCCTCGGTCTGATCGGTTTCCGAGAAGGCCTTGATGCCCTCGTAATGCGCCTTGGCCGAGCCCATCATGCCCTGGCGCCACCAGTTGCGGATCACGCCCTCGTGGACCGTCGCACCGTCGCGGTTGAAGCCGTAGAACGGGCCGGTCGGGACTTCGAGGAAGAACTGGGCCCGGTTGTCGGCCAGCGCCTTGCGGAAGCCGTCGAACACGGCGATCGGCAGGCCCTCCGGATTGGCCTCGGTCTTCAGCATCAGCGGAGGCACGGCGCTCACCAGCACCGCCTTGGCCACGCGCCCCTGCGGCTCGCCGTGGCGGGCGACGTAGCGGGCGACCTCGCCGCCGCCGGTGGAGTGGCCGATATGGACGGCGTTCCTCAGGTCGAGATGCTCGGCGACGGCGGAGGCGTCGGCGGCGTAATGGTCCATGTCGTGCCCGTCCGGCACCTGGGCCGAACGGCCGTGGCCGCGCCGGTCATGCGCCACCACGCGGAAGCCCTGGTTCACGAAGAACAGCATCTGCGCGTCCCAGTCGTCGGAGGAGAGCGGCCAGCCGTGATGGAACATGATCGGCTGCGCGTCCTTCGCGCCCCAATCCTTGTAGAAAATCTCGGTGCCGTCCCGGGTGGTGACCGTGGCCATGATTGTCTCTCCTCGACCGTGGCTGGGCCGGAGCGTCGTCCCGTTCGGACCGCCGCGACCGCTGCTTGACGGTGAGAGAATGAACCCTGGCGAGGCGTTTGAAAATTAGAAACGATTGAAATGCATCGTTTCCAAAAGTGGTATCTGATAGGGCGTCGCGCCGCGATCCGGCGGCCTTGCAAGGGCGGGGCCGGCGAGCGGGGGAGAGACGCCTCGGCTTCCGAAACCAGGGCCGAACGGACAGGACCGTGTGCGGTTTCCACTTGGGCCGCGGCCCCTCCGCTCCGGACGGTCGCGGCCGTCCGCTTGAGATTCGAAGCTGATGAGGACCGTAAGCCCGATGGTGAGACAGCGCTGGACCGTCGCCGACATCCCCTCCCAGGCCGGCCGCCGCGCCGTGGTGACCGGGGCGAGCGCCGGGCTCGGGTTCGAGACGGCGCGAGCGCTGGCCGGGGCGGGTGCGTCGGTGGTGCTGGCGGTGCGCGATCCCGAGAAGGGCGCGCGTGCCGCCGCGGCGATCCGGCGGGAGCATCCCGGGGCCGAGCTGTCCGTGCGCCCGATCGACACCGCCTCGCTCGCCTCCGTGCGCGCGTTCGCCCGCGACTGGCCGGCGGAGGCGACGATCGACCGGCTCGTGCTCAATGCCGGCATCGCCGCGGTGCCCCGGCGCGAGGAGAGCGTGGACGGGTTCGAGCGGCAACTCGCCACGAACTATCTCGGCCATTTCGCGCTGACGGGGCTGCTCCTGCCGGCGCTGAGCCCCTCGGCCCGGGTGGTGTCGGTGGCGAGCCTCGCCCATCGCAGCGGGCAGATCCGGTTCGACGACCTGCACTGGCGCGAGACCTACGGGGCGCAGGCGGCCTACCGGCAGAGCAAGCTCGCGCTCCTGATGTTCGCCCTCGAACTCGACCGGCGGCTCAAGGCTTCGGGCTCCGGCATCGCCTCGCTCGCGGCGCATCCGGGGCTCGCCCTCACCGAGGTGTTCCGCCGGGGCGACCGGGCGGGCGCCTTCCAGCAGGGGGCGGGGCGGGTCATCTTCTCGCTGATCGGCCAGCCGGCGGCGCAGGGCGCCCTGCCGATCCTCTACGCCGCCGCCGCGCCGGAGGCCGAGCGCGGTGGCTATTACGGGCCGGACGGGTTCTGGGAGGCACGCGGCTTTCCGAAGCCGGCCTCCATCGCCGCCCGCGCCCTCGACCGCGCGGCGGCCGACCGGCTGTGGGCGATGTCCGAGACGCTGACCGGGGTGCGCTTTCCCCTGTGAGGCGGGGCCGCGCGGTCGCCTCGGTTCAGCCGCTGTCCGTCGTCCCGGCGGCCCCCGCGCGTCCCGTCTTTTGTTGAGCTCTCGGCCCGGGCGGCCTATGCGTAGGCCCCATGGAACTCCGAGCTTCGACCGAGCGGTCCTTTGAGGGCGTGTTGGCGCCCCTCGCCTGCAAACGGCCGCCTGCCGGCAAGGCGGCGCCGTTCCTGCCGATGAGCCGCGCCGAGATGACGGCGCTCGGCTGGGACGCCTGCGACATCGTTCTGGTGACGGGCGACGCCTACGTCGATCATCCGAGCTTCGGCATGGCCATCATCGGCCGGTTGCTCGAAGCGCAGGGGTTCCGGGTCGGCATCATCGCGCAGCCCGACTGGCAGTCGGCGGAGCCGTTCCGGGCGCTGGGCCGGCCGAGGCTGTTCTTCGGCGTCACCGGCGGCAACCTCGATTCGATGGTGAACCGCTACACCGCCGACCGCCGCCTGCGCCACGACGACGCCTACACGGCGGGCGGCGAGGGCGGCAAGCGCCCGGACCGCTGCACCATCGTCTACACGCAGCGCTGCCGCGAGGCCTACAAGGACGTGCCGGTCATCCTCGGCGGCATCGAGGCCTCGCTGCGCCGCATCGCGCATTACGATTACTGGTCCGACAAGGTGCGCCGCTCGATCCTGGCCGACGCGAAGGCGGATCTGCTCCTCTACGGCAATGCCGAGCGGGCCGTGGTCGAGGTGGCCAACCGCCTGGCGGCCGGCGAGGCGCCGCACCAACTCGACTCCGTCCGGGGCGTCGCCCTGTTCCGCCGGGTGCCCGAGCACACCACCGAGCTGCCCGCCGACGACCTCGATTCCACCGACGAGGCCGCCGCCCGCCGGCCCGGCGACACGGTGATCCGCCTTCCCGCCTACGAGGATGTGAAGGACGACAAGGAAGCCTATGCCCGCGCCTCGCGGGTGCTGCACCGGGAGGCCAATCCCGGCAACGCGCGCCCGCTCGTCCAGCGCCACGGCGACCGCGACCTCTGGCTGAACCCGCCGCCGATCCCGCTCTCCAGCGAGGAGATGGACGCGGTCTACGACCTGCCCTACGCCCGTGCGCCCCACCCGTCCTACGGCGACGCCAAGATCCCCGCCTGGGACATGATCAAGTTCTCGGTGACGATCATGCGCGGCTGCTTCGGCGGCTGCACCTTCTGCTCCATCACCGAGCACGAGGGCCGCGTCATCCAGAACCGCTCGGAGGGCTCGATCCTGCGCGAGATCGAGCGGATCCGCGACAAGACGCCGGGCTTCACCGGCGTGATCTCGGATGTCGGCGGGCCGACCGCGAACATGTACCGGATGGCCTGCAAGGACCCGAAGATCGAGGCGGCCTGCCGGCTGCCGTCCTGCGTCTTCCCCGACATCTGCCCGAACCTGAACACCTCGCACGACGACCTGATCCGGCTCTACCGCAAGGTCCGCGAGGTCAAGGGCGTCAAGAAGGTGATGGTGGCCTCGGGCGTGCGCTACGACCTCGCGGTCCGGAGCCCCGAATACGTCAAGGAGCTCGTGACCCATCACGTCGGCGGCCGCCTGAAGATCGCGCCCGAGCACACCGAGCGCGGGCCCCTCGACCTGATGATGAAGCCGGGAATCGGCACCTACGACCGCTTCAAGGAGATGTTCGACGAGGCCGCCAAGCAGGCGGGCAAGAAGTACTACCTGATCCCGTACTTCATCGCGGCCCATCCCGGCACGACCGACGAGGACATGCTGCACCTCGCGCTCTGGCTCAAGAAGAACGATTACCGCGCCGACCAGGTGCAGACCTTCCTGCCCTCGCCCATGGCCACCGCCACGGCGATGTATCACACCGAGGTCAACACGCTGAAAGGGGTGCGGCGCGGCGGCAGCGAGCCGGTCGAGGCGATCAAGGGGCTGCGGCAGCGGCGCCTCCACAAGGCGTTCCTGCGCTACCACGACCCCGAGAACTGGCCGCTTCTGCGCGAGGCGCTGCGGGAGATGGGCCGCGCCGACCTCATCGGCCCGCGGCCGGACCAGCTCGTGCCGTTCTCGCAGCCGCCGGGCACGGGCCTGGGCAAGGGGGCCGGCCAAGGGCCCGGCAAGGGGCGGGGCCAGCCGCGGCCCGAGTATCGCCCGGGCGGCGGGCAGCGCTTCACCACCAAGGGCGTGCCGCTGCGGAAGTGACGGGTCCACGGGGTCGGCGCAGGCCGCCTACGGTCTCCGCTCGACGGCCTCGGTGCCGTCTTGCGTCATACGGTTTCCGGTTGATCCTTCCGGTCCCGCCTGCCCGCCATTCCGGGTTCGCCTCCGGCGCCCCGGAATGATGGCGGAAGGGGCCGACGCGAAGCGATCAACCGGAAACGGCCAGGGACGACCGCGCGCCCCTACAGCCACTTCTTCCAGCGAAAGAACACGTAGGGCAGGACCGCGGCCACCACCATCATGCCGACCGCGGCGGGGTAGCCGAAATGCCAGTCGAGCTCCGGCATGGTCTTGAAGTTCATGCCGTAGATCGAGGCGATCAGCGTCGGCGGCATGAACACCACCGCCATGACCGAGAACAGCTTGATGATGTTGTTCTGTTCCAGGTTCACGAGGCCGAGCGTGGCGTCGAGCAGGAACTGGATCTTGGCCGAGATGAAGGTCGCGTGCTCTTCGAGCGATTGCAGGTCGCGCAGGGTCGAGCGCACGTCCTCGCGCAGCTCGCGCGGCGCTTTCGCCGTGCGGTAGGTGGCCGAGAGCGAGAGCAGGATGCGCTCCATCGAGACCAGGCTCTCGCGCTGCTTCGAGATCAGGTCGCCGTGCCGCCCGAGCGCCCGCAGCGTGTCCTGCAGCGCGTTGTTGCGCGAGGACGGGTCGCCCTTGTCCTCGAAGATCTTTCGCGAGAGGCGGTCGATCCGCTCGCCCTGGAGCTGGAGCACGTCGGCGGCGCGGTCGATTACCGCCTCGATCAGCCCGGCCAGGATCGACTCGCCCGAGACCGAGCGCGACGGCCCGTTGCCCGTCGCCCGGCCGGCGCGCTGGGTGTACATCCGGAACGCCTGCGGCTCCTCGTAGCGCACGGTGATGAGCCGGTTGTCGCGCAGGATGAAGGTGATGCCGGCCAGGCCCGGCTCCTCGGAATCGCTGACGCGGGAGAGCACGCGGCCCGTCATGTAGCGGGCGCCGGCCTCGACGTAGAGCAGCTCCGAGGGCTCGATGTCCTTCATCTCCTCGCGGGTCGGCACGGTGATGCCGAGGAAGGATTCGACCTTCACCTCCTCCTCCCGCGTCGGGCGCACGAGGTCGAGCCAGACCGTGTCCTCGGGGATCGGCTCCTGCAATTCGAGGTAGCGGCGCTCCAGCACCGTCTGGGTGTCGCCCGCGACGGGCTTGTGCGTGAAGATCAAGGCGTTGCGACCTGTGAAGCCTCAGTCGAGGGCCCCGGGCGGGGCGACGCTTGTCTCCGGCACGAAGAAGTCCGGCGCAAGCGGGACGCCTGCTGTGACGCGGTATTTTGAAAAGTCCGTGACGCCCTCTTCCGCCAGGAACGTGTCGTCGATCAGGAAGCGCCCGGTGAAGCTCCGGGCGTCCTTCAGGAACACGGCGTGCGCCGCGTCCGCCATGATCTCGGGCGTGCGGCTCGCCCGCATCAGGGCGTCGCCGCCGAGCAGGTTCTGCACCGCCGCCGTGGCGATGGTGGTGCGCGGCCACAGGGCGTTGACGGCGATGCCCTTCCCTCCAGCCCCCTTGCCCCTTAGCTCCCCGGCCAGCCCCAGCACGCACAGCGACATGCCGAACTTCGCCATGGTGTAGGCGAGGTGCGGCGCGAACCAGCGCTCGGCCATGTCGAGGGGCGGCGACAGCATCAGGATGTGCGGGTTGTCGGCCCGCTCCAGATGGGGGATCGCGTACTTGCTCACCATGTAGGTGCCGCGCGCGTTGATCCCGTGCATCAGGTCGAAGCGCTTCATCTCGGTGGCCGGCGTGGTCGAGAGCGAGATCGCGCTCGCGTTGTTGACCACGATGTCGATCCCGCCGAACGTTTCCGCGGTTTGGTCGAGCGCGTGCTTCACCGCCGCCTCGTCGCGGACATCGACCGTCAGCGGCAGCGCCCGGCCCCCCGCCCGCTCGATCTGTTCGGCGGCGGTGAAGATCGTGCCCTCGAGCTTCGGGTGCGGTTCGGCGGTCTTGGCGGCGATCGCCACGTTGGCGCCGTCGCGGGCGGCGCGCAGGCCGATGGCGAGCCCGATGCCCCGCGAGGCGCCGGTGATGAACAGCGTCTTGCCCTTAAGACTCTCGCCCTCGAGACTCTTGCTCTCCAGATTCATGCCTCATCCTCTCCGATCCGGAAGCGCTCCGGCTGGCGGCCGTCGGCGTCGGTGAAGCCGTAGGCGCGGGCGAGATCCCCGACATGGACCGTCCGCCCGGCCCGGTCCAGCACGGACGGGTCGGCGGCGAGCGCCGCGAGCGCCCGGCCGGCATAGAGCGGGGTCTCGGTGGCCAGCGCGTCCTGCCCGAGGTCGCGCACCCGCTCGGTGGCGACGAAGCCCGGCGACAGGCCGAGCGCGCAGACGCCGGCGGGGGCGAGTTCGGCGGCGCAGGCCAGGGCGAGCCGGTTCGTCGCCGCCTTGGCGAGGTCGTAGTAGACGTCGCCGAGATAGCCGTCCTCGGTGCCGAAGGAGACGAAGGCGATCAGCCCTTGCTTGGCCGCCACCATGGCCGGCGCCACGGCCCGCGCCAGCAGCAGGGCCGGGTAGGGCCCGGTCCCCAGATAGCGCGAGAACGGCTCGGCCGAGCGGCGCCAGAACGGCGTGCCCCAGGCGGCGCCGTCGGGGTAGCGCTCGCCGTCATAGCCCTCGTTGCCGCCCCAGACGGAGGAGGCCGCGACGTCGATCCGCCCGAACCGGCGCAGGCACCAGTGGACGAGTTCGTCCACCGCCCGCTCGCTGGTGTGGTCGCACAGGTAGTGGTGCCCCTCCCCGCCCGCGGCATCGACCGCGCGGGCGGTGTCCTCGATCGCCTCCGGCCGCGTCTCGGTGCGCCGCCCGGTCTCGGAGGAGCGGGCGGTGACGATCACCGTGGCGCCGGCCTCCCCGAGCCCCCGGGCGAGCCCGCGCCCGACCCCGCGCGAGGCCCCGGCCACGAGGCAGACCTTCCCCCGCAACGACGGCGCCATGCCGCGCTCACGCCTTGCCGGAGAGGAAGCGGGCGAGCCGCGCCTGCGTCTCCGGATCGCGCAGGCCCGCCTCGAAGGCTTGCGCCTCGGCCTCGATCGCCGCCTCGACGGCGCCCTGCTCGCCGCGCATCAGCGCGCGGGTCGCCTGCACCGCCCGGCGCGGCAGGGCGGCGAGCCGCGCCGCCTGCGCCAGGGCGTGCGCCTCCAGTTCCTCGGAGGGCAGCAGCCCATTGGCGAGCCCCATCGCCACCGCCGCCGCCCCGTCGAACGGCTCGCACAGGAGCAGCAGCGACGCGGCGCGGGCGAGCCCGATCCGCCGCGGCAGGAGGTGGCTCGCGGCGGCCTCCGGCACCACGCCGAGTTCCACGAACGGCATGCGGAAGTGCGCCTGCGGCGAGACGTAGACGAGGTCGCAATGCAGCGTCAGCGTCGTGCCGACGCCGATGGCGAGCCCGTCCACCGCCGCGACCAGCGGCGTGCGGGTGCGGGCGAGCTGCCGGATGAAGCGCAGGGCCGGCATCTCCGAAAATGATTCGCGCGGCGCCGTGCCGGCGGCGAAGAAATCGGCCACATCGTTGCCGGCGGTGAAGGCGCCGGGGGCCCCGGCGAACACCACCGCCCCGATTGTTTCGGAGTTCGCGTCGGCGTCTTCCAGCGCCGCGGTGGCGGCGTCGTACATCGCCCCGGTCAGCGCGTTCTTCTTCGCCGGGCGGTTCCAGCGGATCAGCCGGACGCCGCCCGCGACATCCTCGATGATGGTGGCCTCAGTCATCCGCCCTCGCCCCGCGCGCTTCCCGAGCGACCGTCTCGGCCTGCCGCCCCACCCTTCGGCCCACCGCGACGCTTTGTCGAGGGGGGCGGAGCGCCGCGGCCGGGGCCGGGGCCGCCCACCCCCAAAAACCCCTCCCCGTCATCCGCGGCCGCGCGGCGGGTTCCGGCCCCCGCCCGGGATGCGCCGATCCCCGCGGCCGTGACGGTCGCCTGTGTCGCACCCGCGAAACTTGGGCGGAGGCCCGCCGGATGTCCGGCCATGTGGTTTCTCTACGCTCTCACGATCCTCGCCGGGCTCGCCAACGCGATCCAGCCGGGACAGAACGCGACGCTGTCGAAGTCGCTCGGCCTGCCGGTCACGGCGGCCCTCCTGACGCTGCTCGTCAGCACCGCCGGCCTGCTCGCCGGCGGCCTCGCGCTCGGAAAACTCGAAATCCCCACCGGCCAGCAGCTCGGGCAGGTGCCCTGGTGGGCGTGGCTCGGCGGATTCTTGAGTATCCTGCTGATCCTGGCCCAGCTCTACGCCTCCCCCGCCATCGGCGCGGCGACCTTTCTGGGGATCATCGTGACGGTGGGCGTGCTCGCCTCGATCATCCTCGACCATTTCGGATGGATCGGGTTTCAGGTGCACCCGGCGAGCGTTTGGCGGGTCGCCGGGGCGGTGTTGATGGTGGTCGGGGTGGGGTTGGTGGCGGTATTTTAGAGCCGTGCCCGTTCACGTAGCGACGGCCAAGTCTGTATCGTAACCGGCTGCGGCGAGGCAGTTTCGGCACTCATCGGCTGTGAAGCGAGGGC
>NZ_JACHOS010000033.1 GCF_014199985.1 Methylorubrum rhodesianum | reverse complement strand
ACCAGGATCACGACAAGCCGGAGAAGATGTACGCCGAGGCCGGCCTCGACGCCGAGGGCATCCTCAAGGCCGTCCGCGCCGCCCTGCCGGAGAAGAAGGGCAACCGGGCCGGACGCCTGCGTCTCGCCTGATCCGATCCGACGCGGTGCTTGCCGCACCGCGTCGTCAGTGAGACAAGCGCCGCGCCGTCCGGCCCGGAATCGGGTGCGTCGACGGAGCGGCGTTTCCGCTCGCCTGCTGGTCCATGACCGGTGGGCGGGATCACCCGTGAATCACGCGAGCACGATGACAGAGCCGACCCAAAGCGGCCCGTTCCCGGCGGGACCGGTGCTGATCACCGGTGCCAGCGGCTTCCTCGGCGCCGCCCTGGTCGACGTATTCCGCGCGGCCGGGTTTTCCGTGCGCATCTCCGTGCGCGCCTCCTCGCCGCGCACGAATCTCACCTGGCCCGATGTCGAGATCGTCGAGGCCGACATGCGCGACCGGGCGGCCGTGGCCTCCGCCATGCGCGGCCAGCGCTACCTCGTCCATGCCGCGGCCGATTACCGGCTCTGGGCGCCGGACATGGAGGGGATCGTCCGCACCAACCGCGACGGCACCCGCATCCTGATGGAGGAGGCGCTGAAGGCCGGCGTCGAGCGGATCGTCTACACGTCGAGCGTCGCGACCATCAAACCGCACGACGACGGCACGCCCGCCGATGAGACCCGGCCGCTGACGCCGGAGACCGCCATCGGCGCCTACAAGCGCAGCAAGGTCGTGGCCGAGCGCGTGGTCGACGAGATGGTGGCCCGCGACGGCCTGCCCGCCGTCATCGTGAATCCCTCGACGCCGATCGGCCCCCGCGACGTCAAGCCGACGCCGACCGGTCGCATCATCCTCGACGCGGCGCAGGGCAAGATTCCGGCCTTCGTCGATACCGGCCTCAACCTCGCCCATGTCGACGACGTCGCCGCCGGCCACCTGATGGCCCTGCGCAGGGGGCGGATCGGCGAACACTACATCCTCGGCGGCGAGGACGTGATGCTGGCCCAGATGCTCGCCGACATCGCAGCCATCGTCGGCCGCAAGGCGCCGACGACGCGGCTGCCCTACGCGGTGATCTACCCGATCGCCTATCTGTCCGAGCAGATCGCCCGGGTGACCGGCAAGGCGCCGCTCGCCACCATCGACGGCGTGCGCATGTCGAAGTACCGGATGTTCTTCTCCGACGCCAAGGCACGGGCGGAACTCGGCTATTCTGCGCGGCCCTACCGCCAGGGGCTGGAGGACGCCATCGCGTGGTTCCGTCAGGCGGGATACATGAAATGAGCGCCCCGCTTCAGACCGCAACCGACGCCCGCACCGGCAAGGGGCAGCACGACGAGAATTTTCCCGTCGCCTCGCACCTGATCCACCCGCGCAACCGCGGCGCGATCCTCGCCTTCTACAACTACGTGCGGGCGGGCGACGACGTTGCCGATCACACCGGCCTCTCGCCCGAGCGCAAGATCGAGATGCTGGACGCGCTCGCCGACGCGCTCACCGGCAAGGGCGGCTCCGACCCCTCGGTCGAGCCGCTCAAGCGCGAGCTGGCCGCGCATGGCCAGCCGCCGACTCACGCCCTCGAACTGCTCGACGCCTTCCGCATGGACGCGCGCAAGTCGCGCTACGCGGATTGGGACGAGCTGATCCACTATTGCCGCTACTCGGCGATGCCGGTCGGGCGCTTCGTCCTCGACGTGCACGGTGAGGATCCGGCGCGGGTCTATCCGACCTCGGACGCGATCTGCGCCGCGCTGCAGGTGCTCAACCACCTTCAGGATTGCGGCAAGGATTTCCGCAATCTCGACCGGGTCTACATCCCCCTCGACGTGATGCGGAAGCACGGCGCCGACGTGTCGATGCTGGGCGCCGACCGGGCGAGCCCGCAGCTTCGTGCCGTGATCCGCGAACTCGCCGAGCGCACGCTGGTGCTCCTGGAGGAAGGCGCGCCGCTGCCGAACCGGATCGACGATTTCCGCCTCAGCCTGGAGATCGCCGCGATCCATCGGCTGGCCGTCGTCCTGACCAAGGGCCTGCTGACCCGCGACCCGCTCTCGGAAAAGGTCCATCACGGCAAGGCCGCCTTCGCGCTCACCGCGCTCGGCGGAATCGCCGCCACTCTGGTGCGCCGCCCGTTCCGGTCGCGCGCGCCCCGTCCCGCCGCTGCCGGAGCCGGCCGATGAGCGCCACCGCAAGCCCGATCGCGGGTGAGACCGCCGAGGCGCCCGCCCTGCCGGCCGCCGGCTCGTCCTTCTACACCGCGATGCGCCTGCTGCCGAAGGAGCGGCGCGAGGCGATGTACGCCGTCTACGCCTTCTGCCGCTCCGTCGACGACGTCGCCGATGACGGCGGTGCGCGGGAGGTCCGCGCGGCCGAGCTCGACCGCTGGCGGGCCGATATCGACGCGCTCTATGCCGGCCATCCGCCGCCGCGGGTGAAGCCGCTGGAGGAGCCGATGCGCCGGTTCGGGCTCAAGCGCGAGGATTTCCAGGCGGTCATCGACGGGATGGCGATGGATGCCGAAGAAGACATCGTCGCGCCTTCCGAGGCCAAGCTCGATCTCTATTGCGACCGGGTCGCGAGCGCCGTCGGGCGACTCTCGGTGCGCATCTTCGGCATGCCGGAGGCGGACGGCATCCGGCTCGCGTGGCACCAGGGCCGGGCGCTTCAGCTCACCAACATCCTGCGCGACATCGACGAGGATGCGACGCGCGGGCGCCTCTACCTGCCGATGGAGAAGTTCCACAAGATCGGGCTGATGACCCCGACGCCGCAGAGCGCGCTCGCCCATCCGCGCCTCGGCGAGGTCTGCGCGGCGGTCGCCGCGGAGGCGGAGGAGCACTATCGCCAGACCTGGGCGATCATCCAGCGCAGCCCACGGCAGGCCACCAAGGCGGCGCGCCTGATGGCGGCGGCCTACCGGCTCTACCTCGACGCCGTGGTGAAGCGCGGCTGGGCGGCCCCGCGGGCGCGGGTCAAGCCGGGTAAGCTCTCCCTCCTCCTCGTCGCTCTGCGTCACGGGATTTTCTGATGACGGGTACGGTTCACGTCGTCGGCGCGGGACTCGCCGGCCTCTCGGCGGCCGCCTCGCTGGCGGAAGCGGGCAGCCGCGTCGTGCTGCACGAAGCCGCCAAGCAGGCGGGCGGACGCTGCCGCTCCTATTTCGACCCTTCGCTCGGGCTGACCATCGACAACGGCAATCACCTGCTCCTGTCGGGCAACCGGTCGTCCCTCGACTTCCTGCAACTGATCGGGGCGCCGGACGACGCCCTGACCGGTCCCGAGGAGGCTGTCTTCCCCTTCGCCGATCTCCGCACCGGCGAGCGCTGGACCCTGCGCCCGAACGAGGGCCGTCTGCCCTGGTGGGTGCTGCGGGCGGGCCGGCGCGTGCCGGGCACCCGGGCGCGGGACTATCTCGCGCCGCTCTCGCTGATGATGGCCGCCTCCGGCAACAAGCCGGGCCAGAGCGGCACGATCGGCGAGCGGATGTCCTGCGAGGGTCCGCTCTACGAGCGGCTCTGGCGCCCGGTCCTGCTCGCGGCGCTCAACACCGACCCGCGCGAGAGCGATGTCGGGCTTGCCGCCACCATTCTGCGCGAGACCCTCGGGGCCGGCGGGCGCGCCTGCCGGCCGCTCATCGCGGTCGAGGGCCTGTCCACGGCCTTCGTCGATCCGGCCCTGCGCTATCTCGAGAGCCGCGGCGCCGAGATCCGCTACGGCCGCCGCCTGCGGGCGCTGACCCTCGGGCAGGGCCGCATCGAGCGCCTCGACTTCACCGACGAGCCGACCGTGGTCGGGCCCGATGACGCCGTGGTCCTGGCCCTTCCGCCCTGGGTGGCGACCGATCTGCTGCCCGGCACGCCGGCGCCGCAGGAATTCCGCTCCATCGTCAACGCGCATTTCGCCGTGCGTCCCCCCGAGGGCGCGCCGCTGATCCTCGGCGTCGTCGGCGGTCTGACCGAGTGGCTGTTCGCCTATCCGGATCGCTTCTCGGTGACCATCAGCGGTGCCGACCACTTGCTGGACGAGGGCCGTGAGGATCTTGCGCGTCGGATCTGGGTTGAGATTGCGGAACTCAACGGACTTGCACGGGAATTGCCTAGCTGGCAGATCGTCAAGGAGAAGCGGGCGACCTTTGCGGCGACGCCCGCTGAGGCCGCGCGCCGTCCCGGTGTAGCGACGCGCTACCGGAATCTGGTTCTGGCCGGCGATTGGACGGAGACGGGGCTGCCCTCGACCATCGAGGGCGCGATCCGATCCGGCACGAATGCCGCGCAAGCCCTGTTCCGCACCGGCATGTGCGGACGGGCACAGGCACAGGGAGTCGCTTGAACGATATGACGACGGCATCGAGACAGTCGAGCGAGGCGAGAACGATGCGAGAGGCGGCCGCGAGCAAGGTCGAGACGCTGCAGCGTCCCAAGACCCGCGACGTGTCCCTCGACGATGTCGAGCGTGGCGTCCAGAGCGCCACCCGCGCGCTCACCGACATGACGCAGGCCGATGGCCACATCTGCTTCGAACTCGAGGCGGATGCCACCATCCCCTCCGAGTACATCCTGTTCCACCATTTCCGCGGGACCGAGCCGCGGCCGGGGCTAGAAGCCAAGATCGGCAACTACCTGCGCCGCACGCAGTCGAAGGCGCATGGCGGCTGGGCGCTGGTCCATGACGGCCCGTTCGACATGAGCGCGTCGGTGAAGGCCTATTTCGCCCTCAAGATGATCGGCGACGACATCGAGGCGCCGCACATGCGCGCGGTGCGCAAGGCGATCTTGCAGCGGGGCGGTGCCGCCAACGCCAACGTCTTCACCCGCATCCTGCTCGCCCTCTACGGCGAGGTGCCGTGGACGGCGGTGCCGGTGATGCCGGTGGAGGTGATGCACCTGCCGAAGTGGTTCCCGTTCCACCTCGACAAGGTGTCCTACTGGGCCCGCTGCACGATGGTGCCGCTGTTCGTGATCCAGGCCAAGAAGCCGCGGGCGAAGAACCCGCGCGGCGTCGGCGTGGCCGAACTGTTCGTGACCCCGCCCGAGTCGGTGCGGGTCTGGCCGGGCTCGCCCCACGCCACTTGGCCATGGACGCCGATCTTCGGCGCGATCGACCGGGTGCTGCAGAAGACGCAGGACCACTTCCCGAAGGTGCCGCGCCAGCGCGCCATCGACAAGGCGGTCGCCTGGGTCTCCGAGCGCCTGAACGGCGAGGACGGCCTCGGCGCCATCTTCCCGTCGATGGTCAACTCGGTGCTGATGTACGAGGTGCTCGGCTATCCGCCCGATCACCCGCAGGTGAAGATCGCGCTCGAAGCGATCGAGAAGCTCGTCGCCGAGAAGGACGACGAGGCCTATGTCCAGCCCTGCCTCTCGCCGGTCTGGGACACGGCGCTGACGAGCCATGCCATGCTGGAGGCTGGCGGCGACCGGGCCGAGGCCAATGCCCGCGCCGGCCTCGACTGGCTCAAGCCGCTCCAGATCCTCGACATCAAGGGCGACTGGGCCGAGACCAAGCCGAACGTGCGCCCCGGCGGCTGGGCCTTCCAGTACGCCAACCCGCACTATCCCGACCTCGACGATACCGCCGTGGTCGTGATGGCGATGGACCGTGCCCAGCGCCAGCACGGGCTGGTCAGCGGCATGCCGGACTATTCGGCCTCGATCGCCCGCGCCCGCGAGTGGGTCGAGGGGCTGCAGAGCGCCGATGGCGGCTGGGCCGCGTTCGACGCCGACAACAACCACCACTACCTGAATCACATCCCGTTCTCGGATCACGGCGCGCTGCTCGATCCGCCGACCGCGGACGTGACCGCCCGCGTCGTCTCGATGCTGTCGCAGCTCGGGGAGACCCGCGAGACCAGCCGGGCGCTGGACCGCGGCGTGACCTACCTGCTCAACGACCAGGAGAAGGACGGCAGCTGGTACGGCCGGTGGGGCATGAACTTCATCTACGGCACGTGGTCGGTGCTCTGCGCGCTGAACGCCGCCGGCGTCGATCCGCAGAGCCCGGAGATCCGCAAGGCGGTGGCCTGGCTCATCCGCATCCAGAATCCGGATGGCGGCTGGGGCGAGGACGCCTCCTCCTACAAGCTCAACCCCGAATTCGAGCCGGGCTACTCGACCGCCTCGCAGACGGCCTGGGCGCTGCTCGCCCTCATGGCGGTGGGGGAGGTGGACGACCCGGCGGTCGCCCGCGGCGTCAACTACCTGCTGCGCACGCAAGGGCAGGACGGGCTGTGGAGCGAGGAGCGCTACACCGCGACCGGCTTCCCGCGGGTGTTCTATCTTCGCTACCACGGCTACCCGAAGTTCTTCCCGCTCTGGGCAATGGCCCGCTTCCGCAACCTGAAGAAGGGCAACAGCCGGCAGGTGCAGTTCGGGATGTGATTTTCGGGAGCTCATCCCGGCATGAGACCGGCGGCGCGGGAGCATCCCGCGCCGTTTTCGTTTGTGCCGAGACGCGAGCCGGACGAGGCTGGCCACGCTGCGGCCGGTATCCGCCGCCGGTATCCACCGCCACGAGTTTGCGAGACGACCGTTGATCCCTTGGGAGCATCTCGACACCGCGCCGATCCCCGGCGAGGCGGGCACGCTGCGCCTGATGCGCCGCGGCACCGAGTTCTCGATCCAGCTCGACCGCAACGAGCTGATGAACAGCCGTCTCAGCGGCTCCGAGGAGGCGCTGGCGCGGCTCTCCGCCGAGCGGATCGCCGGCGCGAGGGCGCCGCGGGTGCTGATCGGCGGCTACGGCATGGGCTTCACCCTGCGCGCCGCGCTCGCCTGCCTGCCGGCAACGGCGCAGGTGACGGTGGCCGAGATCGTGCCGGCGGTCCTGGCCTGGGCGCGTGGGCCGATGGCGGTGCTGACTGGCCCGAGCCTCGACGATCCGCGCGTGACGATCCGCGAGGCCGATGTCGCCGCGGTGATCCGGGAGCGGCCGGCGGTCTGGGACGCGATTCTGCTCGACGTGGATAACGGCCCCGACGGCCTTACCCGGACGGACAACGACCGCCTCTACGACGCCGCCGGTCTCGGAGCCGCCCGTGCGGCGCTCCGCCCCCGCGGGGTGCTGGCGGTGTGGTCGGCCCATCCCGACGCGGCCTTCACGCGGCGGTTGGGCCAAGCGGGGTTCGCGGTGGAGGAAGTGGCGACACGGGCGCGCGGCAAGCGCGGGGCTCGGCACGTGATCTGGCTGGCCGGGCGAGGCTGAGGCCGAGATGCGGGCCGCGCATCACACGCTCCCCTCCGCGGGAGAGGGTGGCCCCCGAAGGGATCGGGTGAGGGGAGCGCGGCTTCCGGACCGTTCGGAGCCGGCCCCTCTCCCGCCTCGCATCCGCGAGGCATCCTCCCCGCAGAGGAGGGGAGGGTAAGGGAGCGAGCTACGCCCCCCGGCGGGCCATCAGCTGCTCGATCAGCGTCGCGCCGGTCTCCAGCGCCGACAGCTCTTCCGCCACCGTGGTCACCGTCTGCGCGATCTGCTCCGGCGTGTGCTCGGAGGTCATGAAGAAGCGCAGGCGCGAGGAGCGTTCCGGCACCGCCGGATGGATGATCGGCTGCACGTTGATGCCGCGCTTGAACAGCCGGTCCGAGAGCGTCACGGCTTTGAGCGAATCGCCGACGATGATCGGGATCACGGCCAGACCCAGGCTCGAACCCGTGTTCAGGCCATGCTTCTTGGCGAGCGCCAGGAACTGGTTGCCGTTGCGGCGCAGCCGCTCCACCCGCTCCGGCTCGGCCTGCATCACCGAGAGCGCGGCCTCGGCCGCGGCGGCGAGCGGCGGCGACATGCCGACGCTGTAGACGAAGCCGCCCGCGGTGCATTTCAGGTACTCGATCAGCGCCGAGGGGCCGCAGATATAGCCGCCGCAGGACGACAGCGTCTTCGAGAGCGTGCCCATCCAGATGTCGACGTCGGAGGCATCGACCCCGCAATGCTCGTGCAGGCCCGCCCCGGTGCGGCCCAGCACGCCGAGCCCGTGGGCATCGTCCACCATCAGCCAGCAATCGTAGCGACGCTTGAGTTCGACGAAGGCCGCCAGATCCGGCGCGTCGCCGTCCATGCTGTAGAGGCCCTCGATTACGATCAGCGCGCGGCGGTGCTCGTGCCGGGTCGCCTCGAGGAGCTTCTCCAGGGCGGCGGGGTCGTTGTGGGCGAATGAGCGGCGCTGTGCCCCGGAGAGCTGCGCGCCCGTCACCACGCTGTTGTGGATCAGAGCATCGTGGAAGATCACGTCCGGCGCTTCCAGGATGGCGCCGATGGCGGTGACGTTGGTGGCGTGTCCGCTCACCATGATGACGCAGCCGTCCGTGCCGTAATGGGCGGCCAGCGCCCGCTCCAGCTTGAGATGGCCGGGCCGCTCGCCGGCCACGATCCGGCTCGCGGACGCCGAGGTGCCGAAGGCCTCGATCGCCTTGCGCGCTGCCCCGCTCACCGCCGGATGCCCGTTGAGGCCGAGATAGTCGTAGGACGAATAGTTGGAGAAGGCCTCGCCGCCGATGCGGGTCTGGGCACCGGCGCGGGTCTCATGGACCCGGAAGAACGGGTTGCCGAGGCCGATCAGGTCAGCGGCCGAGCGCTGCAGGCGCAGCTCGCGGTAGCCGGTCAGCTTCTCGAAATCCTGGGCCGACTCGTTGGCCGGCGGCGCCTTGGTCTCGGCAGGGGCGGGCCGCGCTTGGGTGCGGCCGAGCCGGTTGGTGACGAAGCTCGCGAGCGCGGCCCGGCCGTCCTGCGGGCGTGACGGCTGGGTCATTGCAAGATCTCTTTGATGTCCGAGACGTTCTTCTCGACGAGTTCGTTGAACGGCGTGAGTGCGGCGGCATCGAGGTCGCCGACATGCTTCGAGGCGAGGGTCAGGGTCACGCCCGCGGCCTCGTCCACCGGCGTCGCCACCGCCTGGATCAGGGTCTCGGTCAACTCGTTGACGGTCAGCCCCGAGGAGATGCCGGCCGGCGGCGCGTCGAGGGCGAAGCGCTCCTGCAGGCTTGCCCCCAGCTCCACGCCCATCAGCGAGTCGAGGCCGATCTCCGAGAGCTGGCGCACGCGGCTGATATCGTCCTTGGGCAGGCGCAGGATCCGGGCGATGTCCTCGACGATGGCGTCCGCCACGGTGGTGCGGACCGCGTCGATGTCCTGGCTCCGCAGCAGCGCCCCGATATTGATCGCGGCCACCGTGCCGGCTTCCGCCTGCTGGTCGCTGCCGAGGCTGGCATAGCTCGGCGAGCGCAGGGTGGCGAGACGCTCGCGCGCCTTGCCCCAGTGCATCGCGGCAATCGCGATGACGCCCTCGTCGCTGGCATCGGTCTGGCCTTCCAGCGCCTCGGCCATCAGGTCGAGGCAGAGACGGGCGTCCATCGGGGTGACGCCGACGCGGGAGGACAGCGTCTCCATCACCGCCTTGTTGCGGGCGAGCACGCCGACATCGCCGATGGCGCCCCAGGCGACCGCGAGCGCCGGCAGGCCGAGGCGGCGGCGCTGGCGGGCCAGCCCCTCCATGAAGCCGTTGGCGGCGACGTAGGAGCCCTGGCCCGGATTGCCGATGAAGGTCGTGGCCGAGGAGAACAGCACGAAGTAGTCGAGTTTTCGCCCGCGCGTTGCGGCGTCCAGGTGCTGCGCCCCGATCACCTTCGGCGCGATCACCGCCTCCAGGGTTTCCGGCTCGATCGCCGAGATCAGCCCGTCCTGCAGCACCATGGCGCCGTGGATCACGCCCGCCAGCTTCTCGCCGCGGGTCTCGATCCCGTCGATCAGCGCCTCGACCGCGCGGCGGCTGGTGATGTCGCAGGCTTTGGTCTCGACCTTCACGCCTTGCTTGGCGAGATCGGCGATGACCGCGCGGCCCTCCTCGTTCGGCTTGCCCGAGCGGCCGACAAGCACGATGCGCTTGGCGCCGCGATCGGCCAGCCAGCGCGCCGCCTCGATGCCGAAGCCGCCGAGGCCGCCTGTGACGAGGTGGACGCCCTTGTCGGCGACGGTGAAGGCGTTGCGCTGGACCCGCGCAACCGAGCCGGGCGGGGGCGGCGTGACGACGATCTTACCGACATGGCCGGATTGCTGCATCAGCCGGAAGGCGTCCGACGTCTCGTCGGCGGCGAACGGCTGGTAGGGCAGCGGGCGCAGGCCCCCTTCGGCGAACAGGGCCATTACCTCGCGGAACATCCGCGCGCCGTCCTCGCCCTGGTGCTGGAGCACCTGATCGAGATCGACGCCGAAATAGGAGAGGTTCCGGCGGAACGGCCGCAATCCGATATGGGTGTTGGCGACGTAGTCGCGCTTGCCGAGTTCCACGAAGCGCCCGAACGGCCGCAGGCAGTTCAGCGAGCGTTCCATCATCTCGCCGAACAGCGAGTTGAGCACCACGTCGACGCCGTCACCGGTGATGCGGCGGACGTCGTCCACGAAGGCGAGCGATCGGGAATCGAGCACGTGCTCGGCGCCGAGCGCGGCGACCAGCGCCCGCTTCTCCCGCGAGCCGGCGGTGGCGATGACCCGCGCACCCTTCCACTTGGCGATCTGCAGCGCGGCCAGTCCCACGCCGCCGGCGCCGCCATGGACCAGCAGCCACTCGCCCTTGCGCAGCCGGGCGCAGGTGCAGAGCGCGTAGTAGGCGGTGAGGAAGGCGACCGGCACCGTCGCCGCCGCGGCCGGGTCGAGCCCGGCCGGCATCGGCGCCACGACCATCTCGGGCACAACCACGTGGGTGGCGAAGCCCGACTGGGCGAAGGCGACGACCGAATCGCCCACCGCGAAATCTACCACGCCGGCGCCGACGGCGGTGACGCGGCCGGAGACTTCGAGGCCGAGACGGGGACCGGCGAAGCCGTCCTCCAGGATCTCCTCCGGGAGCATCGAGAGCGCCCAGAGCACGTCGCGGAAGTTCAGGCCCGTGGCGGCCACCGCGATCTCGACCTCACCGGGGCCGGGGGCGGCGCGCTCGGCCGGACCCCAGACCATCTCGTTGAGGCCGCCGGTGTTCGAGCGCTCCAGCCGCGCGGCCGGAGCCGCCTGGCCGCCCGCACGCGCGGTGCGGCCGGGATGGAAGCGCACGACCCGGGTGGCGTCGGCGTCGAGCACGATCTCGGTCTCGTCGGTGCCCGACAGGATCAGCGCGCGGAGCCGCTCGGCCGCGTCCTTCGAGGACAGGACCGGGGCGAGGTCGATCCGGCGCACGTCGAGGTTGGCCGCCTCGTTGGCGAGCGTCCGGCTGAAGGCCCAGACACCGGCCTCGACGGCGGCCGCCTCGCCGCCCGCATCGCGGGTGGCGCCGGGGGCGACGACCCAGAGCCGGGTTTGGCGGCTGCCGAGATGCTCGGCGCAGCGCTTCAGGCTGAGGCAGCGGTCGCGCAGGCGCGTCGCCGCCTCGCCCTCGCCGGCGAAGGCGCCGGCCAGGAACACCACGGTGTCGGGGGTCTCGCGCTCGAGTTCCAGGAGCGACTGCTCGGAATCGAGGATGATCGAGACGTGGACGCCGCTCGCCACCAGCAGGGTCGCCAGCGACGAGGCGGTCTCGGCGCCGAACTCGTCGTCGGAGCCGACCACGAAGGCGAAGCTCTGGCCGTGGCCGACCGCCGGGCGGACCGGAGCCTCGGCGACGAGCAGCAGGTCGTCGCCATTGGCGGAGGCGGCACGGTCGGCGGAGACTCGCACGAGGCCCGAGGCGCTCAAGGTGCGCTGCCAGCCCGTCACGTCGTCGAGGCGCGAGACCGGCATCCCGCCGACCGCCTCCTCGAACCAGTCCGGGTCGAGGCCGAAGACGAGATCGCGGAACAGCGAGGCGCCGGGCTCGACCGCCACCAGCAGGCCGCCGGAGGCGAGCGCCGCAGCGAGCTGGCCCGGGAGGGCCCGTTCGGAGCGGTGCAGCACGTCGCTGGCCAGAACGAGGTCGAAGGCGCCGGCCGGCAGGGCGTCGGCGGCCTCGGCCACGGTGACCGATCCGGGCAGGCCGAGGCGGGCCCGTTCGGCCAGGCGCCGGTCGGTCTCCAGCACGGTCAGACGGGCATCCGCCTCGCGCGCCAGGGCGGCGGCGCGGGCCGAGAGCGGACCGAAGCCAACCTGAAGAATGCGCAGCGCACGATCCGACGGCAGCCGCTCCCGCGCCTCCGCGACGATCCTCGCGACGACCTCGGCGGCGGCGCGGGCGGTGGCGCCGCGCAGGTGGAAGGCATCGAGTGCGGCCGGCGGCAGGCTCGCCGCGCTCACCCGCTCGCCGGCCACGATCCGCCCGACGAGGGCGGTGGTGTCGGCGAGGAGCACCAGTTCCGCGGCCAGTTCCGGATGATCGGCCGCGATCCAGCGCATGGTCTCTTCGGGCGCGGGCAGGCTCACGTCGCGGCGCAGGCGCCAGACGCCCTTGTCGAGCGTCGCGAGGCCGCTGCTCTCCAGGGCGTAGAGGGCGTTGGTCGCCCAAGGATGCAGCGCCTCGGGCAGGCGGCCATCGAGGATCACCCGGCCCGTCTCGGACAGGCCCTCGGCCAGCCGGTAGGCGAGTGCCGTGGCCCAGCCCTCCAGCAGCAGGTGGCCCGGGCCGAGCTCGGCGGTATCCGGTGCGGTCGCGGCCGCGAGGCTCGGGCGCAGGCGCTCGGCCACGCTCGGGCGCCGCTCCAGCGGCAGGGCGGTCGGCTCGGTGGCACGCTCCACCCCTTGGGTGATGGCGTAGGCGTCGAGATCGCTGCCGCTGCGGGCGCGCAGGGCCTGGAAGCGGCCCTCGCGGATCGTGGCGATCACCTCGCCCTCGGCGTCCGTGAGGGTGAAGTCGGCCAGGATCGAGCGCTCGTTGCAGCGACGGGTGCGGATCTCGGCGCGGGCGATCGCGGCGCCGGGGCGCAGCAGGCGCACCTCGCCGAAGCGGACGGGCACGTAGGCCTTGGTGGCGCCCTCGCCCATCAGCTCGGCGAAGAGCAGGATCAGGCCGTGGAAGCAGGAATCGAGGCGCGCGGGCACGAGGCCGTAGCGCGCGTCGGCCTCGGCCGGGATCAGCTCGGAGACGATGGTGGTCTCGTCGATGCGGGCCGAGGCCGCGACCTGGCGGAAGTTCTCGCCGAAGCCGAGGCCGGAGGCGAGCGCCCGGCGGTAGAGCGCGTCGCCCGTGATCGCATGCTCGGCCGGGATCGCGAGATCGCGCGACGCGGGCGTCGGAAAATCACCCTCGATGATCTTGGCCGAGGCGTGCAGTTGCCACGGCGTCGGGGTCAGGCGCGGGCGGCTGAGGATCTGGATCTGGTTGCCGGAGCCGGACAGGCGCACCAGTACCTCGCGCAGGGAATCCTCCGCGAAGACCATCGGCGACAGGATCTCGACGTCGGCGAGTGTCACGGCGTCCGTCCGGAGCGCCTGACGGGCGACGTGCAGCGCCATCTCGACGAAGGCCGCGCCGGGCAGGATCACCTGGCCGTCGATGCGGTGGTCGTCGAGCTCGGGCACCAGCGCCGCGTCGAGATGGCCGTGCCATTCGAGGCCGTCGGGCGCGAGCCGGTTGCCGGCGAGCGGGTGGTAGGGCCGCGGCGCGGCGCCCGCGCCTTCTGTCGTCTCGGCCAGGCGGAAGGGGCGGCGCTGCCAGGGATAGAGCGGCAGGGCGACGATGCCGGCCGGATCGGCGCCGAACAGGCGCGCCTCATCGACGGCGGCTCCGGCGACGAGGGCGGCGGCGACCGCCTTGGCGATCGGATCGCCCCCGACGGGCTTGCGGTGCATCACGCCGACCGAGGCGACCTCGATGGCCAGCGGCTCGATGGCGTCGCCGATATGCGGCAGCAGGGTCGCGCGCGGGCCGACCTCGACGAAGACGCGGGCACCCTGCCGGGTCGCCTCCTGCAGCGCCTCGCAGAAGCGCACCGGCTCGCGGATGTTGCGCCACCAGTAGCCGGCACCGAACTGGTCACCGGACAGCACCGTGCCCGTCACCGTCGAGACCATGGCGGTGTGGCCGGCCGAGGCCTTCAGCCCGTCGAGGTCGCGCAGCAGCGGACGCTCGGTCGGGTCCATCAGGCGGCCGTGGAAGGGGTATTCGAGGTCGAGCTTGCGCCCGCGGCGGCGCTTGCGCGCCAGCGCCTTCATCGCGGCCTCGATATCGGCCTCCGGGCCGGCCACGGTGATCGCCTTGGGGCTGTTGTAGGCGGCGATGTCGAGGCTGGGATAGTCGGCGAGAAACTCCTCCATCTCCTCGACCGGCCCGAGCAGCACCGCCATGGTGCCGAAGCCGCGGGTCGATTCCTGGTGCTTGCTGCGGAAGAAGATGACCCGCACCGCCTGTTCGAGGCTCAGGATGCCGGCGGCCTCCGCCGCGGCGATCTCGCCGACGCTGTGGCCGAGGACGTAGCGGGGGCTGAGGCCCTTGGCGCGCAGGGCCGCAGTCGAGGCGCTCTGGATCGCGAAGATCAGCGGTTGCGAGACGCGGGTGAGGGACAGGCGCGCATCGAGATCCTCGGCGAACATCGCCTCCTTCAGCGACCAGCCCGAGAGCTTTGCGAAGAGCTTGTCGGCCTGATCGAAGCGGGCGCGGAAGGTCGCGCTCTCCTCATAGGCCTCGCGGCCCATGCCGACCCACTGGCTGCCGTTGCCGGAATAGACGAAGGCGACCTCGGCGTTGCGCTCGACCGCAGTGCCGACGACCGCCACCTCGCTCTCCTCGCCCTCGGCCAGCGCACGCAGGGCGGCGGGGACATCGGTGCCGGACGCGATCGGCAGGGCCAGCCGCGTCGAGAGCCGCTCGCGGCGGTGGAAGGCGGCGGCCGCGACGCGGGCGGCGTCCTCCGGCGCGGCGCCGTCGAGGCGGGCGGCGTAGTCGAGGGCGAGATCGTTCAGCGCCGCGCGGCTCTGGGCGGAGAGAAGCAGGATCTCGGGGGCGCGACCCGTCTCGCCGTTGGCGGCGACCGGGGCCGGATCGGTGAGCACGACGTGGGCGTTGGTGCCGCCGAAGCCGAAGGAGTTCACGCCGGCGAAGCGCTCGGTGCTCGAGCGGGTGAGGGCCAGCGGCGCGCGGTTGACGGCGAGCTTCAGCGCCTCGAACGGGATCTCGGGGTTCAACTCGGGCGCGTGCAGCGAGGGCGGCAGCAGATCGTGTTCAAGCGCGAGACTGGCCTTCAGGAGGCCGGCAAGGCCCGAGGTCGGCTCGGTATGGCCGATATTGGTCTTGATCGAGCCGATCGGCAGCGGAGCCTGCCGCGGCTTGCCGAGCTTGGAGCCGATGGCGCCCGCCTCGATCGGATCGCCGACCGGCGTGCCGGTGCCGTGCGCCTCGACGAAGGCGATGCGGTCGAGGTCGATCTCGGCCTCGCGGTAGACCTGCTCCAGCAGCGCGCCCTGCGCGTGGCCGGAAGGGAGCGAGATGCCGGTGGTGCGCCCGTCCGAGTTGACGCCGCTCGCCGCGATGACGCCGCGCACCGTCCGGCCGCTGCGGGCGGCGGCCTCGGCCGATTGCAGGATCAGCACCACGCCGCCCTCGGCGCGCACGTAGCCGTCGGCGCTCGACGAGAACGCCTGGCACAGGCCGGTGCGCGAGAGCATCTGCGCGTTCGAGAAGGAGATGAAGTTGAACGGGCTCGCCAGGATGTTGGCGCCCGCCACCACGGCGGTGTCGACCTGTCCCGCCTCGATCGCCGCGATCGCCGCGTTGAGCGCGACCAGCGAGGACGAGCAGGCGGTGTCGAGGGTGAAGCTCGGGCCCTTCAGGTCGTAGATGTAGGAGATGCGGTTCGAGATGATCGAGAGCGTGTTGCCGGTGGCCGCGTAGGCGTCACCCGAGGACGGGTCGAGGATGCGCAGGTTGCCGTAATCGAGGGCGGAGGCGCCGACGAAGACGCCGATATGGCTGCCCGCGACGCTCGACGGGCGCAGGCCCGCATCCTCGAACGCCTCCCAGGTCAGTTCCAGCAGCATGCGCTGCTGCGGGTCCATCTGCTCCGCCTCGCGCGGCGAGATGCCGAACACGCCCGGATCGAACGACCAGATGTCGTCGAGCACGCCCGCGGCCCAGGTGTAGCTCTTGCCCCGCTCCTGCGCCCGCGGATGGCCGAACGCCTGAAGCGACCAGCGGTCCTCGGGAATGCGCGAGACGGCGCAGCGCGCCTCCGTCAGGAGCTGCCACAGCCCCTCGACGTTTTGAGCCCCGGGCAGGCGGCAGGCGCGGCCGACGATCGCGATGTTCTTGCGGTTTGTCACGTCGATCCGTTTACGCTCTTGAAGCAGGGACCGGTGGTCCGTTCGGTGCCGGCGTTCCGCCCGCACCGCGAATGTCTCGTGAACCCTCGGGCTTGTCCGCGGCGCCTGGGGCGGGCGGCCGACGACCGGAGGTTTTAAGAGGCACTCTTAGTCTGACCGATAGGACCGTCCAACCCGCTTGGCTGCAACCTCTCCCTTAATCCAGAGAGATTGGGAGATTGTGTGGCACGTATTCATCAGTGAATCGTTGATGGCCGAAAAGCGGCGAAATGCCGAAAACAACAAATATCAGTCGTGAACATCAGGATGAGTTCGAAAATTGCCACCATTCTGCCATTGGAGTGGTGAAGGCCGTGCGAATATTGCGCTAGGTTTCAGAGAGTCGTTTTCGCTCTTCTCATGAAATCGATTTCGGCGGGAGCTGTCGTGTTGTTGCGCTTGAAAGTTGTGGCGCTCCGATACGACAGATGAGACGGCTCCGACACGAACGTCGAATGCGCGGCGGATCGAAGGCTGTAATCAAGCAATTCCGATGCCGGAATAGTCGAAGCCGTGGCGCTCGACCTCTGCGGGAGCGTAGACGTTGCGCAGGTCGACGAGGACGGGCGCGGCCATCAGCGCCTTCAGCCGGGCCAGATCCAGCGCCCGGAACGCGTTCCACTCCGTCACGATCACCAGCGCATCCGCCCCTTCCGCGCAGGCATAGGCGTCCTCGGCGTACGCCACCCCCTGCAGAAGCGGCCGCGCCTGCTCCATCCCTTCCGGGTCGTAGGCCACGATCCGCGCGCCCGCATCCTGCAAGCCCGCGATGATCGACAGCGACGGCGCGTCGCGCATGTCGTCCGTGTTCGGCTTGAACGTCAGGCCCAAGAGCGCCACCCGCTTGCCCCGCACCGAACCGCCGCAGGCCGCGATCACCTTGCGCGCCATCGCCCGCTTGCGCTG
>NZ_JACHOS010000032.1 GCF_014199985.1 Methylorubrum rhodesianum | reverse complement strand
CGGCTCGCGCCGCGCGGGCCTTTTGACGTTCCCGGCCGCACCACCAGAGCCGCCCGCCGCCCATGGATCGGGCCCCCGGCCCAAAGAGGGGAGGGGACTTCGGCGATACGGTCCATCCCGGAAGATGGCCGCCCACGGATTACCGAACCTCCTCGACGAGCGGCAAAACTGCAGGGGAGGGACGGCGTCGCTCGACCTTGATGCCGCCCAGGTTGCCGGCAGGATGGACGCTTGATTCAGGGGCCTGCCCATGACCGCCTTCCGCACACTTCTTTTGACGGCCGGTCTGCTCGTCGCCGGCACGGGCGGCTATCTCGGCTGGGCGCTGACGAGTGCGGAGGGCTATGACGCGGGTGGTCGCGTGCTGAAGGCGCGCTACGGCTTCCTCGTCATGCCGCATGCCGAGCGCCAGAGCCTTCGCAAGCTGGCGATGATGAAGGCGGCCGGCCAGTGCGAGTGGGAACTCGACGAGACGTTCTGGAGCCGCGTCTACCAGCTCTATGTCGGCGACGAGCACGGCGTGCGCGCCGCCGTTTACGCGACGCTCCTGGACGAGCAGAAACGCTACTTCCTGTCGGATCCGGACCACCGCCGCTGCCGGGCGGCCTGGGCTCGGTTCGGCACGGGGGGCGCCGACGTACCGGGCATCCTGCGGACCATCGCTCCGGAAGCCGCGGAGACCGCCGAGAAAGTCCTGATCGACGTTCATGCCGAGGCGGCCGCGCCCTGAACCGGGGAGGCTGACGAACACGCCCGTCGCTTCGGCGGCCGAGGACGCGCCTGGCGGTCGCGATCCTAAAAAAGCCCCATGGCCGCGCGATTGCGAAATGCCCGGCGAGGGCCGGATCGGTCTTGCCCGGACCGACGCTTCGCGCGACACGCAAGACCGCCATGCTCAAAACAGCCTTCGTCGCCGCGCGCGACCGTCAGCGCCTCTCGGAAATCGCTTCGGTCCTGATCGGCTTCGGGCTGACCAAGGTCGTCGACCGGCTCGGGCTGCACAACATCCCGCTCATTCCCCGCCGCACGCCGCGGGTCGACGTCACGCGGCTATCCCAGCCCGAGCGGCTGCGCCGGGCCATTGAGACGCTGGGGCCGACCTTCATCAAGTTCGGCCAGATCCTGGCGAGCCGTCCGGATCTGCTCTCGCCGGTCTGGACCGACGAGCTGGAGAAGCTGCACAGCCAAGTCAAGCCCGTGCCGTGGTCGCTGATCGGCCCGCAGCTCGAGGCCGATCTCGGTGCGCCGCCCCAGGAGGTCTTCGCCGAGTTCGACCTCAATCCGATCGCCTCGGCCTCAATCGCCCAAGTCTACCGGGCGCGCCTGCATTCCGGCGAGGAGGTCGTGGTCAAGGTCCTGCGGCCGGGCCTGCGCAAGATCATCGAGGCGGACCTGCGGCTGATGGCGCACGGCGCCCGCATCGTCGAGGCGGAGTGGCCGGAGATGGCCCGCTACCAGCCTCAGGAGCAGATGCGCCACCTCGCCAACGGCCTCAACGGCGAGCTCGACCTGCTCAACGAGGCCCGCAACTGCGAGATGATCGCCGAGATCTTTGCCGGGCGCGACGACATCGTCATCCCGAAGATCTTCTGGGAATGGTGCTCCGAGCGGGTGCTCGTCCAAGAGTTCATCCACGGCATCTCGCCCAACGACGCCGCCGCCCTGCGGGCGATGGATGCGGACAAGAAGGCGCTGGCGCAGAAGGGCTGCGACGCCTTCCTGCGCATGGCGCTGATCGAGGGCGTGTTCCATGCCGACCCCCATCCCGGCAACCTGCTGATCCTGCCCGGCAACCGCATCGGCTTCATCGATTTCGGCATCGTCGGACGCTTGTCGCAGAAGCGACGCCAGCAACTGCTCGTCCTGATCGGCGCGATGCTCAAGCAGGACGTCGACGGCCTGATGGCGACCTTGCTCGACTGGACCGGCACCTCGAACCCGGACCTGAGCAAGCTGGAGCAATCCGCCCAGAACTTCGTGCAGGCCCATTCCTCGATCCCGCTCAATCTCGGGCTCGTGCTCACCGACTTCATGACCATGGCGCGCGAGAACGACCTCGCGATGCCGACCGATCTCGCGATCCTGTTCAAGGGCCTCGTCACCGCCGACGGCGTGATGCGGCAGCTCGATCCGGGTTTCGATCTGTTCGCCGCCGCCGGGCCCACCGTGCGCGCGAGCATGCGCTCGCAGTTCTCTCTGCGGGGGCTGATGCGCAAGGCCGAGTCGCTCGGGAGCGGCCTCTATGGCGCAGCCTCCGAACTGCCGACGCTGATCCACCTCATGCTGGTGCGGCTCAAGCAGGGGCGCGTCACCGTCGAGATCGAGCTGAAGGGGATGGACAAGCTGGTGCGCGGCATCGAGCGCGGCGCGGCGCGGGTCGCCGTCGGCCTCGTTGTGGCGGCCTTCGCCACGCAGCTCGCACCGCGGCTGATCGACCTCGGCACGCCGGCCTTCGTCATCATCGGCATGACCGTAGCGATGCTCGGCATCGGCTGGCTGGTGCTGCTCGGCCGCGACCGCTGAGGCGGACGGGTCGTCGGGATCCAGCCGGCGGGCGCGGCCTCCGCCCGGGGGCGGGGGCCGTGGCAGTCCGATCGATTCGATGGTGCGTTGATACGCGGGCTCAGGCCCGGACGACGGGCTTGGCCTTGAGGGCGGCGGCCAGCGCCTTGAGCTGACGGTCGAGGTCGGCCAGTTCGTTCAGGGCGATGGTCTTGTGGCCCGCCTTGACCGCGCGCTCGATGTCGCTGACCTGCGAGGAGGCCATGCGCTTCAGTTCGGTCGCGAGTTGGTCCCTGGTCATCGGCGCTCCTTTCATCACCAGGCTCGATGCGCCGGTGATAGGGGCTTAGGCTTAACCGGGGGTTTTCTCGGCGGCCTTCGCGTTCACCGTCCCGATCGCTCGGAGCGGCGCCCGAGCAGGCCGCCGAGGGCCAGGGCCGCGCCGGCGGCGAGGACGGCCACGCCGAATCCGCTTAGGGTCGAGGCCGAGGGGAGGCGCTTTCGCGCGCGCCAGCCACCGTCCGAGGTCGTGCCGTCCCGGATCGGTGCGCGCAGGGACCCATGCGTCCTGGGCGCGGGCCGCGCCCGATCGAGCGTCCGATTGAGGGCAAGGCCCATCAAGTGCTCGGTCGGCCCCGGCGCCAGGGCGTAGGCGGCCTGGGCCGCGCGGGCAGGCCAGCCCACCGCGATCTCGTCGCGGGGATGGCGCACGACGTGAACGAGGGTCCCGGCGACCTCCTCGGGGGCGTAGAGCATCGGGCCGGGATCGAGGGTGCGGCCGGAGACGTTCGCGCCGTGGACGAAACCCGGCGTATCGACCATCGCGGGGAACACCGCGCAGACGTGGATGTGGGGGTAACGCCGCAACTCCTGGCGCAGGCTCGCCGAAAAGCCGCGCAGGCCGAACTTGCTCGCGGTGTAGGCCGCGGCGAACGGGGCTGGCGCCCAGCCGCCGAGCGAGACCATGTTGACGAGGATGCCCCGCTGCCGTTCGAGGAAGCGGGGCAGCACCGCGTAGGCGCCGTTCATGGCGCCGAACAGGTTCACCTCGACGGTGCGGTGATGCAGGTCGAGCGGCGCATCCTGGAACGGGCCGAACACGCCGGTCCCGGCATTGTTGATCCAGGCGTCGATGCGGCCGAAGCGATCCTCCGCCGCGCGGGCCAGGGCCTCGACCGCCCGCGGATCGGTCACATCGGTGGGCACGGCGAGCGCCGCCGGACCGATGCGGCTGCATTCCTCCGCCAGTGCTTCGAGCAGGTCCCGCCGCCGGGCCGCGACGACGACATGGGCACCGGCCCGCGCGAAGGCGAGGGCGGCGGCGCGGCCGATGCCGCTCGATGCGCCGGCAATGACGACGACGGCTTCGTGCAGGTTCTTCAAGGCGGGCTCCCCGGCAGAAGGCGCCCGGCCGCGTCGCCGGACGCATCGGTCGAACACGGATCGAGAGATCAGATGATCGGCTTGCCGCCGGTCACCGCCACCGTGGCGCCGGAGACGTAGCTCGACTCGTCGGAGGCCAGCATCACGTAGACCGGCGCCAGCTCCTTCGGCTGGCCCGGCCGCTTCATCGGCACCTGCGAGCCGAACTGCTTCACCTTCTCGGCCGGCATGGTCGAAGGAATCAGCGGCGTCCAGATCGGCCCCGGCGCGACGCAGTTCACGCGGATGCCCCGCTCGGCCAGCATCTGCGCGAGGCCGCCGGTGTAGTTCTGGATCGCACCCTTCGTGGTGGCGTAGGCCAGAAGTTGCGGGCTCGGCGTGTCGGCGTTGACCGAGGTCGTGTTGATGATGGCCGCACCCTCGCCCATGTGCGGCAGCGCCGCCTTGGTCAGGTAATGCATCGCGTGGATGTTGACCTGGAAGGTCTTCTCCCACTCCTCGTCGGAGATCTCTTCCGGGGCGGTGAAGGTCGCCTGATGCGCGGCGTTGTTGACGAGGACGTCGACGCGCCCGAAGGCGTCCACCGCCTGCTCGACGATGCGCCGGCAATGGGCGGCGTCGCCGATATTGCCCGGCACCAGAACCGCCTTGCGCCCGGCCTCCTCGATCAGGCGCCGCGTCTCGGCGGCGTCCTCCTCCTCGTCGAGATAGGAGACCAGCACGTCGGCGCCCTCGCGGGCGAAGGCGAGCGCCACGGCGCGGCCGATCCCGGAATCGCCGCCGGTGATGATCGCCTTCTTGCCCTCGAGGCGGCCGGACCCTTTGTAGCTCGTCTCGCCGTGATCGGGCTTCGGATTCATCTCCCGCGTGGAACCCGGCATCGCCTGCGGCTGATCGGGAAAGGGGGGCTTGGGGAAGGATTCCATCGGCCTTGCTCCAGTGCCTCGAGATGTAGGGGGATGCCCGGACAACCCCGCCGCGCGGGACGGGTTCGGCTGAAATTTCACGCGCATCGCCGGCGTTTGCGCCGCGCGCGGATGTCTTCAGATGCGTTGGTGTGCAGATGCGTTGGTGTGTTCGTCCGGCGCTGATCGAAGCCGGGCAAGCGTTCGGCGCTCGGAAGAAGGACGAGGGATGCGGGTTGAGCAGGCGATGCGCCGTGCCGGGGAGGGAGACGGGGCCGAGCGCGCCGTCGAGGATGCCGTGCGAGCGGAAGCCGACAGCGAGGTGTCGCGCCGGGCGGATCGCGACACCAGCCGCATCCACTGGCTGCGCGATCAAACCGCGCGGCTGCGCAAGCGCCTGCCGCTGCGCCGCCGCCTCGCCGGAGGTCTCTCGCACGGCGTGATGTCGGCCGTCGCCGCCATCGCCGCCTACTTGCCGACGCAGGTGCTCGGCCTGCGCGAGGGATTCTGGGCGGCGATCACCGCGGTCGCCGTCGCGCAGACGGAGTTCGGTGCCACGCGCTCCACTGCCCGGGACCAGTTCACCGGGGCCGCGATCGGCGGCGCGATCGGGCTGGCCGCCTACCTCACCCTGGGACCGTCCGTTCCCACCTACGCGGTCGCCGTCGTGCTGGCGATCCTCGCCTGCTGGCTCGTCAACGTGGCGAGCGCCTGCCGGCTCGCCGGAATCACTGCTACGATCATCCTGCTCGTGCCCCATCTCGGGCCGGTGGAGCGCATGGCGGGATCGCGGGTGCTGGAGGTCGGTTGGGGAGTGTGCGTGGCCATCGCCACCGTCTGGCTCGTGACGCGCGTGAACCGCTGGCTCGGGGTCAAGCTGTAACCGCCGAAATTCTTCGAGGAACTTGGCCGTAAGCGCCCGGGGTTTCCTGCGGCAATGCCGGAGCGGCATCGCCGGTCGAACCTTGAGGACAATTCATGAAAGCACTGTGCTGGCACGGCAAGGGCGACATCCGCTGTGACACGGTGCCGGATCCCTCGATCGAGGATTCCCGCGACGTCATCATCAAGGTCACGTCCTGCGCCATCTGCGGCTCCGACCTCCACCTGATGGACGGGCAGATGCCGACCATGAAGTCGGGCGACGTGCTCGGCCACGAATTCATGGGCGAAGTGGTGGAGACCGCGCCGGGCTTCACCAAGTTCAAGAAGGGCGACCGCATCGTCGTGCCCTTCAACATCAATTGCGGCGAGTGCCGCCAGTGCAAGCTCGGCAACTGGTCGGTCTGCCAGCGCTCGAACCGCAATGCCGAGATGGCGGCGGCGCAGTTCGGCTTCACCACCGCCGGCCTGTTCGGCTACTCGCACATCACCGGCGGTTACTGGGGCGGGCAGGCCGAGTACGTGCGCGTGCCGATGGCCGACGTGGCGCCGATGAAGGTGCCCGACGGCATGGACGACGAATCCGTCCTGTTCCTCACCGACATCCTCCCGACCGGCTGGCAGGGTGCGGAACATTGCGAGATCAAGGGCGGCGAGATCATCGCCGTATGGGGCGCAGGGCCCGTCGGCCTGTTCGCGATCCAATCGGCCCAGATCATGGGCGCCGAACGGATCATCGCCATTGATACGGTGCCCGAGCGCCTCGCCCTTGCGCGCAAATACGGCGCGACCGACATCATCGACTTCGCCAAGGAAGACGTGTTCGAGCGCATCAAGGAGATCAGCAAGGGCGAGGGCGCCGACGGCGTGATCGACTGCGTCGGCATGGAGGCCAGCGCCGGCCACGGCCTCTCCAGCGTGATCTCCACGCTGCAGGAAAAGCTGACCTCCACCGAGCGGCCCTACGCGCTGATGGAAGCGATCCGCGCGGTGCGGCCCTGCGGCATCGTCTCGGTGCCGGGCGTCTATGGCGGGCCGATCCCCGTCAACATGGGGGCGATCGTGCAGAAGGGGCTCACCATGAAGAGCGGCCAGACGCACGTGAAGCGCTACCTCGAACCGCTGACCAAGCTGATCCAGCAGGGCAAGTTCGACACCGCCTCGCTGATCACCCACCGCTCCACCGACCTCGCCGACGGTCCCGGCCTCTACAAGACCTTCCGCGACAAGAAGGACGGCTGCGTTAAGGTCGTCTTCCATCCGAACTGAGCCGAGAAAGCACAAGAAGAAAGGATTCGGAGCGCGCCATGGCAGGCAAGGACGGCCTGAAATTCGGAGAACTCGGCCCGAGGGCCGCTCATCTCTGCGTCGATGCCCAAAGGATGTTCTTCGAGGAGACCGACTGGCACACCTCCTGGCTCGCCCGGATCCTGCCGAACATCGAGCGCCTCGCCGCCGCCCATCCGGAGCGGACGGTGTTCACCCGCTTCGTACCGATCCGCTCGCCCGAGGAGGGCCGGGGCGCGTGGCGGCGCTACTACGAGCACTGGCCCAAGATGACCCTCGACGCGCTCGGGCCCGAGATGGTCGAACTGGTGCCGAGCCTGATCCGGTTCGCACCGCCGGCCAAGGTCGTCGACAAGCTCGTCTACTCGCCCTGGATGGGGCCCGAACTTGAGCGGATGCTGGAGGCGCAAGGAACCGACACCCTAGTGGTGACGGGGGGCGAGACCGATGTCTGCGTGCTGGCGACCATCCTCGGCGCGGTCGATCGCGGCTACCGCGTCATCGTCGCCGCCGACGCGGTGTGCTCGTCGGCCGACCAGACCTACGACGCGATGATGTTCCTCTACCAGAGCCGCTTCGGCGAGCAGATCGAGACCGCGCCGACCGCCGAGATCCTGGACGCCTGGCATTGAGCCCGGGGCTCGGTGCCTGCGATTTCTCTGCCCAGGTTCGGGGCGGGTCCGCGGAAACTGCGCCGTTCGCGGCTGGGTTCACCGGCTGACAGCCTCCGGGACGAGGCCTTCCTCGGCAGCGCCCGGTTGCCCCGACATCTTACCCGATCCCAGGAGACGCCCATGCCGAGCGCTGCCAAGAAGCCGCTCGACCAGCAGGTCATCGTCATCACCGGCGCCTCCAGCGGCATCGGGCTCGCGACCGCGCGCATGGGTGCGGCGCGCGGCGCCCGGGTCGTGCTCGCCGCCCGCAACGGTGAGGCGCTGGCCGAGATCCGCGCCGAGATCGAGCGGCAGGGCGGGGATGCCCTCGACGTCGTGACCGATGTCTCGGATCGGGCGCAGGTCGAGGCCCTGGCCCGTGCCGCCATCGA
Source organism: Methylorubrum rhodesianum (assembly GCF_014199985.1). GTDB lineage: Bacteria > Pseudomonadota > Alphaproteobacteria > Rhizobiales > Beijerinckiaceae > Methylobacterium > Methylobacterium rhodesianum. The sequence continues at coordinate 9,683 of NZ_JACHOS010000032.1, read as the reverse complement.
CCGCTACGGCCGCATCGACACCTGGGTGAACGATGCCGGGCTCTCGATCATTGGGCGGCTCGAAGAGGTCGAGGACGGCGATCACCGGCGCCTGTTCGACGTGAATTTCTGGGGCGTCGTCTACGGCTCCCTCGTCGCGTTGCCGCACCTGAAGGAGAGCGGCGGCACGCTGATCAATCTCGGCAGCGTCGCCTCCGACGTCGCCTTCCCGCTCCAGGGCATGTACAGCGCGAGCAAGCACGCCATCAAAGGCTTCACCGACTCCCTGCGCATCGAGCTGAAGGAGGAAGGGGCGCCGGTCGCGGTCACGCTGATCAAGCCGGCGGCGATCGACACGCCCTTCCCGGCACATGCCCGCAACTACACCGACCGCGAGCCGAAGCTGCCCCCACCGGTCTACCGCACCGAGGAGGTCGCCGAGGCGATTCTCCACGCGGCCGTGCATCCGCGCCGCGACATCTATATCGGCGGCGGCGGCCGGATCATGAGCGCGGCTCAGGCCGTGGCGCCGCGCGTCTTCGATACGGTCGGGAGCAGCATGGCGGGTCTGCAGCAGCGTGCAGAGCCGCCGCGCCATCCGGAAGGATCGCTCTACGAGGCGGGCGTGGGCGGCCGCACGGCCGGGAGCCATCCCGGCTACGTGATGCGGCGCAGCCTCTACACCCGAAGCGCACTCCACCCGCTCACCACCGCTGCAGTGGTCGCCGGCGTCGGGCTCGCCGCCGCGGCGAGCCTCATTGGCGGCAGCCGCCGCCGCTGATACGCTTCGATCAGGCCCAGCCGGTGAGGGGTCCGTGAACCGCTCACCGGCTGCCTCGACAGCCCGTTCCGGCGCACGTCTCGGCCGAGCCGACCCCCGAGGCGCCGGAGCACGTCCCGACCTGACCCTCCGGGGTGCATCGCGAGGAGCCGACGTGGCGAGCCTGGAGACGACCCTCGACATCTTCTCGGCGCTGCTGGCCTCCGAGCAGCCGGCCCAGGTCGGCGAGGCGGACGAGGCGATCTGGGCCTACCTCGCCGCGTATGACGGCCTCGATGCCCAGATGCGGGCCCTCGACCGGCTCGGGCAGGGCGTGGCCGGGCTCGATGCCTCCTCCGCCTTCATGCCGATCCTGCTCGATACCCTCGATCGCCACCGGGCGCGGCTCACCGAGCCGTCCGCCTGAACGCACCCGCCGCTTCGGCGTGATCCAGAACCTGCGCCGCCGCGGTGCGGCCGCGGGCAACGATCCTTGCCGCCGTCGAGCGACAAGGCTTCGCGCTCCCGACGAAGAATCCTGGCCGTTTCGCGCAGGCGGCGGCCCGACGTTCGAAAGTCTCTTAAAGCTCAGCTTGCAACACCGCGGTGCCTGAAAGCCACGGCTTTCAGAACTCATTCATCGTCGGCGCGTCAGTTGTTCCACGAGCAGTCGTGATTTGTCGGCAACCGAGGCAGCATTTGCCGTCATATTGTCGCCTCTTGTTTGCGTAGAGTGCGGGCATCTCACAGATCGACGGTACGGATTGTGCGGGCGACGGCGCACCGTACGTTCACCCTCGTCGCTGAGCTGGATGACGCATGCCCAAGTTCGCCCTCACCGCTGCCCTGGCCGCCGCGCTCGTTTCGCCGGCGATGGCGGGAGATTTCGACGGGACATGGTCGGTTCAACTCGTCACCGAGAGCGGACTGTGCGACGCCCAGTACAGCTACACCCTCGCGGTACGTGGCGGGCAGGTTCGCCCCATCGCGAATGCGTCGTCCGGCAGCACGACGGTGACCGGCCGTGTCAGCGCCGACGGCGGTGTGGGGCTCAATGTCGCGACGGCGGCTGCGAACGGCACCGCCTCGGGCCAGCTCCAGGCCCGCGCTGGCTCCGGAACGTGGCGTGTCTCCGGCGGCCTCTGCACCGGGCGCTGGATGGCCAAGCGCCACACCGTTCGGACCGCCTCGGCCGAGTGACGGAGTCGGATTCCTGCATCTGTCGAAGGGCGGGCCCGAAAGGCCCGCCCTTTTTTCATGCGAGAACGATTCCGCTTTCGGTCAGGCCGCCGTTTCGAGCCAGGTGCGCGCCTCGCCGATGCGGGCGCGCTCGAACACCTTGATCTGCACCGGCGACACGAAGCCGAAGGTCTCGGCCACCGCCCGCAGCCAAGTCGCGTCGGTGACGAGAGCCACATGGCTCACGCCCTTCATCATCGAGATGCCGAAGCGGGGATCCTTGAAGAAGGCCGCCGGCTCCATGCCCTCGAAGCTGCGGATGTCTTCCAGAAGCTTGAGACGGCCGCCCTTGTCGAGGTCCGCCTTCATCGCGGTCATCACCGCGTTCATCTCCTCGTCCGTGATCTTTCCATCGACGATGATCTCGGCGATCCCGGAATCGGGCTTCTTCTCGTAGGTCAGCAAGGCGCGGCGCTCCTCGATTGGGCCGAGGGCCAGAGACCGGGAGGGGACCTCGAGCCGGCGGCGAACGGAGCCGATTATAGAAAGCTCTGCGGGTCCACGTCGATTGCGACCTTGAGATTACCCCGCGGCTTCGGTCCGCGGGCCAGCCAATCCCGCAGATAACTCTGCACGTCGATGCCGCGCTCGGTCTTCACCAGCAGCCGGAATCGCCAGCGCCCGCGCACAAGGGCGAGGGGGGCTTCCGCCGGCCCGAGCACGCTCACGCCGGCCGGCGGATCGGCGACCCGCGCCAGGGCCTGACCATGGGCCTCGGCCTTTTCCCGCTCCTCAGCGGAGACGATCAGCGCCGCCAGCCGCCCGAACGGCGGCAGCCCCGCCGCCTCGCGGGCCCAGATCTCCTCCTCGTAGAACCGGTCGGCATCGCCCGAGAGAAGGGCGGCGATGACCGGGTGCTCGGGCTGATAGGTCTGGACCAGGGCGCGCCCGGGGCGCTCGCCGCGCCCCGCGCGTCCCGTCACCTGCTGCAGGAGCTGAAAGGTGCGCTCGGCCGCCCGCGGATCGCCCGAGGTCAAGCCGATATCGGCGTCGAGCACGCCCACCAGCGTCAGGTGCGGGAAATTGTGGCCCTTGGCCACGAGCTGCGTGCCGATGACGATGTCGCAATCACCAGCCGCCACGGTCTCGAGTTCCTGTCGCAGCCGCTCGGCGCCGCCGGGAAAGTCGCTCGACAGCACGACGATGCGCTGCTCGGGGAACAGCGCCGTCACCTCCTCGGCGATCCGCTCGACGCCGGGGCCGCAGGGGGTGAGATGATCGAAGGCGCCGCACTCTGTGCAGGCCTCGGGCTTGCGCTCGGCGTAGCCGCATTGATGGCAGACCAGCGCCCGGCGGAAGCGGTGCTCGACGAGCCAAGTCGAGCAGTTGCGGCACTGGTAGCGGTGGCCGCAGGCCCGGCACAGCGTCAGCGGCGCGTAGCCCCGCCGGTTGAGGAACAGCAGGGCCTGATCGCCTGCCGCCAGCGTCGCCTTCACCGCGTTCACCATCGGCGGCGAGAGGAAGCGCCCGCGCTCGGGCTTGTCGAGACGCATGTCGATGGCCGCGATGTCGGGCAGCGGCCGTCCGCCGAAGCGGCCGGGCAGCGCGACGTGGCGGTAGCGCCCGCTCTGAGCGTTGACCCGCGACTCGATCGAGGGTGTCGCCGAGGCGAGCACCACCGGGCAGCCCTCGATCTTGCCCCGCACGACCGCCATGTCGCGGGCGTGATAATGGACGCCGTCCTCCTGCTTGTAGGCGGTCTCGTGCTCCTCATCGACGACGATCAGGCCGAGATTCCGGAAGGGCAGGAACAGGGCCGAGCGGGCGCCGACCACGACCGAGACCTCGCCCGCGGCGACCCCCGCCCGCAGCCGCTCGCGCCGCTTGCCGCCGACGCCGGAATGCCAAGTGGCCGGGCGAACGCCGAAGCGTCCGGCGAAGCGGTCGAGGAACTGCGCCGTCAGGGCGATCTCCGGCATCAGCACCAGGGCCTGCCGCCCCCGCCGCACGCATTCGGCAACCGCCTCGAAATACACCTCCGTCTTGCCCGAGCCGGTGACGCCCTCGAGCAGGATCGTTTCGCCGGCCGCCACCTCCGTCGGAGAAGGAGCGTTGCCGATCAGGGCGTGCGCGGCGTCCGCCTGCGCGTCCGATAGCGGCACCCGCGGATGATCCGGATCCGGCGGCAGGGCCACGGGCTCGGGCATCAGCGCCACCGTCTCCAGCGCGCCGTCGTCGATCAGCCCATCGACCACGCTGAGCGAAACACCCGCCTCCTTGGCGAGCGCGCTCTTGCCGCGCACCGCCCCGTCGGCGGCAGCGGCCATCACCTTGCTGCGGGCCGCCGTCTGCCGGGCTGGCGGCTTGCCGGAGGTGCGCACGCCGATGCGCGGCGCCTCGTTGCGGGCGGTCTCGTCGGGCAGGCGCAGCGCCATGGCGAGCGCCGAACCCTTCGGCGCCAGGGTGTAGCGGGCGAGCCAATCGACCAGCTTGCGCAAGGCATCCGAGAGCGGCGGTGCCTCGACCCGGCCCGTCACCGGCCGGAGATTTCCCCCCGACGCGCGCTCGTCGAGCCCCCAGACCACGCCGATCGTCTCGCGCGGCCCCAGCGGCACCTGCACGATGTCGCCCTCGGCGAGGTCGAGCCCGGCCGGCACCGCGTAGCTGTAGGCGGTGTCGAGCGCGAGCGGGATCAGGATGTCGGCGACGACGGGCATGGACTCGTGAGGGCTGCCTGATTTGTTCTATATATGTCCCGGCGCGCGAAGGCGAATGCCCCGAGGCTCCAGCACCCCTAAAAGGCCGGTGCTTATCGGATGTTCGAAAGCCCTCGCGCAACGGGCATGGCCGACAGGCTCACCGCGGCCATGACCCAGAAGCCCACCGAGCCGAACCGGCCGTAGAGAGAGCCCGCCAGCAGCGTCATCAGCGCGGAGGCGAGGCCGAGCCCGAACGTGCCGTAGAGCGTGAGCGCGGTGGCCCGGCGATGCTCCGGAACCGTCTCCGCGATCAGCTGCAGGCAGGCGAGGTGCAGCAGGGCGAAGGTCAGGCCGTGCAGAAGCTGGATCCCGACGAGGGCGGGCAGCCAGGAGGTTTGCGCCTGCACCGCCCAGCGCAGGCCGCCGGCGAGCGCGGCCAGCGTCAGCGACCGGGCGGGGCCGATCCGCGCCACGAGCCTCGGCCCGAGCCAGAGAAACACCAAGACCTCCGCCGCGACCGCCTCCGCCCAGAGCAGACCCGCCGCCCGCGGCGTGATGCCCGCCGCCTGCCAGACGATGACCGCGAAGGCGTCGTGCATGGCATGCGCCCCGATCACCAGCGCGGCGGCGAGGACGAGCCGGCGGAAGCGCGCCTCCGCGGCGAGGGCCGCGAACCCACCCCCCGCCCCCTCGTCCGGCGGTACGGGGATGGAGACGGCGGGAAGGCGCAGCGTCAGCGCCGCCCCGGCCGCGAACAGCAACCCGCAGGCGAGAGGCCCGACACCGTGGCCGATCCATCCGATGAGATGGCCGGTGAGGATCGTGGTCGCGATGAAGGCGGCCGAACCGGCGGCGCGGATGCGGCCGTAATCGGTGCCGTCGCGGCCGTCGGCGAGCACCATGGCATCGGCCAGGGGCGCGAGCGGCGCGGTCGCCGCCGCCTGGACGAGGGCGACGGCGAGCAGCACGGCAAAGCCGTGGCCGCCGAGGAATGCCAGCGTCAGGGCTGCCGAGAGGGCGAGCCCTCCGGCCAGGAAGGCCGGCACGGCGCCGAACCGATCGGCGAGCCGTCCCGCCAGCGGTCCGGCGGCGAGCCGCACCAGCATCGCGGCCGATAGCAGCGTCCCGATCTCGCCCGGTCCGAGCCCCCGCGTTTCGAGGAAGGCCGGCAGGAAGGGCGAGAGCGCGCCGTAGGCCCCGTAGAGGGCGGTGTAGAGCAGAAGGAGACGGCCCGGACCGACCGATGTGCTGTGCCGTCCCTCCGCCGCCAACACCCCGCGCCCCTCTGCCGATGCCCCGTGCGAGGATGCCAGGGAAAGTGCGCGAATCGAAGCGCGGCCGGCGGCTTACGCCAAGCCGTCCGAGCCCGATGCGATCGGCCCGGCGGGGTTCGGCTAGCTCCGCGCCGCCGTATCGACGGTCCGCGCCGCCTGGGTCAGGCCGCCATAGCCCCAGGCATCGGCCGGCACCTCCTGCACGACGACGTAGGTCGCCAGCGGCAACGGCCCGGGCAGTGTCCGCACCAGCAGTTCGTGGGCGGCGGCCACGAAGAGCGCCTTCTCCTGCGCCGTGTTGGTGCCGTGCGTCACCCGCGCCTCGATATGCGCCGCCCGTGTCACCGCCACCCCGCCGACGGACCAGCCGGCGGCCGGGGCCGGCTCCACCAGAACGGCGGTGAGGTCCGCCCGCTTGCCGAGCACCTCCGCCATCAGGGCGGTGATTCCCCGCTGGAGTGCGGCGACCGTCTCGGGCCCGGTCTCCGGGCCGGTAATCGTGAGTCTGACGAAGGGCATCGCGGTTCTCTCATTCCAGTGACGGCGGTCGATCCGCCGTTGACGCACGAGATTGAACTGCGCAGCATCGTTCAGGAAAATCGCGTAGTTCTTCATTGATGATTTGGAAAAACTGAACGATGGCAGCGCTGCCCGTGAACCTCGACATGGACGTGCTGCGCACCTTCGTGACCGGGATCGACCTCGGCAGCTTTGCCAAGGCCGCAACCCGGCTGGGGCGCTCGCCCTCGGCGATCAGCCTGCAGATGCGCAAGCTTGAGGATCAGGTCGGCCAGCCGCTGCTGCGCCGGCACGGCCGGGGCCTCGCGCTGACCGAGCCGGGCGAGATGTTGCTGGGCTATGCCCGCCGCCTGCTCGATCTCAACGACGCCGCGGTGAGCGCGGTCGCGGCACCGGCCCTGTCCGGCTGGGTGCGGCTGGGCCTGCCGCAGGATTTCACCGAGACCGGACTGCCGACGGTGCTCGCCCGCTTCGCCCGGCTGCACCCGGGGGTGCGGGTCGAGGCGCATGTCGAGCGCGACGCGGTGCTGCGAGGCGAGCTGGAGGCCGGCCGCCTCGACCTCGCGCTGGTCTGGGACACGCCCGGCGCCGCGGGGGAGGAGGGTTCGGTCGCGCACCTGCCGCTGGTCTGGATCGGACCGCGCGCCGAGGCGGGGCTCGTCGCCCCAAACTCCTTGCCGCCCCCGTTGCCGCGCCCCTTGCCGCTCGCACTGTTCGGGCCGCCGTGCCTCTTCCGCCGCGCCGCGACCGACGCCCTGGACGCGGCCGGCATCCCTTGGCGCGTCGCCTTCAGCAGCCCTGGACTCGCCGGATTGTGGGCGGCGGTGGCGGCCGGTCTCGGCGTGACCCTGCGCACCCCGCACGGGCTGCCGCCGACGCTGCGGCCCCTCGATCCCGACGACTCGGATCTGCCGCCCTTGCCGAGCCTGCGCCTTCGTCTGGTCCGCGGCGCGCGCGGCGCTGACCCGGCGGTCGCGCACTTCGCCGAACTCCTCGGCGAGACGCTCGCCGAGACCACGCGCAGGACGGCCCTGCTTCCGTGACCGAGGGCGTCCTCCTCCTGCACGGCATCGCCCGCCGGGCCGCGTCGCTTCGCCCCCTGGAGCGACGTCTGACGACCGAGGGCTACGCCTCGCTCAATCTCGACTATCCGGCCCGCCGGCTGGGGCTCGCCGACATTGCCGAGACCATCGCGCCCGCGGTCGCGACCTTCGGCGCCGGCGTGAGCCGCCTCCATCTCGTCACCCACTCCATGGGCGGCCTCGTCGCCCGCGTGCTGCTGACCCGGCACCGGCCGGACAATCTCGGGCGCGTGGTGATGCTGGGCCCGCCCAACGGCGGCAGCGAGGTGGCCGACGCGCTGCACCGCCTCGCGCCCTACCGCCGCTTCTTCGGTCCGGCCGGCGCCGAACTCGTGACGTTGCGCGGGGCGGCCCAGGAGCGCCTGTTCGGCCCGGTCGATTATCCCCCCGGCGTGATCGCCGGCAGCCGCAGCCTCTATCCGCTGGCCTCCCTCTTGCTGCCGGGGCCGAACGACGGACGCGTCACGGTCGCGCGGACCCGCCTTGAGGGAATGGCCGATCACATCGTGCTGCCGGCCGCGCATCCGACCATGATGTGGAACCGTCGGGTGCTGTCCGAAACCCTGCATTTCCTGCGATGGGGCCGCTTCGATCGGCGATGACGCCGAGCCTTCGCGCGGACGATCCGCGAGCAGCCGGCATCCGCGCTCTGGAACGATGCGTGATTCGTTCCATTTTCCTTGTGCCGACAGGCTGCCCTCGACTTCAAACTGGTCTAAGGAGCGTGCTGCCGACGGTCGCGCTCCGGGGCTCGTCGGCCGTGCGGTCTCCAGGCCGCCCGTCTCGACGTGTCACCCGAGAAAGGGGCCTCCTTCGGCCATGAGCAGCCTCGTCACCGCGCCCGGCGCCACGACCCGTCCGCAATCGCAGCTCGTGACCGTGTTCGGCGGTTCCGGCTTCCTCGGGCGCCATGTGGTGCGGGCCCTGGCGAAGCGCGGCTACCGCATCCGCGTCGCCGTGCGCCGGCCCGATCTCGCGCTCTTCCTGCAGCCGCTGGGCAAGGTCGGCCAGATCGTCGCGGTGCAGGCCAATCTCCGCTACCCGGACTCGATCCGCCGGGCGGTCGAGCATTCCGACATCGTCATCAACCTCGTCGGCATCCTGCAGGAGACGGGCAGCCAGCGCTTCTCGAAGCTCCAGACCGAGGGAGCCGGTGAGATCGCCCGTGCCGCGGCGGCAATCGGGGCGAAGCTGGTCCACGTCTCGGCGCTCGGGGCCAACCCGGATTCGCCCTCGCTCTACGCCCGCTCCAAGGCGCTCGGCGAGGCGGAGGTGCTGCGGGCCTCCCCCGATGCGGTGATCTTCCGCCCCTCGCTGGTGTTCGGGCCCGGCGACGGCTTCTTCAATCGCTTCGCCTCACTCGCGACCTTCCTGCCGGCCCTGCCGCTCGCCGGAGCGCAGACCCGCTTCCAGCCGGTCTTCGTCGGCGACGTCGCCGAGGCGATCGCCCGCGCGGTCGATGGCCTCGTGCCCGGCGGCCGCGTCTACGAACTCGGCGGGCCGGAGGTAAACACCCTTGAGTACTTCGTGCGATACATGCTCGAGGTCACCATGCGCCGCCGCGCGGTGCTCGATCTGCCCGAGCCGGTGGCGCGCCTGCAGGCCCGCGTCATGGAGATCGCGGACACGCTGACCCTCGGGCTGCTGCCGGCCAACTTCAAGCTGACCCGCGACCAAGTCATCCTGCTCCAGACCGACAACGTGGTCTCGGACGCGGCGAAGGCGGAGGGACGCACCATCGAGGCGCTCGGCATCGAGCCGACCACGGTGGAAGCGGTCGTGCCGAGTTATCTCTGGACCTATCGCAAGGCGGGCCAGTTCGCGCAGGGGCGCGGCACCGAGGCCGAGGCCGGCGTGCCGGATTTGCTCGCGCCGCAGAGCGAGTCGACCCAATCCCTGCACCGTCCGTCCCGCGCCAGCGGTCCGGCTGTCGGCCAGAAGGCCGCTGGCCAGAGTCAGATGGGCTCGCGCTGGGGTACGCGCGGCTAAAGGGGAGGTTGGTCCGCACGCGGAGCGTCCCTGTGAAGCGATGGGAAGGTCCGAGACGGCCCTCCTCGCACTTTCCGCGATTTTTCGATTGACGCCGCGGCTAGGGTCCCCTATACCCCATTTCACCGACGGGGCGCCGCGGTCCACCGCTTGGTGGGCGAGGGCTTCGACGGTCTTCGGGATTGTCGGTGGAGCGGAGCTG
>NZ_JACHOS010000031.1 GCF_014199985.1 Methylorubrum rhodesianum | reverse complement strand
AGCGGTAGGGAGCAAGAGATGCACGGGGGCGGGGTGGGTCCCTATTGGACGCCGATCAGCCCCTCAGCCGGGTCCTTTTTCCACGCCGATACCCAACGTGGCCCAGACGAAGGCCTGATGGCGCGGTGTGCCGGTCGGTTTCAGGGCAGGCCGCAGAGGATCGTTCAGCTCGCGAATCAAGAAGGTGTAGTTCGCGCCCACGAACAGCTCTGGCGAGAGCGTCAGCTCCGAGGCGACTTCATAGCCGTAGGTGCGCCCAGTGCCGACGTTCTGGTTCTGAATCTGGTTATTGCCAATGCTGACGGATTGGATCGCGTCCTCGATGTCGCTGTAAAACACTGCCGGCGAGAGCCGTAGGGATCCCAAGAACAGCTCGGACCAGCCGACCTCGTAGTTCGTGGCTCGCTCCGGCCGGAGATCAGGATTGGGGACAGCGTCACCGAATCGGGTGCTGAAGCGCTCGAACAGGTTCGGAAAGCGAGTCCGTGAGGAGACGCTGGCATGAACCCGACCTGTCTCGCTGGTTCGGTAAATTGCGGCCGTCTGCCAGTTGACCGCGTCGGTGCTGCCCAGCGGATAGGAGAACAGCGCGCGCGTGCTCGCGTTGTAGTCCTGCGCCCTGCGTAGCGCGTTGCGATCGTAGCTGAGGCCGGCCACGAGATCGAGTTGGTCCGTCGCGTGGAAGGTGTTCTCGACGGCGACGGAGTAGGTATCTTCCTGGCTCGTCTGGCGCGGCTCGATCACCGAACTCGGCAGACCTGGGGCCGGGAACTGGCGCTCGGTATGGGTATCGCGGCGGTAATGCGCGGCAAACTTGAGGGTGTTGAGCGGGATCAGCTCGGTGCCGAACTCGATGCTGCCGCCATAGGCAGTGTCGTCGTAGAAACTGTCGAAGGAGCGTGGCAGGCGCTGACTAGATAAGCTCGCATTGTCGAAGGCCGAGAGTAGATTGTTGAAGCTGTTGTGGTAGGCCCGACCCAACAGGTAGGACTTATCGCCGATCGCCGTGCGTGACAGGAAGTACAGGCTGTCGATGTCCCAGTAGGGCCATCGCCAATCGCGCTGGAAGGCGGTCCCCCGGGGGAGCGGCATCGGCGTGATGCCGCTGACGGGCTCGAACACCGAGTATGGAGCCCCCTTGGCGCCCGATTGCTTTGTGTAGCTTAGGGAGTACTCGTCCGTGGCGTTCGGTGTGAGTGCGGCCTTCAGGTTGACGCGGTAATCGTCGACCGCCGAGAAGTCGCGCCGACCTCCATCCTCGATCGGCGGGCCGTTGCCGATCGGTACGGGGCGAAAACCCTGCGACAGGAACCAGCCGTTGCTGTCGCGGATCGTGCCGCTGGCCTGAAGGTAATAGTTTTCCTGGCGCGTGCCGATCAGTCCGAAGCCGGTGAAGGCCGTCGGGATGCCGCGATTGCCAACCTCGACGCCGGTGCGGAACTCGGCTTCCGCCGCCCGCACCGGCTTGCGGGTGACGAGGTTGATCGCGCCTCCCATGCCGCCGGGGCCGTTCAGCACGGTGACGTAGCCCTTTTGCACCTGGATCTCGGCGAGGTCCGGCGTGAGGAAGCGCCCGAAATCAAGCCGGTTGTCCGCCGGCAGGTAGACGCGGATGCCGTCGATCGAGAGAGGCACCTGAAAGCGGTCGAAGCCGCGCACGAAGATCAGCCGCTCGTTGCGGCTGCCGCCGGAATTGGCCGCGCTCACGCCCGGAACCACGGTCAGCGCATCATCCAGTGTGTTCTTGTTGAAGGTGTAGACGTCACGCGCTGTGACGACGCTCTGAGACGGCGTCGGTAGTCCGCCACTTTCGCGTCCGCTCCCGCTGACGGAAATTTCGGAGAGTACGGTCGAGAGTTCTCCGAGCTCGAAGGTGCCGATGGGTGCCCTGTCCGTTGGTACGACGCGCAAGGCTTTCGGCCGCCGGCCTTCCTCCAATGCAATGTCTTGAGCAATCGCATCGGTGCTGATGGGCGCGACGCTGACAGCTACGAACGCGGACACAACGGCTGGAATAGAGCGCACGATGGACATCTACCCTTCTCTGGGGGCGTCGATGGCAAGGATCTATCGCCGCCGGCCGTTCTTGGACGTTCCAGCAGGCTTGGCTATATACGAATAAATATAGCGATTCGGACGTTGCAGCCTTGCAACAGGGTCGCCCTAAAGGCGATCTCGACGTGGCGAGGAGCACTTCGAAACAGGTCGGGACTGATCGCCATGGGCTCCTTCGAAACACATGGCGGGGTTCAGAGGCCTCCCCCGCGCTTCATCGCCATCGCACAACGAGCAAATGCTCACCCTGGACGACTGGCGGCACGGTCATTTTGTCCACCCATGAAGCCTTTCCGAATGGGCGAAGTGGACAAATTGTCCAGCTATTCCATGGCGGCAGTTTTGCTTAAGTCTCTGTGGAGAATTGATAAATCAATCAATGTAGTGAGTGGCTCGGACATTGCTGTCGGGGTTCCCGAAGTGCGGCGAAGACCGCACCTCGAGGAATCGCCCCAGGAGGATCCATGTCTGTCAGCATCGCCGCCGAGCCCGGCTTTTTCAGTCGTGAGCGCACGGTCGCCGCGCCCAGTTTTAACCGTTGGCTGGTGCCGCCGGCCGCCCTCGCGATCCATCTCTGCATCGGCATGGCCTACGGCTTCAGCGTGTTCTGGCTGCCGCTCTCGCGCGCCGTCGGCATCACTCAGCCGGTCGCTTGCCCGGCCGAGATGGGCTTCTTCGGGTCCTTGGTCGCGACGGGGTGCGATTGGAAGATCAGCCAGCTCGGATGGATGTACACGCTGTTCTTCGTGCTGCTCGGCTGTTCCGCGGCGATCTGGGGTGGCTGGCTGGAGCGCGCCGGGCCGCGTAAGGCGGGCCTCGTCTCAGCTCTGTGCTGGTGTGGCGGCCTGCTGATCTCCGCGCTCGGCGTCTACCTGCACCAACTTTGGATGCTCTGGCTCGGCTCCGGCGTCATCGGCGGCATCGGGCTCGGCCTCGGCTACATCTCGCCGGTCTCGACGCTGATCAAGTGGTTCCCGGACCGGCGCGGCATGGCCACCGGCATGGCGATCATGGGCTTCGGCGGCGGCGCGATGATTGGCGCGCCCCTGGCCGACTGGCTGATGCGCCAGTTCGCGAGCCCGACCTCCGTCGGCGTCTGGCAGACCTTCGTGGCGATGGCTCTCATCTACGCCGTGTTCATGACGGCGGGCGCACTCGGCTACCGGGTGCCGCGCGAGGACTGGAAGCCGGCCGGGTGGACACCGCCCGCGACCACCAAGAGCGCGATGGTCTCGTCCCGCAACGTCGATCTCGGTGTCGCGACCCGCACCCCGCAATTCTGGCTGATCTGGGCGGCGCTGTGCCTCAACGTCTCGGCCGGCATCGGCGTCATCGGCATGGCCTCGCCGATGCTGCAAGAGATGTTCGGCGGCCGTCTGATCGGGCTCGACATCCCCTTCGGCCAGCTCGACGCCGCGCAGAAGGCGCAGATCGCCGCCATCGCGGCGGGCTTCACCGGGCTGCTCAGCTTGTGCAACATCGGCGGACGCTTCCTGTGGGCGACCTCCTCGGACAAGCTCGGACGCAAGCTCACCTTCGCGATCTTCTTCCTCCTCGGCATGGTGCTCTACGCCGCGGTGCCGACACTCGCGGGTCTGGGCACGACGCTGTTCTTCGTGCTTGCGGTCGGCATCATCATCTCGATGTATGGCGGCGGCTTCGCCACGGTGCCGGCTTATCTCGCCGATATGTTCGGGACCAAGATGGTCGGCGCGATCCACGGACGGCTCCTCACCGCCTGGGCGACGGCGGGCATCCTCGGCCCGGTGCTCGTGAACTACCTGCGCGAGTACCAGATCGCCGCGGGCCTGCCCAATGCGCAGGCCTATAATCAGACCATGTACATCCTGGCCGGGCTCCTGGTCCTCGGCCTGATCTGCAACCTCTTGGTCCGGCCGGTCGCGGCGCGCCATTACATGGCGGATGAGAAGGGGACGCCTGCCGCTCTGCGCCCGGCGACCCAAGCCTCGCTCGCCGCCACGCCGACAGCCGAGCGCACGGCGTCGCCCGTGCTCGTTGGGCTGGCCTGGGCGGCAGTGGGCGTGCCGCTGGCGGTCGGCGTGCTGATCACGCTACAGAAGACGGCAATCCTATTGCATTGACGCGCCCCTGCAACCCGCCGGCCCTTCGCCGGCGGGTCAGCGCATCGCCATCGGGAGGGAATTCCTCTAAGCAGGCATTGCTCCGGGACTGCTTGCGGCAGACCCTCCCGCTGGCCCAATCGCAGTTCCATGACAGACGGCCCAAGCGCGACAGACGCTTCCGTTGCGACCAGCGACCCGTGGCTCGCCAAGGCGCAGATCCTTGTCGTCGACGACGAGCCCGGCATGCGCAACTTCCTCGTCCGGACGCTGGCGCCGCGCTGCGCCCGGGTCGAGGCGGTCGGCGATACGAGCGCCGCGGGCCGGCTGATCGAGGCGAGCAGCTTCGACCTCATCATCCTCGACAACATCCTGGGTGGACGCACGGGCCTGTCCTGGCTCGCGGATCTGCGACGCGACGGCCTGTTCACGGAGGTGATCCTGATCACTGCCTTTGCCGATCTCGAAACCGCGATCGAGGCTGTACGGGCGGGCGCAGCCGATTTCGTGCTCAAGCCGTTCCGCACCAAGCAGATCCTCAACGCCGTCGTGCGCTGCCTCGACCGCTCGGCCCTGCGACGGGAGAACTTCGTTCTACGCCGTCAACTGGCTCCGCCGGACCGGTCCCAGGCCGCCGAGCGTATCGTCGGCACCTCAGCGCAGATGGTGCGCACCCGCGATCTCGTCGCCCGCGCCGCGGCGACCCGCAGCACCGTGCTCGTCACCGGCGAGTCGGGGACGGCCAAGGAGGTCACGGCGCGTGCCCTGCACGAGTTGTCCGCCTTCGCCGACCGGCCGTTCGTACCGGTGAATTGCGGAGCCATCGCCGCCGACATCATCGAGAGCGAGCTGTTCGGCCATGTGAAGGGCGCCTTCACCAGCGCCGCTTCCTCGCGGGAAGGTCTCTTCTTTTACGCCCAGGGCGGCACGCTCTTCCTCGACGAGATCGCCGAATTGCCTCTCGCGCTGCAGGCGAAGCTCCTGCGGGTGATCGAGGACCGCAAAGTCCGGCCCGTCGGCTCCGACCGCGAAATCCCGATCGACGTTCGCCTGATCGCGGCGACCAATGCCGACCTCGCCGAGCGAGTCGCCGGCGGACAGTTCCGGGCCGACCTCTACTACCGGCTGGACGTCGTCCGTATCCACCTGCCGCCGCTGCGCGAGCGCGTAGAGGACATCGAACCGCTCGCGCGGATGTTCATGGACCAACTCTCGGCTCAACTCGGCCTGCCACCGCTGCCGATCCCGCTGAGCGTGCTGCAGCGCTTCGAGGCCTATCCGTGGCCTGGCAACGCCCGCGAGCTTCGCAACCGGATCGAGCGTGCCCTGATCCTCGGGACATTCGGCGAGCCCGACTCCGGACCGACGGCCGAGCCCCGGACCGACGATCTTGCCGAGGTGGAGAAGCGCCATATCCTGCGAGTGCTCGCCGCCTCCGAGGGAAATCGCGCCGAGGCTGCGCGCCGGCTCGGTGTCTCGCGCAAAACCCTCGACCGCAAATGCGCGGAATGGAATGTGTGAGCGATCCGGGTCCGCGTGAGCCATCCACGAACCGCTGGCGTCTGCGCTCCGTCCGGACCCGTCTGCTCGCCATCGCCCTGCTGCCGATGGGGGCGGTACTTCCCGTCGTCCTCGGCTTCGCCCTATTTTGGTGGCTCGGGCAATTCGACGCGCTGCTCGTCTCCAAGGCACACGACGACCTAATCATCGCCCGCCAGTATCTGCGCCGCATCATGGAGCGCGGCGATGAGCAGATTGCAGCCCTCGGGCAGTCGGCAGCCTTCGCGGAAGCCGCCCGCGCGGACGGGCTCGACACCCTCCTCGAAGAGAGGCGGAAGGCACTCGGGCTCGATTTCCTCTATCTCACGGCCGCCGACGGCACGGTCCTAGCCGCCTCGCCGGCCGGAGCCAGACCTGCGGGCAGTGCAGGATGGCGGGTCGTCCGCGCCGCGCTCGAAGGTAAGCGGGAGACTGCGATCGACGTGTTCGACGCTAATGCAATGGACGCGGTCTCACCCGGTCTGGCGGTGCGCGCTCGCCTCGATCTCGTGCCGACGCCGGCCGCGGCTGAGACCGACCGCGCCGTCGAGACACGGGGCCTCGTGATTCATTCAGCCAGTCCCGCGCCGCTGCCCGACAGCAGAGGCGGGGCGCGTACGGGCGCCCTCGTCGGCGGCTCGCTCCTGAACGGCAATCTCGGCTTCGTCGACACTCTCAACGACCTGATCTACGCCCATGCTGATCTCCCCGGCGGCGGCCAGGGCACGGCGACGCTGTTTCTCGACGACGTACGCGTCGCGACCAACGTGCGGCTGTTCGGCAACCGCCGCGCTCTCGGCACCCGTGTCTCGAAAGAGGTGCGCGACGCCGTGCTCGGCCGGGGCCGCGTTTGGCTCGACAGCGCCTTCGTGGTGAACGACCGCTACATCTCAGCCTACGAGCCCGTGACAGACAGCACCGGCCACCGGGTCGGCATGCTCTATGTCGGTTTCCTCGAACAGCCGTTCCGTCTGGCGCGCTGGGCGATGGTGGCGGCGGTGGTAGCGGCATTCGCGCTTGCCGCCCTCGTGACGATACCGTTCCTGCTCCGCCTCGCTCGAGCGATCTTCAAGCCACTGGAACAAATGAACCGAACGATCGCAGCCGTCGATGCCGGCGATCTCGGCGCACGGATCGGGACCGTCCCAAGCGGAGACGAGATTGGGCTCGTGGCGCGCCGCTTCGACGAGTTGCTGGAGCGACTTCAGACGCGCGACGCTGAATTGCGTGCGTTCGCGCGCGAACTCGATGCCCGCGTTGAGGAGCGCACGCGCCAGCTCGAGGAGACCCGTCGCCAACTCGTGATGTCTGAGAAGCTCGCCTCGATCGGCGAGATTACGGCCGGCGTCGCTCATGAGATCAACAATCCGATCGCTGTGATTCAGGGCAACCTTGAGGTTGCACGTGAGGCTCTCGGACCCGCGGCGGACGAAGTCCGGACCGAGTTCGACCTGATCGATCAGCAGGTCCACCGGGTGAACATGATCGTCACGCGCCTGCTGCAGTTCGCCCGCCCGGACGAGTATGCGGGCTATGTCGAGACGGTCGTGCCGGCCGAGGTCGTCACAGATTGCCTGGTGCTCGTTCGCCATCTCCTCGAACGCGCCGACGTCGCGATCGAGAGAGAGGATACCGCGACCCGCACGGTGGAGATCAGCCGGACCGAGTTGCAGCAGGTCGTAATCAACCTCATGGTCAACGCCATTCACGCCATGCCCGAGGGCGGCCTGCTCCGTCTGAAGACGCAGGACAACGACTACTCCGGGCGCGAAGGTGTCGCGATTGAGGTTTCGGATACCGGCGTCGGCATCCCTGCCGACCGGCTGCGCAAAATTTTTGACCCCTTCTTCACCACCCGTACGCACGGGGGTACAGGACTAGGCCTTTCCATCAGCTACACGCTGATCGCCCGCTACGGCGGTACAATCACGGTCCACAGCGAGCTTGAGCGAGGATCGATCTTCGTGATCTGGCTTCCGGCGGTTCGTCGTCCGCATTGATGTCCGCCATCTGTCTTCATGAGTGTAGATCGACGTTGAGGCGGCTCATCATACACTTCGGCAAAAAAGCTGTAATCTATGTCTAGATTGCTCTGAGCAGGGTCGCGATCGACATCGTTCGACGAGCAAAATACATGCGGCAGTACAGCCGCCCGACCTACTTTGCCAGCTACTCGATACCCGTCACGCGACCTTGGATGCCGAGCACGCCGCGCAGGTTCCGGATAGCCATTCCCGCTCGACCTGCACTCCACCCTCGGTCATGGTGGGGTACTGGTCGATCCACCGGTCGGACCAACGGCCGCCCGCCTCGGTGAGCGAAGCACGCCGCGCGGCATGAATCCTATGGCACGGACGCGTTACCTTCCCCAGGAGGCAGTCCAGGGCCAACTGGGCGACCAGCGACGTGACGAACCCGAGCTCGACAGGCCCGTACGGCTGATAGTGGGCGCCGCAAGCGGGCTCTTCAAAAGCGACTGCCCGCTCGTCGGGCCAAGCTGCCACCCGGAAATGGGGTGCCCCCGTCCGGTCGAGCCCGCACCTGAGGCAGCCACCCCCAGGCGTGATGGCCACCGCATGCCCCGCGACAGCGTGCGCCTCGGTCCAGCCGTAGATGACGGGCATCGGCCTGCCCAGCCGGCACTGCCAGTCATTGAGTTGGCTTTCCGTGCGCCAATCCCCCATCGCCGACACGACGAGGTGACTTCCCCGGAGCGTTCCTTCATCGACGGCCAACATCGCCTGCGCCATGACCGGGAAGGCATCGAACCTCCCGTGCGGGTAGTCGATCCGCAGCTTCGAGGCCAGCCCTTCCGCTTTGTTCGCGCGCACGCAGGCGGCGCCGAGCGGATGGCGTCCGACGTTGGCCCAATCAAGTGCATCATGGTCGACAAGATTCAGGTGCCCGACGCCCGCCTGCGCGAGCGCGACCGCCACCGGCGCGCCAACCGATCCACAGCCCATGACCGTGACCGTCGCGCCTGTCAGCCGTTCCGTCCGCAGATCATGCCCTCGACCGTGGATCCAAGGGGCATCCGCTCGCGCCGGCTCGTCGCGCACGACGGGATCGCTGCCAAGGTATCGCCGTGCCAGCAGTCTGCTCGGCAGGCGTGAGGGCCGGAAGCCGTCGTAAAGTGGCGCTGTCGAGCCGCCGCAGCTGCGTGCGCCCCGCGGGGATGCGATAGCGGCCGTCACGATCCCAGGGCCGAACCGTCCCTCCGCGGCGATGACCGTGACGATGCTGTCCTGCCGCGCGGAGACGAGGTCCGATAGGAGTGCAGGCGACCAGCGCCATCCTACTCAATGGCGCGGAGGCCATCCCGCCGGTCAAGAGGATGGCCGTGATCTGGTTCAGCGACCTCTCGGGCTTCTCCGCCCACTCCGAGGGGCGGGACGCCGTCGAGGTGGGAGCCACCCTCCGTCGGCTTACGGACCCGCAGGTGGAGGAGATTCAGCGGTCGAACGGGCAGGTCGATAAGCATATGGGCGATGCGGTGATGGCTTTCTGGCTATGCCCGGACGCCCCTCGCCTCAGTAAGGGCGTTGCCGGAGCCACAAGGGCGGCGCTCGAGGCCGCCCGCCGCGTCCAGGCGGCAGCAGCGGAAGCCTCGGCGCCAGTAGGCATCCGGATCGGCCTGCACCTGGGGGAGGTATCCGTCGGCGACTTCGGTGGCGGCGACCGCATCGCCTTCACCATCGTCGGCCAACCCGTCAACGAGGCGGCGCGATACGAGCAGTTCAAGCCCGACACCCAACAGTCGGGCGGGCGCGTCCGCGTCAGCGACGCGGTCTTCGAGCTACTCCCCAATGACGTTCGCGCCTCCTTTCTGCCGAGCCCGGTCGAATTCTTCGACAAGCACCGCAAGCGCTTCGTCGCCTTCCTGTCCTCGAATTAGCCTTGGGTGCCGACATGGCCTGGGATCCGATCCGAAGCCGAAACCGCATCGCGCGGTTCATGACGACCGTACCGCAGTCGGCCATCGACGTGCGAACCTTTGACCAAACGTACCTCTTGCAGCGTGTTCGGGACGCGCAGGCCCGCGGCAAGAGGCTCGGCTTCGATGAGTCGCCTATCTTTGCCGTCCCCCGGAACCGCGCGGTTCTGGTCGATGGTGTGCACGTCTACGTCCAGCTGCTCGACTACCACGATCGGCTTCAGGATCAGGGCCGCGAGACCGAAGCCAGCCATAAGCGCGTCCTACAGTTCCTGCACCTCCACTACTCGGCAACTGATAGGGTCGTGGAGGAGTTCGAGGCGCAGCGCGTCGACTACCACGGCCCCCGGCTGCACGCCGTCCTGGTGACGCCCGTCGGGGACGAGCGCCAACGCGTCCTCCGGGCCGTCGCATTCGCAGTGACCTTGAAGGAGACGATTGAGGCCGCCGGCCAGAACATCGGCGGCGCCCGCCTCCAGACCCGGGTCAGGATTGGTATCGACACGGGGCGTGCGGTCGCCGTGAGCAGCGGTCGGGGCGCGGATATGGAGCCGCTCTTCCTCGGCAGCCCGGCCAACCACGCAGCCAAGCTGGCAGAGGGTGACCATCCCGGCATCTATCTCAGCGACCGCGCCCGCGAGGTTCTGGGCGAACCAAGCGTCGGCTGGGCCTCGGAGCGCTCCACCTCGCTCGCGGAGGACCGTCAATACGGGCTTGCCAACGCGGGCTACGGCCAAGCGTGGTCCGGCCTCGATCCGGCGCCGATCCGGGCACGGGTGCTCGCCGCGGTCCGCGCTCTGCAAACGGACATGGATCTGACCGCGCTCACCTCCCCCGAGGCGACGTTCCGCTTCCACCGCCACGAGCCGCCGCTCAAGACCATCGACTTCGCCGAGTTGATGCCGAGCCGTTCGATCAGGATGGGGCTCGCCTCGGTCTTCGCCGATCTATCCGGCTTCACCGCCTACGTGGACGCGTGCATCAGGGGTCGACGCATCGCCGAGATGACGGCGAACCTGCACGTCATCCGGGGCGAGCTGGCGGCCTGCGCCCGGGACGACTTCGGCGCCAGGAAGGTACGCTTCATCGGCGATTGCCTCCACGGGCTTGTGGCCGTGGGCACGCGGCTGGCGACCGAGCCGGCGAGTACGGTGGACGCCGCCGTCATGCTCTCCGGGGGCCTTCGCTCCTCGTTCAACCTCTGCAAGGCGACGCTGCCCGGCATCCGCGAGATGGGCATCGCAATAGGCTCGGAGTTCGGGGAGACCCCGGTCAGCAGGGTGGGCATCCGGGGCGACAGGAGCGTCCGTTGCGCCACCAGCAAGGCAGTCTCGACCTCCGAGGCCATCCAGTCCGACCTGAACGGACGGCAGACTGCCCTCGGGCCGAACGCACTCGCCAACGCCTCCCCGGCGGTCAGGCGGGCATTCGAGGCCGGACCGGTCTATGACATGGACCACGACCGGGCCGGTCACGTCGTCACGCCGGCCCCTGCCCCGTCGGTGGCGAGGCCGGCGGCGCTCTCGTCCGGCCTGCTGATCTCCCAGGGCGCGACCGCTGCCGGATCTGTGCGGGAGCGAGGCAGCGGACGCCATGCATGAGGCGTCGATCCGGCGGCATGCGGCTGTCGAGAGGGTTCGCGAGTGCCTCCGGGACCTGCACGGTGTCGACCCGACACCGTTGGGACGAAGGGCCCTCGCCGCATACCACCACCGTTTCCGGATAAAGTCGGGTTGGCGACTGCCCGTCGACTTCGGCGAACCGCATCCACGGCACATCGACGTGCTGATACCCGAGGGTTTCCCGCTCGTACGACCGCAGTTCGGCCTGCTGGAACGGCCGCCGTTCCTCACGTGGCCCCACGTCGAGCGCGATGGCAGTCTGTGCCTACTCGCCAACATGAGCGAATTCGATCCCGACGATCCGGCCGGAGTGGTGGTCCGGCTGCTCGGAAAGAGCTGCACCCTCGTTCGGGACCTCTTAGAAGGGGGCATGGCGGAGAGGGACTTCCTCGATGAGTTCCTCACCTACTGGCGCTACGATCGGAACGCCTCGGACGGACGCCTGACGAGCATCCTGCGGATAGAGCGGCCGTCACGCGAGATCGCCGTCTGGCAGACCACGGGCATCCGCCTGCTCGGAGACACCGAGGAGCAGGTCACGGGTTGGCTGCGGAACCGTTATGGAGACAAGGTCCTCCGCCCGTCGCGACTGCAAAAGGGCCTGCTCGTGTGGCTCGACCGGCCGATGCTGCCGTCCGAGTACCCGAGGACGGCGCGGGACGTGCAGGTCTTGGTGGAGAGGTGTGGCGGCGAGGCACCGCGTCTCCTTCCGGGCAGACCAAGCGCGCGATAGCCCGGTCACCCCTGTTGAGATCCCGCGCCTGGCTCGCCCTCTGCAGGCTCGCCTCGTCGAGTTTCGCGACCAGGGCCCGCGCGACGGTCTCGTACCAAAGGGCCCTGGTTTCCCCGGCGAGGGCGTCGATTGTCGATCGGTCGATCCTCCACACCTTGGATCGGTAGGCTGCCACAATATAACTGCATAGCGCCTATATCTATTGCGATTGCAACAACGCTTTCACCATATCCGGGCAGCGATTTCGCGTTCCTCGGCCCCCATCACATCCGCAGCTTGACCCCGCGCTCCTGAAGCATGTGGGCGGTGTCGAGCATTTCGCGGAGGGAGCGGCCAAGGCGGTCGATCTTCCAGACCACCAGCTGATCCTCGGCGCGCAGGAAGTCGAGGGCAGCCTCGAGGGCCGGGCGCTTGGTGCCGGCGCGCCCGCTCTCCTTCTCCTCGAAGATCTAGGTGCAGCCAGCGGCCTTCAGGGCATCGCGCTGCAGGTCCAGGTTCTGGTCCTCGGTGGAGACGCGCGCGTAGCCGATCAGCATGTCACGATAGTCGCATGAATGCGTTTTAGTTACAATAGAAAATGTAACATACTTAGGTGACAGAAACAGCGACGTTCTGAGGGCCGGGGAAGGGTCCGCGCCGAGTGTCACCTAAACGTTCGTTTTATGGACACCCCGGGCGCACGCTGTTGCACAGTCTGACAATAATCCACGAGGGGCAGATGTGGTGCCAACACTGTTTACGTACGTATAACAACATGCTCTCTCGGTCTCCAGCAGACCATAGACAGTTCATATCCTCGTACATCAATCGGTCATGCAATCACGGCAATCTGCACTGGCAGGTCGCAGAACATCTGGCGCCATACATCGAGAGCGGGCACATGCAATTTATATCAAGCAATTATAACAAATCAGAGGTCAAAGAACAGACAGATATATCAAGAGAATCGCATGAGCAGAAAAAGTCGTCGGATGAGAACGCAGCCAGCAAACATACATTCATTGCCCTAATCAATGCAGTCCGCATATTCGAACTCTCACTGGATCACATGCACGAGATCGGAGCCTATTTCGTCTCCGATGCAGGAGGCAGAACATTCCACGTAAGACGCATCAGCCAATCTGGGAGCCTCATAATATTCGAAGGCATGTTCGACGGACATCCAATCCATTTGGTAAAACATCATACGCAGGTAAACATAGCATTGATCGCACTACCTAAAATTAACACCGAGCCGGCACGAATTGGTTTTGTTGCCGGCGACTGATACTTGATTGGATAGTCGGACTATCCTTGCAAAATTACGAAAGATGCAAACTGAATAAATCTTAAATGTGTGCAATATGCAGCGTTGTCCAGCGGCGTCATTGCATCACAATCAGCCATGTCTGTGCCATAAGATGGACGCCTATCGCAGCACCGACGGCCTGCTCGCCCATATCAGCCGCGATCTCGGCATCGATCTCGGGCTATTGCCGCCCGACAAGCCCGTCGACGAACTCGACATTCAGGGTGTTCAGGGACTGGTGCACTTCTTCGAGGAGGCGAATCCCGGCAAGCGGGCGACGGTAGCCGATATCGGCAACGCCTACGCCTACAACACCCGAATCGTCGGAACGCCAGAGAGCATCGCCGACGACCTCGCCCGCTGGCAGGAAGCGGGACCAGCGCAAAATCACCTCGTCCGTCCTCATGGTCACCGGCATAGCCTTCGGGTGACCTGCGCCAACCTCGGCATTCGGCTCGCTCGTAAGGAAGGCATAGAGGTCGTCCGTTGTCTCGCCATCCTTGGCGAACGCGCTGCCGATCATTTGCGTGCTGTGTGCGACTGATCTGCCTGCACGCCAAAGGGAAGGCTGGGGCTGGCTCTTGTTCATAGCTGTCCCGACGAGCTCAGTGCCGAAGGCAATGGACAAGCTCCCGACGGCTGCGCGGTCGGAACCGAAGAATCCGGGCCCGCTGCCGACTCCGAGGCGATAACCAATAGGCGGGCGACTGCGCGCCCGCTGGGGCCTGTTGTCACTTGATCCAATCGAGCGTTGCGGCGAGGCAGAGGACAGCAAAAGCCAACAATTCTAGATGTTTGATCTCAGGGTTTGATGGTGCAGTCTTCACGCTGGAGTGGAGGGACGCGCTATGGGCCAGGTTCTTCACCCACGTTCAAACGGCGGCTTCGCGCCGTGTCCCTTGGCATGCCGCTGTCGCTATCGAGGTCCGAGTTCACGAAGCTTTGAGCAACGGCGGAGGTTGTTGCCAGTACTGTGAATAAAGCGAGGGGTTCCGAGATGCGCGCGGCGCATAGAAGCTCGGGATTGCGTGTGCCAGAAGCACCGTTTTGACGTCTTGTGCCGCATCTAAGTTTCGCACGTCCGGCATGCTACTTGATAGATCTGGCAGACACTAGGCGCTAGGAAGGGCTCTCGCTCCTCGCCTGCGTGTCCTTGCGGTCCTGGTCCCGCACCAGCCAGTGGACGGCGCCAAGCGCCAGGACGGCGGCCGCCAATCCGATGATGGTCAGAGGCTCGGTCTTGCTGGCATCCAGGATGATGAACTTGCGGGCGAGCGCCAGCAGCGCGATCAGGATGACCGTGCGCAACTGGATGATGCTCTCCTGGCGATGCAGCACGCTGAGGATCGAGTGGTTGAACTCGAGCGCGATCAGCACCGTAAAGATCATGCCGAAGACGGCCTGGAACACGCTGTGCTCGGCCGGGTCGAGCAAGCCGTAGACAACCAGCAGCACAACGCGGAAGCAAAGATTGATCACGGCCGCGATGATGACGAGGCCGATGAGGCCGGTCAGAACCACGACGATCCCCTCTTCGAAACGCTCGTAGAGGCTCAGGCCTGGCCACGCCTTGCGCGTGTCCCGCAGCGTGTCGGCCGCCGCCGAGACGTGTCGCGAGAAGGGAAAGCGCCTTTGGCCCTGATTTAGATCGGTTGTATCTTCGGTCGTACGTCGGTCCACCCGCTAACTCCTTCGTGCCTTCTCTACCGAGAACACGATCTTCCGTTATGCACTCGAACTTAGGGCAGAGCATGCCGGCTCCATCCGGCCCTGCAGCATCCCCTCGTCCCCGAGAGTGGCAAACACGGCGGCTTGTCATAGGCCAGTACGGGCTGAGACAAGGCGACCGCTTCCTAGCCTCGCGATTTGAAGGTCGTGGATACGACACGCCGGCTGGGCTCCCTGCGTCAGTGCCGTATCAATACTGCAGCGCTGTCTCAGAGAGGGTACTCTCAGGCGGAACAAACTCGGTTCCGCCGGGGAGGACGAGCTTCCATTCCACGGGTCTCACCTGTGTTCCTGGACTGATTTTCTGGAATCCCTCGACGACGACGCGGTCGCCTGACTTGAGGCCTTCGCGGACGATCCACCCCTCGTCGGTTACCGGCCCGACCTCCACTGGATGGAGGATGACCTTATCACCGTCGCGGACGACCCAAACCTCAGGCTTGCCGTCGCTGGTGCGGTGCACCGCCTGCTGAGGAACGACGATGGCGTCCGCGTCGATGCCCTGCGGAAGGCGCGCCCGCACGTACATGCCAGGGAACAGCTCGTCCCGGGGATTGGGGAACAGCACGCGCATGGTGACTTGGCCGGTGCTCGGATCGGCCGTCACATCGGAGAATAGGAGTTTGCCGGTTTGGCCATAGACCGTTCCATCGTCCAAGATGAGCTCGACATTGGCGACATCGTTCGCAAGGCTTAGTAGCTCGCCTCTCGCAAGGTCGCGCCGGATCTTGTTCAGTTCACCGACCGACTGAGTGATGTCGACGTAGATCGGATCGAGCTGCTGGATGGTGGCGAACACCTGCCCGCTGCCTTGCTCGATGAGATTACCCTCCGTGAGCAGCGCTCGCCCAATACGACCCGAGATGGGAGCGCGTACGTCGGTGTAGCCGAGGTTCAACTTGGCCCTATCGCGCATGGCCTTCGCCGCTGCGACTTCCGCCTGAGCCTGCTTCTGTGCCGCGGAGGCACCATCATACTGCGCTTGGCTCGCGGTACCTCGCGCGAGAAGAAGCCCAAGGCGGTCCGCCTGCTGTGTCGCGAGGGTGAGGGCTGCCTCGGCTTTGGCCAGTTCCGCCTCGCTTCGCGCGAGCTCGACCTCGTAGGGAGCCGGATCGATTTTGTAGAGGATGTCGCCTTCCTTGACGTGGCTGCCTTGCTCGAACAGACGCTTGATTATGAGTCCGGAAACTCGGGAGCGCACCTCCGCGACCCGAAGCGGAGCGACCCGGCCGGGAAGGCTTCTCACGTATGGGACCGGCTGCGCCCGAACAGTGACGATGCTTACCTCCGGCAAGCCGGCCGGCAACGGGGCTACGGCCTGCTTCTGATTGCAGGCCGAGAGCGCGATCATGAGCACGCATGCAATAAGACTCCGCGGCTTGATCATGGTAGCACTGTATCTCTCGTGGCCTCTCTAGTCGTCACCGGCGCTTGAAGACCCCGGTCGCTCCTGGCTCCTGACACTGCGGGCTCGGAACAGCATCGATCCCATCTCTATGAGCGATATGAGCCGCTCAAATCAGAAGGGTGACGCGGCTGAATTGCCGACGGGCCGGCGCGGTGCAGGAGCCAAGCTTCCGCTGCTGCAAACGCCATGACACCGCCCCCCACGCAGACATGTGTCCAGAACGCGCTGGAGCTTTCGGTGAAGTGCAGAGCCCAAGGGGCGAGGATCAACCAGAGGCCGCCGAATAGGTTGGCACGTTCCGCCCGCAGCGGCGGCCAAGCCCAGGATACAACCGCCAAGCCTGCCACGACCATCGCGCTGATCCAGGCGCTCCATGAC
Source organism: Methylorubrum rhodesianum (assembly GCF_014199985.1). GTDB lineage: Bacteria > Pseudomonadota > Alphaproteobacteria > Rhizobiales > Beijerinckiaceae > Methylobacterium > Methylobacterium rhodesianum. The sequence continues at coordinate 1,600 of NZ_JACHOS010000031.1, read as the reverse complement.
GCTCTTGGCATGTTCGAGTAGCCCCAGACCCAGGGCGCCGCGAACAGAAACACGGCAAGTGCAATGATGCACGATGAGTAGGATTCGATGTATTCTCTCCAGTTCCCACGCATGATCCGCCTCATGCTTGCAGATCGCTGATGTTGTCCGCTCAAGAGCGGCAGTTTGGGTGGTTCAGTGAACAACCAGCCATGATCTTCACTGTCGCTCCTGACGGCTCCGGCAGCGGAGGTGGCGGTCCATAACCAAGCACGCTCAAGCAGCTATGGTGGCAACCCCATCGGGTGAAACCGGCACGGCCGCCGCTGGCGCGTTCGGCTTCGGTCGCCAAACCTCACCCAGGCTCAGAAGGGCCCTCTTGACCTCTTCGAGCCGGGAGGGTTGGCCTCCCGCCATCCCTTCCGAGGCAGCAACCTCCTTCAGGTACTCGTCCCAGGCCCAACGCCGGAGGATCTCCCGCTTGCACTCTGTCGTCAGCTGGGGCTGGGTCAGAACAGCCTCAGGAGCCGTAAAGATTGCGGCAGGGGCCAAGAGGGCACGCTCCAGGTCTGGGCTGCTCGTCCCAGGTGCCGTGTGGTCCTCGAGGTCCTGGCCCACCGAACGTCGAGTGTGGGCACCCAAAGGCCGACCGAAGGCCTGCCTGCCGCACCGGGTCCAAAATTGCGGCGTAACGAAGCTGGTACGCGATATGCGTTCAGGCTCAGCCTCCACGTCGTAGTCCAGCCCCTGGCGCTCCGCATAAGCGACGGCTTCGGCTCTCGAGGCGAAGGTCAGCCGAACCTCGGTCGCCAGGGTGTCGTCGCCCCCGGTCCAGCCCATCAGCTCGTCGATCTCCGGGGGCGTGCGTCGCTCGAAGCTGAGGATCCAGTCGTTCTCGCGAGCTCGACCGGCGGTTCCGACCGGACGCTTGCGGCGCCGTATGATCGCACGTGCGCCAGCGAGCCAGGGCGCCGGGCTGCACCCGACCGGCGGATTGTTGTGTCCAATGCCGATTGCGGATTCCTGCATGGTTGCTCTCCATCCCTTGGCCCGGTCAGGGGCTGAACGCTCCGAGATACGCTGCGATCTGCACACCGAAGCTGGCGGCAAACGACAGCAGGGCTGCGTCCCAGGCGGTGAGGTTCGGGCTTGCGGCCGGCGGACCAGCTTGCGTGATCGCAAAGGCGAGCCAGACGTAGCCTGCTACCGAGAGCAGGCCGGACAGCGCCCAGATCGCGGTCGATGCCGGCAAGATCGATGCGAGACAGACGCAAAGGCTTACAGAGAGCAGCCAGTCCGTCAGAAGCGCCGCATTCGTATTTTGTGCTGGACCCATGAACCAGCGGCGCTGCATCCAGGTCGGCCGGCGGCGCCAATCCTTCAGGTGTAAGGTCGTCATGTGATCGCTTCCTTCTTAGTTGAAGCCGTTTCGCCAGGGCGCTGCTTCGTGATTGCCGCGGCGTCCGAACGCGAACGGCCACCGCGGCTTTCCCCTCACTACAATCGGTCGATCAGTCCTTCATCCGGCGCCTGCAGCTCGGTCAGAATGGCATCGAGCGGGACGGGCTCGGCCCAGTACCCTGGCAGGCAGCGCAGGGTTGGGCATGATTCTGCAGCCCGG
>NZ_JACHOS010000030.1 GCF_014199985.1 Methylorubrum rhodesianum | reverse complement strand
CTGCGCGGCATCGGCCTCTGCGTCGGCGCTCATGCGCGGCGGGTGGGTCCCTTTTGGACGCCGATCCTGGGTCCCTATTGGACGCCGATTGACAGCCACGTGGCAAGCGACGCCCGCTTTGAGCTTCACGCCGAGCGTGGAAGCGGCGAGTGGTCGCTTCTCGACTGACCGACTGGAGAACAACTTCTTCAAAACCGGCGGCTACGTGCTGGTGAACCTTCAGGCGCAGTATGCCCTGGATGCGCACGCGACTGCCGCCATCGGTGTGCGCAATCTATTCGATCATAATTACTCTCTGGCTTACGGTTTTCCTGAAGCAGGGCGCACCGTCTTTGCAAACGTACGGATGACGTTCTGAAGGTGGAAAGGCAATCCGTCCGGTCAATCGCTACTACTTTTTCAGGGAATGAGATGTGTGATATTAAGGCGCAACTGTCGAAAGGCTCTCTGGTCCTAGTGCTCATAGCGCTTGCCGCGATGCAGACGATGGCCACGACGCAGGCGGCGGAGACTTGCCCTGTGGCGCCATTGGCGCCGCCGGCCGAGTTGGTAGGATGGAGCCAGATGGCTCCCATCACCGCGGGTTCGGATGCCGAAGCGGCGATCGCCCTGCCCATAGGGCTTGGGGCTGTCGCGACCCTGCTGCCGACGCCCGCGATCCGCTATGCGTTTCGACCCGAGAAGCCGGGAGGCTCTGTAAGCCATGGGGGGATCTTCGCCTTCTCCGTGGAAGCCGCCGGACGGTACCGTGTGGCGATCGGATCGGCGGCGTGGGTCGACGTCGTGCTGGGAACGGACGCTTTGACATCCGTGGCACACGGGGCTGGCCCGGTCTGTACAGGCATCCGTAAGATGGTCGATTTCGATCTTCAGCCGGGTCGTTACCTGCTCCAGATCGCCGGGAATGGCACCGTTCAATTGCCGCTGATGGTGACGAAGCTACCGAAGTGAGAAGGCCCGTCGCTGCAGCGGCCGCTCTGATCCTGGCCGCCGCGCCGTTCGGCCTGCCATCGGCGTCGCCCTCGGCTTGGCGCTGGTCGCTGCCGGACCGTTTGGCCGTTCCGGTTGTTCCAGCCGACAACCCGATGAGCGCCGTTAAGGTCGCACTCGGCCGGCGCCTGTTCTACGACGCCGACCTATCGATCGACGGCACGATGGCCTGTGCTACCTGCCACGAGCAGAAGCGCGGCTTCGCCGATGGAACCCGCACACGCCCGGGAGTGCATGGCGACCAAGGGCTCCGCAACGTACCAGGCTTGGCCAACGTCGCATGGCTGCCGAGTCTGACCTGGGGCGATCCGCGGATCACCAGCCTGGAGGCTCAGGCTTACGTTCCGCTCTTCGGCACGCAGCCAGTCGAAATGGGAATGGCGGGACAGGAGCCCGAGCTCGTACGCCGCCTCCACGGCGACGCATGCTATCGGCAGCTGTTTCGCGCCGCATTTCCCGAACGGGGTGGGGCAATCGACATCGGCACTGTCACCAAGGCGCTGGCCAGTTTCCAGCGCAGTTTGGTTTCCTACGATGCCCCTGTCGATCGTGGCGAGACTTCGCCGGCCGGTGCCGCCCTCTTCAGGAACGATTGCGCCGGCTGCCATTCCGGCAGCAATTTCACCGACGGACGCTTCCACCGCATCACCAGCCGGCTCCGCATGGATCGCGGCCTTGCCGATATCACCGGGCGCACGGAAGATGCTGGCCTGTTCCGTACGCCGAGCCTTCGGAACGTAGCGGTAACCGCTCCCTACCTCCATGATGGCAGGGCCGCCACGTTGAGGGAAGCCATCGCAGCTCATGGATACGTCTACGAACCGGCGCAGAGCGATGCGCTTCTTGCTTACTTGCATGCCCTCACGGATCTCGGCTTCCTGAGCCGGAGCGAGCTTTCTTATCCCGACAGCCCCTGCGCGTTCCTTGATGGCGATGATCGTTGATTACGACGATCTGAGGCGCAATCCGTCGACTGGCTGGCTATATTCGATTGGACATATCGTGTCCCTCAGGCATCGTGCGTTGCCATGTTGGTCCGCCACCTCTCCTACTTTGTGACCCTTGCGCGCGAGCGACATTTCGCTCGGGCCGCTCAACTCTGTAACGTCACGCAATCGACCCTCTCAGCAGCTCTGCGCAAGCTGGAGGAGGACCTTCAGGTCGCCCTCGTCGTGCGCAATCAGCGCTTCGTCGGCCTTACCGTCGAGGGCGAACATCTCCTCGCATGGGCGCGCCAGATCCTCATCGATTACGACAGCCTGCGAGAGGATCTGTCCGGGCTTCGCACTGGCCTCAAGGGCACGCTGCGGTTGGGCGTCGTCCCGGCGGCGATGGGCGCGGTCGGCTTCCTCTCGACCCGGTTCAGGGAGGCGCATCCCGACGCCTCGATCGAGATTCGCTCGCTCTCGTCCCGCGAGATCCAGAAGGGCCTCGACGGCTTCGAGATCGAGGCCGGCCTGACCTATCTCGAGAACGAGCCGCTCGAACGGGTGCGGCGCGTGCCGCTCTATCATGAGCGCTACATCCTCGCGATGAGGGCCGACCATCCGCTGGCGGCCGAGGCGCGGGTGAGTTGGGTGCAGGCGAGCTGCCAACGCCTCTGCCTGCTGAGCGAGGAGATGCAGAACCGCCGGATCCTCGACGGCTTGGCGGATGCGTTCGGTGTGGTCCTGCGCCCGACCGTCGTCAGCAACTCGTTCCTAGGCGTTTGCGCGCACCTGCGCGAGGGCGGATTCGTCAGCATCGTGCCGCATACATTCCGGCACCTGTTCGGCGGCACCGATGCCCTGGCCATGCGCGACTTCGCCGAAGCGACACCGCGGCAGACTATTGGGTTGGTCTTCACCGACCGCGATCCGCTGCCGCCGATGGCCTCCGCACTTCTGCGTGCCACGCTGAACTTCCGACTTGAAGACACTCCTGCCTGGATGGCAGCGCTGCCCTCGCCCTGATCGACCGCGTCGATCAGGCCATCAAGGACTTTCGTTTGATACCGAAGCGATAAGAACGGAAGTTCATCTCGCTCGAGCCGGCCTGCAGTAAATGACAGGTCCGGCCGATTCTTGAGCGGGGAAACGCCAGTCGATACGATGCACCTCTTGCGTCGTGATCAGTCTTGATCGACTGAGGCGATCCCCTTTGCAAGCCGACAAAGGGAGTCAGCGATGGCCAAGATCGATCTCGTTCTTTACGACGATCCCGTCGACGGGTATCCGACCTCATACGCCCGCGACGACCTACCGAAGATCGAGCGCTATTCCGACGGCCAGACTCTGCCGACGCCGAAGGCCATCGACTTCCAGCCCGGCACCCTGCTCGGGAGTGTTTCGGGCGAACTGGGCCTGCGCACATATCTCGAAGGCCTCGGTCACGAGTTGATCGTCACCTCCTCGAAGGAGGGCTCCGATTCCGTTCTCGACCAGCATCTTCACGACGCCGAGATCGTGATCTCCCAGCCGTTCTGGCCGGCCTACATGACCGCCGAGCGGATCGAGAGGGCCAAGAACCTCAAAATCATCGTCACCGCCGGTATCGGCTCCGATCACACCGACCTCGACGCGGCGATCAAGCACAACATTACCGTCGCCGAGGTGACATTCTGCAACTCGATCAGCGTCGCCGAGCACGTGGTGATGATGATCCTCGGCCTCGTGCGCAACTATATCCCGTCCTACCAGTGGGTGATGAAGGGCGGCTGGAACATCGCCGACTGCGTGGCGCGCTCCTACGACGTCGAGGGCATGCATGTCGGCACGGTCGCCGCCGGCCGCATCGGCCTCGCAGTGCTGAAGCGCCTGAAGCCGTTCGACATGCACCTGCACTATACCGACCGTCACCGGCTGCCCGAGTCGGTCGAGCGGGAACTAGGCCTGACGTGGCACGCCAGCCGTGAGGAGATGTACGGCGTCTGCGACGTGGTCACCCTCAACTGCCCCCTCCACCCGGAGACCGAGGGCATGATCAACGACGAGACGCTCAAGCTGTTCAAGCGCGGCGCCTATCTCGTCAACACGGCCCGCGGCAAGCTCGCCGATCGCGACGCCATCGTCCGCGCCCTCGAAAGCGGACAACTCGCGGGTTATGCCGGTGATGTCTGGTATCCGCAGCCGGCGCCCGAGGACCATCCGTGGCGCTCGATGCCGCATCACGGCATGACTCCGCACATCTCCGGTACCTCGCTCTCCGCCCAGACCCGCTACGCGGCCGGCACGCGCGAGATCCTCGAATGCTACTTCGAGAAGCGGCCGATCCGGAACGAGTACCTGATCGTCGAAGGCGGCAAGCTCGCCGGTGTCGGCGCGCATTCCTACAGCGCCGGCAAGAAGGCCTGAGGCTCTTCCCGGCCGGGCGTCCAATCGACGCCCGGTCGCACCATTCGATCCCTTCGGACGTTCCGCACCGGCAAGGCTTGAAGATTCATGGCTTCGCATCAGAGCCTGAGGCAGCGCTTCGCGCGGGCCGTGCCTCTCACCGCAACGCGCTCGATCCTCATGGCTGGCCTCGGCGGCTTCGGCGTCATCTTTCTGCTGGCGGAGGTGACGGCCCGTTTCGAAGCGGGTCTGCTCATCGCACCGTTCGGGGCCAGCTGCGTGCTGGTGTTCGGCTTACCGCAAAGCCCCCTCGCGCAGCCGCGCAGCGTGATCGGCGGCTACGTCGTTTCGACGGTGATGGGCTTGCTGGTCTTCTCCTTCCTCGGCTCGACGGCCCTGGCCTTCGGTCTCGGCGTCGGCCTCGCCATCGTCACCATGCTTCTTACGAAGACGGTCCATCCCCCGGCCGGTGCCGATCCGATCGTCGTGATCCTGGCGGGGGCGAGTTGGAGCTTTCTCGTCGTCCCAGTCCTCACCGGTGCCCTGACGATCGTCGCGGCCGGAATGCTGTTCAGGCGGTACGTCCTCAGGCATCCAGCGCCGGCGCACTGAAGCACGGGGGTGCCGGGGACGGTGGGGCTTTTCTCTACGCTCAAAGCTTGCGTCCGTCAGCGGGGCGATGAGGTGATCATGCTGATTGCGATCTTCGTTGTAATAGCAGTCCCCATGCTGTTCCTATATTCTGCCGGGGTATATGAGAAATCGAAAGGCAGGAATATTTTTTGAAATGAACTGATGCGAATATTCAATAAAAACAAGCCTGCTTTAACCTGGCTTCATCAGGAGTATGGGGTTGGGCTGACTTGAGACGACATGGCAGCATCCAGCTCCGGCGAGTATGTGCCTCATCGGACATCCTGCATCTGCAGTCCACCCGTGCACAGGGCGCGGCGGGGGAAAGGGCGACAGGAAGAATCATCCGCTATATATCGATACGTATAACGATACTCGATCGCAGCCGCCAGGCGTGACGGACAGGCGTACAGACAGAGGTGAGGAAGCCGATGTTCGAGGGCAGCTGGCGCAGTGAATGTGGTGCGGAGATCCACTTGTTACAGTATGGCGAAGCAATATCGGGAACTTACACGCCAAGCCGAGCTGAGCTTGTAGCGCCATGCCGGGGTCGCAGTCTTGTTGGCTCTGCTGAAGGCGAGTTGATTGGCTTCGTGACGAGTTCATCCGCGCCTGGCACGGTTACCAGTTGGACCGGGCGACTTCTGCAGACGCCTGATCTAACAAAACTTGAAATACACCTCGTCTACCATGTCGTTGAACGCGTCACGAATGATCTGGATATTTCGCGATCGAAAGAGGTCAGATCCGCTGTTTTCTGTAAATACGAATGATGACCCTTCGCGGCTTGGCGAGCAAACGAAGGCATGAAGTCACAAATTTTTCCTAGATCTTGTAATCTTTGGCCTCACGCATTGACCGCCACGCTTCGATTGCGGCCTCTTCCGGAGCAGAGAAGCTGGAAAGCGGACCGGCAAAACACTGCCATGCTTCCACGAAACTCGGCGCAACCGCTGTCACGATAGGTTTCTCCGCCACGATCGCCGCTGAAAAGGCTGCGATCAGGCCGCTGCGGGCCGCTTCGAGCTTGCCGAACTAGCTGATCACCACAAGATCGCAACCGGCGGCAATTTGGCGGCAGAGACTCTCGCAAGCCTCGATGATACCCGAACCGCAAAGCTGGCAGGCTTCTGAGCCGGATCCCAGTTCCTGGTAGATCGCGTACTGCGCACCGGTCGCGAGATCTTTGAGCCGATGTCCGATTCCGTCGGACGAAGGAACCTCGACAACACCGACGATCCGTCGCCCAGCATGGTTCCAACGCCGAGCGCTGGTCAGCAGGAGCGACTGGATCGTAGGGTTCGACGCCCCCGTCAGGGCCAGGATCGGCGTTGCCATGCCGTTCGCCCTCCGCGTCGAGCCTGTTATCCGCTGCCGGGCGCTCGCGTCCCTATCCTCACCTACGCCAGTCGATCACGGCATGAAAGCGGCGCACCCTATGGGAAGGGTGCGCCGGAGGATCACTCGCTTGTCTCAGGAACGAGCTGGAGATCAGGCTATCTCGGACCGGTCGGCATCGCTATAGCATTTTGAATACAGCGCTCGCTCTCCGGCGTGGCCGTGCCGCCGGATCGGCGGACGCTGAGAGGGCCCGACGGCCGAAACAGAGGCTGACGCCGCCGTCAGCACCGGCTTGCCGACATCTCCGCGGGAGGGAAGCGCATCGGTCCGGTCCCGCTCGCTGACCGATGTCTCACCGGAAGCCGCCGGAGCATTCAGCCTCTTCCTTTAACCAACGAAGGTCAGGGAGATTTCAAGGGGATCGCGTGGAGGCGGAAGGGGAGATCGGGCCCCGCCCCCTTCTTCGCCTGATCCGTCAGGGCGGCGAGTTGACCGACCGTGATCCAGGCCGTGTTCCCGACCTTCGTCACACCGGTGACGCCGCCGGCGATGTTGTCCTTCAACGGCTCGATCCGAGCGGCATCCCCCTCCACCGTGATGCGGTCGAGCCGGCCACCGCCTTCCGCCATGAGGAAGCTGCCATCCTCCAGAGGCCGGAGCCCATCGGCGAGGACGACCACGCGCGATGGCGTCAGCGGTGTCACCGCGCCGGCCACGCCGTCCGTGACAGCAATCCGGAATAGCTCGGCCTTTGTGTAGGTGTTGACGTAGAGGTGCCCGTCCTTGCCGAAAGCAATGCCGTCGAGCCCGGCCTCTTTGCCCTCCGGCGCGAAGAGCGGATCGCTCTTCCAGACCTCCAGTGTTCCGCTGCCCGGCTTGAGCCGCAGGATCTGCGGACCCAGCGTATTGGTGACGTAGGCTGCCCCGTCCGGTCCGATCGTGATGTCGTTGCAGATCGCCGGGCTGACCGGAAACGGGGCGCTGATCCTGCCCTCGCCGGTCGTCAGGTCGAAACCCTTGAGAGCTGCGCCCTTCACCTCGCTCGGTCCCTTGACGCCGAGGGCTGAGAGATCGTTCGAGCAGACCCAGAGGATGCCGCTCTTTTCGTCGGCGAGGACGCCGAAGGTCGAGCGGGTCTCGAAAGCGCCCGGCTTGATCCAGATTTCGGCCTCGGCACCGGGCCGCACGCGTAGCACACCGCCGCTGGCGAAGCTGCTGACATAGAGCGTGCCGTCCGCCGTCGAGGTGATGCTCTCGGGATAGGCGGCATCGCCAGGGAGGGGGATACTCTCCGGCGCCGCGGAGAGAGTGTTGGCGGCACCGCCGATGCTGCCGGCCAGAACGGGAATGAGGAGCGGGATCAGCCGCTTCCATGCCGGAGAACGTGTCATGCGATCTCTTGCTACCATGCGGAGCGGGGTTCCTGTTCGGTCTGCGGAGGGACGAGCGCGAAAGCCGTCCTCCTCGCGCCGGCTCGAACGGCATGCCGATGTCAGGCGAGGGTCGGCCGCGCGTCAGGAGCCGTCACGGCGTTGACGAAGCTCGCCAGACTGGCGCTGCGGACAGGCTTGAAGGCCTTGCTCCCCGCCTCGCAGTAGCGCTTGACCAAGCCGGTCGCCTCGTGGCTGACGCACTCGACCGGGAAGAGGACGAGGTCGCTCCGGCTTACGAGGCCCGGCAGCAGCGCGATGTTGTCGTCGATGCCGCCGTCGTGGCTGAGCAGGTGGCCGTCCCGCTGCTCGACGAACCGGCGCAGGCGGGCGACCTGGCGGGGGCGCCCGCCGACATAGAGCAGCGTGCGCCCCGTGAACTGCCCGTCGTCGCGCCGCGAATCCGGACGTTCCGTCTCTCGATCGTCGCAGAGCAGGCGCTCGACGGCGGCCAGTTCCGCCTCGGCGGCTTGCCGCTGCGCCGTCTCGGCTTCCAGATCGAGGCTGAGCTTGGTCGAGGCGCGCATCAGCACGGCGACCTTCTCCTCCAACGCCTCGGCATGGGCGCTTTCGCGAGCGAGCCTGATCTCCAGACCCTGCATGGTCTCGCGTACCGCTTCGTCAGGCTTCGTCACCGTGACGCGCGTGGCGAACTGCAGCGCCTCCGACTCGCGCTGGCGGGCGCTGAGCGTATCCCGCTGCTCGGCGAGTTCGTGGATCCGGGCCTCCTGCGCCGCGATCCGCTCCTCCCGCTCCGCGAGATCGACCTCAAGCTGGCGCAGTCGCCGGATGTCGGCGCGGTTCGACTGGCCAACGAGGTGCGAGAGCATGTGCACCTCGCCGAAGATATCCTGCACCAGGGTCCAGTCGGTGGCGGGATGGGTCATCGCAGCCCAGTAGGCACCGGGGATTTCACCGCGCTCCAGCGACTCGCGCCAGAGGGCGCGCACGTCATCGACGGTGCGGGCCCTGTCGAAGCGGCGGATCTCCCGCTCATGCCGGCGGTCGAGCATCTTCTGCAGCAGCTTCCCGCCCCCGTCCTTGCGCCGGGCGAGATGGACGACCTCACCGTGCAGCCGGTGTTCGCTCATCGTACGCGCCGCGGCGATGCCGAGCTTGGCGAGCAGCGAGCGGCCGTCGGCCGTGCTCAGGCAGGTGCCGACGATGGAGCAGTGGAGCGTCTCGGCCAGTTCCCAGATCCGGTCCCTCGGCCTCTCCGCCGCCACGACGGCCTCGGGTGACAGGGGCGCGGGGCGTCCGATGCTCGATTTCAGGGCGAGCAAGGCGGGTCCATCCGGGTGAGAGCCGTGCGCCACGGGCGACTCCGTGCGAGTGCTATATCCAATCAGATATAGCGATAGTGGCGCAGAATGGGCGCGATGGCCAGAGCCATTCCGAGCTGATGATCCTACGGGGCCGGATCGGCCGGTTGGGTCAGGCGGGCGAGGAACGGAGCGGCCGCCTTCTCCGCGGCGCGCTCGATCGCCCGGTAATGCGCGACGACATCGGTGCCGAAGGCCGAGAGCCGGGCGCCGCCGCCCGCCTTGCCGCCGATCTGCGCCTCGATCACCGGGCGTCCGAAGCCCTTGTTCATGTCCTCGACGAGGAGCCAGGCGCGGCGGTAGGACATGCCCAGCGCCCGGCCCGCTGCGGAGATCGAGCCATGCTCGGCGATCGCTTCGAGGAGCTGGACCTTGCCCGGCCCGATCCGCCAATCCGGTCCGAGATCGATACGGATGCTCAAGCGGGCCATCATTCTCCTCGCGCGGTTCGAACCGTTCTAAGCGTCTGCGCGGACGAAGACGAGGCCGGCTCATGGGAGCCGAGCCCGGCGGATGCCTCTCCCCTTTAGAAGCCGGGGCTGAGATCGAAGCGGAGGATCGCGACCGGATCGCCCGGCGCGGCTGGAGGCGCATCCGCCGGGCGCACGGCGAGGGCGTCGGCGAGGGCCAACTCAGACAGCATCGCGTTGTCCTGCTCCGCCATAACGGAAAACGTCGGCGCCCCCTGCTCATCACGGCCGAGTTGCCCCCGCAGGAAGGTCGTGCGCGGCCCCGTTGCCGGCAACGCCGTCGCCAGGACGGCGCGCTCGGGTGACGGCGCCGCCCATTCCGTCCCTGACAGCCGCGCCATCGCCGGCTTGAGGAAGAGGAGCGCACTGACGAGAGCCGCCACGGCATTTCCGGGCAGCCCCAGGACCGGGAGCGGCCCGAGATGCCCGAACAAGGTCGCCTTCCCCGGCCGCATGCGGACCTTTCGGAAGGCCGGCTCGAAGCCCAGGCCGGCCATGGCCGGGCTCAGCAGGTCGAAGTCTCCGACCGATGCCCCGCCCGAGGTGACGAGGAGATCGATTCCCTCCGTTGCGAGCACCCGTGACAGGGTGACGGAAAGGGTAGCGCTGTCGTCCGGCGCGATGCCGAGATCGAGCGGCACCCCGCCCCAGGCCCGGACCAGCGCCTTCAGGGCCGGACGGTTGGCGTCGAGGATCTGATTCCCCGGCCCTTCCGCGAAGGCGCGCGACAGTTCGTTCCCGGTCGAGAGGACGGCGACGCGCGGCCAACGATGAACGCGGATCTCCGCATGGCCCGCGGCGGCGGCAAGGCCAATATCGCGGGCGCTCAGGCGCTTCCCGAGACGGGTGACGGGCGCGCCCAGGCAAAAGTTGCTGCCGGCAGCGCGGATGTGCCGGTTGGGCGCGGCGCCCGGCAGGATGCGCACGCGCTCACCAACGGCCTCGGTCAACTCCTGGACGACGACCGTATCGGCCTGGGGCGGGATCGGCGCGCCGGTGAAGATCCGCCGGCAGGTCCCCGGTGCGAGCGGCGGACCGATCGGATCACCAGCCCTCACCACGCCCGCGCAATCCATGAGGGCGCCGGCCTCGGCCCAGCGCAAGGCGTAGCCGTCCATCGCTGCGACCGCGAAGGGAGGAGCGTCGAGGCGCGCCGTCAACGCCTCGGCGCAGATGCGGCCGACAGCGTCATCGAGCGGAATGCGCTCGCTGCCGACCGCGTTCAGGCCCTGCCCCATCCGCACGAGAGCCTCGGCGATCTCCGGCATGTCGATGGTCGCGTTCGCGGCGGTGGTCGGTGTCTGCACGTGGGCTCCTCGGCGCATCCGGTCTGCCGGGAATAGCCGATCGGCCCTGGTCGAAGCTATGCCTCGCTGTATATAGCGCACCCGGGGGTTGGACGCCGGCCCGGCTCGCCCGGGCGCCGTCATCGCGAAAGACACGCGCATGTTCACCTGCACGGGCTATGCGGCCACCAGCGCCGATACGAGGCTGGAACCCTTTGCCTTCGAGCGTCGCGATCCGCGCGCCGACGACGTCGAGATCGAGATCGTCTATTGCGGCGTCTGCCACTCCGATCTGCATCAGGCCCGCAACGAATGGCGTAACACGCTCTACCCGTGCGTGCCGGGCCACGAGATCGTCGGCCGCGTCACACGCGTCGGTGCGGAGGTCAGGGACTTCAAGCCCGGCGACCTCGCCGCGGTGGGCTGCATGGTCGATTCCTGCCGCACCTGCACCGCCTGCCGCGAAGGTCTTGAGCAGTATTGCGAGCCGGGCTTCACCGGGACCTATAACGGTCCGGAGCAAGGCACCGGCGCCAACACATTCGGCGGCTATTCAAGCCACATCGTCGTTGACCGGCACTTCGTGCTGCACGTGCCGGAAGGGCTCGATCTGGCGGGCGTCGCACCACTCCTGTGTGCGGGCGTCACCACGTGGTCGCCCCACGCCGCTGGGGTGCGGGCCCCGGCAAGAAGGTCGGCATCGTCGGGCTGGGCGGCCTCGGCCATATGGGCGTGAAGCTCGCCCACGCCCTAGGCGCGCATGTGGTGCTGTTCACGACCTCCCCCGGCAAGGAGGCGGATGCGCGCCGGCTCGGGACCGACGAAGTGGTGATCTCGAAGGACGCCGAGCAGATGGGCCGGCACGCCGAGAGCTTCGACCTGATCGTCGATACGGTCGCGGCCCAGCACGACATCAACGCCTATCTCGGCCTGCTCAAGCGTGACTGCACGCTGGTGCAGGTCGGCGCGCCGGAAAAGCCTCTCGACGTGAACGTCTTCAGCGTGATCTGGCGCCGCCGCAACTTCGCCGGCTCGCTCATCGGCGGCATCGCCGAGACGCAGGAGATGCTCGATTTCTGCGGCAAGCACGGCATCACCGCCGACATCGAGATGATCCCGATCGATCAGATCGAGACCGCCTACAGCCGCATGCTGAAGAGCGACGTGAAGTACCGCTTCGTCATCGACATGGCGAGCCTGCCCAAGGCCGCCTGATCCCTTCCCCCGCGTTCGACACAGGATCTCTCCCGTATGGCCCTACTCACCCGCACGCGTTTCCTGGCCGGCCTCGTCGCCGTCACCCTTGCGGGAGCGTTCCCCGCGACGGCCGCGGAGGCGCCGACCGTCTTCGCCGCCGCGAGCCTGAAGAACGCCCTCGACGACATCGCCGGAAGCTACGCCAAGGAAGGCAAGCCGGCCCCGAAGGTTTCGTATGCGGCCTCGAACACGCTGGCCAAGCAGATCGAACAGGGCGCCCCCGCCGACCTGTTCTTCTCGGCCGATCTCGACTGGATGGACTATCTCGCCAAGAAGGATCTCATCCAGCCCGACACGCGGGTGAGCCTTCTGGCCAACAGCATCGTGCTGATCGCTCCAAAGGACTCCAAGGCGGAAGTGAAAATGGGGCCGGGCCTCGATCTCACGGCGGCGCTGGGCACCGGCAAGCTTGCCATGGGCAATGTCGAGGCGGTGCCCGCCGGCAAATACGGCAAGTCGGCGCTGGAGAAGCTCGGTGGCTGGGCGGGTGTGAAGGACCGGATCGCGCAGGCCGAGAGCGTGCGCGCGGCCCTGCTTCTCGTCTCGCGCGGCGAGGCGCCGCTCGGCATCGTCTACGCCACCGACGCGGCAGCCGATGCGAATGTGAAGATCGTCGCTACCTTCCCCGCCGAAAGCCACCCGGCGATCGTCTACCCGGTCGCGATCACCAAGGATTCGCGCAACCCGGACGCGTCCGCCCTCCTGGCCTATCTGCGCGGCCCCACCGCCAAGGCTGCCTTCGAGAAGCAGGGCTTCACCGTGCTGAACCGCTCGGCCACAGCCGCGCAGTGACGGACTGGCTCACGCCTGACGAGTGGGCTGCGCTGCGTCTCAGCCTGCTCGTCGCGGCCACCGGCACGCTGGCGAGCCTGCCGCCGGGTATCGGGATCGCCTACCTGCTCGCCAGGAGGAGGTTCTGGGGCAAGTCCATGCTCGACATGGTCGTGCACCTGCCGCTCGTCCTGCCCCCCGTTGTGACAGGCTATTTACTGCTGCTCGGTTTCGGCCGACGTGGCCTGTTTGGCGCATGGCTCGCTGAAATCGGCATCGTGTTCTCGTTTCGCTGGACGGGGGCGGCGCTCGCTTGCGCCGTGATGGGCTTTCCGCTGTTGGTGCGGGCGCTCCGCCTCTCCATCGAGGCGGTCGACCGGCGACTGGAACAAGCAGCGGCGACGCTCGGCGCCAATCCGCTTCAGGTCTTCGTGCGCGTCACGCTGCCGCTGATTCTCCCTGGGGTCATCGCTGGCATGGTGCTCGCCTTCGCCAAGGCGATGGGCGAGTTCGGCGCGACCATCACCTTCGTCTCCAACATCCCCGGCGAAACCCAAACCTTGCCGTCGGCGATCTACACCCTGACCCAGATCCCCGGTGGTGAAGCTGGAGCAATGCGGTTGACCTTGATCTCGATCATCGTCTCCATGGCAGCTCTGCTGATGTCCGAGTTGCTCGCCCGCGGCGTCGCCCGACGGCTCGCGGCATGACGGCCCGACCATGAGCGCAATTCACCCATGAGGGGCCTTTCGGTCGCGGTTGAGCATCGGCAGGGGGCGTTTCGGTTGGAGGCTGCCTTCGAGGCTGAGGGGGGCGTCACGGCCCTGTTCGGGCGCTCGGGCTCGGGCAAGACCACGCTCATCAACGTCGTCGGCGGCCTGCTGCGGCCGGAGCGCGGGCGGGTCGTCCTCGACGGCGAGATGCTGGTAGACACCGAGGCGCGCCGCTTCGTGCCGCCGCATCGCCGCCGCATCGGCTACGTCTTCCAGGAGAGCCGGCTGTTCCCGCATCTCGACGTGCGTGCGAACCTCCTGTTCGGGCGCCGCCTGGCGCGTGGGACCGATGGGATCAGCTTCGACGATGTAGTCGACCTGCTTGGCATTGTGCCCTTGCTCGCCCGGCACGCGGCCGGCCTTTCCGGTGGCGAGCGCCAGCGGGTGGCGATTGGTCGTGCACTGCTGGCGCGGCCCCGACTGCTTCTGATGGATGAGCCGCTTGCCGCCCTCGACGTGGCACGCAAGGCGGAGATCCTCCCGTTCCTGGAGCGGCTGCGGGATCTCGGGATACCGATTCTCTACGTGTCACACGCGTTGTCCGAGGTTGGTCGGCTCGCCGATCGCATCGTGGTGATGGAGGACGGCCACGTCGCCGCCGCGGGACCGGTCGACGAGGTGAGCGCGCGCCTCGACGTTGCGGCGCTGCGCAGCGCCCGCGAGGCCGGTGCCATACTCACGGCAAGAGTCGAGGCGCACGATCCCGGCTTCGCGCTGACACAGGTCGTGACGGAGGCCGGGCCGCTGTACGTGCCTTTGCTCGAGCGCCCGGTGGGTGCATCCCTGCGTATCCTGGTCTCGGCCCGCGACGTGACGCTCAGCCTGTATCCGCCCAAAGGGACGAGTGCGCTCAATGTGCTGGCAGGCCACGTGGCCGAAATGGGCGCAGAGGTAGCCGGCGATCCGACAATGGAGGTGCGCCTTGTATGCGGCGGTGCGAGCCTCGTCGTTCGGCTGACCCGTCGATCACTCGCCGAGATGGACTTGCATCCGGGCACATCCGTTTACGCTGCCGTAAAAAGCGTCGCCTTGCTTGACTGACCCTCCTGGTTTGGAGACTTGCGGTCAGCGGTTCGTCCGCGGCCTACCCGGCTCGACCGCTTCGCATTTTGCAGACAGAAAAGGCGCACTCGTGTAGGTCTGCTCCGTCCAGAACTCCCGGCTGTAAAGCCAGGACGCAACGCTTATAAAGGAATGTCCATGCAGATCAGTGCGCGCAACGCCTTCAAGGGCAAGATCGTTCACGTTGAGAAAGGCGCGACCACTGCTGTTGTGAAGATTGAGGTCTCCCCCGGACAGGTCGTTACGGCGTCGATCACCAATGAAGCGGTCGACACCCTCAAGCTCGCGGTCGGGGGCGAGGCCTACGCCGTGATCAAGGCGTCTGACGTGATGGTGGCAGTCGACTGAAACGTGGACGAGCGCCGTGTCACAGCGGCGCTCTCAGTTCTTTTAATTCACTTGGGACCAGGTACACTCGGGGGTGAGCGTGTCCCGAGTCCAATGTCGTTATCACCAGCCTGGGGCAGTGCTATCGGCATGAAGAGGGCAAGATCCAACTTCAGCTAAGGCGCCTTAGTTGCCCGGCTAAATCCACTTGATGGCGCCAGACCACGAGGATCAGAAACGGCTGTCAGAGTGAGGATCGCCACGCTGACCGGGAAGGAGGTCGGTGAGGATACGGCGACCCGCTACCTGCAGGACTGATCGGTGGCGACCAGCGCTACCGGCGCGAACCCTCCACGCGCTTGGACACCGTGTTGACAGCGCTTCCGACGCGGTCAAAGGGCTCGTCGGCCATCGGCTGTAGTTCCGGGGGGTACACGAGGGATCGGCGCTGCCCCCCCTCGATCAGCTCGGCATCCACGCGGCCCGCGTTGGCCACATAGTGTAGTCCGTCGATACGCAGCGCATCGGCCCATCGGGCGACGCGCTCTAGGTTATCCCGGTCGAAGAACTCAACCGCATCGAGCAAGGAATCTCGCACCCGTAGAACGCGCGTCACGAGTTCCCGTGCGTTGCGCGTCACCCCGAGCAGGTCTCGTCGCGTCGTCGGCGTCCGCGGCATGGCCAGGAACGCGTCCACGAGCGGAAGCACTTCCCTCATGGCTTGGCCGAGCGCCGGGGAATTCGAGAAAAGCACGCTGCCCCTAAGAGTGCCGAGCGCGCGGGCCTCGCGCTTCCTCAGCGGGCTTTTGTCGACCGTCGGGGCGCGGCCGCCTTTCGTATGGAACTGAGCACGCTCACGCTCGCCGAGGCCGGTGTACCATGCGCGCGCTTCCTGCTCGCGCTCCCGGCGCCTTTCCTCGGCAGCGTAATCGCGTGCCTCGACAGTCACGGTCAGGACGCCGTCGTGGCGGGAGATGACTGACTTAATCGCCGAAACGAGCCCAGGGAAAAGCGTCCGCAAGTCGACCCTCAACGCGTCGAACGCCCGGACCGCCGGGTTCTTCGGCAGCCCCGCGATCCAATCGCGATGGGCGCGCAACGTGTCTGCGAGATCGCGGATCACCCGAAGATAGGATCCGCGCTCCTCAAGCCGCTCCCGGCCGGCGGTGAAGGACTGCCAGTTCCCCAGGCCGAAATGCTTGGCGCCGCACTCGTGGCCGATCAGGTAGCGTCGGTCCGCCTCGTCCCGGAAAATGTAGCCGCGCTTATGCCGATGCGCGAAGGCACACGCGACCATTGCTCCTACCTCGTACCGGCCCTCGTAGGTCAGCCACTGGTCTGCCGGTGGTGCCCCCTGCGTAAGGTTCTCCAACGCGAGCGGATCTGCGATGACGAACGTCCGGTCGACCAATTCTGCGTCGGAAAGGTCCGGGACGCGAACCTTTGTGTAGCCGCCCTCGGGCGGGACCGCCCGGGGCGCGCGGCCCCGCGCCGCGGGAGCAGGCGCAGCCCGCGCGGGCTTACGGCCAACCGCTGGGTCGAGCGTCGCACCATCCAGGATGGTCGTCGCATCGACCACCGCGGCCTCGAAACCTGTCGACCTGAGATCCGACCCGGTGAAATCGAACCCGCGGACATCCTCGCCCCCCAGGGGCCAACCCCGCAGGTCGCGGTGCCGGAAATCCGATGCAGGATCGAGCCCTCCGGCCGCCACCAGCGCCCAAAGCGTCACCTCGGTGGCGTCCCACACCGCGGCGACGCGGTCGAACGCTCCGGATGGGATGCCTACGGTGTCGAGCGTCGTCATGTGTCGTCCCCTTCGGGGCGCACCCGCTCAGGCGGGACGGCGAGGGACTGGACGGCGATCAGAAATTCGCCATCGGCGACTGGAAAGCCAGCGTCGCGTTGCGCCTCGCCGAGCGCCTTCGCCATGACGAGGCCTGCCACCCGCGCCCTGAGGTCCGCCTTCGCCGACACATGCTCCCTGGCCGCTTTCGACGACCGCTGGCGCAATGTGGCCTCTGCGCTCGTGCGGTCCGCCTCCGCGACGGGTCCGTCTGGACCGCGCACGAGGACGTGACCGAACGATGCCGAGACAGTGGCGGTGAGCACGACCGGCTGCGACGCATCCACCCTTCCGACAACGCAAAGCTCGCGCACCTCACCGTCCTTGCCGCGCTCCTCCCCGAAATATGTGCCCTGGAGCCGGCCGTCATCCCTGCGGGCGTCGCCACGGGCCGGATCCCCGACCTGCCAGCGGTCTTGGCCGGACGTGACGATCAGGTCGACGACGGGCTCGCGCCTGACGACATCCTTCTTTTCTTCGTTCCTTTTGTCGGAGCGCTTGTAGCGACCCGCAATCAGTCCGATCAATGACGGCTTGACCGGATTCGCGTCGACCGAAGCCTCAATGCCGATGCCCGCGTCCCGCTCCCTTCCGCTGCTGAGCGTCTCCGTCCCGCTGATCTCGAAGCTTCCCTTACCGAGCCGGTGCTCGTAGCGGGAATGGGTCGCCACCTCGCAGTTCTCGCGCTCCAGGGCCACGTGGCAGGCGCGCATGGAGATGGCGTAATCCCGTCCCGCGATGCGCAGGGCGGCCGTGCCGCAACTGAGTTCGAAGTCGACCCTCATCGCGTTGCAGGGCTCGCCCTGGCGGATGTTCACGCCAACGCCCGCGAGATGGTGCAAACCTCTGGCATGGGTCGGCCCGACCTTCTCGACGCGCGAAACGGCCCCCTGCGCCTCCAGGTCCATTGCGGCTCGTTTACGGATGCGTAACGTCATGGGCACGGCAAGGACGGGTCGGGACGCAACATCTTCAGCATATTACAGGAACGTTCCACGAACGAGAGCCCGGCATCGCTGTCGACAGGAATTTGGCAGGTGTCTCGCCCGGGAAGCGCGGCCGTATCCTCCTGTCAGCGAGACGCCCGACCCTGAGCGGCGCCACGACGGGCTTGGGACCCTAAGCCCAAGCGCGGTCCGCCTACGCCGTCCCGCCATCCCCCGACATCCCAGTCGGACGGGCAAATAACCGGCCGCCGATGCTCGCGAAACCAGGTGTAGGTTGCCAAAGCCAGCAGAGGCAGCCGTGCCCGACCCGTTCGCGCCACGCGACGGGCTTGCCGTTGAGGCCTTCGCGGATGGCGATGCAGGTCATGCCGTTCGTCCAGGTCCGCTGCCGCGCTCGACCGAGTCCGCACCGCCCCCCCGCATCCGCGGGGGCGCTCGGCGAGGCTCATCCCGCGATGCCCCGTCCCGCTCAGGGGCTCGGGAGGCTCGCTCCCGACGACGCGTCGTACTCGTCGTCGGGCCCATCGACCCACTGGAAGCCGGGATAGACAAACGCGCTCCTGATGCGCTCGCAATCGTCGGGCGACACGCCCGTCCCGCGACAGGCCGCGTACCATCGGTTCGAGACGGCCGTCCGCATGTCGTCGACGACGCGCGAAGCCTCCTCGCGATCGAGTCCGAAGCGCGCGCACTCCGTCAGAAGGTTGTCGCGGGTGCCCACGCGGCCGTGGCTGCCCACCTGCATGGCCAGCGTTCGCCCGTCCTGGGCCACCATCGGCGTCGGCACGAGATCGTAGGCCGGCGCGAGGCGCCAACCGCGTGCGTCCGCGATTAGCGCATGATTTCGAGGATGGTCGTCGACGTTCGAGATGAGGGCGTTGAAGGTCATCCGCCGGAACACCTCCCGGCGCGACGCGAGTTGGTCGATATCGGTGCGACGAAGTTCGTCGGCGAGGAGTGGGTAGGACCAGCGCGACCGGTCCGACGAGGTCTCGCTCGCATCCAGAAAGGTCACCGCACTGATCATCCGATGGCGGAGATAGCCGCCCTCGACACGTTCGCGGTCGAAGCGCTTGACGAACAGCACCGGCCGGCCGCCGACCTGGACCACCTTGGATCGCGCCGGCGACAGGCCGACCTCCGCCGCCAATTCGAGCATGGCATGTTCGACGCGCGGGTTGTCCCAGGCGTCGTCCGGTCGGCTGAACTTCGCCAGCCAAAGGCCCTCGTCATCCTCGACGACCGTCTTCGGCCGCGCCCCGCCCATCGACGTCCCCAAGAGTTGCAGCTTCTCGACCTGGCGGGTGACGGCTCGGTCGTCGCCCGCGCCCCCAGCCAACAGGACGTCGGCGGCGTCGAGCAGCTCGGGTAGCTGCAGCGTCCTGTTGAACTTCCGGAGCGGTGCGGGCGGCTCGGGGCTCAGGCCGAAGCCGAGCGCGCCGGCCCGATCGTCCGGGGAGTTCAAGAGATACCCCAACTCGTCGAGTTCGCCCCCGTACTCCCGTTCGATCACCAGCCGGCCCCAACGGTCGGGTGCCGCGTCGCGCAGAGACGGAAAGATGGGGCTCGCGCCGGCGTTTTGTCTGACGCTCCCGTCCAAGACTGCAAGTCGGGTCGGGTCGATGGCCACCCTTTCGGGTCGGGCGAGATAGGATTTGCCGTAGACGAAGCGCCCGACCTGGCCGCCGTCCCGCGTCGGCGCGACATCCAGTCGGCCGGCGACGACGGGATTCGTCCGGCCGGGCAGGGTGACGTAGACGTAGCAGCTAGAAGTCATTGCTCATGCCACCGAGGGACGAACGTGCACGGTGTCGGGACGAGGCGGATTCGAGCGCCTGCCCCTCCGCGTCGCGCTCCGGCGCCGCGAGGTCGGCCAGCTCCTTCGTCAACCCGTAGACCCAGAGAGCTGCCACGTAGGTGCCGGCCATGACGGCCGGGTCGCCGCGCTCGGCCTGCGCCAAGGTCGTGCGGTGGACGCCGATCCGACCTGCTACCTCTTCGAGGGTCATGTTTCTCCGGAGCCTAGCCGTCTTGAGGTTGGAGCCGAGTTCCTGGAGCGCCTTACCAGCCTCGTAGGGGATCGGGCTGCGCCGCCTGTCCATCACGCCCATGATAAATCCGTCGGTTCCGACTAACGCAAAACGACTTAACGTCAGCTATAACCGACACAGTCAGTTCTGACAAGGTGGACACGCTTTTTGGCGGCCACGAGCAACACAAAACGGGTTTATGTCGAGTGTGACCGACAAACGAGCTGCCTAATTGCCCTATGTGGTGGCCGGCCGCCCGGTGACCCGGGGAGTGCTGCCTCCCAGCTTTGGCGAGGCGACCCCGTGTCTCGGGAGTGGATACCGGAGCAGGGATCCGGGAGCGGCGGCCCACCGAAGGCGCGACCTGGCGGATGAGGGGGGCCGTCGCGTCTCATGTGGCACGACGTCAGCAGCGTCGGCCGACCAGCCTTGGGCGCGGCCATCACGACGACCTGATAGCCCAGAACATCCCTCACACAGCCCAAGAAGGGTACATAACCTTCAGGAGATACTCTCGGAGGTCAGGATGATCGCCGTAAGCGCCCCAACCGCTGACAGGCACTTCCGAACGCCCGCAAGCATCGCATCACCCAGACAAACGGCGTTTTGACACGACCAAGGTCGGAAGCGGCGTTTCGGGCCGCGCTCGCTAGCTGTCCGCAGATGGCGCAACACGGCCAAAGCACAAACACACCACCGCTGTGCAAAAGTCACTCCGCCTACTAGCAAACACGTTCTTGTTATGTTCGAATCCTGTCGTCGCCTATGAAGCAGGCGATCTCCAGATGCCGACGCCCGCAATGCGCTCAAACATCGAGCCAGCCGCGCCGCCTCCGCCCAATCCAGCACTGACGCTGACGGCTAAGCCCTCGCGTGGCTTGGCCGTGGGAGATCTCGCATGCTCGCTCCATCCTCTTTGCTTTCATCCACGGATCCGCGTCCCCATGACGGCGCATCCTCCGACCAACTCGCACGCGCCTTCCTGCAACAACTCGCCCAGGACGAACGCAAACGCCTCAAGGCCGACCAACGCTCCAACCCGTTCGGCTTCGAGGATGACGCTGTTCTCGACGAGAACGACGCCATCGAGCAGATCGTCATTCGCGATGAAGAGAACCGACCGGAGGCCACGCATGTGCCGGTTCCAGCAGATCTCGCGGCCGTGGCCGTGATACTCGCCCGCGCTATCGAGGCAGAGCCCGGTCTTGTTCGCCGGCTGCGCCGCGAGGCGCCCGTCGTCACGCTCGCCACGCACGTGATCGATCTTGTCGAACCTGTCCGCATCGTCGCGGAGAAGTGCCTGTTCCGGCCGGACACGAAGGTCGTAGAACTCTCGAGCGGGAGAGCCCGTGACCTGACCCGCAGAAATGCCGCCCTGTTCGTCTGCGATGGCGTCGGTCGCGATGCTCGGCCCGAGAAGGGCAACGATGTGATCGGCACCGCACTGCATGTGCGGGTGCCGATCGTCGGCATCGCACCCGATCCGAAGCGTCAGTTGCCGCGCGACCTGATGCGGTCGTCCGAACACAGGATCGCGTTGCCGTGCCTGGATCAGGCCGGCCTCGCCCTCGTGGTCGAAGCCGTTGTCGGCAGCCGGCCTTCGAAGAATATCGATCCCAATCTCCTCCGCATGATCGACATCGCCGATCTACCCGTCGCCTTCCGCCGAACGGCCACGCCCGATGGCTGCATCGCTGCGCTGGAACGGATCGTCGCTGCCAAGGCCGACTATCTGGTCGAGGGGCCTGCCCTGGAGGAGCTCGACGGTTATGGCGAGGCCAAGGAATGGGGCTTGGCAGCTGCAGCCGATCTGCAGGCCTATCGCGTCGGGCGGCTGCGCTGGGCGGAGTTCGACCATCGCGGTCTGCTGCTGTCGGGGCCTCCAGGTGTCGGCAAGACGAGCTTCGCCCGCGCGCTTGCCAAGTCCGCACGTGTGCCGCTGGTGGCGACTTCGGTCGCCGAATGGAACGCCGCCGACTACCTCTCCGGCACGCTCCAGGCGATCCGCAAGGTCTTCGCGCAGGCCAGGGCGCAGGCGCCGTGCAGCGAGGGTTCGAACTCCCGGGCGAGGTCGGTCGGATCGCGGCCGGCACGAACCAGATCGACCATCTGCCGACGGAACTCGGCTGGGTATGCGGGACGGGTCTTTGGCATCGGGCAAACACCTCACGCGAAAGCGTTCTCAGTGTCCACCAAACCGGGGCAATCCCACCTCGATCCTCATCTCGATCACCTGCACGCCCGCTAGGCCGCGGGGTGCGAGAACGCCATGCAGCTCTGGCGCGAGTTGCGGTCCCGCGGCTTCGCTGGCACCGTCAAGCAGATCAGACGCTGGCTGCCCGAGCGGCGCACCCGCCCTGCCAGGACCACGATCCGGCGTCTCCAGACGCCGCTGCCGATGGCGCCCGCCGCACCGCCGCCGCTACCCTCACCGAAGCAGTTGTCGTGGCAACTCCTGCGCGAGCCGCACGATCTCGCTGCTGCGGTCGCACGCGTGCTGCAGGATGACGAGGCTGCCAAGGTCGCTGACCTCGGCCGACGATTCTGTCGGATCGTCTGCAGCCGCTGCGGCAGCGCGCCGGCCGAGCTTGGCATCGCCCCGCCCTTCGACGCTTGGCTGAGCGATGCCCGAGCCTGCGGTGTGCAGGTGGTCGAGAGCTTCGCCAGCGGCCTCGCTCAGGATGGAGCCGCTGTTCATGCCGGCCTCCGCCTGCCCTGGATTAGCGGACAGGCCGAGGGGCAGGTCAACCGGCTCAAGCTCCTCAAGCGCGCCATATACGGCCAGGCCAAGCTCGACCTCCTGCGCCGCCGCTTCCTCCTCGCAGCGTGATCCACCAAACCTGACGATGAACCACCCCGTGGGGGCAGATCAGTCTTCCGACTCGGCCTCATCCCCGGCTCCTCCGATCCTGGCCGACCCTCGCGATCAGCCCGGTTCGGGCCCGGCTTGTCTGGGCATGGGAAACCGGTGGATGCAGGGATGCACTCAGTTCTGCACGGAAGGAGGAGGATCCAAGGCCATTCCGCGCGCCTTGATTTCGATCAGCCGCAGGAGTTTCTCATCCACCCCCTCCGCTCGCCAGCCCTCGATGGAGGCGTGTAGGAAGTTGCCGAAGTCTTCGCGGCGCATGACGCCTTGCTTTTCGAGAAAGGCCATCAACACGTTGAGAATCGCAACCGTGGCGTTGTCCGTCGCGGCGATCGCTTCGGTCTGTATATTCGTCATCATGAACTCCACTGCTTCATTAGAACACGAAGGATTCGGCGCCCGGTTGCGGAGCCACTACCTCGACACTTAAGACGGGGCAGGCGGTCGTGGCGGCCACATGATGGCTCCCCGGTCGGGAGACCGGAAACTTCCGCGCATCATGCGCGGAAATCCGCGCCCACGGGTGGTGTCGCCGCCCTCGTCCGAACGCCCGCCGTCACCCCCTCCGTCCTGAAGCGGCCCGCTCCGGCACGCAGCCGTGTCTGCGCACCGGGAGCGGGTCGCGCGGCCACCTCGCACTTCGGATGCCCGCCCCGTTCCGCGCGGGCCGACGAGGCACGCTCCGACGTTCGGACATCGTGCCACGGTCTCGCTCGGACGAGGCATCCCGACCGCCGAGGCACTTCGGAGCGTTAGCGAGCCTACCAGGCGACAGTCGTCGCCTTGCAGAAGCCACACCTCTGCGCCGGCGGGCTGTTGTGTCCGATGCGGATGCCCTGATCCGGCATGCTTATCTCGTGATCTGGCACGTCGATCACGTCAGGCTCCGAGATGCGCGGCAGCCTGCACGCCGAAGCTGGTGGCGAAGGAGAGCAGCGCACCGTCCCAAACCGTCAGGTGCCCGCGTCCGAACGGAGCTCCGCCCGCGGTGAGTCCCACGCCGAGCCAGACGTAGCCTGCCAGGATGAGTAGGAAGGCCAAGCTCCAGAGCGCAGAGGATCCAGGCAGAAGGGCCGCGATCACCGTGCAGAGGGTGCTGACCGCGACCCAACCGGGAAGCACCGACCCATTCGCAACAGACCGGAAACCGGCGCTCAGCGAGAAGGGCAGATTCAGCCGACGCCAAGGTCGAATTTTCGGATTGAATGTGGCCATCGCATCCTCTCCAGCCTCAGTTGTGGCTGTAGGTCGGCGACGCTCCTCTGCGCCGGCGGCAATTGACGAATTGAAGCGGCAGTCGCTGCGCGGGCACTCCGTCCGTCCGCCGTGCAGGCTCTTCGCCGTCGAGCGCCTGCAGCTCGGTCAGAATGGCATCGAGCGGGACGGGCTCGGCCCAGTACCCTGGCAGGCAGCGCAGGGTTGGGCATGATTCTGCAGCCCGG
>NZ_JACHOS010000029.1 GCF_014199985.1 Methylorubrum rhodesianum | reverse complement strand
CGGCGGGCCTGCGCATCTGGTGCGGGGCCACCGTCGAGGCCTCCGACCTGGCCGCCCTCACGCCCTGGCTCGACTGGGCCTTCGCCCAGGAGAAGCGAGATCTCCAGGGCTGAGCCTCTTCCACCCAACGCCCGCTGCGCCGGCATCGCCACGGTCTGAACCTGCCGCGGTCGGACGTCTCGTGAGGCATTCGGCCGGGCCGAGGGCCCGCCCGCCCGACCCGCAAGCCGGCAGCTTCGCGATAATGCAGCAAAAGGAAATCCGAGAATGCAGGGCATGAACATCTTCGACCAGGCCTTGATGCGCCTGGACGATGCCGCGAAGCACCTCGACCTCGATGCGGATGTGCTGGAGAAGCTCAAGTATCCCCGAGAGACCACGAAGGTCCGGCTGATGATCCGCATGGATGACGGATCCCGCAAATCGTTCATGGCTTGGCGCTGCCGCTACGACGACACCCGCGGGCCAACCAAGGGGGGC
Source organism: Methylorubrum rhodesianum (assembly GCF_014199985.1). Classification (GTDB taxonomy): domain Bacteria; phylum Pseudomonadota; class Alphaproteobacteria; order Rhizobiales; family Beijerinckiaceae; genus Methylobacterium; species Methylobacterium rhodesianum. The sequence continues at coordinate 31,260 of NZ_JACHOS010000029.1, read as the reverse complement.
ATCCGCTTTCATCCCGAGGCGACCGCCGAGGAGGTCGAAACTCTCGCCTTCTGGATGACCTTCAAGTGCGCCGTGATGGATCTCCCCTATGGCGGCGGCAAGGGCGCCGTCCGGGTCGATCCCCGGACGCTCTCGAAGACCGAGCTGGAGCGGCTTTCCCGCGCCTATATCCAAGCTTTCGCCAAGGTCATCGGGCCGAACCGCGACATTCCCGCACCCGATGTTTACACGAATTCCATGGTCATGGGTTGGATGGCGGACGAATACGCCTCGATCCAGGGCGAGCCGGCTCCGGCCGTCATCACCGGCAAGCCGATGGCACTTGGCGGATCGCTCGGGCGCGACGATGCGACGGCGCGCGGCGGGTACTATCTCGTCCGGCATCTCACGCGCCGGCTCGGCCTGCCGACCCAGGCACGCGTCGCGGTGCAGGGCTTCGGCAATGCCGGACAGCATATCGCCCGCCTCCTTGCCGAGGACGGACATCGGATCGTCGCGATCTCCGATTCGCGCGGAGCCGTCCATTGCCCGGACGGCATCGACCCCCGCAGCGCCATCCGCGCGAAGCGAGAGGGAAGCGTGACGGCATTGGCCGGTTCCGCGGGCATCTCGGCTCTGGCGAGCGAGGACCTCGTTGCCGTGGACTGCGACCTGCTCGTTCCGGCCGCTCTGGAGGATATGATCCACGAGGGCAACGCATCCCGGATCAAGGCGAGCGCCGTCCTCGAACTGGCCAATGGACCGCTGACGCCGGAGGCGGATGCAATCCTTGAGCGTCGCGGCATCACCGTCCTACCGGATATTCTGGCGAATGCGGGTGGTGTCACCGTCTCGTACTTCGAATGGGTTCAGAATAGGCAGGGCTACTACTGGCCGATCGACGACGTGCACGCGCGCCTGCAGACGGCGATGGAGCGCGAGGGCGACGCCATCTGGCGCCTGGCTCGGGAGCGCGGCCTGACCCTCCGAAGAGCGGCCTATGTCCACGCACTTGCCCGTCTCGCGAGTGCGATCGAGGCGCACGGGACGCAACAGTTCTTCACAAGCTGAGGCGTCCGATATGCCCAGTCCTCAGCCTGGCTCGCAAAAGCGAGCCAGGGGCACGGTCGCGGTCCACTCGGGCCCTCCTCTCGTCAGCCTGCCGCGCGTTCTCTCCAAGTTTGGCTTCTGCTCGCGACGCCTGGCGCAAGCCATGATCGAGAGCGGCCGTGTCCGCGTCGATGGGCGAGTGGTTCGTCATGCCGGCCTGCGGATCGATCCCAAGCGTGCCGCCATCTGCGTCGATGGGCGCCCGGTCGTGTCCGCGGCGAAGGTGTACGTGTTGCTGAACAAGCCGCGCGGCTTGCTCACGACATACGACGATCCCCTGGGCCGCAGAACGGTTTACGACTGCCTCAATGGGCACGACCTGCCGTTCCTCGGACCTGTCGGACGTCTGGATTGTGCGAGCGAGGGTTTGCTGCTCATGACGAACGACACGCGCTGGGCTCATCACCTTCTCGATCCAGCCTCGAATGTCGAGAAGGTCTACCATGTGCAGATCGACGGCCGTCCGGACGACGCTCTCCTCTCCAATCTGCGGGATGGCTTGATCGACGACGGGGAAAGGCTTGCGGCCCGATCGGTGACGGTTCTGCGTCTGGGCGAGCGCAACGCCTGGCTCGAAGTTGTCCTGACGGAAGGTCGCAACCGTCAGATCCGGCGCATGATGGCGCTCAGCGGCGTCAACGTGCTTCGTCTCGTCCGCGTCGCGGTGGGTTCACTCCGGCTCGGCGATGTCGCGAAGGGCAAGTTCCGCCACCTCACGGCCGCCGAGAGGGCGGCTCTGGCGGCAGGCCCGAGCGCCGACGGCGGGCTTCGAGCGTCAGCCGCTGGAAGGGCCGCCGGACCAGCGGGAACGGGCTCAGCGAAAGTTGGCCGGCCCACCGAAGAGCGGCAAATTCTTCGGTCCTAGCAGGAAGAAGACTGTTCACCGCGGATGTCGGCGGTGAGCGACGATCGACAAGGAGGGCAGATGCGTTGACCCAGTTCGTGACTCGCCTCGGCACCGGCTTCGACGTCCATGCCTTCAGTGAAGGCGACCTGGATCGCGGCGCGATCCCAGCCGAAGGTTTTCTGAATTTCAGGGACGAACAGGGTCCAGGCGTACTGGATGTTGGCCGCAGCCACCATGCAGACGACACCAAGGACAATTTGAAGCCATCGATTAGCGGTAGGTTTAGTCTGGACAGTCACGGCTTCGCGTGTTGGCATCAGGAGTCCCACATAGACAATGCAGGCAGCCGTATTCAGTGACGATACGGTCAATGCGCCTCAATCTTCGCATGGCGCCGAATATTATACCATACACGGCCGCCCACACTTTGGATTTACATCCCGTCACACCCATGTGCATTCCAAAAAAAGCTAGCGACTTTGCAAATTTTTCTTGGATACGGCATATGTGGACAGAGTGCAGTTGCAGAAAAAATACACAACGCATATCGAAATATATATCAATACAACAAATTAATATATAATCAATCTCGCACTCCATTCCGCAGACTTACAGTATTTTCCGGAAACTTACTTGGTTTGACTCCTATCTGATGCCCTTGCTATGATCAATAGTGCGTTTCGGACGCCGATCGGCGCGCCGAGTGTCTGATCCAAAACGAAGAAGGTGGGTTCCTTTCAGATGCTGATCACAAGCAGTCCCTGCAAAGCCTGCTAGCGGTTCCAACAAGGTAGCTGGACGAGCTGTTTGCTAGGCTCATCAGCAAAACGATGCCGTCCCGCCGCATCTGCGGATGGATTAGATCACGCGCAGACCGTCTCTTGCCCCATTGTCCCCGCGCTCAGCTCCAACCTCGTTGCTTGGCGATCGAGCTCAGCAAGAACTGCTTGAAGCTGCGTGTCTGACGCGAGCTTCTTCAGCAGGGCCAAGCGTCGGCCGTGCTCGCGCAGCATCTGTGCAGGGCAGGCTCCGCTGCGGTGGGCGCGACGTGTGAGGATCTCAACGAATTCCTGCGCCACAGCTGTCGGGGTCACATTCAACACCTGCACCTCAGCCTCCTTGAGCAACACTCGTAATCTCGGCTTGACGCGAGTGACCACTCAAGCACGGGTATTCCCCCCAAGCTCCCGGCCTAATGGGGCGCTGAATTGACCGCGCAGAGCTAATGATCGTGTGATCTTCAAAAGGATGCTTGAACCAGCAATCACCGTCCCCGATCTGTCGCGCAGAAGGGTTGGATGCGGCATCACGGGCACGCGAGTACCATCAGGCTGTTCGAGAATTGCTTGACGACCGTAAACGGTACAACTCTGCTGGAAAGCGACTGCCAATGGCCACTGTTCACGTGGCAGCAGCTTGCCGTCGGTATCGTAGATGCGCCAGGAGCCGCACCAGCGCTCCTCACCGAGGACAGGGTGACGACCCCACAGCTCGGCGGCGGCATCGTTATAGTAGGTCAGCCAACCCTCGACATCGGTGGTGTACAAGGGAGCGGATATCTTCTGGAGCAGCTCAGCACGTGTAGGCTCGTAATTCCAGCCGCGGTCGGGCGGCGAGAGATCGCACTCGTCGACAAACATTTGGTGCCCCCGCCCGCGAGTTCTTCATCTCGCTAGGTTTCAGCCCTCATCTCATATCAAGGTACAATTTACAAGATTACGCCCGGCGCATCTTGCATAACAAACAAATATCAAGCGCTGAGCGTCAGGATCTATGCGATCAAATCTGGCACATGACGATTGCGCACAATGAGTCAATCCTGGCATAACGCATGCGAAAATGGCAAACTGGTTCGCCGAGATCTGAAGCCTTACGACCGAATCGCAACGATGATATGAGTCGTCGCTTTTTTCAGCTTGGCTGTCGGAAGGCGCGCATCGTTCGCGGGGGCGCGGATGGTTGGAGAACGCTCGAACACTTGGCCACCAGGGTCCAGCGAGATGGCGGGGCGTATTCGCGCCTTCGACTGGTCCGTGACGTCACTCGGGCCGATTGTAGGTTGGACATCGCGGCTGAAATTTGCCGTCGAGATGACCCTGGCCAACCCGCTGGTGACCTACGTGGTCTGCGGCTCTGGGCGGATCCTGATCTACAACGACGCGACTGCGGCTATGCTCGGGTCGATGCATCCCCACGCGCTGGGGCAATCTGCATCAACTTTCTTCACAGCAGCGCGCGCAGTCATGGAGCCGCTCTACGACCGGGCCTTCACGGGTGAGGCAATAAGGATCGACGCTCAGCCGGTTGAGTTGAACGGGAAGGAGCGACCGCGCGCCTTCGATCTCGTCCTGACACCGATCGGCGAGGAAGGTGGCCGTGTTACCTGCGTTCAGGTCACGGGCTTTGACGTCAGCGGCTGGCTCGCCGCAGAGCAGGAGCGGGATCGCACGGTTGAAGGCCTTCGCGCGAGCGAGGCACGCCTACGGCTTGCGCTAGATGCCTCGCGCATGGGGGTGTGGACGTATGACCCTGCCACCAATAGCTTCGGTGTGGACGCGCGCGCAGCCGAGATCACCGGGGTCGCGCCGGGAGAGGCACTGCCGGCATCCTCGATCTGGCTGGCCGCGCATTCAGAGGACCGCAGCCTGTTGCAGGCACGGCTCGCGGACATGCTCAACCCACAGGGCGACCACTGGAACGAGGCCGTTGCGCGTTTCGTCCACCCCGACGGCACAGAGCGGTGGACGCAGGCACGGGCACATTCTGTGCTCGCCGGAGAAGGTCCGCAGCGCGCGGCCGTGCGCGTCCTAGGAACGATCCTCGACATCACCGAAAGCAAGAAGGCGGAGGCTGCTCTGCGCCAGAGCGAGCAGCGCTTTCGCGCATTCGTCACGGCAAGCTCGGACGCCATCTACCGCATGAGCGCGGATTGGTCTGAACTGCAGCGCCTCGACGACCGCGGGATCTTGGCCGATAGGCCGGTCCAGACTGGGGCCTGGATGGATCGCTATCTCCGTCCCGAGGACCAACCAACAGTGCGAGCTGTGATCGCGCAGGCGGCATCAGCGAAGACCGCGGTGGAATTGGAGCACCGCGTCCACCGCGCCGACGGCACGCTCGGCTGGGTGTATTCGCGCGCCGTTCCGATCATGGATGAGTGCGGCGAAGTGAGGGAGTGGCTCGGCACGGCGAGCGATGTCACGGCGCGCAAGCTCATTGAGGAGGCCCTGCGCGAGAGTGAAAAGCGCTTTCGCGCGGTTGCCAATCTCGGTCCCAACTTCCTCTGGAGCAGCGATCCGCAAGGCCGCGCCACATGGTTTAGCGAGCGCTGGTACACCTACACCGGGCAATCGGAGGTCGAGGCGCTCGGCTACGGCTGGCATGAGGCCATTCATCACGAAGATCGCGAGCCCACCATGGCGCGCTTCTTCACGGTCGTGGAGCACGGAAAAGACTTCAGCCACGAGTACCGCATACGCCGGCAGGATGGCTCCTACCGCTGGTTCCTCGTGCGGGCTGGACCGATCCACGACGAGGGCGGGCAGATCGCTCAGTGCTACGGAGCGGTTACCGACATCGACGACCTGCGCAAGCTTCAGGAGCGACAGGCGGTGATGGTCGATGAACTGCAACACCGGACGCGTAACTTGCTGACCGTGGTCCGCTCAATCGCGCAGCAGACGATGGCGCAGACCGGTCCGACCGAGCGCTTTCTCGCGCAGTTCAACGACCGCCTCGCCGCGCTCTCGCGCGTCCAAAGCTTGCTCTCGCGCTCGGATCAGACGCCGGTGACCATCCGGACGCTGATCCAGGCAGAATTCGCGGCACTCGGACCCGCTGTGATGCAAGGCCGGGTCGCCCTGGAAGGTCCGACCGTGTCCCTGCGCAAGGGGGACGTGCAGACGCTTGCGCTTGCCATTCATGAACTGGCCACCAACGCGCGCAAGTACGGAGCGCTCTCCAATGACCAGGGCGAGCTCTGGGTCGGCTGGGACAGCTACACTGACGAAACCGGAAAGCCGCGGGTCTCGCTGGTCTGGCTTGAGGAAGGCATCGGACCTGCGCCGGAGAGGCGTACCGGCTATGGCCGAAAACTCATTGAGCAAGCGCTACCCTACGCTCTGAGAGCTCGAACCAGCTACGAGTTGCGCGATGCAGAGCTACGCTGCACGATCGACCTGCCTCTGAAGTAAGCCCGACGCACGCGTTCGTTCGATTTCCATCAATGGCAGCGTCAGGATGCGAGCAACTGGTTCCACCGGCCGGCTCGGAGACAGCGGGTACGAACGTGCTGTGATCCGGAGCGCGGTTTGGACGCTGATCGACGCGCCAAGCGGCTGACATAACACATAGGAGCCAGATGGTAGCTCCCCGGCAGGTCTAACGTCTCCTTGAGGGATCGGTTGGCGCATGCCGGTCGACGCTGGTTCGCGGAACGCTCCATCGGCCGATGGGGTTCTTCTGGCCATCAAACAGGAGCATCAGCATGCGACTTGTCGGACACGCAGCGACCCTTGCCATCGTCACGCTCATGGGAGCCGGGCCTGCGGAGGCGAAAGGCTGCATCAAGGGCGCGATCATCGGCGGCTTGGCGGGCCACTACCTGGCCGAACGCGGCGTCGTCGGTGCCGTAGCGGGCTGCCTCGGCGGCCGCTACCTAGCCAACCGTCAAGCCCGGCGCCAGCGCGAGATCGACTATGGTTCCCGAGTGCAGCCGCGCGGCGCCCGGTACGGTTCCCCGCAAGCCTATCCGCAGCGCTCCTACAGCTACTGAATGAGTGTTCGAAAACGCCGAGCGGGGCGGCTGTTGGAGCATACCCCGCTCACCCTGATAGCACACGACAGCGCAGTATCATGGACCTCGACGCGATCCGGCAGTGGGTGCTCGCCTTTATCGAAGCCCATAAGGCCTGGACGCCGCTGATCGCTGGGGTACTTGCCTTCTGCGAGTCGGTTGCCTTCCTGTCTTTCCTGGTGCCCGCCACCGTGATCCTGCTCGCACTCGGGCCTATGATCGCGGCCGCCGACGTCTCATTCTGGCCGGTGGTGTTGTGCGCCGCCGTCGGGGCCGCACTCGGCGACTGGCTCTCCTACGAATTCGGCCACTACTTCAAGGATGACGCCAAGCGGATGTGGCCGATGCGGCGCTACCCAGCGGCCGTGGCACGTGCGGAGGCATTCTGCCGGCGATGGGGTGCGGGCGCGGTGGCACTGGGGCGCTTCTTCGGGCCGATCCGGGCCGTCATTCCGTTGGTGGCGGGCGTCTTCGGCGTACGCCGCCTGCCGTTCCAAGTCGCGAATGTTGCCTCGGCGCTTGCCTGGGCGTTCATCTTAATAGCGCCAGGTGCCGGGCTGATGACGTGGTGGCGGGGCTGAAGGCGGGTGAAGGCTCACACGGCCCCTTTGAAACACCAATGTGCAGGCGTGCGGCGAAGAAGTCGGTAGGGCCACGATCCTTGTTGAAGCCCAGTTCTCGACGTGCTGGTAGTTGAAGGTGACCGTCAGCTCCTTGGTTAAGCTGATCGCGGAGAACGCTTCGAGGACACTCTCGGCGCTTAGCAGGTCAGCTGCCCATCGCCGATCAGCAGGCGTTAGGCTCCCAGCGGCGAAGAAGGCCCGATGAGCTTGGCTGATCCCGTCAACCGCGGCGCCGACGCCGACCGCGCCGTTTGGGCGTTCCCGGCCGTCCCCTGGCAAGAAGCCGCCCGAAAACGAGCGGCCGATGTCGGTGAACGACTGGCTGTCAAAATACCCGTCGTCGACCCCATGGGCTGCAAAAAGCCAGAACCACCATCATCAAGCTCGCGTTCTGAGCGCATCCCTATGCGAGAGGTGGCCGAATGAGCGAGCGGATGAACACTGCAAGCAACTTAGAAGCAAATGGTCCATCATTCCCGCATGCTTCGTTTGATTTTTCTGTATCAGTCGCGGCAGTCATCGGGCTTATGACCGCTCGCGGCTCAATGGCCTAGAACGATTGAGAAATGTATTTAGACCAAGCGCGGCCACGTTCTCGATCACCTGCTCAGTCCGGCTAACCCCCAGCAGGATTAAGGCGACGCCCGGTCGGCCAACGACCCAGGCCAAAGCCACGCGTGCCGGCGTCTGGCCGGCTTCCGCGGCGACGCGTTTTCGCGGGTCAACACCAAGAGGGCTGAAGGCAGGCCGACCGCTATTGCAGGCACCGGGAAGGGGCAACCACGCGACCTCTGACGGGTCACACTCTAGAGCAACAAATAAATGAAATGAACGAGGATCGGGTGCCTTCGCGGATCATTTTAAATTGATCAAGACAGTATTACTTTTTCTGAAAATAATCGATTTTTGTACTTATGAATGAGTGTCAGTCTAGATTTGACATTTGCTTTTCGGCATATGCGGATAGCGTAGTTTTTGACCGTACCCTTTGACATCGATAGAAGGCGTGAGATGTCAGACGACGAGCGTCCTCCGACGATCAGATTGAATATGTCGCGCTCACGCCGCGTCAGGCGACGGATCAACTCTGTTCTCTCCCATGTCGAGGCGCGCTCCTGCGGATCGTCCGGACAGGGTGTCAGCGTAAGCATCCGCCCAGAGGGGGCAAGCGGGAAGTATTTGTCGAAACGCTCGATGTTGACGATGAAATCGTCGAGCATGATTGGGCCGTTCTGTTCGTTCTGAACGGCAACGGCGAGGAGGGACGGGTCCCTCTCGGCCGCGTCCCGCCAAGATCGTGAGGAGAAGAGTTCGACGCCGCACCGATCCTGCACCAAGGTCGGTTGCGGATTAAGCTGCGCGGCCTCCGAGATAAAGCCGCCCTGGCTGGTGGCGTCGAAGATCCGGCCGATATGGGCGCGTTCCAAGCCGTCGATGATGGGAAACGCTGCCTCGGCCCGCTCGATTTCGATTTTGCTGAAATCGCCGCGTTCCCTCTCCAGAAAAAGGCCGATGGATGAGTTTCCGATCGTCGGCAGAAACAAACCCAGTTCATCGCTTACATTGGCAACCGACTTGAAGACGAAGTTGTAGTTTCCGGCATCGATGGTATCAGCCGTACTCTTGAATTGCGACAACGAGCGTACACCGACCTCCTGGTACCGTCGCCAATGAGCGGCGAAGGGGTCAACGTCGGAACACAATCTATTGTAATGATCGCGCAGGGATTGTGGTACGCCCGACGTATACATGATTTCAGGAGGAGCTGTGTCTGAGAACCGGATGATCCAGCGGGCGCTGTGATGGATCAGGCATCCGAGTAGGTCGATGAGATTTTCATGGAAATTCATTTCACCGAGCGCGCGGGAGATGTTGCCGACACGCTGAAACCATTCCTGGCTGCCGAAATCCGTAAGCTTGGGCCTATTTGTTTGCATCATGAGTCTTTCGCGAAAGCGATGAATTTCGACACCAGTTCGCCTTCCGATGCGACACCTGATTTCCGATAAAGGCGAAGCTTGATGTTTCGGATCGAGCCGCCACCTACTCCGAGCGTGCTCGAGATCTCGGGGTTCTTCATTCCCTTCAGCACGAGGCGGAGTACGTCGCGTTCGCGGCGTGTGAAGACGGTAAGTGGGACCGCAACCTCGTTAGACACGTGCGAGGTCGGTGCGGCCGTGACTTTCTCGAGCACTAGCATCGCTCCGTTCGGAGCGAGCGGAAAATCCGAATTGAGGCGCTTGGTCCGCAGGATCCATTCCTCCGAAATTTGTTCGACTCCGCCACTGACGGCGAGTGCTGCGGAAAGTTGCTTCAGCTTCGGAAAGCGATGCGTCGCTTGGCTCCAATTGCCGTTGGAGTAGACGTGGTGTCCTGCATGATCGAAGAGGGCTCTCGGAGATTGGATTGCAGGTGCACCGGCCGAGAAATCCGATTTCCGCGTTTCGTTGAAGAGCAGGCCGAGATGGGATTGGCAGCACCCTTCGATCGCCGGATAGACGGTTTCGAGATTGCGAACCTCGTCTTCGGTGAAAAAGCCGTGCTTCCTTTCCAGGAAGATCGCGAAGCAGCTATGGGCCGTGATCGGTAGAATGATGCCTAACTCGTCGTCCATCCCGGCCGCCGCCAAGAATACATCGCTGTATCTCTTGTATGCAGCATCGTTCGATCGCAGCTGATCGAGCGTGAAGATGCCCGACTGCCTTTCGCTTCGCCATCGCGCCGAGAAAGGGTCGATCGGCGCGCAAATCTTGGAATACACGCGCCGCGTCTGTGCTGAGACCCCGCGCGTGAACACAACGTCTGGATTTGTTTCACCGGCATATCGGATGATCCAGAAAGCATCGCTCGCGACCGTCATGTCGAGAAGGCCGATGAGTTCTTCGTGAAAAAAAGGCGAGCCGATGGATTGAAGAACCTTGCCGATATGCAGGTTCCATGCGGGCGTTCTGAAAATGCTCGAAGCGTTCGCAGAGCGGGGCCGTGCCATTACTTCCGAGCCATCGATCCTGGGTCCTTTCGGACAAGTGCAGCCGCTGCGCCGCGACGAATGGCAGGTGCTGAGCAAACCGTTGGTGCCAAATTGCACCATTGCACTCCTGTGCAGCCGCGGCAATTGTGACCCGGAAGAAAAGTTCTTGATCGCAGGGCGTGCAAAGCTACTGGTGCGTTCTGACAGGAGAGCCTAGGCAAAGGCATGCTGCATGTCGCACTAATACTGATTTTGTCTCCATAATTTCAGTATTGTATCGGACATCGACAATCTCCTCCGGTGCGCTGAACCCGGTCCAGAATTTGTAGATCGCACGTTCAATCCCGCGCGGCTTCGTCGCGCGAGGCCGCGCGGGCTCTCCCTTAAGTGCGGCATCGAAAGGCCGGTGACGTCCGCTTTAAGAATCGATAGGGAGCATCGACACAAATATATAGCTCTCGTGCCGTGTACGAATTCTTGCCATTGAGAGTGTTTGGTGTTGAATTTATTTGGCGTGTCAATATTTGCCGAAATATTCATTCCGACGCCGAACAACGGCGTGCATCGCTTGGGAGGGTAAGTCGTGACGATCGCAACGGCCGAGTTGTCGCCCGTTCCCGCCGAGGAAGGGCACCTGCAGAGAAGCATATCCTGGACGGGCGCGTTCTGGGTCGCGAGCGGCGTGCCGCCCCTCGTTCTATTCTCGATCGGTGGCATCGCCGGAGCGACCGGCACGCCTGCCTTCGCGATCTGGACGGCGTCGATGCTGATGGGCTTCCTGCAGTCCTTCGTCTACGCGGAGATGGCTGGGCTCTTCCCCAACAAGTCCGGCGGATCGTCGGTCTACGGCGCAGCCGCCTGGATGCGCTACGCCCGGCCAATCTCGCCGCTGCTGGTGTGGTGCAACTGGATCGCCTGGACGCCCGTCCTGTCGCTGGGCTGCACGATCGCCGCCGCCTACATCCTCAATGCCCTGGTGCCCGACCCGAACGCCGCGATCCGGACATGGACGCTAGCCGCCGGCTCCATCGGTCCCGTGTCCTTCTCGCTGAACGCAGCCTTCTTCATCGGGGTCGCGCTCATGCTTTCGGCCTTCGCCGTGCAAGTTCGCGGCATCAGCGGCACCGCCCAAGTCCAGCGCATCATCGGTCTCGCTGTCATCATCCCGCTGCTCGTCATCGGCGTCGCTCCGCTGCTGCAGCACGGGGTGAATTGGGCCAACTTCACACCCTTCGTGCCGCTCGCCGAGGCCAACAAGCCGGCGCCCGGCGATTGGAATGCCACCGGCTGGACCCTCGTCCTCGGCGGGATGTTCCTCGCTGCGTGGTCAACCTATGCCTTCGAGACCTCGATCTGCTACACCAGCGAGTTCAAGAACCCCAAGACCGATACCTTCAAGGCGATCTTCTATTCGGGCCTGCTCTGCCTGACGATCTTCCTGCTGGTCCCGTTCACCTTCCAGAGCGAGCTCGGCCTCACGGGCATGCTGGATCCGTCGATCGTGGACGGTTCGGGCGTCGCGGCCGCCTTGGCCCGCATGGTCGGCGGCGGGCCGGTCGTGGCGAGCGCGCTCGTCATGCTCATGATCTTCGCGCTCCTGCTCTGCCTGATGACGGCCATGGCCGGCGCCTCGCGTACGCTCTACCAGGGCTCACTCGACGGTTGGTTGCCGAAGTATCTCGGCCGGGCGAACCGGCACGGAGCGCCGATCGCCGCGATGTGGACCGGGCTCGCCGTCAATCTCGGCCTGCTGGCTATCGCCTGCGCCGATTCGGCCTCGTTCTTTTTCATCCTCGCGGTGTCGAACGCCGGCTACATCATCTTCAACTTCCTTAACCTGAATTCGGGCTGGATCCACCGTATCGACAACGGGCATCTTGAGCGGCCCTACCGGGCGCCCACGCTCCTCGTCGCGATCGGCACCTTGTTCGGCTTCACCAACGCGGTGTTCCTCGGGGCGGGCGCGAAGGTGTGGCACCCCTGGGCGCTGTGGGCCGGCATCGTCACGGCCGGTGCGATCATCCCGGTCTTCCTGTTCCGCCACTACGTTCAGGACCGCGGCCAGTTTCCGCCGCAGATGCTGCACGACCTCGGCGTCACCCGGACCGAGGCGCTGTTGAGCGGGCGCAAGGCCGGCCCTCTTCCCTACCTCACCCTGGCGGCGGGCGTGGTCACTGTCCTCCTCGCTAACTTTCTCTTTCAGCTCTGACGAAATCGACCCGGGCGTTGCCGCGCACCGTCCGGGGTCCGTCGAAGACTTGGAGATGCCCGTGATCGAGATCAGCCAGTTCGACAGCCGGCCGACCTGCGGCCGCCTCGCCCTCGATCCAAGGGCTAGGACCCACCTCGTCGCCGCCGAGGACGAGGGCGTGGGCGCCATCCTCGATATTTTCACAGGGGCGAGCGACGCGCGCTCGCGGGCCATCCTGCTCTACGCGGAGACCGGCGACCGTGGCGCGCCGCGTTCGGATTCACTCGTCGGCCTCGGCTGGGCGGCGTTTCATCCGGCCGCCAGCCGGAGCGCCCTGCTCGCCGACCTCGACGGCGTGCTCGACGCTGCGACCATGGGCACACGCCTCTACGCGGCCGGATCCGAGAGCTTCGTCGGCGCGGTGATCGCGCGGGCCGCGGGCTTCGGCGTGGTGCCGCAATCCGTCATTGCCGAGAAGCGCGGCTCCCTCGCCCGCCGCGTTCAGTGCGTGCACTGCAAGCACGTCGCCGAGGCGGTGACCGTCTCCCCCTACCGCTGCCCGGGCTGCGGACAGAGCCTTCTCGTGCGCGATCACTTCTCGCGCCGGCTCTCGGCCTTCCAGGGCGTGCGCATCGACGCCGAGATGCCCGGCGACATTCCCCCCGCACAGGAGCTGACGCGATGAGCGGCGTCGAAATTCCGGTTCGCGTCACCGAGATCGAGCAGGCGACGCCGACGATCCGGCGTTTCCGGCTGGCGCGCACGGATGGCGGGACGCTGCCGCCCTTCGCCGCCGGAAGCCACGTCGTCGTGCTGATGCCGGCGGACGGCCGGACCATCCGCAACGCCTACTCGCTGGTCGACCGCGCCGAGGATGGTTCGAGCTACCGGATCGGCGTGCTGCGCACACAGGAGTCCCGCGGCGGCTCGCGCTTCATGCACGAGAACGTCGTCGTCGGCAGCGAGCTCAGGATCACGATGCCGGTGAACCTGTTCCCCCTGTTTCTGCCCGGGCGCCGGCATCTACTGGTGGCGGGCGGCATCGGAATCACGCCGATCTACGCCATGGCGGAGGCGCTGCGGCGCACCGGCGCCGACTACCAGATCCACTACGCCGTGCGCGGTGAGGCGCACGGTGCGTTCATCACCGAACTGCGCGAGCGCCACGGCGACCGGTTGCGGCTCTATCGCAACGACCGCCAGGAGATCCTGGCCATGAGCGATATCCTGCCGAACCAGCCGCTCGGCACGCATCTCTACGTCTGCGGCCCTGCGGGGATGATCGAGGCAGTGCTCGAAGAGGGGCGCGCGGCCGGCTGGCCGGCGGAGAACCTCCATTCCGAGCGCTTCCAGGCGCCGCCATCCGGCAATCCGTTCTCGGTGCGGCTAGCGCGGGCCGGGATCACCTGCGAGGTGCGTTGCGACCAGAGTCTGCTCGAGGCGCTGGAAGCGGCTGGCGTGGATGCGCCCTTCCTGTGCCGCGGCGGCGCCTGCGGCCAGTGCGCAGTCGATGTCTGCGAAGCCGACGGCGAGCTGATCCACAACGACCATTACCTGACGCCGGCTGAGCGCGCCGCCGGCAAGAAGATCATGCTCTGCGTCTCCCGCCTCGCCGGGCGTGAACTGGTTCTCGATCTGTAGAGCCCCGAACCCGCCGGGACGCGACACCGCCCGGCGCCGCACCGTCTCACGAAACGACAGGGGAAACGCCGATGACCCTTCACTTCAAGAAGGAATCGTTCCGCGACGATTTCACGTTCTCGAACTCGCGCGAAGCGATCCGCCGCTTCCCGTTCCCGTTCGAGAAGGACGAGTACATGTACTCGGTCAACATCGAGCAGCACATGCCGGGGCCGGCGAAATCACCGTTCGAATTCCCGATTGACATCGATGAGCACTACGTCGCCGAGATGCACGACCGGGCGCTCGTCCTGAAGGAAGATCCGGGTCGTTGCCAGTCGCTGCCCCACATGATCACCGCCGAGTGGGACCTCGTCGAACTCCTCATGGAATCGATGGCCAAGCACTATCCCGAACATTTCCAGCTGACACGCGACGGCGACGCCTGGCACTGGATCAATCGGCCGCTTGGGATTGACCAGCGTTTCACCTTCGGCGACACGGCAACCCTTCCCCATCCGCCGATGGAATACATCACCCGCCAGTGCCAGGGCGATTTCGCGCTGCTCGACCAGCGGCTCGGCAATCTCTGGATGGATTCCGGCATGATCACCGGTCAGGCCGACTGGTCGCTCGATTTCGACATCGGGATGAACTTCATGGAATGGCACGCACCGGTTCCGCTCGCCAAGGACATGGGCGTGTTCGAGCGCGCCTTGAAGTTCCTGCTCAACCTGCAGCAGGGACGGCCGGTCCGGCGCCTCAACTGGACGATGACCATCAATCCCCGGCTCGATACCTCGCCGGAGAACTACGACAAGTGGGGCCGCGACCGGACGACGGTGACGCCCGAGAACGTGGGCGACAAGGTCCATCTGCGCGTCGAGCTTCAGGCGATGTGGCGCCTGCCGCGATCGAACGCGATCGTGTTCTCGATCCGGGCCTACATGATCAGCATGAACGAGCTCGTCACGGTGCCGAAATGGGCGCGGCGCTTCCACCGCGTGCTGCGCGACGTGCGGGGCGAGCTCGCCGAGTACAAGGGCCTGTCGCGCTACCGCGACACGACGGTGGCGTGGCTGGCGCGCTACGACGACGGCGCGCCGACCTCGCCTGGCTTCGCGCCCGACTGACGCCCGCGGCGGCACCCGTCGCCGCTCCTCTCACCCGCACCGACGTCTTCGAGACCGCGTCACCCGGCGCCGTCGCATACCTGAAGGTAGCACGAGTCATGACCACCGACACCTTTCCGCGCAAGAACGCCCTGGCGAAGCGGCATCAAGAGCTTGGATCGAAACTCGATACCGAGTGGAATGGGCGGCTGATCCCGCAGCACTACAACACCGACCCCTACGACGAGGTCGCGATCGTCCGCTCGAAGGCCGGGCTGTTCGACGTATCGGCTCTGCGGATGATCAACGTCTCCGGTCCCGATGCGGCCGAGGTGCTGAACCGGATGCTGACCTCGGACGTGGGCAAGCTGAAGCCCGGGCAGTCGGCGATCTCGAACATCGTGGACGAGAACGGCGCGCTGATCGACGACGTGCTCGTCTATCGTGACAGCCCGACCGCGTTCCGCGTGAGCCACGGCGGTGGCCGGCTCGATACCGTCATCGCCAGCTTCTTCGAGGGCTCGCAATCGACCTTCGATCGGGACGATGACGTCCATATTCTCTCCCTCCAAGGCCCCGCCGCGCTCGACATCCTGAGGCCCCACACCGACCTCGACCTGACCGGCGTCAAGTATTTCGAGCACGCGCCGACGACTCTATCCGGCAGAAGCGTGTCGATCGGCCGTGGCGGCTACTCGGCCGAGCAGGGCTACGAGGTATTCTGCGCGGCTGCGGATGCGGAGTTCCTCTGGGACAAGGTTATGGAGTCCGGCAGACCCTACGGGATCTGCGCCGCGTCGTGGGATTGCCTGGACATCGTCCGGGTCGAGGGCGCCCTGCTGTTCTTCCCCTTCGACATGCCGCAGGGCGATGAGACGCCCTGGGAGGTCGGCGCGGACTGGACGGTCGACCTGTCCAAGCCGGATTTTCACGGCAAAGCGGCCCTGGAACAGCGCCGGCGCGAGGTGCGCTACGCCAATGTCGGCCTGGAGATCGATGCAAACGAGGTGATCGAACCGGGCGCGAGGCTGGTCCGGGACGGGCGGACAGTCGGCCGGATCAACTCAACGACCTACAGCCGGCATTTAATGAAGTCGATCGCGCTTGCTCAAGTCACGCCAGATCTGACGGCGTTCGGGACGGAGTTCGCGGTGCGCTCGGACAAGGGCACATTCACCGCGCACGTCGTGCGTATCCCGTTCTACGACCCGAACCGGCTACGCACCCATCCGCTGGAGGAGCGTGCCTGACCAGTTCAAGTGAGGTGGAGTGAGCAGAGGGCGCGATGCACCGCGATGATCGGTGCACCGCGCGTCAAGCCCGGAACAGACTCGACCGTACGGCGAAGCCTCCAAGAATGCGCCGCGTCGGAATGGAGAAGCCACACCCCGGCGCAGCCTCCAGGCCAGTGCTTCTCACGCATCTTGACAGCCAAAAGCGCCAGCTCGGATCGACGTGATTCGATGACTTTGCGATGCACAAATTGTGCGCAACTCGATCTTAAAAAACGTGCAGACGACCGGTTTGCAGGCACCATTTCGCTTGAAGATAAAATTTTTATCCTCTAGGGAATAAAGCAATGAGCGACGTCGCAACATCGTGAACTGCGTTCGAAAAAAAACACTCAGGGAGATCGTGGCATGACCACTTTGACGCCTCCGGCCGGAGGTGAAGCGATGCCGCTTGACTCGACACGCTTCGAAGGCGTCGCCGACTGCCTTATCTTCGCTCAGGAATATCCCCGGCGGACGCGATTGGCCGGCCTCGTCGGCGCCGCGTTGACCGGCGCCGCTGGCGCCACCTTCATCGCCCGGGTCGATGCGCAGGCGAGCACTCTGCCGGCACTCATCCTCGGCTTCTCCTTCGTGGGCGGCCTGCTCTCAACTTGGTCGCCTTGCGGCTATTCGAGCCTCTGCCTCCTGCGCCCGGTCGGGCGGCACGCGCGCAGCGCCCTCGTCACCTACACGCCTACCTTCCTGCTCCATGGGGCCGGCTACGCCTTCGGGGCCGTGATCCTCGGCGGCCTGCTTGGGCTGGCTGGAGAGCTTCTGGGCTTTGCCGGCGTCTCGGTCCTCACGCTTGCCGCACTCGGTCTTGCCGGCCTTGTCTACGGCGCCCATCAGCTCGGCTTCCTGCGCGTCCCCTATCCGCAGCGCCGGGCCCAGGTGCCGCACGACGCGCGGCAGCGGTTCCCGATGTGGTTCATTGGTGGCCTCTACGGGATCTCGCTCGGCCTCAACTATCTCACCTACGTCCAGACCCCGATCCTATACCTCGTGACCGCGGCGGCCGTGGCCAGCGGCAACGTCACCTCCGCGATCGTGCTGTTCCTGGCCTTCAACGCGGGCCGCTTCCTGCCGATGGCGGTGAATTACCTGCCGGTGAGCGACATCGCCGTGCAGAACTGGCTCGCCCGCCGTCAGGAAAGTGCAGCTTTTCTCGATGGTGCATTGCTGATCGCGTTCGGCGCGGCGCTGCTGACCTTCACCGTGCTCTGAGCGCGGGCCGGCGCCCGCTCACCCATCCCGTTCTTCGGTTTTTAGCACTCGCCTCAAGGAGAGAATGATGACGCACGCCTATGCCCCACTTCGGCACGCCTTCCGCTACGGCTCGTCCGCGCTCAGTGCCGCTGCGCTCGCGGCCCTGATGGCTGCCGGCCCGGTCGCGGCCGCCGAGCCGGGTTCGGCCGCCAAGCAGGCCGCCGACCTCGCCGCCGGCAAGGCCGACGATCCGGTGGTGCTGAAGGCACCGGCGCCGAATGCCCGGCGCGTCTACGTCTACGATCCGAAGCACTTCGCGGCAATCTCGCAGAGCTTCATCATCGACGGCGACACCGCCCGCGTCCTTGGCACGGCCGATAGCGGCTTCATGGGCAATCCAATTGTGGCCAGCGACGGCTCCTTTTTCGGGCACGCCAACACAGTCTTCTCACGGATCGCCCGCGGCAAACGCACCGACTACGTCGAGCTGCTCGACTCGCGGACCGCCGACCCGATCGCCGACATCGAGCTCCCGAACGCACCCCGCTTCCTCGTCGGCACCTATCCCTGGATGACGGCGCTGACGCCCAACAACAAGACGCTGTTGTTCTACCAGTTCTCGCCGCAGCCGGCCGTCGGCGTCGTCGACCTCGCCGGCAAGAAATTCGACCGAATGATCGAGGTGCCGGACTGCTACCACATCTTCCCGTCGAGCAACGACACCTTCTTCATGCATTGCCGCGACGGCAGCCTGCTGAAGGTCAGCATCGGAGCCGACGGCAAGTCGCAGACCAAACGGACCGAGATCTTCCACAAGGAAAACGAGTACGTTATCAATCACCCGGCCTACTCGCCGAAGAATGGCCGCCTCGTGTGGCCGACTTATACGGGCAAAATCTTCCAGGTCGACCTGTCCTCCCAGGAGGCCAAGTTCCTTCCCGCGATCGAGGCGTTCACCGAGGCCGAGAAGAATGACGGCTGGGCGCCGGGTGGCTGGCAGCAGGTCGCCTATCACCGCGACAGCGACCGCATCTTCCTGCTCGGCGACCAGCGCGCGGCCTCCAAGCATAAGGCGCCGAGCCGCTTCCTGTTCGTGATCGATGCCAAGTCCGGCAAGCGCCTCAGCAAGATCGAGCTCAAGCACGAGATCGACTCGGTCGGCGTGAGCCAGGATGCAAAGCCGCAGCTCTACGCGCTCTCCACCGGCGCCAGGACGTTGTTCATCTTCGATCCCGAGACCGGCAAGGAGATGTCGAGCGTCAACCAGCTCGGCGCCGGCCCGCAGGTCATCACGACCTCGGACATGTGACCGCCATGTCCGCCATCGCCCTGTCCGACACTGCCCTGCCGCTCCTCGGCGAGCCCGTCGTCACGGTCTTCCTGCGGTCGTTCCTGATCCTGCTCTTCGTCGCCGCAGCCCTGCCGAAGCTGCGTCACGGCGACGAGTTTTTCGGGGTCGTGCGGAACTTCCGGCTGATGCCCGAGGCGATGGCCCGCCCCTTCGCCGCCGCGCTTCCCCTCGCGGAACTGGCGCTCGCGGCGGGTCTCGCGGTCCCGGCGACGGCCGCGATCGCCGCGGCGGGCCTCGGCGGCTTGCTGGTTCTGTTCGGCCTTGCCATCGCGATCAACGTGGCCCGCGGCCGGACAGCAATCGATTGCGGATGCTTCCGCAACGGCATGCGGCAGCCGCTCAGCTGGCTGCTCGTCGGCCGCAACGCCGGTCTCGCCCTCGCGGCCTTCGGCCTCGCTTGGATCCTGCCGGCGGCGCCCGCCGCCGGCCCCTTCGATCTTGCCGTCGGCTTCGCGGCCGCCGGCCTTGCCCTCCTCATCGGCTACGGCGCTTCGCTCTTGAACGGGCTTCAAGCCGGTGCGCGTCCCTCTTCCTTCTTGAAAGGCTGACTGCGATGACCATGCAGTTCCTGATCGCCTCGAACGTCCTGCTCTGGCTCGCCCTGATCGGCTGCGCCGTGCTCCTGCTCGGCCTGCTGCGACAGGTCGGCCTCCTCCACGAACGCTCCTCGCCCATGGGCGCCATGATCACCGATCACGGCCCCGACATCGGCGACGCCGCGCCGGTCTTCGACCTTCCCGATCACGCCGGCGCCACCGTGCGCATCGGCGGACCGAGCGCCGAGGGTCGCCCGACGCTCCTCATGTTCACCGCCCCGACCTGTCCGGTCTGCGACAAGCTCTTCCCGCTGATCAAGTCGATCGCCCGGGCCGAGAAGTTCGCGGTGGTGATGATCAGCGATGGGCAGCCGGACGAGCACCAGCGCTTCCTGACCAAGCACGAGCTCGGCGACATCCGCTACGTCGTCTCGGCCGAGGTCGGCATGGCCTTCCAGGTCGGAAAAATCCCCTACGGCGTGCTGCTCGATGCCGAGGGCGTGATCCGCGCCAAGGGCCTCACCAACACCCGCGAGCATCTCGAGAGCCTGCTTGAGGCGGACAAGAGCGGCTTCGCGTCGATCCAGCAATTCATGACGAGCCGGAAGCACAGCCACGGCGCCAAGGCCGCCTGATCGCAGGGCGCCCGCGTCCGCAAACCCAGAACAGCGACGAGGAAACGATGCTCGGAAAATCCCAATTCGACGATCTCTTCGAGAAGATGTCCCGCAAGGTGGCGGGACATACCAGCCGCCGCGGCTTCATCGGACGCGTCGGCACGGCGGTGGCCGGCGTGGCGCTGGTGCCCCTGCTTCCGGTCGACCGCCGCGGGCGCGTCAGCCGCGCCAACGCCGCTGAGAGCGCGGGCGATCCTCGGGGCAAGTGGACGCCGCAGGACCACGACGTGCAGGCCTGCGATTACTGGCGCCACTGCTCCATCGACGGCAACATCTGCGACTGTTCCGGCGGCTCGCTCACCAATTGCCCGCCCGGCACCAAGCTCGCATCCAGCTCCTGGGTCGCCAGCTGCTACAACCCGACCGACAGGCAGAGCTACCTGATCTCCTACCGCGACTGCTGCGGCGCCAACATGTCCACCCGGTGCTCGTGCCTGAACACCGAAGGCGAGCTGCCGGTCTACCGACCGGAATTCGGCAACGACATCATCTGGTGCTTCGGCGCCGAGGACGATGCCATGACCTACCACTGCACGATCTCGCCCATCGTCGGCAAGGCCGGCTGATCTCCGGCCGCGGCCTGCGGGCCGCGGCTGCCGGACAGTCCTGAGACATCGGAGTCGAACCCCATGCGCGTCCTCGTTCTCGCAGCAACCCTCGCTGCCCTCTCCGCCGGTGCGGCGCTTGCCGCCGGCGCGCTCGAAGTGGTGCCGGAAGCGCCTGCCGGCAGCACCGAGGTCAAGATCGCCAAGATGAAGTTCGCGACCCCGGAGGTCCGCATCAAGGCGGGCTCGGCCGTGACCTGGACCAATACCGAGGCCCTGCCGCACAACGTGCACTTCAAGCCCGGCGGCAGCGTCGACAAGGAGCTGGAAGGGCCGATGCTGCGCTCCAACCAGACCTTCTCGGTCCAGTTCAACACGCCGGGCACCTACGACTACATCTGCACGCCCCATCCCTTCATGAAGGGCAAGGTCGTCGTCGAGTAGCGACGAAGCCGGCAGGTCTCCGACGCGAGCGGACCGCGACCTGCCGGCCTTCCTCCGCCGTACCGCCCCCGAGACTCGAACGCCCCCCCGGTCCGTCGGGGAGGGGCCGTCAGCGCGCAAGGTGCACCGATGTGGATTCCCTACGACCTAACCGGCTCGCTCAAGGGCGAGACATCGGCCGCGAGCCTTCAGCGCTCACAAGCGGACCACTCCGTTCGCGACGTGCTGGTCGGCTTCTTCGTGCGCAATCCTATTACCCAGAGCTGGGAGATCGACATCCGAGCCGAGTCCGCCAAGCAGGTGATGACGGTCGCGCTGGACGGCATGCCGGCCGAGATCGCCTGCTACGGCGACGCGTCGGGCAAGCTCAGCGAGATCATCTACCGCATTAAAAGCGCCGAGCCCTACGCCGCCTTCGATGCCTGCCGACACGATCTGGAGGACCGGCTCGCCCGCTGGACACTAGAACTCGGCCGCGGCATGGCCATCGCCGGTTGGCGCGTGGCCGATCCGGCCAACGAGGCGCGCTGGCGCTGCACCCCGTTCCGTCCGAGCGCGCTCGACCTCGACCTCGACGCCGTGGCCTTCGCGCCGGACGACCTCAAGCCGCTGTTGCGCGTCTACCAGCGCGCCCGCAACGCCTCGGACCCGGCCTGGCGCCTGCTGAACGCCTACGCGGTGCTGACATGCTGGCGCGCCGGCAGGGCTCCCTTCCCGGCAAAGCCGCCACGGCCCGTCCCCACCGTGACCCTGGAGATGCTGGTGCATAGCGGCACCCTTGGCTGCGCCGTGACCTTCAAGGACCAGCCGCTGACGGTCCTCGTTGATGCCCTGGAGGTTTGGCGCGACGCCGTCCTGCAGGATCTGGAGTCCCCCGGCGACGGCGCGCAGGGGCTGCGCGGCGAGGCGCGCTGGCGTCTCGCGCACATGGCGAGCCTCGCCGACCTCGCCGCCCGCGAGACGCTCCTGCGCGAGATCGCGCGCCGCCGCGGCGCCGATCTGGCGCTCGCTTCCTGATCCCGGCCAGAGCGCCAAGGAGGGTGAGGGCCATGCGGCCGATCCTGCCAATCCCCGTCCTGCTCGCCTGGGCCGTCCTCCTCTGCGGGGGCACCTACGTCGTGACCGCACGCTCGGACGCCGCCACGGCGATCGACGGCCCCTCACAACAGGATATCACCGCACTGAAAGAGCGCTTCCGCCGGCCGGACGGCGTCCCGCACCCCAAAGCCAACCCGGCGACACCGGAAAAGGTGACGCTCGGTAAGGCCCTGTTCTTCGACCCAAGGCTGTCGCGCTCGGGCAGCGTCTCCTGCGCGGCCTGCCACAATCCGAGCCTCGGTTGGAGCGACGGTCTCACCCGGGCGGTGGGCTTCGGCATGGTCTTGCTGCCGCGGCGAACCCCGCCGGTGCGCAACCTCGCCTGGGGCGCCGCCTTCCAGTGGGACGGGCGCGCCGACAGCCTGGAGGCGCAGGCGCGGATGCCGATCACGGCGCCCGACGAGATGAACATGTCGATGGATCTCGTCGTCGAGCGCCTTAAGGCGGTGCCGGGCTACGCCCCGCTCTTCCGCGAAGCCTTCGGCGGCGAGGAGCCCATCAGCGCGCGCAATGTCACCGCGGCGCTCGCCACCTTCCAGCGGACGCTGGTCTCGGGCAAGGCTCCGTTCGATCGCTGGATCGAGGGCGAGGAGGTGGCCCTCGGGGCCGACGCCCGCCGCGGCTTCGCTCTTTTCACCGGCAAGGCCAATTGCGCGGCCTGCCATTCCGGATGGCGCTTCACCGACGACAGCTTCCACGACATCGGCCTGAAGGCCGGCGACGATCTCGGCCGCGGCAAGTTCGCGCCGCCGAGCGTGACGGCCATGCGCTACGCCTTCAAGACGCCGTCGCTGCGCGACCTGCGGATGCAGGGCCCCTACATGCACGATGGCCAGCTCGGCAGCCTGGACGCGGTGATCGAGCACTACGTCGAGGGCGGCGAGCGGCGTCCGAGCCTGTCCTTCGAGATGAAGCCGGTCGCGCTCAGCGCGCAGGAGCGGCGCGATCTCACCGCCTTCCTCGAATCCCTGGCGGCGGATCCCGCCGCCCTCACCCTGCCGCACCTGCCGTGAGAGGACTTGCCATGACGAGGAACGGTCGGATGGCCCTTGATCCCGCATTCCGTCGCCTTGCCGCTGTCTTCTCCATGAGCCTTGCGGTGCTGACCACTCCGGCGAGCGCCGAAGAGTTCGAGGTCACGATCCATCACGCGGAACTGCAGGAGGTGACGATCAAGCCCCGCGTGGGCGACACGATCCGCTTCGTCAATCAGGCCGACATCGCTCACAACCTGTACCTCACCTACGAGGACGGTCAGGTCGAAACCCTCGACACGCAACCGCCGCGCACGACCAAGCAGGTGGTGCTGCGCCGAGCCGGCCACGTCGTCGTGCGCTGCTGGATCCATCCCATCATCCGGATGGAACTCGATGTCGCCGACAAGGCCGCGAGCCAGTAGGACGCCGGGAGGCCTGCCATGGCAAAGCCTAAACCTCCGTCGCGGCGGGACCTTCTGACGAGCGGCGCCAAGGCCGCCGGCGTCGCCTGCCTCGCCGGCCTCTCGCTCACGGCCTACGTCGAGTCGGCGCGCAGGGCCGAGGCGACGGCGTTGCGCCCGCCCGGCGCCCTGCCGGAGGACGATTTCCAGGGGGCTTGCGTCCGCTGCGGCCTGTGCGTGCGGGCCTGCCCGTTCGACACCCTGCGCCTCGCCGAGTTGGGAGAGGAGGCGCCGCTGGGCACCCCCTTCTTCGTCGCCCGCGAAACGCCCTGCTTCATGTGCGCGGACGTACCCTGCGCCAAGGCCTGCCCAACCGGCGCCCTCGACCGTGACATCCCGAGCATCCGGCAGGCCGACATGGGCGTCGCCGTCCTCGTCGGCCACGAGAGCTGCCTGAACTACAAGGGCATCACCTGCAGCATCTGCCACCGCGTCTGCCCGATCCGCGACGAGGCGATCACGCTGGAGCCGCAGGCGATCAGGGGACGCCGGATGGTGATCCCGACGGTGCATTCCGACAAATGCACCGGTTGCGGTACCTGCGAGAAGCACTGCGTGTTGGGCCACGCCGCGATCCGGGTGCTGCCGCGCGAACTCGGGCTCGGCGGCCGCGGGCGCAACCCGGCGGGGAGGGCGGTGTGATGCGCCTGAGCCTGACAGCGGAAGCGCGAAGGGAGGGCGTGGCGGCCAAGGGTTGGGTGCGCGCGCACAAATGGTGGATCCTGCGCCGCCTGACGCAGCTCACGGCGCTGGGCGTCTTCATGGCCGGCCCGCTAGCCGGAATCTGGCTCGTCCGAGGCAATTTCGCGTCGAGCGAAATCCTCGGATTCCTGCCGCTCAGCGATCCCTTCATCGCCGTCCAATCTCTCGCCGCCGGTGCAGTGCTGGCACGCGTCGCCCTCTTGGGCGCCCTCTTGATCACGCTGTTCTACATCGTGGTGGGAGGCCGCGCCTATTGCGGCTGGATCTGTCCCGTCAACATCGTCACCGATACAGCCTATTGGCTTCGGGAGAAACTCGGCATCACGCGCGACCGCAAGCTCGACCGGCGCACGCGGCTCTGGGTTCTGGGCGGTGCACTGCTCGCCTCGCTTCTGAGCGGCACGGTCGCCTGGGAGTTTGTCAATCCGGTGAGCCTGCTGCAGCGCGGCCTGATCTTCGGACTCGGCGCGGGCTGGACCATCATCGCGGCCGTGTTCCTCCTCGACCTGCTGATCACGCGACGGGGCTGGTGCGGTCATCTCTGCCCGGTCGGCGCCTTCTACGGAATCATGGGCAAGGCCAGCGTCGTGCGGGTCGCCGCATCGCGGCGGGAGGCATGCACCAATTGCGGGGCGTGCTTTCAGATCTGCACAGAGCCCCACGTCATCACGCCGGCCCTGAAGGGACGTGGAACGATGTCGATCCTGAATCAGGATTGCCTCAATTGCGGTAGCTGCATCGATGCGTGCCCAGTTGATGTCTTCGAGATATCAGTACGCAGAAATATTCGTTGAGGTTTTAACTGTTTTTCGACGAGCTAGGCGCAGAGTGAATCCTTATAATTTTCAGTATGATAGATTTATCCGCCACCTTCCAAGGTGGATCGGCGCTCATAAAGTTCAAATAACCGCATATATCGAAATACATGGGACATACACGACTCACTAAGACTAATCTATATTCAAAAACATAATACTTGACGCAATTATCCAAAATTTCTCTTGCGACTAGAATATTTTTTAGGAACAGATCCATCGGGATCAGCATGGCAAGGGGAAATAAAGTTATGTCAAAAATCAATCTTCGCGCTCTATTACTGAGCGGAGCGCTCGCTCTCTTCGGTCCACCCGGTCTCGCCGCTGACCTCTTATCGGCACCTAAACAGATGCCGCCCGAGGCCAAGGCCTCCGATCCACTCATCGGCTTCTCCTTTTACTCGCAATATGCGACAGACTACAACTTTCGAGGTGTCTCGCAATCGAATCGGCAGGGAAGTTTTCAGACGTTCTTCGAAGCACAGTTTTTCAACAATTTTGCCTATACGGGCCTATATACATGGCAGGTGCGATTGCCGACACGGCCCGATTTCGAATTTGATCTGACCGCCGGCATCCGTCCGGTTTTTGAAAAGCTGTCACTTGATCTTGGTGTCGTGTATTACTTCTACCCCAACGAACAACGGCTCATCAACCCGACCAACGGCGCATTCCTGACGACTGCCAACAGTGACTTCATCGAGTATGCCGGCAAGGCGCTCTATCAAATTACGCCGGAACTTATCGTCGGTGCGAATATCATCCATGCGCCCAGCTTCTTCGGGCAGCACGCCACCGCGACCTACACGTCCGGCACGATCGCCTACACACTTCCAGCCAGCTGGTTTTCGTTCCTGCCCGAGGCCTACGCCGGGGGCTTCTCGATCTCCGCTGAAGGCGGTCACTACTTCATCGGCGCAGCGAAGACCTCAGCGACAGGATTCGATGCATCGATCGGGCGCTTCGCCACCGTTGATTTGCCGAGTTACAATTACGGCAACGTTGGAATATCATATAATTACAAAAATATACTGATCGATTTCAGATATCATACGACTGATCTCACACCAACGCAGTGCTTCACTTTTACGGGCGATTACCGTGGCTACTTCAACGGCGGTCGCTCCGGCTGGTGTGGTGATGCAATCATCGGGGCCATCCGCTGGCAGGCATCGACCTCAGCCCCGGGGATTTACGCGGAGCCATCCGGTTTGTTCGGATTCTTCAAGTAGAGATGAGGACGGATAGGCCATCCTCACGGATCGCCAAACCTCGATATCGGCGCACGTTATCGAACGGAAGGCGAAGGATTGCCTGGTCGCACGCGGCCGGTTCGAGCATCGAACACAGAGCCGCGCAACTGGTCGCTTGACGGCGCCACGCTCCCGCTTTCGGCACGGGCTCCCGGCGTGAGGGTGAACGGACCGCTGGGCGGCGCATCCTGCGCCGTGCTGCTGTTGTAGGTGGTCTTCGGCTGCACTTGTCCGAGCGCAACGGTCGTCCCGCCAGCAACGCTGAAAATTATGAGCATAACCATTGCGGCGCTGCGAACCGGCACTGACAATCGTTTCTCCTCCAACGAGTCCTATATAGAGGCAAACGTCGGCAGGCCGGCCTACAATCCCGAAGGATGCGACCGGCAATTCTCAATTTATGACGAATGTGCTTTGACGCACATCAACGGATGCTCCGACGACATGCCATTCGGAGGGTTGAAGCATGCGCATGATGCCCGAGCTGCGTGCTCAACGCGGCCCATTGGGCGCGATGAATGCCTTCAATACCTTCTACGGGTGTGGCAGCGTGGTGTTGGCGTGGGCTGGAGTGGCAGCGATGCGCCTGGACGATGAAGGTTGAGACGCGCACGCCACTCTTCACGACGCAGGTCGATGAATTGCCAGTCGCGCAGGCCAGAAGGGTCACCTTCCGACTTCGAAGCGGACCTATGCTGCACTACTCGCCTGAGTCTGCAACGGATCATTCGGCAACCTGGGGGCGTCCATCCTACTGGTACACGGCGGCCCTTTCGACCGCGGCGTCCGGTTCAGATCTCGGTCTGCTCTGAGAGGATCAGTGCGTCGTCAACCTCAATGCCGAGGTAGCGAACCGTGCTCTCCAGCTTGGTATGGCCAAGGAGCAACTGGCAGGCTCGGATATTGCCGGTGCGTTTGTAGACCAGCACGACCTTCGTGCGGCGCAGGCTGTGCGTGCCGAACGCCGAAGGGTCCAGGCCGATCAGGGCAACCCAGCGGTCTACCAGCCGACTGTAGTGCCGCGTCGTTAGATGCTCTCCATGTCGACTCCGGCTGGGAAACAGCCAGTCGCCGGCTTCCAACCTGCGCGTCGTCAGCCAAGCCGCGAGAGCCTCGCGCGTCGACTCGGTGATCTCGAACGGAACCGGCCTGCCGGTCTTGCGCTGGCAGACGGTCGCTCGAAGACGTACGGCGTCGCCCAAGTAGATGTCGCTCACGCGCAGGCCGACGAGATCACACCCGCGCAGCTTGCTGTCGACGGCAAGGTTGAACAGGGCAAGGTCTCGCGTGCAGTTAGCGAGCTGTAGGCGCGTGCGTAGGGCTCAGATGTGCTTCGGCTTCAGCGGCGGTTTTGGGCCGACGATACGGCCGCGGTTCCAGGGAACACGTGTGCTGGTGGGAACAGTGACGACCTAGGGCATGACAGGCTCCTGGGTTGAGGAGCCCGCCATGAGGAGCCCGATGCTGCCGCTGAGCCCAATGTCGAATGACGGCTCTCCGCGGCACAAGCCGACGTTGGCGCCGGCGGGCTTGGATCGCTGCTCACGACCAATTTCGTTGAAAAACTCGGGATCGGCTCGAAGCAGCATCGCCAGCCGCGGCTTCGAGCGAACATTTTACTTCTGTATTGCTCCAAATGCGCAGCTATCTTGGGCATTGTATCTCTGGCGAGAAACAAGCGTTCTCCGGCGACCTGTGCTGGGAGACGCTTGGCGCACGGACCCGGCGCTTTTCAACAAAGTTGACCCAATGCAGACATCACGGGTGAGCACAAAGTGTCAGAATGCAGCCGCTTGATGCGTTCTCCTTGGCCTAAGCCTGGCAGTTTCGTGCCTGAATGCAGCTCGCGGTGTTGCTGCTACGGATCCTCGATCTGATCCCGCTGGCCTCGGCACGGCCGGTGGCGACGCGGAACGACCCTGCTCCTGTGGTCGCCCTCGCGCCAGCGGAGCGCCGGCCGTTCCCGCTGATGGCCGGCGTGCTGATCCTCGGCGGCGAAGTGACCATTGTCGGCTATGTCGTCGAGGCGTTCACCAGCGGAAATCGTCCGCCGGAAATGAGGAGCGGGCGCAGGATGCTTGATCCATAATTGCCGCTCGGCGCCCGCTCGTTGGTGTCTGACCGCGCACCGGGCCACGTCCATCGGGCCCGGTAGCGGAGAGCTGTCCGATTAGGCTGCCTGGGCGACTGGGGCGGGCGTCGGCGCATCCATCGCACGCAGACTCAGGGCTATAGGCGCCGTCTGATCGAAGATCAAAGCAGAAAAAAGACCGCCTCGCTCGGCCTCAACACGGCCTACTCGCGCCCATACTGGCGCAAATCAGCCTGTGAAATCTTACCATATAACCATAATATCTTCCCAATACATCAGAGAACGCTACAATGGCCGTCGGAGGTCGTAGGTGGCGGCGGGCCGGGTGAGAGGGGACTCGATCACCGGCCCGCCGACCGCTGGCCAGACTGAATCAGCGCAGCGGCACTGAATTTTGCCAATCAGTGATCATCGCTGAAATGACAAACGATATTTCTAGTTGAAGTTTTCCCGAGCCGGCCGAGTGACGCCGAGCATTCCTCCATATCGGAG
The DNA here is from genome assembly GCF_014199985.1 of Methylorubrum rhodesianum. GTDB lineage: Bacteria > Pseudomonadota > Alphaproteobacteria > Rhizobiales > Beijerinckiaceae > Methylobacterium > Methylobacterium rhodesianum. The sequence goes on along the minus strand of NZ_JACHOS010000029.1, from coordinate 2,089 downwards.
AACACCAACATGGACGTCGCTGAGATCCAGCGCGCGCTCTTGGCGCGCGGGTATGACCTCGGGCCTTCAGGAGCGGACGGCGATGCCGCTGCCGGCGGCGCACAAGCTGCCGACGACGATCGCCGGCGCGCGCTCGGGTGTGAGCGAGGCCTAAAAGCAGCGGGCTGGCCCCTAGCGCCCCCTCTAAGGCACCGACCCGCAGGCCGTCTGTCCAGGAGCTGACCGGCAACAGACAGAACGGCAGCAAACTCCTGTCAACACTTTAGGAAAAAGATCAAGCCGCGTTCGTTTCTTATAATGAATGCAAGCCAGAGCGTTGAAGCCCGTATCGGCACCGCGCGCTCGGGTGTGAGTGAAGCGTAAGTGCAGCGGGTCGGCACTGAAGGGGGACTTAATACCGACCCGCCGGTCGCTTGCCGCAGTATTGGAAGGCGACCTGCGGTATCACGACACCGATTTATACACCTCGCACCGGAGGGGATCAGCCGAACATTGTGGCTTACTGCGGCCGGGGTGCTGGCCCAGAACGCCAGAGTCCGACCAGAGAGCAGCGGGCCAGCGCCCCTGCACCGGCCCGCCATCTGCGACCTGCACGTGGCGCGGATGTTCTGCAGGCCGAGTCCGTCGTGCCCGTTGCTCCCAAGACGCTCAAGTAGCTCCTTCGGACTAGCACGATAGTAGTCCCCGAGCCGGCCGGGCCCGCCGCGCATCCCCACCATCAGGACCATCACCATGACCCGCATGCTTCTGCTCGCGGCGCTGGCGCTCGCCTGTGTCGTGTCGCCCACCCTCGCCGCTGAGATCGCCACCGTCGGCGATAGGGCGGTGATCGCACCCTGGGGCGACTGGCTCGTCGCGCTCGCTGTGTCCCTGCGCGAGCCAATCATGACCATCCTCATCCCGATCATCGCCGGCTACGTCATCCAGGCCATCCGCGAGGTCTACCCGTGGGCGACCCTGTTCCTGTCGCAGCGGCGCGTCGTGATGATGCTCGAGGAGGTCGTCGGCTTCGGTCTGAACGCGGTCCAGGGCGCGGCCAAGGGCAAGACCCTGTCGGCCAATGTGGCGGTGCCGGTGATCGCCAAGGGCACGCAGTACGTCATCGACACGGCCCCGCCCGCGGTCATCAAGGCGGCCGGCGGTCCGGACGGCATCGCAGCCGGCATGTTCCGCAAGCTCGATCTCGACGGCCATGCCAGCGAGCAGAACGTGCTGATCCCTGCGCTCGACCGGATTGGCGGCTTTGCCCCGCCGTCTGCCGACGAGTTGCGGCAAGCGTACGAGATGGTTCAGCGCTGAGCATGCCCCACACCGCACGGACGGGACGGATCGGAAAGGGCAAGCGGATGCTGGTCTATGATCCCGATCCCGCCATCAACGAGCGGATCCACCGTGCGGTCCGCTACGGACAGACCCGCTGGGCCGAGATCTGGCTCTCGCTGATCGCCGTCGCCGTCGGCCTCGTGCTGGTCGCGCCGACCAACACCTTCGGCAACGAGAGCTTCCGCGTCATCGCCTCGGTCATCAGCAAGTGGAAGGCCGGCGCGCTGTGCCTGTTCTTCGGCTCCGTCCGTCTCCTAGCGCTCTGGGTGAACGGGCGGCGCGGGCGCGAGACCTCGCTCATCCGTACCCTGGGCTGCCTCGGCGGCTTCGTGTCCTGGCTCGCGATCGCCCTCGGCTTCCTGCTCACAGCGCCGCCCATCACGACGGACGTCGCCGACTACACCATCCTCGCCTTCGCCGAACTGCACGCCTCAGGACGCGCGGCCAGCGACATGGCGGCGGAAGACACGTTCGGGTTCAGAGCACGCAGGAGGCAGAACGGTGGCGGCAGTTCCCGATCCTCTGCCGCAGCTCGATTCCTGGCCCGCGATCATCGTCGCGGTCAGCGCCGCAGCCGCCGCCCTCCTCGTCCCGCTGACCGGCTTCCTGATGACTTTCTTCGACTACTGCATCGGGACGCAGAAGGCGGAGGCGCTGAAGCCAGAGGTAGCGCGGGACGTGGCGCAGGTGGCTGGCACAGCGCTGTTCGACAGCATGGCGGTGGTCGACCTCACCGCGGCGATCAAGGATCTGACCGTGGCGATCC
>NZ_JACHOS010000028.1 GCF_014199985.1 Methylorubrum rhodesianum | reverse complement strand
GATCTCGGTGCATGGTCGGTTGGGGATGAAACCGTCTCCCCGGTCCGTCTGCCTCATGCCCGCCCTTCAGCGGGTTTTGACTTACATGGCAGACTTACCCCGCCCGGCTCAGCCGCGGCGGGGTTTTTCGTTTCAATCTCCCCGCGCCGCCGCGAGCATCCGCTTCCGCACCTTGGCCATGCAATCATCATTGCTGGCGCCTGTCGCCATGCCTCTGTCCTCGCTGAAGGATCCGCCTATCCTTCGGATGTCTATAGATCAGTGGTGGTCGGGCTCATTACTCTGTACTTCTTCCGCCTCCCCCTCATCTGCAAGCCGGTCCTCGAGAACGCTCGCGTTCTGCTCAAATTCGTCAGCCATGCTGCGAAGTTTTGAAGCAACGTGATTTCGTTGGTCGGATAGGATATCTGCCAACTCCCGGCAGAGCTCGGCCTTTGCTCGAAAATAAGTCGCGAGGATCTTCATATCGCTTAAATGCCGACACTGGCGGCAAATGCGAGTCACAAGATTGCGTAGCACCGTCTAGGTCCAGCAGTCGGGCCGAAATAATGCAGCCCCTGCCGTGCGCTGGCGGATCCCTCGGCGCTTGGTCAGCGCACCTGGATCTCGCGCTCGCCGACGATGATCTTCGCCGCCTCTGTCGGATGCCGCTCGACGATCCGCTTGATTCCGTAGGGCCGCAGCTTGTCCCAAGCCGCGTCGCTGCCCAACATCAAGGTGGACACGCTAACCCCGAACCGGGCTGCCGCCGGATGACAGGACGCGCCCTCCGAAACAGCAGAGACGACACGCTGGCGGAGATCGACGGACAAGGGTGAAGGCATCGGCATCCCCCTTCACCCCTCGACATCCCGACTCTCCAACCGTCCCAAACCGCTCGGGCATGGCTCTAGGGGTCAAGAGTTTGCATGTCGGTTGTTCGGCTGTGCGCCATCAGCAGACATTCGCCCTCGTGCGGCAGGTCCGCTGTTGCTTCGTAAGCAGACTTATCTGCGGAAGTGTGGCTTCCAAACGTTTAAACTCGCGGCTGAGCGATAGGCCGGCGACAGCCCCCCTAGCGCCTCAGCACTCTGAGCGTTCGCAGCCGATATGGAACTCTCAACGGCGCGCGGCAGAGGCCACAAGGCGCCGCAAGCATGTTCCTGGTCTTAAACTCCCTCAGCCCGTCAGGGCCTGCAGGCTGGTGTTGATCTCGCTGACACCCTGGGCGGCCGTCTGCATGCTGGACGAAATCTCCTGAGTGACGGCGCTTTGCTCCTCGACCGCCGAGGCCACACCGGTCACCGTCTCCCGTACCGACTCAAGCGCTTGTACAATCGAGAGCAGAGCAGCAACTACCTCTTCCGCGATCCCCTGCATCCCATGGATGTCTTGGGCAATCCGACTCGTCGCCTGCGTCACCTGATTCGACAGGTTCTTCACCTCGCCGGCAACCACAGCAAAGCCGCGCCCGGCTTCGCCAGCCCGCGCCGCCTCGATCGTTGCATTGAGGGCCAGCAAATTGATCTGCTGCCCAACACCCTGGATGAGTTGCACGACGCCGTTCATCGAGGCTGCGGCGTCCTTCAGCTTCGCTGTGGAGCGGTCCGCGACGATGGTCTGATCGTGGATGGCGTCCACCTCGCCGCGCGAGCGAGCCAGGCTCTGGGCGATCTCGCCAATCGAAGCACTCAGTTCCTCCGCTGCCGAGGCGACAGTCTGTACGTTCATCAGCGTCTGGCCTGAGGCACCAGTCGCCGCGTGCTGAGCCGCCGTCTTGGCGGTGATGTCAGTCGCGTACTTCACGACCTTGAACGGCTGACCATCCGCATCGAAGATCGGGTTGTAGCTGGCCTGGATCCAGACGGCTCGTCCGCCCTTGCCAAGGCGCTTGAACACGCCGGCCTGGTACTCACCGCGCCGGAGCGCCTCCCATAGCTGCAGGTACTCCGCTGACTGGGCGTGAGACGGCTCGACGAAGGTCCGATGGTGCTGACCACGGACCTCGTCTAGGCGGTAGCCGACGACGCCGAGGAAGTTTTCATTGGCGTCGAGGATCGTGCCGTCCATGTCGAAGTGGATGACGCCCTGGGACCGGTTAATGGCCGCAATCTGTCCTGCCACGTCTGCGCGGCGCAGCCTGTCCTGCGTGACATCGGTCGCGAACTTCACGACTTTGTAGGGCTTGCCCTGGCTATCGCAGATTGGATTGTAGATCGCCTGCAGCCAGATCTCCCGTCCGCCCTTGCCGAAGCGCTTGTACTCGGCGCGCTGGAACTCACCGCGCGCCAGCGCTGCCCAGAAGTCGCGATAGGCTTGGCTGCCACACTCAGCGGGGTCGACAAACAGGCTGTGGTGCCGGCCTTGGACCTCCCCTAGGCTGTAGCCCACGGTGTTGAGGAAGTTGGCGTTGGCCGTGAGGATGGTGCCGTCGAGAGCGAACTCGATCGAGGCCCGCGAGCAGCTGATGGCCTGAAGAACGGCTGCCTGATCGGCACTGCGCTGTTGCTGTGCGGTGACATCCACCGAGAGCTGGATGATCTTCGTCGCCCGGCCGGCACGGTCGAGGACCGGGCAGTAGCTGACCTGCAGCCAGACCTCGCTGCCGTGTTTGGTGAGGTGCCGTGAGCATGATGTCCGAGCTTCACCCTGAACGACGGCCGCCCAAAGTTTCTGCTGGTCCCCGCTTCTTGCCTCGTGCGGATCTAAAACGGCTTCGAGCGAGCGGCCACGCAGCTCGTCGAGTGAATAGCCGAGTAGATTGAGATAGCGCGGGTTGGCGCCTGATACTGTGCCGGCCGGCGTCAACTCCACCATGCCCTGCGCACAGCCTACCGCGTGCAGCACGGCATGATCGCCGCGAGAGAACAGCGACATGCATCCATCCTAGAAGCGGCGTTTTCGATTGAGCCACGCCCCTGTGAGGGACCGGAGCGCCGCTCTGCCGCCAGGCGGTCTGCTGTTGCCTAAGATGGGCAATCAGGCCCTAAAAGGTAGTTAACTGCCAAATTGATCTTTGATCTAATCAAGTTTTCGCACAAGTTGTACACCTGGGGCGGCTGCGCCGTGGCCGATAAAGAGAACTCCTTCGCCTTCCAAGACCTCCTTAACTTTAGTTGTCGTGGAGCGGCTGCTCGGCCGGCTTTGATCATCAGCCTCTACTCGCTTGATCGTGTTTGCTGAGAGACCGGTTTTCAGGCTGAGCTCGTCGATGGACCAACCGAGCATCGCCCTGGCGGCACGAACCTGCACGCCGGTGATCACAGAAGATACTGCGGAACTGCGTTCGAGCTGCCGGGAATCAGGCGGTATCCGACCCTGTCCAGATGCAAGACTTGTCAGCCAGATTTCATCTGTAACAATTTGAGCCAGTCGCGCTAGCAGCCACCGATCCTCATCGCTGAAGGTGCGTGGCTGTCTGCCGATAATGCACAGTGAGCCGATCCTGATTTCCGGTGCGACGACGAGAGGCGCGCCAGCATAGAAACGGATGAACGGCTCCCCGGTCACCAGCGGGTTCAAGGCGAAGTCAGCATGCGCGCGGGCATCGGAAACCACGAACACGCTGTTGTGCAGGATTGTGTAGTTACAGAACGCCTGCTCCCGCGGTGTGCCAGGGACGTTCAGGCCGCATTTGGCCTTGAACCATTGCCGGTCTTCATCAAGGAGCGAGATGAGTGCGATCGGGACATCGAAGAGCGACTGAGCGAGCTGAGTGATGCGGTCGAAGGCCGGAGCGGGCGGTGTGTCGAGCAACTGGAGACGATGGAGCGCTGCAAGGCGCCGGCTCTCGTTCTGCCTCGGCGGCATCGGTGATGTGAATGCGGTCTTGATCATAACATGCACAGCCGGTCCGCTTTGACGGGCGGCTCTGTGTTAAGGCCGCTGCTCAAAACGGAGAATGGGTACGATCAGACGCGGGAACGATGTCCCTCCGCTGACAACGAGCGGGTCCTTGTAGATGGAGAAGCTTGGCTAAGTGACGCCTAGGGCCGCATGGCAGTGATGCGGAGCAGTCGGCGTCACAGCAGATTGTGCGAAAAACATCCAGAGGCAGCTCGACGCGTGTCACTTATTGGCGCGAAGGCTCGTGAGTTTGCCACCGCACAAATTTTAGTACCTGTTCCGCAGCCTGCAGCGGCCATGGCCCTTCGCGGCGTCATCATCGTTGATATAATACATAGATCAAGACTGAACAGCCTTGCTTGGCTCACTGCGTCATCATGCACTATAGAGAAGCAAGTTTTAACCAATAAAACAGACTCTCTTTTAAGGCTGCGGCTATCACGATCTCCAGCGGAGGTCGAGATGCAGTCAATACTAACCTGTGTTACGCAGGCGCATGACCCTCGGCTGATGCTTGTGGCAGGTTTTATCTGCGTCGCGGGCATCTACGCCTCCTTCGCCGTCGCCAACCAAGCAGGTCGGTCGGAGGGTGCGGCACGCCGCAACTGGGCCGGCATCAGCATCGTCGCCGCCGGCTGCACTGCTTGGGCGACCCACATGATCGCGCTACTCGCGTTCGATCCAGGCATGGCGGCAGGCTTCGAGCCGATCATGACCACCTTGTCCCTGCTGGCCGGAATCGGTGGAATCGGCCTCGGCATGGCGCTCGTCGTCGGCCGGCGGCATCGTCTCAGGCGGCTCGCAGCCGGGCTGATTCTCGGCCTCGGTATCACGGCCCTGCACTATCTCGGCCAAGCCTCCTACCAAGTGACGGGGCAGGTTGCATGGGACATGTCCCTCGTTGCCGGATCCTGCCTGATGAGTCTCGCACTGTTCGGCCTCGCGCTGGTGCTGGCAGGTGAACGCAACCGCGGCCTGCGCCGATTGGGCGCTCCGCTGCTGATCGCTGCCATCGTCGTCCTGCACATCGGCGGCATGTCCGCGGTAACCCTGATCTTCGATCCGGAGGTTGCGCTTCCGGTGACCGCCGTCGCGCCCGCCACGATCGCGCCGGTCCTCGCGGCCATCTCTCTCGCGTTGGTGATCTTGGCTTTCGTCGGTCTGCGCTTGACCCTGCATGCGCGGGCGCAAGCGCGGCAGGATCAGCAGCGCCTGCGCAACCTCGCCAACATAGCTCTGGAAGGCCTTGCGGTCTGCAACGGCGAGGTCATCGCGACCGCCAACCACAGCCTCGAACGGCTGTCCGGCCTGACGCAGGCCGAGCTGACCGGCCGCCACCTGTCGGCGCTGCTGCCGGGCCTCGTGTTGGCCGATCTTCCGGAGCAGGAAGAGCGTGACACTGAACTAGCCGCCGCCGACGGCCAATCCCTGCCTGTGCGCGTGCTGCGCAAGGACGTGCTGCTCGGCCGTAAGTGCCAGACCGTGGTTGCGATCCGCGATCAACGCGAGCGGCTACACACCGAGGCGCGCATGCGCACACTGGCCTTCACGGATGCTCTCACGGGGCTCCCGAACCGAGCCCGCCTCGGCGACGTGCTGGCGCAACGCGCGGCCGTCCTCCGAGAGAGTGGGCGAGGCTTTGCCGTCCTCATGCTCGATCTGGACCGGTTCAAGTTCGTCAACGACGTCCTCGGCCACGCCATGGGCGATGCCCTGCTCCGCAAGGTCGCGGAACGGCTGCGGTCGGTCATCTCCGAAGTCGACATGGTCGGGCGCCTAGGCGGCGACGAGTTCGCTGTCCTTGCGCTCAGCGTGCAGGAGCGCGGCGGACCGCAGTGCTTGGCCGCGCGCATCGTCGAGGTGATGGACCGTCCCTTCCTGTTGGACGGGCAACTGGTCAATGTCGGCGCCAGCGTCGGCGTCGCCCTGGCGCCGCAGGATGGGTCCGATCCGGAACAACTCCTGCGCAATGCTGACCTCGCGCTCTACCAGGCCAAGGCGGAGGGCAAGGCACGGTTCAGGATCTTCGAGCCCGCCTTGGCCGAGCGGGTCGAGGCGCGCCGGACCCTAGAGACCGACATGCGCCGTGCCTTGAAGGCTGGCGAGTTCGAGCTGCATTATCAGCCGCTAGTCGATGCGCATTCCGGGCGAGTGACGGCAGCGGAGGCCCTGGTCCGCTGGCGCCATCCCCGCCGCGGGCTTGTCTCTCCGGCCGACTTCATCCCGCTCGCCGAGGAGACGGGCCTCATCATGCCACTCGGCGCCTGGGTACTGCGAACCGCGTGCAGCGATGCGACGCGATGGCCGAATGCGATCAAGGTCGCGGTCAACCTATCCCCTGTCCAGTTCCGCGATGACAGGCTGCCGGAGGCTATCGAGGACATCCTTCGAGAAACGGGTCTGCCCGCCCGTCGGCTGGAACTCGAGATCACGGAGGGCGTCATGTTCGACGACGAGGAGCGAACGCTGATGATGTTGTCCCGCCTCAAGGCTGCCGGCGTCGGCCTTGCCATGGACGATTTCGGCACCGGCTACTCCTCGCTAAGCTACCTGCGCCGGTTCCCCTTCGACAAGATCAAGGTCGACCGCTCGTTTGTCCGCCAACTACCCGCCGACGCTGAGAGCGCTGCCATCGTTCGGGCCATCATCACCATGGGCTCGTGCCTTGGCATGACGACCACAGTCGAAGGCGTCGAGACGGCCGAGCAGTACGCGTTCGTGGCGTCGGAACAGTGCAGTCAGGTGCAGGGCTACCACGTCAGCCGCCCGCTGCCGTCAGCGGACTTCGTCGCATTCCTAGTTGGCCAAAAAGCAGCGGCTTAGGTCGGTTTGGAGTGTCGTGATGTCACCACGAGTCGAGCCCGCACGTCCGACGGCGTCCAGCTCGCAAACAGTGCAACAGACGAAATGGTCGCGGCCGGCTGCGTCCGCTGCCTCCTCAGGCGACATCCCAACTGGCAGAGCAGAAGGTCCGGAAGGGGTCAGGAGTAGGGGTGGGGCATAGCTAACGTCTCATGAGAGGTCCGCACGTCCCAACACACGTGCTGAGTGCCAGCGAACGGCCTCACCCCTGCGGTGGACCTACGGTGTCAGCCGCAAATGCACGCCGTGATCCGAGCGGCTTGGGTCGCCCCGTGGTGCTGTCGCGGGCCGTCTGACGCTCCATCTCGGCGTTCAGCTCCGCTCCGAGAAGCGCGATCACGACCGAGAGCCAGATCCAGGTCATGAAGCCGACACCGGCGCCGAGCGAGCCATACACACGATTGTAGCTGTCGAAGCTCGCCACGTACCATGAGAACAGGACGGAGGCGCAGACCCAGGAGAGTGCGGCGATGACGCTGCCCCAACTGATCCAGCGCCATTTTGCCTCGCGCCGGCTAGGGCCGTAGCGGTAGGTCAGGGACAAGCTGAGGCTGACAAGGATGAGCAGGGCCGGCCAGCGCACGACGCGCAGCGCGGTATCGGCGAGTCCTCCCAAGCCGATGCGGTTCAGCACGACCGGCAGAACCACCACCATGCTGGTCGCGGCGAGTACGAACATAACACCGCTCAAGGTGAACAGACAGGTCGTCGCGTAGAAGCGAGCCAGCGAGCGCTTCTCGCGCTCGCGGTAAATCACGTTGAGCGCGTCGAACAGCGCGCTAACGCCTGAGTTTGCACTCCAGAAGGCGGTGATCAGGCTGAGGAGAGAGGCAGTGCTGAGCGCGCCGGTACTCTGCCGGGCGATGCGCACGAGTTGTTCGGACAACAGGTCGAGCACGCCGTTCGGCAACACGCCGGTGAGCAGACTCAGGTGTTGCGCGATGGCTGCCGGATCCGAGAACAGGCCGTAGAGCGAGACGATCGTGGCCAGTGCCGGAAAGATCACGAGCAGGGCGAAGAACGCGACGCTGCCGGCCGTGGCCAAGACCCGGTCACGCGGCAGGGAAAGAATGACGCGCCAGACGATGTCACGCCAGCCGAGAGCCGGGATCTCACTCGGCTGCTCCGCCATGCGGCCACGGCCGGGCTCCTGCGATCGCATGCGTGCGATGCCGATGCTTCTCTCGTCAGGCAGTCGCGTGCTGACGGAGCGCCAATCCTCGCCGTCCGCCTCGTCCTGGTGCATGAGGCGCCTCTTCGAGCCTGCAACTCCTCAAGTTCATCCTGAGCCAAGATAGAGGCAAGCGCCTGCCGCATCGGCCTCGGTGTAGCCTATCAAATTGCCGGCGCGTCAGTCTGATTTGCGCCATGAGCCGACCTTGGGCCGACAGGGGCTGAGTCGCCGCTTTCAACCCCATCCGGACCTTCGAAGGCAACCCTTCGAAGGTCCGGATAGGATCGAGAGCTCGCGCACCGTTTCAATGGCAACGCTCCAGGAGCCGACCCTGTAACCTCGATCTACAAACAGCTGTCTATCAGTCGACGACAGCCATTCTGAGTTGCGCGCCGTCTCACGTCATCGCAGGTTGATCCCTGAGCCTGCCGTTCGGCTGTTCATCATGGCGGATCATACTGATGGAGCCGTCGTCTCCCAGTGAGGCAAGCCGCACGTTGGCTGGATTGTTGATGCCTTGCTGCCGGAGCGGGCTCACCAACTCGCCATGCGTGATCGGTCCACGCAGGGCGAACTCCAGCGGGGAGCGCTTTGGTATGAACAGCGGGCGCGAATCGGGCATTAAGACGTCCGCGATGCTCAACCGCCTCTGGTCGCCGGATCCTACCATCGCGCAGCCATGCGCATCCGGGTAAGCTCCAATCCGATGAAGAACGCACCACGAGGCGTCAGCGTGCGATGCCAAGCTCCGTCCGTCACGGCTGCCCGTGGGCTCGCCTTGGCAGCTTCACTGGCATTCACGAGCGCGGCCGCGGCACAGGACGATCCGATCACCCTCGCGGACGATCCCTTCGAGGTCACCGACCCGCGCGCCACGCCTCCCGCGAGACAGCCTACTCCATCGTGGGATCCTACGAACGTGCCGCGACAGGCCGCGTGCGGAGCACCTGGGGCGCCGAAACCGAACTGAGCTACGGCTTGGCACCTAACCTCGACGTCCGCATTGGGCAGACGGGTGCGTATGGCAACCTCGACGTCCGGCGCCGCCTTGAAACAGTGTCGAGCGACGTGGGTGGAGACAGCTCGGAGCAGGAGCGCGCAACTCTCGGTGGAACGGCCAGGCTGGGTGCGCTCTACCAGCTTACGGATGAGACCACCTCCATGCCGATCGTCGGCCTGCTCGGCCGCGTGCGCTCCCTCTACGGACCGGGTGGTACGGCGTACGAGACCGAAGCCACAGCCCTCTTCGGCAAGACGCTTATCGGCGGTGCGCGTCCGCTCGGCGTAAATCTGAACGTCGGTACTGTCTACCGCTTTGATCCGGCACCCGGTGAGCGAGCGACACGGTATCTCGTCAATGCCTCAGCCGGACAAGCTCTCACCCGCGACACGGCTTTGGTTATTACCTACGCGCGCGAGCAGCAGGAGAAGGGTCAGCCCGACTACAGCTTGGTGCAGGTGGGTGTGCGACACCGCCTGAGAGATCAACGTGCGATCCTCGGAGCTGGTGTCGGCTTCGAGCTCAACCGGAACACACCGCAGTTCCAATCTGGACCTTGCAATGCAGCTCGGCTTGCAGTCCGGCCGAGCTCATCGGCTTCCATAAGGCCACTCACCGGATGGTGTTTGGTCCGAAACAGCTTGGCTGCAGGTTTAGCTGGGCTGATCTTTACTGCCCCCGAAGATCAGTCCGGCAAGGCAGGCAGCAGCATCTTCAGCTTGCCTCGCCGGCTCTGTCAGCCGGCGCCGTAGCCGCCCTTGGCATTGTCGGACGAGCGATCCGGGGATTGTTCATCGTACCCGCCGGTCTGCGGGCCGGACTTCTCACCCTCTACCGTCGCCGGTCCAGTCGGCCCGAGGTCCACTTCCTCATCTGGTTTGCTGTCCTCACCTAGCGGACGGCCGGGCGGCACCGAACCGGTCGCATCTGTATGCACCTTCGAACCCGACACGGCGATCCTCCTTGGCTTCAATCAAGGAAAGGCCGCGATCTGCTGCGGAGTTCCGGTCCACAGATGGGCGTCGAAATTACTATAGAGGCCCGCAAACTCGTCCACCGCCAGCCGCCGTCTGGGTCACGTAGGCGGAACACAGCGTCGACAAACCCCAGAACCGCAACTGCCGCTCGGCATAGGCTCAGTCATCGGCATGGATCGCATTCAGCCAACCTATCTCGCGGCGACGCGGATCGGGCCTTTCGGCAACCGCCCCAGCAAACGGCCTGGTTCCTGCATTGTGGAACGACAGCACTCACCAGCTGAGGGGACGTTTGCAAACACGTGACTGGCAAGAGCGTGTTCGAGTTCGCCGAAAGCCTCCACGGCCGCGAGCTTGAGCAGAGGACCCGCACAACTATGCGTAGTCGGCCTATGGTATGGTTAGAGAACTCGACTGGATGGGCGATATGCGAAAGAATGAGGTCGAATTCAAGAAGATACCTTCTGGTACGGAAGGCATTGATCTTCGACAAATCATGCTCGCTGTTCAAAGCGGTAAAACGACGATCATCGTGACGACGGCTGCCTTGTTCCTAATGGCGCTGCTGTTCTGTCTTGTAGCGCAGTCCTACTACACCGGATCCGTCGATCTCGTCGTCGATCAACGCCGACTGCAGGTATTCGGACTCAATCAGAACAAGCAGGACAATTCCGTTCTGAGCGATGCTGTAATCGACAACAATACGGTCGACAGCCTCGTCTCGACCATTTCGTCAGATACGGTGCTCGCACGGGTTGCCAAGAAGCTTGACCTCGCTTCAGACCCTGAATTCAACGGTTCCAACAAGAGCCTCCCCCTCGTCGCTCTGGCGAAGGTCAAGTCTCTCTTCTCAACCGGAACGCCTCGATCGGACGAACAGAAGCTTCGCTCGATCACGACGCTGATGCAGACCCGCCTCAAGGTGCTCCGGGTCGGCACTTCCTACGTCATCAAGATCAGCTACGACTCAACGACACCCACGAAGGCAGCCACGATCGCCAACGCGATCGCCGATGCCTTCCTCGAAGACCAGTTCCTGTCGAGCACGGAAACCTTGCAGCGGGCGAGCGTGTGGCTGGAGGACCGATTGAAGGAGCTTCAGGCGAAGTCCGCGGTCGCCGACCTCGCCATCCTCAAGTTCCGGCAGGACAACCAAGTCGAGCTGTCGACGCGTCCGCGTGAATTGCAGGTCCAGCTCAAGAACCTCGACAGCACGGCTCAAGCCTATCGCACCTTGTACGACACGCTGCTGCAGCGATACAATTTCGCGATCGAGCAGCAATCGCTGCCGTCCGCGACCGCCCGCATCGTGACGCGGGCCGTCCCCCCGGTCGAGAAAAGCTTCCCGAAGACGCTGATCTTCCTTGGAATCGCGATCTTTCTCGGCTTCTGCCTGGGCGCCTTCATCTGCATCGTCCGCTCGATCTTCGACTCCTCGGTGAAGACCCGCGCGGCCCTGAGCGAGGTGACGGGCGTCGATTGCGTCGCCGTAATCCCGCGGACCGACAAGATGCCCGGTGCGCCGCGGCGCTTGATCGGCGCGAGGCACAGGCGCGTCGCCCCGATCGATGTCGCTTCGGTGATCTATCCCGAAGCGCTGGAACGGGTGAAGCTGCTGGCGAGTGTGCGCATCCTCGGGGGTGCGAAGGTCATCACCTTCGCGTCGTGCTCGCCCGGCGAGGGCAAGACGTCTTGCTCCCTGGCCTTCGCCCGTCTGGTCGCGCGGCGCGGTCACAAGGTGCTATTCATCGACGGCGATCTCCAGAACCCGAACGCGACGCGGACGATCCTCGGCGCAGGGCAGGGGGCCCAGGATGGTGGGCGAGACACGTCGTCCAGCCCGCGAAACGTCGATCTCGCCGGTGACGTCTTCGCATTCCTGACCCTGAGCAAGCCGTCGGGCAACGACGGCGCCAACAGTCAGCCGATGCTGGCGGATCTGGCAAGCCTGATCGCCGAGGCGCGCAAGTTCTACGACTACATCGTCGTCGATCTCGCACCGCTCAGCCTGTCGACCGACGTCACCGCTCTCGAATCGTCGATTGACGGCGTTTTCCTCGTCGCCGAATGGGGCAAGACCAGCACCGAGACCCTGGAACTTTGCCTCGCGATGTCGAGGTCGATCGACAAGAAGCTGTACGGCGCGATCCTGAACAAGGCCGACGTGACTTGGCTCGCGCGAGCGGAGCGCGATCCAACGGTGCTGATGCACTATACCTACGGCCGCGGCTTGGCTCCCCAACCGGAGGAACGGCGGCGACTGCTGCCGGCCGAATTCGTGGGCTAGTGCATCGTTCTGAATATCGGATCTAGGACGATGCTCTAGCCTCTTGTTCTTGCATCGTCTTCTTACGAAATCCGGCAACCACCTTTCGGGACGATGCTCTAGGACGCACTCCGACGACGCGAAGACCGGCTTGCACGAAATGCGTCGGCACAGGGACGGACTGGCGTGCCCCGATCCGATGGGGTCGGCTCCGGAAGGTCGTCGAGCGACGCATTTCCGATCCAGATGCCATTCAGATGAACGGGGACCGACGATGGCGGGACGATACCTTGGGCTTTTCTGTGCGACGCTCAGAGCCTGCTTGGTCCTGTGCGCGGGCCCGACGTCGGCACGCGCGGACGATTACCGGCTGAAGCTCGGCGACACGCTGACGTTCTCGGTCCCAAGCCTCAACATCGAGCGCAAGACCACGATCGGCCCGGACGGCAAGATGGCGATCCCGCTCATGGGCAGCATCGACGCCCGGAACAAGACGCTTGAGGAGCTGCAGGCCATCGTCAAGCAAACCCTGCCAACGAAGGTCTATTCGCAAAGGCTTTCGGACGGCCGCGAGGTCGGCACCGTCATCGCGGCCGATGAAATCTCGCTGTTCGTCTCCGAGTTCCGCCCGGTCTACGCGTCGGGTGACGTCCTGTCTCCGGGCGAACGGGCGTTCCGGCCGGGCATGATCGTCGAGCAGCTTCTCTCGATGGTCGGAGGCCTGAGTCTCACGCAGATGCGGCTGGAGAACCCCTATCTCGGCTACGCGGATCTGCGAGCCGACTACGACGCCGTCTGGAACGACGTGGTCCGGCTGCGCGCCCGGATCGACTGGCTGCGCCGGACCCTCGATCTGCCCGTCGCGGCGCCAGACACCACAGCGCTGAAGTCGCCGCTCCCTCCCGCGCTCGTCAAGACGATCAAGGATCTGCAGGACAGCGAGCTAAACGCGCGCGCACAGCGCTACGCCAAGGAGCGCGACGATCTTGAGCGGATGATCACCAGCTCGCGCAATCGGATCACCGTCGTCGAGAAGCAGCGTGAGAAGGAGGAGGAGGGCGCGCGCTTCGACGCCAGCGAGGAGCAGCGCATCAACGAACTGGTTCGCCAGGGTGCGGCGGCGGCGAACCGGGCAACGGAGATCCGGCGCCTCAGCCTCCTCTCGGCCACGCGCTCGCTGCAGGTCCAGGTTCAGGCCGAGGCCGAGCGCAAGAGCTACGCCGAATTCATCCGCCAAGCTGGCGTGCTCGAGCGGGACTATCGCAGCGCGCTGAACACAGAGCTTCAGAGTGTCTCGACGGACTATACCAAGGCGCAGTCCCGGCGCGAGAGCGTGTGGGAGAAGATGTTGTACACCGGCGCCACCAAGCTGTCCCTCGCCAACGGAGAGGCGCAGCAGGTCAAGCTCGTCATCAACCGCGACACCGGCTCGGGTTGGCAGCCGATCGATGCGGAGCCCTCGACCGAGCTGCAGCCGGGCGACGTTGTCCACGTCCAGATCAAACTCGGCCAGCCCTACGGTTCGCAATAGGAGCGCGGGCGCCCTCGGACGCATTGGACGGAGCGCCTCAAAAGAAAGCGCAGCAGAACAAGGATCGTGAGATGCGTCCCGAGCCGACGTGGTCGATCGCAGCTCCGGCGACGGGTCTCCTCGGCTCCCGGACCCGCGGTGGTCTTGCTCTCCGAGCACCGGGGCTTGTCGCGGACGGTAGCGCGGCGCCATCTCGGCGTCGCGGTTAAACGGCGTCGATCACATCCCAGTACTGCCGCATCGCACCGGCGACGTCGTAGCGCTCGACGCGCGCGCGGGCTGCCTGCGCATAGCGCTCGCGAAGGGCCGAATCCGCCAGGGATCGCAGCGCCTGGGCGAGCGCGTCGACATCGTCGACCGGAACGAGGATGCCGTGCGCGGCATGGTCCAGGCCGGTGACGGCGCTCCGGGGCTTCTCCGCGAGGATCTCCGAGGGTCCCGAGGGGCAGTTCGAGGAGATCACCGGCAGGCCCACGGCCATCGCCTCCACCAGGCTGTTCGGAAAGCCCTCGCTGCGGGACGCGCTGACGTAGGCGAGCGCCCCGCGCATGATCGCGAATGGGTTGTCCCGGAAACCGGCGAGGATTACCCGGCCTCCGAGCCGACGCTCGGCGATCTGCCGACGCAGCGTGTCCTCCAGCGGCCCCTGGCCGAGGATGACGAGGCTGGGTTCGATCGTGGTCCGCGCATAGGCCTCGATGAGGGTGGCGAAGTTCTTGTTGGCGGTCAGCCGACCGATGGCGACGATGTAGGGCGTCGTCACCGGAGGCGCGACCGGACGTTCGGCCATGGCGCGGATGGCGGCCACGTCGACCGGATTGGCGATCACGGAGATCCGGCCGGCGGCGACGCCGAAATTTTCGACGAGGTCCTCGGCGACACCGGCCGACGGCGCGATGACGGCCTGCGCGCGCGGATAGCTCATCCGCAGGCTGAGCTTCGACAGGGCCGCCTTGGCGCCCGTCCCGAAATGCGCCGAGGAATTGACGCGCTCGCTGATGACCGCCTTGTGCCCGAACCACCGCACCGTCATGACGTTGCAGAGGTTCGCGCGCGTGAGGAAGCTCACCGTCGCGTGCGGCCGCACCGTCCGCAGGGTGCGTGCGAGGCCGGCGACACTCCGGGCGAACTCGCCCCGGCTGTCGAGCTGGATCGTCGGAATCCAGTCCGGCGGTGCGTAGGCGGCGGGCTCGTCGTCGAGCAGCACGAGCCGGATGTCGGCGCGCTCGCGCTGGGGGGCCGATGCGGCGAGAAGCGTCGCCATGACCCGCTCCGCGCCGCCACCGGCCATCGAGTTGATCACGAACAGGACGCGCCGCCTTTCGGTCGGCACCGGCGGCCTGCCGGGGTTCCGCGGCCGGTCGAGCAGACGATCCTCGGTTGAATCGCTCATTCGGCTGCCTTCGGCTGGGGTATCCGCGATGCGACCGCTCTCGGGAGCAGGGGGGCAACGTCAGCGAGGATGCGCATCAGGTGCCGCCGCCCGCCGAGCAGCATCAGTACGGCGTAGATCGCCGCCCCGGCCGCGACCACGATCGCCGTACGGGGGAAGACGTCAAGATGGGCCAGGGCGTGCCGCTTGAGGGCATAGACCGAGATCCCCATGAGGCCGGCCGCGATGAGCGGTGCGGCGAGATCGGCGCACACCTTCCGCGGCGAGAGGCCGAGGAAGCGGTTGAGCAGGTGGAGGTTCTGTGCCGCGAGCAGGTACTGGGTCACAGCAAGCCCGATCGCGGCCCCGAGGAGGCCGTAGGCCGAGCCGAGGACGAGGACGAATCCGAGATTGCTCGCCAGGGCCACGCCGCTCGCCTGCAGCATCGCCTTCGGATGGCCGGCCGCCAGATAGGCGGCGAGCGTGAAGTAGACGATGGTCGAGGGCATCGCCCCCAGCGCCAGGGCCGAGAAGACGGGCCCGCTCTCGGCGTATTTCGCGCCGAAGACCAGGAACACGATCTCCGGGGCGATCGCCGCCGCCCCGATCTGGAGCGGGAACATCAGGATCGCCGCGGTGCGCGTGACCCGCAAATAGGCGTGGCCAATCGCCCGTGCCTCGCCGACCCGCGAGAAGGCGGCGAAGGCGGCATCCTGGAAGGGCTGGATCGCGAGGCGGTTGATTGCATCGATCCCGCGGGCGCCGACCCGGTAGTAGCCGACGCCGACCGGGCCGAAGAGGGCGCCGACGACGAGATCGGGCACGCGGCTGCCGAGGAGGTCGAGCGTGCGGGAGATCGTCACGCGCAGGGTAAAGGGGGCGAGTTCGCGCATCACGGCCCGGTCGAGGACGAGGCTGGGCGTCCAGCGCGCGGACCACCACGTCACCCCGTTCATCACCGCTTGGTAGACGAGCCGCTGCAGCACGAGCGACCACACGCCCCAGCCGTTCAGCGCGAGCAGGATCGCGCCGGCGCCCGAGAGCAGGCTAGCGACCGTTCCGCGCGCGGCGATGTCGCGATACTTGAACTCGCGCCGCAGCTTGGCCGAGTGGACGGCTCGGCTCGCCTCCAGTACGAAGATGGCCGAAAGCGCGGCCACCGGTGCACCACTGCCGGCCTGATAGAAGTGCTCGAAGGCGAAGCTGCCGAGCGTCGCCATGGCGAGCGCCAGCGCGACGCCGAGGGCCAGGTTGATCGTGAAGCAGACCGAGGCGACGTGTTCGTCGAAGGTCTCGCGCCGGACGATCACCTCCCCGTAGCCGCTGTTGACCACGACGCGCCCGACCTCGATCACGACGATTGCGAGCGCGACGACGCCGACCTCCGACACCGCCAGGATGCGCGCGAGCACGACGAAGATGACGAACTGGATGACGTAGTCCGACCCGGTTCCCAGCAGCATCCAGCCCGAGCTGCGGACGAACTTCGACTTGATCGACATTCCGGTTCCCGCCCGTTCGTCAGATCGCGCCGAAGACCTCGAGGTTCGGCGGCGCGGTGATGTCGCTGGTCTCGCGGCCGGTCTTGGAGAATTGCGAGGCGCGATTCTTCAGCTGTTCGATGGCGGAGACGCCGAGGCGCGTGCGCGACACCGCCCGGTCCCTCCCGCTCATATGCTCCAGCCGCAGATCGTTCGAATGCTCGATCGCGCGCCCCCAGAACGGCTCGGGCAGGGTGAGGCAGGTCAGGCCGTTGTCGCGCGCCTTGAGCATGAACTCGATGTCGTCGCCGCCCCAGGCCGACATCGTCTCGTCGTAGCCGCCCAAGCGCAGGAAGTTGGCGCGCGACACGGCGACCCGACCGCAGATGCCGGATGTAGGCGTCGCCCGGCCGATGAAGCGATTCAGCCAGCGCTGCTGCACGAAGCCCGGGAGCGAGAGAATGCGGGGGGAGGCGATGAAGTCCGGCATCGCGGCAAAGGTCTCTCGCAGCCAGAGCGACTTGTCCTTCGCGATCAGGTTGTCGGCATCGACCGAGCAGAGGATGTCGCCCGAGGCCGCGAGATGGGCCATGTTCTTCGCGTGCGCCATCCGGAAGGTGGGCGCCGGAGCGAAGCGCGCGTAGCGGATGCGGCCGGTCTGGATCAGGTCGCCGTAGGTCCCGTAGAGCCACTCGCGCAGGCCGTCGGCACTGTCGTAGTCGAGGATGACGAACTCCACGTCCGGATTGCCGCTCTCGGCCTCGAGGTTGCGCGGCAGCGTCTCGGCGACGAAGGACAGCCTGCCCTTGCAGGTCGTGCAGTAGGACACTTTCATCGCCGCTCGGTCCCTCGCGCTCACGCCGGATCATGGCTTGGCTGCCCGCCGCGACGCCAACCTTAAGATCCGCCGCGACGGCGAAGTCCGCTCAAGCACGCCTCGTGCCGAAAGCAGACCGGCAGCCGGTTCGGCCCGTTCGTCTTCGTTTCGTATTCGCCTCGCGTTGCCGACGTGCCGTGCGAGGAGGCCGTGCGAGGAGGCCGGGGCGGCGGCAAGACATGAAGCAAAACATGCCGCATTCTTGAGCATGGCTCTGGGGCGATCCATCACCGGCCACGACGACGATGCTCTAGGTCTCTGATGTTGCATCGTCTTTTTTCCGAAAGCCGGAAACCACCTTTCGGGACGATGCTCTAATTCCAGGACGACGCGAGAGGCGTTCGTCCGTCAGCTGGGCGGAACCGGACGACTGTCATCATTCATGTGCCGCTTCATCTTGCGCCGCTTGGCTCCCATTTCCGGCACTCACCCCGACCCCTGTCGAGAGAGCCAGACCGGTCGTCCCGGTGAGGATCTCTGTTTTCACGATGCAGGCTTCGATTCGAGCACTTTGCTGCAGCGGCGGCTGAATTGGCACAAAAATCGCCCTCCGTAGAGGTTACTGCCCCCGAGCAGTCACCGATCTGCGCGGTGCGACGATCATCAGGCCAATGATGCAGGATCATCATGTCTCTTGTCGGTCAAGCCACCCGAAAGCTCCACGCGAACGTCAGGGATCTTGAAGAGTTTGGATTTTCGATCCTTGCCCGTCGCTTGCAGGACAAGTTACTCGGAAGAAGGCGCTCAAAGCCGCATTTGGAGAGATTTCGACCCGAATCGGGCAGATCAACCTGCGTCCGGGCAATTCCGACATGGCCGTCCTGAGGCAGATTTTCGTGCATCGGGAGTATGATCTCGACAGCCGTCCCCAAGGGAGGACCGTAAGGGACGCCTACGCCGCCATTCTCCGGCGAAACAAGACGCCTCTCATCATCGACGCGGGCGCCAATGTCGGCTTCGCCGCCCGTTTCTTCTCGCGGGCCTATCCGCTCGCGCGCATCATCTGCGTCGAACCCGATCCCGGGAACGTCGCTCTCTGCAAGGCGAACACGAAAGCGCTCGGACAGGTCGAGGTCATCGAGGCGGCCATCGGCTCGACGCCCGGCTTCGCCTCGATCGAGACGAGCCAGAGCCAGTCCTGGGCGACTCGCACGCAGCGCTCGGAGAGCGGGTTGCCCATCGTGACGATCAACGATCTCGCCTCACGATCGGACGAGACCGAGTTGCTTATCGTCAAGATCGACATCGAAGGATTCGAGAAGGAACTATTTTCCCGGAACACGGAGTGGATCGACCAAGCGCACGCGGTAATCGTCGAACCGCACGACTGGCTCCTTCCGGAGGATGCGTCGAGCCGGACAATGCAGACCATGATGATGAACAAGGATCGAGACCTGCTCATCATTGGCGAGAATCTGGTCTGGATCAAATGACCGGCCGGCGGACGGTCGACCTCCCTCCCGCGAGATGGCGGCCGGCTCGCGGGACGGCGACGGTATGAGCGCGCGGCGACCGGCCCCCGGGCCGGTCCGGATGCCGCTTCATCGCTCCGTTTCTGAATCATCTCCTCACACGAAGACGATGTCGTTGTGCTGACCGCCCGTGAGGAGGTCGAGGTTCGTCACGCCCGTGATCTGGATCGTCTCGGCGGCACCACCATGGGTAGCATCGGGGGTGATGATGTAGTGGTCCGGATGGGCGGGATCGGTGCTCCGGGTGATCGTCGCGTTGCCGTAGCCGACGAACATGACGACATCGCCCCTGGTGAGGCCGGCCCCGGTGAAGTCGGTGACGACATCGCCGTCGGCCTGCCCCAGCCTGAAGACGAAGGTATCATTGTTGCCGAGGCCGGTGAGCACGTCGTGTCCGGCGCCGCCGTCGAGGACGTTGAGGCCGGCATTGCCGACGAGGGTGTTGTCGAGGCCGTTGCCGGTGGCGTTGAGGGAACTCGTCGTGGCGAGCGTCAGGTTCTCGACATTGTCGGACAGGGTGTAGCTGACGCGCGAGAGGATGGTGTCGATGCCGCCCCCCGATTCCTCGACGACGCGGTCGGCGGCATTGTCGACGAGGTAGGTGTCGTCGCCGCGGTTGCCGACGAGGATGTCGGCGCCTGATCCGCCGTCGAGAGTGTCGTTGCCGGCGCCGCCGGTGAGGGTGTTGGCGACGGTGTTGCCGGTCCCGGTGAAGCTGTCGGAGCCGGTATAGGTGAGGTTTTCGAGGTTCTTGGCGAGCGTGTAGCTCGACAGGCCGGTGAGCACGGTGTCGGTGCCGGCGGACGTGCCCTCGACGACGCTGTCGCCGACATCGTCGACCAGGTAGGTGTCGTCGCCCATCCCTCCGGTCAGGGTATCCGATCCGAGGCCGCCGTCGAGGAGATCGTTGCCGCCCTTGCCGTCGAGGAGATCGTTGCCGCTGCCGCCCGTGAGGGTATTGGCGAGCTCGTTGCCGCTGCCGACGAAGGCGCCCGTACCAACGAAGCGCAGTTGCTCGACATGGGCCGCGAGCGTGTAGCTCGACAGGCCCGTGACGACGACGTCGGTGCCTTCGCCGGTATTCTCGACCACGATATCGCGCGCGTCGTCGACGAGGAACGTGTCGTCGCCGAGCCCGCCGATCATCCTGTCGGCGCCGGCTCCGCCGTCGAGGGTATCGTTGCCGGATTTCGCGTCGAGCGTATCAGCGCCCGCACCACCGGTCATCGCGTTGTCGAGTGCGTTGCCGACGCCCGAGAAGGACCCAAGGCCGACGAAAACGAGGGTGTCGACATTGTCGGCGAGCCAATAGCCGGCGAGCGTGGTACGAACCGTGTCGATGCCGCCATTGACCAGCTCGACCACGACGTCGCCGGGATCATCGACGATGTAGGTGTCGTTTCCGGCCGCACCTGTGAGGGTGTCGGCGCCCGCGCCGCCGTCGAGCACGTCCTGGCCCGATCCGCCGGTGATCGCGTTGGCCAGCGCGTTGCCCGTCCCGGAAAAGCTCACGGGGCCACCGGCGAAGCTGAGGTTCTCGACGTTGTCAGGCAGAACGTAGCGGTTCAGCGTCGTTCGGATCAGGTCGGTTCCCTCACCGGCCGCCTCGATGACTCGATCGTCCGTCGATTCGATGCGGTAGCTGTCGTCCCCGGTCCCGCCGTAGAGCGTGTCGTTGCCGTTGCCCGCGAAGAAGCTGTCGTTGCCGGCTCCGCCGTAGAGCGTGTCGTCGCCATCGCCGCTGTTCAGGAGATTATCGAGGTCGTTGCCGTAGCCGACGAAGCTGCCGGCTCCCGTGTACTGCATCCGCTCGACATTGGCCGACAGGCGATAGGTCGTTGCGGTGACGCGAACGTAGTCGTATCCGGCGCCGGTATCCTCGACGATGACGTCGTCGGGTGAGTCGACGTAGTAATTGTCGTCGCCGAGGCCTCCGATTAGCGTGTCAGCGCCGGTCTCGCCGTCGAGCCAGTCCGTCCCGCTGCCGCCGACCAGCACGTTGTCGAGATCGTTACCGAAGCCTGTGAAGCTGGTGCCGCCGATATACGCGAACTTCGAGATCAGGTTCTCGATATGGGCCGAGAGGGTATATCGGCTGCGCGAGACGGAGACGGTGTCGATCCCCTCGTCCGCCCGCTCGATGATCTTGTCCGAGGCGTTGTCGACGTCGTAGCTGTCGTTGCCCGCGCCGCCGATCATCACGTCTTCGCCGGTGCCGCCGATCAGGACGTCGTTTCCGGCGCCGCCCCGCATCACGTTGTTCAAGGTGTTGCCGAGGCCGGTGAAATCACCCGTTCCGGTGAAGGTCAGATCCTCGATGAAGGCATCGAGCGTGTAGGCGTTCAGCGTCGTCCGGAGGATGTCGTTGCCCTGTCCCGCGAGTTCGACGATCGTCACCCCCGCATTGGCGACGATGAAGATGTCGTCGCCAATGCCGCCGATCAGCGTGTCGGCGCCGCCGTTTCCATCGAGGATATCGGCTCCATTGCCTCCGGCGAGCACGTTCACGCCGCCGTCTCCGACCAGCACGTCGGCAAGGTTCGAGCCCGTCAGGTTCTCGATGCCCGACAGGGTGTCGCCCGCCGCGTCGCCGCCGGCACCGGTGCCGGCGGCGACGCTGACGGTGACGCCGGCTGTGCTGTTGGCGTAGGTCGCCGTGTCGGTCCCCTCGCTGCCGATCAGCGTATCGGCACCCGCGCGCCCGTTGAGCGTATCGTCGCCGATTCCGCCGTCGAGGCGGTCGCTGCCCGCGCCGCCGTCCAGGGTGTCGTTTCCGGCGAGCCCGTTGAGCGTGTCGTTTCCGGTTCCCCCCACGATCGCATTGTCGAGCGCGTTCCCCGTCCCCGCGAAGCTGCCCGCGCCGCCGGTGAAGGTGAGGTTCTCCACATGGGCGGTCAGGACGTATCCGGCGAGCGCGGTCTGGACGAGATCGGTGCCCTCGCCAGCATTCTCGACGACGACGTCGCCGGCATTCTCGACGACATAGGTGTCATTGCCCGTGCCGCCCGACAGCGTGTCGTCGCCGCCTTGACCGATGAGCGTGTCGTTGCCGCCGAGGCCCGAGAGCAGGTCGTTGCCGTTTCCGCCGCGCAGCGCGTTCGCGCCGTCGTCGCCGGATAGCGTGTCGGCAAACCCCGAGCCGGTTAGATTCTCGATGCCGGACAGGATGTCGCCCGCCGCGTCCCCACCTGAGCCGGAGCCGGATTGCAGGCTCACCGTCACGGCCGACGCGCTGGCGACGTAGGCGGCGGTATCCGAGCCGGCGCCTCCGATCAGCGTATCGGCGCCGCCGCCGCCGGTGAGCGTGTCGTTGCCGGCGCCGCCGGTGAGGATGTTGGCGAGGGCATTGCCGGTGCCGGAGAAGGCGACCGTGCCCGTATAAGTGAGGTTCTCGATGTTGGCGCCGAGGGCATAGCTGGCGAGCCCGGCGAGGACGAGATCGATCCCTTCCCCCGCCGCCTCGACGAGCGTCGCGCCCACCTTCGTGATCTCGTAGACGTCGTCTCCCAGTCCGCCGACGAGGCGGTCCGTGCCGCCGCCGCCCATCAGATAATCGTTGCCGGCGCCACCGGTCAGGGTGTCGTTGCCGGCGCCGCCGGTGATGACGTTGTCGCGCTCGTTGCCGGTCCCGGCGAAGTTTCCGGTCCCGACGAAGGTAAGGTTCTCGACGTTCGCCGCAAGCGTGGCGCTGCCCAGGGTTGTCCGGACGAGATCGGTGCCCTCGCCGTCGTTCTCGACGACGACGTCGCCGGCATCGTCGACGTCGTAGGTGTCGTCTCCGGCACCACCGATGAGGCGGTCGGCGCCCGCGCCGCCGGTCAGGACGTCGTTGCCGCGGCCGCCGTCGAGCGTGTCGTTGCCGGCGCCGCCGACGAACAGGTTGTCGCCGTCGTTGCCGGTGCCAGCGAAGGCCGCGGTGCCCGTGTAGACCAGAGCCTCAACATTCGCCGCGAGCGCGTAAGCCGCGATCGCGACCCTCACGGTGTCGGTGCCGCCACCGGCATACTCGATGACGACGTCCTGGGCCGAATCGACGATGAAGGTGTCGTTGCCGGCGCCACCGACCATCGTGTCGTCGCCTGCGCCGCCGTCGAGCGTGTCGTCGCCGGCCTGTCCATCGAGCGTGTCGCTGCCGACGCCGGCCACAATGGTGTTGTCGAGGCCGTTTCCGGTTCCGGTGAAGGAGGCGCTGCCCAGCCCAACGAGGCGCTCGATCTCCGCGCCGAGGACGTAGGAGGCGCCCGTCGTCACGACGGTGTCGATGCCCTGGCCGGCCGCCTCGACGATCGTGTCGGGTCCGTCGCCGTCACGCACGAGGTAGATGTCATTGCCCGCGCCGCCGACGAGCACATCCGCGCCGGCGGCGCCGTCGAGGGTGTCGTCGCCCGCCCCACCGGTGATGGTGTTGTCTAGGGCGTTGCCCGTGCCGCGGAAGGCTCCGGTCCCGACGAAGACGAGGCGCTCGACCTCGTCGCTCAGCGTGTAGGTCCCGAGCGTGGTCCATACGAGGTCGGTGCCCTCGAAGGCCCGCTCGACGATCACGTCGCCGGCATCGTCCACGATAAACTTGTCGTCGCCGGCGCCCCCGATCAGGGTATCGGCACCCTCGCCCCCGTCGAGCACGTCGTTTCCATCGAGACCCAACAGGGTGTCGGCTCCCGCACCGCCGGTCACACAGTTGTCGAGGGCGTTACCCGTGCCGGAAAAGCCCGACGAGCCCGTCGCGACGAGGTTCTCCAGATTGTCGCCGAGGGTATAACCGGAGAGCGCAGTGCGGATCGTGTCGTTGCCCTCCGATACGGCTTCGACCACCACGTCTCCCGCCGAGTCCACGACGTAGGTATCGTCGCCCGTACCGCCGGTCAGAACGTCGTCGCCGCTGCCGCCGTCGAGGACGTCGTTCCCGGCCAATCCCATGAGCGCGTCGTTGCCGGCCCCGGCGGTCATGGCATTGTCGAGGGCGTTGCCACGGCCTACGACGTTTCCATCCCGCGTGAAGGCGAGCCCCTCGACGTCGAGGCCGAGGTCGTAGGACGACAGGCTGGTGCGGACGATGTCCCATCCCCCGCCGGGGCTCTCGGCGACGACGTCCGACGCGTCGTCGACTACGTAGATGTCGTCGCCGAGGCCGCCGACGAGAAGGTCGCCGCCGCCGGCCCCGTCGAGCGTGTCGTTTCCATCACCGCCCGTCAGGACATTGTCGAGTGCGTTGCCGGTCCCGGCGAAGGCACCCGTTCCCGTGAAGGTCAGACGTTCGAGATTTGCTCCCAGTGTGTAGGAGACGAGCGCTGTCCGGACGAGGTCGCTCCCCTCGCCGGGCGCCTCCACGACCGTGTCGGCGGCGGAGCCGACCTCGTAGGTGTCGTCGCCAAGCCCGCCGATCAGCTGGTTGCCGCCGGCCCCGCCGACGAGCGTGTCGTTGCCGCCGAGCCCGAGCAGCGTGTCGTTGCCGCCGCCACCGACGAGACGGTTGTCGAGATGGTTGCCGGTGCCACCGAAATCGCCGCTGCCGATGAAGGTGAGATTTTCGAGGTTCGCGCCGAGAGTGAAGGCGGCGGCGCTCGCCAGCACCAGGTCGAAGCCGCCGCCAGCATCCTCGACGATGGCGTCCGATGCCGTATCGACCCGGTAGGTGTCGTTCCCGCTGCCGCCGACAAGCAGATCGGCCCCCGCGGCGCCGTCGAGCGTGTCGTTGCCGTCGAGGCCGACGAGCGTGTCGCGACCCGCGCCGCCGATGATGAAGTTGTCGAGCGCGTTGCCGGTGCCGGTGAAGTCCCCGTTGCCCGTGTAGAGGATGGCCTCGACCTGATCGGGCAGCGTGTCGCTGCTCAGGCCGGTGCGGATGGTGTCGGTGCCGCCGCCCGGGCGCTCGATCACGACGTCGCCGACATCGTCGACCACGTAGACGTCGTCGCCGAGGCCGCCGGTCATCCGGTCCGCGCCGCCGCCGCCGTCTAGGGTGTCGTTGCCGGCGTCGCCGGACAGCGTGTCGTTGCCCGAGCCCGAGGAGATCCTGTTGTCGAGCTCGTTGCCGTAGCCGGCGAAACTGCCGGTGGTGGTCGCCGTGAGGTTCTCGGTGTTAGCCCGCAGTCGGTAGCTGTCGAGCGAGGTGACGACAAGATCCGTGCCTTCGCCCACCAGCTCGGCCATCAGGTCGTTGACCGAGTCGATGATGTAGGTGTCGTCGCCGCTCCCCCCGTAGAGGAGGTCCTCACCACTCCCGCCGTCGAGGAGGTCGTTACCGTCTCCGCCGATCAGCTGGTCGCCGCTGTCGGCGCCGAAAAGTCGGTCGTTTCCGCCCGCACTGTGTATGATGTCCCGCAAGGCGCCGCCGACGATCGTCTCGTCGCCCGCACTACCCGGGCGATAGGTCGTCAGTCCCGATCCCGGCTGAATCGCGACCGTCGATCCGCCGGCCGCGACGACCGGCACCGCGCCGACCGTGTAGACGTCCTGCAGCGTCAGCGTCTGGTTCCCATAGCGCAGGTCGAAGATCGGCGTCGTCGGATCGGACTCGATGAAGAAGCCGTCGCGGACCCAGTCGGATGCCCCGCGGCTCATCCAGATCGAGGCCGGCAATCCGGACCCACCGTGCAGGTTGGTCTCGCCGGCGATCACGTTCTCGATCGAGACGGCGTAATCCCACAGCCTGAAGCTGTGACCGTTGTCGAGCGAGATGACGTCGCGGATCGTCGTCGACTGGGACTTCAGATCGAACCCACCATCGGTGTTGCCGGTGGCGACCACCTGCTCAAAGGCGATGTCGTAATTGCCGAGCTCGGTCACGAACCCGTCACCGTTCCAGTAGCCGATGCTGGCCGTGTCCCTGGAATTGAACATCTCGACCCGCTGGATCAGCGCGTCGTGGGCGGTCCCATCGAAGGCGAGGCCGATGGCGAACATGTCGCCGTCCTGGGCGTCGCTGTTCCCGATCACGTCGCGGATCAGAATGTCGGACGAGTCGTACTGGACGCGGATCGCGCCCTTCGAGTAGCCGCGGATCGAGACGTCGTGGATTGTCAGGCCGGTGATTGTCGCGTCCGACCGCCCGGAGCTGGCGAAGTTCTCGAAGAAGCGCTGGACGTTGGTCGCCTCCATGTTGCCGACGGTCAGATCCGAGATCGGGGCGCCGACGCGGATGGCGCCAGCACCGATATTCTCGAAACTCATGTATTGTAGGCTGAGGTGATCGGCGCCTTCCAACAGGCGGAATACCTCGAGACCCTTGTTGCCGTTCACGTCGTAGGGTGCCGTGCGCGTGCCGACGATCTGGGCGTTCATGGGATTGCCGGCGCCGTCGACACCCATCACGGTCACGCTCGCGCCCGCGGCGCCGCCCGAGGTGACGTCGACGCTGGAGTTCATCGCGTAGGCGCCCTGGTCGGCGCGCAGGAGCACTGTGCCGCCCGGACCGGCGGCCGTGATCATCGCGTTGAGGTCAGTCAATCGGGCCGCATTGCCCCAATCGGCGCCGCTCCCGTTTCCGGAGCCTGTCGGCGAGAGGTACATCGTCGGCATCGGCGCCTCGCAGATTCTCGTACACGGCGCGCTGCGGACCATTGCGCTTGCAACCCCGTCATTGGTGGTTGCCGAGCTCCTCTTCCATGAGCGGCACTCCCGAGGTTCGCTTCCGCATGCGCGGCGCGATGGGACCCGATCGATGAATTCTGCTTTGATCGCGAAGGTACTTGCACGCGTGCCGAAAACCTCTTTCGGGCATCACAACATAGAAAGATAAAATTTGATGCAATTCGGCATAAATTTTGCGCATTTGCGTGGAATGCGACTCACGTACTCTGTTCCGGGTGTTGATGATCGCCCTTCCGTCTCCCGCCCGCGCCTCAGGGCTTTATGACCGAGCCGATCGATGAAGACGCTTCCGCCGGATCCCGCTTCGCTCCGCGTGCCCGCGCCTGACGGCGGCAGACCCCCCAATCAACGATCGCGCGACGACGCTGCCGCGGATCACCGATGGGCCGCCGCAACCGGGCGATCGCCGAGGCCGTGATCCGCCTCTCTAAGCGGGCTGTCATCCTGTCGGTAATCGCGGCCGCCCTCGCCAGTACCCTGCTGCCGCGGGCGATCAGTGCCGGTCTGCCGCGGACCTCGCTGCGGGCGGTGGTCGAAGGATGCATCCTGGCGAAGCGCTTCGCCCTGACGTTTCCCTGCCTGCGCATCGGGACCGGGGAAAAGGGAGCGACGCCGTACGTCGTTCTACGCGTTCCGGGAAGCCGGACGCATCTTCTCGTCATGCCGGCGGAAGCCATCCCGGGCCTTGAGGATCCGCGTCTGCAGGGAGCCTCCTATGGCAGCCTCTGGGTGGAAGCGCTCGCAACCCGTCCGCTCGTGTCCGAAGGGGCCGGTTTCGCGATCTCGAACGCCTTTATCGGGCTGGCCGTCAATGCCGACCGCGTCAGGAGCCAGGACCAGCTTCATATCCATGTGGAATGCATCCGCCCCCGCTACCTACAATCGATCCGGGCGCAGGCGGCGGGTCTCGATCGGGACGGCGGCGTGAAGTCCATGATCGTCGCGGGCGAGCATTTCACCGCCCGCCGGATAGGGCGGACGGATGTCGAGCGCGGCAATCTCTTCACGTTGCTCGCCTCCGCGTCGCCTGCCGGCGCCGGCCTCTCCAGGGTCGGGGCTCTGCTCGTCTCAGAGGAGGCGTCGCCGCAAGGCTCCGTCGCGGACGACGGCATGCTCCTGCTGGCCGCCCCGCACCAGGAGCGCACGGTCGAGAAGCTTCTCGACAATGGATGCGAGCGGACCGGCCGACTCCTCCGGGTGGTCCGCTGAGCCACCGGGCCTGACCCGTGCGGTCCGAGGCGGCCCCGACGATTGCGCCGGCCCCGTCTTGGCGCGGCACGTGCATCGTGGCGGCTCTCCAGGGCGCGGCGGGGCCGTCGAGGCTTGCTGCATCCGATAAAGCGGAGCGTCGGAAGCGGCCCCATGCGGATAGTGTCGATCCAGTACCTGCGCGGACTGGCCGTGCTCGCGGTCCTTCTCGCGCATTCGGTGCAGTACCCGATGAAGTCGCCCGACTTCGACTGGATCCGCGTCGGTCGGCTCGGCGTGATCTTGTTCTTCGTCATCAGCGGCTTCGTCATGGTGTTCGTGACCGGATCGGGCCGGTTCGACAGCCGCGACTTCCTGCGGCGGCGCGTCGTGCGCATCGTGCCGCTCTACTGGATCGCGACCTTCGCGACCGCGGCCCTGGCGATCAGCGCACCGAGCATCTTCAAGACGTCGGTCTTCTCGCTCGACCACTTCATTCTGTCGCTGCTGTTCGTGCCGCACGTCTCGCCAAGCGGAGACACGGCGCCGCTGCTGAAGCTCGGATGGACACTCAACTACGAGATGTTCTTTTATCTTGTCTTCGCGATGCTGTTCTTCACCACAGCGCTGCGCCGAGTGACGGCGATCAGCCTAACCTTCGCGGCATTCGTCATCCTCGGGTTGCTCTTCGAGCCGCGGGCGGTCCTGCTCGACACCTACAGCAACTACATGCTGCTGGCCTTTTGCGCGGGCGCCTGGCTCGGCCTGCTCCGGCTCAACGACGTTTGGGACAGAATGCCCGATAGGGCCGCCCCGCTCCTCCTCGCGCTGGCCGTGCTAGGTTGCCTGGGCGGGTTCCTGCTCGAGCGCGGGACCCGTGGGGCGGAACTCGCCGGCGCGTCCATGATCATCGGCAGCACGGCTCTCGTTGCTGTCGGACTGCGGGCCGAACGGCGGCTACCGCATTGGAAGGCGCTCGAAGGCCTCGGCAATGCGTCCTACTCGATCTATCTTGGGCACATATACTGTATAGCGGCCGTGAACGTGCTCGCCAAGCGTTTGTTCACCGATGCGCAGCCGCTATCCCTCCTTGTCCCGGCCGGGCTGTTCGCCGGCCTCGCGGGCGGCCTGCTGTTCTTCATCGCGGTCGAGAAGCCGGTCTTGCGCCTGTTCGGCGTGAGGCTGGCGAGATCCGGACCGGCGGTGCCGAAGGCCGGTCCGACCGTCCGTCTGCGCGGGTCCGGCGCCACCGGATAAGGCGTCCCTCGCGCCGCGCCGTCGACCGGCGCGGCGCGACGATCTCCTGGTGCGAGCGTCCGATTCGGGCGGTCGCCTCTCAGGGTTGCGAACCGACGATCCCCTTCGAGGCTCCGATGGCCCCAGCCGTCGCCATTCCCGTCCCCCCGATGCCGGCCCCGATCCTGATTGGGACAACGGGCCTGTCCGGAGCCCTTCTGCTCGCCGTCTGCCTCTTCGTGCGCAACAACTACGTGCGCGCCTTGGCGTTCGCGTTCTGGTTCCGCTACGTCCTGTCCGCCTGGCACCCGATTACCTTCCCGCCGTCGGTCGGCGGATTGTCGATCAACGCGATCGGCTCATGCGCTGTGATCGCGCTGACGGTCGTGCTGCTCGGCCCGCGCGCCCTCTTCCACCGCTATGCCTGGGCCTTCCTCGTCTTCTTGCTCGCGATCGTCCTGAGCGCGGGCGTGAACGGACGCGCGGCCGGCGGCATCAACGCCGTGATCAAGCTCAGCTATCTGCTCTGCATCGCCAACCTGACCTATCACGCCATCCGCACCGCCGGTGTCGAGACCACGATGAAGGTCGTGGCGACGTCGTTCTTCCTGCCGGTCGTGGAGCAGTGGATCTCGGTGGCGATCGGGCTCAAGAAGATGTCAGAGTTGGACGGCTCGGGCAGCTTCATAGGCGGTTTCGCGCACGAGGCCGCGTTCTCGATCATGCTAGTGACGTTCCTGTTCGCGGCGGTGTTCCTGCGGCGCCCCTCCGTGAGCAGCCTGCTCTGTCTGATGATCGGCCTGGTCGGTCTGGTCCTCGCCAATTATCGGACGGCGATGCTCGCGGTCATCCCGATCCTGATCTGCTACCTGATGACAACGTCGACCGCACCGATCCGCCGCGACCAGCGGCCTGCCGCGCTCGTCATCGCACTGCTGATCGTCGCAGCGGCGGGCTCGGTGCTCGTGCTCCTGGCGGCCGATCGCCTCCAGGACATCGCGACCGCCCTGTCGAAGGGGGCGAGCCTGATCAAGCCGCCGGAATACTTCACGCGTGACGAGCAGCAGCTCTTCTCGGGCAGGGCCTATATCTGGTCGGCCTATCTGACCGCGTGGCTGCGCGGCGACGTCTGGGCCACCCTGTTCGGCTTCGGGCCGGACGCATGGCAGGGTGTCTTCGTCATTTACGCGCACAACACCTTCGTCTCGATCCTCTACGAGGACGGACTGCTCGGCCTGATCGGCCTCTGCATCGTGTTCGCGGATTACGTCGCCAGAGGCATCGCCTCGCGCGGGCCCGAGCGGACGCTCGCGGTATACGCGTCGACGAGTTTCCTCCTACTGAATTTTGCCACCATGCCGCTCTGGCAGGTGGAGGGAAATCTGCTGTTCGGCATCCTGCTCGGACACAGCTGGTATCTGCATGCCGCATCGGCACGCCGGAGCCTCGGCCCGCTCGGATCGGCCCCGATGGGGCGGCGCCTCCCGAACCCCTCGGAATACGGCGCCCCAGACATCGCAGCCCGGTAACGCCTCGCCCTCTTCGCATCGAGCTCGTCCACCGTCAGAGCGTCCGCCTCCGGCGTCGGATGCCTCACAATATCCCGAATGATGGTCGCGTCGTCGCCCCTTACGATGGCGCAGCGTGGGCGGTGCGAGGGGCGGGAAACCCCCGACTTCCCGGCACGCCGTCGCAGTGCCGGACGTGGCATGGAAGACTTCCTACACCATACCCGTCTACAACCAGATGCTTCGACGCCGTTCTGCGCGAATGGCCGTATGGCGGGACGACACGATGTTGCTTTATCTTCTCTGCGGCGTGGTGACGTTTCCGTTGATCGCAGCCGCTCTGTGGAGCCACGGCATCGTCATCGCGCTGCTGAGCGCCTCCCTCGGCGCCAGCGCGATCGCCGGTGCCGTTGCATTCGCCGTGAACCTGCGCCGCACCCGTCGTCGGCGGGCGGCCGCACGTGGGATGGCGCGAGCTAAGACGACCCTGGCGGACTGACCACAACGGACCAACTCCGGCGCGCATCGTCTCGCCACCGCCGCATGGCGGTCGGGCTGGTGCAGGCGGGCTTCATCGACATCTCGGGCACCCGACGCGCCGGGATGGACCGAGACATCGCCGCTGCCGTCGAGAACCTGTTCCGGGATTTGCAGCCTGCTCTGCGATGTCATACGATATTCGGCTGCCCCCTTCGGGATGTCGGCTTCGCTCAAGCGCCGCGCGGGCTTGCTGATCCGGTTCCCGCTCTGATCAAGCGGAAACCGGATCAGCCGCCGTCTGCAAAGAGGCGCAGGAGATCTTGCACGGAACTTGCTGCACCCGGCGGAGCGCACCGGGCAGGACCGTGGCTGCATCCGAACCGTTCCTGCCTCCCAGTGCCGAAACCCGACAGGAGCGCTTGGCTCTGACATGACAGACTCCTCCGAGCTGCGACATTTCCGAGGCTGCCCGCGCTCCGTCCAGGAGCTGATTTTCCTGCTCTCTTCTGATCTACGGCGGTACAGCGGTAGGCCGAGCCCGAAGAACTTTCTCAAACATTATCTCTTCTCGCCCGGCTTTAAATGCACCGTTTGGATCAGATTGTGCGGGCTGCTCCTGTACAAGAAATGGACGAGATACTCTCTCTATATTCCCGCGAAACTCATCCTGCTCCGCCTGCGCGTCAAGTACGGCATCGCGATCCCGGAATACACGGTCATCGGTCCCGGCCTCTTCATCAACCGCTTCGGCGGCATCTACGTCCATGGGGACGCGGTGATCGGCAGCAACGTCAACATGACCCACGGCACGGTGCTCGGCATGATGAACCGCGGGAAGCGCCCCGGCGCGCCCACCGTCGGAGATCGCGTATTTTTCGGTGCGGGGGCGATGGCCACGGGCGGCATCCATATCGGCGACGATGCGGCCGTCGGCGCGCGCGCGCTGGTCACGCGGGACGTCGAGGCTCACACCGCTGTCGGCGGCAACCCGGCGGTCGTGATCTCGCAGCACGGATCGGAGGGCTACATCAACAATCAGGTCGATCCCCGCCCCTACGCGAAATTCGCCGCGAGCCGCGACGGGAGTACCGGATCGCACCGAGGGTTGGATGTTGCGCCGACCTGACGTCACGCCAGATCGCCGGCGGATGCGCCGCCGGTCAGCGGCGGCACGACGCCCGCCGGAGCCGAGCCGGTTCCTGTTTACCCATTTGATCGAAGAAGAACGCAAGCCATGAGAACGGTTCTCGTCACGGGTGTGGCCGGCTTCGTCGGCTCGCATGTCGCGCATCGGCTCCTCCACGCGGGTGACGCGGTCGTCGGTGTCGACAACTTCAACGCCTATTACGATCCGGCGCTCAAGGAGCACCGGATCTCGAGCCTCGAGCCCCTGCCGGGCTTCACCCTCGTCCGCATGGATTTCGCGGACGCCGAGGGAATGTCGCGGGTAGTGCGCGAGCACGGCATCCGTCACGTCGTGCATCTCGGCGCCCAGGCGGGCGTCCGGTACTCGCTCGAGAAGCCGTTCGAGTACGAGAAATCCAATTTGGCCGGCCATCTCTCGGTACTCGAAGCGTGCCGGCACGCCCCCGACTTCGAGCACTTGGTCTATGCCTCGTCGAGTTCCGTCTACGGGCACCGGCCAGCCTCCGGCGTCGCCTTCCGGGAATCGGATCGCGTCGACGAACCGGTGTCACTCTATGCGGCGACCAAGCGGGCCTGCGAACTGATAAGTTCGACCTACGGGCATCTCTACGGCATCCCGCAATCGGGATTGCGCTTCTTCACGGTCTACGGTCCGGCCGGCCGGCCGGACATGGCGTATTACTCCTTCACCCAGAAGATCCTGCGCGGCGAGCCGATCGAGATCTTCGGCGAAGGCAACATGGAGCGCGACTTCACCTATATCGACGATGTCGTCGACGGCGTCGTCGGCGTGCTCGACAGGCCGCCTGAGCGGGGGGTGAACAACATCCTCAACATCGGAAACGATCGTCCGGAGCGGCTCCTCGATTTCGTAAGGCACATCGAGGAGGCCGTCGGCCGAGAAGCCAGGATGATCCTGCGGCCGATGCAGCCGGGGGACGTCGTCGCTACTTGGGCGGACATCACGAAGATCCGCGCGCTGATCGGATACGAGCCGAAGACGACCTTGGCGACCGGCCTTCCGAAATTCGTCGAGTGGTATCGGAGCTACGCCCGGTAAATCCCCGCCGCAACGACCGGACCCGGGACGAGCGTTCGGACCGGACCGAACGGGGTTCGCCGAAGGACTGCGTGACACGACGATGATCGCGCTCCGCCCACCCGATGGCATCAGGCCGGCCGAGCGAGGGCGGGCGGCGGACAGGTCAGGTCAGGTCAGGTCAGGTCAGGCAAAGAGGATATCGTTGTGTCCCTTGCCGATCAGCAGGTCAAGATCGGTCACACCCAAGATCTGGATTGTCTCGGCGGCGGCCGCTCCGCCATGCGCCGCGTCCGGCGTGATGACGTACCAATCCGGATGCGCTGGGTCGGCGCTGTGCGTCAGGGTCGCGTTGCCGTAGCCGATGAACTTCAGCACGTCGCCCTTGGCCGAGCCGGCTCCGGTGAAGTCCGTGACCACGTCTCCGTCCGCCTGCCCGGCCCGGAAGACGAAGGTGTCGATATTGCCGAGCCCCGTCAGGACGTCGTGGCCCGCCCCGCCGTCGAGCACGTTGAGCCCGGCATTGCCGACGATGACGTTGTCGAGCCCATTGCCGGTACCGTTGATCGAGGCGGTCGTGGCCAGGGTGAGCTTCTCGACGTTGTCCGACAGCGTCAGGCTGACCCGCGACACGATCGTGTCCGTACCGGCGCCGGCGGCCTCGACCACGGCGTCGCCGGTATTGTCGACCATGTAGGTGTCGTTGCCCTTACCGCCGACCAACCGGTCGGCGCCGGAGCCGCCGTCGAGTGTGTCGCTGCCCGCGCCGCCGGTCAGCGTGTTGGCGGATGTGTTTCCGGTGCCGGCGAAGGCGGCCGTGCCGGTATAAGTCAGATTCTCGACGTTCTTGGTCAAGGTGTAGCTCGACAGGCGGGTGAGCACGCTGTCGTTGCCCATGCTTGTGCCTTCGACAACGACATCCCCGGCGTCGTCGACGAGGAAGGTGTCGTCGCCCAGCCCGCCAGTCAGCGTATCGGCTCCCGCACCCCCGTCGAGGATGTCGTTGCCCCCCTTGCCGTCGAGCTTGTCGCTGCCTGCCCCGCCGGTCAGGCGGTTGTCGAGGTCGTTGCCGTTGCCCGTGAAGCGGCCCGTGCCGGAGTAGACGAGGTCTTCGACGTTGGCCGCCAGCGCGTACTGGCTCAGGCTGGTGCGGACCGTGTCGTGGCCGCCCGCAGCATCCTCGACGACGATATCCTTGGCGTGATCGACGACGTAGGTATCGTTGCCGAGAAAGCCCCTCATCGTGTCGGCTCCGGCGCCGCCGTCGAGGCGATCGTTGCCGTTGCCGCCCTCCAGCCGGTTGTTCGCGTCGTCACCGAGGAGGGTGAGGTCCTTCTCGAGCTTCTCCTTGAGTGAGACGATGATGCCGTTCAGGACGCTCGTGGCGGAGAGATGCGTGGCGCCCGCCAAGGCGTTGGTGACGGCATTGATCAGGTTGAGCGTCGCATTGGGGTAGTACAGGTCCACGAGCGGCTCCACGCCGTCATCCTCGATGAGCGTGAGGCCGTCGATCGACACCTTGGCTCCCGTATTGAGCCACACGCCCGACGATGTGCTCGACCCACCATGATAGTAAGGATTGATCGATTTGAGATCGCTGCCTGCGGTATCGGTGGCCCAGAAGCGGAAATTGCGGGTGTTGTTCTCGGAGACGGCATCGACCAGTACGGTACTGCTCGATTTGATATCGTAGCCGGAATCGGTGTTGTTGAAGGCGTAGGTTCTCTCGAACCGCACGTTGTAGACGTTCTCCTCCGTCGCGAAGCCGTCGCCGTTGCGGTAGCGGTTCGTCGTATCGGTGATGTTGCCCATGCTCGTGTCGCGGATGACGACGTCATGCACCGTGCCGTCGAGGGCGACGCCGATCGCGAAGTTGGCCCCGTCGATGTGCCGGCTGTCGCCGCTGACGCGCTCGATGACGACGTCGTGCGAGTCGTATTGCAGCCGGACGACGCCCTTGGCGAAACCGTCGACGGTGACGTCGCGGATCGTCAGGTCCGACACGTTGGCGGCTTTCGCCGAACCGGTCACGAGATTGTCCATGAACCGGCTGACATTTGCGGCCGCCATGTCCTCGACGGTGATGTCGGTGATGGTGCCGGCGAGGCGGAACGCGTTGCTCACGTTCTGGAAGCTCATGTTCTCGAACGTCAGGTGATCCGCACCATCGAGGAGGCGGAAGACCTCCGTTCCCTGCGCCGCGCTCGGGCTGTACACCTCGGCGCGGTTGCCGACGAACACGGCCTTCATGTCGTTCCCAGCCCCATCGACCCCGCGGATCGTAATCGGCTGATCGCCTGTGCCGCCGCCCCTCAGATTGATGGATTGCGAGACGGTGTAAGTGCCCGCATCGGCCCGGAGCAGCACCGTGCTGCCGGCCTCGGCCGATTCGACGATACCGGCCAGCTTGTTGATCGAGGCGGCGTTCGCCCAGCTGGTCCCGTCCTGCTTCCCGGAACCGACCGGACTCACGTAGAAGGTGCTCATAGTACTCACCGACAAGATTTTTCGTTCGGGTCAGTGCTAATACCTCCGGATTAATTGCTCCCGACTCGAGACCAGTAAAAATCGATCGAGTCCTAATTTTGGTGAAAATTCATGCAAATTCATCACTCGTAAATCGCTGGCGTGCGGCGGCGGCTGGCGAAGAGGTGGAAATCTAGGCAAGCAAGGGCTTGACTGCACTTTGCATGTGCGCCGCTATGCTTAGATAGGCGGTCTGGCCCAGCGGTTGCTTGATATGCTTCCGGTCGCGCCGCGAGGCGGAGCTGCACCCGGCCCCGGCGGGCGCCGCCGCCGACGTCGGGCGCGTCGGCGTCCGCTGGATTGCGAGAAGGTCAACCGATGCGGCCGATGCTCTACCTCCTGTCCGAGCCGAACACGCAGCTGAGGGAGAAGCATGCCTTCAACTGCGACCGCGAGTTCATCCGCGTGATCGGCGGCTCGGGGGTGATCGAGAAGGTGTCCGCGCGCGGTCTCGGCGACAACGTTCGACCAAGCCTTCCGACTGGGATCAAGTTCCAGGGAGGCGGAACCGACTGGACGGTGCGCGACGCGGTGATGTCGAACTTCAAGATGCGGCCGATTCCCGGCCGCTACCGCAACGGAGACGGATTCGCGTCGGAATTGCCCAACGCCCGCCTCACCTTCATCAATTGCCAGTCGAATGACAACGGTGATGCGGGCTTCGATCTGAAGGGGCCGGACTGGACGCTCGACCGTTGCAGCGCTGGGGGGAACGCGCACAACTTTCGCTTCTGGTCGTCCGGACACGCGAAATCGATGCGCAGCAGCGATCCCGTCCTCGACGTAAGCGCGAAAGGGCATCCTCTGCATCTGCATATCTGCCCGGCCGTCGAGCATAGGCAGCAGCAGGTGATCACGATCGACGCCCTGGTGGCGACGGGACCGGGCATACTCCTCTTCGTCGAGACGAAGAAGGACGCGATCGCCCCAAAGATCGTGATCGGGAAGTGCGAGGTCAGCGGCGTATCGCGCATCCTGCTGGCGAGCGGGCCGCCGCCGGAGATCGTCTGGCTAACGGGCGAGCCGAAATGATGTCGGACTCGGGCGCGATATTCTGTGGGTGAGGCATAGATGGTTGGTCCCGGCCTTTGGTGGAGCGGGTTGGCCGCGAACCAATCTGGTTCAGCGATCTATGCCTTGCAGATGGCTTCGTAGGGGGTGAGGCCCCGTAATGTCTTGAGCCGCCGATCGAAGTTGTAAGCGGCGAGAAAGTCCGCCAAATGCGCGTGCAGCTGGGCGTGGCTGTCGTAGTGGTTGCGCCTGACGGTCGCGTCCTTGATTGTACGGTTCATCCCTTCGGCCTGACCGTTCGTCCACGGGCAGCGCGGCTTGGTCAGTCGATGCTAGATCATGGGCTGCTCGCAGACCCAGATGAACGCATGCCAGCGGTAGATGCGTAGCTCGTCGCGCTCGGCCCAGTAGGCAGCAGCAGCGACTTCGGCCTCCTCGTTCACCGGTCTGTTGCCGGCGAACTGGATACCGTTGTGGGTCAGCACCGTGTGGACCGTGTAGGGCACGGCTGCGACCAGATTGCGAAGAAAGTCCGCTGCGATCCGCTAAGAGTTAGGGACAAAGCCGCTTGGCCTGTGCTCGGCAGATAAGGACGCAGGCAAGGGTCGTGAAGGCGAGGTGGAGGTCGGCGCGGCGCTCGTAGCGGATGGCGTGACGGCGGAAGCGAGCGAGCCACGCCAACGTCCGCTCCACGATCCAGCGGTAGCGTCCCAGGTGCTCACTGCTCTCGATGCCAGGGCGCGCGATCCGGGGCATGATGCTGCGGGCTCAGCACTCGCGTCGGCAGCGGCGATGATCCTAGCCCTTGTCGGCGTGCAGCTTGACCGGCCTGCGCCGCGGGCGACCGCGCCGGCCGGTGCGCACGCCCGGCACTGCGTCGAGGGTGCCCGCCAGCATGTGGCTGTCGTGGCAGTTGGCTCCCGTAAGGGTCAAGCTGAGCGGCGTGCCGTTGGCGTCCGCGACGAGGTGGCGCTTTGTACTCGGCTTACCCCGGCCCGTTGGGTTCGAGCCCGTCGCAGCGCCCCTTTTTCGCAGATTCAGGACAACACCGGGCTCCGATCCCCTTGCGAAACCCGATCGTAGACCTCGATCGTCCGCTCCGCGATCCGGTCCCAGTCGAATCGCGCGCTGATCATCTCCCAGTCGATCGCGTAAGTTTCGAAAGGCTGCTTAAGTCGCCGAGCGAGGGCAGGAATATCGCCGACGGGAAAGTAGTTGCGCCCGTCGAGGCCGAGCTCAACATTCGGCTTGATGTCGCTCAGCAGGATGGGACAGCCGGCGGATGCCGCCTCCAAGGCAGCGATGGGCATGCCTTCATGCGATGAGGGCAGCACGAACAGCCCGGCACCGCGATACAGCACTGCAAGAGTTTCCTGCGACTGGAAGCCGATGAAGCGAACGCGCTGATCGGCCTTCCTGAGCAGTTCAGCCGAATAGCGATCGCCGTGATCGGCGGCACCGGCGACGACGAGATCGCAATCGAGATTCGCCCGCTTGAAGGCCTCGACCAACATACCGAAGTTCTTTTCCGGCACGAGGCGACCGACCGCGAAGACGTAGTCCCGCTCTGCGAGCCCGAACCGGCTCAATGTCTCGCGATGTGCCGTCCGATCGGTCGAGGCATTGCAACGCGGCGCTCCATTGGGAACGTGGTGGATCTTGCCGCGATGCGCAGCATGCCTCGCCTTCAGCCGG
Source organism: Methylorubrum rhodesianum (assembly GCF_014199985.1). Classification (GTDB taxonomy): domain Bacteria; phylum Pseudomonadota; class Alphaproteobacteria; order Rhizobiales; family Beijerinckiaceae; genus Methylobacterium; species Methylobacterium rhodesianum. The sequence goes on along the minus strand of NZ_JACHOS010000028.1, from coordinate 4,334 downwards.
CCGGCAACATCGTTGGAGACGACCAGGACGGCCTGCGCGTAGCGCACGCTCAGGAGTTCGCCACATCGCAGGACCGCCCGCGCGAGGCGGTTCCACTTGTCTCGGTTATAGTCCTCACCGTGGTGGGTTACGATAACTCTCAAGCCGGCCACGACGGCAAGCGGGGTGAGCAGGGACGGTCCAATGCCGTGGATGTGGATCACGTGGCATCCGAGCAGGAGGCGGGCGTAGAGGATAGAGACAAACGTATGGACGATTGCCTCCAGATACTTGTTGCGGATTGTGAACAGGCGCTTGACGCTCACGCCGCGGTAAGTCGAATCGCTCTCTAGATACGGGCTGCGTCCCATCACGACTACGTCGTAGCTTGGGCGGAGATTTTTGATCCGGGGTAGAAGCTGCTCGCAATGAGTCTCAATGCCTCCCATGACGTTCGGGATGCCGCGAAGACCGGTCACGCCGACCCGTATCGGCACCTTGGCATCCGGACGGCGAAAGGCCTGCAGGAGCCGAGCGTTGATCGCAAATGACGACATCGGAGAGCCTCACGGGACTAGGAAGCAGGAGTGCAGGTGTCTTTGCCCCACTGGCCAAGACTGCGCGCCCGATCATTCGTGATTTTTGCTTATTGAAGGAGACTCAATATGCGCTCGATCTCCTCATGATTTCGAGATATATAGTCATGGCCATAATCTTAAGATCCATAGCGAGGGTTCTACTTTGAATATACTGCAAATCCAGGCTGATGCGCCGCTCCATGTCGGCAACAGTCGGCGTCTCGCCGCGGGACCCGCTGATCTGCGCGAGCCCTGTGAGGCCGGGACGGACACCGAAGCGGTAGACATAATTCGGGATCTCGCGAGAATAGAGCCGGTCGTGCTCAAGGGCGTGCGGCCGCGGGCCGACCAGGGACATCTCGCCCCGCACGACGTTAAGTAATTGCGGCAGCTCGTCGAGGCTCGTTCGTCTCAGGAAGCGACCGACGCGCGTGATACGGGTATCATCCCGCGTCGCCTGAGCGACGATTCCGTTGGCGCTCTCGTGCGGGCGCATCGTGCGGAACTTGTAGATCCAGAACGGCTCATTGTTCAAACCAGTGCGCTTCTGACGGAAGAGGACGCTTCCCGGCGAATCGATCCGAATGGCGGTCGCGATGATGATGAACAGGGGCGCCAGCGCGACCAAGCCAAGAGCGGCCAGGACAATATCGACCGCGGCTTTAAGTCCTGCATCTGCGATAGGAACTAAGGGCTGGGCTCCCTGAGCCGACGGATTAGCTTCGACTGTACGCTGGCGTGCGAAATCCATAACGCGTGCCCCAGACAAGTAGCGTGCACCGCACTATCGCAGCAGCCTCTCGACTCCAAGACATCAAGTCAACGTTTCGTTAAGTTAATTCGAAGCGAGGACTACAATTTGATCAATCAGTGCGGTAGTGGCCACGAGCGTGGCACCGCTTGCTTGTTATGTAGGCAGACTCAGAGGCGATAGACTGCTGCCTAAATTTCGATTCAAATGAGACGCGATTGGCCGATTAGCTCAAAAATCGCCGTTCGTTACCCTGAATTGCCTTCGGTTTGGACAGTTTTGATACAGCGCAGCCGCCATTCAGAGCAAGCTGCTCGTGCGGCGCACAAAAATCGCCAGAAAGGGTTTTGTTGCCGCTGAATTCTACACAGCCAAGCAAATCACACCGATTCGGAGCAGGCTTGACCTTATTCAACTACGGCTCGCCCGCCATCCGAGCAGCAGGTGATTGACCTCTCAGGCTCTCCCCTCTGGGTTCACTGCGGAGAGGCTAAGACATGGCGGCAAGCACTGTGGCGGAGACGGGAAGGCGAAGCGAGCAGATGTCCCGCGTTGCTACTTCGACGCATTTCGAAACCAAGTTTTGGCAGGTCGGGACGCGCCGCGACGAGGGACGGGGCGCCCGCGAACGAGCGACGCGATTTCGATGACGAGGCTCGCTAACGGAATCAGTAGAAGCACGACGACAAAGACGATGCCGCTCAATACGAAGAGAATGGAGTGTCCGGCCCACGTTGCGGCCCGTCTGAGACGATCTGCGTTGAATTGGGACATGTCGGAAGTCCGGGGCTGTCGCTGGCGGGAGGTGAGCAAGTCATGAACCGAGGGTCGTGCCTTTTCCATTAAGCGCGGCTCCTTTTCAATTGTGATGGCTGGCCTGCTGCCGGTTTGGTGGACACCGACCTAAGCTAGTTTGTCTCGGCTCCCGAACTCGACGGGGCTGAAGCAGCCGAGCGTCGAGTGGCGCCGCGCCCCATTGTAGAAGCGCTAGATGTAATCGAGCACATTGGCCCGTGCCTCGTCCCGCGTGCGATAGGTCCGCCAGGCCAGCCGTTCGGTCTTCAGCGATGAGAAGAAGCTCTCCATTGCCCCGTTGTCCCAGACGTTGCCCGACCGGCTCATCGAGCAGACGATGCCGTGTTCTGCCATCAGCCGCTGGAACGGCTCGCTCGTGTACTGGCTGCCCCGATCGGAGTGATGCAGCAGCGCGTCGGGCTTGCCCCTGCGTCAGACCGCCATGACGGGCGCGTCCGCCACAAGTTGCGCCGTCATGCTTGCCTGCATCGACCAGCCGACCACGCAGCGCGAGAACACGTCCATCACCGCAGCGATGTAGAGCCAGCGTTCGGCCGTCCAGATGTAGGTGAAGTCGGCGATCCACTTCCGTTTCGGGCCGTCGGCTGCGAACTGCCGCGCCAAGCGGTTGGCAGCGGCAGCGGCTCTCACGCCCTCGTCCTTCGGCAGCCCGCGCCGTCGCCTCGGACGAGCCCGCATCGCGTTCTTCAGCCGAACCACCTCAACCTTCAACTCACGTCCGAGCTTGCGACGCTGTATCCTGTACCTCCGGTATCATCATCACACCCAAATTAGGTGCTCGTGGAACCGGCAATAGGCCAATCCGCCATCCGGAAGGGATCAATAGGATGTCTTGTGACCTCGTCGCATCCCTGACTCCTTCAGTCCTGGCTAAACCTCTCAATCAGCCCGGTCTAAAGCCAGCCGGCCAGGCCAGGGGATTGGTCCAACACTTGCGTAGTTCCTACGGAAGCAGTGGGAGGGGCTGATGAAACAGCTTGACGATACAAACCTTGGAGCGCTTCGCAGAGTCGCCAAAACGATTGTGATCAGCTTGAAGTTCTGGATCTTGCTGTCGGCTGAGATGTTAGGTCCCCGGCTGATCCCAAGGGCGGCTTCGCGTAAGCCTCGGGCCTTCTATCTAGGCAGCCGATACAGACGATCACCGGAGGCGCCTGTAGTCCCCACTCGATGGCGGGAGCTCGGCCGATGATGTGTGGGATCTGTATTAATTGCCTGATGTTTTGCGCGCCTGATCGGTCCCGATGTGGTGGTCCGGGTGCAAAGTTAATGCAAAATCGGCTGCCACTCTACCGCAGCTCGTTCAGTCGACGGAGTGTGTGGGGGAAGCGCAAAGGGGTTGGCTGGCCATGGCTGGCATGAAGATCTCTGGATCCGGCGGCCGTTAGTTAACGCGACGCACCGTACGGTTTGACCGTGTTGTCGTGGCGTCTCCGACTCTCGATCCTGATCTGCGCCTCCTTGCGCGTGTAAGTATCTGCCCATTGAGAGGTTCGTCACGGATCTGCGCATTGAAGCCCTCGACTTAGCCGTTCTCCCATGGCGAACCCGGAGTGATGCAAGTGGACCGAGAGCACACGCCGGCAATCCAGCTCTTGACAGACTTAGCGATGAACTTCGGCCCGTCGTCTGAACGAACATGAGCTGAAGTGCCGCACCGGTTGAACGGATCGGATAGCATGTCGGCCACATCCGCTGCTTTGAGCTTGCAAGCCACCCTGATGACTAAGCACTCGCGACTGAACTCATCGATGACGTTGAGCGCCCGGAACTTGCGCCCATTATGCATGCGGGCATCGGCGAAGTCGTAGGACCAGACTTAATTGCAATCTCGTCCGCCCTCCTGAGTTAAAGGATACATAAATGGCAAACCACTTTTGTGGCGCGGATTTAGTTCTTCATTTGACTCACGCGAAATCGTCAATCTTTGCATTTCACTCCTACAAAAAATCACAATATATAAGATTAATTTGTGGTTCCGCATACTATATATGCAACAGTGATAAAACGAGATTTGTGGCATACGATTTGCTCGATCGGAATGCACAGTTCACCCTCGCGTATGAAGGCCGCAATAGATGAAAATAGCGATGATAGGCTCCGGTTACGTGGGGCTGGTCTCGGGCGCCTGCCTGGCCGATTTCGGCCACGAGGTCGTCTGCATCGACAAGGATCCGGACAAGATCGCCGCCCTCAACGAGGGCCGCATG
>NZ_JACHOS010000027.1 GCF_014199985.1 Methylorubrum rhodesianum | reverse complement strand
TCGACGACACCCTCACAGCAATTCCACCTCAGGCCGCCTGACCGATGGCCGCTCCAACTCCACCCCGAATTTCCACCTCATTGACGGACACGACCGCGCGTCGCGTGCGCGGCTACCGCCTGCTCCAGTTCGGCGCGCTCTGTCACCCGACCGGAGAACGAGCGCGTCACCGCGCAGCCCTTGCGCCGGGCCGGCACCAGTTCGAGCCCGAGGCAGGACACGCCGCGCAGCTCGTGGATCATGCGCTCGCCCACCACCGTCAGCGCCTTGCGCACCGGCCGCGGGTCGATGTCGCGCAGGTCCGCAACAGTGTCGATGCCAAGCGCCTCAAGCTTCGGCAGCGAGGCCCGGCCGACGCCCCACAGTTCGCCAACGTGGATCCGACAGAGCCAGTGCTCGTAAGCCGCCGGCTCGGTCAGGTCGCACACGCCGTCGAGCTCGGGCACCGTCTTCGCGATGTGATTGGCGAGCTTGGCGAGCGTCTTGGTCGGGCCGATGCCGACGCAGGTCGGGATGCCGGTCCACGCCCGCACGGTGGCGCGGATGTCTCGGGCGAGCGCCACGCGATCCCGGCGCATGAAGGCGGTCAGGTCGAGGAAGCTCTCATCGATCGAGTAGACCTCCACATCGGGCGTGGCATCGCGGTAGATCGCGTTGATGCGCGCCGACATGTCTCCGTAGAGGGTGTAGTTCGAGGAGAATACGCGCACGCCCTGAGCCTCACAAAGCCCGCGGATCTTGAAGTAGGGGTCGCCCATCTTGATCCCGAGCGCCTTGGCCTCGGCGGTGCGGGCGATGGCGCAGCCATCGTTGTTGCTCAGAACGATCACCGGCACGCGGGCAAGCCTTGCGTCGAACACGCGCTCGCACGAGCAGTAGAAGCTGTTGCCGTCGATGAGCGCAAGGGCGCGGCCGCCGCCGATCCGGTCACAAAGGCGGGCGTCGGCGCCGCTCATCGGCTCTGCCCGCCGCGGGCGGCGTGCCAGCGGATCGTGAAGCGCACCACGCCCCAGACAGCGGCATCGGCCAGCTCCTCGAGCGCGTAGACCGGCAGGTCCGCATTGTCGAAGGCGAGCCGCGCCCGGTTGCCCTCGACGACCATACGCTTGATCGACATCTCGCCGTCCACCGCCGCCACCACGACGCTACCGTGACCGGGCTTGAGGCTGCGATCGACGCAGGCGAGATCGCCGTCGAAGATCCCAGCATCGCGCATGCTGTCGCCGGCGATGCGCCAGAGGAAGGTGGCGGGCGGGTTCGGCACGAGCCAGCGCGGCAGCTCCAGGGCATTCTCCACGAAGTCGTCAGCGGGCGAGGGAAACCCGGCGCAGAGCGCCGGTCCCATCAGCGGCACACGAACTGTGGAAAAACCTTCGGAGGGTAGCTCTGCGACCCTGTTTAGCCTCACCCGAGCCCCCATCTGCGTTAGAACAGATGAAGAACAAACAGCACGCGCGCTGCCAGTTCAATCGGCTCGATCGACCAAGCGCAAACAGCTGTTCGCACCTGTGGATAACGGGGACGGAGGGGTGATGATGATGTCGCAGGAGCGCTGCCACTTCCACTGCACGGACGGCACCGATGTCGTCTTCGACTTGCAGGGGCGCGCCGTATCGGATGCGGACCTCCGCCCGGTCTGCGCGTGCGTGGCGCTCGAGCTGATGCAGGGCTGCGCGGCGCCGGTCGACTGGTCCGCCTGGATCGTCGACGTGCACGACGCCTACGGGCAGCACGTGATGACGTTCGGCTTCGACGAGATCGCAAACGAGGCCGGCTTCCTGCCGGCACTGGCAGCCTGAGGAAAGCACCATGGCCATGAAGACGACGTTCCTCGTGCAGACCTTCGTGCTGAAGCGGAAGCGCCTGGTGCCCGGCGATCGGCAGATCTCGCCGACGGGCAGCGGCGCGCTGAAGCGGGCTGAAGCCATGGCTGCGCGCATGCCGGGAACGGCCGCTCTGCAGATCGTGGCCGACGACGAAACGGGCGAACTGGAGAGCGCAACCATCCTCGGCCAATACGGCGAGGTGCCGGACGACTTCGCCGACAGCCTGCAGGCGGCATGACCATGCGGACCATCGTCGAGATCAACAACGACAGCGCGACGGCCGTCAGGGACGGCGGGCAGGAGGCGGCCGACCTGCTCGCCCGCGCCTTGATGTCAGGCAGTGATGCGGCCTGGGACAAGCTGCGGCCCTACGGGATCAAGCGCATCGTGGAGCGGCATCCGACCGAAGCGGCGAAGGTCGTCGTCGCTGAGCGCGAGATCGCGGTTCGGTGAGCGACGAGAATAGGCTCAAAACGGCTCCTCGGCCGGCGCGGGCGCCAGGCCAACCACAAGAAACCGCCTACGGCGCGATCTAGCGGGGTTGCCCGGGATCAACACGTCGTCGCACAATCATTCCATAGTTTCTAAGAGCGCGATGCTTGCGCGCTTCACACGGGGGAACTCGAAATGCTTCCAGAAGTCGTAATAGGCAATAAGGCCCTTGTAAGCTCTGGCACCTTTTTTTTCATGCGTCAGAGCGGTCAGCGACGATATTGCTGTCTGATGCGTCGTTTATAATTCATGTTTTTGATCCTAATAAGGGAGAATCTGCGCCAACATTCAATTTGGACGCCAGCGTGGGCGCACAAGCTGCCATGCCAGGCTCCTTTTATCTTATGCAATTCGGTCCCAACGCGAAGTACAATATTCGTTTTAAAATTAGCCACGCTTTCGAGGGTGGCAATGATGTGTATTTGGTGCAGTATTCTGTCCATGAGCACTGATGGTCAATCAATCGGCTAGCCGCTGATAAGCTGGAAGCCAGTGGCGGCCCGACGCCGCTCACAAAAAAATGGCCCCGAGGCCGAAGCCCCGGGGCGGTGTGCTGACGGATGTTAACGGCTCAGTTCAGCCGATGAACAGAGCCCTCACGGCTGTCGTAGCTTCGTGATGCGTGTCCGTAGATCTTCATCGGTTCGGTCGAGCTCGGTCATCTCGTCCTGGATCTCGGCCGAACGCCGCTCCAGGGTCACGCGCCGCACGCCCTCGGCCTTTGGGTAGAGCGAGGCGTTGGCCGAGGTCTCGAAGCGCAGGCGGGCGCGTTGCTGCACGATCGCCTGCCGCTGGAGTTCGAGCGTGGTGGCGGCGAGCCCGTCGATCTTCCGGGCGGTCGCCGTGTTCGAGTCGTCGATCGACTTCACCACGGTGGCGACCTTCGTCTCGACGAATGCCTGGCTCGCTGGCAGCGGCAGGCCGAGCGACGTGTAAGCGGCCAAGAAGGTGCCACCGACGCCGAGCGCGGCCGCCCCGGTCTTGGCATGTTCAAGGATGGTCGAGAACATTGGTGCCCCCATGGGCGGCGCGCCGGCTATCCGGTTCGCGCGAGGTCGCCCCTCACAGGGGGCGTTCTGTGAGAGGCAAGCGGCCTTGGCCCTCAAGCGTCGGTGTCAGCGAGCGAAGGTCTTCTTCACGCCGAGAAGGCCGATCAGACCGACGCCGGCCCAGATGATCGTCTTCTGGATCTCCAGATACTCGCCGGGCATGGCCGCGACTCGCCATGAGCCGACGGCGTGCGCCGGGATCGTCCACCGCCCGAGCGGGATGTCGGGCCAGGGGTAGCAATCGAAGGTGACGGCGCCGAAGTGGCTGATGGCGAGCCCGAAGGCGAGCGGCATCATCCAGGCGGTGAGGAGCGAGGCCCGATCCGCGTTGCGGGCAGCCGCCACCTGCTGCTGCGCGACGATCCAGGCCTGGAACATCTGCGCGTTGGTCGCGACGTCGGCGCCAACATCCGCCTCGTGCTTGGCACGGTCGGAATCGGCGCGCTTCTGCGCGAAGTCGAGGAGTTTACCGAGTAGACCCGGCACGGCGGCGAGGATCAGCCCGAGCATCAGCGGGGCCCACCCATCGGGGCGGCCGGCGGCTTGCGCAGGCGAGCCTTCACGATCGGCGCGACGAGCCGGGCGACGGCGAGCCAACCGCCGGCACGCACGCCCCAGCCCTCGGGCAGAAGCGGGGACCAGTCGACGCCGGCGATCGCGTTGAGCAGGTCGGGGCCGAGATCGATCGCGGCCAGCGCGACCGAGGCCGCATAGATCCGGTAGCCGCGCGTGGCGGCGAGGCCGCGGCGGAGGCGGCGGCGAAGCGCGTTGAGCATGTCAGGCGGCCTTCCGGGTGAGGGCGGAGACGAGACGGGAGAGGATGCCGGGCGCCGGGGCCGCAACGAGGGCGCTGGGCGCCGCGCCAAGGGCTCCGGGCAGGCGGGCGGCGATCAGCGGCATGCCGCCGGCGACCAGGGCCGCCTCGCAGCGCTCGGCATAGCCGGCGATGTCCTTGGCCCGGTCGGTGCCGTTCACGGTGCGCCGGGCGCCGACGTAGTCGCAGCGGTCGCCGGCGATGAAGTCCTCGAGCGCTCGGCCAGTGAAGTCGCCTTTGAGCGAGGCGCCGCGGGTGACGCCCTCGATCAGGATCCGCGCCGAGATGGCCGGGTCGAGCGCGCGGTCGGGATCGCCGGCGAGATCGACGCCGAGCAGCTTGCCCATCGCGACGTAGTTCGCCTCGTGCGTGAGCTGCACGTCGCCGCGTCCGTAGAAGGACAGGCCGCGGGCGTTCGGGAGCGCGTAGTTGCGGCTGATCTTGCCCTTGGCGAACAGCGCAGCGACCGCCTTGCGTGCCGCCGCGTCCGAGGCCGCGAAGCCCTCGCGGACCGGCTGCATGCGCTGGCCCGTTTCATGGAAGCTCGTGACCAGGATGTAGGCGAGGTGGCGCCGGTCGAGGATCAGTGCGTAGGCGAAGAAGGCGTCGAGGAGCCGATTGAGCCCGTCGACCTGGGACTGCGAGAGGCGACCCTTCGCGAACAGGGGGCGGATCGCGTCAAAGAATTTGGCGCGGTCCAGGCGCGCGAAAGCGCCCGCGTCGGGGGACGTGGTCATGGTCGGCTCCGGTGATGAGGTGGACGCGGCCTTGATCGCGGCGCGATCCAAGTCAGAATGGCGGAGCCGGCTACGAGAAGAGAGCGAGCAAATATCGCATGTTACTTCTCGGAAGCCGTCCCCGGTAGGCTGCCGCTATAGGCGCGGAGGCAACAAAGAATGCCCTTGACGGTGGCGTGCAGTGACTACGATACAAATTATATCGAAATTCATCCCGATACCTTGCGGTATTGCTTTGGTTCGGTGGCCGTTACGGGCGATAATAATTATATTAAGATCGGAAGATCGACTCTGGGGCACGAACTTAGGATTTCGCTGCATGGCGGCGCGCGGGTCTGCATTGGAGACGATTGTGTTTTAAACGGATTGGAAATCGTCTCTTTTGCCGAATGTCGCATAACGATCGGAGATGGCGTCGGCTTTAACGGCCTATCGCGGATGCACGCACACGAGTCTGGAAATATAACCGTTGGGAGCGGCAGCCTTATCGCGGATGGCTGCAACTTCTCCACTTCGCACGTTCACAAGATTATCGATTTGAATAGCGGGGAGCGCATCAACCCGCCGGGCGACATCGTATTGGAGGACCGAGTGTGGTGCGCAAAGATGGTGTCGTTCTGGCCGCGCTCCCATGTTGGGCGCGAATGCATTGTTGGATCGAACACCGTCATCTCCAACAAGTCTTTCCCGGCGAACTGCGTGATTGCAGGATCGCCGCCCCGCATCGTGCGGGACGGCGTGACATGGCAACCGTAGAAATGCCGCAACAGCATAACTCTAGGATTGCCTAGAATGTGCTCATCTGAACCCTGAGCCAGCCCGACGACGTCTTTCTGTACATGAAAGTGCCAGAAAAGATGACGTCGCCGACAGTGCCAATCGCGTCCGCAGTGTTGGCCGGGGCCGTTCTGTCAGGGGCATTGAAGTAAGGGAACTGCGCCCGCCCCAACTGCCCCGTCTCGCCACTGTCGGTCAGGCGGTGGATCTCGATCCCGCCGACCCGCGTCTGCCAGAAACCATCAACCCACCGCGTGACGCGGGAGCCCGACCCCTCCCAGGCGATGTCCTGGCCCGCCGCCATCCGAAGAACGGGAGCGCCGCCAATGGCTGTGGCCTGAGAAAAGTCGATTCCGGCCTCGGTGAAGCTAAGCTCGTTGTTAAGGATCTTGCGGGCATAACTCCGGCTGAGGATAGAGCCCGTGTCGTTCGTTCCGATGCCGATGGCGGAGTTGATCCCCATCGCGGCGCCGGCCGGATTATACCTGCTGAACAGCATGTGCAGGCCGAGGCGGATGCCGCCCGGATCGGCGCCGTTGGCGTACATATCCCATTCGCCGATCACGAGCGGGCCATCGAGGTTCGAGGGCTGCCCGGTCTGGCTGGTGGCCTCCTTGTAATCGGCCCAGATCGTCGCCCGCTGCCCCTTTCCGTCGCTCAGAGCATCGGGCGGACGCACGGCAAGGGCCGACGACGCGGTGTGCTGGCCGGTGCCGTAGGCCTTGCTCGACAAAGTCGCGTTGAAGGCCCACCCATAGTTATCGAGCGAGGCGGCACCGAGCGTCTGATTGATCTTCAGAGCGTTGACGACCGCCCCCCCGGTTCCGCCCGAGTGCGTGACGGTCTGATCAACCCGCAGGACCGGAGCTTCATCGGGGTTTGTCGCGCCCACGCCGAAGTATTTCCGGCCGTGGAGCGTCGTCTCGACCGTATCCTTGCCGATCGAAACCACCGGGGTGGCGCCGTCATAGGTGTTGCCCTGCAGGCGCCACAGGATCGGGGTTGCCGGCCCTCCGCCAGCCAGAGCGTTGAATCGCCCCTCGGGAACCTCGATCGTGCCACCGGCCGCCGTCTGAGACCGCGCCTGGGAAAAGGCCGCCGTATCGTCGGAGCCATCAAGTTTGGCGCCGTAATCCTTGACCGAGCGGGTGTCCCGATCGGAGAGCGGTCGCGGGACGGCACCCGTGCCCGAGCGCCGCGCCGTCATCGCGGAAACGTCACCAGTCGAGCCCGAGCCGAGGATTTGGAGCGTGTCCGGCGTGATGACGGTCTTAGTGCCCTCGCGCCGGCCGAGCTTGAGCGTATTGCCGAACGTGATGTCACCGTTGGCACGGATCTCACCGGGCGGCAGGGCTCGGGTCTGCGCGAGCGCAGGCGCGCCCAGAGCCATCAGGGCGAGGACGGGGGCGAGGAAGCGCTTCATCACAGGCGGATCCACAAGTTGGCGGCGCCGCGGCGGAAGCGGACGGCCTGGTAGGGGCTGGACAGGACGATGGTGGTAGCCCCATCGGCGCCCCCAATGATATCGCCGGTGTCGGGGCCGGGCTGGATCGTGATGGTGCGCACATCCGAGCAGACACCACTCTCGTCGGCAATGACGAGATCCTGGCCGAGTGGATAATCGTCCACGTCGGGGAGCGAGACGACCCGCGGCGCGGTCAGCGTCATGATGCCGACCTGGACGTCCTCGTCGACGCACTGGTAGTCCACATCGAGCACTTGCGTGTGGCCGAGCTGCGCTGCATTCGCGAGCACAGTGCCGACCGTCGTAGAGCGCCCCCTCCTGATCAGGGGCGTGCCCGGCAGCACGCCGCCGAGCACGCCGAGCGCGCGCGCGTCGGCCGGCACGCCCCGCCCGGTGAGCAGGCGAAGAAACAGACCGTCATCGGTCATGGGTGCGCCCTGAAGTAAGTTGGAGTGAAGGCCGAGACGGCACGCGGACGGCGCGCGTCCGTCACCAGCTCGTCAGGGCGGCACGTTTCCACGTGTTCGCGGCCACGCAGGCGTAGACGAAGTTGCCGTCGAAGCGCAGGTCGCCGGCCGAGCAAGACGCGCTCGACGAGCCCGGTGTGCCGGTCAGGACGTTGAGGCCGGTGACTTTGGCAAAGCCGCTCGGATCGACCGTGAAGCCCGGGGTCTGGATCGCGAAGGCGGCATAGCTGCCCTCCAGCTTCAAGCCCACCGGCGATACGGACTTGTCGTTGATGCTGGCGGTCGAGTGCGTGCAGACATCGGTTCCGGTCGAGCAGATGCCGAGGCCGATAGCCCCGGAACTGTCCGTGACGATGTCGGCGAGCTTGGCCGTGCGAGGACCGGTGATGCGCAGCCCGAAATAGGCCGCGTGCGGCGGGCCGTGGGGCACGCTCTCGATTTGGACGTTGCCGGTCAGCATGTTCGTGCCGCCGGAGCGGACGAACAGATTGAAGCAATCGCCGTTGCCGAAGCCGCAATCAGTTCCGCTGTTGTTGCCGATGTCCATCTCGGTGTTGACGTGGAAGCTCGGCTTCAGGCCCGTGTCGAGAAGGACGTTTGTGGCCTGCGCCCAGGTGCCGCCGGCGCCGGGCTTCACCTTCTGTTCGACGTAGAGGGATGCCTTGGCCGCCAGCACGGGATCGTTGATCCACTCCCAGGTCACGCCGCCATCGTTGAAAAGGAACGGCAGCGCGTTCGGCCGGTCCGCCGGCGGCGGGCTGCCGCCGCTGGTGCCGGCCGTGCGGGCGCGGTAGACCGCTCCCGTCTCGTTGGGGTTCACCCGGTTGACCTCGTCGCCGGCCGCGTAGGCCTTGCCGGCCTGCCAGGCCGTCACGCTGCCCGTGGCCGCGGTTCCGATGACGGCGAGAAGCTGCTCCTGCGCCTGCCCCCCGAGCTGGGACGGGCCCGAGATCAGGACGCTTGCCCGCTGATGGTCGAAAAAGGCCGGCACCACCGAGCCGTCGTAGGGCCCGCGCACACACGACAATTCAGGGCAGAAGCTAACCCGGTTGCCGGCGCCAAGCATCACGGCGGGCGGGTTGTGCGTTCCGGCCAGCGAGAGGTCGGCGGCGGGCAGCGTTCCACGCATGGAGACGATGCCCGGCGTCATCGTGAAACTCGGGCCGGACGCGCCCGCGTTCACGCATCCGAGCGGCACCATGGCCTTGCTCGCCCGGTCGCGCACGCCGAACTGCGGGCAGGTACCCGCGCTCTGGAGGCCGATCTCGACCTGGGTGAAAGCGGTCTGCGCCCACGCGGGAGTGCCGTGGAGCGCAGCCGCCACCAGGATGACGAGGGCAAGGACGTGTCGCAGCATAGTCACTCCTGGATGGATCGTGCGGCGGCGATGGCGGCGGCAATCTGCGCGTCGGTGAGGCCGAGCGTCGTCTTGGCGAATTGCGCGAGGCGACAGGCTGGCACCACGCCGATGGTGTGGGACCACGCCGTGTTGATCGGGTCGGCTAGGTCGGTCGGAACGGCATTGAAGAGCGTGGCGATGCTGCCGGGCAGTGCGGCTTCGAGCGCGCGCAGGAACTGGCCACGGCGCGGCGGCAGGTCGGCGGGCACGGTGCCGGCAAGCGCGGCGATAAGCGCGCGGGCGTTGGCCGCCGAGGTGACGTAGCCGGTCTCGCTCAGGGAGGCGCCGCGGTCGAGCGGGCAGGGCGCCGAGAAGCCGCCCTCTCCGAGCATCGCGTCGAGGGCGTCGTAGATCAGCGAGGCCTCTCCCAATTGAACGACGACGTGCCCATTCGAGACGACGGTCGCCACCGGCTGCCGCCACATGGCGCCGACGGGCGCTGACGGTGCGAGCACGCCCCCTTGCCCGATGAACTGGACGGATTGCGCCTCGAACGCATTGGCCGGTCCGGTCAAGTCTCCGGTGTTCTGGATCTCCACCGACGACCCGACGCCCCCGCCATAGGCGGTGATCCCGAAGACCCGCCCGCGGTGCGCCTCGTTGAACGGATCAGCCGGCAGGCAGTTGCTGACCCCATCGGCGACAACGGCGGTCCAGGGCGGAATCGGTGCGGACGCGATACGCGTCGTGACCGATCCCGCGCCGTCTCGACCAGGCCTGCCTTCAGGTCCCGGTTCTGTGCTTGCCGGCCCCTGGGCTCCGACGAGCGTCGCGAGAAAGTCTTCGACAGTGCCGGCGTTGCCAAGGCCTCGCCACGCCTCGTAAGCGGACGCGCCTGCGGGGCCGGGCACCAGGAAAGTGCCAGTTGCGGTATCGAACGGCATGTGGAGATTCCGTCAGGAAGCGCGGACGGTGATGCCCTGCACGTGCCGGAGCGTTCCGGTGTAAGCGAGCACGTCGTAGCCCTCGGCGAAGGCGATCAGGTCGTAGAGGTAGGTGTCGGGCGCGAGCGCCCGCATCGTGGCGAGTTGCACGCGCATGCCCGCCTGCCCGGTAACGCCGCCGTTGGCGATGGTGCCCGCGCCGGTCGATGCGGAGAGACAGACCGTGTCGGGATCGACCTCGCGGCGGAGCATCAGCGCGAATCCCCAGCCCGTGATGTCGCGCGGGGCGGGCGTGACGCCGAGCAGGAAGGTGTCGCCGACGACGAGCGGCTTCGCGCCCTCCGTCAACGTGAACCCGATCCCGCCCGCAACGATGGCTGATCCCGTCCGGCCGATCCCCGTCATCGTGCCGTCGGGAGCGTGCACGGTGAAGCGCGGCGCCTCCCCGGCGGCGACCTCGACGACCTCGACCTGGTGCGTGCCGAGCGGGGTCTGCGGAGCGACGGACGTCACCGTGACCGAGCCGAGCCCGAAGTTGCCCGGGCCGGGATAGCCCGCAGCTGCCCCCGCGACCTGGAAGGGGAACGTGTCGATCCAGGCGCTGTTCGAGAAGGTCGTGATGTTGACGCCGAGGCGCGGTGTCAGCGCGAGGATGCTCGTCACGACGGCCTCGTGGCGTCAGGAGATGGCGAGGAGAGCGGCAGCCCGGGCCTCGCCGAACAGCTCGCTTAGAGCCGCGCGGGCGAAGACGAAGGACTCGTCCGCATGGTCGAGGTACTGCGCGTCCTCGAAGAGGCGGCGCTGGCGGACCGGTGCCGCCTTGAGTGCGCCGTCGATCGCGTCGGCCTCCTCGTCGGTGCAGCGGCGCCAGAGATCGGCCTTGTAGGTGATTGACGGCTGGGACGTCGGACCCGCAGCCGCGAGCACGGCATCAAGGGCCGCCTGCGTCTGCGCGCCCGTCGCGTCGCGGGGCCAGACGGTCGGAACGCCACCGGCATCCGACCAAGCCACGAAGCTCGCGTCGCCCTCGGCGATCACCTTGCCGGCTTTGGAGCCGAACAGGCGTCCGTCCTCGGCGTGCCAGTACCAGTCGAAGGGCGTGTAGATCGGCGCCATGGCATCCCTCACAGGTACAGGCCGTTGTCTCGGGTACCCGGCGTCGAGCCGGGGAAGAAGTTCTCGCCGCCGCCGTTCGTGGTGATGATCCCGTAGACCGCGGTCTCGTAGCGCTTGCCGTTGGCCGATCCCGTCACGGAGCTGCCGGCGAGGGCATCGACCTTGCCGCCGCCGAAGGCGCGGGCCGTGGCTGTCGAGAAGGTCGGGGTGCCCAGGATCTGCAGCGTGACGCTGGTGCTGACCGAGACCTTGCCGTCGCTCGCGTTGAGGGCGCAGGCCGCGCTGCCCTCCATGGAACAGCCGGAGGCGATGACGATGTCCCCGCCGGCGGTGAACGCGTGCGAGCCTGCGGTGGCCTGCGTGCTCTGGAAGCGGACGTTCGACACGATCGCGAGACCGCTCGACGTCGCCGCGAGCGTATGGGACTGCGCTCCGGTGTTGCGCAGGGTAAGCCCGTCGAAGTTCACGGGGCCGGCGACCTGAATCGAACCCTGTCCCGGCTGGCCAGCGCCGGTGACGATGTAGGAGCCGGGGGCAGCCGCGTCGCCGACGATGTTGATCGTGCCGGTGCCGCGCGGAACCTCGCCGGGGGACTCGTACTCGCCTGCCTGCCCCAGCCGCACGTTCAGCGCCGAGGAGGCGAAGTTGAACTGCGAGGTGCCGCGCATGAGCGCTGCGCGGATGGTGCGGAAGGCGCCGCCGGCCGTGTTCGACAGCCCGTCGTTGGCGTCGTTGCCGTCGATCCGCACGAAGAGCGTCGGGTTGATCACGATGCGCTGGATCTCGCCGCGACCGACCCCGATGAGCCGCAGGGCGCCCGTCCCGACGACCGAGAACGCGGCCTGCGCGCCCGGCGGGATATCGGTGCTCTGGATCGCGGAGCCGTCGTTGCGCTGGAAGGGGATCGGCGCGAGGCCGTTGAGCGCTCCCGTGGCGCCGCTCGCGATGCCGTTGGGGAAGGACAGAAGGATCGGGGTGCGATCCTCGTAGGCCGTGATCGCGGGCGAGACCGTCGCCGTCACCGCGCTGATCGTGCCGCCCACGACGCCGGAGTGCCAGAGAGCGGTGGAGGCCGGGGAAGCCACATCCCGGATCTCCGAAGGGACCGGCACGGCCATGCGGTAGGCCGCGCCATCGAAGACGAACGAGAACGGCACTCCCACGGGGAGGTCGCCTTCCTTCATCGCGCCGCCGTTGCGGCGCAGGAGGCCGAGAGAGCCGGGCGGGGTCGCGAAGCCGGACAGCGTCAGTGTGACGGCGGCGGTGTTCGTCGCCAGGGCGATACCCTGGAAGCGCATGCCCGGGAGCAGCGAGGGGAACACCACGGAGTTCGGGAGCGAGGCCGCGAGTGCGTTCGCCGAGCCGGTGAAGCCGCCGACGTAGATCCCGCGCGAGATCGCCTGCGCGAGTTGGGTCAGATCGGTGCCCGAGGCGACGAGGCCGGCGGCAGCGGCGGCCGCAAGAACCTCGGCCTCGGTGTCGGTGATGAGGGCGTGGCCAGGATAGGAGCCTTCGACGCCCGTCGCGGGGACACCGTCGGTCCACGGCAACAGGCCGGCATCCTCAGCGCCGGCGGCGTTGAGCGGATAGTGCTTGCGCAAGGGATGTCTCCGGGAGTGGAGGTCTCAGGCCTGGGTGAGGCGCAGGAGCGGATCGCCGCCGAATGTCGAGGCGCCGAAGCTGAAGCGCTCGGTCGTCACCGTCGGGGCGGGGCCGGCGTAGTCAAAGAAGAGTTGCGTGTGCGCCGGCTTGATCCGCCGAAAGAGGCATTCGAGGTCCTCGGCGCGGCGGATCGACAAGAACGGATCGCGCCCGAAGCTCGACGCACCGAACCGGAAGCGGGTCAGGCGCTGGCCGGTGACCCGCACCGTCCAGCAGAACCGCATCGCGCCGGGGTTCAGCCGCCCGCGCCGTCCCCCGAAGCTGGAGAGCCCGAACTGGAAGGCCGTGTACTCGGTGATCGTGATCGCGTAGCCGAGGCTCGCCGCCACACCGATAAAGAAGGCGCGCGACTGCCCGCCCTGCTCGCGGATCCGGTTGACGAGCGCCTGACGCCGTTCCGGCACCGTCTGGACGACCGGAATGCACGGGCTCGGCAGGCCGTAGGCTCGCTCCCACTCGCCGAGCAGCTCGAGCGTGAAGCGCGGATCGCTCTCGATCTCGATCAGGTCGCCGGCGCGAGCATCGACCGTGCTGCCCCAGATCTCGGCCTGGCCGCGCACGAGCTGCATCAGCGCGCTGGCGGGCTCGCGCGACCATGCCTCCCCGGTCGGCAGGAGGTCGGCGAAGGCCTGCGCGTAGTCGGCGCCGTCGCGACGCACGTGCCGGTCGCTCATCAGGCAGTTCCGGCCACAAGCGAGGGATACGAGATACCGGGCCCGGGCGAGAGCACGGCCATGTGCCCCTTCGACGGCATCACGGCGTCCGCGAAGACGAGCTCGAACGAGCCATCGCCGACGGCCTCCGAGATCGCGGCCGAGACCCAGGCGGCGTAGATTGTCGCTCCCGGCGCGGCACGCTCGGCGAGCATGGCCCGGATCGCGGCGGCGATGGACAACCGCATCGACGGCGTGTCGTTCGAGAGGTTCTTGATCCGGATGTCGAGGCCGTAGGCGATCGGCGCGAGCACGAAGTAATCGGCGACCGTCACCGGCCGCACGGTGTCGATGTAGGCCCGCACGATGGCGAGATCGTCCGGGCTCGGGAACCCGTTGGCGGACGCGCGGAGATCGTCACACATGACCCGCACGGTGACCGTGCCGATCCCCATCTCCATCGGGCTGCACCATGCCCGCGACACGCCCGCGAGGGAGAGCGCCCACTGGACGTAATCCATGTCGCGCCCGCCCATCGGCGGGTTGCGGATGCGCAGCAGGATGCGGGTCCGCAGGTCCTCGTCGGACTCGGCATCGGCGCCGCCCGCAATCGTCAGAACCGTGGCCTGGGCAGCGATGCCGCTGACCGCGTCCGACAAGGTGAGGCTCGCGCCGCGCTCGCGATTGCCGAGCGCGCCGGCCGAGAGGCAGGTCACAGCCACCGGCGTCACCGCGGCCGACAGGCGGATGTCGGCGGCGGTCTGGTACTGAACCGCATCCGAGGTCGAGAAGACCGATCCGGCCGGCAGCAGCGTGCCGGCGGTGCCGGTCACCGTCAGGCGGCCGGCGGCGAAGGTCGCCGCCTTGCGTCCGCCGAACAGGATGTCGGCCCAGCGGTCCAGGAAGACGCCCTCGGACTGGTCCGGGAGCAGGTTCTTGGCCAGCCAGTCGAGGTAGAGCAGGTTGAGGTAGGCGCCGCCCGCGTTCTGGTCGGACAGGACGCGCAGCGCCGAGTTCGGCACCGAGGCGTCGGCACCCGGCAGGAAGGCGGCGAGGTTGTCGCGGTTGGTGCGGCGGATCTCGCTGAGGGTCGGGGTCTGCCAGGGCACGGGTCAGGCCTCCAGGGGCGCGGCGACGGCGATGCCGGCCCAGAGGTCGGCGAAGCGCAGGTCCAGGATGCGGTCGCCGCCGCGCCACATGACGATGCTGGCCTCGATGCGCTCGGCGCCGGCCCGCACGACCTCGACGTCGAGACGGGTGGCGATGGCGCGGTCCACGAAGGGCTGGAGCGCGTCGAGGATGTAGGATTTGACCTGCGCCGTGGTCGCGCCCTTGCGGGCGGCGGCGCCGGTGATGGTGGTGCGCTGGAGCAGCCAGAGGCGCGAGCCGATCGGCCAGCCGTCCCAGATCGGACCCGCGTCGAGGTCGCCCCACCAGCCGCGCCGGTTGGGGTCGCGCGCGTCGGGCAACTCGTCGTCCTCGGCGGCGAGCCCGTCCGTCAGCAGCGCGATCGTCACCGCGGTGGCGAGTTCCTGGCTGGTGTCGAGCTGGCCTGCTGCGGTCAGGAGCAGGTCGATCGACACCGCCTGCGGCGCGGCACCCTGCTGCGTCAGGCGGACGTCGGCCATGGTGGGCTCCTCAGACCGTACGGACGGCCTGCCCGCCGGAGGTGACGGCCTGCCCGGCAATCGTCTTCGACGCGGTGACCGAGCCCTTCACGTCGACGTCGCCGTCCATGACGTGCTTGCCGCCGGCGCCGGGCCTGGTGGTGATGTTCGGGCCGTCCATCACGATGCTGGATCCGCCCTTGTTCTTGATCGTGACCTTACCCGAAGGCTCCTGCACCACGGACGAGGTGACGTTGCCGTCCTTGTCGACCGTCTCGTGCGTGATGGTCAGCGGGCTGCGGTGCGTGACACCCTTTTCGGAGAACACCGTGGACTGCCCGCGGTGATCGTGATGGGCGACGTCGCCGGGCTTCAGGTCCTTCGGGCGGTGTCTGCGGTCGGCCACGCCGATGGCAACGGGATGGTCCGGGCTGCCGCCGAGATAGGCCAGCAGCACCTCGGCCTCACCATCCTTGTCCGGCGGCAGGGGGACGTAGGTGCTGCCGTAGCCCTGCCAGTGCTCGACGTTGGTCCACTGCTCGGACACGCGAGCGCGGACGGTGAGCTCCTGCATCTTCGGCTTGTCGTCGGCTTGGACAATGGTTGCTCGCGAGACGCCGAGATAGGAGCGTCGCGCCGCGTCGTCGCCGCCGGACCGCAGCGTGCTCGACTGGCTCACGTGGCGACCTCGGGCTGGGGCTCGGAGAAGTTCGGCTCGAACGAAGAGGGCGCCTGCCCGTCCACGCTCTTCAGGTTGAAGGCCTGCTGGTTCACGAGCTCGATCGCCGTGGCCGTCTGTCCTTCGGGCGTCTGCGTGTAGGCGTAGCCCCAGAGCCGCAGGTTCATGAGCCCGCCCTGGAAGGGAAACAGCATCGGGCTCTTCACCGTGACGTAGTCGGTCAGGCTCCAGAGCTTGCCGGTCGGGCTGAGCCAGCCCTGGTAAGAGAGCGAGACCCGTAGCGTCGAGGCGATGATCGCCTGCGCCTCCATTTCGGTTCGGAGCTTCAACTCCTTCTCGGACAGCGGCATCTCGGCGAGGACACGTCGGTTGAGGCCGGGGAGCCCCCCTTCGCCGAGCGTCGTCTTGGCCGAGATCTCCGCGGCCTTCTTCCCGAACAGGTTGTCGGAGCCGGGATGCTGGCCGGTGGCGACGTATCCGGACGCGGCCAGCCATTCCATAGCGCAGTTCGCCGAGAGGATGTTCACCCCCTCCTCGAACACGTCCGGGAAGGTCGGTACGCCGCCTCCCTTCGTCCCGCCGACAATGGTGCCGTCGGCCTCCGCGCGCAGCCACACGCCGCGCTGCCGGCAAAGCCGCGAGATCATGTCGTAGGGCGTCTCGCCGTAGCGACGGATGACTTGGGTGAACGGCTCGTTCGCGCCGGCCGGCGGGTTCTCCAGCCGGAACTTGAGGCCGAGCCGCTTCAACTCGCCGTTGGCGATCTGCTCGAGCGTGTAGCCGCGGTACTGGCCGGTCCCGCCCTCAGCCGAGGCCCGCGTCGTCAGGTCGGCCTTCGAGAAGCCGGAAACCTGCACGCCGTGCCGGTTGGCGTCGTAGGCCGCCTGCCGCCGGGCGATGTAGCCCTGCGTGATCACAGGCTGGCCCGCGAGCGCGATGTCGACGCGGGTGCCGGGCGCGAGCGCCTGCAGCAGCTTCTCGCTCGGCTCGGCGCAGGTCAGCGAGAACGACCGCTGCCAACCGCCGTCAATCGACTGGGCCACCGACACGGTCAGCCAGTCTCGGTAGGTGCCGCGCTCGGTGCGCACCTCGCAGAGCAGGTCGGGCGAGGGCATGGATCAGGCCGAGAGCGCCCGGCCGACGGCCGGCATGAACAGCGGATGCACCACGTCGCGGTTCTCCGCGATCAGCTCGCCTGCGCGGCCGCCGTCGCCATAGAGTCGATTGGCGAGCGTCAGCGCTGGCACGCGGGCCGAAAAGGCGTAGGTGGTCAGACGGGGCAGCGGGCGAGCCCGCTGCGTCAGGTCGCGGGTCGCTGCGGCGTGGAGCGCCACCAGCGCGCGGTAAACCCGGTTGTTGAACTGGTTTGCCGCGAAATCCTCGGCCGGGCCGAAGGCGGCGTTGAGCCGGGCGAGCGTCGCGTCGACGTCCTGGCGGCTGGTGAAGACGGTGGCGGCCGAGATCAGGCACATCTCGACGAGGGCGAAGCGCACCGCGGTCTGGACGACCCGGAGCACCGCGTTCTCGCTGGATGCGACGGTGAGCGCGGCGGCTCGCGCCCGGTCCATGCCGTCGAGCGTGGCGCCGGCGGCGGTCGCCGCCTGGAAGCAGGCGCGCAGCGGCGCCGAGAAGGTCGAGGCCTGAACGCGGGCCGGCGCCTCGGTGGCGAGCGCGCCGCAGAGCCGGCGCAGATCGGCGCCGGGCTGGCCCGCGCGGTCCCCGCCGGCGGCGAGCAGCGCGTCGAGCACGGCTCGCAGGGCAGCGGTCCCGAGGCGGCGTTGGGTCGGCGTCATCGGATCAGACCCAATCGGCGTCGTTGCCGGCAGAGAGATCGACCGCGTCGCCGGTGGCCTGCGCCTGGGCGGCGACGCCGGCCTGCGTGTTCTCGGTCGGCACGAGCGCGGCGACGTTCGAGGCCACGAAGGTCATCTCAATGACCGCGAAGCCGCCCTCTTCCTTCCGCTCGAGGCGATTGTAGATCTCGCAGCGCATCCGCTGCGCGCCGAGGATCGGCAGGACGAGCTGACCACCGCCCTCGCGGGTCAGCACGTTCTCCAAGGCGTCCGCGTCCGCGTGATAGAACCGCCCGATCAGGTAGGCGGTGACCGTGCAACGGGTGACGCGCCGGCCCAGGTCCTCGTCGAGCGAGCGGTCAGACTTGGCGAACTCGTAGGTGAAGCCGCGCCGGCCTCCGCCGCGGGTGTTGGCCGCCACGTGGAAGGGCACGCCCCGGAACGAGGCGGGCTGAAGCTCGTCGCGCCAGGACATTCATCCCCCAAACACGATGTATCGTTCGATGATACAAAATTCTTGACCGGTACGTATCATCGTGCGATACATCAGTCGTTCAGAAGCGAGCGGCCCCGTGGCGATCCAGAGCTTTCACGACAGCCTGACTGAGACGGTGGCCCAGGGCCGGCGCCCGAAGGGCTTTCCGGCTGACCTGTTCAAGGCGACGCAGCGCAAGCTCGCTGCCTTGAACGCCGCCGAGAGCTTGGACGACCTCCGCTCGCCGCCCGGCAATCGGCTCCACGCCCTGGAGCGCGACCGCGCCGGACAGCACGCGATCCGCATCAACGATCAGTTCCGGCTCTGCTTCGTCTGGACCGAAGCCGGTCCGGAGCGGGTCGAATTCACGGACTACCACTGACCGACCGCCGCCACGCTACCGACACGGATGTCACAGCGATGACCGAGACTACGACCCTCGCCGAACTGCGCGCCCTCGACCTCACTCAGATCGAGGAGATCGCGAGCCCCATCCATCCCGGCGAGATCCTCCGGGAGGAGTATCTCGTGCCGCTCAACCTGTCGGCCGGCGCCGTCGCTCGCGCCTGCGGCGTGCCACGCACCCGCATCGAGCGGATCGCGACGGAGGAGACTGGGATCTCGACCGACACGGCGCTGCGGCTCGGGCGCTACTTCGGCACCACGCCAGCGTTCTGGCTCAACCTCCAGCGCGAGTTCGAGCTCGCGACCTTGCAGCAGGAGGTCGGGGACGAGATCGGAGGGATTGTCCCGCTCACGCGGGACGCCGCCTGAGCCGATCGGAACCAGAGGCGGGATAGCCCTCATCCCAGGTCACGCCCCATCTCGACTCCTGCCCGCGCTCAGGTAGCCTGCGCGCGGGTTGGGGGGCGTCCGATGCGGGTGTTGGTGGCGGCTGTCGTTGTGAGCTCGGTACTAACCTCGGCTGCTCTCGCTGCGCCGAAAAGCCTGCCAGCGAAGGACTGTGATGCGGCCTTCATCCGGGCTTGGCGCAACGATAGAGAGGCGGCCCTAGGCCGTCTGCCAGATCGAGCCTGCTGGATGAGAACCGAGACCGGACCTTACGTCTGCTACCAGGACGGTTGTGCAAGGGCCCACGTATACTTTAGCGGCGAGTAGCGGCTTCGGAGAACTACCGGCCGTTGTCAGATCATGTCCATCTGAGATCGCGACCGCTCAACCCTCGTCTCCTTGAACAGATCGTCCATGGAGGCGCGGGCCTTCGCACCGGGCGGGAAGCCGTCCAGCGTGATGTGCAGGCTGCCCTTGCCGCCACGCGCGACCGAAGCGCCCTCACCGTAAAACCGGCGCATCATCCGGTCGCCCGGCCGCTCGCCCGAACCCCGAACGTCGATCTCGTCGTCGCGCAGGCGGCTCATCTTGCCGGGCTCGTTCGAGCGCGGCCGCTGATGCCAAGGCACCTCGCGATCACCTTCACCGTCCTGACCGCCCCCTTGCTCCGCAACTGCTGTGTCGGATCTTGGCGACGGATACGGCGCATACGGGCCGTTCGGGATGCTGGGATCGAAGGCGAAAGTGTTGCCTGCGATGTCTTTCCCCTTGTGCCCGTGTCGACGATACCACGGACCGCGGTACCAGCTCGCACGGAAGCTGTTCGCGCCGTTCGTGTTGTCGGGCACCCCGCCTGAGGCGATGGCGCGGATGCGATCACGGATGAAGGTGGCTTCGGCTTCCGTCGCGCGGCGATAGCCCTCGTACTGCCCCGGCGCTCGCGCCACATCGTGCAGATCTCGGCTGGGCCCCCAACCCTTGGTGCCGAGCCGATTGAACATGTTGTTGATCACGGCATCTGCGCCGCCCGGCGATTTCAGCCGCGCCTCGCCCGCGATCGTATTCACGACCGCATCGCTCAGATCACGGTCCGTCAGCGTCCGCTGCGGCCGGTACTTTCCAGCGGCCTCCGGCGAGGCTGAGGTGAACTGCCCCGCACGCGCTGGTGAGCCTGACTCGGTACCTGCTGGCGCGGCAGGGTGATCAAGCGGCCCGCCGCTGCCACGTCCGGCCAAAGGACCGGCGCCGCCGAAACCGCCACCGGTCGGAACACCGGCAGATGCCACGCCACCTCCACCAGTTCCAGCACCGTAGCCGTACCCGCCCAGCGCGCCGCCCAGTGGTCCACCTCCACCGCCGAACCCGCTCCAGGCCGCCTTGTGGATCAGCGAGCCGCCACCGGCCGGTCCCCCGCCGTAGCTCTGCTGCTGGAAGGTCGCGCCGCCGTTCTGCTGGTCCCGGAGCGCGTCCTTCAGCCCCTCGCGGGTGCCCTTGCGGGTCGCGTCCTCCAGCTTCCGGATCTCGGCGTCGATGCTGTCGCGCTGCCGCTCGAAGTAGCCCTTCAGCGGCCAAGGCGCGCCCTTGGCCGCCTTGTCGGCGTCGGCGCGGCTGTCGCGCAGCATCTTGAGCTTGGCGGCCTCCGGGTTCTTGGCCGCGTTCTCGATGTCGTCGATGACGCCGACCATACCCTCCAAGAGCGGTCCGATGAACTTCAGCTTGGCGCGCTCGGCCGCCTCGCTGATGTGGTTCATGTGCTTCTGAAAGTTCTTGGCCGCCTCCTCGGTGTCCTTGTCCATCTTGCCGATGGCGGCGGACACCTCCTTCATCGTCCCGGCGACGGTGCCGGTGACGTTCGAGGCGATCAATCCGACGTCGTCGGTGCCGAACAGCAGGCGGGAGACGCGGCGGCGCACCTCGGCGTCGGGGATCTTGCGGAGCCCCTCCATGCCGCGCTGGATCGCCTGCTCCATGTTCTTAGAGCTCGCGAGATCCTCCGCGAGCTTGCCGAGGTTCATCGCTTGGAGCTCGATGAAGGTCGAGCCCTGGCGCTTGATCTCGAACATCTGCCCGGCGAACGACTTCGCCGCGCTGGTCATGGTGTCGGCCGTGACGCCGAACCGCTCGCCCAGCGCGTTGAAGGTGCGCAGCTGATCGATCGTCAGCCCGATGTCCTTGGCCGTCTGCGATAGGCCCCGAGTCTTTGACGAGAACTCGCCGATCGCCGAGGCCGCGCCCGCGATCGACAGGCCGACACCGATGCCGGCGACGCCCAGCCCCGAGAGCACCGGGGTGACGCCGCGCAGCACGCCCTCGAACTTGGACACGCCCTCGCGAGCGCCGTCCCAGTCCTTCTTCCAGGCTCCGGCCTGTGCCTTGGTTTCGGCCGAGACGTCGTGAAGGCCCTTGCGCAGCTTGGCGAGCGGGCCGGTGAAGCGGTCGTCGACCGTCGCGACGAGGCGGAGCTGGTCGTTAGACATCCGGCTCCTCGTCGGGCTCGGGCGGAGCCGGCATCAGGGCGGTGGTCCGCGCCATCAGGTGGCGGAGATCGCGCGGGCGCAGCGCGCCGGGCGCCTGCGGGAACGGCCACGCGTGGTAGACGAGGCCGAGTTGCAGGCAGTCGTCGACTACGCGGGCGGCAGGGCCGCCCACTGAAAAAAACGGCTCAGGACCGTGCCCAGCCGCAGCACGTCGCGGGCCGGGATCTTCTTGAACGCGCCCTCGGGGATGCTCGCGAGGCTGCACACCAGCGGCGCGAACTGCGCCTGGTCGAGCCCCTCCAGGAGGCCGAACTTCAGCACGTCCTCGCCGGTCGGCTCGCGCAGCACCAGCACCTTCGTGTCCTCGCCGTGGGCCTGGATGGTGACCGACAGCGGGAACTCGAAGGGGAAGTCGATCTCGCGCGGGTCCCGCGCCAGCGCGGTGGAGGCGGCGTCGCTCATCAGAGGATCTCGTCTCCGCTCAGGCCTTCGAAGCGCACGGCCACCTGGCCCTGCGCGCCGTCGATCTCGTGGGCCGACTTCGTCCAGGCGCCGCGCAGAATGTACGCCTTGCCGTTGGCGAGTTCGGCCGTGATCGTGGCGTTCTCGATCGCGTCGAGCTCGTTGATCGACAGGTCGTCCGTGTCCGAGAAGTTGCCGGCGATGAACGGCACGCGCGGCGTCTCGATGAAGCCGTGCACGCCGTCCTGGCCCGCGACGCCGGCCCGCTCGGTCGGCGAGATCGAGACGATGAGGTTGCCGCGAAGATTGTACTGCCGACCGTCCACCTTGATGAAGCAGACGCCAGCGATCCTGCCTGCCATGGCGGGAACTCCAGAGTGGGGCCCGCCGCGCGGCCGGCCGTGAGGTCAGGGAAGGGCGGAGCCGCTCAGGCGGTCTGCGGGAACTGGAGGCGGAACTGGGCCAGGATGTTCATCCGGCGCAGGCCGTTCACCACGTCCGGCGGGTCGAGGATCTCGAGGGTGTTCGGCTCGGTCGAGCGCCGCACGACGAGGTTGCGGATGTAGAGGTCCGCGTTCTCGACGAGCCCGTCGAATTCCTGCTGGCGGTACTCGTTGATGAGCTCCGCCTTCACGACGAGCGGCGTGACGATCGGCAGGCCGGCGGCGAACTTGGTCCCGTCGTTCGCCAGCATGTGGCGCGGGTACTTGTTCGTGATCGCCTGCCGTAGCCGAGTGTAGCGCTCGTCGAGGGTGGCCAGCGTGGTCACGAGCTCGAAAGCGTTGTCGGCCTGGCCCTGACTGTTCTTCTGGTAGGCCGTCTGCTCGCGCAGGATCGTCGGCACGTTGGTCGAGCCGCCGTTCAGGTCTGTGCCCTGGGTGGCGAGACCGACCTGGGCGAGCGCGTTCAGCTGCGTCTTGTTCCAGCGCTTGGCCTTCGGCGCCGGCAGGATGCCGAGCAGCGGAAGGGTCTGGAACGGCCGGGCCGGGTGATCCGTGATCGAGTAGGCGGCGAGCGCGGCGTAGGCGGCCGCCCACTCCCAGACCGGGCAGGGGCTCTCGGGCTCGAACGCCATCGGCGAGATGACGGGTGAGTTGTTCGTCTGGCCCCAGGTGATCTGGTCGGCGTAGGCGCCGCGGCGGGCCGAGAAGATCTGGCCGTAGCTCTGGCGGTAGGGACCGAAACGCCCGGAATCGGAGAAGCCGTACTCGGTGTCCCAGACCGCGAAGGTGCCGCTGTCGTTGAACGGCAGGCCGACGAACTTGTAGGGCGCGTCGCCCAGCGCCGCGATCGCCGCGGTGAAGTCGGGCGTGCCGGTACCGCCGGAGAGCAGGTTGCCGGTCGGGTAGGTGAGGGCGAGGCCGGCGGGCAGGAACTCGCCGCCGTAGCGGCCGAGATAGCTGTCCTCGAGGCGGATGTCGTTGCCCGAGAGCCCCTTCCACTTCGCGGTGCAGGTCACGACCGCGGACGCCGCGGCGGCGGTCACCGGCAGGTCGGTCGCGGCGTTGATCGCGGCGGCGATCTTGGTCGCGACGCCCGCCGTGGTGTCGGCGCTGGCGATCGCCACCGAGACGAGTTGGCCCGCGACGTAGAGCGCCAGCGTGCCGGCGACGGTGGGCGCGCTCGCGACCGTGATCGTACCGGCGGCGGCCACGCCCGCGGCAGGCTCCGGCACCGGCAGGCAGAAGACCGGCACGCTCTTCACGCCGGCGAAGAATTTCGCGAACATGCGGGCCAGCATCGAGCCCGCGCCGAACAGCACGTCGGCGTCGGCCTGGGTGCCGCAGGCGATGACCGTGTTCGCCGCCGCCGTGCCGGCCGCCGTCGGGTGGCCGGGCAAGAGCGCCCATTTCGGGCTCGTCGGCGTGCCGGCCTGCGAGGGGTCGATCTGAACGTTGGGGCCCGGGATCTTGTAGTTCGCCGGGATCGAGGTGAGGCCCATGGCGGTCACTCCTTCGGGGACGGAGCGGCCTTGGCCGCGGCGGTGGGCTTGCCCGCGGGCACCGGCTCGGCCTCGGCCGGCGCGCCCGTGTCGTGCAGATCCTCGGTCAGGCGGATCGCGCCATCGTCGCGCAGCCGGAACGTGAACTGGTCGGCCGGCCAGCGGGCCGTGCCGTCCTCCGAAAAGCCGAGGCCGGAGGGGAAGTGCTTGAGCGCGCGGAAGCGCTCCTCGGTCGCCTCGACGGCGACCGTGGCGGTGTCGGCCATGGCTTGGGGATCCTACTGCGCCCGGTCGATCACGACGCGGAGGGCGGGGGCCGCGGGGTCGCTGCCGGCAGGGCGCGCGGTCAGCACGGTCTTCTCGTAGCGGTCGGTGACGACCGGGTCGTATTGGGTCCGGAGGCGGAAGCTAATCTCCAGCCGCCCCTCGGCGAAGTAGAAGGCGCCGTCCTGCGGGAAGAGCACCGCGCGGCGCACCTTCGTCACCGCCTCGAACAGCGGGTAGCGCTCCGGATCGGTCCGGTCGCGGGAGGGGTCGACGCCGCGCACGAAGCTCGGGTCGGTCAGCAGCGCATCGCGGATCCGGTCGACGACCTCGTCGAGATCGGCGTCGAGCTCGTCGGGGAAGTCCTCGCCGACGACGACGGAGATGCCGATCGTCGTCTCGTTGAGGAAGCGCGGCACCCCGATGTTGGCCTCGTCCTCGGGCGTCTCGGTCTCGTCGACCAGGACGACCAGGAGGGCCGGAAGGTTCTCTTCCTGGAGCTGCGGGCGCGGCTGGCGCCGCACCGTGCGCACCGGGAGCCAGTCCTGGCCGTCGAGCCGCGCGATGATCGCCTCGCGGATCTTCATCGCGTCAGTCGTCATCACCGGGGCTTTCCGCGCTTCAGGACGAGCTTGGCCCCGCCCTGGTGGTCGAGGTCGACGTCGTCGATGTAGAGGCGCCCCTCGGCCGGCAGACCGCCGGCGGCGGGCACCTCCAGGCGCATGAACTGCTCGGGCGGACGCGCCCAGTCCGAGAGCCGGATCCCGAGCGTGATCACCGTGGTGTTGAGGTTCGCACCTTCGACCAGGGTGATGTCAGCCGCGCGGGTCGCCCAGATCCCGGTCGCGTCGAACGCCGGGCGCGCGCCGTCGGCCAGCACCGTGACGGGCCGGCCGAACGCAGCCATGTTCGGCCCGAGGGTGAGCGCCGCGAAATCGATCACGGGCGGATGCTACCGGGCCGCCTGACGACGGGACTTCCGTCCGGACGCCGCCGGCTGCTCGGCGTCTTCCGCCTGCTCCTCGGCGTCCTCGTCCGGCTGATCGTCACCGCCGCTTTCGGCGTCGTCGTCATCGCCGTCGGACTCGTCGTCCTGCTCCTCGGCGTCCTCGTCCGAAACCTCGTCGCTGTCCTCGTCGACGACCTCGCCGCCCCAGCGCGCCAGGATGCGGTCCGCCTCGTCTGCGTCGAGCGTCACGGGCGTACCGGGCGCGGCGTGGCCGAGACCGCGGATGGCCGGGCTGAGGACGTTGCCGGACGCGTCGCGCACCTCCGGCATGTCGCCGGCGGGATCGTGCACGCCGAGCGTCACGCTGGTGATGATGGTCTTCTGCGGCTTCATCGACGCCGGTCTCCGCGGTGGATGGGGAGGGGACGGCGCCCGTGAGGGCGCCGCCGTAGCGTCAGCGAACGGTCGCGCAGAAGGTCGCGTCGATCCAGCCGCAGACCGGCAGCGGCGCGGACTGGGTCATGAGGTACTCCGCGGACGGGTCCTCGCTGATCCAGTTCTTGGGAAAGCGCGGCAGCGCCTTGAGGGCGCGGACGTCCTGGATCGCGCCGTAGAGGCGGGTGCCCTGGGCGCCGACCGGATCGAACATCATGACCGTGTAGTCGGGCATGAACTGGGTCACGTTGCCGGCGTCGTCGGTGTAGTACTGCTGGTACACCCAGAACTCGAACTCGCCGGTGTCGCCGAGATACTTGGCCTCGCGACCCACGCCGCCGACCACCACGCCGCCGAGATCGACGTTGCCCTTGGTCTGGCGGAACGAGTTCATGATCTGCTGGATGCCGGGCGATTTGACCAGCAGGTTCGCCGACAGCGGGTCCAGCACGACCGTGCTCGGGTGGAAGCCCGAGTTCTTCTGCACCGTGGCGGCCCAGGTCCGGAGGTTGTCGAGGGCATCGACACCGGTCTCGCCCCAGCGCGCACCGCCGGTCAGCGGGACGGTGTGACCTGCGTTGCGCTGCAGGTCGACCGCGACCCGCTGCGGATAGTTCGGGCCCGAGAGGGTAAGGCCGCCGGTCTGCAGGAGCTGGCAGGCCATGTGCTCCTCGCGACGGGTGATCTGGTCGTCCTGGATCCGCAGGGTATCCAGGATGGTCGCGTCGCGGCGCTCGGCCGGGGACATCTCGCCGAGCAGACGCTCCCCGGGGCGACGGCGCAGCATGCGGTTCGGCTCGATGACGTGCTTGGGCTTCACGTAGCCGGGCACGAGGCTCGACGCGTTGAAGCCGCGCAGGCGCTCGGCCTGGCCAACGTCGCCGGGATGCACGAGCGGGGCGAGGCGGCGGGCGCGCTCGACCTTGTCGAAGTAGACCTCCTCCGTCTCGAACACCTGCTCCATGCCAAACACGAGGTTCCACAGGAAGGGATTCGGGCGGTCGATGACGCCGTAGGCGCCGAGCAGGAACGCGGTGGAGTAGACGGAGGTGTTGTCGAGAGCAGCCACGGGCGGTTCTCCAAAAGAGAAGGGCGCCCGAGGCGCCCTGTGATCAGATCAGCGGATGGATGGGGCCGGGATCGCTCAGGCGACCGTGCCGACGGACTTCACGTAGATGGAGACCTTGGCCTGCCGGAAGGCAGCCTCCAGGGTGGCGATCGTCCACGAGGCGTCGAGGATCATCACCTCGCCGGCGTACTCGCCGGTGAAGTAGGCCTTGGCTCCCTGGTCGGCGGTCGAGGCGTCCACCTCGTGCAGCAGGATCGCGTCGGGCACCTGCGAACCGTCGGTCGCGGTCTTCACGCACGGCACGTACTTGTCGCTCGCCGTGACGCGGCCGAGCACGGTGCCGCGCTTGAGCGGCGCGCCGGCCTGGTTTGCACCGGTGGCGATGGTGATCGGACGGGTCGCCCGCGGGAAGTCGCCGGCGTAGAGCGCGGTCGGGTGGAAGTTCGTGAACACGGTCATCGGAACGGAGCCTCTCGTGGGCCGCCGTCATGGCCGGCCGGAGCGGTAGGGGGGGGGCCGCGCGGGTGGTCCCGCGCAACCGTGCGGGATCAGGCGGCCTTGGCCGGCTTGCCGGCGACGCGGCGCCAGTGGGCCTCACCCTCGGAGAGATCGCGCTGCTCGCGACCCTGACGGCCGCTGGAACGCTCGCGCGAGATCTCCTCGGAGCCGTTGCCGGCGAAGGTCGCGTTGCCGCGCTTCTCCTGGTTCTTGAGCATGCGCTCGAGCACGAGCTCGCCGAAGCGCTTGGCCGAGGTGCCCTGATCGATGTGCTTGCGGCCCATCTTCGGGAGGCCGGCGCGTTCGGCCATCTCGGTGATGGAGGCCATGCGCTTGCGCTCGGCCTTCACGGCCGCTTCGGCGGCGCGGCGGGCGGCGGCGGTGGTCGCCGAGCGCTCGCCCTCGTCCTCCTCGTCACCGTCCTCGGAGCGCTCCTCGTCCTCCTCGTCGTCGCCGTCGCGCTCGTCGTCGCTGCCGCCGTCGCCGTTCTCGGACTCGTCCTCGTCGCGCTCCTCCTCGGTGTCCTCGTCGCGCTCCTCGTCCTCGGACTCAGTCTCGGCCTCGTCCTCGTCGCGGGCGGCGGCGCGCAGCGCGGCCTTGCGCTCCTCGGCCTTGCGCTTCTTCTCGGCCTCGACCTCGGTGGTCTTGGCGGTGCGGGCGCCCTTGGGGGCGGCGTTCTTCAGGGTACGGCTGGCCATGGGGGTCTCCGAGGTGGCCGGGGTGTTCGGCCGGGAGGCCGGGCTTCGGGTCACGATCAGGCAGGAGGAGCGGGTCTGTGCCTCGCCCTCGTCGCCCTCAGCGGACCGGATCTGCGAGCCGGCATCGGCCGGCACGGGGACGGCGCTGATCTCCAGCGGCTCCCAATCGACGACCTCGTGGCGGGCCACACTGCCGTCGTCGGCTTCGGTCTTGACCACCTTGTGGAGCCAGTAGCCGACCGAGATGTTGCGGATCACGCCTTCGCGGATCTTCTGGACGGTGTCGGCCACGCCGGGGGCGGCCGAGAGCAGGATCGTCGCCACGCCGCGCCCGTCCTCGATCTTGGCGGTGCCGGGCACCACCGAGCCGATGACGTTGTCGAGGCAGTAGGTCGAGTGGGTGTCGACGAAGGGCGCGCCGGCGTTCAGCCGCTCCAAGCGGACGGCGCCGGGCTCCAGCGACAGGACCTCGTCGTACTCTTCACCGTCCCACCACGAGTAGCGGCGGACGCTCGCTCCCGTGGTCCAGACGATCTCGATCGTGTTCGAGTCCGCGTCGAAGCTGTCGGGCTGCACGCGGGCGTCGCGGTGCACGGGTGGCAGCCGCACGACCTCCTCCGCGCCCTTGCGCGCCCCGGTTCGGGCGGGAGAGCTCCGGCTCTTCCCCGGGCGCGGATTTCTGGACGGGCTGGTAGAGACCGGCAACGCTGGTGCGCCGCGGGTCCGAGTCGAGGACGATGCCGAGGTCATCGAGCTTCACATTCCAGTCGTGGAGTTCGTCGAGCACGTCGTCGGGATTGCGCCCGCTCTCGGCCACCACGTCCTGCCAGGACCGGAAGCCGTTCCGGACCGACAGCGACGCCGCCTGGGCGTCGGCCATCGGATCGACCCACTCGAATTTCGGGGGCGCCCACTGCACCGGGATCACCGGCGCATCGATGACACCGGCGAGGTAGGCGGTTTCGCACCACCACTCCCAGATCGGCTGAAGCGCCATCTGGATCAGGATGTGCCACTGCACGGTGCGCACGAGGCGACGGAACTCGACGAGGCCGCCGCGCATGGACGAGAAATTGACCTGGGACAGGTCCCCCGAGACGAGCTCGTAGGGCATCCGGTAGGCCGCCGCGATCGTCTGCAGCGCGGCCACCTTGTACTCGCCGTAGCCGCCCACCGCGGTGGGGGCGTTGAACTTCACGTCCTTGCCGCCGCGCAGCCGCGCGATCATGCCCGGCTCGAAGCGCTCGACCTCGTTACCGTCGGCGTCGAGCACCGCCGGCGCGATCGTCTCGTCGGTCTCGTCCTCGGCGTTGATGACAAAGCCGACCGTGCAGGCCTCGACCTTTTTGCGGACGATCTCGGCAAGCTCGTAGTCGGCGAGCAGCTGCAAGGACTCGATCGCCGGCGTGCCCCACGGGACGCCCCGGGTCTGGGTCCGCTGCTGCTCGTAGACGTGGAGCACCTCGTCAGCCGGCACCGGAGCCGAGACCATCGGCAGCCCGGTGTTGATCCAGAGGTTGCCGGGGTGCTGCGGGTAGAGCCAGTAAGCCAGACGCTTCTGCGTCTCGATGCTGATCTCGACGCCCTGGATCGCCATGGCGCCCTGGGTCAGCATCCCATTGCGGAACGGGTCGAGGAAGTCGGCCTCGAGGACCTGGAGTTCGAGCGGCACGTCGCGCGGGCCGGTCTGACGCCGAAGCCGCTTGCGCAGCAGGACCTCGCCACCCTCGATCATCTCGCGGCAGAGCAGGGTCTGGATGCCATAGAAATCGAGCTGGCCGCCGGCGTCGCAACGGAAGGCCCAGTTGTTGAAGGCCCTCCGGATCTGCTTGTCGCGCGCGGGCGAGCCGGTGACCGGGCGGGGCACGATGCCTTCGCCGACGATGTTCGAGACGAGCGACCCGACGGCCTTGGCCGCGAACGGGTTGTTGCGCACCAGGTGGCGTGAGCGGTCGCGCAGGGTGCGCGCCTTCCCGAAGATCTCGGTGTCGGCCGAGGAATTGCGCGTCAGCCACGTATCATGGTGGCGCGACGGCGCGGCCGCCTCGTAGCTCCGGCGCCCGGCCCGCGGCGCAGGTGCCGCGATCTCGGGCTCCGGACCGCGCTCGATCAGGCCGGGCTTGGCCCAGGGGGTGCCGCCCATCTCAGTAGCCGTAGCCCGGACCGCGGGTGCGGTAGCCCCGCGAGAAGCCGGCAAAGCCGGCCACCGCCCGGCCCCGGCCCGCGGCCTTGGCATCCTGTCGCTTCAGGTAAGCGATGGTCTGGATCATCTCCTCGAGGGAGCGGTAGCTCGCGCTCTTGCCCTCGTAGGACGCGGAGGTGACGCCCTGCGCCAGCGCAGCCTCCATCGCCGCGATCTGGGCGGTGTGGTCTACAGCCATGAGGAGCGCCTTCTGGGCGGGGTGGCGGCGCGAGGCGCCAGGGGCGGCGTCGGCGGAGCGGACGGGCGAGCGGTCGGCGGCGGAACGGTCGGCAACGCATCCGCTGCCGGGCTCTCCGCCTTGCCCGGTTCCGCCTCATCGCGCTCGGGCATGCGGCCCATCGCGACGTAGCGGCCGGACATCGCCTGCAGGCCGCAGACGGCGACGTAGGCGTACACGAAGCACACGCCCGCCTCGCGCGGGACCTTGGGCTTCTCCCACTCGGTGAAGCCCTGCCGTCGGACGACGAGCTTCTCGCGGGTGAGCTGTTCGAAGTACTCGGTGTCGATCGGGCGGCTGCCGGCGGCAGGCTCGACCGGGAAGTGGACGTGGCGCGGGCCGGTGTCGATTACCGCGAGCGAGCCGTAGGCGAAGTCGCGGGCCGCGTTGCCGCCGACCATGTACCAGGACGAGCCGAGCTTCGAGGACGGCAGGCGAGGCCAGACCTTGGTGCGCGCGCCGCGCGCCTCGGACTTGCCCTTGATCGCCCAGATCCGGCGCTTCCGGCGCTCGGTGCAGAAGGCATAGGTCTCGGCGGTGTGGTGACCGCCCGAGTCGATGGCCGCGGCGCGTACCCGCAACTCGGTGCCATCGGCCTTCCGGAAGGTCCGGCGCAACAGCGTGTCGAGTTGGCGCCAGACCTCGGGCTCGGCCGGATCGCCCGGCAGCACGAAGTGGCCGATCAGCGCGCATTCGAGCCCGGGGCCCCAGCCCCAGACCGCGCCCTCGATGCGGGCGTTGGCGCCGGACTGGACGTCGCCGCCGAACGTCAGGAACGAGACCCAGTCCGGGACCTCGGCGCCGTACTCCTCAAGCCGCTCCAGGAAGGAGGAGGGCTTCACCTCGTGGCCGAAGGTCGCCCGGTAGGGCCGACCGAGTCGGAGGTTCACGAAGGGCTGGATCAGCGAGAGCGGATCGTCCTGCGCCTCGAGCCATTCCTGCACGATCACGGGCCAGGCCGCGTTCGCGTTGAGCGACATGCCGGTCCAGAGGTGGAAGCCGACATGACCGGGCGTGCGCGGCGTCGCGGTCGCCCGCCACTCGCCATGGGCGTCCATCCAGACCTTGTGGGTCTCGTGGATGATGCAGCCGCAGGTGCCCTGGTACCAAACGTCCTTCAGCGACCCATCGTCGTGCAGGTCCCACTTCACGCCGTGCAGCGTGTCCTTGCCGCCCCAGTCGAGATACTGCCAGCCGTCGAGCTCGCCCGCGGCCTCGGAGCAGTGCGGGCAGGGGACGAAGTAGCGGCGCTGATCGCTCGCCAGCCACAGCTTCCAGACCCGGCTCGTTTCCTCAATGAGCGGCGTCGACCCCCGGACCTGCTTGCGGTTGTAAAATGTCTCTCCGCGCGTCCAGAACAACTTGAGCTTGTCGCCCTGGGTCTTGGCGCCGGGCGTCCAGCCGTCGCCGTCGATCTCGTCGGCGAACATGAAGCGGGCCGAGTAGCGCCGGAACGCGTCGTCCGAGGCGGCGCCGACGACCCGAACCAGGGCACCGTTCGCCATCTGGTAGAAGGTCGCCTTGTCCTTCTTCTCGCCGGCGCGGGCCGGGCGGAGCAGGCGGGCGAGCACCGGGGTCTCCCGAAGCATCGGCCCGATCTCGGTGCCGCCGAACTCTTCCGCGTCGTCCTCGACCGGCTGCGCAACCGCGCACAGGGTCGGGTCTTGGTGCAGGTGGTAGCCGATCGCCAGCGTGGCGAGCCGGGTGTAGCCGACGCGGGCCGCCTTCAGCACGGTGACCAGCGGCACCGTCGGGTCGCACATCGCGTCGAGGAGACCGCGCTGGTAGCCGTAGAGGGTGACCGGGCCGCTCTCGGCGCCGGTGCTCTTCGGGATCCGCCCGTGCTCTTCGGCCCAGGCCGAGCCGCTCATCAGCGCCTTGAAGGCGAGCGCCTCGTCGAAGAGGACGTCGAGCTCGGTGCGTAGCGCGACGCGCCCGTCCGGGTAATCACCCCTCCGATGAAGGTTGATCCGATCCGCCGGCGTCATGATCCGTGTCGCGTTTGGCGAACCAGCGCAGCGCGATCTCCTCGCGCGCCGCCGTGAAGGCCCGGTTCATTTCGGTCTGGGCCATGGCCTCGATCTCCGAGGCGTTGGTCATCGTGGTCGCGCGGGCGGCGACCTTGGCCGCCATGTTCGCGAGCCCGGTCTTCAGGACCTGGCAGAAGGTCGCCATGTCGGCGACGGCATCGTGCCGGGAGACAACGGAGCGGAGCGCCTCGTCCGCGCTGATCTCGGCGGTGATGGCGTTCGCCACCGCGCGGCGGCGGTCGGCCTCTTCCTTGGTGATGAGCCCGGCGTCGCCCTGGTAGCCGGCGACCGCGCTCTGTACGGATCGCGAGATCCGCCATTCGACGATCTCGGGAAGCGAAAGCTCCCACTCGATTCCGCGGTCACGGTCGGCGCGCTGGACGACCGGGCAGCCCTCGTCGATCCACTTCGCCACCGTGTTGCGGTGGACGTCGAGGAGCGCCGCGATCCGCTTCTGGCTGAAGGGGCCGCGCAGCTCGTCGGCCCCGATCGCGGAGGGGGGTGCTGACGCTGCCATTGATTTCAAAAATTCTCAGAGGGTGAACCGCCGGGGTCCGAATTACCCTCGGCCCGTACCCCCCTCGGGGAGGACCCAAAGGGGTGGGGGGTACCCCCTTGCCGGGGAGGGGGTGCGCCCCTCGCTCCGCCCAGGGTCAGGCGGCCCGCCGCATCTCGCCGAGGACGAAGCGATCCCACCCCGCCGCAAAGTGCTTCCGGAAGGCCGCCGGCACGATGGCCTGCGCCTTCTCGTAGTAGGGGAACCGCTTCTTGTAGTTCGCGCTGTTCACGAAGATGAAGACTGGCGTCGCCGATCGTCCCTGACGCAGGTAGATGCCGTTCGGCGCCTTCGTGCCACGCAGAACGAAGTAGTCGAGGTTTCGCTTCCGGTTGCTGCGCGTGGGGCGCCGCGCTGTGTTCTGCATCCGATCTGACTGCGCGCCGAGCGCCGACAGCATCCGGGTGATGAAGGCGCCCGACACGTTGCCGGAACCGTCAAGCGGCGCGGCGCGTGCTGGGACGGCAAACTCCGATCCGAGCATGATCCCGTGGCGGATCAGCAGCATCTCGAAGCGCTTCCGGCGCCGCGGCCCGCCGGCCACGTGCGGGCCGAGGTACTTCCAGGCCGGGACGCTGCCGTGACCCTCCTTGAAACCGAGTGTGGCGGTCAGGTTCTGCTTGGTCGCCGGTCGCACCTGAAGCGAGTTCAAGGTGAACCGCGTCGGCCGGTCGAAGACCGAGCGCATCGTGCCGATCTCGCCCTCGCGGGCATCCTTCATCGCGTTGGTGAGCGCGAAGGCAGCAACGAAGCGGGCCTGCTTGCCCGCGCGATCGACCGCTCGGGCCGTGACGTCGAAGCTCGAACTGTCGAAGGTCAGCATGGCCGGCCCTGCGGGTCGGCGTTCAGCGCTTCACGACAATGGTGACGAGCTCGCCGGTCAGCGGGTCGAGGATGGTGTTGGTCGTCCGAGCCATGGTGTCCTCACCACGTGATGATGGGCGGCAGCCGCGGGGGCTGCTGCTGCATGGGCGGGAGCGCGCGCATCAGCTCTTCCGCCGCTCGCACGCCGTCTTCACGTACCGTCCGTCGAGCGCCCCGAACGTCGAGGCGGCCAGCGTCGGACCGACCTGCATGCACTCGGTGGGCAGGCCGACGGGCTGGACGATGACGTCGAGGGCGGTCGCGCGGGTGCAGTCGGCCGGCGCCACGTTCAGAGCGCAGACCATGACGACGGCGAGGAGCGAGATCATCGGCGCGGGCCTCGCTCTGGGAGCGCGAGGTCGAGCGCGACCGTCAGCGCCAAGACGAGGATGGCGACCAGGACGAGACCGCGGGCGAACTCGATGTGGGCCGGCACGCGCGCGGCAACCGCGACCGCGTGCGCCTGGAACTCGGGATCGCCGAGGATCAGCGCGTCCATGACGGCGCGCGGCCTTTGCTGCGGCGGGCGGCGTCGCGCTCCATGCGCTCGGCCCGGCCCGCGTCGTGGCCCTCCTCGTAGGAGGCACGGCAAACGGTGTCCGCCAGCGCCACCGGACGCGGCTTGTTCATCGCGCCGCGCCACCGGCCGAGAGCGTAGGACTTCGAGCAGGTCAATGGACGCTCCAGGACGGCATGCAGTCGGGGCAGTCGCAGAGCAGGAGCGCGAGGCGGTCGGCCTCCTGCTCGCTGATCACGACGGAATCGGTGAAGGCTGCGGGCGGGCGCGGCACGCGGCGCTTCAGGAGCGCAGCGACGGCGATGCCGGCGAGGAAGAGGAGGGCGGCGAGGCGCTGCATCAGACGACGTCCCATCGCGCCGCGGCTCGCCGGGCGTCGTCGAAGTGCTGCTGCGCGATTGCGACCGCGGCCGCGGTCTCGGTGCTGTGGTTGCGCTCGCGGGCGTCGCGGGCGGCGTCGAGCGCCCGGCGAGCCTCGAAGACGCGCTTTTCGAGGACGCTCAGCATCGCGCCGGACCTTCGCCGGAGAGGCGGTGGCCCCAGACCTGAGCCGCAGCTTCCGTCAGCTCGCGGCGAAAGTTCAGCTTGGACCGGAACAGGCGCGCCACCTCGATTGAGACGACGGGCTTCGCGATGCCACGGCGGAGAAACTCCACGTTTCGATCGACGATGACGATGTCCCGGATCAACTCGGGCAGGTCCTCGATCTGGGCATTGGTGAGGGTCACAGCCGGAACCTCTGCATCATGGCCCGGCGCGACTCGCGTGCCTCGTCGGCGGCGATCGCGGCAAGCGCCTGCTCGGACGGGCTGGGCTCGCCTAGCGCTTCAGCCTCCTCGCCGGTGAGCACCGGATCGGGCTCGGGCAGGTCGGCGGCAGCGCGATCGACTGGGCTCATCAGGAACGGACCCTCACCGGGGGCAGGCAGTCAGCGAAGACGTGGTCCCAGGCCGCGTCGGCGGTCAGGAAGGTCGCGGCCTCGTCGCGGTCGGGCGTCCAGCAGGCGGAGGAGGAGCCGAGTTCGATCCGGTGGCGCGGGCCCGCGGCGACGTGCTGCCAGGCGGTGAGGCCGGACTGAAAGGCGATGGGCGGGACGATCATGGATCAGCCGATGATCGCGGCGTGCGCGTCCGGCTGCAGGACGTGCGTCTCGGTCCCGCTCCATCTGAACAGGTACTCGATCGCGCCACGGTATTTCGGGTTGTCGAGGATGTAGCCGACGCGGGCTTGATGCCAGCGACCGCCACGGGGGCTCGGGATGCCGTCGGCGTTCAGCCCGGCAGCGATCTCCGCCTGCGTCCGCCGTCGGCGCCGCTCGGCGAAGATGCGCCGAACGATCTTCGCCTGGTCCGGCACGATTTGCAGCACGCCCTCGGGGCTGAGCGCGTAGCCGTACGGCACCCGGCCACCGGCATAGCCGCCGCGTGTGGCCTTGGTCGTCCGACCGCCCGCCGTCCGGTCTCGGATGGCGAAGCGTTCGTTCTCGGCCATGCCGGCGAGGATCGCGAACAACGTGCGGCCCATCGGGGTCGCCGTGTCGATCGGCTCCGTCACGGAACGGATCACCACGTCATGCTGCTCGGCGAGGTCAGACACCGTCGTGACGGCGAACCGGATCTCACGGGCGAGGCGGTCGAACTTGTAGACCAGCAACACCGTGAAGGCGCCGTCGGACGCCAATTCCAGGATGCGGCCGAAGCCCGGGCGATCGGATGGTCGGGTCGCGCCCGACACCCCAGGGTCGCCGATGACGTCGACGAGATCGTATCCCTGGCTCTCAGCGAAGGCGCGGACCGCCTTGTCCTGGGTTTCGAGGCCGTGGCCGGTTGCCGCCTGCTCTTCAGTCGAGACCCGGATGTAGGCGACCGCCTTCGTGGCGACCGCCGCTCGGGCATCGGACTGGATTTTATTCCGGGCCTTCAGGCGCCCGACGCGCTTGGAGCCCGAAACCATGCCTAAGTCTCTGTGATATATGCGGAATTTGCCGAATTTTTCGGCGTTTCAACGCATAATCTTGAGAATGCGTTTTCGGGGCTTTTCAGCCCTCGTTTTCAGCCCCGTGCGACCCGGCGCGGAAGCGCCCGCTCGCGGGTGACCACCGACACGACGCGGCGGCCGAACACGCGCTCGCCGACCCGGAGGGACAGCCCCTCGGACGTGCCGATCGCGCGGACCAGGTCATTGAGGCCGTGCTCGAGCTGAGCGCAGAACGTGTCGCGGGCCTCGAGCTCGGCGGCTTGGTCGCCACAGCGACGGCGCCGCCGCTCCGCGCGGATCTTCGCGCGCATCTCGGCGGCGATGGCGTGGGCGCTCATCGCGCCGTCCGCATCAGGACCAGCATGACCGGGATCTTACCAGAGAGCGTGGCCGTCGTCTGCCAGAGCAACGTGCGGGCGAGAGGACGGTTCGAAGGGGAGATGCGGCGCCTGCGGGTACAGACGATCTGAATGGGTATTGGCCGAAGCCGCAGGGCTCCTGATCCCGCAGAAGTCCCAAGCCCTTTTCCTGCGGGGTTGGCCCCGCCGCCGCATCATCTCGCTCGGGCA
The DNA here is from genome assembly GCF_014199985.1 of Methylorubrum rhodesianum. Taxonomy (GTDB): domain Bacteria; phylum Pseudomonadota; class Alphaproteobacteria; order Rhizobiales; family Beijerinckiaceae; genus Methylobacterium; species Methylobacterium rhodesianum. Next base: position 14,524 of record NZ_JACHOS010000027.1, on the reverse strand, counting down.
AGAGCCCGAAACGACATCGGCCCCGCGCGGAATGTCCGCCGGGGCCGAATAAATCTTTGCACGACGGGATATGCCGCAAGGAAAGGTTGGCAGTCAAGGGCCGTTCTGCTGAGTTCGTCGGCCAACCATCGACTTTAGAGAAGGACATTGGACGTGAGCAGCGACCTTGTGCCCAGCGATTCGGCCTCCCCAAAACCGATGCGGTCAGGGCCGATGCTGATGCAAAAAGTCGGTGTGCTCACCGCCAAAGCTGCGCTCAGCAGCATCCCCTTCGCGGCGCTGGCCTTCGATATCGGACAGGCAGGAGTCGAGTTCGCGAACGGACGGCTGGTGGATCGTTTCCTGGATCAACTCGGCGACCGGATCGACCAATTAGAAGCAGGCGCGCGCGAGAGGCTCCAGGCCGACGACGTGCATCAGACGACGGCCGACACCGCCATCCGGCGCCTGCTCACCGAGACGAATCCGCGGATGGCCGATGCGCTCTCCCGCGCCGTCGCTGAAATTGGAAAAGCGCACCGCCCACCCACCGAAAGAATGGAAATAGCTCGCGCTCTGAGCGTCCTAACGGAGCCGAACCTCCACTTCCTCCAATCATTCTATCGGATGAAGTACCAGCAGACTAAGCTCACTCCTGCCGAAGAAAAGTTCCTAGGACCCGGCATTCCTGGCCCCGGTTCGATAGCAAGAATTGTAGCAGAGTCGATGCCGCTAACGACATGGTTGCCATCGGCACTGAGCCTTCAAGCTGCTGCTCTGGTCACCCTCGCCGGAGAGAACAACGCTCCAATCGATATGACTTCCGGCGCATTTCCGGTGGTCAAAAAGGTCTTACCCCTTGGCCAATTGGTCTTGCACCTATGCTTCGAGGATCCCGAAGTGCCTGCCTTCGGCAAGTTCGCGGTACCGGCACCGGAACGCTGAGATTAGGCTGTTTCCGCGGGCGCGGCCAACGATACCGCCGCCTGTCGGAGCTCCATCCCTCGCGCGGGCTGGGCCCGGCGGCCCAGTCCGCGGCGGCCCTTCAGCACCTCCAATCGGGCGGCGGCGACGGCTGCGGCCGTTTCTGCGGCTTCCTCGGCGTCAGCGCGCTCGGTGAAGGTCGGCCGCTCGTTAGGAAGGACGGACGCCGGTGGCGACGCCGCCGGTGCATCGATCCAGGGCGACCGCGGGGCCGCTGGTCCGGTGATCTCGATCGTGGCAAGGCCCATCACCTGCAGCAACTCGGTGACGTGCTGCAGAGCTGCCCACCATGCCGCGTACTTCGCCCGGTCCAGGGCGACGGTCGCCGCGCTCGGGCAGTATCGGATCTTGCAGAACGCGCCGGCCGGGTAGACGCCCTTCCGGAGCGGCTTCGTCGGCAGATCGTGCGGCACGAAGATCGGCTGCCCCTCCGCATCCTCGTACTCGCGGGTCTCGCGCACCCAGACCGTGATCTGACCTGTGATCGACCGGACGGGCTCGATCTCGACCTGGTCGCCGACGTCGGGGCGGCAACGTCGTGTCGCGCAGGACGTGAGGACCGCCACCGTCTCGCGGCGAGCCTTTTCCATGATCCCGACCTGGTCGAAGTTCTCGCCGATCCCGTAGGGGATCAGAAAACCCCAGAGTTCGAGCTTCTCGACGTCGCACCCGCGCGCGGCGTTGATGATCAGCACTGCGTCGGGGTGCGGCTCTCCCATGGCCAGCGGAAAGCCGGGGTCCACGTTGTTCCAGTTGTCGATGCGGGAGCCGAACGCGCCGGCGCGCCACATGGGATGGATGGCCGGGAGGACAGGGCCGCGAGGTCCGGGCTCTTCCCGCATCTTCGGCGCTTCCTCGCGGAAGGCCCACTGCAGCGCCGCCTCGATGTCGAGCGTGCGCTTCTTGGGAGCGGGAGTGGACGAAGGGGAGGCCGACGCAGACACGGCTGCAACTCCTTGGCGCCGGCGATATGCCAGCGGTTGAGCCTGCGTCCTGCGCCGTCGCTGACACCGTCAAGGAAAATCTTCACGCAAGCGTGAAGGAGCGACAATCGATCCTGTTCTTAGCCTCGACGATCCGATCCACGGCACGATTGAAGCGGTGGTAGAACGTGCGCTCGTTCCAGCCCATCTCGCGGCACCATTCGGCGATCGAGGATTCGGCGTGTCCTCCAGCAGCCATGATCCGGGCCCAGGTCGTGACCGCGAGAAGCTCGGGCGTCCCCTTTCCCAGCACCGTCCGCGCGAAGGCGAGGATATCGAAGTGCGCGTCCTGCTTGTTCGGATCGGTCGCGAGGTGGGCGTTGCCGGACAGGACCATGAGGCCACCGTCGTCCTCGCGCAGGAGCCTCATGGGGATGACGAGCCAGCGCGTGACGTCGGCTCGCACCCAAGGTTCTCGGGAGACGAAAGGCGGGTCAGGTCCTTCGATGCGCGACGCCATTACGCTCCGGGAGGGCCCCTCACTCCGCCGCAGCCTTCGCAGGCCAATGCCGGCGGAGCTGGCCAAGGCCCATCGACTTCGCCAATTCGGAACGGCGAGCGGCATAGTTCGGCGCGACCATGGGATAGTCGGCCGGCAGTCCGTAGCGCGCCCGGTAGCTGTAGGGGTCGAGCCCGTGCAGGCCGAGATGCCGCTTCAGGGTCTTGTACCGCTTGCCGTCGATGAAGCTGATGATCGCGTCGGGCGTGATCGACTTCTTGATCTGGGCAGGGGTGGGCCGCTCGTCCTCGGGCTCGGCAGATGCCGGCGCGGCCGCACTGCCCAGGCCGGCGAGCGCGGCGTGGACGTCACCGATCAGCCCGGGCAGGTCCTTCGCCGGCAGAACGTTGTTGCCCACGTAGGCCATGACGATCTCGACGGCGAGATCGACGCGTGCGGCGTTGGCGTAGGCGGCTTCGGTGGTGTCGTTGCTCATGGTGTTCTCCTCAGGGTGAAGAGGGTAGGGCGGTCGCCGGCGGCGTGGCGGGCGTTGGGGCGGCGAGGGCGGCTTCCATGCGCGCGACCTCCTCGGGGTTCTCGGCTCGCCAGTCCGACCAGCTCGGGTGCTGCAGCTTCCAGAGCATCCACTCGCTGGTGTCGGGTTTTGGGCTGTACGGCGGCTCACCATCGCGGCAGCGCCGGCAGACCTGGCCGCCCTCGCCCATCCAGAGGTGCGCGCCGCAGAAGTGCAGGCCGCAGCCGCACTCGCCGCCGTACGGTTCCCCGCCGCAGACGTAGGAGAGCCCGCGGTCGATCTCCTTGGTGCACTCGGGATCGTCGCAGATCGCCGGCACGCCGTAGCCGACGTCGCGCTTCCAGTGCTTGTCGTAGCCGATGGCCCAGCTCATGGCGGGATCCTCAATGTGAAGGGATTCGGACAGGATCGGCAGGCGCCCGCGTCACGCACGCCCAGAGCACGACCCGGCCGCGGCGGAGCTTCTGCTCCCTTCGCCCGGCCGCCTCGCAGGCCTGCCTCGTCGCGAACGAATCGGCCGTCACCGAATGGTCGGCGGCGGGCGTGGCGCCGGACAGGAACAGGATCAGGACGACGGACACAGGCACATCAATCCGTCTGGGCGCCGTGCTCGTCCGCCAAGCGCCGGACCTCAATGCGAGAGAGGCCGGAGGCCTTCACCACCTGCCCCTCGGACAGCACTCCCTCTCGGTGAAGCCTGATCACGAGGGGCAGCAGGCCGGCGCAGCACGGGCACGGCGCCGCTGGGCGCGCGTAGGATCCTGCGTGGCCCCGATCGCCGTACCGCTGGCGCCGGGTCTCCCACGACTTCCTGCGCACCTCAGATCGGTCTGCATGGGCGCTCACGGTGCTCTCCTCACTTCCCGAACAGCCAGATCGGCACGCAATCCGGCGAGATGAACGCGGGCCGGCGATCCACGACCGGCGAACCGTTCAGCCGGTCGAGGTGGATCTCGCGCTCGCACAGGGCGATGCAGCGCCGCGGGTAGATGGTGACCAGCGCGCCCGTGCAGTCGGACCGCGCGGCCCCGGCGAGCCGATGGACACCGAACAGCGCCTCAGTGCTCCAGCCGAGATCCGCAGCAGCCGTGCCCCACTCGTCGATGAATAGGAGCATCGCCTTCCGGACGGTCCGCCAGATGCCTTCTCGCCCGCTCGGGCCCGGCTCGCGCCAGATCATGCCGGGGCAGGGGATGCGATCCTCTGGCAGGCTGAGCACGCCGGCCCGCCAGGACGCGATGAGGCGGGCGGAATCGGTCAGGGCGAGGGCGGCGCTCATGCGGCGCGCTCGTCCGAGAACGTGGCGGCGATGTCGGGGAATGCCGCTCGCAGCCTCCCACCGGAAGCGATGCGCTCCCGCACCATCGCCTCGAACTGCTCGGCGGCCACCAACACCGCCTTAGGCGGCTTTCCGTTGCATGGGCCCTTCACCTGGATAATCCGGAACGGCACTGGCGTGTCGTCGGACCACTGCCGCGGCGAGCCGAGTTCGAGCGTTGCGATCCGTCGTCCGCCCTGCTGCACCGAGTAGATGCGAGCCCGCCCTTGGACGACGGACGGACTGTAGGTGCCGACGCAGTGGCGCATCGCGGCGCCTTCCGCCCACAGATCCTCGCACGACCGCAGCGGCACGAATTCGAACCCGTCGATGACGAGCGGGGAGTTCGGGTACGGCGAGTAATCGACCGGGTCAGAGAAGCCGATGCCGAGCCTATGGGCGGCAGTCTGCTCGGCTCGCGCCCGGCCTAGCGCGCGGTGCCAGCGATCCGCGGCGGCCTCCGCTTGCGCCAGCGTCCACTTCTCGTCGAACGAGGGGCCGATCAGCGTGCCCGACTGGCCGGGCGCGATCACCATGTCGGCGACGGTCGTAACGGCGTCCTCGGCACCGCGCCGGACGGCGCGCAGGGCCACAGCCGCCCAATCGAATCGAAGCCACGGATTACCGCAGCGGTGCCCGCAGTGCTCAGTCCAGCGCACCAGGGCGCGCAGCCATACATCCTGCTGCGTGCGGTTCTCGGGGATGATCTGCGCGAGCGTCGAGGGCGGCAACCGGCCGAGATGGTAGATCACCGGCCAGCGCACCGGATGCAGCACGCTCGATTTCAGGGCGCGAAGCTGGAAGCCGCACCCGTAGAAGCTCATCACTTCGCGCAGCTTGGCGCCGCGCTCGCAGAGCATCCGCATCGGCGGGCCGGCATAGGCACGGGCATTGCGCGCTGCCGTGGCGCCGACCTTGCCGGCATTCGCAGAGAGCACGATTACCGGCGCCTGCCGGATGTAGTCGATCGCGCGCTCGTGGCATCCAGCCATCGCGGCGGCGGGCCGATGCAGGGCCTGATTGCCGAACATGGCCTTCGCCTCGCGCTCGGCCTCGCCGCGCGTCCAAGAGGTCGGGGCGCTCATGCCGCGGCCCTCCCGCTCCCGTCACGGCGCGCCGGCAGGCCGTTCGCGTAGACCGCTCGCTCCCGCTCCACCGCGAGCCGCGCCTCCTCGATGACGTCGGCCGCGGTGGTGCAGGTCGGGTGACCGGGGCGCATGTCCTCGGGCCAGCCCTGGCGCCACTCGTCGCGGAAATGGGCCGTCGCCTTGGCTAGCCGATTCCGGCGATCAAGCTCCGGGTCGACAGGGGGCTTGGCGATGGTGCGCGTCGACGGCGCGGCCTTTGCCTCGGCCTCAAGCCGGTCTTTGGCGGCGCCGCGGACCCAGCCCGCCAACTGCGACCACTGCCGAGGACGGAAGTCTGGCTTGGCCATGGCCGCAGCGATTCCGGCTTCGACGTCGGCTAGGGTGCAGCCTTCGTCCAGCAGCCGGGCTAGGGCCTGGGTGTCGTGGGCGAACAGCACCGGTTCTTGGCCCACGAGGGTTCGGATCCAGGCGGCGAACTGTGCCGTGTCGGTGATCGTGGGTCGACCGGGCGGCGCCGCCTCGCGAGCGCTCGCGCGAGCCTCCGCCTCCTCCTTCCCTCCTATTCCCCCTCCTCCTCCATCCTCCTCTCCAGGGGGTACGGGTTCCCCACCGGTTCCGAACTCCTCCCCCTCCGGTTCATCCGCCGGGCCGTCGCCACGTGCGTAGGGGGTCAACTCGTTCGGCAGCAGTCCGGAATGCCGGGGCTTCTTCGGGCGCTGGAACTTCTGGAAGTTCCTGATCACCCCGAACGCCCTGCCCTTGGCCTGGAAGCGTCGGACGAAGTTCAGGCGCTCCAGCTCGTCGAGCAGGGGCTCGATCTCGACCGCGTCGGCCGGCATCAGCCGTACCTTGAGGGTCAGCGGCTTCCACTCGAAGACGCCGTCGTCGAGCGCCTCGCACCAGAGCCCCATGACGAGGATCCGCGCGTGCGGCGAGGCCGTCATGAACGCCTCGTCCGTGAAGATGCCGGGATGGATGGATCGAATGCGGGACATCAGGAGCGCTGCCAGTTCCGGATCGCGTTGAGGGCAGGGTCGATCCAGGCGCGCACGACCTGGTTCGCGCCGCCGGCCCGGTTCTTGTCGATGATGATCTCGAGGAGGTGCTTGACCCGCTCGTGCTCGTCCTGAGCGGCCGGGTCGGCATCGCGGAAGGCTTGGCTCCGCTCGATGTAGTAGGCCGGCCGGTAGAGGAAGATCACCGCGTCCGAGTTCTCCTCGAAGGCGCCGGCGCCGCGGATGTCGGAGAGCTGCGGGCGCTTGTCCTCGCGCCCCTCGGTCCCGCGGTTGCACTGGGCGAGCAGGAAGACCGGGCAATCGAGGTGCTTGGCGAGCGCCAGCGCCCCGTCGGCGACCTCCTTCAGCCCCTCGTCCTCGCGCCGGAAGGCTCGGCTGGGCTTCACGATGTGCGCATGGTCGATGACGATGCAGCCGAGCGGCACGCCCTTGCGGGCATAGTGGTTCGCGAGACGGTCGGAGCTAGCGGCGATCTCGCCGATGGTCCGCTTGCCGCCATCCTCGACACGGAAGGGGATGCCGCGCTGCTCGTGCACCACGCCCGCGACGATCTCGGCCTGCTTCGGCGTGAGGCCACCGCGCCGCATGATCTGCCCATAGGGCAGGTGGATACCGCGCCGCTCCAACTCGCTCGAGGCAAGCCGCGCCGCGACCTGCTCGTGGCTCATTTCCAGCGAGTGGTAGATCGACGCCCGGCCCTGATCGGCGATTGCGCCGGCCGCCTCGATACCGAAGATCGACTTGCCCATCGACGTGCGGCCCGCGACGGTCAGCATGGTCGAAGGTTGCGGGCCGCCGCCGATCTCGCGATCGAAGACCTCGATTCCCGTGGTCGCGAGCGCGGGCGCCGTTCCCTGCAGTTCTGCCGTGATGCGATCGAGCAGCGCGTCGCCGGCCTCGGCGAAGGTGTAGGACGTGGCCTTGCGGGTGACGAACGAGGCGCGGATCTCGTCGATGCGAGCGTAGATCGCCTGGAGCGCCACACTGGGCACGAAGCTCGCGGCCTCGCGCACATCCGCGGTAGCGATCGCGAGTTCGCGCAGCTGCCAGAACTGCTGCACGACCCGGGCGTACTCTTCGGCCGAGCCGACCGTGCAAGCCTCCTTCGCGATGCGCGCGAGGTACTGCAGCACGTTCATGCCGCCGAGATCGAACTGGAGCAGCTTGGGCCCGATAGCGCCCTTCACCCGCAGCAGGTTCGGGGTCTCGCCGGCCTCGGCCAGCGCCAGCATGGTCCTCCAGATCGTGGCGTGCGTCTCCTGAGCGAAGTGCTCGGGCGCGACCAGGTGCTGGACCAAAGGCAGGATGTGCGGCTGCATCAGCACGCCGCCGATCAGCGCCGCCTCGGTGTCGAAGCTGGCCTTCGGCAGGTCGAGCAGGGTGGAGCGGGGCGTGAAAGGGACGACCTCGCCGAAGTCGTGCGGATCGGGGTGTTCGGTCATTGGCCGAGCACCTCCCGGGCCTCTTCCTCGGACAGGCCGGAGAGGCTGAGGAACCTCTCGAAGGCACGAACGGCCGTGACCATGTCGCGGAGCTTGCCGGAGTCCCGAGCTTGCTCGAGCGCGGCGCCCATCTCGAGCCAAGCCGCATCGGCCTGGGCGTCGTCGTCGGTCTGGAGGCTGACCAGCTTCATGGTGCTCACTCCACGACGGAGGCGAGAAGCGGCCCAGCGGCCGGCTGCGAGGCGAAGCGGCGGCGGTCGTCGGGGCGGGTCAGCGCCTTCCGGCAGCCCGGCGGGATCCAGAACGGCGGGCGCGGAGCTGCACCGCGCACCCACACGAACCAAGCGTAGGAGGTGGCCGTGGACGCATCCGGGTCCCACCGGCCCTTCGTCATCGGCACGCGCTCGACGAAGGGGGCGAACAACGTCGGCGGCTGGTCGCGGAACAGGGTCTCGTAGCGGTCGACGCCTTCGATCCAGGCCGTACGCAGCAGCATCGCCACGATCGGCGCCAGCGTCAGAGCGCGGCGAACGAAGGAGGCGGCCGGACGAAACGGCGGATTCGAGACGATGAACTGCGGGGCGACGCCGTCCTCGGGCGAGCCGATTACGGTCCTCTCGTCGAGGAAGTCCTCGACCCGGTAGCCCCGCCCGTAGTCGAAGATGTCCGAGCCCCAGCCCCCACCGCCGAAGTACTCGAGCAGCACCTCGAACATGTGGCCTTCGCCGCAGGCCGGATCCCAGCAGGCGCAGAAGTCCAGATCCCCGGCGAGCCCGAGATGCGGGAAAACGTGCTCGCACAGCGCGCGCGTCGCCCAAGGCGGTGTCGGGAAGAACTCCAGGCTGTCCGGCGGCTCCCGGCGCGAGGCCATGACGGCGGTGTGTCCGCTCGGGATCATGCCCACCCCCGCGTCACGGTCGCGCCGAACAGATCCCCATCGCGGCGGACGCGTGCGCCAGCTCGGATCGCGTCGAGCGCCAGATCCTCGGGCACCGGGGCAGGCGAGGGGCGCCGCCGGTCGCCGGCCGGTGCGTCGCGCTCGATCCGGTAGATGCCGTCGGCGAGCACCAGCTCACCGCCAACGGACAGCCAGAACGCCAGTCGGTCCGGGTCGCAGCGCAGGGCCTTGCAGACGAACTTCATCATGCCGCGGCCCTCTCGGAGGCGCGCGAGCGCGCGGGAACGAGGCTGAAGCCGCGCTCCAGGCGCGGCGTCCGCTCGGTGCCGTCGGCATGGAAGGAGCGCTCGCACGCGAGCATCCGCTCAGCCGTCTCGATCGCGCCCTGATAGGAGCCGCGGAAGATCTCGCGCCCGAAGTTGCGGAGGATCCAGAGCATCAGAACTCCTCCACCTCCCAGCCGCCGCCCTTGCTCTTCGGCAGGGCGCGGATCGCGACAAAGCGGAACGGAAAGAGGCTGGCCGCGACCTTGATCTTCACGCGGGCGTCGTCGGACCAGTGGCCCTTGACCTCGTGCATCTCGATCGCGCCGTCGGCGCGCATCACGGCGAAGTCGGGCGAGTAGAACGTGTTGTCGGCGAGCCGGAGCTTCACCGCCTCGAACATGAACCACGCGACCGTGCCAGCGCGGCGCAGGCCTTCGAGATGGCCGCTGTAGGCCGTCTCGGTCTTGTTCATCGCCCCGGCCTTGAGGCGACCGAGTGCGAGCACGGACGCCCCCGGACCGACCCGGCGGGATGGAACGGGGGCGTTCATGGTCAGGCGGCCTCCGTCTCGCGGATGTGCCGGCGGTTCCGGCTACGCGGGGCGGATTCGGTCTGGGCCTCGTCCTCGTCAGCGCCGAGATCCATGCGGCGCTGATCGGGATCGGGACGTGCGGCGCGGCGCTCGCCGAAGAACTCGCCCGGCTCAGCCAGGACGAGGACGGCCGCGCCGGCCCCGTGCTCGCTGATCTTGGTCGCGTTCGACTGGCTGAAGGCCGCGCCGACGGTCAGTTCGATCGAACCGTCGCCCCACTTGCCCTTACTGCTGACGCGCACGTCGATCGCCGGGAAGCCCTGGTTCGCGATGATCTCGACGCTTCCGCGGACGACGTGCTGCGCCGTGCGGTCGATCGCCTCGATGATGTCGCGCTGCCGGGTCTCGGACAGGAGCGAGAACGGCTTCTCCAGATCCCGGATGTGGGTGAGCAGTGCATCGCGCACGTCACCGCGCAGTGTGTCGGCGGCAAGTTCACGCTCTTCTTGCGCGAACGAAGAAGTTGTGGCTTCCATGGCTCTCTCCAAATGACGGGCACAGCGCCCGACCTCGTTGACCGCCCGGTTTCCCGCTTCGCGGATGGGGAGCCGGGCGGTTTGCGTTTCAGGGGTGGTAGCGACCGGACGGCAGGCGGCTGCCGTCGAGCGGGCGCATCGGATCGCCGCCGAGGGGCGGACGGCGCGGCACCCGAGGCTCGTCGACCGCCGGCAGATCGGTGTTCGGCAGGGGCGTCTCGCCGCCGAAGCGGAGCGCCTCCTCCGCCTTCTCCAGGTAGCCGAGCGCGAGCCGGCGCCGCCGGAGCCGCGCCTGGAACGCCGGCATCGGGCTGTCGCGCAGCGGCGTGTTCCCGTCCGCGATCCCGTCCCGCATGGCGGAGATCGTCGCGGCGAGACTGGCGTCGTCCATGGTGGCGAAGGCGGACATGCGCGTCTCCTCAGCGCGGGGGTTGGGTAGTGCTCGACGGGCGCCAGCGCGGCCAAAGCCGCAGCAGCCATTCCGGCGGGCGGTGCCGGCGGCGGATGACGTCGAGGTGCGCGGCCGCCGCGAGGATCGGGGTTGCGATCCAACCGATGAGCAGGAAGGGGAGGGAGGCCTTCCGGAGCAGCCACTGGCCCGTGATCAGAAGGACGTAGACGGCACCGCTCATCGGCCCCCCATCACGGCTGCGAGTTGCTGACGGATCGTGGCGGCCTGCGCCTCGAGGCGGGCCTGCTCCTGCTGGCGGGCGACCTCGAAGAACCAGGCGTCTTCGTCGTCCGGGTAGGCGGCGCAGAGGAACGGCGCCTCGTATCGCTTCGAGAGCGCCAGCATGGCCTCGCCGCTCGGGACGTTGCCCTGCTCCAGCCACTTGCGGACCGTGCCAGCCGGGATGCCGGTCTCGGCCTCGACGCACTGGGGCGTCTTCAGCGGGTGCTGAGCCCGAAGGAACGCTGCAACACGTTCTGCGAATGTTCGGGCATGACTACGCCCAAACTTTCCCTGTTCTTGTCCAGACTTTCCCATGTCCTTCCCCGATGCTGTGTGCATCGGGGGTGAGGTGTCGAGGAAAGTGGAGGTGAAGGACGCCGCAGACATCTCAGGGGTTCCCGGTCAGGCGGACAGGGGACGCAAGGCACACAGGGGCGCGACCGCTCAGAGCTTGGCGGCGCAGGCGGACGCGCGGGTAGAAGAGGCGGCCGACGGCTGGGGAGCCGAGAGCCGCCGCGGGAAGAGACGCGACGATCGCGCTGCCGGTGGGGACCGGCGCACGACCGTCGCGCTCGCCGTCGGGAGCGCAGCGACGCGCTCGACCGGGGCGATGGGAATTCGAAAGGGCCGGAGCCCGAAGGCCCCGGCAGTCACTTGGGAGGAAACGCCCACCAGGGGCTACGGACGCGCCGCGGGAACGGCGCGAATGAGGGACGGGTCCGCCGACGTCCGAAACAGTGACGACGGACCCGACCGGCCGGCGAAATCCGGCGCGGTTCGAAAGGGGAGCGCGGGGGGGACCGGGGGGCATCGGCGCACCCACCGCGCACGGGAGGCCGAAGCCGCCCGATCTGGAAAAGGGGAGGGCGGCGCTCATGGCAGCCACCAAGCAAGCCAGCACAAGGCGCCTGCCGCCGCATCGACCACGCCGACAGCGAGCGCCGAGGGCGACCCGCGCAGTGCAGCGCGAGCGAAGCCGGCTGCAGCGCAGACGCCGAGGGTGAGGGCAGCGAGCGCGGCCATGTCAGGCGCGCTCCACGACGAGCGATCTACCCCGCACGCGCAGGGCGGAAGCCAGAAGAGCGCGGCCGCCGCGGGCGCAGCACCGAACGAGCCCGGCTATCATCGCCCGAGAGCGATGGGCGGAGCCGACCGTGCGTCCAGAGGACTTCGACGACATCATCGCCGAGCAGGCCGCACAGCAGCAGGTGTTGCTGATGGCGCTCCGGCGCATCGCCGCGCTCACCAGGGAGAGCGGGAAGAACCCGGCCGACGTGCGCGCCTGGTGGAAAGAGGACGGGCACTCGGCGATGGACGAGGCGACGTTCCTCGTCGCGCCCGGCCACGACCGCATCGTCCGGACCAAGGCGAAGGCGCGGCTCGACGAGATCATCGAGATTGGCCTTCGGTAGCAAAGCCGGCCGCCCCATGCGCTGACATGCAGCGCAGCGGCTTGGCCCGCTCGCCATCGGTCTCCTGCTCCGAGGCCGCCCCGTCAGGCGGCGGATATATGTCGGGGCGCAACTCATGGCGCGGGACGCCAGTGATGCGCTCGACATCGAGCACACGAAGCGCAGGCACCTTCTTCCACTGGCTTATCGCTGCGGAAGAGATTTTGAGGGCGCGGCCGAGCGCGGCGGGTCCATCCGCCCTCTCGACCGCCATCTTAAGTGCCGCTTCGCTCATGGCGCTTATCATAAGCACCACTTACGAACGAACGCAAGATGGTCCGCTTTTCCTATCTGTAAGACCTGCTTAACACGGGCTCCATGAGCATAGAGCTGGGCCAAGCCCTCAGAGCGGCGCGAGTAGCGAAGGGCCTTACGGTCAAAGCAATCGCGGATGCGTGCGACGTGAAAGGGCCAGCGGTCTCGCAATGGGAGGCCGGAAGAACCGAGCCCACCTTCGCAAACCTGCGCCGAGTCGCAGAAATGGTCGACGTGCCAGTGGACGACCTATTGAGGTTGGCAACAGGTCGGGCCCTAGAAGGGACGTCCGCGACTCGCCCGGCAATCGTTGATGTAGTCGCGCGGATCGCACAGAAGGTCCAGCAAAACATCGGAGCAGCACCGGATGCCCCGCCATTCGATGCGGTTCGTGGATATGCGCTAGACGTTCCAGTATGGGGCACCGCAGTCGGAGGAGATGATGCAGATTTCAGACTCAACGGCCAGGAAATAGACCGGGCTCTGCGTCCACACGGGCTACTGAAAACGAAAGATGTATTTGCCCTGCGGGTGACAAACGACAGCATGTACCCAGCATGGCGCGACGGCGCGCTGATCTACATCAACCCACATCGCAAGCCGATGATAGGGGACGACGTAGTGATTGAGATGTGGCCCACCGAAGACGGTGAGCCCGGAAACGCTTATCTGAAGCGTCTAAAGGCACGGACACCGACACGATACATTGTCGAGCAGTTTAATCCGCCCTGTGATATTGAGTTCGATCTAGATCAAGTAAAGCGTGTTTTCAGAGTAGTGCCAGTAGAAGAACTACTCGGCATCTCATGATGCCATAATGCTCCCAGCCTCTGGGCCCTTATAATTTGGCCGGATGCTAATATTTTTGCTCATTTTTCCCTGCTCATCACAAGCCCTGCATTTAAGTTTGTGCGCCAGTTGTTCGACGGAATTGATATTATCTCCGGCCATGTTTCTGATCTGAAGGCGATTTAGGCGCCGAGTTCGACCGCAGTTTTCGCAGTACACGCTAAGACTGAGCAGTCCGACAAAGCCCGTCCGGTCCGTCATGCCTCACCTTTGTTCTCTTTTCGTTCTAATTCCAATCCAAGCCGTAGCCGCTCCAAGAGTCCAGGCACATTTCGTCTATCCACACATTTCCACAGGCTTGTCGGCCCGCCGCACGCGCGGGTCAAAATAAGTGGCACTTACAGAAATCGCTTGTCGCGCGTCGTAAGTCGTGCTTACTTACGCCCATCGCCGCTCACCGAGCCGATGGAGCCGCAAGGTGCCCGCCTACCCCACCGACGACGGATACTGGATCACGATGCTCGACGGCTTCTACGCCGTCGCTTCGGCCCGCGGCATCGAGCCCGGCTACGAGAGCATCGAGACCTATGGTGACGCGCTCGACCACATCGCCGACCTGAAGCACCGCGACCTGATCGCGGCCCAGGAGGAGAGCGCCGCGCTCGCCGATTTCGAGGCCCAGCACTTCGCCGAGGCCGCGTGATGATCGCGTTCCTCCAAAGCCTCCCGCCGCTCCAGGCCCTCGCCGCACTCGGCTTCGGCGCCCCGGTCACCGCGCTCGGCCTCGCCTTCTTCGTCTACGACGCGGGCCGTCTGGTCCGTCTCGTGGTCACGGGGCGGCTGTGATGGGCCGCTACATCGACACCATCGGCGCGCTGCGGTTGATCGCCGAGGGCCGCCGGGTCCCTGCGGGCAAGTACGCCGCCCTTCAGCGGCTCGCCCTGATCCGCGTTCGTGGTCACGGCTGCGGCTCGAAGGTCCTGATCTCCGACGCTGGCCGCGACCTCCTGCAGCGGAGCGAGCGCCATGCGTGACGCCGCGACCCATCCCGATCCCTGCGGCGCCAGCTGCGAGACGGCCGACGCGCTGCGCGCTCTGCGCAACCTGCTCGAAGCCGCTGCGAACGAGGCCGCCCGCATCCGCGCCGGCGCCGCCCTCGGGAACGCCGACCGCTCCCAGGTCAATGAGGCCGTGGATCTCGCCCGCGAGGCCCAGGCGCTCGCCGGCATCCTTGGCGCCGTTCCCGCCGCGGCGACCGACGCCGATCCCTCCCTCACCACCGATTCCCGCGAGGCAGCATGATCTGGGCGCTCATCACCCGTCTGAACGACGTGCTCGCC
>NZ_JACHOS010000026.1 GCF_014199985.1 Methylorubrum rhodesianum | reverse complement strand
ATGGCTCCTGCATCTGCGTGGCTGCTTCGACAGCAACCACATCCTGGCACTCAGATGCCGTCAGTCGGAGCGGGAGCCATCCACCCCATCTGCTTACGGACCCGCTCCCCGCCCCACGCGGACCATCCGGCACGCCCGGTGACAAATCCCCCTGCGGCGCCCGGCGTTCCGGGGCGAGACGGGACCGGATCCGGACCCCGGGGGCGGGGCTATCCGAGCTTCATCAGATCGTCGATCGCGCGCTCGACCTTCAGCCGCGCGCCGTAATGAATCATGTGGCCGAGGCCGGGCAGGAGCCGCAGGGTGCTGCCGGGAATCGTCGTGTGCAGCCGGACCGACTGCTCGCCCGTCTTGACGATCGCGTCCGCTTCCCCGGCCAGGATCGAGACCGGCAGCGTCAGCCCGGCGTAGCGGCGCTGCAGCCCCGTGACGGCTGAATTCATCGAGGCCGCATCCTCCGAGACCGCCCGCGCCTGCGTCGCCGCCGTCGCGATCGCGACGGGGAAGCGCGCCTTGAACCGGGCCGGCACGGCTTGCGGCCAGAACACGGACCGGAACGACTGCTCGGTGAGGGCCGCGCTCATCCTCGCGGGCACCATCGCGCGCACCGCGTCGCCGAGGCCCGGCACGGCCAGCGGTGCGATCAGGGCCGCGTCGGTCCGATGTCCCGGGAAGTAGGACCCCGACAGCAGCACGAGCCCGCGCAGGGCGCGCCGCCCGTCGGCCGCGAGGGCGAGGGCGACGATCGTGCCCCAGGAATGCCCGACGATGAGCGGGCGCTCGATGTCGAGCTGTTCCAGCACCCTGTGCAGGAGCACGGCCTGGGCCTGAACCGTCCAGAGGCGGTGGCGCGGGCGGGCCGTGTAGCCGAAGCCGGGCCGGTCGATCGCGATCACCCGGTAGCGCGCCGCCAGCCGGTCGATCAGGCCGGAGATCGCGAAATCCTCGGCCATGGTGCCGTTGCCGTGGACCAGCACCACCGGCCGCCCGCGCCCGCGCAGGAGGACGTGAACGGGCAGGCCGTCGACGGTGACGAAGCGGCCGGAGGGCCTGCGCACCGCCCCGGGCCCGGACGGGGCAAGCGCCGCCTCGACGGCCTTCTCGGCGTGCCGGACCGTCCGCTTCACCGACCGCACCGTCGCCTTCCGGGTCTCCCGGATCGCCTGCTCGGTCGATCGGGTCACGGCCTTGGCCGCCGCCTCGGCGGCGGCCTCGATGGATCGCGTGACGTGCCGCGTCGTGCGGTTCGCGCTTCGATTCAGCAGGCGCCGGGTCCGACGGGGAGGGCCGAAGGGAAACACGGGCGCCTCACGGGGCAGCGGGCCGGTCCGGCCCCAGGGTTGCCGATCCCGAATCGTCGGGGCACCCCCTCACCGCGACGCGCCGAAGCGCCGCCCGCCGACCCTAGCGAATTTCCGCCGCAGCGCACAACCGTGGGAGAGGGCGGACGCCCTCCCTCAATGGACCGCCAGGGAAGCGTCCGCCTTGTCGTGGCGGCCGAACCGCTCGACCAGGGTGGCGCTGGCCTCGTTGAGGCCGATCACCTCGACGACCCGGCCGCCGGCACGGGCCTTCATCACCACCCGGTCGAGGGCGCCCACCGCCGAGATGTCCCAGAAATGCGCCGCGTGCACGTCGATGACGAGGCGCTCCACCGGCTCGCGGACGTCGATCGCCTCGGCGAAGGTGCCGGCGGAGGCGAAGAACACCTGGCCCGACACCCGGTAGGTGCGGGTGGATCCGTCCGGCGACAGCTCGGCGGTGATCCGGCTCATCCGCGCGACTTTTCCGGCGAAGAACACGCCCGACAGCAGCACGCCGACCAGCACCCCGATGGCGAGGTCGCGGGTGGCGACCACCACGGCGACGGTAGCGAGCATCACCAGGGAGGAGGGCAGCGGGTTGGTCCGCAGCTCGCCGAGCGAGCGCCAGGAGAAGGTGTTGAGCGAGACCATGATCATCACCGCGGTCAGCGCCGCGACGGGGACGAGGCTGAGCAGATCCTGCAGGAGCACGAGCAGCACCAGCAGGAAGCTCCCCGCCACCAGCGTCGAGAGCCGGCCGCGGGCGCCCGACGAGACGTTGATGACCGACTGCCCGATCATGGCGCAGCCGCCCATGCCGCCGAACACCGCCGAACTCATGTTGGCGAGCCCCTGGCCCATGCATTCCCGGTTCTTGGAACTGCCGGTGTCGGTCATGTCGTCGACGATCTGCGCGGTGAGCAGGCTCTCGAGCAGGCCGACCGCGGCGAGCGTGACGGAGTAGGGCAGGATGATGCGCAGGGTCTCGAGGGTCAGCGGCACGTCGGGCAGGGCGAAGCTCGGCAGGGCGGTCGGCAGCGCGCCGAGATGGGCGACGGTGCGCACGTCGAGCCCGAGCCAGGCGGTGAGCGCCGTCAGCACGGCGATGGCCACGAGCGGCGAGGGCACCGCGCGGGTGATCCGGGGGAAGCCGTAGATGATGGCGAGCCCGAGCGCGATCAGGCCGTAGGTGACCGGCGTCACGCCGGTGAGTTCGGGCAGCTGCGCCAGGAAGATGAGGACCGCCAGCGCGTTGACGAAGCCCGTCATCACCGAGCGCGAGACGAAGCGCATCAGCCGCCCGAGCTTCGCCAGGCCGGCGAGGATCTGGAACACGCCCATCAGGATGGTGGCGGCGAAGAGATAGGGGACGCCATGGTCGCGCACGAGATCGACCATCACCACGGCGGTGGCGGCGGTGGCGGCCGAGATCATGGCCGGGCGCCCGCCCGCGAAGGCGATGACGCAGGCGATCACAACGGAGGCGTAGAGCCCGACCTTGGGATCGACCCCGGCGATCACCGAGAAGCCGATCGCCTCCGGGATCAGGGCGAGGGCGACGACGATCCCGGAGAGGATGTCGGCCCAAGGAGAGCCGAACCAGGAGGAGCCGAACCAAGTGGACGCGAACCGCCCGCGGGCGGTCGTGGAGGTCGATGACATCGAGGAAATTCCGCAGAGGGACGCGGGCTCCGCCGACGATGCGGGGGAGGGAAGGCGGCGTCGCGAATGCGTGGTCCGGCGGATCGGCGGCCGGAAGAGCCACCCGGGCTTGCACCGGGTCCAGGCGAATGCCCCGGCTTGTAGAGGGTCAGGTATCGCGGCGCAACACGGCAGGCCGGGCTCGGCTCAGGCGGAGGCCGCCGACCGTCGCGGCACCCGCGCTTCGGCCCCCGGCCGCTCGGGCCAAGGCGCAAGATGCGGCGCAAGATGCGGTGCGAGGTGCGGCACCGCCGGCTTCCGCTCGGTTCCGGCCCGAGGGTTCGAGGCCACCGCCGTGACCGGGGCCATCTCCGTCAGCGCATGCACGGCCATGGTCTCGCTACGGCCCCGCAGGCGGTACCCGCCGAGTGCCTCGGCCTCGATGCCGTCGGGGAGGGCGGGCAGCCGGGCCAGGACGGCATCCGAGATCAGCACGCTCCGCCCGGTCTCCCGGCACAGCCCCTCCAGCCGGGCGGTCGCATTCATGACGTCGCCGAAATAGGCGATCTTGTGCCGGTCGACGCCGACCTCCGCCGTCACGACGCCGCCGCCGTGCAGGGCCGCGCGCAGTTCGGGAACGAAGCCGAAGCGGGCGAGCCATCCGTCCCGGTCGGCCTCGAGGGTTCGGCGGATCGCGAAGACGCAGGCGACGCAGCGCGCCCGCTCGATGCCGCGCGCGAGGGGCCAGGAGACGATGACCTGATCGCCGACATAGTCGTCCACCTGCCCGCGGTGGCGCCGCACCGGCTCGGCGATCGCGGCGAAGACCGCCTTCAGGAGTTCCTGCGCCGCGAGGTCGCCGTGCCGCTCCGCGTAGGCCGTCGATCCGACGAGATCGAGGAACAGGAACACCCGCGCCTCGCTGACCGGGCGATGGTAGCGCCCGAGGATCAGGCTCGTGAACGTCTCGCTGCCGATCAGGTCGCGAACCCGTAGGACGGCGACGATCAGCGCCGAGACCGCCAGCGCGAACGGGAGCGTGAGGAGCTTGGGCGTCACGGCCTCCAGGAAGGTCTTGTCCGCGATGCCGAGCGCCCAGACGACCGAGCCGGTCACCGACATCGCAGTCACGATGACGAGGACCAGGCTGATCTCGGCGGCGGCGAAATAGGCGAGCGTCGGCAGCCGCCGCAGGCGCTGGCTGTAATCGGCGAGGAAGACGCCGCGCTCGTAGGCGATCACCGTGAGCCCGACACCGGTGCCGTAGAGGATCCCGGGGAGCGTCGGCCCGTCGTTGAACAGGAGGCCGTGCAGCGCGCCGAACGAGGCGCTGACGGCGGCCATGGTCATCCAGAAGGTCGGGGTGCCGTTCGACATTGTCTTCATCGGCTCCAGGCGTTGCCGAAGGGGTGGACAGACAATCACGGCGGCAGCGTGACTCCCGAAGACTTTCCGATCGCGCTCAACTCATCGTCGTGCGGCCTCGCACAGATCGGGAATACTCACGACCGGGCCGGTGCCGCGATGCGGATTATGTTCGACACTCGAACGTGACGGGGCGTGGCCGGGCGGCGAATCCGTCCCGCCCCCCCGTCGTGCCTCCGTGCGGCACGCCCGGGGGCCGGCAAGAGCTCACGGCAACACGCTCACCGCAACACGCTCACCGCCACCGGCACCAGGATCGCGGTGAGGAACGCGTTCAAGCCCATGGCGATGCCGGCGAAGGTGCCCGCAACCTCGCTGACCTGGAAGGCGCGGGCGGTGCCGAGACCGTGGGCGGCGAGCCCCGCCGCGAAGCCGCGGGCGCGCATGTCCTCGACGCGCAGGGTGCGCATCAGCGGCGTGACGATCACCGCGCCGGCCATGCCGGTCAGCATCACCAGCACGGCGGCGAGCGTCGGGTCGCCGCCGAGCGCCTCGACGATGCCCATGGCGACGCCCGTGGTCACGGATTTCGGGGCCATCGCCAGCCGCACGTCGTAGGGGATGCCGGCGAGCCGGGCGAAGACGAGCGCCGAGGTCATCGCCGTGACGCAGCCGACCAGAAGGGCGGCGAGCATCGGCAGGAGCGCGCGCATCACCGTCGCCCGCCGCTCGTAGAGCGGCACGGCCAGCGCCACCGTGGCCGGCCCGAGCAGGAAGTGCACGAACTGCGCGCCCTCGAAATAGGTGCGGTAGGGCGTGCCGGTGAGCGTCAGGACGAGGCCGATCATCCAGATCGCGTGGATCACCGGGTTGGCGAGCGGGTGGCGCCCGGCCGCCTGGAAGAAGCGGTCGGCGACCGCGTAGGCCAGCAGCGTCACGGTGAGCCACAGCAGAGGGGTGTGGCTCAGATAGACCCAGAGGGCGAACTCGCCGGTCATCGACGGTCACCGTCCTTGGATCGGCTCCTTCCGAAAGCCCGCCACCCCCTTTCGGGCCGATGCTCAAGCATCCGCGAGACCGCGACGAAGGTGAGCACGGTCGCCGCCAGCGTCAGGGTCACGGAGAGGGTGAGCACCACAGCGAGCGCGAGCCCGTGGCTCGCCAGCACGTCGAGCTTGCCGACGATGCCGACGCCGGCGGGCACGAACAGGATCGAGAGATGCGCCAGCATGCCCTTGGCGGTGCCCTCCAGGCCGCCATCGACCAGCGGCGGCGGCAGCCAGCGGTTCGAGGCCGGCTGCGTCCGGTCGCGCAGGAGCAGGAAGCCGAGAAGCAGCGCCATGCCGATCACCGGTCCCGGCACCGGCAGGCCGGCGGCGCGGGCCGCGACCTCCCCCAGAAGCTGGGCGAGCAGGATCAGGGTCAGGCTGACGATCATCGTGCAATCCGGGATCCCGAGGGGATCATCCCTTCGGCGGGGTCCTGGGGCAGCGCCCCGATGGGGTCCCAGGGCTCCGCCGGGGACCCGCGAAAGGGCTTGCCCTTTCGAAACCCATGACGGCCCGCCGTCACGCGCCGGCGGGCTCGCGGAAGCCGCGGTCGCGGGCGGCGGCGATCGCCGGCTCGTCGAAGCCGAGCAGCTTGCCGAGGCGCCAGACCAGCGCCTCCTCGAATTCGTGCAGGTCGCCGTCGGCGCCGGCCACCGACCAGGCCATGGCGAGCAGACGCGTCCGCTCCTCCGGGCTGCTGCCGTCGCTGCCGATCAGTTCGACCAGGCTCGTCATGTCGCGGGTCTGCGCCTCGAAGGCGGCGGCACGCTCGATCAGGCCCTGCGCCTCCGCGTCGCTCTCCGCGTAGCGGCGGCGCACGAGCCGCACCAGCCGCTCGGACTCCGCCGGGTCGAGCACGCCGTCGGCGCGGGCGACGTGGACGAGCAGCGCGGTCGCCGCGAGATGCTCCTCGCTGCCGTCGGGCACGGTCTCGGCCGAGGCCGGCAGGCCGAAGGCCGAGGAGGCGTAAGCGAGGAGCCGCTGAAGAAGGGCCATGTCCGTTCCCGTCCGATGTTGCGCGCCACCGTCGGGGGCGTGCCGGGCAGGGTCAAGCGAGGACGGGGCGGGGGCGCGAGCGATCGCGCCGTTTCGGGGGCGGCGTGGCCCGGCTGCACCGACGCGCCCCCTATCACCCTACAGGGCGCTCCACGGTCAGCGCACCGTGGCGATGCCGTCGGCGGTCGTCGAGGTGCTGACGTTCTGGCGCAGGTCCGCCTCGCCGAGCGTCTTCAGCTCCAGGCGCAGCAGCACGGTCTGGTTGCGCTCGCGCACGCCGATCGCGGTGGCGATGGGCGAGACGATGTAGTTGAGCGAGACCGTGGTGCACTCGTCCTGATAGCCGCCGCCCAGGCTCATG
Organism: Methylorubrum rhodesianum; assembly: GCF_014199985.1. GTDB lineage: Bacteria > Pseudomonadota > Alphaproteobacteria > Rhizobiales > Beijerinckiaceae > Methylobacterium > Methylobacterium rhodesianum. Next base: position 52,855 of record NZ_JACHOS010000026.1, on the reverse strand, counting down.
CCGGAGAGGTAGGCCTTGCCCGGATTGCTGTAGACTGGCGAGAGGCCGACCGGGTTGGCGAGGTAGGCGGTGTAGTAGTCGGCGAAGGTGTCGCGCGTGTCGAGGTAGTGGGTGAAGTCGACGAGCGCCGAGCCGGTGACGAACCAGTTCGGGGTGATGCGGTAGGTGGCGGACGCGGTCACGCCCTCGCGGCGATGGGGGAAGCCCAGGGCCGGCTGCGCCTCGTAGGTGGAGTAGAACAGCGAGGTCTCGAGCGGCAGGAACGGCGAGAACCGCGCGGTCACGCCGGCCTCGAACCGGTTCACCGCGAAGTCGCGCTGGTCGAAGCGGGCGCGGGCGATGAAGCTGATGTTCTGGTTGGGCGAGAGCTGGAAGCGGCTGACGAAGTCCGAGCGGCGGTTCTCCAGGCCGGAATCGAGGCCGACATTGGCGACATCGCCGCGGCGGAACGAGTTGACGCCCGCGATCTGGATCGACTCGCCGAACATCAGGTTGGCGTACCAGCCGGTCGGGGTCACGACGGAATACTGCGCGCCGAGATTGGCCCGCACGCCGCCCTCGACCCGGTCGTAGCCGGAGAACTTGTCCCACTGGAACAGCGAGGTGTCGTCGAAGACGAGGCTCTGCGCATCCTCGTTCGGCAGCCGGCCGATCCGGGTCTCGGAGGGCCGGGCGATCACCTGGGCGATCGGCTCCAGGGTATGGACGCCGAGGCCCCCGAAATCGGCGACGAAGGGATAACGGTAGTCGAGGCCGATCGCCGGCATGACGCGGCCGGAGAAGCCGTCATCGATCGTGGTGATGTTGTTCACCAGCGCGTTCTGGAAGCCCGACCGGCTCGGGTTCACGAAGAAGGCGTCGGTGCGCAGGTAGGTGAACGGCGTGAAGACCTGCCCGAAATCGTCGATGAAGCTGCGCCGCCAGGAGACCTGGGCCGAGAGCCGCGTGTCGACGCCGCCCAGGCCCCGCACGATGCAGCGGTCGCGCACGAAGGTGGTGCAGGTCTCGTAGAGCGGGTAGCTGATCCCGTTGACGCTCGGGGCGAACAGGTAGCTGCCCGTGCGCGGGATGCCCTGGAAGTCCGTCGCCTCGCGCGAGAGACTGGTGACGTTGGCCTCGAACCGCACCTCGCCGCCGAGCTTGCCCGGCCCGTCGATGCGCTTGTCGTAGTCGATCACCGGCAGGACGACCGGCTGCTCCTTCTGCCAGTCGAAGCTCGACAGGGCCTTGAAGTAGTAGCCCCGCGCCTCGAACCACGAGCGGTCGCCCTGGCCGATCAGGTAGGCGGTCGAGACCGCCTCGCGGAAATAGTCCGTGGTGATGTTCTGGTTGCGGATGCGGTAATTGTCGAGGAACCACTTGTCGGTCACGCCAACGAGGTCCCAGCCCGTGCGCCAGTGCTCGTTGATGAAGAAGCGCCCGCGCGACTCGATCGAGCCGCGGAACTCGCGGTCGGCAGCCCCCAGCGGCCCCGGCAGGAAGGCCGAGGGCGTGGTCTGGAAGATGCCCGACAGGCGGAGATTGTAGCTGCCGTTGTCGATCCGCTGGCGGAACTCGGCCTGGCCCAGCACGCCCTGGCGCGAGACGAAGGCCGGCGAGAGCGTCAGGTCGTAGCTCGGATCGAGGTTGATGAAGAACGGCGTCGCCACGCCGGTGCCGATCGCCGTCGAGGTGATGAAGCGCGGCGTCAGGAAGCCGGTCTTGCGCTTCACCGTCGGGTCGGCGGACTCGAAATAGGGCAGGTAGGCGACCGGGATGCCACCGAGCTCGAGGGTCGAATCCTCGTAGCTGATGGTGTGGGTCTCATTGTTGTGGATGATCTTGGCCGCCTTGATCTGCCAGAGCGGCGGCGTCTCCGGATGGTCCTTGCACGGCTCGCAGGCGGTGTAGGTGGCGTAGTCGAAGCTCGATTGCTCGCCCGCGATTCGCTCCGCCCGCGGGGCGGAGATGCGGGTGCGCACGGTCTCGCCCTTGAGCTGGACCGTCTGCTGGATGCGCAGCGCGTCGACGAAGCCGTTCTTGAAGTCGTCGGTCAGCTCCATCCGATCGCCGGTGACGACGGCGCCGGTCTCGTCGGTGAGGCGGACATTGCCCTCGGCGAAGACCCGGCTCGTGCCGCGGTCGTAGCGCACCCGGTCCGCCTGGAGCGTGCGCGCGCCGTAATGCAGCTCGGCATTGCCGCGGGCGGTCACGGTGTTGCGGTCGTTGTCGTAGATCAGCTCGTCGGCCTCGACGAGCAGGCGCTGGCCTTTCCCGTCCTTCTCCTTGGAGCCGGCGAGCCGTTCCAGCCCGGCCTGGGCATGGGCGCGCGGCGCGGCGAGCCCGAAGGCTGCCGTCAGCAGTGCGGCCATGGAGACCGTGATCGCGATGTCGGCGACCTTACGCAACGCGTCCCTCGAACCCTGTGCAGCCCCCTGCACGACGACCCAGCCAGTCCCTGGCACAACCGAACCCGTCCCCACCCGGAGCACCGCGCATCAGCCGTCCTCCTGGTAGAGAAGCGTGAGCGTACCGAGCAGACTCCCTACCACGGCGGGGAACCACGCCGCCACTGTCGGCGCGACCATCCCCGACGCGCCCAGCCCCTCCATCACCTGCCGCGCGACGTAGAGAACGAAGCCCGCGCTCACCCCGCCGAGCACGAGTTTCCCGACGCCACCAAAGCGGAAGAACCTTAAGGAAACCGTTGCCGCCACGAGAACCATCGCGAGGTAGAGCAGGGGCGTTGCCAGCAGCACATCGTACTGGAGGCGGTACCGCGTGGCATCCAGGCCCGCCCGCTCGTGGCGCGCGATGGTCTCGGGAAGTTGCCAGAAGGGCACAGATTCCGGGGGCGTGAAGCGCTGGCGGATCTGGCTCGGATCGAGGGTCGAGGCGACGAGGTAGACCTCGTGGCTCTCGGGCGGTTCATCGCGTGTGAGAACCCGCACATCGCGCAACTCCCACCAGCCGTCGTGCAGGGTCGCCCGCGCCGCCTCCAGTTGCGCGGTGAAGACGCCCGCGTCGTCGAACTGGAACACGGTGACGCCGGCGAGCGTGGTCGTGCCCTCGATCGCCGTCTCGGCGCGGATGATCGCCTGCCCGTCCACGCTGCGCTGTCGCAGCCACAGGTCCTTGCCGGTGCCGGCCTTGGTCGCCTTGGCGAAGATCTTCGCCTCGATCTCGCTGGAGCGCTGCTTGAGCGCCGCCGAGAGCGGGTTGTAGGCGCCGATCGCCAGGGCGCCGATCGCCAGGGCGACGAAGGCGCCGGGCTGGAGGAACTGCCACGCCGAGATGCCGGCGGCCCGCGCCACCACGAGTTCGAGCTTGCGCGAGAGCTGGAGCAGGGCCGCCATGGAGCCGAACAGAACGGCGAAGGGCAGCACGCTCTCGGCCACGGCGGGCGTGCGGTAGAGGGCGAGCTGCGCCATCAGCCCGGGCGAGGCGCCCTCCGCATCGCCCGCGCGCCGCAGCAGCTCGACGAAGTCGAGGGTGTAGACCAGGGCGAAGACCGTGAGGAACACGCCGAGGATGGTGCGCACGAAGCGCCACGCGAAGTAGCGGCCGAGGGTCGCGCCGATCAGCATCGCCGTGGCCTCAGGCGCGCCCGGCCAGCGGGCGCCGCCGCACGGCCCCCGTGAGCCGCCGCCCGAACCGCCCGAGCCGCTCGTTCAAGGCCCGCGCCCGGGCGCCGCCGAAGATCACGAGGCAGGACAGGGCGATGGCCCCGAGCGGAGCGGCGTAGATCGCCACGACCGCGCCGGGGCTGCGCACGGCGGCGCTGCTCGCGGCGAAGCCCGCGATGCGAAGCGCCACGACGCCGAGCACCGCCCCGGCCACGGCCAGGCCCCGGCCCTGGCGCGTGGTGCGCGGGTCGCCGAGCGCGGCAAACGCGATGAAGGCGAGCGCCAGCGGGTAGAGCCAGGCGGAGAGCCGGTCGTGCAGCTCGGCCCGGAAGCGGCCCTTCTGCAGGCGGTAATAGCCCTCGCCCGTATCGGGGAAGAGCAGGGCCAGGGTCGAGCGCTCGCGCGGCTTGTAGATCGTCTCCGAATCCGGGGGCGTGAAGGCGGCGAGATCGACGGCGTAGCGCTCGTAGCTCACGATCGAGGAATCGCGGCTGTCCTTCTGCTGGCGGTGGATGCTGCCCTTCTCCAGGACGAGATAGGTCTGCCCGTCGACATCCGCGACGCGCCCGCGCTCGGCGAGGTAGACCACCGCCTTGCCGGCCTCGCGCTTGTCCTGGATGAACAGGCCCTGGAGCGAGCCGTCGGCGCCGCGCTCGCGGAAATGGAAGGTGATGCCGTTGTCGAGGGCGGTGAACTGACCCTCCTTGACGACGTTGGCGACGAAGTCGCCGCGCACCCGCGTCAGCACGTCGCGCAGCTCCTGGAACGAGGACGGCATCACCTGGATCGTCAGGAAGGCGACGACGAGGCTGACGGCGAGCGCGAGCGTCGCAAAGGGCCGCAGCAGCTGGCGCGGCGGCATGCCGGCGGCCGACATCACGATGAGCTCGGAATCGCCGTTGAGTTTATTGAGCGCGTAGACGCAGGCGATGAACAGCGCCACGGGGGCGATCACGGTGATCAGCGTCGGCAGCGACAGGGCGGTGATGAACAGGAAGACGAGGAGCGTCTGCCCCTTGGCCGTGACGAGGTCGAGTTCGCGCAGGGCCTGCGTCACCCAGATCGTGCCGGTGAGGCCGATCAGGCAGGTGAGGAAGGCCCCGAGCGCGATCCTGAATATGTAGCGCTCGATCTGCGTCATCCGCGCCTTCCGCTCCCCCGGACCCCTTCCTCGCCACCGCTCACGGCGCCGCGCATTCTCGCCGGTCGCGGCGATCAGGCCAAGCTGTCCCGCACATTGTCACGGATGACGCGTCTCGGGGCGCCCGGATTGAGGCCGTTTCGCGGCGCGGGCGAGCGCGCGAGGGGGACGCCCGGGACCGGGGTCAGGCCGCTTCCGGCCGTGTGCGCACGACGGCGACCGTCATCCGCAGGTCGAGCGCGCGCAGCACGCCGAGCACCGTCGACAGGCCTGGATTACCCGTCTCGGACAACGCCTTATACAGGCTCTCGCGCCCGAGACCTGCTCTCTCTGCAACCTCGGCCATGCTGCGGGAACGGGCAATCGCCCCGAGCGCCCGACGGAATTCCGCCTCGTCGCCGTCCTCCAAGACCTCCGTCAGGTAGGCTGCGGCATCCTCGGGCGTGCGGATGTAGTGGGCCGGGTCGAAAGGCTTCGTCGGCGTCCTCGCCGGCTCCTTGGCCAGCCCCTCGGCCGGCCTGTCGGGATCGGTCATCACACCCTCCTCAGACTGTCTGCGCGAGCGCTTTCGCCCGCGCAATGTCGCGTGACTGCGTATCCTTGTCGCCGCCGCACAAAAGGACGACGATGCTCCCATCGGCCCGTTCGACGAAATAAATGCGGTCGCCCGGCCCGAAATCGATCTTCATCTCACGGACGCCTTCGCCGACCGATTTGACGACGCCTGGATTACCGTGGCCGAGCCGGCCGATCCGCGTCAGAATCTTGGCTCGCCCAACCCGGTCGCGAAGCCTGAGAAGCCAATCATCGAAGTCGTCGGTGGTGAGGATCTGCCGCACGCGGTTTGTACCCCACAAGATACGACGCGGAGGAAGCACCCTCCGTGCACGCCGCTGCGACCGCCCGGCGACGGATCTCTGATTCCCATTTCATAACCTATGCGAATTCTGCGCGCTCCCGCATTCTCGGTCGGGCGTTCGCGCGAGCGGATCGAAGGGGGACGAGAGATGTCGAGGAGCCGGGCCGCCCTAGGCGCCGCCTGCCTGAGCATGACCGTGGCAACCGCGCAGGCTGCGCCGGCGACGAGTGCCGGCGAACAGGTCGGCCTCACCGCCGGCTATCCCCTGCCGACCGGCATCGTCGTCGCGGTCGATACCTTCACCGCCGGCCGCGCCGACCGGCCGAACGCCCCGGACGTGATGGGCAACATCCCGTTCGTGGTCTGGGCCTCGCCCTACAGGCTCTTCGGCGGACAGATCCAACCGGTGGTCTCGTTTCCGACCGCCCTCATCGGCACGCGCAACCCCGCGCCGCTGCCGAACCGCGACGTCAGCGCGATGTACAACCCGCTGCTCGCGAGCGCCCTGGCCTGGGATCTCGGGAACGGCCTCGGCGTCTCCTACCTGCTCGGCGCCTACCTGCCGGTGAGCGACCGCGGCTCGCTCGGCCTCGGCCTCGACGGCACGCCGCTCCTGCCGCAGGCCGCCTCGGCGACCCTCCGCCAGAGCTTCGCGGCGACCTATGTCGGCGACGGCCACTACAATCTCACGGCGTCGCTCTCCTACGGCCTGACCCTGGACCCGCGCGCCCGCTTCGGCGGCGCCGTCGGCCGGTCGCTCGGGCCGATCGGCCAAGCGGACGGGCTCGGCCTCGACCTGACGCTGGTCAAAAGGTTCGGGAGGTTCGAGATCGGCCCGGTCGCCTACGGCTCCCTCGACCTCGCGGTGGACCGCCGCGATCCGCTCTACCGCACCTATCAGAAGACCGGGCAATTCGCCGCCGGCGCCCTTGTCGGCTACAGCTTCGACCGCTTCATCGTGCAGGTCTATCTCGCCCGAGACATCGTCGCCCGCCAGACGCGCACCCGCGGTGGCCAAGTGCAGGACAATGAGGAGACCCGCGGCTGGTTTCGCCTCGCCGTGCCGCTCGCCGCACCGAGCGCAGGCCAGGCTGCGGAGGCGGGGTCCAGGCCGCTCGTGTCGAAGGACTGAGCGAAGAACGCTCGGGATCGACGGCACTCGCAGCTCGAAGGCATCTCGGCCGGATCGCGCGCCCGCCTGTCGTGTCTCACTCCGAAGCCTCCCGCTTCCACCCATCGTGGCCGGGTACGTCGATGTCCTGCCACTCAGTCTCGATCGACGTACAGCGAATGCGGGCACGCATGCTCCCCGATTTTCGCTCGTTACGCGCGTCTATGAATTGCCGAACCAGGAGACCATCGCCCGCCCAGTGAACGAATGTCTCGATCTTATGATATTCTCTGAAGAATCCATAACTGAATTTATGCCTTGATTCGTCAATATATGTGCGTTCTATTGCAAACCCATTGGGATAGGATATTTCGATAAAGCAATCTTTTATGGGCAAAAACCCTTCCTTCAACGACTCGACCTCTAGGAACGATACAGCATAATCCCCCCGAGACCTCGGCACCCTGGAGACAGAATCGACCTTCCAATTCGCGGTCTTGATAGAGGATTTTTGCGGCAATATTTTATCGATATTTGTAACAAAGGCAGAAATTCCAGCGACCAGGGCTGCAATACCCGCGACGATCGCCGTTAACTTTTTCCAGGCGGACCCGATCACCGTAACATCCCACGCAGTCATGCAATTGAAACGCGCTTTTTACACGATCTACGCCTGAACGGCACAGGCGCCGTCGCATCCCCGGCGCAGGGACGTCGTCCAGACACTGCTCGGCATCAATCGGCCTCGCTTGCGCACGCCGTCGCCTTACCGGTTGCACCGGGCCCGCGTCGCGATGTCCTCACCAAGCGCCCCGCCGCGAAGCCCGTACGGGGCGGGCTTCGCGACAGCGCCCCGCGTTGCGTTCTGCGTCTCACCGGGTACACAGGTTCGCCGGCTGTCGCGGAGCCCGCGGCAGGCCGCCGGAACGCGGGTGGAAAGCGAAGAGCATCATGGCCGGTGGGATCGAAATCGCCTTTGAGCCGCTGTCGTCGCGCGGCCGGGGCGGCGACGTCGTGGTATTCGTCGGCGACGACCTCGCCCTGTCGGGGGCTGCGGCCGAGATCCTGGGGCGGTCCGGCGCCGAGCTGGTCGCCCGCGCCGCCGCGAGCGAGCGCTTCAAGGGCAAGGCGCAGAGCGCGCTGGCCCTCCCGGCCCCGGCGGGCGTGGAGGCCGACCGGCTCGTGGTGATCGGCCTCGGCTCCGAGAAGGACCGCGCCAAGACCGACTGGACCGTGCTCGGCGGCTTCACCGCGGGCAAGGTCGGCGCGCGCGAGAGCCGGATCGTGCTCGACTGGCCGGGATTTGCCGGCAGCGCCCGCGATATGGCCGACTTCACCCTCGGCGCGCGCCTGCGCCACTACCGCTTCGACCAGTACAAGACCAAGAAGAAGGACGAGGACGAGGCGGGGACCGCGCTGACCCTGCTCGTCGCCGACCCGTCCGCGGCGCGGGCCGCCGCGGGGGCGGCCGAGGCCGTGGCCGGCGGCGTGATGCTGGCCCGCAACCTCGTCAACGAGCCGCCGAACGTCCTCTATCCGGAGGAATATGCCCGCCGCGTCTCCGAGCTGACGCGCCTCGGCGTCGAGGTCGAGATCCTCGACCTGGCGCGGATGCGGGAGCTCGGCATGGGCGCCCTGCTCGCGGTGGCCCAGGGCTCGGCCCGCGAGCCGCGGGTGGTGATCATGCGCTGGAACGGCGCGGACGACGCCTCCGAGCCGCCGCTGGCGCTGATCGGCAAGGGCGTGGTGTTCGATTCCGGCGGCATCTCGATCAAGTCGGCCGGCGGCATGGAGGACATGAAGGGCGACATGGGCGGCTCGGCCGCGGTCGTCGGCACCCTGCACGCGCTGGCCTCGCGCAAGGCCAAGGCGAACGTGATCGGCGCCATCGGCATCGTCGAGAACATGCCCGACGGCAATTCCTACCGTCCCTCCGACATCGTCACCTCGCTCTCGGGGCAGACCATCGAGGTCATCAACACCGACGCGGAAGGACGTCTCGTCCTCGCCGACGTGCTCTGGCATGTCCAGGCGACCTACAAGCCCAAGGCGATGATCGATCTGGCCACGCTGACCGGCGCGATCATCGTCGCGCTCGGCCAGGACATCGCCGGCCTGTTCTCCAACGACGACGCGCTCTCGGCGCAGATCACCGCGGCCGGCGAGGCGGCGGGGGAGAAGGTGTGGCGGATGCCGCTGATCCCGGCCTACGACAAGGCGATCGACTCGAAGTTCGCCGACATGAAGAACACCGGCGGGCGCCACGGCGGCGCGGCGACGGCGGCGGCCTTCCTCAAGCGCTACGTCAACGACGTGCCCTGGGCCCATCTCGACATCGCCGGCGTGGCGATGGCCTCCACCCCCTCCGAGATCAACCGGAGCTGGGGCGCGGGCTGGGGCGTGCGCCTGCTCGACCGGCTCGTGCGCGAACACTACGAGCGGTGAGCCGGGCGGGCGCGCTCCCCGCCGGGGCGGGGGCCGGTCCGGTGGGCGAACGGACGTCGTCGCGGCGAGGCGCCTGGGCCGTCGCCGCGACGCCGCTGCTGGCGGCGCTCGCCGCCCTGTTCGCGGTCTTCCTCACCGGCTTCGATCAACGCAGCGCGATGCCGCCGGACGTGGCGGCGCGGTTCTACGGCTTCTTCCTCGACCGCTACCCGCTCTTCGCCTTCGCGCTGGTCTACGGACTCGTGCGCATCCTGGCCGCGATGCTGGCGCCGGGCCCCGCCTCGGTGGTCCGGCGCCTCATCGGCGGGGGCATCGGCCTCGCTCTGGTGCTCGCGGTGAGCCTACACCCGACCTTCGGCGGACTCGTGCTGCGGGCGGGCTTCGGCACCGGCAGCGGCGCCTTCCTCAACGGCACGCCGATGGCGATCGCCTACACGATGGGGGCGGGCGCCGCCGCCGGCCTGTTCGGGCTGGCCACGGGGCTCGGCGCGCGCCTCGCCGGCCGGCCGGGTCCGGCGCTCGGCGGCAGCCGCTGGCGCCGGGCCGGGTGGGCGCTGCGCGGTTGGATCGCGGGCTTCCTCGCCCTCTGGTTCGCCGCGGCCGTGATCGGGCTCGCCCGCGACGCCGGGTTCGGCCCCTGGCCGCGTCGGCCGCTCGATGCCCGCGACCTCGTCGTCGCCGCGGGGCTGCTGACGCTCGCCGCGCTGCCGCACGTTCTGCTCGTGGCCGCGCGTCGCCGGCCATCGCGGCGGCCGGGCTGAGCGCAACACAATGCCGGCGATGTCTCCGGCCGGGCGGCCCGGTGTGGGTTGATCGAACGCGCCGGAAACGCTTAAGCCTCGACGGGAAGCGGCGGTGCCGGCACGAGGCCGGCCCCCATAAGCCGCGTGCCACAGGGCAGGAGGGACGAGGATGGCGCAGGACCGGAGCGCGGAGCGCCCTTGGCTGGCTGCCTATCCCCCCGGCATTCCCGCCGACATCGACGCCGACTCGGTCGGCACCGTGGTCGATCTGTTCGACCGCAGCGTGCTGCGCTTCGCCGAGCGCCCGGCGATCACCTGCTTCGGCGCGAGCCTGCGCTACCGCGAGGTCGGCGCCGCGGCCCAGGCAGTGGCGGCGTGGCTCGCCGCCAACGGCTACGGCAAGAGCCGCGGGGAGATGAGCCGCGAGACGGGCGCCGACGGCATCGGCGACCGCGTCGCGGTGATGATGCCCAACGTCCCGGCCTGCCCGGTCACGCTGCTCGGCGTGCTGGTGGCGGGCTGCACCGTGGTCAACGTCAATCCGCTCTACACCCCGCGGGAGCTCGCCGCGCAGATCAACGACTCCGGCGCCCGCGTCCTGTTCGTGCTGGAGAATTTCTGCCGCACGGTCGAGCAGGCGCTGCCGCAGATGCCGGGCCTGGAGCGGATCGTCGTGGCCGGGCCCGGCGACCTGCTCGGGCTGAAGGGCCGGATCGTCGATCTCGTCTCGCGGCGGGTGAAGCGGGCGGTGCCGCCCTACGCCCTGCCCGCCGGGCGCACCCTGCGGTTCGAGGCGGTGGTGCGGGCCGGCCGCGGCCTCAAGCGCCCCGCGGTGGCGATCGAACCCGGCGATGTCGCCTTCCTGCAATATACCGGCGGCACCACCGGCATCGCCAAGGCGGCGATGCTGACCCACCGCAACGTCATGGCCAATGTCGAGCAGAGCCGGGCGTGGTTCCGCGGCTCGGCGGAGGACGGGGACGGGCGCGTCGCGGTGACGGCGCTCCCGCTCTACCACATCTTCGCGCTGACCGCCTGCTTCCTGTTCTTCTTCCGGCTCGGCGGCTGCTGCCTCTTGATCCCCAATCCGCGCGACCTCGACGGCTTCGTGAAGACCCTGAGCCGCACCCGGTTCACCAACTTCGCCGGCGTCAACACGCTGTTCAACGCGCTGAACAACCACCCGAAGATCGGCACGGTCGATTTCTCGAAGGTGGAGTACGTGGTCGGCGGCGGCATGGCGGTGCAGTCGGCGGTGGCCGCCCGCTGGAAGGCGATCACCGGCCAGACCATCCTCGAAGGCTACGGCCTGTCGGAGACTTCGCCGGTGGTGAGCGTCAACCCGCTCGGGCTCGCCGACTGGACCGGGACGATCGGCTATCCGCTGCCCTCGACCGAGGTGACGATCCGCGCCGAGGACGGCACGGTGCTGCCCTTCGGCGTGCCGGGTGAACTCTGCGTGCGCGGCCCCCAGGTGATGGCCGGCTACTGGAACCGCCCCGAGGAGACGCGGGCGGCGATGACCGCCGACGGCTTCTTCCGCACCGGCGACGTGGCGGTGATGACGCCCGACGGCCAGATCCGCATCGTCGACCGGATGAAGGACATGATTCTCGTCTCCGGCTTCAACGTGTACCCCAACGAGGTCGAGGACGTGCTGGCCACTCATCCCGCCGTGGTCGAGTGCGCCGTGGTCGGCGCGCCCTGCGGCGAGAGCGGCGAGATGGTCGTCGCCCACGTGGTGCTGCGCGATCCCTCGGTCGAGCCCGACGCGCTCCGGGCGCATGCCCGCGCCAGCCTCACCGGCTACAAGGTGCCGCGCCGGATCGTGCTGCACGAGACGCTGCCCAAGACCAATGTCGGCAAGGTGCTGCGCCGGGCGCTGCGGGAGGAGGGCGCGCCGACCCAGGGGTGAGCGGCGGCCCGCTGTCCGGATGTCGAAGCGTGACCGAGTGGATGTCCGGGCACCGATGGTTCCGTTCGATTGCTCCCCCGGAGCGCATCCCGAGGGGGCGGCGGCCGGCTCGTCGGAAGAACGCGCGTCGGAACAGCAACCGGGAGACGCCGGCCCGAGAAAGTCAGGTCGGATACGGCTCTGACGCGCCCGGCCCTCCGGCCGGTCACGCGCCGGCGACGCCTTGGCCGATCATGTCGCCCGGCACGATGATCCTGTCGTACTGCTCCTCCGTCACCGCGTCCGACTTGAGGGCGGCCTCCCGCAAGGTCGAGCCGCTGGCCTGAGCCTCCTCGGCGATCTTCGCCGCGGCCTGATAGCCGATCACCGGCGAGAGCGCGGTGACGAGCATCAGGTTGTTCTCCAAGTAAGCCTTGATCCGGTCCCGATCGATCTCCGTCTCCTCGACCGAATACGTGCGGAACTTCTCGCAGCCGTCGGCGAGGATCGTCGCCGAGTGGAGGACGTTGTTGATGATGATCGGCCGCATGGCGTTGAGCTCGAAATTGCCCTGCGAGCCGGCGAAGGCGGTGGCGGTGTCCTCGCCGATCACCTGGATCGCGATCATCACCATCGCCTCGCACTGCGTCGGGTTGACCTTGCCCGGCATGATCGAGGAGCCGGGCTCGTTGGCCGGCAGCTTGAGTTCGCCGAGACCGCAGCGCGGGCCGGACCCGAGCCAGCGCATGTCGTTGGCGATCTTCATCAGTGCCACCGCCGCACCCCGCAGCGCGGCGGAGGCCCGCACCATCGCGTCGAGCGAGCCCTGCGCCATGAACTTGTTGGGGGCGGTGACGAAGGGCTTGCCCGTCAGCTCCGCGATCTTGGCCGCGACGTTGCGCGAAAAGCCCTCCGGCGCGTTGAGCCCGGTGCCGACGGCGGTGCCGCCGATGGCGAGCGCGTAGAGCCCCTCCCGCGCGCGCTCGATCTCGGCCTGCGCTGCGCGCAGCTGCGCGGCCCAGCCCGACCATTCCTGGCCGACCGAGAGCGGCGTCGCATCCTCCAGATGGGTGCGCCCGACCTTGACCACGTCCATCCAGCGGTTGGCCTTCGCCTCGATCGCCGTGGCGAGCCTGGACAGTTCGGGCAGAAGGCGCTCGTCGAACAGCGTCACCGCCGCCAGGTGCATCGCGGTGGGGAAGCTGTCGTTGGAGGACTGGCCCATATTGACGTCGTCGTTCGGCCCCACCGGCTGCTGGCTGCCGAGCGTGCCGCCCAGCAGCTGGATCGCCCGGTTCGACAGCACCTCGTTGACGTTCATGTTCGACTGGGTGCCCGAGCCGGTCTGCCAGACGAAGAGCGGGAAATGCGCGTCGAGCGCCCCCGAGATCGCCTCGTCGGCGGCGCGCACGATGGCCTCGGCCTTCCATTGCGGCAGGCGGCCGGCCTCGGCATTCACCAGCGCCGCCGCCTTCTTGACGGTGCCGTAGGCGCGGTAGACCGCCTTCGGCATCCGGTCGCCGCCGATGGAGAAGTGCTTGAGCGAGCGCTGCGTCTGCGACCCCCAGTAGCGGTCGGCGGGCACCGCGACCGTGCCCATGGAGTCGAACTCCTCGCGGGTGCCCTCGGCATCGAGGCCGACGGGCACGTCCCGCATCGTCGGATGGCCCTTGCCGCCGTCCCGCTTGTCCGTCCTGCTCATGGCGGCCTCAATATCCCGGCGTGTAGCTGAGCGACTCGATGAAGGCCCGGATGTCAGTGGGGCGCTTCACGGTGGCGAGGCCGCGCTCGAAGATGGATTCGGCCACCCGCGTCGCCGTCGTCCGTTCCGTCTCGAGGATGTTGTTCTGGCGCGGGAACAGCATGCCCTTGTCGCGGTCGGCCTGGCTGACCTGATCGGCCGTGGCGCGCGCCGCCTCGATGAACATCGCATCATCGATCCGCTTCGGCTTCGTGGCCTGGACCGCGAGCCCAATCGCCGGGAAGATGTAGAAGTTGTTGGCCTGTCCCGGATGGAAGGTCCTGCCGTCCAGCGTCACGTCGGGGAGCGGCACGCCGCAGGCGACGAGGGCCTTCCCGTCCGTCCATTCATAGGCCTGCTCGGGCGTGCATTCCGCCTTTTCGGTGGGGTTCGATAGCGGGAAGATCACCGGCCGCTCGCAGGTCCTGGCCATGGTCCTCACCACCGCCTCGGTGAAGAGGCCGCCGACCGTCGAGACGCCGATCAGGATCGTCGGGCGGATCTGCTTCACCGCGTCCGTGAGATCCTCGGTCGGCTTCCAGTCATGCGCGAACGGCTTCTGCGACGCGTTGAGGTCCTTGCGGCCCTTCTCGATCAGGCCGCCGATGTCGAACAGGGTGATGCGCGCCCGCGCCTCGCCCTCGCTCAGGCCCTCGCCCCGCATCGCCTCGACGATCATGTCGGCGATGCCGGTGCCGGCCGAGCCCGCCCCCGCGAACAGGATGCGCTGGTCGGCGAGCGCCTCCCCCTTGATCTGGAGGGCGGTGACGATGCCCGCGAGCGCGACGCTCGCCGTGCCCTGGATGTCGTCGTTGTAGACGAGGTACCTGTCCCTGTAGCGTTCCAGCAGCCGGATCGCGTCGTCGCCCTTCCAGTCCTCGAAATGCACGCAGACACCGGGGAACACCGCGTTGGCCGCCTTCATGAAGGCATCGACGATCGCGTCCACCGCGTCGGGCTCCGGCGGCTCCTCGCGCAGCCCGGTATAGAGCGCGTCGGCGCGGAGCGCCGCGTTGGTGGTGCCGATGTCGAGATGGATCGGCAGCAGCCCCTCGGGCGGCACGCCGGCGCAGGCGGTGTAGAGCTGGAGCTTGCCGATCGGGATCGGCGCGCCGTTGGCGCCGATGTCGCCGAGGCCGAGGATGCGTCCGCCGGACGAGACGCAGATGAAGCGCACCTCCTTCACCGGCCAATTGCGCAGAACCTCCTCGAAGCGCCCCTTCATGTGCCGGTTGAGGTACATGCCCTGCGGCCGGCGATAGATGTGCCCGTAGGTGAGGCAGGCCTCGGCGATGGTCGGATCGTAGACGATCGGCACGAAGCGCGCCGGATCGGACATCACGGTTGCGTAGAACAGCGTCTGATTGCTGTTGCTGAGCTCCTGAAGGTAGATGAAGCGCTCGATGTCGTTCGGCTTGGCGCCGAGATGGCCGAGCACCCGCTCGACCTGTCGATCCAGGGTTTCGACGGCGGTGGGGAGCAGGCCTTCGAGCCCGAGAGACGCGCGCTCCTCCTGGGTGAACGCGGTTCCTTTGTGCATCGAGGTGTTCACTCCGCCCGCTCCCTTGGCTGCGACGTTCCGGAAGACGAATTCCGGCACCCCAATAGTTCACCGCCGACTTGGTTGCCGCGCAATGACTTTTTTATTGATATGTAACAAGCACGCGCGGCATGAACACTGAATTACCCTGAGGATTTATATTTTTGATATCGCTATAGCCACGATATATAAAGCATTATGGTGCCAGAAGCCGGCAAATTCGCTCGGTTCGATGAGGCGCCTCCCTGCATCGGAAGAACCCCTGCGTCGACTGATCACGTCATTGAACAAAAACGTCTTTTTGACTGGGAACGGTCGTGCCGGACCGTCCGATCAGGTTCCTGAACGCAGCAAAATTCGCCCCTCCGCTCGAACCCGTCGCACCATTGTGCAGTGCGGAACCGGGCCCGGCAGCGATCATTGCCCCTGGACGAGGAGGTGATCGATGGCGGAAGCCCACGCGTTCTTCGATCGGCTGATCGGCTGGATCGTTCAGTGGCCCTGGTGGCTCGCGAGCCCGATCCTGATCGCCGGCTGCTGCGCGCTGGTGCTGCCCCTGCACGGGGTGGCCTATCGCTTCGCGCAGAGGGCCGCGAGCGGGAAGAGCCTGTTCTGGCGCTCGCTGGTCTCGCGCACCCGGGGGCCGAGCCGGCTCGCCCTGCTGGTCGTGGCCCTGGCGCTCGCGGTCTCGACCGCGCCCCTGACCTGGGAGATCCGGCTCGTCCTCAATCAGGTGCTGCTCGTCGCCTTCGTGACGCTCGCGGGCTGGACCTGCGCCACGGCGATCCACATCGCGACCGTGATCTACCTGCGCCGGTTCAAGCTCGACGCGGAAGACAACCTGCTCGCCCGCAAGCACTTCACCCAGATGCGGATCCTTGAGCGGGCGGCCCTGACCATGGTGGCCATCGTCACCGCGGCGATCGCGCTGATGACCTTCGAGCCGGTGCGGCAATACGGGGTCAGCCTGCTCGCCTCGGCGGGGGCCGCCGGGCTGATCCTCGGGCTGGCGATGCAGCCGGTGCTCTCCAACCTCGTGGCGGGCATCCAGATCGCCATCACCCAGCCGATCCGGATCGAGGACGCGATCATCGTCGAGAACGAGTGGGGCTGGGTCGAGGAGATCACCGCTACCTACGTGGTGGTGCGGCTGTGGGACTGGCGCCGGCTCGTGCTGCCGCTGACCTACTTCATCCAGAAGCCGTTCCAGAACTGGACCCGCGAGGGCGCCTCCCTGATCGGTTCCGTGTTCCTCTACGTCGACCACCGGGCGCCGATCGAGGCGATGCGCAGCGAACTCCGGCGGATCGCGGCGGCGTCGCAGCTATGGGACGGCAACGTGGTCAACCTGCAGGTCTCGGACGCGCGGGAGGGCGTGATCGAGCTTCGGATGCTGGTGAGCGCCCGCAACGCCCCCCAGACCTGGGACCTGCGCTGCGAGGTGCGCGAGAAGATGATCGGGTTTCTGCAGAAGGAGCATCCCTCCGCCCTGCCGCGCCAGCGGGCGGAATGGGTCGAGACCGATCCGCCCGAGCCCGACCGGCGAACCGCGCCCCGGGCCGGCAACGAGCCCGGCATCCGCGGCGAGCGCCCGATCCGCAGCGATCCCCGCGCCGCGGCGGCCTGAACGGGGAGGGGCCCGGTGCGGTCGATCCCGCACCGGGCCCCTCTCTCGTCAGGCCGCCAGGGCGGACCGGCTCAGCAGCTCGCGTGGCCGCACTGGCGCACGTCGTTGATGGTCTTGCGCATCGGCTCGACGCCGACCGCGCCGGGCAGGATCTCGTCGCCGATGACGAAGGCGGGGGTGCCCGACAGGCTGAGCTTGTCGCCGAGGCCGACATTCTCGGTCAGCGCGGCCTTCACCTCCGGTCCCTGCGCGTCCCGCTTCAGGCGCTCGACGTCGGCGCCGAACTCACGCGCCACCGCGATCGCCCGCTCGCCGTTGATGCGGCCCTTGGTCTCGAGCAGCTTGGCGTGGAAGTCGAACATCTTCTCGGGCTTGAGCTGGAGCTTGGCCGCCAGCGCGATCCGGCTCGCCTCCAGCGATTCGGCGCCGAGCACGGGGAAGTCCTTGAGCACCACGCGCAGCTTCGGATCGGACTTGATCAGGGTCTGCACGTCGGTGAAGGCCTTGCGGCAATAGCCGCAATTGTAATCGAAGAACTCGACCAGGGTGACGTCGCCGTTCGGGTTGCCGGCGACGATGCCGTGGGGCGAGTTGGTCAGCGCCTCGCGCGATTCCTTCAGGGCGGCGGCCTGGGCGAGCTTCTGCGTCTCCTGGGCCCGGCGCTCGCCCTCGGCGATCGCCTCCTGCAGCACGTCGGGATTCTTGACGAGGTAATCCTTGACGATGCCCTCGATCGCCTTGCGCTGGGCATCGGTGAAGGGAGCGGCCTCCTCCGCGCGGGCGCCCGCGGCCGCGCCGAGCGCGAGACTGCCGGCGAGGGCGAGGGCGGAAACGGAGCGGAACAGCGTCATCGATACCTCGAAATGCGTGTCGGGACGAACGCCCGGCCGGAACGGTCGACACCGATCGACGGGGCGGTCCAACCGGCCCCGCGCGACGGAACTATGGCACAGCGCGACCCCCGCGCCGATGCGAAACGGATCTCGGCGGGTGCCGCACCCCGGAAGGCCGATATCCGGTCGTGCGCCAGGGCTGCGGCGATTTCACGGCACCCGTCCTTCACCTTAAAATTCCACCGAAGATCGCATCATATTATCGATTCGCTAAATCATGCACGTCAGCCTCTCCACCGGCCGCGATGAAGCCGGGATGGGCGAGACGGGGGGCACAGCGTGATCGTCGTCGTGAGCGACCGCCCGGATCGGAGCCAATCCCTGGTCGATGCCGTGCGCGCCGTCGCCGAGTGCCGGGTCGTGGGCACCGAGGAGACCTGGGATCGGATCGGCCCGCTGCGCGGCGTGATCGCCGACATCACCCTGAGCCGCCCCGAGGCCAAGCGCTGCCTGCGCCTGCTGACGAGCCGGCCCGCGCGGTCGCGCGCGCCCCTGATCTGCCTGACCCGCGGCAGCGGACATTCCGCCTTCACCGAGGCGCGCAATCTCGGCGCCACGCTCTGCCTGTCGGCTCTGGCCGAGCCGCGCATGGTGGTGGGCTCGCTGGTGCGCGAGGTCTGGCCCGAGAAGTCGGTGGCCGACCTCGTCATCACCCGCGAGGCGGAGCGGGCCGGCGCGCTGATGACCAACCTGTTCGCCTCCGCCCAGGCCGGCGCCGTCGACATGACGAACGTGGAGCAGGGCGTCGACCCGGTGCTCGGGGCGATCCAGGAGGGCGGCCTGTCGCGCTGGCTCGATGAGGTCTGGGCGCATGACGACGTGACCTTCCAGCACTGCCTTCTGGTCTCCGGCGTGGTCGCGGCCTTTGCCCAGAACCTGGGCCTCTCCGCCGCGGACAAGAAGCTCATGACCCGGGCCGCCCTCGTGCACGACGTGGGCAAGTCGCGCATCCCCCACGTGATCCTGAACAAGCCGGGCCGCCTCGACGACGACGAGCGGGCGGTGATGCAGACCCATGCCGCGATCGGCCACGAGATTCTCGACGCGTCGGGCGGTTGCGACCCGGTGACGCTGGCGGTGACGCGCCATCACCACGAGATGCTCGACGGGTCGGGCTATCCGGACAGGCTGTGCGCCAGCGAGATCGGTGATCCGGTGCGCCTGCTGACGATCTGCGACATCTACGCCGCCCTGATCGAGCGGCGTCCCTACAAGGCACCGATGTCGAGCCGCGACGCGCTCTCCATCCTGGCGGGCATGGACGGCAGGCTGGAGGGCGGACTGGTGCAGGCGTTCGGCCGGGCGGTCCAAGAGACGCCCTGACGTCGCCTTCGGCTCTCCCATGATAGCGCCGGGCCGATCTCCACCCTCGGCAGGGTCGCCGAGGCTCGGCCGGACGCCGCTCGCCTGATCGGAGGAAACCCGCCGTTGAGCGGGGCGCCTTCAGGGTCTACCTGCATCCGGGTCCCGCCTCTCCCGTGAGGAGCCCCGCCTTGAGCCCCGATCCCGTCCTCTCGCGCCGCGCGCAGGCCGTCGCGCCCTTCCTGGCGATGGACGTGATGGCCGCGGCCGGCGCCCGCGAGCGGCGCGGGGAGGGCGTCGTCCACATGGAGGTCGGCCAGCCCTCGGCCCCCGCGCCCCAGGCGGTGATCGCGGCGGCGCAGGCCGCCCTCGCCGACGGGCGCATTCCCTATACCGAGGCGCTCGGGCTCCCGCGCCTGCGCGAGCGCATCGCCCGGCACTATGCCGAGACCTACGGCGTGCGCCTTTCGCCGGAGCGGGTGGTGGTGACGACGGGGTCATCGGCCGGCTTCGTGCTCGCCTTCCTCGCCCTGTTCGACGCGGGCGCGCGGATCGGCGTGCCGCGCCCCGGCTACCCGGCCTATGACGGGATCCTGCGCGCCCTCGACCTGATCCCGCAGCCGCTGACCCTGCGGGCCGAGGACCGCTACGCCCCGACCCCCGCCCTGCTGCGCGAGGTCCATGCCGCACACAACCTCTCGGGTCTGCTGGTGATGAGCCCGGCCAACCCGTCCGGCACGGTGATCGAACCGGCCCGCCTCGCCGAACTCTGCGCCACCGCGCGGAGCCTGCGGCTGCCCTTCATCTCCGACGAGATCTATCACGGCCTCAGCTACGGCGTGCCGACGGCGACGGCCCTGCAATTCGACGCGGGCGCCGTCGTCATCAACTCGTTCTCGAAGTTCTACTGCATGACCGGCTGGCGGGTCGGCTGGATGGTCGTGCCCGATGCCCTCGTGCGTCCGGTCGAGCGGCTGGCGCAGAACCTCTACATCTCGGCGCCCTACCTCTCGCAGGTCGCGGCGCTGGCCGCCTTCGACACCCTCGACGAGATCGTGCCGATCCGCGACGGTTACGCGGCCAACCGCGCCCTGCTCCTCGACGCGCTGCCGGCCCTGGGCTTCACCGGCATCCACCCGGTGGACGGCGCCTTCTACCTCTACGCCGACATCGCCCGACTGACGGACGACGCCAGCGCCTTCTGCCGGCGCATGCTCGACGAGGCGGGGGTGGCCGCGACGCCCGGCCTCGACTTCGACCCGGAGGAGGGCGGCCACCACATCCGCTTCTCCTTCGCCGGCTCGCAGGCGGACTGCGCCGAGGCGGTGACGCGGCTGAAGGGCTGGCTGGGCTGAGGCGTCTCAGAGCAGCACCGGCACCGCCAGGAAGGCCGGGCTCTGCCAGGGGGCTCCGGCCGCGGTCGCCCTGAGCGCGCCGAGGGCGGGGCCGCGTGCGTGACCGGCACGACCATCGAGCGCACCGCGACACCCTGCGCCGGGCTCGCGGTTCGGCGGCCCTGAGCGAACACGGCCGGCGGCAGGATCGCGGAGATCCGCCACGAGCAAACCCGCACCGCCCTCCGCTCTCCAGGGGGAAGACCGGAGCGTTACAGCCGGAGCGGGCTGGGCGGGCCGACCGGCTGCGGTGACCGACGGGTCAGGGGCCCAAACCAAACCCGCTTGACCGTGCGAAGAGCGGCTGAGGGTGGCGACCAGCCCCTGTCCCTTTCCCCCTCAGGGGCCGTTCGGGCTCTCACTCGACTCGGTCGTAGGCGGACGGACCGTGTCGACCCAAGTGGGACATCTGGAAGATCGCCCCGGTGTCCATAAAGCGGTTCGATGGCGGCATCACGTGGACCATGGGCGTGGTGGATCCCGTTTCCGGGTCTGCGAAGGCCTGCCGTGCCTGTGGGACATCAATTCTCAGGTCACGGAAAATTTTAATCGCAGCCTGTACCGATTAGCGAAGTCGTCGGCGTACCCTGTCAGGGCTCAACATGGTCAGGGTGACAGATGATTCTGAGAACCGCCGCCCTCAATGTCTATGCGCTGCTCGTTGCTGCGTCCGCCCCGTTCACCGTCGGAAGTGCCATCGCCGAGTCGGAGGTGACGCGCGGGCCACCCCGAGTTCCGTCCGAAATAATCATCTACATCCATCCCGAGGTAACGGATCGAGATTTTGTCGGTCCGCTCGTCTGCGAACTTGAGAAAGTCCTGGTTGCCCCGGTTTCAGCGAAAGACCTTCCGTTGCTACTCGGCTCCGGTCTCAAAGCTACACAAACCCAGCTCGACGCTACCCAAGTTGCTGATCGGTTCCGGCAGGCGACCATGGCCGAGGGCGACAGCTCTGCTTTCAAGCATTTTATTATGGCCCAGGATATAACGGTGCGACCCTATAATTATCTATTTGCATCTACATTTGGAATTGACGGCGAAACCAGCCAACTACAGATTATCTCGACTGCTCGAATTGCATCGCGGTACTCGAAACCACCGACGGCCGCGCAAATCGCACTAACGACCCAGCGTCTCTACAAAATAATAATCCGATCGATCGTCCAGAGTACGGGCAATGCGAGTTTGAGCGGATGCGTGATGTCTTTCGCGAACAGCATCGTTGAACACGACCGGAAATCGTCGGATTTTTGTTCCCCTGATCGCGCGCATTTGGTCCATCAGGGCGTGCTGAGGGAACGCGAAATCGATGGTTGCCAAGCCGTCGCGCAGGGCAAAAGCCGAGGTCTCGTTTCGTTTTCAAGATTAGAATAGTTGGCCGGAAAGTCGTGTCGATCCTTACAAAAATGCCTCTTAAATTTTCAATCCGCACGCGACATACGGAACTTTTCGACATCTCAGATCACGAATGCGAATGCCTGCTGGCCAAAATTTCAGCGGCCATCGGCATCTTGGATGAGACCACAGCCCGTTCCGGTCGCAGGCCTCTGATGCACCAAGCAGCCCTCAAGCCGACATTTCAATTTCTCGTATATAGAGAGCGAGCGGGCGCGACCGCATCGTCCGCTTCCTCTCGCTCGGAAGCCGGCAGGCAGAAATCCACCTGTTCCAATCGGACTCTCAGGCCCGCTATGCGGCCGGAAAGCAGACCTTCCTCGGGTCTGCAAAGGCTCGAAGGCAGCCCTCCGCACGGTCGAGCGGGTTGAGTTTGGACCCGAGGCGTCACCGTCGCTTCACCCGATACAGCATCGGGCCGAGGGGCGCCCCTGCGGCCGAAGGGTAGCCCGACGCCGGCCCCGCAACCGAGTGGACGAGCCGATCGCGGTCATCGTTCGATGAACCGCTTCCCTACGGCGCTGCCACGCCGGATCTTGCCGACGCGGCGCCCGGGCAGGATCTGGATCCGCCATCCGGAGGGGGCGGCCAGAGCCGGATTAGTTTCTCAGTTCGCGCTTCGGCCCAGTCCGTGATCGCCTCGGCGATGCTCGCGAGACACCCGCTCCGCCGCACGCGCGAGGCGGCGCAGTCGGTGACCGGGCGTCTCGCGAGGCTTCTCACTCGCCCGTGAGCGCCGCCTTGGTGCGCGACCACCAGCCGGCCCGCTTCGGGCGGTTCGGATCCGGCGGCGTCAGCACGACCGCGACGGGTTCCGGCGCGGGCTCCGGGGCGGCCGCCTCGGTCGCGGCCTCGGCGACGGACTCGGCCCGGATCGGCTCGGCTTCCGGCGCCGGGGCGACCGGGGGCCGTTCGGCGGCGCTGCCGTTCTCGGCGGCGAGTGAGACGGTGCTCACGTCGGCGTCGCTGACCGGCTCCTCGGGACCGACCGGAAGGGCGTCGGAGGCGGTTTCCTCGGGATGCGCCTCGGGCGCGGCCCCGTTCGTCTCGGAATCCTGCTCGGAATCCGAGTCCGTGTCCGAGCGGCCGTTGCGCTCGGTCCGGCCGCGGCCGCGGCCGCCCCGGCGCCCGCGACGGCGGCGGCGTCCATTGCCCTCGGCGTCGTCGCCGGCTTCACCGGCCTCGGCAGCCTCGGACGCGGTCTCATCCCGCTCGGCCGCGGCCTCGACGACCTCCGCCTCGGCGACCTCGGCCCCGGCTTCGGGCGCATCCTCGCCGTCCTCGACGCCGTCCTCGGAATCGGCGCCGTTCTCGTCGCCGTTCTCGTCGCCGTTCTCCTGCCGCGCGCGGGCCTCGCCCTCACCGGAGGCACGCCCGCCGCGACGGCGGCGGCGGCGGCGGCGGCGTCCGCCGCCCTCCTCGGATCCGTCGGCGGCCGACCGCTCCTCGGCGCCGCCCTCCGCCTCGGACTCGGCCTCGGCCGTGATCTCGGCCTCTTCGTTCTCTTGGCCCTCTTGGCCCTCGACGGCGTCGTCCTCGAACTCCTCGGCCTCGTAGACCGGCGAGATCGCGACCGCGCGCACGCCCGTGGCCGGGCCGACCTGCTTCACCGCCGGCTCGCCGCGTTCGAGCTGGAAGGCCGAGGTCGCCGTCAGCCGCTCGTCGGCGGAGATGGTGATCGCCACCTGGAAGCGCTGCTCCAGGTCGTAGAGGTGGGCCCGCTTCTGGTTGAGGATGTAGAGGGCGATCTCGGTGCGGGTGCGCAGCACGAGGTTGTGGCTCGACGACTTGAGCAGCGCCTCCTCGATCGAGCGCAGGATGTGCAGGGCCACCGACGAGGTCGCCCGCACGAAGCCCGAGCCGCCGCAATGGGCGCAGGGAATCGAGGAGGATTCGAGCACGCCGGTGCGGATGCGCTGGCGGCTCATCTCCAGCAGGCCGAAGGGCGAGATCCGCCCGACCTGGATGCGCGCCCGGTCGTTCTTGAGCGCCTCGTTGAGCCGCTTCTCCACCGCGCGGTTGTTGCGCTTCTCCTCCATGTCGATGAAGTCGATCACGACGAGGCCGGCGAGATCGCGCAGGCGCACCTGGCGGGCGACCTCCTCGGCCGCCTCGAGGTTGGTCTTGAGGGCGGTGTCCTCGATGTCGTGCTCGCGGGTGGCGCGGCCGGAATTCACGTCGATCGAGACCAGGGCCTCGGTCGGGTTGATGACGAGGTAGCCGCCGGAGCGCAGGGCGACGTGGGTCGAGAACATCGCGTCGAGCTGCTGCTCGACGCCGTAGCGGGCGAAGATCGGCGTCGGGTCGCGATAGGGCTTCACCACCTTGGACTGGCCGGGCATCAGCATCCGCATGAAGTCCTTGGCCTCGCGATAGGCGTCTTCGCCCGAGACCAGAACCTCGTCGAGATCCTTGTTGTAGAGGTCGCGGATCGCCCGCTTGATCAGCGAGCCCTCCTCGTAGACCAGCGCCGGGGCGGTCGAGGACAGCGTCAGCTCGCGCACGCTCTCCCACAGGCGCATCAGGTACTCGAAGTCGCGCTTGATCTCGGGCTTGGTGCGGGTGGCGCCGGCCGTGCGCAGGATGATCCCCATCCCCTCCGGCACGTCGAGGTCGGCGACCACTTCCTTGAGGCGCTTGCGGTCGGCGGCCGAGGTGATCTTCCGCGAGATGCCGCCGCCGCGACCGGTGTTCGGCATCAGCACGGAGTAGCGGCCGGCGAGCGACAGGTAGGTGGTGAGCGCCGCGCCCTTGGTGCCGCGCTCCTCCTTGACGACCTGGACGAGGATGATCTGGCGGCGCTTGATCACCTCCTGGATCTTGTAGTGGCGGCGATAGGCGCGCGGGCGCTCGGGGATCTCGGCGAGCGCGTCACCGGAGCCGCCGACCTGCGCGACCCGCCCCTCGCCGTCCTCGTCCTCTTCCTCGTCGTCCGAATCCTCGTCCTCGGACTCGTCGTCGTCCTCATCCTCGTCGTCGGACTCGTCCTCGTCGTCCTCATCCTCGTCGTCCGAGTCTTCGGAGTCCGAGTCCTCGGCGTCCTCGTCCGACTCGACCTCCTCGGCCTCCGCCTCGGAGACCGGCGCCGTGGCGGCGACGGGCTGCGGCTCGATCGTCTCCGCCTCGGTGGAAGCGGCCTCGGTGGAAGCGGACGCGGCGTCGGAGGCGTCCGCCGCCTCGGCCGGCGGGTTCGGCGCCTCGGAGATCGCGGCGATGTCGGAGGGCTCGACCGCGGCCTCGGTCGCGGCTTCGCCGGACGGTTGGGACGCCGCGTCGCCGGCCGGCGCGCCGGGCTCCAGCGCGGCCTCGGGCAGGCTGGCGGAGGCGTCGCCGCCGGGCTCGACCGGCGCGGGCGCCTCGGCGCCCTCCACGGCGGGCGCGTCGCCCTCGGGCCGCTCCTCGACGAGGGCGGCGCGCACCGCCTCGATCGCCTCCGGGGCGGGCGCGTCGGCCGCCGGCCCCTCACCGGGAATCGCGTCGTCCCCGGACACCGCGTCGGACACCGCCTCCTGCGACTTCACGGTATCGTCGTGGCGCGAGCCGCGGGCCTCGGCCCGGCGCCCGCGCGAGCGGCGGCCGCGCGGCGGGCGACGCTCCTCGCGCTCGCGGTGCTCCTCCTCCTCGCGCGCCTCGGCCTCGATCAGCGCGAGGCGGTCGGCCATCGGGATCTGGTAGTAGTCGGGGTGGATCTCGTTGAAGGCGAGGAAGCCGTGGCGGTTGCCGCCGTACTCGACGAAGGCCGCCTGGAGCGAGGGCTCCACGCGGGTGACCTTGGCGAGATAGATATTGCCCCTCAGAGGCCGGCGGTTGGCCGCCTCGAAATCAAATTCCTCGACCCGCGAGCCTTGTACGGTGACGACCCGGGTCTCCTCCGGATGCGTCGCGTCGATGAGCATCTTGTTGTTGGCCATGACGAACTTTCGACATGGCGGCCGACGTCGTTCTCCTCACGCGTGAGCCGCGCGGTCCCGGCGGGGCCTCCCCCGGCCCTGCGGCCGGTGGGAACTGGGCTCGCGCCGGCCTCGTCGCCGAGGCCGCGGATGGTGCGGGGAGGGGATTGCCGTCAACCGCCTTCTGGCGCCGGGCATCGGCGCGCTGGGGGTTGAACAGGGCCGGGGCGACGGAAGGGGCGAGGCGACGCGAAAACCGCGCGCCTTCGGCACGAGCAGCGGCAACCGATGCTGTGCGTCCTCCCATCCTGATCCGGCCTCGCGAAGATGGTGGGCCGGTTGAGCGGCCCGTACAGATTTCATGGGCGCGACCGACCCGGAACAATCGGGAGGCCGCGAATGCCGTGACACCCGCCCGGATGCCGGGAGGCGCCGACTGACGCTGCCAATTCGAGCGAGGTGGGCGCCGACATGCCCCGGGCGCGCCCGGGGGCCGCCGAAGCGCCAACCCGGGAATGGGGTCGATATCATTACAGAGTGTCGCGGGAGAATTGCAAGGGTTCCGTATGACGGCCCTCGACACTTCGTCACGGGAGCGCCACCGTTCGCGCTCTCCCCGTGAACCGGAGGTCGCCCTGCGGGCTTGAAGCAGGCGAGAGCCGCCGGCACCGCCGGGCGGCAGGGGAGGGCTTCGCGGTGTCGGCTCCGGAACAATCACTCGCCTCGGTGGCAAGGGAAGGGCGTGAGGCCCGCTACCGGGGGGATCCGGAAAGCGCCAATCCTCATCCGGACGGCTCCGAGGCGCATGCGGTCTGGCGACGGGCCTGGGAGATCCCCGACGGGGAGGCGGCGGAACGGGAGGCCCCCGAGCGCGAGCCCTCCCATCCGCGATCCTCGTCCTGAGGCACCGCGCCGGCGCCGGCAGCGAGGGCGAGGGCGGGACGGGACGGCCACAACCCCAGGTGGTGTCGCTCTTGCACAACAGCGGTTCCGGGATCGCAACCGGCGGGGTGAGGAACGGTTAACCATCCTGGCCGTATCCCGTATCGGAGGCTCCCCGGAACCTTGGCCGACCGATGCCGCACAGCACCCGCCTGCCCCGCACCGGACTTGTCCGTCACCTCGCCGCCCTCGCGCTCGCGGGCGGCCTGATCCTGGCCGCCGGCCCCGCGCCGGCCCAGGATGACCCGGCCGGCGGCGCGGCGGTGGCGATCGCCGCCGAGACCGCGACCCGGGACGGCACCACCCGCCTCACCCTCACCCTGTCGAAGCCGATCGAGGCGCGCGCCTTCGTGATGGAGCGGCCGGACCGGGCGGTGATCGACCTGCCCGAGGTCAATTTCCAGCTCGATCAGGAGACGGGCAAGCTGAGCGGCCGCAAGCGGGACGGCGTCATCGCCTCGTTCCGCTACGGCCTGTTCGCCCCGGGCCGCTCGCGCATCGTCGTCGATCTCGCCGGGCCCGCCGTGGTCGAGCCCGTCGAGACGACGAAGACCCGCGAGGGCGCGGTGCTGGTCTCGATTCCCTTCCGCAAGGTCGACCGCGACACCTTCCGCAAGGCGGCGGTGGCGGGCGATCCGAGCCCGGCCGCCTCCGCCAAGGCCGCGCCCGCGCGTGAGAGCGTCGACACCCGTCCGCTCATCGTCATCGATGCCGGGCACGGCGGCACCGATCCGGGCGCGATCGCCGCCACGGGGGTGTTCGAGAAGGACATCGTGTTCGGCTTCGCCCAGTCCTTCGCCGAGCGCCTGGAGCAGTCCGGCCGCTACCGCCTCGTGATGACCCGCGACCGCGACGTGTTCGTGCCGCTGGCCGAGCGGGTGCGGATCGCCCGCGAGGCCAAGGCCGACCTGTTCGTCTCGATCCACGCCGATTCGATCTCGGCCGCTCCCCAGGTGAAGGGCGCCACGATCTATACCGGCTCGGAGAAGGCGACCGACAGCGAATCCGCCCGGCTCGCCGAGCGCGAGAACCGGGCGGATGCCGCCGCCGGCACCGAATCCGGCGAGGGCCCGGCGGATGTGGCCGACATCCTCCAGGAACTGACCCTGCGCGAGACCCGCGGCTTCTCGGCGGGCTTCGCCGGCCGGCTGATGGGCCAGCTCTCGCCGGTGATGGAGATGAGCCCGAAGCCCCACCGCGAGGCCGGCTTTAAGGTGCTGCGCTCCCCCGACGTGCCCTCCGTGCTGATCGAACTCGGCTACCTGTCGAGCAAGAGCGATCTGGAGAAGCTGCAATCGGAGGAGTGGCGCGACCGGGTGACCGGCTCGATGGCCAAGGCGGTGGACCTGTTCTTCTCCGGCCGGGCCACCCTCTCGCGTCCGGCGCCGGTCGCGCCGAGGCGCTCGGCGGCGATCGCCCCAGTTTCACCATAGAGCCGGTGTCGATACGGGGCTCGACGAGCCCCCCGTCCGCCTGACAAGAGGCGCGGTCGCGCGGGGCCTCACCAGAGCCCGCGGCAGGCCCTCGCGCCCGGCCTTCATCGGCGCGCAGCGGACGAGCGACGGAACGGACCCCGGATGCGTTTCATCCTGCGATTCTTCGCCTTTCTGTTCTCGGCCGGCGCCGTGGTGTTCTGCATCGCCGCGGCGGTGGGCGCGTTCTTCTACTGGAAATACAGCCAGGACCTGCCCGACCACGCCGCGCTCGCCAATTACGAGCCGCCGGTGATGACCCGCGTCCACGCCGCCGACGGCTCGCTTTTGGCCGAGTACGCCCACGAGCGGCGCCTCTACCTGCCGATCCAGGCGATGCCGAAGATCGTGGTCGCGGCCTTCCTCTCGGCCGAGGACAAGAACTTCTACAAGCACGGCGGCATCGATCCCGAGGGCATCGTGCGCGCGGTGCTGACCAACGCCCAGTCCGGCAAGAAGCAGGGCGCCTCGACCATCACCCAGCAGGTGGCCAAGAACTTCCTGCTCTCCGCCGAGCAGACCTACGACCGCAAGATCAAGGAAGCGCTGATCGCCCTGCGGATCGAGTCGACCTACTCGAAGGACAAGATCCTCGAACTCTACCTCAACGAGATTTTTCTCGGCACCATCGTCCCGGGCCGCAACCTGCACGGCGTTGCCGCCGCGGCGCTCGACTACTTCGGCAAGTCGGTCCACGAGCTGACGATCAACGAGGCCGCCTATCTCGCCGCCCTGCCGAAGGGCCCGAACAACTACCATCCCTACCGGCGCACGCAGCAGGCCCTGGCGCGGCGCAACGAGATCATCGGCCTGATGGCCCAGAACGGCTACATCACCGCCGAGGAGGGAGCGGAGGCCAAGAAGCAGCCGCTCGGCGTCAACCCGCGCGTCGCCTTCCCCAACGCGGCCAACGCCAACTACTTCACCGAGGAAGTGCGCCGCGAGATCTCCGAGCGCTACGGCCAGAGCAAGCTCTACGAGGGCGGCCTCTCGGTGCGCGCCACCCTCGACCCGAAGATGCAGGCGCTGGCCCGCAAGGCGCTCATCGACGGCCTCGTGCGCTACGACCAGGCCCGCGGCTGGCGCGGCGCCGAGCACAAGGTCGACCTGACCGGCCGCGACTGGGGCCAGGCGGTGGCCGAGATGCCGGCGCTGAGCGACATCGCCCCCTGGCGGCTCGCCGTGGTCCTGAACACCAATGGCGGCGTGGCGCAGATCGGCCTGCAGCCCAAGCGCGAGGCCGGGGGCGCCCTCTCCAAGGAGCGCGAGACCGGCGCGATCACGGCGGAAGGCGTGAAGTGGACCGGCCGCCCGGTCGCCACCGCGCTGAAGGTCGGTGACGTGGTCTATGTCGAGGCGATCGATGCCGGCAAGGGCACCTACCGCCTGCGTCAGAAGCCTGAAGTGTCGGGCGCCATCGTCGCGATGGATCCCTATACGGGCCGCGTCCACGCCATGGTCGGCGGCTTCTCCTACGAGGAATCCGAGTTCAACCGCGCCACCCAGGCGATGCGCCAGCCGGGCTCGTCGTTCAAGCCGATCGTCTACTCGGCCGCGCTCGACAACGGCTACACCCCGTCCTCGGTGGTGCTCGACTCGCCGATCACCATCGAGGCCGGCCCCGGCCAGGAGGCGTGGTCGCCCTCGAACTACGACGGTAAGTCCGGCGGCCCGCACACCCTGCGCTACGGCATCGAGCACTCGAAGAACCTGATGACGGTGCGGCTCGCCAAGGACATCGGCATGCCGCTGATCGCCGAGTATTCCCGCCGCTTCGGCGTCTACGACGACCTGCTGCCGGTGCTGCCGATGTCCCTGGGGGCCGGCGAGACCACGGTGATGCGCATGGTCACCGCCTACTCGATGCTGGCCAATGGCGGGCGGCGCATCCGCCCGACCCTGATCGACCGGATCCAGGACCGCACCGGCGAGACGATCTACCGCCACGACAACCGCAAATGCGTCGGCTGCGACGCCGAGAAGTGGTCGGGCCAGGACGAGCCCAAGCTGGTGGACGAGTCCGAGCAGGTGCTCGACCCGCTCACCGCCTATCAGATGGTCTCGATCATGGAGGGCGTGGTCCAGCGCGGCACCGCGACGATCCTCAAGCAGATCGGCAAGCCGCTCGCCGGCAAGACCGGCACGACCAACGACGCCAAGGATGCGTGGTTCGTCGGCTTCTCCCCCGATCTCGCCGTCGGCGTCTATCTCGGCTTCGACAAGCCGCGCTCGCTCGGCGACCGCGCCACCGGCGGCGGGCTCGCCGCGCCGATCGCCCTCGACTTCCTCAAGGTCGCGCTCAAGGACAAGCCGCCGACGCCGTTCCGCGTGCCGCCGGGAATCAAGCTGATCCGCGTCAACGCATCGTCGGGCACCCGCGCCGGCTCGGGCGAGGGCGGCGGTACCATCCTCGAGGCGTTCAAGCCCGGCACCGCCCCGCCGGACGCCTACGTCGCTCCGGCCGCACCCGCCGCGGTGCCGCCGGATGCCGGCGCCGCCGCCCAGGCCGGCGGGGTGTACTGAACGCGAGACCTGCGACGACGAGCGAGACCTGAGACGAGAATGAGCCGCCCCCACCGGGGCGGCTCTTTTCGTTTCGGCCCGCTTCGACGACGGATCGTATTCAACGAAACGATCCTTCGCCCGAGCCGGTGCGGCGAGGAAGGGCGTTTTCGTTCCGATCAGAAAAAGATCCGATCATTCCTTTGACGACGCGTCGTTCTCCAGCGATTATCTGTATCAACGAGACGAACCAATAATAAAAACACCAATTCGTCTCAGATCTCTACAGATCTTTCCTCACGAAGACGAGCGACGTGCCGCCATGACTGCCGCCCTGACCGTCCGGACAGACCTTTCCTCGCCCGATCCGATCCGCTTCGCCTACTGGGTGCCCAACGTCTCGGGCGGCCTCGTCATCAGCCGGATCGAGCAGCGCACGAGCTGGGACATCGACTACAATCGGAAACTGGCGCAGATCGCGGAGGCCTCGGGCTTCGACTACGCCCTGACGCAGATCCGCTTCACTGCCGGCTACGGCGCCGAGTACCAGCACGAATCCGTCGCCTTCAGCCACGCGCTCGCCGCCGCGACCACGCGGCTGACCGTGATCGCCGCGCTCCTGCCCGGCCCCTGGAACCCGACGCTGGCGGCCAAGCAGATCGCCACGATCAGCCAGCTCACCGAGGGCCGCATCGCCGTCAACATCGTCTCGGGCTGGTTCTCCGGGGAGTTCCGGGCGATCGGCGAGCCCTGGCTCGACCACGACGAGCGCTACCGCCGCTCGGAGGAGTTCATCCGCTCGCTGCGCGGGATCTGGACCCAGGACAGCTTCAGCTTCCGCGGCGACTTCTACCGCTACAACGACTACACCCTGAAGCCGAAGCCGGGCGCGCGCCTGCCCGAAATCTTCCAGGGCGGCTCCTCGCGCGCGGCCCGCGACATGGCCGCCCGCGTCTCCGATTGGTACTTCACCAACGGCAACACGCCCGACGGCGTGCGGGCCCAGGTCGAGGATCTCCGCGCCAAGGCGGCCGCGAACGGCCATTCCGTAAAGGTCGGCGTCAACGCCTTCGTCATCGCCCGCGACACGGAGGAGGAGGCCCGCGCCGTCCTCCAGGAGATCATCGACAACGCCGATCCGGAGGCGGTCAAGGCCTTCGGCCACGAGGTGAAGAATGCCGGCGCGGCCTCGCCCGAAGGCGAGGGCAATTGGGCGAAGTCGAGCTTCAACGATCTCGTCCAGTACAACGACGGCTTCAAGACCAACCTGATCGGCACGCCCGACCAGATCGCCGGGCGCATCCTCGCCCTCAAGGAGGCCGGCGCCGACCTCGCCCTGCTCGCCTTCCTGCATTTCCAGGAGGAGGTGAAGTATTTCGGCGAGCAGGTGATCCCGCGGGTGCGCGCGCTGGAGGCCGCCCGCGAGCGCCGGGCCGAGGCGGCCTGAGCCACGCCCATTGGCCGTACATCCCTCTCCCCGCACGCGGGGAGAGGGCCGCGACGACCTCGTCGTCGGCGCGGCAAGGCGGCAGCCGACGGTGAGGGGGCTTGCCAGAAAGAGGCTCATCCGGAGCCGCCCCCTCATCGCCGCTCCGGCTACGCCTCCGCTTCCGGCCTGCACGACGAGGTGCAGGCCGGCCTCTCCCCGCACGCGGGGAGAGGCGAACCCGTCCCTCCTTCGGAGACCGCCCATGACCATCGCCGTCAGCCCCACCACGGCCGAGGCCGGCAGCCGGCCGCAGGGCGTGCCGGGCCCCGCCCGCCCGGCGACGCCGGCCCACATCATCCGCGACGACGCCGAGGCGATCCGCATCGCCCACGAACTGGCCAAGGAATTCCGCGAGGGCGCATCCGAGCGCGACCGCACCAACGCGCGGCCGCTGGCCGAACTCGACGCCTTCTCGCAAAGCGGCCTGTGGTCGATCAACGTGCCGAAAGCCTTCGGCGGGCCGGAGGTCTCCTACAGGACACTGGCGCAGGTGATCGCGATCATCGCCGCCGCCGACCCGTCGATCGCGCAGATCGCCCAGAACCATCTCGGCATCGTCGCGGCGATCCGCACCGTCTCCGACCCGGAGCAGCAGGCCCTTCTGTTCGCCGAGGTCCTGAAGGGCACCCGCTTCGGCAACGCGTTTTCCGAGCGCGGCACCCGGCGCGCCGCCGAGTTCGAGACCCGCTTCACCGACCACGGCGATCACGTCATCGTGCGCGGCCAGAAGTTCTATTCCTCCGGCGCGCTCCTCGCCCATCTCGTGCCCATCGTCGCCCTCGATGGAGAGGGCCGCGCCTGGTACGCCATCGCCGAGCGCGATGCGCCGGGGCTGACGGTGATCGACGACTGGTCGGCCTTCGGCCAGCGGGGGACCGCGAGCGGCACCGTGATCATCGAGGACGTGCGGGTGGAAAAAAGCCACCTCGTGCCGGGCTACCGCGCCTACGAGGCGCCGCGGGCGGACGGGGCGATCTTCCAGATCATCCAGGCGGCGGTCGATGCCGGGATCGGCCGCGAGGCGATCGACGACACGATCGCCTTCGTGCGCGAGAAGGCGCGCCCCTGGATCGACAGCGGGCAGGAGCGGGCTTCCGACGACCCCCATACCATCCGCGCCATCGGCGACCTGACCATCCGCCAGCACGCGGCGGAAGCCCTGCTCGACCGGGCGGGGCTCGCCATCGATGCGGCGGTGGCGAACCCGACGCCGGAGAGCGTGGCCGCGGCCCAGATCGCCACCGCCGAGGCCAAGGTGCTCACCACCGAGGTGGCCCTCGCCGCATCAAACACCCTGTTCGAACTCTCGGGCACCCGCTCGACGCTCGCCGAGCACAATCTCGACCGCCACTGGCGCAACGCCCGCACCCACACGCTTCACGATCCCGTGCGCTGGAAATACGCGATCGTCGGCAACCACGCGCTCAACGGGGTGAACCCGCCGCTTCACGCCTGGAGCTGAGGCCGCCGTTCGGGACGACGGACCGGACCGCTGCGCCATAGGGGCGCGGCACCGGCTCGGATCAACCTGAACGCCGGTCGCGTTCCCCTGCCGGTTTTCGATCCATTCCAGACTGGCCGCGCCCCGCCGCGGCCGGTCCGGAAGCGCGGAACGGCAGGCTTCATGACGGATCATTCGACGAGAGACCGGCGCTTCGACCCGACGCGCCGCACGGTGATGGGAAGCTGCGCCGCCCTGGCGACGCTCGGCGCTTCGATGCGCGGCCGGGCGAATGCCGCCCCGGCAGCGGCCGCCGACCCGCAGCCGCAGACCATGCCGGTCTCGCTGACCATCAACGGGCAGCGGCACGACCTCACCCTCGACACCCGCACGACGCTGCTCGATGCGCTCCGCGAGCATCTCGACCTCACCGGCTCGAAGAAGGGCTGCGACCACGGCCAGTGCGGCGCCTGCACGGTTCTGGTGAACGGGCGGCGGATCAATTCATGCCTGACCCTGGCCGCGATGCACGAGGGGGACGACGTCACCACCATCGAGGGGCTGGCGAAGGGCGAGGAGCTGCACCCGCTCCAGGCCGCCTTCCTGCACCATGACGGCTACCAGTGCGGCTACTGCACGCCGGGTCAGATCTGCTCCGCCGCCGGCATGCTGTCGGAGATCGAGGCCGGCTGGCCGAGCCACGTCACGGGCGATCTCTCGGCCAAGGTCTCTCTGAGCGACGAGGAAATCCGCGAGCGGATGAGCGGCAACATCTGCCGCTGCTCGGCCTATCCCAACATCGTCGCGGCGATCCGCGACGCCGGCACCAAGATCTGAGGGGGCGAGACCATGAAGGCTTTCGCCTACGAGCGCCCCGCCACGGTCCAGGACGCCGCGCGCCTCGCCGCCGAGCGGCCCGACGCCCGCTTCATCGCCGGCGGCACCAACCTGCTCGACCTGATGAAGCTCCAGATCGAGACGCCCGCGACCCTGATCGACGTCAACCGCCTGCCGCTCGCCGACGTGACCGATACGGAGGAGGGCGGCCTGCGCATCGGCGCGCTGGTGCGCAATTCCGATCTCGCCGCGCATCCGCGGGTGCGGGCGGACTACGCGGTGCTCTCGAAAGCCCTGCTCGCGGGTGCCTCGGGCCAGCTGCGCAACAAGGCGACCACGGCGGGGAACCTGCTGCAGCGGACCCGCTGCTACTACTTCTACGACACGACCAAACCCTGCAACAAGCGTGAGCCCGGTTCGGGCTGCGCCGCCATCGGCGGATTCAACCGGATCATGGCGGTGCTGGGGGCGAGCGACGCCTGCATCGCCACCAACCCCTCCGACATGAACGTGGCGATGCGGGTCCTCGACGCGACGGTGGAGACCATCGACCCGAAGGGCGCGACGCGAACGATCCCGATCGCCGAGTTCCACCGCCTGCCCGGCGACACGCCGCAGATCGAGACGACCCTCAAGCCCGGCGAACTCATCACCGCCGTGACGCTGCCGAAACCCGTCGCGGGCGTGCACCTCTACCGCAAGGTCCGCGACCGGGCGTCCTACGCCTTCGCCACGGTGTCGGTGGCGGCGATCATCGCCAAGGGGGAGGGCGACCGGCCGAAGCTGGCCAAGCTTGCCTTCGGCGGGCTCGCCCACAAGCCCTGGCGGATCGAGGCGGCGGAGGCCGCCCTGGTCGAGACCGGCTCGGCGGATGCCGCTTCCGACCGGGTGCTGGAGGGCGCCCGCGGCCAGGGCTCCAACGACTTCAAGATCCCGCTCACCCGCCGGACGCTGCGCGCCACCGTCGCTGAAGCTCTTCGCGCCTGACCCTTTCGAGCCTGAGGAATTCCGCCATGGACATGAACCAGCCGATCGGCGCGACGCCTCTCGACGGCAAGCCGGACGGGCTCGTCGGTCGCCCGATCGACCGCATCGACGGGCGCCTCAAGGTCACGGGCCGCGCGCCCTACGCCTACGAGACCCGCGACCTCAAGAACCCCGCCTACGGCTTTCTCGTCGAGGCCGGCATCGCGCGCGGCCGCATCCGCAGCCTCGACGTCTCCGCGGCCAAGCGTGCGCCCGGCGTCCTTCTCGTGATGACCCACGAGAACGTGCCGGAGCAGGGCGAGAAGAAGGAACAGGTCTACCCGCAATTGCAGGGCCCCGAGATCCGCTTCCACGGCCAGCCCATCGCCTTCGTCGTGGCGCAGAGCTTCGAGCAGGCCCGCGCGGCGGCCGCCCTCGTGAAGGCCGAGTACGACGCCGAGAAGCCCGAGGCGTTGCTGAAGGCGGCCCGGCCCACGGCCGTCGAGCCGAAGCCGGCCCAGACGCCGCCGGATTCGAAACTCGGCGATTTCGACGGCGCTTTCGCCGCCGCGCCGGTGACGCTCGACGTGGAATATACGACGCCGGTGCAGATCCACGCGCAGATGGAGCCGCACGCCACCATCGCCTCATGGGAGACCGGCCCCGACGGCGACCGTGTGACCCTGTTCACCGCCAACCAGATGCTCAACCGCGGCCAGACCTCGCTGGCCTCGGTGCTGAAGTTGAAGCCGGAGAACGTGCGGCTGGTCTCGCACTATATCGGCGGCGGCTTCGGCTCGAAGCTGCAGCCGCAGCCCGAGGCGATCCTCTCCGCGCTGGCCTCGAAGACGCTCAAGCGCCCGGTGAAGGTGGCGCTGACCCGCCAGCAGGAATTCCACGTCGCCACCCACCGCAGCGACACGATCCAGCGCATCCGGCTCGGCACCGACACGAACGGGCGGCTCACCGCGATCGCCCACGAATCGTGGTCGGCGACGGCACCGGGAGACGTGTTCTACGAGACCTCGGCCGTCGTCACCCGTTCGCTCTACGCGGCGCAGAACCGCCTGACCCGGCACCGGCTCGCCAATCTCAACGTGCCGATCGCCTCCGCCATGCGGGCGCCGGGCGAGGCGGTGGGCCAGCTCGCGTTCGAATGCGCCATGGACGAGCTGGCGGAGCAGCTGAAGGTCGATCCGATCGAGCTGCGCATCCGCAACGAGCCCGAGCAGGATCCGGAGAAGCGGGTGCCGTACTCCACCCGGCAGCTCGTCGCCTGCATGCGCGAGGGCGCGCAGCGCTTCGGCTGGGACAGGCGCGGCGCCACCGGGACGACGCGGGACGGGCGCTGGCTCGTCGGCATGGGCATGGCGGCGGCCTCGCGCCTCAACCCGCTGATGCCCTCGCAGGCGGGCGTGCGGCTCAACCCCGACGGCACGCTTACCGTGCGGATGGCGATGACCGATATCGGCACCGGCACCTACACGATCCTGGCCCAGATCGCGGGCGAGATGATGGGGCTGCCGATCGAGCGCATCCGCGTCGAGATCGGCGACACCGCCTATCCGAAGGCCGCCGGCTCCGGCGGCTCGTTCGGCGCGGGCTCGGCCGGCTCGGCGCTCTACGTCGCCTGCGACAACCTCCGGCAGGCGCTGCTGCAGACGGCCGGCATGAACCCGGACGGCGCGGTGTTCGCGGAAGGCAAGGTCACCTCCGGCGACCGCTCGGAGACGTTGACGGAGCTGGCCGGCGCGCGAGGGCTCGAGGCTAAGGGCGAGATCAAGCCCGGCGCGATGAAGGAGAAGTTCTCGCAGCACTCCTACGGCGCGCATTTCGCCGAGGTCGGGGTCGATGCGGATACCGGCGAGATCCGGCTGCGGCGGATGCTCGGCGTGTTCACCGGCGGGCGCATCCTCAACCTGAAGACCGCCCGCTCGCAGGCCATCGGCGGCATGATCTTCGGCATCGGCGCGGCGCTGATGGAGGCGGCCGAGACCGACGCCCGCTACGGCTACTTCGTGAACCACGATCTGGCCGAGTACCATGTGCCGGCGCATGCCGACGTGCCGGCGATCGATGCGGTGTTCCTGCCCGAGCTCGACGACAAGGCGAACCCCCTCAAGAGCAAGGGGCTCGGCGAGGTCAGCATCTGCGGCGCGGGCGCGGCTTTGGCCAACGCCGTCTACAACGCCACCGGCCTGCGCATCCGCGACTACCCGCTCACCCTCGACAAGGTGCTCGACGGCTGGAACGAGCGGGAGGGCGCGGCACAGCGCCGGACCTGATCGTCTCGCGCCATCGCCTTGACGGCACCCGGATTGCGGATCGTGATCCGGGTGCCCATCTCGGACGTATCGCCCTCCTCGAACGCCCCCACCGGCCCCGGCCGGAACGCAGTGTCATGCCATGTCCCGTTTTCCGATCCTTGCCATCGCGCTCGTCCTCGGCGGCATCACTCTGGCCGGTGCCGCCCAGGCCTTCCCCGATGACGAAGCCTCGGCCCGCTACCGGCGGCTGATCGAGCAGCTTCCGCCCTCCGAGCGCCCGCGCCCGCACGATCCGCGCTGGACCACGAACGCGATCAGCCCGAGCACCGGCCGCTTCGGCCTGCCCCTGTCCGGACCGGCCGCCCGCGGCGGGATGACGGCGTTTCACTGACGGCGCGGGCGGCTCGTCGGCCCTCCGCCGCATCTCGGGATGACGCGTTCGCGGGCGGCGCACCCCGCAAGGCCCTTCCGGCCCGACCGGCTTTTCGTGCAAGTCTTCATCCCGCTCATGCCCAGTCATGGATGCGGTGACGGCGGGGGGTCGAGGGCGTGATGGATATGAAGCGCGAACCGGAAACGGCTGCGCCGCCGAATCTGCTGGAGCGGCTGTTCGAGCTGGAGGCGCACGGCACCACCGTGCGCACCGAGCTGCTGGCGGGGCTCACCACCTTCCTCACCATGGCCTACATCGTCTTCGTCAACCCGAGTATCCTGGCCGATGCGGGCATGCCGAAGGGCTCGGTCTTCGTGGCGACCTGTCTCATCGCCGCGCTCGGCTCGGCCGTGATGGCGTTCGCCGCCAACTGGCCGGTGGCGCTGGCGCCGGGGATGGGGCTCAACGCCTACTTCGCCTACGTCGTCGTCCAGGGCATGGGCTATCCCTGGCAGGCGGCCCTGGGGGCGGTGTTCATCTCCGGGCTATGCTTCCTCGCCGTGACGCTGACGGGTCTGCGCCGGATCATCGTCGAGGGCATCCCGCGCTCGATGCGGATCGCGCTCACCGTCGGCATCGGCCTGTTCCTCGCGATCATCGCGCTCAAGAACGCGGGCGTGGTGGCGGCAAGCCCCGCCACCTTCGTGACGCTGGGCGACCTGCGCCAGCCGGGCACGGTGCTGGCCGCGCTCGGCTTCCTGATGGTGGCGGTGCTCTCGGCCCGGCGGATCAAGGCGGCCCTGCTCCTCACCATCCTGGCGGTGACGGGCCTGAGCTTCGTCTTCGCCGGCAACGCCTTCCAGGGCATCGTCTCGGCGCCGCCCTCGCTGGCGCCGACGCTGTTCGCCCTCGACATCCCCGGCGCGCTGACGGGAGGGCTCGTCAACGTCATCCTCGTGCTGTTCCTGGTCGAATTGTTCGACGCCACCGGCACGCTGATGGCGGTGGCCAGCCGCGCCGGGCTCCTGCCGGAGGCCGGGCGCTCACCCCGGCTCGACCGGGCGCTGATGGCGGATTCCGCGGCGATCTTCACCGGCTCGCTGCTCGGCACGTCGAGCACGACTGCCTATCTCGAGAGCGCCGCCGGGGTGGAGGAGGGCGGACGCACCGGGCTCACCGCCGCGACGGTGGCAGTCCTGTTCCTCGCCTGCCTGTTCTTCGCGCCGCTGGCCGGCTCGGTCCCGGCCTACGCCACCGCGCCGGCCCTGTTCTACGTCGCCTGCCTGATGCTGCGCGACCTGACCGCCCTCGACTGGGACGATCTCACCGAGGTGATCCCGGCCTGCGTCACCGCGCTGCTGATGCCGTTCACCTATTCCATCGCCAACGGCGTCGCCTTCGGCTTCATCACCTACGCCGTCCTGAAGGCGCTCACCGGCCGCGCCCGCGAGGTGAAGCCGGTGGTGTGGGGGATCGCAGCCGTCTTCCTGTTCAAGTTCGTCGAGACCGGCGGCGCGCACTGAGTGTATCGGCGTGCCCGCGCGGCACCGGAGCCAGGCTCAGACCCGCCATTCCGACGCGATCGACCGGATCGAGGACGAGAACGCGAGCCGCCGCGCGACCGGTGGCACGATCCGTCAATGAATTCGCGCCAGGATCGACGGCGTCCAGGCCCGCCGGGTTCGGACGGCACCGGCCATGGATACCGGCCATGATCAAGCGCACCATCAAGCGCACCGGCCTCGCGGTCCTTCTCGGCCTCGGCGGCTTCGCCCTGGGCAGCGGCATCGCGCGGGTGACGGAGAAGGCGGGTGCCGGCCCCGTCGGAGCCGCGGAGGCACCGCCGGCCCTGCGCCACATCACGCAGTTTCCCCCGCCGCCCGCTCCCGACAAGCCCGCGAAGGACAGCGTCCGCTCAGGCCGCTGAGCGCGCGGTCGGAGCCTGCGCCGCCAGGCCGCCATGCGCCTCGGCAAGGATCGCGTAGGAGGCGAGCCGCGCCTCGTGGTCGTAGATGGCCGAGGCCACCATCACCTCGTCGGCGCCGGTCTCGGCGGTCAGCGCCTCCAGCCCGGCGCGCACCGTCTCCCGCGAGCCGACCAGCGCGCGCGCCAGCATCCGCGAGGCCTGCGCCTTCTCCGACGGACTCCAATACGCCTCGATGTCGTCGATCGGCGGGGGCAGGAGACCGCGGGTGCCGCGGACCAGCCGGGTGAATTGCTGCTGGGCCGTGGTGAACAGGCGCCGCGCCTCCGCGTCGGTCTCCGCCGCGACGACGTTGATGCCGACCATGGCGTAGGGCCGCTGCAGCTGCTCGGACGGCTGGAAGCGGGCGCGGTAGGCCGCGAGCGCCGGCAGCAGCGCGTCCGGCGCGAAATGCGAGGCGAAGGCGTAGGGAAGGCCGAGCATGCCGGCGAGCTCCGCCCCGAACAGGCTGGAGCCGAGGATCCACAGCGGCACCCTGAGTCCGGCGCCGGGCACCGCCTGCACCGCCTGCCCCTCCCGGACCGGGCCGAACAGGGCCTGCAATTCGAGCACGTCCTGGGGAAACCGCTCGGCCGAGCCGTAATCGCGGCGCAGGGCCCGGAGCGTCGTCCCGTCGGTGCCCGGCGCCCGGCCGAGCCCGAGGTCGATCCGGCCCGGATACAGCGATTCCAGCGTGCCGAACTGCTCGGCGATCACCAGTGGCGCGTGGTTGGGCAACATGATCCCGCCCGCGCCGACGCGGATGCGGCGGGTGCCCGCCGCCACGTGGCCGATCACCACCGCCGTCGCGGCGCTGGCGATGCCGGTCATGTTGTGGTGTTCGGCGAGCCAGAAGCGGCGGTAGCCGAGCGCTTCCGCGTGCCGGGCGAGGCCGACGCTGTTGGCGAGCGCCCGCCCCGGCGTGGCGCCCTCCGGGATGAAGGCGAGATCGAGGACGGAGAGGGGAGGCAGGGAGGAGGGGGTGGGAGCTGGCATGGACGCGTGACGCACCTTCGCTCTGCGCCTGTGCGGGCGCACAAAATCGGTTTCCCCTCGATGCGGACAGATCGTGTGCGAGGCGGCCCGGCGCAAGGAACCGGGCCATCGCGCCCAGGTCGCTTGCAGGACGCTCGCAGGGCGCGAGCGCCGTCGGAAGACTTATTTCCGGCGGAAAGAAAGGGGCTTGCGCGAGGCGCGCGAACCGTCCTAGCCTCTCCTCGTCGGCGCTGCGGCGTCGCCCTGAGACAAGGAGGTCGGCCATGAGACATCACGGCATTAACGGCTCCCCCGCGCGCACCGCCGACGCGGATCAGGACACGCCACCCAACCAGAATCGGCAGGGATAGTGGCTCCCTGAACGCTGCGGAAGGTCGAGTTCCCCCGCCGGTCCGAGGACGGGGCAGCAGCTCCCACCGCGCGCGAGAGCGTGGCCCCTGCGAGAGCCCGTCGGTGAAAGCCGGCGGGCTTTTTCCTGGCGCGGAAGCTTAGAGCCTGCCCAATCACCCGGCACGGAAGCGAAATTTCCAGCACATCGGGTTGTACTCGTCGTCACGGCTCAAGGTTTGCACGAACGTCATCCGACCCGCGGCTCGGAGACCGGCGCCGGATGCCACTCTTTCATTTCGAGCTATGCCGCAATGGCCGGAAGATCGGCCGGACGGAAACGCGCGACTGCCCCGATTGCGGCATGGCCTTCCGCGCCGCCCGCGACATGATCCGCACGTTGCGCGAGGCCGACACCCTGAACGACAAGGTCCGCGACCACACCCTTCGGGTCAGCTACGTTGATCACTCGACGCTGTTCGACCTGCCGCTCAACCTGGGGATCTGAGACCGTTCGACCGGACGACCGAGCACCGGAGCCGCCTGCGCGGGAGGCCGCCGGCCTCCGTCCGATCCGAGCCCCCGGCCCGAGGTGCCGCGCGGTGCCGGCACCTCGGGCTGTAACGATCACCCCTTCCAGTTCTTCAGAGCGGCGAACGGGCTGCCGGAGAGGTCCGGGGGCGGGGGGTTGAGCACCGGCTCGACCTGGGCGACCGCATCCTCCCGCGAATGCGCGCTGCCGTTCGGCAGCTTGCCGCCGGCCGCGTCGCGGTGGCCGCCGCCGCGGAAGGCGCGGGCGCCGTCCAGCGCCGTGCCGTCGATGGAGCGGAACGAGAGCGTGCCCGCCCGCTGCACGTTGACGACCCGCTTGGCGCGGCCCGCCTCCATCACCTGGTCGGAGACCCGCTGGAAGGTGCCGGAATCGAGGCCGAAGGAGAGCAGCGTGCCGTCCGAGAGCGGGTGGAACAGCGCGTCGGAGCGGGCGAGCGCCCGGGCCAGCCGCTGGCGCGCGGTGAGCGTCGGGTCGTCGCCGGCCTCCCCGGCGAGCAGGCGGTCGACGAGGCCGGCGCGGAGCTCGCCCGCGCGGCGCTCCAGCTCGGCCGGCGTGGCGCCCGCCCGCAGCAGGCCGGCCGCCGCCATCAGCAGGTCGGAGACGAAGCGGTCGTGCCAGGGATGGCCCGCCGGGACCAGGGTCGAGACGCTGTCCCAGAACAATTCGTCCAGGGCGAGGCCGCCGGCGAAGGGCGGCTCGCCCTTCTTCCACAGGTCGAGCGCCTCCACCGCCTCGATCAGCGTCGCGAGGTCGGCCGCCTGTTCCTCCGGCAAGGTCTTCTCGGGGGCGTAGAGGGCGCGCTGGTCGTGCGCCATCCGCGTGGCGCAATGCGCCTCGTCGATCAGCACGAACACCTCCGGGTCGCCGAGATCGGCCCGCAGCAGCCCGGCGCGCTCGGGATCGGGCCCGATCTCGAGGTTCTGGCGCTTGAGCTGGTCGATCGAGGAGGCGTGGTGGTCGAGCACCACGAGGCGGTGGCGTGCCTCCTCCGCCCGGCCGCGATTCATCGCGGCGAAGCGGCGCAGGAAGGCGATGGTCGGCTCCTCCAGCCCGAGATCGGTCATCAGCAGCGTCTCGGAGGCCGCCGTGCCGCGCAGGCGCTTCAGCTCGTCCTCCACCACCGGGCCGACATCGGAATAGCGGGCGACATGGATCACCCGCGACACCTCGGCGAAGGCGGCGGCGACCGTCGTGGCACCGTAGCCGTCGAGGTCGTGATGGGAGACCTGCGTGACGATCATCGGCAGAAATCTCGGCTCAAGGCTGGACAGGAGGCTCGCGGGACGCGAGACGGCGGGCACCGCCGGTGCGGCGTGCGAGGTCCGAGCCTCTTACGCCGACCGGCCCCGAAAGGTCCACGGGCCTTCGGTGGCTCCGGCGCGTCGCGCATCGGCCGGACGCGGCGGCCGATGCACCGCGACACCG
The DNA here is from genome assembly GCF_014199985.1 of Methylorubrum rhodesianum. Classification (GTDB taxonomy): domain Bacteria; phylum Pseudomonadota; class Alphaproteobacteria; order Rhizobiales; family Beijerinckiaceae; genus Methylobacterium; species Methylobacterium rhodesianum. The sequence goes on along the minus strand of NZ_JACHOS010000026.1, from coordinate 9,722 downwards.
GCGCGACGAGGCCGCGACGACGCCGCGGCGACTGGGCAAACCCGGCAACCTTAACGCCCGGTTCAGGCGTTGAGAGATCCAATCTGCAACCGTTCTTCATCCCGAGAACCGGCGAGGGCATGACGCAAGCGACCGAACCTTCGACCCGCGATGCGCGGCCGATCGACCGTTCCCACGGCCCGAGCGACGGCATTTGCTTCGACCGGCGCCGGCTGATCGGCGGCGCCGCGGCCGGCGCCGCCCTGGCCCTGCTGCCGGCCGCCGCGAGAGCCGAGGCCGCGCCGCCGGCGCTCCCCGCCGCGGGCTCGCCCTTCTCGGACGCCACCGTGCCCGACCTCGCCCGGGCGCTCGGCAACCGCCCCTTCGCGGGCCAGCCCGCGAACGACGTCCCCGACGCGCTCAAGAACCTGCCACGGGAGGCCTACGAGGGGATCCGCCTCCGGTCCGAGGCGCTGATCTGGGGCGGCGAGCCGCACGGCTTCGCCGTCGAGCCGCTCGTGCGCGGCTTCTACTACACCGACCGGGTCGCGCTGTTCCTCGTCGAGGACGGCGTCGTCCGCCCCGTCGTCTACGAGCGCGGGCACTACGAGGCCGGATCGGAGGCGGGCGTGGCGGCTTTGCCGGAGACCGATCCCGGCTTCTCCGGCCTGCGCATCCGCGCGCGCTTCGGCGAGCGGCACCAGGATTTCGCGGTGTTCCAGGGCGCCTGCTTCTACCGGCTGGTGGGGCAGGGCCAGGAATTCGGCGTCAATGGGCGCGCCCTGATGCTGCGCCCGGCCGACCCGCGCGGCGAGGAATTTCCGCGCTGGCGCGCGCTGTTCGTGGAGCGCCCGAGGACGCCCGACGGCCCGCTCGTGATCCATGCCCTGATCGATTCCGACTCGCTCGCCGCGGCCCTGCGCCTGGAGCTGCGCCCCGGCGCGACCTCGACCGCCGCGGTCACCGCCACCCTCGTCACCCGCAAGGCGATCGACCACCTGGGCCTGGGCGGCATGCAGGCGCCGTTCTTGTTCGGCCCGCACGACCGGCGCGGCGCCGACGACGCCCGGGCCGCGGTCTACGCCGCGGGCGGCCTGCAGATCCGCAACGGCGGCGGCGAGGCGATCTGGCGCCCGGTGCGCAACCCGGAGACGCTCCAGATTTCGGGCTTCCTCGACAATGGCCCGCAGGGTTTCGGCCTGATCCAGCGCGACCGGTCCCCCACGACCTTCGAGGACCACCTTCACCCCTGGGAGCGCTGCCCCTCGCTGTGGGTCGAGCCGGGCGAGGCGGCGGGCGTCAAGGAAGGCGGCGAGGGGAGCGCGGGCCCGTGGGGGGAGGGCGCCGTGACCCTTCTCGAGATCCCGAGCGACGCCGAGATCAACGAGAACGTCATCGCCTACTGGCGGCCGAAGGCGGCCCTGCCGGCGGGTCAGGAGATCCGCGTCGCCTACCGGCAACACTGGGGCGGCGAGCCGTCGGTCGGTCCGCTCGCACGGGTCACGGGCACCCGCAGCGGCCGCGGCGGCGCCACGCCCCGGCGCCTGTTCCTCGTTGACTTCACCGGCGACGTCCTGTTCACGCCGGAGGGCGCGATGGTGCCCCTCGACACGGTGCTGATCGCCGGTCCCGGCCGGATCGTCGAGGGCGCGACCCGCTGGATCGCCCGTCCGGAAACCCGCACCGTGCGCGTCGCCTTCGAGCTGGATCCGGGCAGCGAGCGGGCGGTCGAGCTGCGCCTTGCCCTCAAGACCGAAGGGCGGCAGATCACGGAAACGTGGCTCTACCGCTGGACGCCGTGAATCCTTCCCGGCCCTCCCCCGAATCCTCGCCGGAGCAACGATGCCCGACCCCGCCGCCAGCGTCTCGACCGTGATGGACCGCCCCGCGCCGGTGGAGGATCGTGCCGAGGCGAGCCTCGGTCGGGCCGCGATGCCGCAGCGGGCGCCGCTGACGATGCCGGTGCAGGACCTGCGCACCCGGCCCGCGACGCGCCGCGACGGCGGCGGCGGCCCGCTGCTGGCGCGTCTGTTCGTGTTCGGCGGCGCGGCCGCGCTGACCGCCTACGGCGGCTGGCAGATGTACGAGGTGATCTCGGTCTCCGGCGGCACCACGTGGCTCCAGTACGTGCTGCTGGTGCTGTTCGTCCTGAACTTCTCCTGGATCGCCCTGGCCTTCACCGCCGCGCTTCTCGGCTTCGCGGCGCTGCTGCGGCGCGAGCCTCCGGCCCCGCTCCCGACCGGGCTCGCCACTCGCACCGCCATCGTCATGCCGGTCTACAACGAGGGCAGCGCCCGGGTCTTCGCCGGGCTCCAGGCGATGCACGAGGCCGTCGAGGCCACCGGCCTCGGGCGCCATTTCGATTGGTTCGTCCTGTCCGACTCGACCCAGGCCGATGCCTGGATCGCCGAGGAGCGCGCCTTCCTGGCCCTGCGCGAGGAACTCGGGCCCGAGGCCCGCCTCTACTACCGCCACCGGGAAAAGAACCATCACCGCAAGGCCGGCAACATCGCCGATTTCGTCACCGGCTGGGGCGGGGCCTACGACCACATGCTGGTGCTCGATGCCGACAGCCTGCTCACCGGCGCGTGCATCGTGCGGCTCGCCGCCGCGATGGAAGCGGATCCGCAGGCCGGCATCATCCAGAGCCTGCCGCTCATCATCAACCGCAACACGCTGTTCGCCCGGCTCCAGCAATTCGCCGCGCGTATCTACGGCCCCGTCATCGCCACCGGCCTCTCGGTCTGGTCGGGCCGCGACGGCAATTACTGGGGCCACAACGCGATCATCCGGATGCGGGCCTTCGCCGAGGCCGCCGGCCTGCCGGACCTCAAGGGCCGCCCGCCCTTCGGCGGCCACATCCTCAGCCACGACTTCGTCGAGGCGGCGCTGATCCGCCGCGCCGGCTGGGGCGTGACCATGCTGCCGCGCCTGGAGGGCTCCTACGAGGAGAGCCCGCCCTCGCTGATCGACCTCGCCGTGCGCGACCGGCGCTGGGCGCAAGGCAACCTTCAGCATGCCCGCATCATCGGCGCGGCGGGCCTCGCGCCCGCCTCGCGCCAGCACTTCGCGACCGGCATCGCCGGCTACGTCGCCTCGCCGCTCTGGCTTGCGCAACTCGTGATCGGCATCGTCATCGTGCTGCAGACCGCCTGGGTGCGCCCGGAATATTTTTCGGCCGAGTTCGGCCTCTATCCGGTCTGGCCGCGCTTCGACCCCGTGCGCGCGCTCCAGCTCTTCGCCCTGACCATGGGCATCCTGCTCGCCCCGAAAGTTCTCGGCCTCATCCTCGCGCTGCTCGATGCCGAGACGCGGCGGGCGAGCGGCGGGGCCGGGCGGCTGACCCTGTCGTTCCTGATCGAGATCCTGCTCTCGGCGCTGATCGCCCCGATCGCGATGCTGATCCAGTCGGGCTCGGTGTTCCAGATCCTGGCCGGACGCGACACCGGCTGGAACCCGCAGCGCCGCGACGACGGCTCGATTCCGGTCTCGGACATCGTGCGCCGCCACCGCTGGCATACCGGCCTCGGCCTCGTCACCGGCGTTGCGGCCTTCGCCATCGCCACCTCCCTGTTCCTGTGGATGTCGCCGACGATCCTCGGCCTCGTTCTGGCGATCCCGCTCTCCTGGGCGAGCGGGCAGCTGGCGCTCGGCCTCGCCCTGAAGGGCCGCGGCCTGCTGGTCACCCCCGAGGAGCAGGCGCCGCCGGCCATCGCGCAGCGCGCGGGCGAACTCGCCCGCCGCAACGCGGCGCGCGGCTTCGACGACGCGGACGCGCTCGCCGCCCTCCACGCCGACGCCGCCCTCGCCCAAGCCCACGCGGCGATGCTCCCCGAGGGTAGGCCCCGTCCGCGCGGTCACATCGACGCCGATCACACCTTGGCCCGCGCCAAGATCGTGGAGGCGGAGTCCCTGACGGAAGCACGGACCTGGCTGACCCCGAAGGAGCGCTTCGCGCTGCTCCACGACCGCGCGGGCCTCGATCAGCTCTCGCGCCTGAAGCCCGCCTGATCCTCGCGCTCCGTCGCCCTCCCGTGACCACCCCGGGCCCGCCGCCCGCGAAGCGCCGAACCGCACATCGCACGTTGACGCTGATCCCCGCGCGGTCATAGACAGATTCCACCGCCGGGGCCGGCGGCGATCGCGCAGCTCCGAGCGGAAGCGGAAGGGTGGCCGAGTGGTTTAAGGCAGCGGTCTTGAAAACCGCCGTGGGGGCAACTCCACCGTGGGTTCGAATCCCACCCCTTCCGCCAGTTTTTTGATTACATGGCAGAGCGAAATTTTCTGGGCTGTCACTGCGAACGAGTGTGAGTAGATCGTAGCGCTGGAGCGCCAGAATTTTAGATTATGACGGGCTCGATAGATGCTGAGAAATGCATCCACCAGCTTCGGCCGCTGCCGATCTCGACTGCTGAACACGAAGGTAATTTCTATCACAGACGACCACTGGAAAGCTTCGGGATCTGATTAGATATACATATGCAAGGTTTTACGAGCCATTTAGACGGCCTGCTTACTAATTACGCAAGACTGGCCGATTGCGACGAGCTATTGCTCGGCTCCGCTTCCTTTGACTGGAACTCACGGCTCCTAGACCTCGCATTCCGCCGAGCCGATGTGGCGAGCGAGGGCAAGACCGCAGGCTTTACAGCCGAGCTCCGTGGTCAAGCCTTGCATTTTTGATGAACACCTTTATGGCCGTGGTAAAGCAATATAAGAAGGTGAGATAGACGCGCGCGTCATGCGTCCGCTCAAGTTACGATTGTAAATAGTTTGTCGCTTATATGCCCTGAGCGAGAACGTATTTACATTTAATTCTATTGGAACAGCATGGCTGGAAGCAGAATGATCAACATGAAAGAGCACGGCAATTTTTCACCAGAACGCGGCAATCATTCTGCGCATATTGAAGATATCAATGCAGCAATTGATTCGGTGAGGAGCACAGTGGCATCTCTTCCGACTAGATATGATCTATATGGCAATGATCTAATTAGATCAAGTGATAGGCCGGATGGGCGAAAAGATTCGCTACATTCTTCCATGAGAGAAGTACTTGCAAAGCTGAGTGACATTCACGAAAAAATTGGATCCCTCAACCATCCAAATTCGAACAAAATCAATAAGGACTATGAGGGAATGCGTCTGTTAGAAGCGATTGAAAATGCGGATCTACGTGCCGCCCTAATTCAGGCCCAGGAAGCGAGCGTTTTCAAGGGCTTAGCAATGAATCAACTTGAGCAACGACTGGCGCAACTAGCAGAACTACAATCGCATTTCGAAACACGGGATCCTTCGCGCTCGTTCGCTGAGAGACTGGAGATGGTAGTAAACTACATAGAAAATATGAAGTCAAAAGAACATTATCAACGGTGGGTCAAAAGCTTCAACACAGGGATAGAAAACAAAGATAGAGCTGAAAATTCCGAGCTAACGGAAATCAAAACCGAGTTGGAAAAAATGAAAATCAAATTAGATTTATATAAGCGCCAAGCCGAAAACATTGGACGTCGAAGTGCGATTGGAGAGACGAGAAAACTTTTTTCGAAATTGCGCTTTAAGATTAATAAAATCTAAATTTGACGGAGATTGGTATCGATGAGGTTGGCGCAAGACATGCTGGATAAAGCATTCAAGCTTGGGCTTTTCGACAGTCATTATTATGCTGTTCAGGCAGGCGAGATCTTTCCAGATAACAAAACTGCATTCGATCACTTCGACACTGTAGGATGGAAGAAAAACTTAAATCCGTCACGTTTTTTTGATACGAGGTTTTATCTGCAGCATAATTCAGATGTTCGTGTCGAGGGCATTAACCCTTTGACTCACTATATAGAATATGGGCGCATAGAAGGTCGAGAGATCCGCTTAGGAAAAGGTGCGATTTCTGTGAAGCCTCAAGCCCCGCTCGATGATGATTGGAATTCTATCAGAGGATGCAACTCTGAAGCGTCGGCTGCAGACTCAATAGAAGTTGTTGATATCATTATTCCTGTATACAGGGGATATGATGATACATTAGCATGTATATTTTCAGTCTTAAAATCATGTAATGAAACTCCGTATAGATTGATTGTCATTGATGACCAAAGCCCCGACGCAAAATTATCTGAAATGCTGGATATGCTTTCAGCAGCCGGACATATCTATCTTTTGCGCAACACTACAAATTTGGGATTTGTTGGCACAACCAACCGCGGCATGTTATTGAGCCGTTATCGAGACGTCGTGCTACTCAATTCCGATACCATAGTATACGGCGATTGGCTTGATCGACTGCGTTATCATGCAAAAAAGGAGCAAAATATTGGCACTGTGACGCCGTTTTCAAATAATGCAACTATCCTATCATATCCTTACTACCTTGCAAATAACAACACCGACTTAGAAACGGATTATGAAGATCTCGATCGAATGTTTCGCCTTGGAAACTATAGACGTTCATCGTCAATAATAACCGGAGTCGGCTTCTGTTTCTATGTTAATCGAAGCTGCATCGAACACATTGGCGTCTTCAATGTTGATCTTTTTGGGCGTGGATACGGCGAGGAGAATGATTTCTGTCGTCGTGCAGAAAAGTCTGGATGGCAAAATCTCGCAGCGTGGGACATCTTCGTTCGGCATACAGGTGAAATCTCCTTTCACGACTCAGCCTTAGCAAGTAAAGCGGCCGGCTATGCGGCTTTGCTAAGTGTACATCCTGAATACGACGCAGAAGTGCAAGCTTTCATTGCTGAAGACTCACTGCTCGAAGCCAGAAGAAATGTCGATTTGCAGCGTATTTCTGCTGCAAAAAAGCGTGTATTGTTTATAGAACACGGGCGTGGTGGCGGGACAGATAGGCATATTAAAGATCTTGCAGAAAGACTTAATCATGAAGATTTCATCATAATTCATTGTCGGCCAGGCGAGGCTAATACCGTCCTATTTTCTGGCTTAGGTTTACATGAATTCCCTAACTTGCCCACCATCGCTATGCACGACAGGACGCGACTTCTTGACTTTGCCAGTCAGTTGAAGCTTGACTTCGTCCATATCCACTCCTTGCTTGATTTCGATCTACCAAGCATCGCTCAATTCTGCATCGCATTGAGCGAGACTGGCTTGCCTTTGTATTATACCGCCCATGATTATGCCAGTATTTGCCCTAAGATTACTATGACTGATTGGAGTGGTATGTATTGCGATAGTATCTCTGAAGATTACTGTCTGCATTGTCTTAGCAAAGAGGCTGACTCGCTCGCAGGAACGAATATAACCGAATGGCGCTCAATTTATAGCGATTTATTCAAGAAGGTTCGAAGGATAATTGTCCCCCATGAAGATGTGACCGGTCGCCTAAAAAAATATATGCCTGATGTAAACAGCGTCATAGTTCGAAAGCATTTCGGGGGTCGAAATATCTCAAGCAATAGCATTAATTTCACAGTGCCCCCCGGTAATCAGCTGAAGAAAGTTGCTATCGTCGGAGCAATTGGTCCGCATAAAGGCTCTAGCTTGTTGTTGCGCATTGCTGCTGATGCATACAACCGCCAACTGCCTCTAAAATTTAAACTTTATGGCTACAGTGACCGCCAAGAGCTAGCTCAATTTCCCAACATGGAAGTTACAGGAAGATACCTCGAGGATGAGATCCACAGTATGTTGCGGACCGATCGTCCAGACGTGATACTTTTGCCATCTATTTGGCCTGAAACACATTGTTATACTCTTGATATTGCATTTGAATCGAATCTTCATCCTGTAGTATTCGATATTGGGGCGCAGGCTGCAAGAGTGCGAGAAGCTCGGTTTGGAACTGTGTTGCCCCTGTCATACAACCTGAAGCCGTCTGAATTAAATGAATTTCTGATGTCCTTAAGTAACGATGGAAACAATACTTCTATGATACCTTGTGCCGCGAGCTGGCAATCTGAAAAATTCTATTATGATCATGACTAGTGCTAGGTAAGAAAATGTGCTGTCGTATTTATCTGGTGGGCGCTAGCCGAGATATAGGAGTGTCATAAAGTGTTTGGTTTCGATAGGATAACCGGAAAACGTATTTACGTTTCAGGGGACCCGAATGTATGGCTTGTGTATCATGAGCAGCGGCATCGCATCGTTTCGCCTGAAGTTTACGATGCTCTCTTTTCAGAGATTGAAGGGCTGGTGGAGTTCCCTGCCCTCAACGAGATCCCTATCGGATATGAGCTAGGAGTAGGCACTTGTTTAGTACAGGCAGAAGGTGAGATCGCGCGTTATTTGCTTGTGGATACTCCGGAAGGAGTTCGGCGGTTACATATCTCAACTTGGAATGTCTGGGAGATATTTTCCTTCAGCGAGAACAGTCTACAAAAAGTTTCTCCTCTGCTCCTGAAAAATGTCAAAGAAGGCGCTTGTCTTTAGTGCGTCAGCTCTTGCAGGGCGACAAGAAATACTTACTAGATAGATTCGATGTAGCTCAATACTTTGCAATGTATGCGAAAACTCGGGTCATCGTCCTCATCGCAGAAGGCTCAAATGATCGACACGTTGAAGCTTCCAATCCGCGATCTAGGCCGATGATTATGTTTCTGTGTTCCCTAGCCAATTCGGCAGTCGCGGATGCAGATGTGCGATTCAACTGTGGAGATTAAAGTTGTCGATAGGTAAATCGCTCAGATTGAGCCTCATCGTAGCAGACATCGGCCAAGGGTTGAAGTATCTTTCTCGAACTAACGGATTAGATTGTTCGATCGTTTCAAATCAACCGCGGCATCTATTGTCATGTTAATTTTCGCGGATTGTGGATTTGTTACTTTTACAAATCAAATGCACGCTGGCAAAGCGTTTTCGCTTTGAAATGACTAGCGCTTTTCTAGGCTAAAAAATCGTCGAGCATTATACTTACCAATGTGTGGGGCAATGCGGCGCTTGAATAATGAGACGACTCTTAATATTAGCGTTTATCAAACATGTCGCTTCAAAGTTTTTTGGAAACATGCCATTTCTTTCCTCACATAGTCGGGCATTTTTCCGTCAGAGTGGTAGGCGCGACCCATCGTTATGCATCTGTTGTATGCAGCATAGTATGTACAGCCATATAGGAAGGACACGATGCGCATTCTGGTGACGGGCGGCTGCGGCTTCATCGGCTCCGCCCTCGTGCTGCATCTGGTGCAGGATCTCGGCCACGAGGTGCTCACCCTCGACGCCCTGACCTACGCCGCCAACCCGATCTCGCTCCAGCCGCTGGCGGACGATCCGCGCCACCGCCTGGAACAGGCCGACATCTGCGATCCAGCCCGCGTCCACGCCCTCTACGCCGACTTCAAGCCGGACGCGGTGATGCATCTGGCCGCCGAGAGCCATGTCGACCGCTCGATCACCGATCCGGGCGCCTTCGTGCGCACCAACGTCATCGGCACCCAGGTCATGCTCGACGGCGCCCGCACCCACTGGGAGAGCCTGTCCGGCGCGGCGAAGGCGAACTTCCGCTTCCTCCACGTCTCCACCGACGAGGTCTACGGCTCGCTGCCGCCGGACGCCTTCTTCACCGAGGAGAGCCGCTACGACCCGCGCTCGCCCTACTCGGCGTCGAAGGCGGCCTCCGATCACCTCGCCCGCGCCTGGCACGAGACCTACGGCCTGCCGGTGCTGGTGACGAACTGCTCGAACAATTACGGACCGCGCCACTTCCCGGAAAAGCTGATCCCGCTGATGATCCTGGCGGCGCTGGAGGGCAAGCCGCTGCCGGTCTACGGCGACGGGATGAACGAGCG
>NZ_JACHOS010000025.1 GCF_014199985.1 Methylorubrum rhodesianum | reverse complement strand
ATCGTGGAGACGGTGGTGGCGGTCAACGACCAGCGCAAGCGGGCGATGGCGCGCAAGGTGATCGCGGCCTGCGGCGGTTCGGTGCGGGGCAAGCGGGTGGCGCTCTTGGGCCTGACGTTCAAGCCAGACACCGACGACATGCGCGACGCGCCGTCGCTGTCGATCATCGCGGGCTTGCAGGATGCGGGGGCGCAGATCGTGGCCTACGATCCTGAAGGGATGGAGCAGGCGCGGCCGCTTCTGCAGGGGGTGGCGTACGCCGAGGACGCCTACGCCTGCGCGGAGGGAGCGGATGCGCTGGTGATCGTGACAGAGTGGAGCGCGTTCCGAGCGCTGGACCTGCCGCGCATCGGCCAGATCATGACCAATCCGTTCATGGTCGATCTCCGAAACGTCTATAGAGCAGACAAGACCGTCCGTAGCATTTTCAATTACATCGGCATCGGGTAGTCTGACACCAATTGTCGAGAAGTTAGGTCGCGCAACCGACACGGTCGCCGCAGGCGTGACAGGCGGGTCCGTTTCCAAGCCGTTCCAACGACCGACCGGTGCACGCCAAGCCGTTACATCAAGCTGCATGGAACATGACCGATGGTCCTATTCCGTGCGTTCAACGGACGACGTCCGCCCACGAGACTCATCCCCTTGTGCAATATATGGTGGAAAAACACGTGCTGGCGGACGTCGCCTCGGGAGACTTGTAGCCCCCGAGTGCGTCCCGCTCCTCATCCGTGGTCAGGATTACCGGCATGGCCTTCGAGTGCACCGCGCCAACTTCGGCGCTCGGCTCTGTGGTCGGGAAGGCATGGAGGTTATCCCTGGTCTCGCCGTCCTTCACATTGCGCACCGACGTCCAACCGTCGGTCTTGATGCCAGCGAAGTAGGCGAGCGGACTATCCTCGGCGATCGCGAACCAAATGTCGCCGCCAGCAGCCTTGTTGAACTCGCTAAAGGATGACAGCGGCACGAGGCAGCGTTGCTCCGGGCCGAGCCAACGGCGCCACTTAGGCTCAGCGTAGAGGGCAGGATTGCGCAACACGAAGCGCAAGACGAGCAGGAGGGCACCAGCGGCCATGAAGCCGAAGAGGGGTGAGAGCAGCAGCGACCAGCCGATCTCGGTCGCCTTCGTCCAATCCACACCCGATGTGCTGGAGCGGCCGTGCATGAGCGAGTTTGCGACGCCGACGCCGACGATCGAGCCGATCAGGGTGTGCGAGGACGAGGCGGGCAGGCCGAAGTACCAGGTGCCAAGCTTCCAGATAATGGCAGCAATCAGCAGGGCAAAGACCATGGCGAAGCCGGCGCCCGACCCGACCTGCAGGATCAACTCGACGGGGAGCAAGCTGGCGATGCCGAGAAGGCGACCGCGCCCGATGACAGGCGTGGCGCCAGACAGAAACAGGATCAGGACGACGGACACGGGCACATCAATTCGTCTGGGCGCCGTGCTCGTAGCCAAGAGCTGGACCTCAATGCGGGAGAGGCGGGAGGCCTTCACCACCTGCCCCTTGGACAGCACACCCTCTCGGTGAAGCCTGATCGCGAGGGCAGCAGGCCAGCGCAGCACGGGCACGGCGCCGCTGGCCGAGCGTAGGATCCCGCGTAGCCACGGCCGCCGTACCGCTGGCGACGGGTCTCCCATGACTTTCTGCGCTCCGCAGATAGGTTTGCTTAAGCGCTGACGGTGCTCTACTCACTTCTCGAACAGCCAGATCGGCACGCAATCCGCCGAAATGGCCGCGGGCCGGCGCTCCACGACCGGCGAACCGTCCAGCCGGTCGAGGTGAATCTCGCGCTCGCACAGGGCGATGCAGCGCCGCGGGTAGATGGTGACGAGCGCGCCCGTGTAGTCGGACCGGGCGGCCCCGGCGAGCCGATGGACGCCGAACAGCGCCTCGGTGCTCTAGCCGAGATCTGCAGCGGCCGGGCCCTACTCGTCGACGAACAGGAGCATCGCCTTCCGGACGGTCAGCCAGATGCCCTCCCGCCCGCTCGGGCCCGGCTCGCGCCAGATGATGCCGGGACAGGGGATGCAGTCGTCCGGCAGGCTGAACATGCCGGCCCGCCAGGAGCCGACGAGGCGGGCAGAATCGGTGGGGGACGGGTCCGCCGACGTCCGAAACATTGACGACGGACTCGACCGGCCGGCGAAATCCGGCGCGGTCCGAAGGGAGAGCGCGGCAGGGACGGGGGCATCGGCGCACCCACCGCGCACAGGAGGCTGAGGCCGCCCGATGCACTAACGAAGTTCTGATCGAATGCAGATGTAGTTGCTTGCCGAACGATGATGCTTGGAATGATTTTTGCTAGGCGCCTCATATCGTATGAGAGGTCGCGCCTAATGTCCTGCCCCTTTCTGAAAGAGATGTTCGAAGAAATTTCTTTAGTCGAAGCGCATGCTTCATACGATGAAATAGAGCGTATATATGTATTTCTGGGGGAGTTGCTGTGCAGGGCAAGAATTGCATCAGCGGCCGTGGTTTCGATAGAAGCGATCAGGAAGACGCACCGAATGGCGGGTCTAATTGTCTCGGCAGATCGCTCCGACGACCGCGTGCACTGAGCAAGGTCGCTCACGCTACGATCCTCCCGGCGAGCTAGAGCGGCATCCGATCAGTTTGAATCGTATGCGGCGTAGCCTGCAGCGGCGAGGTAGCTTCGGCACTCGGCTGATGTGAAGCGTCTGAACGCTTCTCTGATGGCGTTCCAGAGGTCGGGAACCGTGCGGGCTGCCTCGGCGCGCAGGAGAGCCTTAAGCTTGGCGAAGGCGCGTTCAATCGGATTGAACTCGGGCGAGTAGGCGGGCAGGTAGAGCAGCCGCCCACCGGCCGCCACATGTGACACGCATAAACGCGGACGGACGGTGCCCTCTTTTCGACGATCAGTGCGTCGGCCTCACCATCCAGTTGGCGCGCTCGATCGCGCGCCTCGTCGGCGTCGCGCGTCCCAAGGCTGACCCAGAACACGCGGCCGGCCCGGCTTCCCTTCAGCGAGGGCCGGTGCACCCTCGTCGAAAAGGCCAGGCCCTGCCGTTCCGAGCACGGCCGGCATGTCGGCGCGCAGCGCGTCCGGAATGGTGCGACGGAAATAGAAGACCCGCCGACGTTGGACCAAGCCCACCATCTGCCTGATGGCTTCGTAGCACTCGTTCGTAGCAGGAGCGTGCTCAGAAGCCTACGGAGTCAGAATGATACCGTGCTCACAATGAGCGTTCATAGAACCACCGAGAGCGTGCTTTGAGGATGGAGGAAGCTTGCGCGATCTATCGCTGCAGGACGGCGGTGCCGATTAGCATGTCGCGGCTGACGAGACCTGCGAGATCGATCTCGTGTCGACCAACGGTTTCAGCCGGAGGCATGGGGAGAACGAGGTAGCGCATGTCGGCATTGCTATCGTGCACGCGCACGCGGACCGCTTCCGGGATATCGAGCCCGAACTCGTGAAGGACTGTCCGTGGTTCCCGAACCGCGCGGGAACGGTACGTCTTGGAGATGTACCACGAGGGAGGCTGTCCGAGTATGGACCGAGGATAGCAGGAGCACAGTGTGCAGACGATTAGGTTGTGAACGTCCGGCGTGTTCTCCACCACGACAAGCTGCGCCTCGCCCACTTTCATACCGAGTTCCGCGGCGGCGAGCTTTCCGTCGGCGAGTAGGCGGTTTCTGAAGTCAGGGTCGACCCACGCGCGAGCAACGAGGCGGGCACCGAGGTGGAGACCCGGAGTTTCGATCTTTTCGATCTCCTGGTCGGCCTCGCCTTTCGCCAGCAGGCCTTTGGCCACGAGCATGCCTTCGAGGATGGTGGTGATCCGCGCGGCCTCGGCATTGCCGGCATCGTCTTCGACGACGAGAGACTCCTGGGCCGTGTAGGCCGTACGGAGAGGCAAAGGACAGGGATCGGTGGTGTCGCGTTCAGCCATGCGCCGGCTCCATCCAGTGCTCGTAGATCTCGGTCACGAGCGTATCGTCGGGGTATTCAGAGTAGTCCGTCCAAAGGTCCGTTTGCAGGAATTCGACGCGATAGCAGCCGACCACGCGGCCGCCCGCATTGCCGATGGCCAGATCTTCGGGATTGAGGAACACGCCGCAGAACTGCACGACGGTTCCGACGTGTCCGCGGACATAGGCTGGGATGCGGACGTGCCCCGCCTTTCCCAGATCCAGCACGCGTATCCGTTCTCCCGCATGAAAGAGCGGCATCAGGTTTCTCCCGGCTCTTGAACGGAGTTTTCCACGGCTGCAGCCAATTCGGCTCGTGTCAGAACGCCCTTCTCCTCGAGGATGTCGATCATCGCCTCAAGGCGCCGCCGATAGAACGAGAGTTTTCTGTACTTCTCGGGCCCGAAGGACTCGAAGCCTCTGCGCATCTCATCGAGACTGATCACGCGCCGCGTGCTATCCCCGAGAAGATTTCGGATGGCTTCAACCCTCTTTTCCCAGTCGAGCCAGGGCAATTCGGTTCGGGGAATGGGCCCGGACAGCGAGCCGCCGATATCGTGGTAGCCGCGCATGCGCCTGATCCTTAGTTGGCACGGATGGATTCCTGGAAGATTGCCAGAGCTTTCGCCTTCAGCGCCATGAATTCCGGCTCTGTCGTCGCTTCAGGGACGCGGGGACGAGCGAGGGACACGTCGAGATAGGCTGCAATCCTCGTCGGCCTGCGGGTTAGAAGAAGAACCTTGTCCGCCAGATAGATCGCCTCATCGAGGTCGTGGCTTACCAGAAGCGCGGTGGTTCGCGTCTGACCGAGCACCTTCTGAAGCTGGTCGCGCATCGTCAGCGTCATCTCGTAGTCGAGTGCCGAAAAGGGCTCGTCGAGGAACAGCACCTCCGGCTCGGTCACCAGGGCGCGCATGATCGAGACCGTCTGCTGCTGTCCTCCCGACAATTCGTAGGGGTACCGATCAAGGTCGAACTTGAGATCGAACGCTGCCGCCAAGCGTTCGATCCGCCGACGCTGTTCTGCAGGCGCGACGCCTATCAGCATGAGCGGATACGCGACGTTGTCCCGAGCTCTCATCCAGGGGAAAAGGGCTTCCCGATAGTTCTGGAATACATATCCGATGCGGGCTTCCGAGACCGGACGCCCGTCAAACAGTATCTCGCCCCCGTCACGCGGCATGATGCCCGAGATCATGTTGATCAGAGTACTCTTCCCGCAGCCGTTCGGCCCGAACACGGAAACGATGGCTCCACGCGGCAGATCGAGGTCGAAGCGATCGTAGACGGTCTGGCCCCGAAACCTCTTGGCGAGGCCTCGGATGGTGATGTGGGGGTCAACGACGGGTTGAGGCGAGGAAGTCGATGCCGGCGTATTCACAGGCCGATCTCTCCCTTTCGGAGTATTACGTCCGAGACCTTAATCGGATTCTTGAGAACGCCCTCTGCGGCGAAAACATCGACGAGTGCCTGATAGGAGGCGAGATCGGTGTCGCCCAGATCTGCAAATGACCTGAGGTAGGGCTGAGCCACGACGTCGACTTGCCCCGCCTTGATGGCCGTGTACTTTGGCAAAACCCTTCGGAAGCGAGCGAAATCGCTCTCGGCGAGCCGCGTCGCCTCATCCAGGACCATGACGATCTTGCGGGCCACCGCCGGCCGCTCGGTTACGAACTTCGTGGTCAGCACCGAGACGCCGGAATAGAACGGGTCGGCAATGACGGAGGCACAGGCATTCGTAACCGCTCGCTTCGCCTCACCGAGAGCCGTCGCGATCGAGCCGGCCGGCTCCAAGGACAGCGTCGCGTCCGCACTCCCTGAGAGGACCGCAGGGACTTGCAGGCCGACCGCGAGTTCGACGAGACGCACGTCCCTGTCGGGGTCGAGGCCGGCCTTGCGCACCATGTGGCGGGAAATCGTCCGCCACTGAATTCCAGGGAGATGTCCGAGCGTCTTACCCTTCAGGTCGGAGAAACTAGCGATCGAGGAATTGCTGGCAACGATCAGTCCGTCATTGATCCGCCCGACCTTAATGCCGCCGCCCTGAAGTCCGAACACCTTGAAAGTGCCTGGAAACTTCTCTTCCGCCAGCACGGTGATCCCGGCAGCAGTTCCTGGAGCACCGACCTCCGCCCGGCCGGATACGAGGGCGTCGATGATCTGATTGGGAGCCTCGAACCGGACTGCCTCCACCTCAAGGCCTGCCTTTTCGAAAAGCTTCTCCTCCTGCGCAACGTAGAAGGCGGTGGTCTGCATAATCGGCAACCAAGCGATAATGACCTTTTCGCGGGCCTGCGCCAAGGCAGGAGCAGAGGGAGCGAAGGCTGCACCTAAGGTCGCCAGCGTAAATGTTCGGCGCGTGAGAGCGTTGGACATCGTCGTATCCAGACTAGCGGCCGGCCCAGTGAACGAGGCGGCTTTCGAGGGCAAACAGGGCGAGGTTGAAGGCATATCCGAGCGCACCCGTCAGAAGGATCGTCCCATAGAGGCCCGGCATGTCGAAGGTGATCTGCGAGTCGATGATCCGTTTGCCCAGGCCATTGTCCGAGCCGATGAACATCTCGGCCACAATGATCACGACCAGGGCTAGTGATACCGCGGTGCGCACGCCGATGAAGGTCTGCGGCAGAGACTCGTAGACCGTCACATCTCGGAAGATGCGAAGCCTGGAGGCCCCCATCACCTGCGCAGCGAGCATACGCGTCGGACGGGCGTTCATGACGCCATAGGCCACGTTGAACAGCACGATCAGGAACGCCGAGAACGCGGCGACCGCAATCTTCGAAAGGTCGCCGAGGCCAAAGATGATCATGAAGAGAGGAAACAAGGCGGTCGCCGGTGTCGACCGAAAGAAATCGATCAGGAATTCAATGCTGCGGTAGATGCGCTGGCTCGAACCAACGATGATGCCTAGCGGTAGTCCGAGGAGGATCGCTAGGAGGAAGGCCTTGCACGTACGCAGGACGGTCTGGCCCAGGTCGAAGGCCAGGTCGCCCTTCAGCAGATTTTCGACGATGGATGCGAGCGTGCTCGTAGGGGACGGCAGCAGCTTGCCTGTGACCAACCCCGTCGCGTGGACGAAGGCCCATATCGCAAGGAGCGCGAGCGGACCGAGCACCGGTACGATCCAGGCTGGAACCGACGGGGCAGCGGGCCGCATCCAAGAACGCGGTCCGGCACGCGTCTTGGGCTGAGCGTCGGCGGTGTCTGCGTCGTCCAATGAAGTGGCGCTAGACATCTCTGCTACCTCGAATCGAGCCGGGCATATGTTCAAATCGCCCGCGGTGATGGGCGTGAGCGCCGGAGTCAGGCGTCCGCCGCGATCGTCAGCCTTGCAAGAGTTGCGCGAGAGGCATTGGTCGGAGCTGAATCTGAGCTTTTCATCCGATAGCTGGCGAGATATGCGCGCCAGCCTCCGAAGAGCGCGATCTCCGCCGCAGTGGATTCGACGAGTAAGCCCTTCGTGTGTGTGCCATCGGCAAGCTTCAGCGTGCCAATGCACAGCGGAGCGGGTATGCCGGCCACGAAGTCGCCGAAACCTGCGAGTGGCTGCGCCCAGATTTCCGTCGCGATCGGTGCACCCATCTCAGGTTCGCAACGAAGAAGGCTCGGCCGAAGCGGAGGACCTCCCGGCAGAGCGAAGAGTCGGTAGTCCGGGTATGTCGAGACCGCGCGCAGAATGCGGCCGCCGCGTCGCGTCAGTTCGTAGTTTAAAGGCAGACCGGACACGGGCGCTGCAATCACGTCGATCTCGACTTCACCAGGGCACGGAGCCGTCGAACACGCCTCCGGAGACGGTACGGGCTGTCCGGATGCGCCGGTTGTCGTCCCCGAACGTGCATGAAGGCGCCCGCCCAGTGCAGCCAGAAAGCCATCTTTAAGCTGCCTACAGAGCGTCGCGGCGAACTCGGTCGGAGTTGGAAGTGCCCTTGTACGCCCGTCTGCCGCGGCTCCCGACCCCGGAGCGGAATATTCCGGATCGAGATTTGCGCTGCCGCCTGGCACGGACGACGCGGCGAACTTCCAGATCGCAAGGAGTGCGGCCAGAATAACTGCAGACAGCAGGGCGGCCTGTAAGGTGGTTCGATGGGTCACCGGGCATGTTCCCCTTGGCGCCGGGCTTGCGTATCGGAAAAGACGAAGAGGTCTGCGCGACCGGAATCAGGAGATCCCGAGGCATGGCGCTCAATCTCAAGCAGCTTCGCTATCTCGTCGCGCTGGCGCGCCACCGGCACTTCGGCAAGGCGGCGGCCGAGTGCGGGATCACGCAGTCGGCGCTTTCCCAGGCCATCCGCCAGCTCGAAAGCGACTTCAACGCCCTGATCATCGACCGGCATAATCATGGGTTCGAAGGTTTTACGCCCCAGGGGGCGATGGTGCTGGACTTCGCGCGCCGGACACTCGACCATCACGAGCATCTTGTGCAGGACATCGGATCGGCCGGAGACGAGCTGAACGGCCATGTGCGGCTCGGCGTGATCCCAGTCGCCATGCCGGCGATCTCGATCATCACGACGGCCTTCAACAGGCTCTATCCAGACGTCAGCGTCTCGGTGACGTCGCTGAACTTCACCGACCTCAAAAGCGGTCTCGAGAATTTCGATCTCGACATCGGCATCAACTATCTCGACCACGGCGCCTCCGCCGGTCTGAGGCCCTACTTCCTCTACGACGAGAGCTATTTTCTCATCGCACCGGCCGATTCCTCGATCGCGCAGCGCAAGTCGGTGAGCTGGACCGAGGCTGGCCGGCTGCCCCTGTGCATGCTGACGCCCGACATGCAGAACCGCCGCATCCTCGACCGCGTGTTCGCGAGCGTCGGCGTGACCCCGCGCACGGTGCTCGAGACCAACTGCGCGCTGGCGCTCTGCTCGCACGTGCGCCCTGGCCATTGGTTCGCCGTGGTGCCGAACACCTTCTTCATGATGGTCGGAGACTGGAGCCAAACCCGCGCGGTGCCGCTGATCGAGCCCAGCATCACCAACACGATCGGCTTGATGGTGCTCGAACGCGACCCCCAGCCGCCTGCCGTCAGCGCGTTCATTGAGGTGGCTGAGGACATCCGCATGGCACGCGAACTGATGCGCTACGCACCCGCGCATCTGAAGTGCGAGCAGGCCGATCACGGTGCGGGCGCCACGGCCGATACGCCGATCATGCACTCGCGCCTCACTCGTGCGGCGAGTTGATCTTCGCCGAACCTCTCCGTCCCAGCGGGACACTGCGGAGGGACGAGGTGCCGCATGTCCGCGTTGCTGTCGTGGACCAGGACACACACCTCGCTCGGAAAGATGAGGCCGCGGCCGACGAGCAGTGCCTGCAGTGCGTCGACTAGGATCTGCCCCTCGATGTTGCCGGCTTCAGCCTCGACGACGAGCGGCACGTGAGCATCGTGCCTGTGATGGTGGTCGTGATCGTGGTCGCCCATAGCCGCCTCCCTGTCGCCGGAATTGTTCAGGCCATCGCCGTGTCGTCCGATGCCGGCGCCAGCCAATGGTCGTAGAGTTCGATGCAGAGCAGGTCCGTGGGTGAGCCGCGGTACTCGTTCCACAGATCGGTCATTGCGAAACCGCCCCGATAGAGTGGCAAGGCCGGACCGCCGACGTTTCTCACCTAGAGGTCTCCGGGATTGGCGTACGAGCCGAATCGCTGCAGCACGCCCCCCTAGCGCAGCCGGACGTAGAACTGAGTCCTGATGTGCCCGCCTTGCCGAGCTTGAGCACCGTCACCTTGTCGCCGGCCTTGAAGCGTGGCGTCATGGCTCGCGGGCGAACGAAGGCTCCCACCGTGCCCGCGCTTCCGCGATGGCGGCGTCGAGTTCCTCACGGATGAAGACGTCATTTTCGACGAGAATGTCGATCATCGCCTTCAGTCGGCGCCTGTAGAAGGACAGAGTTTTGTACCTGTCCTCGCCGAACGATTTGAACCCGCGCCTAAACTCGTCGAGCGACATCATGCGGCGCGTGCCGTCACCGAGCAGGTTGCGGATCGCCTCGACCTGCTTTCCCCAGTGAAGCCAGGGAAGCTCGACGATCGGGACGGGGCCGGCGGGGTTTCCAGCGATGTCGTGATATCCGCGCGTCATATCGTTCACTCAGATCCTCTTGATGGCGAAGCTGTCGACGTAGGCCTGGGGTGCATCCGGATCGAACGGCCTGCCCATGACGACCGGCTTGGACGCGGCCGGGGCCTCGAAGCCGATGTCCTTCATCCGCTTTGCCGCGTTGGTCGCGAGGAAGACCTTTTCGGCGAGAGCCCGGTACTCGACGTCGGCAGGCACCATGTCCCAGCGGCGCAACTGGGTCAGAAGCCAGATTGCGGTCGAGTGGTAGGGGAGCGCCTTGAAGCCGATGCGGTCGGGCTCGTTAACCACTTTCCCGAGGCCGTCCGCGTAGCGGCCCGTCAAAACCTGCTCGAGCACCGTCTTTGGCTGGTTGAGATAGGCGGCCGGAGCCAGAAGTTCCGCGACCTGCTTGCGGTTCTCCGGCTTGTCCGCGAATTCGGTCGCCCTGACTACGGCGCGAAACATTGCTCCGTAGCTGTTGGGACTTTCCTTGACGAACCCGTCGGTGACCGAGACGACGCAGCAGGGATGGCCGGGAAAGATGTCGCGCGTCAGCATGTGGAGGAAGCCGACGCCCTCGAAGACGGCGCGCTGGCCCCAGGGTTCGGCGAACAGCATGCCGTCGAGGTTGCCGGCCGCCATGTTCGCGACCGAGTCCGGCGGGGGATAAACGCGGATCTCGACGTCCTTGTCGGGATCGAGGCCATGCTCCGCGAGATAGTATCGCAGCAGCATCGCATGCATCGAGTGCTGATGGGGAACGCCGAACTTGAATCCCTTCCAGTCCTTGGGATCGCGGCGGTCCTTGTGCCGAATGCTGAGGGTGATGGCGTTGCCGTTGACGTTCTGCACGCTCGACACGTGCGTCGCGAGCGCCGGTCCGCCCACGCCCATCGTCATTGTCAGCGGCATGGCCAGCACGAGATGGCTGGCGTCGAATTCTGACGACAGCAGCTTATCCCGCACGATCGCCCAGCTCGGCGTGCGAACCAGATTCACGTCGAGACCTTCCTTGCCGTATTCTCCCATCGCGTGGGCGAGGAGCAGCGGTACGGTGCAGGTGATGGGCACGTAGCCGACGTTGAGCTTTGTCTTTTCAAGCGTCGTCGCTTCCTGGGCGATGGCCTGCGCATCTGCGAGCGGCAGAAGCTGCGAGATCGCCGCGAGCACCGTCGATGCGCCTACGGCCTTCAGGAAGGCCCGGCGGAACATGGGGTCGGGTGCGATCGCCGAAAGCAGGGCGGCCTCGACCTGGCGATCCACCTTGCGCTCGACGCCTTCGTAGGCCTCGTCCGCGAACACCTCTGAAAACGGATCGCGATGATCGGCCGGCGATCCGCCGCATCCGCATGCGCAGGACGCTTCGAGCCTGAAAGATTTGCCTTCGGCGGTCATATCGCGATGCCCGTGGATCCGCATTCGGACGCACTGCAGCAACCCGCGTGCCAGTATCGAATGAAGCCACTACGCACTATCAGATCATGGCAGAACATATGGCAGATAAGTTTTTCTAATGACCGTATAAGCAGTTGCAATCAGTGTATCGTGCAAAGAAGTGGCTATATTTTGGACTTTGAGAGCAGGCTCTATCGTTTCGAATCCCGACCTGAGTACAGGCCCGGTCGCGAGCTTGGCGCATTTCGGTCTGGAGGAAGGGCTGATGAACGGACTTGGCGGACTGAACAAACTCCCGAACGGCGTCGTCATCGGCCTCGTCCAGCTGCAACTGCCGACCATCATCACACGGGGTGACGTGACCGCCCAGGCCGAGCGCATCGTCGCGATGGTCGCCAAGGCGCGCGCCAACATGGCGACGATGGATCTGGTCGTCTTCCCCGAATACGCCCTGCACGGCCTGTCGATGGACACCCGGCCCGAGATCCTCTGCACGCTCGACGGCCCCGAGGTCGCGGCGTTCAAGCAGGCCTGCCGCGACAACCGGATCTGGGACTGCTTCTCGATCATGGAGGCCAAACCGGCACACCAAATCGCATTCTCACACAGCCTCCAACCGGAACGGACCTTCGGCTGCAGCCTCTCGAATGTCCGCAAGGGGGCAGGAGTTCGCGCGCCGCTTGTTCGGCTGTGCGCCAAGAGCTGACATTGGGCCGCGACGCGCCGAACCGCCTGTCTCGACCCTTAGCGGACGCTGAACCTCGATCGCGAGCAATAGCGCTGCGCTTTTCGAGCGTATGGCATAGGATCGCTGCATGGGACTTTTGATCTTCAGCATCAACGTTACCCTAGACGGCTGCGTCGACCACCAAGAAGGCATCGCTGATGATGAGACGCATGCCTACTTCACCCGTCTAATGGACGACGGCGGGGCGATGCTGTGGGGCCGGGTCACCTACGAAATGATGGAGGGCTATTGGCCGGCGGTCGCTCGTGGTGACGTAGAAGCACCGCCAGCGATCCGCGAGTGGGCAGTCAAACTGGAGGCTAAGCCGAAATACGTGGTGTCATCGACACGAACGGATTTTCCGTGGAACAACAGCCACCACATAGCCGATGACCTGCGGGCAGGCGTTCAGAGGCTCAAGGACGCGACGTCGGCGGGCGTCCTCCTCGGCAGCGGCAAACTCGCGACCGAGTTGGATCGGCTGGACCTGATCGATGAGTACAAGCTCCTTGTCCATCCCCGGATCGCAGGCCACGGCCCGACCCTGTACGAGGGCGGCCTCTCCAGCACGCGGCGACTTGAGCTGATCTCGGCGACGCCGCTCCGGAACGGCGCGGTTGCGATGCACTACCGACGTGGGGCCTGACCCAACGCAACCCGCATGCACCGCTCGACAACGGAGGCGCCCCGGATGCGCTGCCACCTAACAGTCGAGCAGCTACGTCGGCCTCCCACCCCTTGCAGACGATGACTTTGCGCATCGACCCAAATGACAGCCATGACACGCATCACGCTTGGTGTAGCGATTTGGACGAGTGGCGCTGCCTTGCTGCTTTACGTAGCTATCATTTTAATCGACCGCCTTGGCGACGGCCGTCGGACATTTGGCGTTGTATTTGAGGACAACTGGCACGTGACGATGCCGGGCTTAACGCTGATATTCGTCGGCTACCGCATCATATCGCGTGCGCGCCTATGAAGTGACAGCCCGCTCGCTCCAGCCGGGAGCGTCTGCAAGCCAACCGAAGCGGAGCCTCTTGCAGCTTCAGGTCTGAAAACGGATCGCGATGATCGGCCGGCGATCCGCCGCATCCGCATGCGCAGGACGCTTCGAGCCTGAAAGATTTGCCTTCGGCGGTCATATCGCGATGCCCGTGGATCCGCATTCGGACGCACTGCAGCAACCCGCGTGCCAGCATCGAATGAAGTCACTACGCACTATCAGGTCAAGGCAAGACATATGGCAGATAAGTTTTTCTAATGGCCGCATAAGCAGTTGCAACCAGCGTTTCGTGCGAAAAAGTGGTTATAATTTGGACTGTGAGGGCAGGCTCTATCGTTTCGGATCCCGACCTGAGTACAGGCCCGGTCGCGAGCTTGGCGCATTTCGATCTAGAGGGAGGGCTGATGAACGGACTTGGCGGACTGAACAAATCCCCGAACGGCGTCGTCATCGGCCTCGTCCAGCTTCAACTGCCGACCATCACCACACGGGTCGACGTGACCGCCCAGGCCGAGCGCATCGTCGCGATGGTCGCCAAGGCGCGCGTCAACATGGCGACGATGGATCTGGTCGTCTTCCCCGAATACGGCCTGCACGGCCTGTCGATGGACACCCGGCCCGAAATCCTCTGCACGCTCGACGGCCCCGAGGTCGCGGCGTTCAAGCAGGCCTGCCGCGACAACCGGATCTGAGGCTGCTTCTCGATCATGGAGGCCAAACCGGCACACCAAATCGCATTCTCACACAGCCTCCAACCGGAACGGACCTTCGGCTGCAGCCTCTCGAATGTCCGCAGGGGGTCAGAAGCGCAGGCTAAACATCTGTCGGCTGTAGGTCCGAGTGGGGCCGGGAGCGGCCCTTCAACTCCTGCGAGCCCCAATGTCGACTGGTGGCGCGCTGCTGTTCAAAGCACGAAAATTCCTACGGCTGTGGATAAGCCCGGCCATTGCTAGTCATTGTTCTCCATACGTTCTATCAACGCACATCGCCTATGACGCAGGCGGTCTCCTGAAGCCGACGCCGGCCGAGCCCTTCGACCTCGCCGAGCCAGCCGCGTCGCCGCACCCATCCCAGCACCCAAGCTGACGGCCGAAGCTCCCGTGTTCGGCCGTGGGAGATCTCGCATGCTCGCCCTATCCCTCGGCTCTTCACCCGTCAGTTCGATTCCTCCGGACGATGGGCCCGTCGACCAACTCGCCCGCGCCTTTCTGCAGCAACTCGCACAGGACGAGCGCAGGCGGCTCAAAGCCAACCACCGCTCCAATTCCTACGACTTCGAGAACGAAGCGCTGATCGACGAAAGCGACGCCGTGGAGCAGATCATCGCGCAAGACGAGGCGGACCGCCCTGAAAGTACGCATGTACCTGTGCCCGCGGATCTCGCCGCCGTGGCCGTCATGCTCGCCCGCGCGGTCGCAGCGGAACCCGATCTCGTGCGCCGGCTGCGCCGCGAGGCTCCCGTCGTCGCACTCGCCACCCATGTCGCCGATCTCGTCGAACCCCTCCGAATCGTTGCCGAGAAGTGCTTGTTCCGGCCCGACACTAAGGTCGTGGATCTCGCTGCCGGGCGAAGTCGTGAATTGACCCGCAGGCACGCCGCCCTGTTCGTCTGCGACGGGATCGGCCGCGATGCTCGACCGGAGAAGGGCAACGAGGTGATCGCCGCCGCCTTGCATGTCCGGGTCCCGATCGTCGGCATTGCGCCGGATCCGAAGCGTCAGCTGCCGCGCGACCTGATGCGGTCCGCCGAGCACAGGATCGCATTGCCGAGTCTTGATCAATCCGGCCTCGCTCTCGTCGTCGAGGCGGTCACGGGCGCTGCGCCTGCGCGCAGGATCGATCCCGATCTCCTCCGCATGATCGACATTGCCGATCTGCCCGTCGCCTTCCGCAGGATGGGCACGCCCGATGCCTGCATCGAGGCGGTGGAGCGGATTGTTGGCGCGAAGGCAGACTACCTCGGCGACGGACCTGCGCTGGAGGAGCTCGACGGCTATGGCGAGGCCAAGATCTGGGGCCTGGCCGTGGCAGCCGACCTGCGGGCATATCGCAATTGCCAGCTGAACTGGCCCGAAATCGACAACCGTGGGCTGCTGCTTTCTGGCCCGCCCGGTGTCGGCAAGACGAGCTTCGCCCGCGCATTGGCCAAGAGTGCACGCGTGCCGCTGGTGGCAACCTCGGTCGCCGAGTGGAACGCGGCCGACTACCTCTCGGGCACGTTGCAGGCAATCCGCAAGGTCTTCGCCCAAGCCAAGGCTCAGGCGCCCTGCATCCTGTTCATCGACGAACTCGACGGCATCTCCGACCGCGGCCAGATCCGGGGCGAGTACGTGCAGTACTGGACGCAGATCGTGAATCTGTTTCTCGAGCTTCTCGCCGGGGCCGAGGAGCGGCCAGGCGTGGTCGTGGTGGCGGCCACGAACCATCCGGAGAAGATCGACCCTGCGGTGAAGCGGGCTGGGCGCCTGGATCGGGAGATTGCCATCGAGAAACCGGACACAGCCGCGCTCGCCAAGATCTTCCGCCATCACCTCGGTCGCGAGATCCTTCCCGACACACCGATGCTCCCTCTGGCACTGGCAGCGAGCGGCATGACGGGCGCGGACGTGGAGGCCTTCGTGCGACGTTCCAAAGGCACGGCGCGTCGCAACGGCAGAGCCGTGACCGCGGAGGACGTGCTGAGCGAGATCCGCCAGCGCCGGACGGCGGCGCCACCCGCGGTCAGGCGTCGCGTCGCGATCCACGAATCCGGCCATGCGGTCGTTAGCCGGGCGCTCGGCTTCGGCACTCTCCTGGACTTGTCGCTTCATGACGGTGGCGGGCGAGCCCGATTTGAGATTGCGGTCGATGGTTCTGCAACGCTTCAGGAGCTCGAGGCGGCGTTGGCATCGCTCCTGGCCGGCCGGATCGCCGAGGAGATCGAGCTGGGCTCCGGCTCGATCGGCGCCGGGTTCGGCCTGGGTTCCGACCTCGCCATGGCTACCAGGATCGCGCGCGACATCGAGCTGAGCTATGGCCTCGGCCATCTTGGGAACGTCCATGTGGAGGCCGTCGCCACCGATATGATTCCGATTGCGGGCTTGCTGCCGGCTGTCGCCGAGCGCTTGCGTCGCGCCAGCGACCGGGCTCGGAGCATCCTGATGGAGCATAGGCCGGCACTGCAGGCGATCGCCCACCGGCTCGAGGAAACCGGCTACCTCGCTCGAGAAGGATTGGAGCACGTGTTGGCTTCTGCGGGGATGCAGATGAGCCGGGAGGCCATCGGGCCTGTCGGGCGTGTCGAGGAGGAGCGGTGATGTTCGCGCTGCCACCATCCGCCCTGGACATCGGCGACCTGCAACCGCTCTCGGAAGCGATCGACGCGCTGTGCGAAATCCTCGACGGCGACCGCGAGGTGGTCATCGAGGCTCTAGCCGAGATCGTCCGGAAGAGAGTTGAGTTCGAGAACCGCCGGCTGGACTCGGACCATCGTCGGGCGCAGCGATCGACCGACAAGCGTCTGTGATCCGCCTCTATCGGATGGCTCGAATTCCAAATGGGTGCAGGGTCAGGATCAAAAATCAGGGGTGCGAAAGGCATGCCGGAAGGCGGCCCCTCCGACGGGGGCGGGTCACTCGGGAGACCGCCTCGTTCACAAGGCCAGAACCCGTTGTTGGAACAAAACAGGAACATATGCTGGCGTGGACGATGCCCTTCCACAGGAGCCGCGCCGACGCGGTATTCGGACCGGCCAGTGTTTTCGTATCGGAGCAGGCATGGCTGGATACTCGAACGTCGTCGTCCTGATCCCCGGCATCCTGGGGTCCGCCCTGTCCGGCCCCGATGGAACGACGCTCTGGGGCACGTCGGCAGCGGCGCTCTTCCACAACGTGGCGACGCTCGGCCGCAGACTCGATGCGCTGACGCTGGCTGGGGATGATCCCACGATCGATGATCTTGGAGACGGCATCAAGGCCACTTCGCCGATTACCGATCTCCATCTGCTGCCGGGGTTTTGGAAGATCGACAGCTACAGATAGGAGTTTTTCTTAGATGCCAAAATATGAGATATAGTGATGATTTAGAGATAAAAGTCATTGAGCCATTTGAGGACACGACTTCGTGATGATAGGAATAGAAAATAGATAACGCTCCGCACGCCGCATCAAGGGCTTGCCGGATTTGAGGAATTAAATGTTAGGTCGCGCTACACAGCGGGCACTCGATCAGGCGCCGGCCTGGCTGCTCCGGGCGGCGAGCGGCGGCGAGGGCGTCGCGCAGAAGGTGTTCCGGACGCTTCCGCTGGAAGCGGCGGCGACCGTCGGCAACACCCTCGAGCCGGCGCTGGAGCGCGTCCTGGGGCGCGGGCTCGCGCGGGAGGCCCGCGAGACGATCTGACCTGCCGACGTCGCGCTCCTCCGCGACCGACGATCCGGCGGTTCGTGTCGGGAGCAGGACCCATGGACAAGATCGCCGCGGAGGCCGCGCGCCTCCTCTTCGCCGATGGCGGCGCCGGCTGGATCGTCGCGGTGCTGCTGGGGCTGGCCTGCCTCCACCTCTACCGCGACGGCCTGCGGGTGCTGGAGGCGCGCATCGCCGAGACGGGGGCCACCGCCGCGGCCCTGGAGCGGGCCTCTCAGACCAACGCCGCCGTGGCCGCCGCCCTGGAGAGCCGCACCCGCGTGCTAGAGGATCTGGTCCGGCTCACGGGCGAGACCGCCCGCGCGGTCGCGAGCAGCGACGAGCGCGCGCGGGAACGGTTCGAGGATCTCCTGCGGCGCATCGGCGAGTTGCAACACCGGACGAACCTCTGACCCATCCCCGGGAGAAACCCATGCCTGCCCAAGCGCCCGCCACCGGCACGGCCCCCGCCGGGCGGAGGCTCTCGCGCCGGAGCCGCTCCCGCGCCGCCGCCGGACGCCTGGAGGCGGCGCGCCACGGCTTCGAGCGCTCGCTGATCGCTCTGCGCCGGGCCGCGCTCGATGCGATCGACAGCGGAGATCTGGCACACCTCTCGCTGCGGATCTGCGGCGAGCGCCGCCTTCGTGCGAGGGCCGAGGGGGCGGCGTGAGGCGAATGTCCGGCCCGTCCCCGGCGGGGAACTCCGGGGCCGATCCCGCCTTGTCTCCGGCAACAGCGCCGACTTCGGACATGGCCCCCGACCGTAAGACAGCTTTCACGCCGAGCCCATCACCGAGGGCGCCCGCGCTTGCAAACATTCAGGGCGCATTCAGTGCGCTGGCGCGACAGTCATCCTCGATGCGCCAAGCTCTCGCCCTGCTGATCGTCGTCTCGACCGCCGCGGTTCTCGCGGCGGGGGCGGTCGGCCCGCTCGCCGAGGAGACCGGGGCCCTCGCGCCCGTGCCGGCGCAGCGGGAGCCGCTGAACCGCGGCGACGATTGCCTGTCGCCCGCCGACCTGCGCGAGGCGGTGGCCGAGAAGCGCGTCGTGGCGCCCATCGCCGCAATCCGCGCGGCGCGTCAGATCGTTCCCCGCGCCGAGATCCAGCGGGCGAGCCTGTGCCGCCACGAGGCGGGGCTCGTCTACCTGCTGACGGCCTTGCGCCGGGACGGGCAATTCATGCACGTCATGGTCGATGCCCAGTCGGGGCAGGTGAGCGGGCAATGGTGAGGGCACCTGTAGGGGCGTCCATCGCCGCCCCGGATGAGGAGTGACGACCGTGCGTCTGCTCGTGGTCGAGGATGACCGTGACATCAACCGGCAGGTCGTGGCCGCGCTGGAAGAGGCCGGCTACGTCGCCGACAAGGCGTTCGACGGCGAGGAGGGCGGCTATCTCGGCGAGAACGAGCCCTACGACGCGATCATCCTCGATATGGGCCTGCCCAAGGCCGACGGCGTCACCGTGCTCCAGAACTGGCGCCGGGCCGGGGTGAAGACCCCCGTGATCATCCTCACCGCCCGCGACCGCTGGTCCGACAAGGTCGACGGCTTCGATGCCGGCGCCGACGACTACGTCACCAAGCCCTTCCACATGGAGGAGCTGATGGCCCGGGTGCGCGCCATCCTCCGCCGCGCGGCGGGGCATGCGTCGAGCCAGATCGCCTGCGGTCCCGTCACCCTCGACACCCGCTCCGGCCGCGTCTTCGTCGACGGCGCCCCGATCAAGCTGACGAGCCACGAGTACCGGCTGCTGTCCTACCTGATGCATCATACCGGCCGCGTCGTCTCCCGCGCCGAGCTGACCGAGCACCTCTACGACCAGGATTTCGATCGCGATTCCAACACCATCGAGGTGTTCGTCGGGCGGCTGAGGAAGAAGCTCGCCGTCGATCTGATCCAGACGGTGCGGGGGCTGGGCTACCTGATCGATCCGAACCAGCCGCCGGGGCGGGGGTGAGACCCTATGGGCCGCCGAGGTCGGTGAGCGCGAAATCCTCTCCCTCGTAGAGGAGCGGAACGCCGTGACCTTGCGCAGCCGCGTAGGCGAAGCCGTCGCCCATATTCAGGCGAGCCGGATGCCCCGTTCCCTTGTCGTAGCGCCCGAAGGCGTCCAACGCCCGCTCCGCATCCTCCGGCGTGATCGGGACGAGACTGATCCGGGCGAGATCGAGCAGCATCGCGACATCCGCTCTGGCCGCCTCGAGCCCACCCTGCTTCTTGCGGGCGATGCCGAGGGCCGCCCCGTAGACGGCAACCGGCGAGGTGATCGGCAGGTCCGCCGCTTCGCGACGTTCGGCGAGGGCCCGTCCTTCCGGCTCTTCCGTGATGATCGCGATCAGGGCGGAGGCATCGACGAACATCACTCGTCGTTCAGCCCGTCGAAGAAGGCCTTGTCGGCCTCGAGACCCGTGGAGGGCCGCGCGGCCACGCGCTCGTGCAGAGGTTTCAGCCGCTCCCACAGGCCGGGGCGGCGCTCCTCCCGCTCCAACTCGTTGAGGACGGCGAGCTTGACGGCTTCCATGAGCGGAACTCCCTTCCGCTCGGCCAGGAGGCGGACGAGGCGGTCCGTCTCCGCATCGCGGATATGCAGGGCCATGAGCGTCTCGCCGGCGGGCGGTGTAGAAACTCGGTGCGCATGATGTACATGCCCGCGCCTATGCGAGCGAGCCGAGATTCGAGCCAGGATTCATGACCGACCGTCTCGCCTGGCTCCCCCTGCGCCGCCGTTCGATCGCGGTCCGGCTCGCGGTCTCCTCGTTCCTGTCGAGCACCGCGATCCTCGTCATCGCGGCCTTCATCCTCACCACGCTCTACCGCGAGAACACCGAGCGCGCCTTCGACAGCCGCCTGCTCGTCTTCGCCAACAACCTCGCCACCGATCTCGTCAGCCCGAGCGAGCCCGAGACGCGCTCCTTCTCGCTGGGCGATCCGCGCTTCGACCTGCCGCTGTCGGGCTGGTACTGGCAGGTCGGGCGGCCCGACGCCAAGCCGCGGGATCTGCGCACCTCGCGCTCGCTCGTCGGCGTGCCGCTGAAGGGGCCGGATCAGGCCGGCACCGCCACCATCGGCCAGATCCGCCAGGGCTACGGCAAGGGGCAGGACGACCGGACCCTGCGCATCGTCGAGCGCGACGTCGATGTCGGCGCCGACGGCCGCTACACCGTGCGGGTGGCCGGACCCGCCGACGAGATCGTCAACGACGTCGAGCGCTTCCGCTTCTCGCTGTTCATGACCTTCGGTCTGCTCGGCTTCTCCCTCGCGGCGACCGCGCTCCTGCAGATCCGCTTCGGCCTTGCCCCCTTGCGCAAGCTGCGCACGGCGCTGGGCTCGATCCGCCGCGGCGAGGCCGACCGGATCGACGGCGAGTATCCCCGCGACATCGCTCCGCTGGCGGGCGAGATCAACCTCCTGATCGAGACCAACCGCGAGATCCTGGAACGCGCCCGCACCCAGGTCGGCAACCTCGCCCACGCCCTCAAGACCCCGCTCTCGATCATCGTCAACGAGGCCGGCGGCAGCGACGCCCCGCCCGAGTTGTCGGAGAAGATCCGCGAGCAGGCGGCGGTGATGCGCGACCAGGTGAACTACCATCTCGACCGCGCCCGCGCCGCGGCGCTCGCCGGCACGCTCGGCACCTCCACCGAGGTCGAGCCGGCGCTGGCCGGCCTGGTCCGGACATTCGGAAAAATCTACCGCGACAAGGACATCGCCTACGAGGTCCACGTGCCGCCGGGCCTGCGCTTCCGCGGCGAGAAGCAGGATTTCGAGGAGATGATCGGCAATCTCGTCGACAACGCCTCGAAATGGGCGGCGGGCCGGGTCTCGATCTCCGCCGCGCCGACGGGCGAGCACGATTATCCCCACCTCCTCGTCGCCGTGGAGGATGACGGGCCGGGCCTGCCGGAAGAGGATCGGGCGGCGGTGCTGAAGCGCGGCCGGCGCCTGGACGAAACCAAGCCCGGGTCCGGTCTCGGCCTGTCGATCGTCGCCGATCTCGCCGCGCTCTATCGCGGCCGCTTCCGGCTGGAGGCGGCGGCTCTCGGAGGCCTGCGCGCCGTGATCGAGGTGCCCGGCGACGCGCCGGCCGGTGCCGGACAACGTTGAGTGGCAATGGATCGGCGAAGGTTACGCTGCATCCCGCCTGTGCTATGGCCATGCTTCACCCGCGCGTGACGACGTGTCACCCGGAAGCGATGTCGTGCAGGCCCCGCTCGGGCTCTACACGGGGCCGAGCTTAAATCTTTGGGTCTGATGACGGCGATCTGGTTCATCCTGGCGGCCATGACCGGCGCAGCTGTGTTCGCGCTGCTCTGGCCGATGTCGCGGCGCCGCCGGCAGGGGGCTGCGCCCGAGGCGGCGGGCGACGGTCTCGCGACCGAGACCGGCTTCTACGAGGATCAGCTCGCCGAGATCGAGCGCGATCTCGGCCGCGGCCTCATTGCCCCGGCCGAGGCCGAGGCCGCGCGGGCCGAGGCCGCGCGCCGGCTGCTGCGGGCGAGCCGCGAGGAGCGGGCCGACGCATCGGGCGCCGCGCCGATCGCCGAGCCGCACCTGCGTCAGCGTCGGGCGGCCTCCGCCTTCGCGCTCTCGACCATCCCCCTCGTCGCGCTCGTCGTGTACGGCCTCTACGGCTCGCCGAACCTCCCCTCGCAGACCGATGCCGACCGTAAGGCGACCCGGGCGGGCGCCCAGGACCTGATGACCGCCATCGGCCAGATCGAGGCACGGCTCGCCAACCACCCGGACGATGCCCGCGGCTGGAGCGTGCTCGGACCGGTCTACATGCGGCTCGGACGCTTCGACGACGCGGCCCGCGCCTACGCCGCCCTCGTACGCCTCAAGGGCGAGGACGCCCAAGCCCTGTCCGACTGGGGCGAGGCCCTGGTCGCGGCGGCCGACGGCACGGTCTCGCCGGAGGCGCGCAAGGTGCTGGGCCGGGCGCTCGCCGCCGACCCGAAGGCGGCCAAGCCCCAGTTCTATCTCGCCCGC
This sequence comes from Methylorubrum rhodesianum, assembly GCF_014199985.1. GTDB lineage: Bacteria > Pseudomonadota > Alphaproteobacteria > Rhizobiales > Beijerinckiaceae > Methylobacterium > Methylobacterium rhodesianum. Next base: position 46,912 of record NZ_JACHOS010000025.1, on the reverse strand, counting down.
GGCGACGAGCAGTCCGGCGACGTGGCCGGCGCCGTGCGGCGGCTCGAGGCGATGGCGGCCGCCGCGCCCGCGGATGCGCCGTGGCTGCCGACGGTGCGGGACAACCTCGCCCGGCTGAAGGGTGAGACCGCCGCCGAGCCCAAGGCCGAGGGGAACGGGGAGGGGCCGAAGGTCGATGCGCCGGTGGCCGGGCCCGGCAGCAACATCCAGGCCCTGCCGCCCTCCGAGCGGATCGACGCGATCCGCGGCATGGTCGAGGGGCTGGAGCGCCGTTTGGCCAAGCAGGGCGGCTCCGCCGACGAATGGTTGCGCCTCGTGCGCTCCCACGCGGTGCTCGGCGAGCGCGACAAGGCGCTCGATGCCCTGGAGCGGGCGCGCAAGGCGTTCCGCGACGACCGCGAGGCCCTGGCCCGCTTCGACGCGCAGGCCCACGAACTCGGTCTGCCCGGGGCCGGCGCGCCGCCAAAGCCGGAGGCCGGCGACAGGACCAGCGACAAGCCCGGTGACAAGCCCGCGGCCGAGCCCGACGCCGCCGCGGCCGCGATCAAGGCGATGCCGCCGGCCGAGCGCGAGGCGGCGATCCGCGGCATGGTCGCGAGTCTCGACCGGCGGCTCGCCGCCAAGGGCGGCTCCGCCGACGAGTGGATGCGGCTCGTGCGCTCCTACGGCATCCTCGGGGACCGCGCCGCCGCCGCCCAGGCGCTCGACCGGGCCAAGATGGCGCTCGCCGCCAACCCGACCGCGGTGGAGCGCCTCGATGCGCTGGGCAAGGAGCTCGGCCTGAGCCCCGTCCAGCCCTAGCGGGACCGCGGCGGACCGCGTCCCCTGACAATCGGTCCCGCCCATCCAACCTTGACCCGGCGGGCGGTCGGGCCGAAACCGGTCTCGATCAATCGTAGACGTCGGACCGCCTTCAGGCTCTCGCAGCCTGACGGGACGAGAAGAATCCGACGAACCGGGACGGAACCGTCGTGACCCGCAAGAGCCGCCGCCTGATCCTCATCGCCGCCTGCGGCGCCGTGCTGGCGCTGGCGCTCGGGCTGATCCTGTCGGCCATGAGCGGCTCGATCGTGTTCTTCCGCTCCCCCGCCGAGGTGGCGGCGCAGGGCGTCGCGCCGGGCACGCGGTTCCGTCTCGGCGGCCTCGTCAAGGATGGTTCGGTGAAGCGCGGGTCCGACCAGAACGTCGAGTTTGCCGTGACCGACACCAACGCCACGGTTCCGGTGCAGTATCGCGGCCTGCTGCCCGATCTGTTCCGCGAGGGACAGGGCATCGTCGCCGAGGGCACGCTCGATGCCGGCGGCGTGTTCCGGGCCGACACCGTGCTGGCCAAGCACGACGAGAACTACATGCCCCGCGAGGTCGCGGACGCCCTCAAGGCGCAGGGGCGCTGGCAGGAGGGCGGGGGCAAGGAGGGGTCGAAGGAAACCCCGAAGGACGCGGCGAAGCCGGCCTCGGCCGACGCCGCCCTGGGTCAGCGCAGCGAGCGGTGAGAGATTCCATGACCATCCGGACCGAAACCGCGCGAGGGAGCCGCCGGTGATCGTCGAGATCGGCCATTACGCCCTCGCTCTGGCGCTGGCGCTGTCCCTGGTGCAGGCGGTGATGCCCGCCTGGGCCGCCCGCTCCGGCGACGCGGCTTTGCGCGAGGTGGCGGGACCCGCCGCGCTCGGCACCTTCGCCTGCATCCTGTTCGCCTTCTGCGCGCTCACCTACGCGCACGTGACGTCGGACTTCTCGGTCCAGAACGTCGTCGAGAACTCGCACACCGCCAAGCCCCTGATCTACAAGATCTCCGGCGTCTGGGGGAACCACGAGGGCTCGATGCTCCTCTGGGTGCTGATCCTCGCCCTGTTCGGGGCCTGGGTCGCCACGGCGAAGAATTCGGTGCCGCCGGTGCTGCGCACCAACACGCTGATGGTGCAGGCGAGCGTGACCTTCGTGTTCGTGCTGTTCATCATCACGACCTCGAACCCGTTCGCCCGCGTGGCACCGGCGCCGCTGGAGGGCAACGACCTCAACCCGCTGCTGCAGGATCTCGGCCTCGCGATCCATCCGCCGCTGCTCTACCTCGGCTATGTCGGCTTCTCGATCACCTTCGCCTTCGCGGTCGCCGCCCTGATCGAGGGGCGCATCGACGCGGTCTGGGCGCGGGCGGTGCGGCCCTGGGCCCTGATCGCCTGGAGCTTCCTGACGCTCGGCATCGCCATGGGCTCGTACTGGGCCTATTACGAGCTCGGCTGGGGCGGCTGGTGGTTCTGGGACCCGGTCGAGAACGCCTCGCTGATGCCCTGGATCGCCGGCACCGCGCTCCTGCACTCCATCGTCGTCATGGAGAAGCGCGACGCGCTCAAGGTCTGGACGGTGCTGCTCGCCATCCTCACCTTCTCGCTCTCCCTGGTCGGCACCTTCATCGTGCGCTCGGGGCTCCTCACCTCGGTGCACAGCTTCGCCTCGGATCCGAGCCGCGGCGTGTTCATCCTGGCGATCCTCGCGCTGTTCATCGGCGGCGCGCTGAGCCTGTTCGCCTGGCGCGCGCCGACCCTGCGCCAGGGCGGCCTGTTCGCGCCGATCTCCCGCGAGGGCGCCCTGGTGATGAACAACCTGTTCCTCGTCGCGGCCTGCGCCACGGTGTTCGTCGGCACGCTCTACCCGCTGCTCCTGGAGATGCTGACGGGCGAGAAGATCTCGGTCGGCCCGCCCTTCTTCAACTGGACCTTCATCCCCCTGGCGCTGCCGCTCCTCGTGATCGTGCCGTTCGGTCAGGCGCTGGCCTGGAAGCGGGGCGACGCGGCGGCGGCGGCGCAGCGCCTGCTCGCGGCCTTCGCGGTGGCGCTCGTCGTCGCGCTCGCCGCCGCGGCCCTGGCCTGGGGCGGTCCCGTGATGGCGCCGGTCGGCCTCGGCTTCGGCGCCTACCTCATCATCGGATCCGTCCTCGAAATCTGGTCGCGGGCCCGCGGCTACGGCCAGAACCGGACCCGCGACCTCGCGACCACGTGGCGCCGGGCGATCGGCCTGCCGCGCTCGGCCTGGGGCACCGCCCTGGCCCATGCCGGCGTCGGCGTCGTCGTGCTCGGCATCGCCGGGCAGGGCTGGGCGACGGAGGGCCTCGCGACGATCCGGCCGGGCGGTCAGATCGCCTCCGGTCCCTACGTCGCCACCCTCGACCGGGTCGGTCCGACCAAGGGCGAGAACTTCGAGGAGACCACCGCCTTCCTGACCCTGCGCAACCGTGCGGGCGACTCTGTCGGCACGGTCGAGACCGGCAAGCGCTTCTATCCCTCCCGCCGCATGACGGTGACCGAATCCGGCCTGAAGACGGTCGGCGTGAGCCAGATCTACGCCAGCCTCGGCGAGGTGCTGCCCGACGGCTCCATCGGCATGCGGCTCTACTACAAGCCGCTGGTGCTGCTGATCTGGATCGGTTCGCTCATCATGGCGGCCGGCGGCGGCCTCTCGCTCACCGACCGGCGCATGCGCGTCGGCGCCCCGGTCAAGGCACGCGCCAAGCTGCCCCCCTCCGCGGTGCCCGCCGAATGAACCGCCTTCGCTCCACGATCGTCGCCCTGGCGCTGTGCCTCGCACCGGGCCTCCTCCCGTGCCCGGTACTGGCCGTGCAGCCGGACGAGGTGCTCAAGGACCCCGCCATGGAAGCGCGGGCGCGGGAGATCTCGGAGGGGTTGCGCTGCCTCGTCTGCCAGAACCAGTCGATCGACGATTCCGACGCGCCGCTCGCCAAGGATCTGCGCGTGCTGGTGCGCGAGCGGCTGAAAGAGGGCGACAGCAACCGCCAGGTGGTCGATTACGTCGTGGCCCGCTACGGCGAGTTCGTGCTGCTGCGTCCCGTCTTCGGCTGGCACACGCTGCTGCTCTGGCTGAGCCCGCTGCTGGCGGTGGGCCTCGGCGCCTTCGGGATCTGGCGCCTGTCGCGCCGCCGCGCGCCGAAGGCGGACGACCTGTCCGCCGCGGAGAAGGCCGAGGTCGAGGCGCTGCTCAAGCGGCCCTAGGCCGGCGCGCCCTGCTTTCGCCCGATCGTCCGGGCAGGGTCCGTTCGCACCGTCGCCACCTTCCGACACGCAGCGAGCCTCGATCCGAGCGCCATGCCGACCGCCGCAACTCTCAGACGTCTCGCCGTCACCGCCGCGCTCGGCCTCGCGGCCGGTCTTGCCGCTTCGAGCCCGGCCTCCGCCCACCCCCATGTCTGGATCACCGCCAAGGCCGAACTCGCCTACGAGGCGGGCCGCGTCACCGGCATCCGCCACGCCTGGACCTTCGATCCCGAATACACCGCCTTCCTGACGCAGGGGCTCGACGCGAACGGCGACGGCAAGGTCTCGCCCGAGGAGCTGCAGGGCTCGGCCAAGGAGCACGCCGGCAACCTCGCGGAGTTCGCCTACTTCACGAAGCTCAAGGTGGCGGGCAAGGAGCAGACCTTCGCCGAGCCGCAGGAGGCGCGCATGGCGATGGAGGGCGGCAAGCTCACCTTGAGCTTCCTGCTGCCGCTCAAGACCCCCGCCGCCCAGGGCAAGGGCGTCGCGGCGATCGAGATCTACGATCCCACCTACTTCATCGCCTTCAGCCTCGCCGAGGGTGCCGACGCGCTGCGCCTGGCCGGCGCCGCGTCCGGCTGCAGCATGACGGTGACGCGGGCGAAGAACGCCGAACCTGCGGTGGCGTCCGCGGGCCAGTCGATGACGGAGGCCATGTTCGAGGCCCTCACCGCCGCCTCGAATTACGGTGAGCAATTCGCCAACCGGGCCATCGTCGCATGTCCCTGACCGCCGCCCTGCGCCCCGCGGGCATGGCGGGCGGCCGGTGGCCGCTCCGGCTGGCGCTCGCCGCCGGGGCGGTGCTCGCGGCCGCCGGCCTCCTCGCCGCACTGGCCGCGGTGCTCGGCCCCGTTGCCGCGCCGCCGCCGCGCTCGCCCTTCGGCATCGGTTTTCGCGAGGCCGCACCCGCGACGGGCGGACTCGGCGGCTGGCTGCTCGCGGTGCAGTCCAACTTTTCGAGTCATCTCCGCGCGGCGGTGACGGCGCTGAAGGCGGGCGGCCCCTGGACGCCGCTCGTGGTGATGGGCTTCGCCTACGGCGTATTCCACGCCGCCGGGCCCGGACACGGCAAGGCGGTGATCGCCGGCTACATCGTCGCCGGCGAGCGCACCCTGCGCCGCGGCTTCGCCCTCAGCGCCGCCGCGGCCCTGCTCCAGGCCTGCGTCGCCATCGCCATCGTGCTCGTCGGCGTCTTCATCCTCCGCGCGACCGCCGCCGGCATGACGCGGGCCGGCACCCTGATCGAGACGGTCAGTTTCGCCCTCGTGGCCGGGCTCGGCGCCGCGGTGACGTGGCGCAAGGCCGGGCGGCTCGCCGGCCTCGTCAGCGATGCGCCGACGGAGGCGTGCGGCCCCGGCTGCGGCCACGCTCACCTGACGGACGCCGCCGCCCTCGAGCGGCTCGGCGGCTGGCGCGAGCGGGCCGGCGTGGTGCTCGCCGCCGGCTCGCGCCCCTGCGCCGGAGCGGTGCTGATCCTCGTGTTCTGCGCCGCGCAGGGCATGCTCGCCGCCGGCATCGCCGCGACCTTCGCCATGGCGCTCGGCACCGCGCTCACCACGGGGGCGCTGGCGAGCCTCGCGGTCTTCGCCAAGGCGCTGGCGCTGCGGCTCGCGGGCGGGCGCGGGCAGGCCGGGATCGTCGCGGTGGGAGGGCTGGAGCTCCTGGCAGGAGCCTTCGTGCTGGTGCTGGGACTTGCCATGCTGTCGGGATTGGCCTCCGGCCTGGGTGGCTAAACGCCCCCTCGCCAAGCCCCTCGAAGCGGTGCAAGCTTTCCTCCCGGATCGAAGGGAGCCCTGCTTGAGCGAACACGCCCTCGACGCCTTCGCGCCCATTCTCAACTGGCGGCTCCTGAAGGGATCGCACGCCTTCCCCGGACCGGACGGGGGTACCTGCATCAACGAGGCGGCGATCGTCGCGGCAGGGCTGCCCTACCGGGCGATCACCGCGACCGACGATTGTCCGCCCTGCTTCTCGCGCCCGCTCGCGGCCTACGCGCTCGGCCTCAACGACGCCATGCCGGGGACCGAGCGGCAGGGGCTGATGGCCTTCGTGCTGCGACTCTCCGGTTCGGCGGATGCGCCCGCGGTCGAGGCCGCCCGTACCGGTTTCCTGGCGCTCGAGAGCGTGCGCCGCATCCTGCCCCCGCTCCTCGACGCGGCCGGCCTGCCGTCCCTCGCCGCCCGCTGCGAGACCGCCTCCGATCCGCACGGCGCCGTCGAGACCCTGCGCACCGCCGAAGCTCAGGGCGGCGCGCTCTCGCAGGCCGCCGCCTGCCGCCATGCCTGGATCGCGGGGGCCCGCGCCTCGGCAGTCGCGCGCACCGCCACCGCCGCGATCCGCGCCTTCGCCGATCCCCGCAGCGCGGCGGAAGTTGCGGAGGGCGCCGCCCCCTTTGCCGAGGGCACGTGGCGCATCGCCCTCACGATCCTGGACGAGGCGCTCGGTATCGGCCGGCAGGCGCCCGCGATCGACCTCGTCTCCGCCCGCGACCGCCTGGAGGCGGCCCGGGCTCAGCCGTAGGCGCGCGGACGCGGCTCCTGCCCGAGATCGACGTCGAGCGCCTCGCAGTTGGCGAGCCAGCGCCCGGTCAGGTGGTAGAAGAAGGTGCAGTGCCCGACGACGGCGATGGTCCGCTCAGGCCGCGCCCGCAACCAGTCGCGAAATCCCGAGACCCGCTGGTCGAACAAGGGACGCGGCTCGACGTGCCAGCCCTCCGGCCCGGCCTCGCCCTGCGCGTACCACCACGTCTCGGGCAGGTGATCGACCCGGAAAGCCGGAAACTCCCGCGCCAGCACCGAGGCCGCCCGGCCGATGTCGCAGCTGCTCTCCTGGCATTCCCGGTGGAGCACCTCGACCAGCACGTCGGGCCGGGCCGGGTGATCGGCGAAGATCCCGGCGGTGGTCTGCAGGGCCCGGGTCAGCGGCGAGGTGACGACGAGTTCGAAGGCAATGTCGCGCAGCGCCTCGCGTGCGGCCGCGACCTGGGCATGGCCGCGCTCGGACAGGCGGGCATCGATATGGCCGGGATCGCGCCCCGTCGCCTCGTGATGCGCGTTGAAGGTCGATTCGCCGTGGCGGATGCAGACGATGCGGGTGGACGGGGCAGACAAGCGGGACATGGGCTCGATGTAGGCGGTTCGCGCGCGCCGCACAGCGGGCCGCGACGCCGCGCCCCGCACCGATCCGGACGAAGCGTCACGTCGAGCGGCGAACTGCGCCGCTTTCCGGACATCGGCCGCCGCTCCGGTGCGGCGCGGGGCCGAAGGTTGGCGAAGCGTCCCGTGGCGGCCCGGCCCGCGCCGGAGGAGCCTTGGCAGGAACCGGCCGACCGCGCCGGCATCCGTCGATGGAGGCTCCCATGCTCCCGCTCCCCCTGTCCCCGCATCATTCGACGCCGCTCGCACCCCCGGCTCCGGGCCTGACGCGCAACCTGCTTCTCGGCCCGCTGATCGCCCTCCTGCTCGCCCTCGCCGCCGGCATCGCGCCGGCAAAGGCGCAGCAGGCACGGACGCAGGAGGCACGGGAGCAAGATGGCAGCGGCACCCTGTTGCTGCGCTCCGAGAGTGGCGCGCCCGTCGAGGCGCCCCGCCTGAAGGCAGATGCCGCCATCACCGTGAGCGGCCCTACCGCGCGGGCGACGATCACCCAGGCCTTCCGCAACACCACGGCGGAATGGGTCGAGGGCACCTACCTGTTCCCGCTGCCCGAGGATGCGGCGGTCGACACGATGAAGCTGGTGGTCGGCGACCGGGTCATCGTCGCCGAAATCCGCGAGCGCGAGGCGGCGCGGCGCGCCTACGAGGCGGCGAAGGCCGAGGGCAAGACCGCCGCGCTCACCGAGCAGCAACGGCCCAACCTGTTCACCAACGCGGTCGCCAATATCGGCCCCGGCGAGACGGTTCTGGTGCAGATCGAGTACCACCAGCCGGTGCGGCAATCGGGCGGCACCTACGCGCTGCGCCTGCCGACCGTGGCCGCCCCGCGCTACAGCCCGGCCCCGCCGGCCGTCACCGCCGTCGCGGACGGAGCCTCCGCCGCCGATCCCGTCCCCGACCGCGAAAGAATCGCGGCTCCGGTGCTCGATCCGGCCCGCCACGCGCCGGTCAACCCGATGACGCTCAGCATCGATCTCAAGGCCGGCTTTCCGCTGGGCCATGTGCGCAGCGCCACCCACGCGATCCGCGTCGAGGAGCGGTCCGGGGCCGAGCGCCGCATCACGCTCGCCGACGGCGCCACCGCCGCCGACCGCGATTTCGAGCTGACCTGGACCGCCGCCGCGGGCGCGGCGCCCTCGGTCGGGCTGTTCCGCGAGCGGGTCGCGGGCGGCGAGGCGGTGCTCGCCGTGGTGACCCCGCCGGCATCGGCGCGCCCGGCTGCATCCGTGCCCCGCGACGTGGTGTTCGTGATCGACAATTCCGGCTCCATGGGCGGCGCCTCGATGCGTCAGGCCAAGGCGAGCCTCTTGATCGGCCTCGACCGGCTGGGCGCGGGCGACCGCTTCAACGTGATCCGCTTCGATCACAGCTTCGACACGCTGTTCCCCGACCTCGTCCCCGGCGACGAGGCTCATCTCGACCGGGCGAAGCGCTTCGTCGCCGACCTGGAGGCGAGCGGCGGCACCGAGATGCTGGCGCCGCTGCGCGCCGCGCTGCGGGACACGACGCCCGAAGAGACCGGCCGCCTGCGGCAGGTCGTGTTCCTCACCGACGGCGCCATCGGCAACGAGGCGCAGATCTTCTCCGCGATCGCGGCGGAGCGCGGGCGTTCGCGGCTGTTCATGGTCGGCATCGGCTCGGCCCCGAACGGGTACCTGATGCGCCACGCGGCCGAACTCGGCCGCGGCAGCTTCACCGAGATCGGCACGCCGGATCAGGTGACCGAGCGGATGCGTGCGCTGCTGCTGAAGCTGGAGAGCCCGGCCGTCACCGACCTGACCGCGATCTTCTCCGAGCCCGGCGTCGACGCCGCGCCCGCCCGCCTGCCCGACCTCTACCGCGGCGAGCCGCTCGCCCTTCCGGCCCGGATGGAGCAGGCCCGCGGGACGCTCACCCTCGCCGGCCGGATCGGCGGACAGCCCTGGCAGACGATGTTGCAGCTCGATACGGCTGAGGCCGGCGCCGGCATCGGCAAGCTCTGGGCGCGGGCGAAGATCGCCGAGGCCGAGACGGCGCGGCTGACCGGCCGGCTCTCGGCGGAGGCCGCCGACGCCGCGATCCTGCGGCTCGCCCTCGACCACGGGCTCACCACCCGCCTGACCTCGCTGGTGGCGGTGGACGCCACCCCGCGCCGACCGCACGGCGCGCGCCTCGTCAGCACCGAGCTGCCGCTCAACCTGCCGGCCGGCTGGGATTTCGCCAGCGTGTTCGGCGAGGGCGAGGCGCAGCCGCTTCCCGCGCCGCCGCGCCAGCGCCGTGCCGCCGTCCCCACCGCCCAATTCGCCGCCGCGCCGCCGGTCGTGCTGCCGCAGACCGCCACGGATTTCGAGATCCGCGCCTGGCTCGGCGGCCTGCTGCTGGCGCTCGGCCTGGGCCTGTCCCTCCGTCACCGCCGGGCCGCGGCGTGAGCGGGGTCGCAGAGCGGGACGCCGTCGCCCGGTGTCCCGGCCGGCGGGGCGTCACAACCCTGCCGGCCCTCCTGCTCGCGGCGGCCGGCCTCCTGCTCGCGCAGGCCGCCTGGATTCCGGCCAAGGCCGCCCTGGCGCAGAGGCTTCTGGAGCGCGCCTTCGCCCGCACCCTGGCCGAGGGGACGGCGCAGCCCCCCTGGCCCTGGGCCGACACGGTGCCCGTCGCCCGCATCGTTTTCCCGAGTCTCGGGGAGAGCTACGTCGCGCTCGCCGGATCGAGCGGACAGGCGCTCGCCTTCGGTCCCGGCCATGTCGAGGGCACCCCGGAGGCGGGCGAGCCCGGCACCGCGGTCTACGCCGCCCACCGCGACACCCAGTTCCGCAGCCTCGGCCGGCTCGCCGCCGGCGATCCGATCGAGGTCGTGCGCCGGGACGGCCGAAGCGTCCGCTTCCGCGTTACCGGGCACCGGGTCGTGCGCTGGGACGCCTCCGGCCTCGACCCCGACGCGCCGGGCCGCCATCTCGTTCTCGCCACCTGCTGGCCGCTCGATGCGGTGACGCCGGGGCCGGAGCGATTGCTGGTGAGGGCGGTGGCCGAACCTTGACGGTTCCCGCCCCGGTGCGGTTCTGTGCGGATCCGTCCGGAACCCACATCATGCCGCCGATCGAGGCCGATCTTCCCGAGACCGAGCTGCCCGACGCGCAGAGCCGTCTCATCGCCGGGGCGGTGCGCGAGGCGCTGGCCCGCCGCCGGATGTCGCGGCAGGCGCTGGCGGATGCGGCCCGCATCAGCATCTCGACACTCGAGAAGGCGCTGTCCGGCCGCCGCCCCTTCACCCTCGCGACCACTCTGCGCCTGGAGGAGGCGCTGGATCTGCCCCTGCGGGTTCAGGCCGCCGCGCCGCCGGTGGCGAGCGCGGAGAAGGCGCGCCACGCGCCGGAGGAGTTCGGCTCCTACACCCGCGAGGCGGTGGCCTTCCTCGAAGGGCGCTACCTGACCCTGCGCCCCTCCTTCGGGCAGGCCGGGGCGATCTTCGCCTATCGCACCGAGATCGCCTGGGATGCCGAGAGCGCCCGCCTCGTCTTCCGCGAGGCCGAGCGGCTCGACGCGCCGTTCGCCCAGTCCGGCACCGTCTCGGTGCCGAACCAGTCGGGCCAGATCTACCTCGTCACCAACTTCCAGGGGCAGTACCGCCTCGCCGTGCTCGGGCGGCCGACGATCCAGGGCGAGATGTTCGGCATCCTCACCACCCTGTTCTCCGGCCGCGGCACGCAGCTCACCCCTGCCGCGACCCCGCTCGCCCTGGTGCCGGAGCGCGGGGCGCTGGCCGAGGGCGCGCAGTACGGACGCATCACCGCCGGGATGTCCTGCGAACCGGCCTACCGGCAGATCCTCGCCCGAGTGCGCGAGGATGTGTTCGCGGTGTTTCCGGGATGCGAGGGCTGAGCCCCGCTCTCACGCGGTGCTCGACAGCTTCATCAGCACGAGGCCGCTGACGATCAGGCCCGCCGCCAGGATGCGGGTGGCGCTCATCGCCTCGCCCAGGAAGGCGATGCCGACGATGAAGGCGCCCACCGCGCCGATGCCGGTCCAGATCGTGTAGGCGGTGCCGAGCGGCAGGCTGCGCATCGACCAAGCGAGGCAGGCGAAGCTTAGGCCCATGGCGACGAGGGTGACGACGCTAGGCCAGAGGCGGGAGAACCCCTCCGACTGCTTCATCGCGAAGGCCCAGACGACCTCCAGCAGACCGGCGACGACGAGAACGATCCAGGCCACGGCAGCCTCATGCGATTCATGAGCCGGGCCGTCCCGGACTTGGACCCTGATGGGGGAGGACGTTGCCTCTCGCCGGATCAGCTAAAGCCGGGCGCGCGGGAGTCACGTGTGCCATCGCACGGCGGCCGGCGCGGGCTACTCCAGCCGCACCACCACGCTGTCGCTGGCGCCCGCCGCGTCCATCACCGAGATGCGCGCGAAGCCCGCGCCCTCCGGGCTCCATTCCGCCTGCCGACGCATCGCCTCGGCCACGGGCAGGCCGTCGACCATCCAGGTCAGCGGCGGCTGGCCGCCGAGCGCCTTGAGGGCGAGGCGGGCCTGCGCCCCCTCACTGAGTCCGAGATCGACCCGGGCGCCGTCCGGCGGATAGGCGATCTTGAGCGGCACGCCGAGCGTCGCCGCGAAGGTCTTGGGGGCGTCGCGGCGGATGTGGCGCAGGGGCGGAGGCAGGGCGGCGGTGGCGACAACGAGGGCGTCGCGGGGGCGGGGCAGGGCCTCCGGCTCGCCGCCGAACCGGGCGAAGGCGTCGAACAGGATCGGGGCCGCGTGGCTGCGCCCGACGAGGCCCGGCACCGAGGCGCCGTCGGGGCGGCCGATCCAGACGGCGATCGTCACGCGGGCATCGAACCCCACCGCCCAGGCGTCGCGGTAGCCGTAGGAGGTGCCGGTCTTGAAGCTGATCCGGCCGGGCAGGGCGTTCTCCGGAGGCGGGGCCCCGCGCAGGATGTCGGCGATGTACCAGGCGGCCACCGGATCGGCGATCCGCCGCTCCGGTTCGGGCGCGGCGGGCGGCCCGTCGAGTCGCCGGGCGAGCGCCGGCACGCTGCCCCCTCGGGCGAGCCCCGCGTAGAGCCGGGCGAGGTCGCTCAGCGTGATGCCGAGGCCGCCCAGCGCCACCGGCAGGCCCGGCGCGGTGTCGCGTGGCAGCAGGATCGTCGCGCCCGCACCCCGCAGCCGCGCGACGAAGCGGGCGGCGCCGACCGCGTCGAGGAGATCGACGGCGGGCAGGTTCAGCGACTGCTGCAACGCCACCCGCGCGGTCACCGTGCCGCGATAGCCCATGTCGAAGTTTTCCGGGGCGTAGCTCGCGGCGAAGCGCGCCGGGCGGTCGTCGAGCAGCGTTTCGGGGTGGGCGAGCCCGTTCTCGAAGGCGAGGGCGTAGATGAAGGGCTTGAGCGCCGAGCCCGGCGAGCGCACGGCCCCGGTCGCATCGACCGCACCGGCGCGGGCGGCGTCGAGATAGCCGGCGCTGCCGACATGGGCGAGCACCGCGCCGGTGCGGTTGTCGAGGGCGAGGATCGCGGCGGAGAGCGCCGGGCCGGCGGCCGCCGCGCGCTCGGCGGCCAGCGCCTCGAGGCTCGCCTGAAGGCGGGCATCGAGCGTCAGGTGCTGCACCCGCGCCTCCGGGTCGGCGGCGTGGGCCTGCTCGGCGGCGTGGGCCGCGAGCATCGGGAATTGTTTTCGCAAGGCCGGCACCGGCTCGGCCTTGGCGGCGCGGGCCTCGTCGGCGGTGAGCACGCCGCGTTCCGTGGCGATGTCGAGCACCCGGTCGCGGGCGCGCCGGGCGTTGGCGGCAAAGCGGTCGGGCCGGCGTGCCTCCGGCGCCTGCGGCAGGGCGACGAGGAGGGCGCTCTCGGCGAAGGACAGGCGGGCCGGCTCACGGCCGAAATAGGCGAGGCTTGCCGCCCGCACCCCCTCGACCGGGCCGCCATAGGGGGCGAGCGCGAGGTAGAGGTCGAGCACGCCCGCCTTGCCGAGCGTACGCTCCAGCTCGAGCGCGCGGACCATCTGCCGGAGCTTCGCGAGAAGCGAGCGCTCGCTGCGCGGCTCGACGAGGCGGGCCACCTGCATCGACAGGGTCGAGCCGCCCGACACGATTCTGCGGGAGATGAGCCACTGCCACGCGGCCCGCAGCGTGGCGGCGGGGTCGATGCCGGGATGGGTGTCGAAGCGGCGATCCTCGTAGGCCTTGAGCATGGCGAGGTATCGCGGATCGACCTCCCCCGCCGCGACCGGCAGCCGCCAGCGCCCGTCGGCGGTGGCGAAGGGGCGCAGCAACTGGCCCTTCCGGTCGAGGATGACGGTAGAGCGGAGATGGGCCTGCGTCAGGTCGAGGGGCGGGAGCGTGGCGGCGTAGCGCCAGAGGGCGAGGGTAGGAACGGAAACCGCGAGGAAAGCCGAGAGAGCGCAAAGGATGACGACGCGTTCTCTCCCGCCTGCTCCGCAGACACCCTCCCCCGCAGAGGGGGGAGGGAAAGCGGCGCCGCGTCTCATCTCACTTCGCCGAGATCACCTCGACCGATCCGAACGCGGTGCGTCCGAACCGCTCGGGGCGGTACATGTCCTCCACGCTCGCGCCCGGATGCACGTAGTGGCCCGGTGAGACCACGCGCACGGTGTAGGCCGCCGAGAAGAAGGCCGATTGCTCCGGCGTGCGGTCGTAGGCGGCCACGAACCGGTCGTCGCGGAACTCGGTATGGACCGGGGCCACCTCGCTCTTGGCGAAGCTGAGGCCCGAGAGCGCGTCGGCGTCGAGCAGCTTCGGGTTGTCGATCTCCAGCCCCGCCGGCAGGCGGTCGACCAGCAGCAGGCGCCCGGCGCTGGCCTTGGCCTCGGTCACCTTCAGCACCACGACGAAGCGGTCGTTCTGGCGGAGCGGCTTGGCGAGATCGACCGGGCTGCCGTCGAGCCGGTAGACCGCGCGCTCCACCGAAAAACCCTGGGAGGCCGCAGGCTCCGGGGCGATCGGGTTGCCCTGGACGCCGACCGCGACCGGCACCGCCTCGCGGCCGGCATTGACGATCCGCACCGGCCGCGCCTCCAGGGCGGGTGCCCGGTAGAGCCGCGACAGCGGACCGGTCTCGGTCTTACCGTCGACGGTCAGCGCGAGGCTGTCGGATTCCTTGGCGAGGCTTTGGGCTGCCAGCACCATCCAGGCATTCTCCTGGGTGCTGGTGGAGCGGCCGTCCGCCCGCTCCTGGCCGAGCACGGCGGCGACCGGCTGGAGCGTCGCTTGCGAGAACCCGGCTTCGGCCGAGAGCGCCAGCAGGGCGGCGCCGTCGCGCAGGCGCGAGCCGTAATCGGCGCGGTAGGCGCCCTTGTCACGCTCGGCCTGGAGCGCCTGCAGAGCCGCCTCGAAGCCTTTTTGCGCCCGGCCGCGATCCCCCAGCAAAGCGAGGGCCGCGGCGAGCTGCCCGCGGCCCAAGGGGGTGGCGAAGTCGGCGAGCTTGGTGTCGGCGAGGTAGCGCAGGTCGCCCATCACGGGGCGGCCGTTCCGGGCGAGCACGTAGGCCGCGTAGGCGAGGTCCGTGCCGCCGTTCTCGACGTTCGTCGTGTTGGCCACCGTGTTGCGCAGGCGGTCGAGGGCGCTGTTGAAGGCGGTCTGCGGCACGGCGAAGCCGCGCTCGCGGGCGCGGGTGAGGAAGTCGGTGACGTAGGCGGTCAGCCACGTGTCGCCGGCATTCTCCGTCGACCACGCGCCGAAGGCGCCGCTCGAATCCTGGCGCGCCAGCACCCGCTCGATCGCCCCGCGCACCCGCTCGTCGAGCCCGCCGTCGAGGCCGAGCTTCTCGCCCGCCGCGAGCGCGTTGACGTAGAGGAGCGGCATCGCCCGGCTGACGATCTGCTCGGAGCAGCCATAGGGGTAGCGGTCGAGCGATTGCAGCAGGGCGGCGACGTCGATGCCGCCCAGGCGATTGGCCGAGACGGAGACCGCGCCGGTGCCGGGCAGGATGTCGGCGAGCAGGTCGGGCGTCAGGTCGAGGCCGGCGCCGGGCTCGAGCGGGCGCACGTTCCGGCGCACCAGCGCGCCGGTGCCGGGATTGATCCCGAGCGCGAAGGACTGGCCGGCGCTGCCCTGGATGCCGGGGCCGGTCAGGCTCACGTCGAGCCGGGCCGTGCCGGGGCCGGCGGCGGTGATCGGGATCACCAGCTGCCCCTTGGCGCCGGCCTCCAGCCGCATCGTCGAGCGCACCGCCTCGCCCGCCACCACGACGGGGCCGGTGAGGTCGAGATCGACGGTGTAGTCGCCCGCTCCACCCTCCACGTTGTCGAGGGCGACGAAGAAGCGCGAGCGGTCGCCGACATTGAGGAAGCGCGGCAGGGTGCCGGTGAGCACCACGGGATCGCGCACGATCACGTCGGCCTGGGCTTGGCCCACCCTGGCCTTGGTCCAGGCGGTCGCCATCAGCCGGGCGGTGCCGTTGAAGGCGGGCAGCTCCAGCGGGATCCTCGCCGTGCCGTCGGCGCCGACCGTGACCACGCCCGAATAGAGCGCGAGCGGCGCCTGGGTCGGCGGGGCGTCGGCGAGTTCGGCCGCGCCGCCGTCGCCGCCGGAGCGGATCGCGCCGAGCGTGCCCTGCATGCCGTCGATCAGGTAGCCGTAGAGGTCGCGGATCTCCGGGCCGAGGGCCTTCTGGCCGAAGAAGTACTGGAACGGATTCGGCGCCTCGTAGCGGGTCAGGTTGAGGATACCGACATCGACCGCCGCCAGCGTCACCCGCGCCTCCTCGCCGGGGCTGAGGCCGGCGAGTTTTACGGGCACGGTGAGCGTGCCGCGGGGGCGTACCTTCTCCGGCGCCTCGATCGAGACGGAGAGGCCGCGCTTCTCCTTGTCGACCGAGAACCACGCCACCCCGAGCGCCCGGCCCGGCATCCGCTTGGCCGATTGGTCGAGCGGCCGATAGGCCGTGGCGACGAGGTAGGCGCCCGCGCCCCATTCCGCCTTCACCGGGATGTCGACGCTGGTGCCGCCCTCCGCCACCGCCACATCGCGAATCTCGTGGACGCGGTCGCTGACGATGGCGAGCGTCGCGGTGCCGGTGAATTTCGGGGCGAGCCGGGCCCGCAGCCGCTCGCCCGCGGCGTAAGCCGGCTTGTCGAGGGTGAGGTCGAGGAGGTCGGGCACGTCAGCGGTCTCGGAGCCGCCCCAACCGACGGTGAAGGAGACGCTCGCCGCCGCCTGCGGCTGACCCGGCACGCTGGCCTCCAGGCGGTACTGGCCGAAGCCGACGGGCACGGCGATGCGCGCGGGCGCGTCGGCGGTGGTCGCCACGCGCCCGTCGGCGACGCGGCGGCTCGACTTGACCGGCTCGAAGCTCCAGCGCCCGTCGGCGCGGTACCATTGGTAGGTCCGCTCGACCTTCGAGAGCGTCCAGGCCACGCCGTCCTGCGGCAGGCGCCGCCCGTCGGGCGCGGCCATCACCACGTCGAAGGTAGCCGTCGCGTTCTCAGCGAGATCGCCGCCGAAGTTTTTGCGGATCGCCAGCACGGGCTGGGTCGGCAGGATGGGCAGCGTCACGCTGCGGCTCAGCGCCCGGCCGCCCGGCTCGCCGACGGCGAGGGTGATTTTTGCTTCGAGCGCGCGGGGGGCGGCGACCTCCTGCACCGGCACGGTGATGCTGGCTTTTCCCTGCGCGTCGGTGGTGGCCTTCCCGTCGATCTCGGCGGTCGTCGCCTCCACTGCCTCGTCGTCGAGGCCGATGGAGAAGCCCTCCAGCCCCTTGATGCCGGGATTGGCCGCCGCCTGCACCGCGACCGAGCCCGAGACGTCGAGCCCCGAGCCCGGCGCGCCGTAGAGGTAGCGCGCGGCGACATCGATGACCGCCGGTTCGCCGCGGGTGAGCGTCGGCGTCTTCGGGGTGAGGCTCACCTCCAGCCGCTCGGGGACGTAATCCTCCACGAGCCAGCTCGCCTCGCCGACCGGCGGCGCCTTCGGATCGGTATAGGCGGAGACGCGCCACGTGCCGTGCATCGCGCCCGCCATCAGCGGCAGGGCGAGCGAGCGCCCGCCGAGTCCCTCGTCGGCAACGGCAGCACGGCGGTACTCGACGCCGTCGGGCCGCTTCACCACCAGGGTCAGCGGCAGGCCGGCGACCGCCGCTCCCTGCGGGTCGCGCAGGAGCGCGGTGAGCTGCACCGTCTCGCCGGAGCGGTAAACGCCGCGCTCGGGGAAGACATAGGCCTCGGCCCCGCCCGGTGCCGGGCGGCCCTTCACTCCGCGGTCGGAGAGATCGAAGGCGCCGAGCGCCAGATCGAGGAAGCCGTAATCGTCGCCGAGTTGCGCCACCACGAGGCCCGGCGCCAGCCCGCCCTCGCCGCGGGCGAGGCCGCTCGCGAAGGCGGCGTGGCCCTGGCCGTCGGTCTTGGTACTGGCCAGCACGTCGTTGTTGCGGGCGACCAGCCGGATCTCGGCGCCGGAGACGGTCTTGGCGCTGGCGAGCGAGCGGGCGAAGACGTGGACGCCGTCGCGGCCCTTGAAGGCGGTGAGCCCGAGATCCGAGACGACGAACCACTGCGTCGCCTGCGCCTCGTAGCCACCGTACTCGTCCTCCGACGAATCCGTGGTGCCGGTGGGCTTGGCCAGCATCAGGTAGAGGCCGGGCTCCAGCTTGCCGACCGCCTGGAGCACGGGGAAGGCGGTCACCGCCTCGCGGTTGGTCTCGGCCTTGGCGGTATCGAGGGTGCCCTTCCAGACGCGCTGGCCCTTCTGGTCGGCGATGGTCCTGGCCGTCGAGCCGCTGAGCTGGCTCAGGAATTCCTCCGAGCGCAGCGCGGGCAGCAGGCCGCGGTCGCCGATGCGCAGCACCTCGACGTCGAGCTTGGCCGCATTGACCGAGACCAGCGGCACGCCCGCCTGTCCCGTGCGCGGCAGGACATAGTTGCGCCCGGTGAAACGCACCTGGGGCGAGCGGTCGCGAACGTAGACCTCGTAATCGGCCGATTTCAGCAGGCTTTCGCCGACCGAAGAGGGCAGGCCCTGGCGCACGACGAAGGCGTAGCGTTCGGAATGCTTCAGGCCGTCGACGCAGACCTGGGAGCCCTCCGCCGTGACGGCGGCGTTGGCCGCGCCCGAGACCGCGACGTAGGGCGTGTAGTCGGTCTTCGGCAGAAGGCTTTCGGAGAAGGTGAAGCAGACCCGCGGCGCGGCGGCATCCGAATCGACCTTGTAGTCGAGGATGCGGAAACCGTGCTCGGTGCGCAGCCGCTCGTAGGCCGCGCGGGTCTGCGGGTCCTCCTTGATCCCGAGGCTCGCCCGGTAGGCTTCCAGTGCCGGCCGCCACTCGGACTGGGCGGCCTGGATCTCGCCGAGCCGGGCCAGCGCCCGTGCCTCGTCCGCCGGATTGCGGGCGCGCAGGTAGCCCTGGTAGGCGGCGGCGCTCGCGCGGCCCTTCAGCTTGAACCGGGCGGAATAATCGGCGCGCTCCTCGTCGTTGCCGGCCGCGATGGCCGCGCCGGCGTAGTCGAGCCAATTCCGAGCATCGTTCGGGTCGGCCGCGACGGCGGCGGCGTAGGCGTTCAGCTCGGCATCCGGCTCGGCCCCCTCGCTCCGCGCGGCCACCTCCGCCTCGCGGCGCCACTGCGCGGCGGTTTTCGCGCCGGGGGGCGCCTCGCTCCTGAGCGCGGTCTCGAGGCGGACACCCGCGCTCGCCAGTGCCTCGCGCAGGAAGGTTTTCGTGACCGGGGCGGTTGCCGATTTCGGCGGTGCGACGGGGCGCGGCGTCTGAGCCGGGGCCGGGGCACCGAGCAGCGTCGCGCCGATCAGGGCCGCGCCGAGGCGCCCGAGACTTCTGCCTTGGGACATGCGCTCGTTTCCTCCGACCGGTGCGCCCGAACCACGGGCGTCAGCGGCCGGCAAGCTATCACTTGCCGCGCCGGCCGCAACGCTTGCGCGGCGCTGCGGCCGGGACGACGTTCAGGAAGACCTTCAAGGAGATGCGAGACAGGCGGCAAACCAGAGCCACGCCGGCGAGGGGTGGTCGCTCGCGACTTGTAGGCGCCCCCTTCCCGCTGGCATCATCGCCGAAAGATTTCCCAGCAGATTCTCTGCCCATCCTCCCTGAACATCGAATCGAACGGTGGCGATGACGGTACGGATGAACGCTTTTCGCACCGGCTTTCCGGCCCTGCTCGCCGCCGGCCTCGCGTCGGGAGCCCTCGCGCAGGCGCCGGTGCCACCGGCCCCGCCGGTGCGGCCGAAGCCCGCCGCGCCGATCCCGCCCGCGCCCGATCCCGCCTTCGAGGCGGCGCGGACGGCTTTCGAGGCCCTGCCCGAGGCGGAGCGGCGGGGGCTGCAGGACGCGCTTGTCTGGACCGGCGACTATAATGGCGTGACGACCGGCGCCTTCGGCAAGCGCAGCTTCGAGGGCATCCAGACCTACCAGACCCGCACGGGCGCCGCGCCGACGGGCCTGCTCACGGCGGCAGAGCGCGCGGCGCTCAAGCGCGAGGCCGAGGAGGCGCGCCGGGCCGCGCGCTTCAAGGTCCAGCCCGATCCGGTGAGCGGTGCGGTGATCGGCGTGCCGGAAGCGCTGCTGCCGCGGAGGACCGCGATCCCCGGCGGCACCCGCTGGCAGAGCCCCGACGGGCGGGTGACCCTCGACACCAAGTCCTTCCCGCAGGGCGAGACCAGCCTCGACGCCCTGTTCGAGCGGGCCACCGCCGCGATGCCCGGCCGCAAGGTCACCTACAAGCTGAAGAAGCCGGACTTCATCGTCGTCACCGCCGAGACGGCGGGCGGGCGCTCCTACATCCGCTACGCCGAGGGCCCGGCGGGCATCCGCGGCTTCACCCTCGGCTACGACCGGGCGCTGGCGGAGTCGGTCGATCGTCTCGTCATCGCGGTGGCCAACAATTTCACGCCCTTTCCCGAGGAGGCGCCGGCTGCGGCCGCCGGCCCGACCCAGCGCGCTCCCGCCCCTGCGATGGCGGTCGCGCCCGCCGCGCCGCCGTCCGGCGCACAGGCCGAGGCGCGCCCCGCCGGGACCGGCCTGCTTCTCGGCGGCGGCCGGGCGCTGACGGTGGCCTCCGTCCTCGAAGCCTGCGCCGCGCCCCGGGTCGCCGGTGCGGCGGCGCGGATCGAGCGCCGGGATGCGGCGGGCAGCCTCGTGCTGCTCTCCGCCGAGGGGCTCGCGGGTGCGCCGCCGCCGCTGCGCACCGAGGCCGTGAGCGAGGGCGAGGCCCTGCTCGTGCTCGGGGCCCAGGCCAACGGGCGCCCGAGCGTCGCTCCCGCCGCCGCCGTGGTCGAGGGCGTCTACGCTCCGCTCCAGCCCGGCGCGGCCGGCGCGCCGGTGCTCGACCGCTCGGGCCGTCTCGTCGGACTCGTCGCCCGGTTTCCCGCCGCGCCCCGCCTGGTCGCCGGGGTGATGCCGCCGACGCGCTACGGCATCGTGCCGGGGAAGGCCGTCGCGGTCTTCCTCGGCGAGAGTGGCGTTCCGGGCAAGACGGGCGCGCTGCCCGCGAAAGACGCCGCGACGACGCTGGGCGGAGCGGCGGCGCCGGTTCTCGGCGCGGTCGTGGCGATCACCTGCACCCGGTGAGCGGCGGCGAGGGGCTCAGATCCGGCCCGTCGCCAGCAGGACGATCAGGATGATGAGCAGGATGCCGCCCAGCCCGAAACCGGGCCCGCGGAAGCGCCCGCCGCCGTAGAAGTTGCCGCCGCCGAAGAGCAGCAGGATCAGCAGAATGAGCAGGATGGTGGTGAGCATCGAAGGCGTGTCTCCCGATCGCTCAAACACCCTCGCTTGAGCACCGACAGCAACGCTTCCTCCGGCGATTTCGTTGCCGGCTCAGTGCGGATCCTGCGGTCGGCGGCTCACGCTCGCCAGTCGGGCAGGGCGTCGGCGGACGGGCCGAGCCAGTCCGGAACCGGCAGGCCGCGCTCGCCCAGGAAGGCGGGATTGAACAGCTTCGAGGCGTAGCGCGCGGCGCCGTCGCAGAGGATTGTCACGATGGTGCGGCCGGGCCCGAGTTCGCGGGCGAGCCGGATCGCGCCCGCGACGTTGATGCCCGACGACCCGCCGAGCGAGAGCCCCTCCTCGCGCATCAGGCCGAAGATGATGCCGAGCGCCTCCGCGTCCGGAACCCGGAACGAGAAATCGGGGGTGAACCCTTCGAGGTTTCGCGTCACGCGTCCCTGGCCGATCCCTTCGGTGATCGAGGAGCCCTCCGCCTTGAGGGTGCCGGTGCTGTAATAGGCGTGGAGCGCCGAGCCCTCGGGATCGGAGAGAGCGATCTTCACCCCCGGCTTCGCCGCCCGCAGCGCCTCGGCCACGCCCGCCAGCGTGCCGCCGGTCCCCGCCGCGCAGACGAAGCCGTCGACCGCGCCGCCGGTCTGCGCGAAAATCTCGGGACCGGTCGCCTCGATATGGGCGCGGCGGTTGGCGGTGTTGTCGAACTGGTCGGCGAAGAAGGCGCCGGCCGCTTCCGTCTCGGCCAGCCGCTCGGCGAGGCGGCGGGCGGCGTGCACGTAGTTGTTCGGGTTGGCGAAGGGGACGGCGGGCACCTCGACGAGCCGGGCGCCGGCCAGCCGCAGCGTCTCCTTCTTCTCCGCCGACTGCGTCTCGGGAATGACGATGAGGGTGCGGTAGCCGCGGACGGACGCCACCAGGGCCAGCCCGATCCCGGTGTTGCCCGCCGTGCCCTCGACGATGGTGCCGCCGGGCCGGATCAGGCCCCGGGCCTCGGCGTCCCGCACGATCGAGAGCGCGGCCCGATCCTTCACCGACAGGCCGGGGTTCAGGAATTCCGCCTTGCCGAGAATGGTGCAGCCGGTCTCCTCGGAGGCGCGGCGCAGCCGGATCAGGGGCGTGCCGCCGATGGCGGCGAGCACGTCGGGGGAGACGGCGGGGGATGCGGACATGCGGCCTTCCTGAACGCCCGCGGCGGGCGGCGGGTCAGGCAGGCTTAATCAACCGATTTTCAGGAATCCAGGTAGCCCGCCTCCCGCAGGGCGTCGGCGACGGCAGTAAAGAAGGGATCATCCGCCGCATCCTCCTCCGGCGGCAGCGCTCTCTCGCCGGCGAGGGACGAGGCGTCGTCCGGGGAGAAGTCCTCGAAGGCTGCCGGCTCCGCCGAACTCCCGACCGAGACGGCGGACGCGCCGAGGCCGAACAGGGCGGCGGCGGTGAGAAGGGTCTCGTTCAGGGAGATCATGGCCGGATCCTGTCTCGAAACGGGACGTCGCGAGCCTAGTCCGTTAACCAAATCTTGGCAATATTACGGGGGCGGAGGGAAAACAGTGAATCGGTCCTCGGTGCGCCGGCCGCTGTGGCCGCGCTGCCGCATCGGACGGCCCTGTGGATCGCGCGGCGGTTCAGCGCCGGTTCAAGCGCGGCGGCGCAGGACGGGACCTGTGATCTTCCTGCATCGGTTTGAGCGAACCGGGCCGCGCCGGCGCCGCAATCGGGTGGGATGAGCACTCCGTCAAGCTTCTCTCGCTAGACGCTCTCCTCGCGGCGGCCCCCGCCGCCCTCGACGCCTGCCCGATTTCCTCTCAGCCGCGAATCCAATCCATGACGGTCGTCGTCCTCATCGCCTGCAACCTGCTGCTCGCCGGGCTGTTCTCCCTGGTCGCCGTCGCTCTCGACTGAGCGTCCCGCGGCCCCGTTCGAATCCCCACCGCAGAATCCAGAGACCCCGGGCGCCCCGTCGCGGCCGGGGTTTTCCGGCCATGCGCCCATCCTCGGGCGATCACGGGCGCGTCGTGTGATCCTGCGGCGTGTCCAGGCGGTCGATGAGGGTCTCGAGGCGCTCGCCCACCGGCTCGGTCAGGCTGTCGGCGAAGTGGCTGCGCAGGCTCTTGCCGAGGTGGCGGCGCACGCTCGGGCTCAGCGGTGGCGTGGTGATCGCGCCCCTGGCGCGTTTCGTCTCGGCGACTGGCTTCGTCACGGATCGTCTCCCGTCCGGTGCCGGAAGCGGCTGTCACAGGGTGTCCGCCCGATCCGGGCGGACGCCGTGGCGGCCAGCCCGCGCGGCGCTCGAGCGAAGCCCACATCCGCCGTTCCCAGGGGACCAGCCGGATCTGGCATGCGGCGACGATCTTGGGTGCTGGAGGGTTAAGGCGAGTTTTACTGCCGCCGCCAAGAAACGATTAACCCTCCGCGCCCGCGGCGCGGAGGGTCCGTTCTTCGAAGCGTCGCTCCGCCCGACTTCTCGCGTTCCTACCGCGTCGTCGGCAGGAGCAGGTCGGGCAGCCACATGGCGATGCCCGGTACGAGGCAGAGCAGGACGATCGCCACGCCCATCAGGATCACGAAGGGCAGGGTGCCCCAGATGATGTCCTTGAGCGGAATGTCGGGGGCGATGTTCTTGATGACGAAGATGTTGAGCCCCACCGGCGGGTGGATCAGCCCCATCTCCATGGTGATCGTCATCACCACGCCGAACCAGACGAGGTCGAACCCGGCGGCCTTCAGCGGCGGCAGGATGATCGGCGCCGTCATCAGGATGATCGAGACCGGCGGCAGGAAGAAGCCGAGCGCGATCACCAGCGCCAGGATGGTGGCGAGCAGGACCCAGGGGGAGAGCTGCATCGCGACGATGGCCTGGGCCGCGGCCTGGCTGATGTGAAGGTAGCTCATCACGTAGGCGTAGAGGAGCGACATGCCGATGATCAGCATCAGCATGGTCGATTCCCGCAGCGTCGCCGTGAGGATCGGGTCGACATCGCGGAAGCGCCACACGCCGTAGATCACCGCGATCAGGGCGAGCGCCAGCAGGCCGCCGAGGCCGGCGGTCTCGGAGGGCGTGGCGTAGCCGCCGTAGAGCGCGACCATGACGCCGGTGAGCAGCACCACGAAGGGCAGCACCCGCGGCAGCGTCGAGAAGCGCTCGCGCATGCTGTAGGTATCCTCCTTGAGGATCGGGTGCTGCGTGCCCGTCCGCTCGTAGGCCGCTTTCGCGGCCGCGAATTCCGAGCGGAAGCGGTACACCGACCAGCTGGCGAACAGCGCGACCAGGAGGAAGCCCGGCCCGATCCCGGCGAGGAACAGCCGTCCCAGCGACTGCTCGGCGGCGACCGCGTAGAGGATCATGGTGATCGAGGGCGGCAGCAGGATGCCGAGCGTGCCGCCCGCGGCGATGATCCCGGCGGCGAAGCCCGGCGAGTAGCCGCGCTTGCGCATCTCCGGAATGCCCGCCGAGCCGATCGCCGAGCAGGTGGCGGGCGAGGAGCCGGCCATCGCCGCGAACAGGGCGCAGGCGAACACGTTGGCGATGCCGAGCCCCCCGGGGATGCGGTGCATCCAGGCGTGCATCGCCGAGTAGAGATCCTGACCGGCCCGGCTCCGGCCGATCGCCGCACCCTTCAGGATGAAGAGCGGGATCGAGAGCAGGGTGATCGAGGCCATCTCCTCGTAGACGTTCTGCGCCACCGTATCGAGCGAGGCGGCGGGCATGAACGCGTACATGAAGGCGAGGGCCACGAAGCCCAGGGCGAAGGCGATGGGGATGCCCGAGAGCATCGCGCCGAGCGTCGCCCCGGCATAGAGGAAGCCGATCGCGGCGGTGCTCATGCCTTGCCTCCCGTCCTCGTGGCCGGCCGAGTCGGGGCCGCCTTCGGTGTGATCGTGCTCTCCAGGATGTCCGGCCCCTCGGGCGTCAGATCCGGGCGGTCGCGCATATCGCGGTTGACGTCCGCCCCGATCCCGATCTTCGGCTTGGCCCAGCCGGCGCTGCGGGGGCCGTAGAGGACGGCTTCGGCGATCTGCAGGACGAATTGCAGGCTGAGCAGGCTCATGCCCGCGGCCATCAGCAGGTAGGGGATCCAGAGCGGCGGCCCCCAGGTCGATTGCGAGATCTGGCCATCCTCCCAGGCCTCGTGGAACAGGCTCCAGCTCTTCCAGGCGAAGAACGCCACGAAGGCGAGGCTGACGATGTCGACAAGGACGAGGCGCATCCGGTTGACGGCCGGCGAAAGCAGGCCGGTGAGCGCCTCGATGGCGACATGGCCGCGCTTGGCCTGGACGCCGGCCGCCGACAGGAAGGTCGCGCCGACGATCAGGAACACGGCGGTCTCGTCCTGCCACTCCGTCGGCTCGTGCAGGACGTAGCGGATCAGCACGGAGTAGCTGAGCACGAGGCAGGCGGCGACGAGCGCGATGCCGCCCAGCACCAGGATGAGGTGGTTGAGCCGGCGCGTCGTCCGGTCGATGACGCCGAGCAGTCCCGGAATCCGGGACGCCTCGGCCTTGTGGGGCTCGGAAGCGGCCGAGGCCGCGTCGAAGGCGTGGCTCACGCGACCTTCTCCGCCAGCTTGAGCAGCTCAGCGCAGCTCGCGTTCTTGTTGGCGAAGTCCTTCCAGGCGGTGTCGCGGGCGATGTCGCGCCACTTGCCGAGCGTCGGCTCGTCGAGCTGCACGACCTTGGCGCCGGCCTTGCCGAACACCTCCTCGACGCGGGTGTCGTCGGCCTTGGCGCCCTCCTGGCCGAAGCTCTCGAGCTCGGCGCCGACCGCCATGATGAGATCCTGCTGGTCCTTGGGCAGGCCGGAGAACACGATCTTCGACATCATGATCGGCTCCAGCATGAACCAGTAGGAGCGCTCCCGGCCCGAGGTCAGGGCCTTGGAGATTTCCTCCAGGCGGAACGAGATCAGGCTGGTGGAGGAGGTCAGCACCGCATCGCAGGCGCCGGTCTGCATCGCGGCGTAGGATTCGTTCGACGGCAGCGAGAGCGTGGCGGCGCCCGCCTGCTTCATCATCAGGTCCATCTCGCGCGAGCCGCCGCGGACCTTCATGCCCTTGGCATCCTCGGGCGTGAGCAGCGGGCGCTCGCGGCTCGCCACGCCGCCGGCCTGCCAGACCCAGGAGACGAGGATGACGCCCTTGGCCTCCAGGATCTCGGTGATCTTGCGGCCCACGGGGGCGTTCTTCCAGGCGAGGGCCTGCGCGTAGGAGGGGACCAGCGCCGGCATCAGGCCGATATTGAGTTCCGGCACCTCGCCCCCGGCATAGGGGGAGGGGTAGAGCGTCATGTCGAGCGCGCCCTTGCGGATCGCGCTGAACTGGGCGTTGGTCTTCATCAGCGACGAGCCGGGATAGACCTGCACCTCCATCGCACCCTTCGAGCGCTCCTTGAGCGCCGCCGCGAACTTGCGGCACATCCGGTCGCGGAAGTCGCCCTCGTCGATCGAGCCGCCGGGGAACTGGTGCGAGAGCTTCAGGGTCGTGGCGGCCTGAGCCGAGCCGGTCCCGAGCTTGAGCAGAGCCGGCGCGGCAAGCCCGGCCGCGAGGAGATGGCGGCGGTTGAGCGTCATGGCGTTTCCTCTTCGAATACCGCTCGCGCGGCTTCTGCCATTGTCCGTTGCTTCGGACTTTTTGCAGCGCACAATATACGTTTCAGCGCAGCATTTAATGCAAGATCGCGTCATCTTGCATATTTTGTCAACGCCCTTGAATATGCATCGGCAGGGAATCGCCGATGAACCGACCGATGAATCAGACCCAGCGCCTCAGGCAGACGATCGAGGACGAGATCGTCGAGGGGCGTCTCGCCCTCGGGGCGCGGCTCGACGAGACCCAGCTGGCCGAGCGCTTCGGCGTCTCGCGCACGCCGATCCGCGAGGCGCTGCTGCAGCTGGCCGCGACCGGCCTCGTCGAGACCAAGCCACGCCGCGGCATGGTGGTGAGCGCCCCCGAGCCGGGGCATCTCCTGGAGATGTTCGAGACGATGGCGGAACTGGAAGCCGCCTGCGGACGGCTCGCCGCGCGGCGCCTCACGCCGGAGCTCGAGGCGGAGCTCAAGGGGGCGCTCGCGGCGTGTATCCGGGCGGCCTCGACGGGGGATCCGGAAGCCTATTACGGTGAGAACTACGTCTTCCACACCGTGATCTACCGCGCTTGCCGCAACGACTTCCTGTGCGGGCAGGCGCTGGCGCTGCATCGCCGCCTCTCCCCCTACCGGCGTCTCCAGCTGCGCACCCGCCACCGGGTGGCGCAGTCGCTCGCCGAGCACGAGGCGGTCGTCACGGCGATCCTCGCCGGAGACGGCGCCGCCGCCGCCGACCAGCTCCGCCGCCACGTGCTGATCCAGGGCGATGGGTTCTCGGAGCTGGTGGCCAATTTGCGGGCGCTGGACCACAGCGCGGCGTGAGTGTGGCCGGGACTGCCGCCTCCGGCGCTCTGGCAGGGACGGCGCGGAGGCCGTAAGCTCAAGCTTCGCGGTTCGCCGTAGAGGTTTCCCCTTGTTCGCCCGCCCCCATTCAGGCGCCCTGTCCGGCGCGCTCGTCCTGATGGCTCTCGCCTGTCCGCCGGCCCTCGCGCAGCCCACCGGACGGCCGGTCTACGAGGGCGCAGGCGGCGATCCGCGGATCTCGGTCTCCCAGCCGGAATCGACGAGCCAAGCCTCGGGCGGCTACGTGCGCTCGATCGAGCCCTCGCTCGGGCCGCTCGGCGACCCGTTCGGCCTGCGGCCCCTGCTGAAGCAGCGGGGCATCGAGTACAGCCTCACCTACATCGCCGAGACGCTGGGCAATCCTGTCGGCGGCCTCCGCCAGGGGGCGATCGTCGAGGACCGGCTGAATCTGCGGCTCAACCTCGACCTGCAGCGGCTCGCCGGCTGGGACGGCGCCACGGTGCACGCCAACGCCTACTTCATCCACGGCACCGGCCTGTCACGCTACTATGTCGGCAACCTGTTGGCGACGAGCGTGATCGAGGCGCTGCCCTCATCCCGCCTCTACGTGCTGTGGCTCGACCAGCAGCTCTTCGACGGCCGGCTCGGCATCAGGGTCGGCCAGCAGGCGGCCGATACCGAGTTCTTCGTCAGCCAGACCGCGACCCTGTTCGTGAACTCGACCTTCGGCTGGCCGGCGATCACCGGACTCGACCTGCCGAGCGGCGGCCCGGCCTATCCGCTCGCGGCGCCCGCGATCCGGGCCAAATACGTGCCGGGCAACGGCTTCTCGCTCCAGGCCGGGCTCTACGACGGCGATCCGGCCGGCGCCAACCGCCCCGGCGACGACCCGGAGGCGCAGCGCCTCGACCGCACCGGCACCAACTTCCGCACCCGCGATCCCGCTCTCGTCGTGGCCGAGGCGACCTACGCCTTCAACACGGAGAAGGATGCGAAAAGCCTGCCCGGCGACATCACGCTGGGCGGCTGGCAACATTTCGGGCGCTTCGAGAGCTTGCGCATCGACCAGACCGGCCTGCCGCTCGCCGACCCGAACGCGACCGGCATCGGCCGGAAGCTCCGCGGCAACGCCGGGATCTACGCGATCTACGACCAGACGCTCTACCGCGAATCCGGCAAGGACGACGAGGGGCTCGGCTTTTTCGTGCGCGCGGCGTGGTCGCCGACCCGCTCCAGCCTCGTCTCGGCCTATCTCGATACCGGGCTCGCCTACAAAGGCCTGTTCGAGGGCCGCGACGACGACACGGCCGGCCTCAGCCTCGCCTATGTCCGCCTCTCCGACGACGCGCGCCGCTCCGACATCGACACCATCGTTCTGACCGGCACGGCGATGCCGCGTCGGCGGGCCGAGACGGTGATCGAGGCGACCTATCAGGCGGTGGTGGTGCCCGGCTTCACCCTGCAGCCGGACGTGCAGCTGATCCTGCATCCGGGCGGCGGCATCGCCAATCCGCGCGACCCCGAAGGCCGCCGGGTGCGCAACGCCGCCGTGCTGGGGTTGCGTGCGACGGTTCAGTATTGAGGGGATTTCGGGATTTGAGGCTCGAAGGCTTCCACCGAGCTTGGCATCCTACGATGCGATCGCCAAGTCCGTGCGGGTGACATCCCGACCTTTGAAGAGGATCGGGACGCGACCGGAGGCGGCGCAGGCGTAGGAGAGACAGTCGGCGAAACCGAGCTGCGCCGGGTGGCCCCGACCCTTGCCGTAGCGATCGAAGGCATCGACCCCACGGCGGGCGACGGCATCGTCGATCGGGACGACGGTGGTCCCCGCTGTCGCCAGGAAGGCGTCGTACATCTTCTGGGCCACCGCGATCGGAAGGCCGAGGATGCGCGCGAGGTTGATCGTCGCCTCAAGGCCGACATGCGGACCGGTTTCCCGACCTCCGGCAGCTTCGATGCAGGCGACGAAAGCGGTCGCTTCGGGTTCGCCGGCCAGAATGGCGGCGACCGCCGACGTGTCGATGAACATTCAGCGCGTCCACAAGGCGTCGCGCTCGTCCTCGTTCAGAGGCGGAGCGGTCGGCCGGTCGGCTTTCGCCAGTGCCGCAGCGCGGATTGCGGCCACGCGCTCGATCAGCGGGGTGGCCTCGTCGGCCCGCTTGATCTCACGCTGCAGGGCAAGCTTGATCGCGGCGGTGAGGGTGGGGACGCCGGACTTCCTCATGACGGTTTCGGCCAGCGTTCTGACTTCCTCAGTCCTGATGCTGAGCATGACAGGCCTCCGTATCAGGCGCCTTTGTACATACGCATCGGTTGTGATTGTTCATACGGGACTTCGCGCCGCTGCGGACCGATGGTGGTCGTTCTCGCACACCGGGATCGGCGTCGGCCGAGCACCGACACCAATTCCGGGCTCTCACCCTCAGAACGACGCCCGCACGCCGCCGAACACGCTGCGGCCGTTGCCGGGGAAGAACGCCGCCGGGCCGCCCGCCACGGTGGCGGCATTGGTCACCACCGCGATGTCGGAGATGTAGCGCTCGTCCGTCAGGTTGCGGGCATCGACGAACAGCGAGACGCCGTTGGAAAAGTCGATGCCGGTCTGGAGGCCGAGCAGGGCGTAGCCCGGCACCTTCAGCGTGTTGGCGTGGTCGGCGAACGCGCCCTGCGGCACCCAGTCGAGGGCGGGGGCGAAGTAGAAGCCGCTCGGATGCCGGTAGCCGAGCACCGTGCGCAGGACGTCGACCGGCACGCCGGCGATGCGGTTGTTGCCGAAGACCGGATCGCCGACGAAGCGGAAGTCGTTGTGGGTCCAGATCTGCGTGAGGGACAGCCGGTCGCCGTGGCCGGTCAGATCCTCGGTGAGGTCGAGGGTCAGCGCGGCCTCCACGCCCTGGTGGCGGGTGCGCGGAGCGTTGAAGGTCGCCGCCGGAATGTTCAGGCCGGGATTGGGCGTGAAGTTGATCAGCGCGTCGCGCAGCTCCGCCCGGTAGAGCGTCACGTCCCAGGCGAGCCGATCGATCCGGCCGCGGGAGCCGGCCTCGTAGGTCCAGGCGCGCTGGGCCGCGAGCGGCACGAAGGTGGTGCCGAGCGTGTTCGTCTGCGCGAGGTCGGAGAAGTCGGGCACGTCGCGCGAGCGGGTGACGTCGGCGAACACCTGGATGTCCGGCAGCGGCTGCCACAGCAGGCCGAGCTTCGGGTTGACGCCCTCGTAGGTGATGTTGGCGAAGCGCGCGGCGGGGCTCGCCGGCAGGCCGCCCCGGTTGCTGTAGGTGCGGTTCGAGGAGAACAGCTTGGCGCCGGTCATCAGCGCCATCTCGGGCAGGAACCAGAACCGGTTCTCGGCATAGGCCTCGTAGTTCGAGGCGCTCTGGCGGGCGTCGAGGGTCTGGGCGCCGCGCAGGCCCGCCACGTTCACGAATTGCCGCGCCTCGTTGATGCCGGCGAACGCCCGCAGGCCGAGGATCAGGTCGTTGCGGAAGCCGCCGAGATCGAACGTGCCGGCCCAGCGCGGCGCGACGCCGTAGGTCCAGCCGTCCTGATCGATCACCTGGAAGATCGGGTGGTAGAGGTTCTTGTGAATGGCCCAGGAATCGATGTCGAGGCGCCCGACCTCCAGCTCGAACGAGGTGCGGTTGGCGATCCGCTCCGTCGTGACCTTTCGCGATTGGTTGCCGGCGATCGCCGCCGGGTTGGCGAGGCGGGGATTGTTCAGCGCGTCGAGCAGCGAGAGCGAGCCGGGCAGCTTCTGGTCGGTGTCGTAGAAGCCGAGATAGAAGCGGGTCTCGACGCCCGGTGCGAGGCGGTAGCCGAAATTGGCGTTGAGATTGCGCGTGCGCTGCGTCTCGTGATCGCGGAATCCGTTGGAATTGGTCGCCGTGCCGGAGATCAGGACATCGGCCGGTCCCGAGATCCGCGAGACCTGAAAGTGCTCACGGATCGTGTTGAAGGTGCCTCCGTCGATCCGCAGGATATTCGGCGCCAGCGCCGTGTAGGCGGTCGGCGTCACGAAGTTCACCGCGCCGCCGAGCGTCGTCGCGCCGAAGGTCAGCGCATTGCCGCCCTTGTAGACCTCGACCGAGCGCAGGGAGAGCGGATCGATCTGATAGAAATCGCCGCTGCCGTCGGCGAGGTTGAGCGGGATGCCGTCCTGCAGCAGCTCGATGCCGCGGACGTGGAAGCCGCGGGCGATGCCGGAGCCGCGGATCGACAGGCGCATCTCCTGACCGTAGCGCTCCTGCACGAACACGCCGGGCACGTCTTTCAGCACGTCGCGCACGGTGTTGGCATACCGATTCTGGAACGTGGTCGCGTCGACGAAGGCGACCGAGCCGACGGTGGCGTTCACCGCCGCCCGCTGCGCGGCCACGCTCGGCACAGTGAGCGAGCCGGCCGTCTCGCCGGTGCCCGAGGGACGGCCGGTGCCCGAGGCGTCGCCGGAGACGCTGATCTCGGAAAGGGTGGCTGCGCTCTCCGGCGAGGCGATGGGCTTAGCAGGAGGCCGAGCAAGAGGCTTGGCAGAAGGCTCGGCAAGGGCCGGGGCGGTGAGGGCGAGGCCGGCGGCGAGCAGGGTCGAGGACAGGGCGGCGCGCGGCACGGCCCGTTGACGGGAAGGCATGACGAAAAGGTCCGTTGTCTGAAGGATCGGGTGAGGCGATCGATCAGACGACGGGAGGCGCGCGCGGACTCGGGCGCGTTCCCGGCGGCGCGCGCGGCAGGGCCACGATTTCGGCGCGCCACGCGACCAGGGCGATCCGCTGCGGCGGCCAGATGACGGCGGCGTGGGCGGGTTCCGGGACGTCGAGGCTCGGCAGGACGTGCGCGGCCTGGCAACAGGGCAGGTGGCCGTGCGCCGGATGCGGCTTCGAGGGACCGCCGGCCTCTCCGGAATCGGGGGCGCAGAGGATGTGGACGAGGCCGCTGTCCGGGCCGGCGGTTCCGGCGAGCGCGGCCGCGCCGAGGACGAGCTGCAGGGCGAGCGCGTAGAGCGCGGCCACGGCGATGACCGCGCGGCACACGGACCATCCCGGCAGGCGCCCTCGCATGGCCGCCAGCTACGGCCAAGCTCGCGCCGAGGTCAATGCCCAAGCCAATGCCAAGGTCAACGCGAAGGTCATTGCCAGTGCCAAGGTCGACCGATGCGGGATCGGGACGAGCCTGTTTTCCGTCCCGGCCGGCCGAAGGGCGGGCGCCGTGCCGTCACGAAGCCCGGGACGATCAAGAATTGCGGCCGGCGGCGACCAGTTTCCGCAGCTGCTTCAGCGCGAGCGCGTGCCCGGCATTCAGGTCGAGCGGTCCGGCGAAGCCGCCGTCGCGGTCCATCATGTAGACCATCAGCGTGTGCTCCAGGGTATAGTCGCCGCCGGGCAGCGGCACCCGCTTCACGAAGGCTCGGTAGTCGCGGATCACCCCCTCGATCTGCTGCGGCGTGCCGGTCAATCCGGTGATCCGGTCGGTGAACGAGGCCATGTACTCGCGCATCACCTCCTGCGTGTCCCGCTCGGGATCGAGGGTGATGTAGTAGGCCTGAAGGTCGCCGCCCTCGGCGGCGAACTCGTCGAGCAGGGTGCCGAGATCGGCCAGCGTCGTCGGGCAGACGTTCGGGCACTGGGTGAAGCCGAAGAAGACGAGGAAGGGCTTGCCCTTCAGCGCCCGAGAATCGACGGTGCCGCCCTTCGAGGATTCGAGCTGGAACGGGCCGCCGACCACCGACAGGGCCGAGGGTTTGTCCCCCCGCGGCAGGAGGGCGACCGTCGTCGCCACGATGCCGACGAGGGCCAGCGCGAAGGCGATCAGGATCAGCGTGCTCCCCCGCTTCGAGGCGGGGGAGGCGGCTTGGTCAGGTCGAGGCTCAGTGGCCATGGTCATGCCCCGCATGATCGTGCCCGGAAGGGTCGTGCGTGCCGCTCGCCGCCTCCGGCGCCTTGGCCGCGAGGCTCTCCACGGCGAACTCGACGGGGACGCGGCCCGCCCGCTCGAAGCTCAGCGTCCCCTTCACCCGCTCCCCCTTCTTCAGCGGGGCCTTCAGGTCGAGGAACATCAGGTGGTGGCCGCTGGGGGCGAGCGTCACCGTCTGGCCCGGCGGGATCTCCAGGCCGTCGGCGAGCGGCGCCATCTTCATCACGCCGCCTTCCATCGACATCGTGTGCAGCTCGCCGCGCCCGGCTGCGTTGATCGTGCCGCCGGTGAGCCGTTCGGGCTCCGTGCCGGTGTTCGTGACCGTGAGATAGCCGCCCGCGACCTTGGCCCCGCCCGGCGTGGCGCGCGACCAGGGATGGCCGATCTTGAGCGGGCCGGCGGTGTAGTCGTGGGCATGGGCCGGGCTGGTCACGGCAAGGCTGGTCACGGCAAGGCTCGTCACGCCGAGGCCGAGGCCGAGGGCGAGGAGGAGGGTGGACGGGAAAACGTGAAGGCGCATGGTCGTGTCTCCGTTCGCGGAGGAGAGGGAGCGCGCGGAACTCGAGCCCAGGATTCCGCCCTGTCGGCGGTTCTCCGATGAGGCTCCGGTGCGCGCGGCTGACGTCGCCGGCCGGTGCGGCCGCTCAGTGGTGATGCGGGTGACCGCCGGCATCAGGCGCGGCGGCGGGTCCGTTCGCGCCGGGTCCGTTAGCGCCGGGTCCTTGCGCGCCGATCGGCGCCACGGTGAAGCTCACCGGCACCGTCCCGGCTCGCTCGAAGGTCAGCGTGCCGGAGACCGTCTCGCCCGCCTTCAGCCCGTCCTTCAGGTCGAGGAACATCAGGTGGTAGCCGCCGGGCTTGAGCGCGACCTCGGCCCCCGGCGCGAGGGTGAGGCCGCCCTCGACGGGCGCCATCTTCATCACGCCGCCCTCCGTCGTCATCGAGTGGATCTCGCTCCGGCCGGCCCGGGGGATCGAAGCGCCGGTCAGGCGGTCGGGTTCGGTGCCGGTGTTGCGCAGGGTGACGTAGCCGCCGGCGACCTTCGCCCCGGCCGGCGTCGCCCGCAGCCAGGGCGCCTCGATCCCGATCGCCCCGGCCCGCGCGGCGGGCGCCGCCGGAGCCTGTGACGCTTGACCCTGCGCCGCCTGGGCCGCGGCACCTGAGGCGGCGACGATCCGCACCGCCGGGGCCGGCGCCTTCAGCGCCCGCGCCGACGCGCCTTCGGCCGGAACCTCGCTCCAGCGGTAGCTGCCCTGGGTGCAGTCCTGCTCGACGGGGAAGTAGATGGTCGCGCCGGGCGCGAAGGCATCCGAGACCCGGGCGAAGAAGGTGAACTCGTCGACCTGATCGTCGGGCAGGTTGCCGCCGGTCCAGGTGATCCGGGTGACGCCCTCGGAGACCTGTCCGTGGAAGGACGGGTAGGCGCGGGCATAGGCCGACTTGACCGTACTGATGGTCCAGCCGGGCTTCGGCATCGGCTTGGCGCCGGTCACGCCCTCGGGGATGGTGACGCTGACACGGGTCGTCGGGCGGCCGTCGCAGCCGTGCATGATCTGGACGACACCGCGATAGGCGGCATTGGGCGCGGCCTCCTTGCGCTCCAGAACGGCGTGGGCCGAAGCGGTCGAGACGAGCGCGGGAGCGATCAGGACGAGCGGCAGCCCGGCGGCGCGGAGACGCGTGCGAAGCGGAGCGGGACGAGAGGCGCGGGGGTAAGAGCGTGACTGAGAGCGCGACATGGGTGGTTCCGGTTGTCTGACATCGAAGGATCGTGGCGATCGAGCGGGTCAGGCAGCCGGTGGGGCCCGAGCATGGGCGAGGGTGAAGGGCGGAGGCCGGGCCGTTCGGCGCTGGGCAACGGACCAGTCGGCGCGCCCAGCCTCCCGCTCGGGCCACGCGATCGCGGCTGAGAGGGGCGGCGGGAGCGCGGCGGCGGACGGGTGATGCGCGGCCGTACAGCAGGTGGCGTGGTGGGCATCCGGAGCCGGAAGCCCGTCCTTCGCGGCCTCCGCGGCAGCGGTTTCCCCGGCGCTTGCCAGGCAGAGGGGAGTGGGGTCGACCGCGACGGGGAGCGCCGCGATACCGCCGAGCAGTGCCTGGAGCACCAGCGCGTAGAGAGCGGCCACGGCGGTCAGCCCGCGCAGGATGCGCGGCGCTCCTCCGGTCCGGTCGCGGCGTGGGCTCGGCATGGGCACGAGCCTTACGCCGCTTCGCGCCGCTCCGGTAGGGGCCGGGACGGTGCCATTCCGCCGCTCTTCGACACCACTCTTCGTGCCTGCTCGTCGTCCCTGCCGCGCCCGCCCGAAACCCGCACGCAGGCGGTCCCGGACCTCCTTGCGTGCGCCGCCACACCCGGACGCCACAATATGGCCCGGAACGGCATGGCTTCTTAACCACGAGACCGCAACAACCGCGGCACGAGAACTTGGCCGAGACTTGTTCTCTCACGCCCTGGTTTAGACACCCGGGGCGTGAGAGCCGGGACCTCGGCCGGATTCACCGACCGCACCCTCAATCCAGAGCCCGGATCGATGCTGCAGACCGCGCGCCAACCCCGTTTCCGTCCCTTTGCCCGTCCGCTCGCCGCCGCTCTGCTGGGGGCGACGCTGCTCGCCGGCCCGGCGTTCGCGCGCGAGGCCGGCTTCGCCCAGGCCGAGTGGGCGCAGGACTATTCCTCGCCCGCCACCATGCAGGTGCATCGCTCCTCGACGCCGATCCTCTCGCCCGACACGATCGCGGCGACCGAGGCGATGGTCGAGAAGTACCGCTCGATCGTCTCGCGCGGCGGCTGGCAGGCCGTGACCGGCGCGGCGGGCCTGCGCATCGGCTCCCGCGGCCCGGCGGTGGCGGCGGTGCGTCAGCGCCTGATCGTCACCGGCGACCTCGACGCCACGGCCGGCGGCGCGGGCACCTACGATTCCTACGTGGCGGCCGGCGTGAAGCGCTTCCAGGCCCGGCACGGCCTGTCGCAGACCGGCCAGATGAGCCCGGCGACGCAGGCCGCGATGAACGTCCCCGCCGACGTGCGCCTGCGCCAGCTCGAGACCAACGTGATCCGCCTGCGCTCCTATTCGGGCGATCTCGGCCGGCGCTTCGTCATCACCAACATCCCCGCCGCCCTGGTGCAGACGGTGGAGAACGGCCAGGTCGTGACCCTGCACGCCGCGGGCGTCGGCAAGATCGACCGCCAATCGCCGATCATGAATGCCAAGGCGGTCGAGATCAATTTCAACCCGACTTGGACGGTCCCGGCCTCGATCGTGAGGAAGGACCTGATCCCGAAGATGCAGAAGGATCCGAACTACCTCACGGACAACAAGATCCGCATCCTCTCAGGGGGGCAGGAGATCTCGCCGCGCTCCGTGAACTGGAATTCGGACGAGGGCACCCGCTACACCTACCGCCAGGATTCGGGCGCCGACTTCAACTCGATGGGTGTCGTGCGCATCAACATCCCGAACCCGCACGGCGTGTTCATGCACGACACCAATTCCCGCGGCGTGTTCGGCGACGACTTCCGCTTCATCTCCTCGGGCTGCGTGCGCGTGCAGAACGTGCGCGAGTACATCACGTGGCTGCTGAAGGACACGCCCGGCTGGGACCGCGCCCATGTCGAGCAGGCGGTGGAGAGCGGCCAGCGCATCGACGCCCGCCTGTCGCAGCCGGTGCCGGTCTACTGGACCTACATCACCGCCTGGGCGACCCCGGACGGCACGGTGCAGTTCCGCGACGACATCTACAAGCGCGACGGCGTGAACGTGCCCTCGACCATCGAGGCGCCGACGCCGGTCGCCAGCGCCGCCTCGACCCAGCCGGAGGTGTTCGAGCCGGGCGACGAGGAGAACTGAGAACCCCGAACCTTCGCCCCACCGGCGCGACGGCCGGGGCGAGCCGGAACGACCACGACCCCGGGCCGGATTCGACATCCGGCCCGGGGTCGTGTCTTTTCGGCTAGGTTGATTCCATCGTCGGTCCGACGCCCCGGCCCCGAGCCACTCGCCGAAGTTTTTTCGAAAAATTTCGCCTCCAGGGCGAAATGAGCGGATGAAAGGCGTCGGACAGACGTCAACGGTTTATGGTCCTCGATCGAACGCGCGCGCAACGCTCCGATATCGTCGATCTGCTGGTGCCCCTGCGGCGCTACGCACGATCGCTGACACGAGACTCGCTCAAGGCGGATGATCTCGTCCACGACACAATGGTTCGCGCCCTCGAGTCGCGCGCGAACCTGAGGCCCGACACGAATCTGCGTACGTGGATGATGACGGTGCTGCACAACGTCTTCATCGACGAGCAGCGCCGCAAGCGGGTCGAGGCGCGCCATGCCGACGTGCTGGTGCAGCTCTCCGAGGAGATGGCCCCGCCGGCCCAGGAGGGGCAGGTGCGGCTCATGCAGATCCGCAAGGCCTTCGAGAGTCTGCCCGAGGAGCAGCGCGCCGCGCTTCATCTCGTGACCCTCGAGGGGATGGCCTACGCCGATGCCGCAGCCGTGCTGGGCATCCCGATCGGCACCCTGATGTCGCGGCTCGGTCGCGGCCGGGCCGCCCTGCGCGCCTTCGAAGAGGGCAGCCGCAAGGGCAAGGCCGGCGCGTCCGACGAGGGGCCCGACCGCGGCCGCTCACATCTGCGTGTCGTCAGCGGGAATTGACGGCCCTGGTGAAGCGTTGAACGAGCAGCACCGGCGAGCGGCAAGGCTGGGCGGTGGGCAAGCAGGACAGTCGGAGTGGGCTGATGCTCGATCCAGTCACGGAAACCGATCTTATCGCCTATGTCGACGGCGAGCTCGATCCGATGCGCCGCCTGGAAGTTGAGGCGCATCTCGCGCGCAATCCGGAGGACGCGCTGCAGGTCATGGCCGACCTGCGCGACCGCGACGCCCTGCGCGAAGCCTACCTGTCGGTGCCGAGCCTGCCGCCGGAGCGGCTGCGCATGGGCGCGCGCCGGATCGACCGCGCCTTCGCCTGGCAGCGGGTTCGCTCCCGTCTGCGCCGGGCGGCGGCGGTCGTCGTCCTGGTCGGGGCAGGGTGGCTCGCCCACACTGAGAGCGGCAGCTTCGGCGTGCCCGGCTCCTTCGCCTCGCCGATCGATCCCTCCCTCGCCGAGGAGGCGAAGCAGGCCCGGGAAGCGGTCCAGATCCGCGCCCGCACGAACAGCCAGCCGATGGCCTCGGTTTACGATCCCGCCGATCTCGAAGCCGCGACCGGCGTCGATCTGCCGCCGCTGCCGGAGGGCTGGGTGGTTCGGGACGTGCAGATCTTCCCGAGCCGCAAGGGCACCGGAATCGAGGTGTCGATTCAATCGGCCGAAATTGGTGAGTTGGCCCTGTTTGCCAAGAGCAGTAGCGGTCTGGCTCTGGTCGAAGGTGGCGAGCCGGTGGCCCGTTCGAGCGACGGGACGACCGCCTATTGGCGCAACGGCCGCACCGCCTACGCGCTGAGCGGATCACGTGACGATCCGGCCCTTCACGCCGCCGCTGCCCGACTCGCCGCGATCCGGGAGTAAGGCGCGGTCGACGCGGGATCACGGGGCACGGCTTCGACGGAGCGCCGTGTGCGCCGCCCCGACTCATCCGGGCCGAGGCGCGTGGCCCGTCGATGTTCCGTCACTGGACAGCTGCATCGATTGTCGCGGCGCCCGATTGAGGGGCGGCCCTCTGGGTTCCGCTTCGGGCGCTTACGTGAACGCGATTCGGTCGAGAAATCGGCTCGGCAAAGATGCATGTCGCAGCCGCTTGGATACCGCCGACCTTCTGCGATGGCGGGTCGGAATCGGCGGCTCAGCATCGACGGCAGCGGCGGTCCGACTGATACGCGATATCGGCGGCTTGAGCGTTCCGCTCCGGGTGGACGGTGTCGCCGGAATTCTGTTCCACACCCAGCACAGGGCTCAAGGCACTGGTCTCCTCGAGCCGGCAAACGACTTGCGATGCGCTTTCAGCTATTTCGATGCGTGCCAAGTAAATTCTGATGCGCGCAGTGCAGCTGTGCGGACTTGCTAGTATTTTGCTAGTGATATTTTGCCGGTTTTAAAATTTCAATCCAGGATGCTTCGTCCGATGTGATACAATCATCAAGGCATCAGGCATGTTCGATATTTGGTCATTTTGTCTGATCGATGTAATTCGATATATATATAAGATCATAAATCATTGTGCAAATTTTTAGAAATCCGAAATGAGGTCTTAGAGTTTGCTGAGTTGCTGCTCTGAGAATTGCTCAATCACGATCGAGTCAGTGCGGCCTGCCCTCCGAAGGCGGATTTGGACTACGCAGCCGGACGCTCTTCATCTGTCGCGGCCGGTTTTCTCTTTCTGGTTGCGGGAGGAGGATTGCCCCCAGGGGTCGCAATGGTTACTGCTTCGCTTGTTGCAGTGCGGTCGAGAGGCGACATGTGACGTCTGGCAATCCGTACGAGGGTCCGGGACAGGCATCCCCTGGGCTCGATGCTGTCCCGTGCGGAGGCAGCGTGCAGGAAGCGATCAAATCCTCTCCCATGCACCGTCCGGACTGATGTCACATCCGATCATCGGTCGCCCGATCGGTGCAGGGGCCTCGGCCGGGCTCCCACCGAAAAATCGTGGATCAATCCACGCGCGAGGTTGCTGACGGTGTTCAGGCGCAGCTTGCAATCGCTCTCGAAGCGGGTCGGGCTCACGAGGATCCCGCGCGGACCAGGGCTACGAGCCTCCGGAGAGCCGACAGGCCAGGGCGGCTTCGATCCGGTCTTCTACCGGCGTTACTACCCGGACCTCGCCATTCTGGGCGATGACGGCGCAGTGCTCAGGGAACACTACGTCAAGCACGGACGGAAGGAGGGCCGCGCCCGGAACGCTGCCGCGCTCATCGCCGCCCTGGAGCGGGACAGCAGCCCGCTGCCGAAGGATTTCATCCCGGAGCATTACCGGGCGCTCCACGACGATCTGGCCGGCCTGTCCGAGCCGTGGGAACTCAGGGAGCATTATCTGCGCTTCGGGCGGCTCGAGGGGCGTGCCTACCGGGCCGATCTCTCGCTCCTCGATCAGGAATACGAGCGCCTGCTCGCGTCGGGTGGCGCGTCGGGTGGGGGACGTGCCGCGGCGCGCCATCCCGAGAGCTTCGCACAGCTGCTGGTCGCCGCACGGGTCCTCCCGGGGGGATGGCTCGACCTCTTCGTGCTCCACGAATTCGCTCTGCTGAACGAGGCGTGGCTGCCGCGCACGCCCACCTCGCGAATGGAAGGCCTCGTCGCCTTCCTGACCGAAGGGGTGGACCGGCTTGCCCCGATCTCCCTGAGCCTCCGCTTCGACCCGGCCTTCTATCGCTCGAACAACCCGGAGGCTCCTGCCGGCGCCCGTGATGCCGAACTGTACCGTCACTGGCTCGGTCAGGGCATCCGGAAGGGGGAGCCCGGCACCGAGGCGGCGGCGCTGCTCCGGTTGCTCGGCGAGGAGCGCTTTCCCGAGAGCTTCGACGAGACCGTCTATCGTTCCCTGCTGCCCGAAGGCGTCGATCCGCCGCCGCCCGGTCGGTTGAACGCCCTTCGGCACTTCATCACGGCGGGCTTCCCGCTCTGGGATCTCGAGGCGGTGCGGCAGGCCTGCTCGGCCCAGCTCCTCGAGCGGATCGGCGAGTACCACCTCGTCCAGGGCAACGCGGTCACGGCCAAGGAAGCCTTCGACCGGGCGCTGAGGGCCGGTCGCGTCTCCGGCCGCCTCCATCATCGCCGTGGCGACGCGCTGCGCGCGCTCAACCGCACCAAGGATGCCGCGCGGGCCTTCGCGGATGCGGCGGACGTGCCGGGCGCCGTCGTATGGAGCCATGTCCACGCGATCGACGGCCTGCTCGCGCGGCCGAGCGGTGTGA
The DNA here is from genome assembly GCF_014199985.1 of Methylorubrum rhodesianum. Taxonomy (GTDB): domain Bacteria; phylum Pseudomonadota; class Alphaproteobacteria; order Rhizobiales; family Beijerinckiaceae; genus Methylobacterium; species Methylobacterium rhodesianum. The sequence continues at coordinate 5,930 of NZ_JACHOS010000025.1, read as the reverse complement.
CCGAGGCGCTCGATCGCGTCCGGCGCTCAGCCGAGGAATGGCATGCCAATGCGCAGTGGCGCGCCGCCGCGCATCGCGCCATCGCGGCGTCCTTCGCTCTGACGAGCGAGAAGGCGTGCGCCGACTATGCCGCCGGCCGGCGGCAGGAGGCGGACGACCGCCTCACTGCCTGCCTCGACGAGATCGCCAGCCTGATCGCGTCGGTCGACCCGCTGCCGGCACCGCTCCCGGTGCCGGCGAACGGACACATCGTCATCGTCGCCAACCGCGACCTTCCGCAATGCGACCATTACCGCGTCGTGCAGAAGATCCAGCAGCTCGAGCATGGCGGCTGGACGGTCGAGGTCTTCCGGCAGGATGAGGCGGCCGATTGCCGCTCGGCCCTCGACCGGGCCTCGGCGGTGATCTTCTACCGCGTGGCGGCCTTTCCCGGTGTCCTGCACGCGATCCTCTACGCGCGCGCGCTCGGCCTGCCGACAATCTACGAGATCGACGACATCGTCTTCGACGCGGCCATGTTCCCGGATCCCCTCGAAAGCTTCGAGGGCCAGATCACGCACAAGCAATACGTCGATCTGCAATACGGCGTGCCGCTGTTCCGCTACGCCATGCGGGCCTGCGACATCGGACTCGCCTCGACACCGGCCCTGGCCGAGCGGATGCGCCCGCTCGTCCGTTCGGGCGTCTGCCACGTCCTGCGCAACGCTCTCGACGCGCGCAATCTCCCCTTCCTGAAACGCCCGCGCGTGCCCTTCTCGGACAAGACCCTGACCATCTTCTATGGATCGGGGACTCGCGCGCACAACAAGGACTTCAACGACCTCGCCGCGCCCGCGCTCCTCACGGTGTTGGAGCGCAACCCCCATGTCCGCCTGGTGATCGCCGGCTATCTGCGCCTCGGCGACGGCTTCCGGCGGTTCGCGCACCGCGTCCGCCAACTCGGCTTCACCGACGATGTAGCGGCCTACTGGGAAGCGCTCTCGGGGGCGGACATCAACCTCGCGGTTCTCGCGCCCGGCCCCTTCGCCGACGCCAAGAGCGAGATCAAATGGCTGGAAGCCGCCATGTGCGGCATTCCCTCGATCGTCAGCGCGACGCGCACCTACCGGGAGATTCTCGTCGACCGGCAGGATGCCCTTCTGGCCGAGACGGTCCAGGATTGGACGAAGGCCCTCACCACGCTGATCGGCGATCCGGCTCTGCGCCGGAAGATCGGGGATCAGGCGCGGGCCAAGGCCTTGGCGTCCTACGGACTGGATGCCGCCGTCGAGGTCCTGAGCGGCGTCTTCCCCGCTCCGCACGAGGCGTCGCAGCGACGGGTCGCGTCACGCCCGCCGGCCGGTCCGACCCAGGGCGCCCCCATGCCTGCTGCCGAGACCTGGGCCGGTCTCACCGCCGCGGACGCATCGGGACCCGTAGCGCGGACGCGCCGGGAGGGCCGACCGCGGATCCTGGTAATCAACGTCTACTTTCCGCCCCAGACCGTCGGCGGCGCCACGCGGGTCGTGCGCGACAACATCGATCACACCCTCGATCATGCTGCCGACCGGTTCGAACTCGCGGTGGCCGCGTCGGACATGGAAGCCGAGCCTCCCTATCGGACCCGCATCGACGCCTATCGCGGCATTCCCGTCTTCCGCATCGCCACGCCGCGCGAACGGAACATGGACTGGCGCCCGTTCAACCCGAGCGTGCGGGCGGAATTCGAGGCCCTGCTCGATCGCTTCGAGCCCGATCTCGTCCATGTCCACTGCGTGCAGCAACTGACCGCGAGCGTGGTCGAGGCGGTGCGGGCCAGGGGCATCCCCTACATCGTCACCGTCCACGACGCGTGGTGGATCTCGGACTTCCAGTTCCTCATCGACGAGGACGGGCTGGTGCAGATGCCGACGCCCGACATCCTCGCCGACGCAACGAGCCGCTCCGTCACACCGACCGGCTCCATCGCGCGCCGCCGCGGGCTGGCGCGGGTGCTCGATGCGGCGGCGACCGTCGCCGCGGTATCGGAGCCCTTCGCCGACATCTATCGCAAGGCGGGGTTTCCGCAGACGATCGCCATTCCGAACGGCGTCCCGCGCCTGACGCCGGTCGCGCGGCGGGAGAGTGCGACGGGCCGCGTCCGCCTCGGTCATATCGGCGGCCGGACGGCCCACAAGGGCGCCACCCTGGTTGAGACGATCCTCCGGGCGGGCCGGTTCGAGAACCTGAGCCTGATCCTCGTCGACCATGCCCGGGCGACGGATTACGTCAGCGACGAGACCTGGGGCGCCACCGCCGTCCGGATCGTCGGGAAGGTGCCGCAGGAGCAGATCTGCGAACTCTACGCGGACATGGACGTGCTGCTCGCCCCCTCGCTCTGGCCAGAGAGTTTCGGGTTGGTGACCCGGGAGGCGCGCGCGGCGGGCCTCTGGGTCGTGGCAAGCCGGCTCGGCGCGATCGGCGAGGATATCGACGAGGGCGTCAACGGCTTCCGGGTCGATGTCGGATCCCCGGAGGGGCTGCGCGCGGTGTTCCAGCGCATCGATGCCGATCCCGAGCGGTTCCGGGCCAGCCCGCCGCAACCCTCGCAACCGCCCCGGACCGCAGCGGATCAGGGCGAGGATCTGATCGCGCTCTACGACAGGCTGCTGGTACCGTAAGGCGACGCGGCCGATCGGTCGCCGGCTTTCCGTCGATCGAAGCGCCGGCCAAGTCCGACGCGGGCTACAGCATGTCCTCGATGCGGATCGGCAGCGTGCGGATGCGGCGACCGGTGGCGTGGTAGACGGCGTTGGCGATCGCGGCGTTGACACCGATGATACCGAGTTCGCCGAGTCCTTTCACGCCGAGCGGGTTCACGGTTTCGTCGGGATCCGGCACAAGCAACGCCTCGACCGCGCCGGTATCCATGGCGGTGGGAACGAGGTACTCGGCGAGATCGGGATTACGGTAGGCGGCGCCGTCGAGGACGGTCTCCTCCAGAAGCGCCGATCCCAGCCCCCAGATCATCCCGCCGAGGAGCTGGCTGCGCGCCGTCAGCGGGTTGAGAATGCGGCCGGCCGCGAAAGCCCCGGTCAGCCGCGCCACCCGGATCTCCCCGGTCTCGGCGTGGACATGCACTTCCGCGAACTGTGCGCCGAATGCCCATTTCAGCGCATCTCCCCCTGTGGTGAGCCCGATATGACCCCTGCGCAGGACGTCCAGCGCATCGGGGGCACTGCCCGGCGGCACGAATTCGGCGAGCGCCTCCACCCCGTCCGCGTCGATCAGCGCGACCGCCTCGGCGAGCGGCAGCGCGCCGCCGCCGGGCGCGGTGAGCCGGCCGCCGGCGAGGCGCAGCCCGGCCGGATCACGCCCCGCCAGCGGTCGGTCCGGGGCCGTGGCCTCCCGCGCCAGCCGCTCGCGCAGCTGCTCGCAGCCGAGGGCCAAGGCGCTCATCAGGCTCGTCGAGGTGCTCGATCCGCCCGAGAGGCCGGCCGCAGGCAGGGCGGTGTCGCCGAGTTCGACCCGGACCCGCTCCAGCGGCACGCCGAGTCCCTCGGCCGCCCCCATCGCCAGCAGCGTGGTGATGCCGTTGCCGATCTCGTGGTGAGCGCACGCCACCTCCGCCGTGCCGTCCGCGGCGAGCCGCAACCGCATCGTTGCCGCGGCGATCTTCACCGGCCGCACGGAGGCGGCGCAGCCGAGGCCGACGCGCCAAGATCCCGCCCGGATGGTGCCCACCTGCCTCGATTCCGGTCGCGACGACCGCCGCGCCCAGCCGAAGGCGGCCGCCCCCGCGTCGAAGCAGGCCATCAGCGGCCGGCTCGAGAACGGCTTGCCCGAGACCGGATCGCGGGCGGTGTCGTTGCGGCGGCGCAGTTCGATCGGATCGAGACCGAGCTGCCAAGCCATCTCGTCAACGGCGCTCTCCAGCGCGAACAGGTAGGGGACCTCCGGCGGCGCCCGCATCGGGCCGGGGGTGTTGCGGTCGACCCGGACCGCACGCTCCTCCGTGCGGATCGCCGGGCATGCGTAGAGGCTCGCGGTCACGTCCGTCCCCTCCATGGCGAAGGGATCGAAGCGCGAGGTGACGACCTCCGCCGCGTGAACGAGGCCGGTGAACCGCCCGTCACGATCCGCCGACAGCCGAATGTCGTGGCGCGTCTCCGGACGGTGATTGGCGATGGTGAAGCATTGCCGCCGGGTCGGCACCAGCGAGACCGGGCAGCCGAGACGCTTGGCAGCCAGTGCGACGGGGGCGGTGTACTGCGCGAGGGCGAATTTCGATCCGAAATGTCCGCCGATCGGGCCGGAGACGACCTGCACCTGGGCGGGATCGAGGCCGAGCTGGGCCGCGAGCCCGTGCCGGACGGCGCCGATATAGCGGCTCGGCTCGTGGACGGTGAGTCGGTCACCCTCCCAGGCGCAGCAGGTGGTGAACAACTCGATCGGATTGTGATGCTGGACCGGCGTCGTGTAGCGCACCTGCACCCGCGCCGCGGCCTCCCGCCATGCGGCGACGGGATCGCCCGTGGCGATGTCCTCGTGGTGGGCCTTGAGATCGGCGAGCCGCACGGTTTCGGCGCCCGGATCGTCGAAGGTCGCGGCGGCGGGCTCCGGTGCGTAATCCACGCCGACGAGGGCGGCCGCTCGAGCCGCGGCCTCCGGCGTTCGTCCGACCACGAGGGCGACGATCTGGCCGGCATAGGCCACCCGGTCCGACCCGAGCGGGAGATGCGAGGAATTGGCGTATCCGCCGGCCATCAGGTGGGGGACGGGTGCGATCGCACCCGCGAAGTCGCGATGCGTGAAGATCCCGAGCAGATCCGGTACGGCCTCGGCTGCGGCGAGATCGAAGCTGCGGATCCGCCCGCGCGCGATCGTGCTGGTGACGAGGGCGGCGTGCGCAGTGCTGCGCACGCGCCGATCGGACGCGTAGAGCGCCGCTCCGGTGACCTTGGCCCGTCCCTCGATCCGGACCTGCGGGCGACCCAGGACACGCTCCGGGGCTCCGTCCATGTCACCGTTCTTGGCACCTTCCAGGGCTGTGTCGGCCTGATCCATCGCAATCATCTCCCGCACCGGAGGCCGTCCCGTCGGGATTGACCCGGCCGGGAGTGCGGCGTGCTACCTGATCGCTTGGCAACGACGGCCGGCGCGGCCGGTCTCCCCGCGGCGTCGAAACGACGCTCATCGAGGACGCGTCATCCGGTGCGGAGGCGATGGGTGGCGCCGAGCATCATGCTCGACGGCCATGGATCGGCTTTGAGGGAGTTTGGCGACCCCGGTAGGGCTCGAACCTACGACCTGCCGCTTAGAAGGCGGCTGCTCTATCCAGCTGAGCTACGGAGTCTGGTACCAGAGGGGCCAAAAGGCACGGGACCGGGCCCGGGTCAAGCCTCGCCGCCGGCTCGCGCTTTCCCGTCCGGAGACGCGCGAAAGACAAGCCGCCGACCGGTTCGACGGCGCGACGGGCGTCATCTTAAAGCATCCCCTGGCCGCAACGGGACGGCGCCTTCGAGCTTCCTCCAGAGCCGCACGGAAACGGTCTGTCGCCGGCCGTGGCTTTGAGGGATCGCCATGCCGAAGCGCGTCGGGGCGACGAGGGGGGCGAGAAAAAGTGGCGTGAGCACGAGGGCGACGTCGAAGGGGATGCTCGCGAGTGCCGGACGTCGCTGTTCGGTATCTCGCAGGGAGAGAAGACGCACGCTGTCCTGCGTCAGCAAGCGAGCCGCACGCTTCGGAGCGGAGGCCGGCGACAACACCCCGTGCCCTGACGCGCCCCATCGTGCCCCGAGGATGCTCCGCCACGGCGCCGGATGCGTTTTCCGCGACTTTTCGATTGACCTCCGGCCGCGGGCTCCCTATACCCCGTTTCACCGACGGGGCGCCGCGGTCCACCGCTTGGTGGGCGAGGGCTTCGACGGTCTTCGGGATTGTCGGTGGAGCGGAGCTGATCCGGGTAACTG
>NZ_JACHOS010000024.1 GCF_014199985.1 Methylorubrum rhodesianum | reverse complement strand
ACCAGGATCACGACAAGCCGGAGAAGATGTACGCCGAGGCCGGCCTCGACGCCGAGGGCATCCTCAAGGCCGTCCGCGCCGCCCTGCCGGAGAAGGCGGTGCAGCGCGAGGGCAGCGTGGTGAGCCTGAAGCGGTAACCGCTCGAGCCCCTCCCCCGGCAGGGGGAGGGTTTCTTGAAAGACTATTTGATCACCGCGCAACCGATGCGCGGGCCCGCACCGCCGATGGGCTGGCTGGTGTGGTCGTCCTCGTTGGCGTGGATGATCAGTGCCGAGCCGTCGCCATCGCGCAGGCCGCCCTCGCCGGTCAGCGGCGTCTCGCTCGACACCTCCGCGTTCACCGAGCCGTCGGCGTTGGCGTAGACGTTGGGCAGGTCGCCCTCGTCCGGGCCGTCGGCGTTGAGCAGGCCGTGCTTGCTCTGGTCGTGGTTCACGTGGGCCTTCGACTTCTCGAACTTCTCAGTGTCCGAGCAGTCGCCGACCGCGTGGAAATGGATGCCGTGCCAGCCCGGAGGCAGGCCGCCGGCCCCGATCATCACCCGCATCACCAGGGAGTTCGCCCCGTCGCGGATCATGATCTTGCCGATGGTCTCGCCCTTGCCGTTGGTGATCCCGCTCTCGTAGGTCTGCGGCGCGCCGGACGCCTCCGCCTTGGCGGGCGCGGGCTCCTTCGGGGCCTCCTTGGCGTCCTGCGCGAGGGCGGACCCGGCCAGGCCCGCGAGCAGGGTCGCGGCAAGAGGAATCGCAAGCCGAAGGCGTCGATTGGCAGGCGTCGTGGCCCCTCGCATGATGGCACCTCTCATGAACTGACTCACTCCGTTGCTGCACCCCGGCCGGCTCCGCGCCACCGCTTGAGGCGGTGCGAGATCCGGGCTACCGCGGCCGGCGGATCGGGCACGCCCTGTTCGGACGAGCCGGCACGCCCCGTCCCGGGCGATGCTGTAGGTAACGCGAAGCGGCACCTTCCGACAGGGGATGGGCCGCTCCATCTCGAACACCATGACGCGGCCGGGCGTTTTCCGGAAGGGAGATCCGATGACGGGCGAGCGGCTGCGGGCCGACCGGTTCCTGGTCGAGCACGGGCATTTCCGCAGCCGGGCGCAGGCGCGGGCGGCGATCGAGGCCGGCTTGGTCCGGGCCGACGGCTGCCTCGTCACACGTCCCTCGGACCCGATCGGCGCGGATGCGCGGATCGAGGCCTCGGCCCCCCACCCCTACGTCTCCCGCGGCGGTCTCAAGCTCGCGGCGGCGCTCGACGCCTTCGGCCTCGAACCCGCCGGCCTGACCTGCCTCGATGTCGGCGCTTCGACCGGCGGCTTCACCGACGTGCTGCTGCGGCGGGGTGCCGCCCATGTCCACGCCGTCGATGTCGGCCGCGACCAGCTCGACGCCGCCTTGCGCGCCGACCCACGGGTGACCAGTCTGGAGGGCACCGACATCCGCGCCCTTCCCCCGGGCGCGATCCGGCCCGCGCCGCGTCTGGCCACCATCGATGTCAGCTTCATCGGTCTGCGGCTGGTCCTGCCGGCGGTGGCGGCGCAGCTCGCCGAAGAGGCGGCCATCGCCGCGCTGATCAAGCCGCAATTCGAGGCGGGCCGCGAGCGGGTCGGCCGCGGCGGCATCGTGCGCGATGCGGATGTCCATGCCGAGGTTTGCGAGGGCGTGCGCGCCGTGCTCGTCGGTCTCGGCTTCACCGTGTCGGGACCGATCCCCTCCCCGATCGAGGGCGGCGACGGCAACCGCGAGTTTCTGGTCGCCGCGAGGCGCTCCGCTCAAGATGAATGACATGTCCGACATTGCCGAAGAATCCCCGGTCGAACAGACCCTGACCATCGCCCGGCTCGGTGCCCGCGGCGACGGCCTCACCGAGGGCGGGCTGGCGGTGCCCGGCGCCCTGCCCGGCGAGCGGGTGCGGGTGCGGGTGCGTCGCGGCGACCGTGTCGGCACGCTGGTCGCCGTCGAGGAGGCGTCGCCCGAGCGGATCGCGCCGTTCTGCCCCTATTTCTCGGCCTGTGGCGGCTGTGCCGTGCAGCACCTCGCGCCCGGCCCCTACGCCGCGTGGAAGCGCGGCATCGTCGCCAGCGCCCTGGCTCAGGCGCGCATCGAGACCGATCTGAGACCGCTCCTCGACGCCCGCGGGGCCGGCCGGCGGCGGATCACCCTGCACGTGCGCGAGATCGAGGGCCGGGCCGAGGCCGGGCTGATGGCGGCGCGCAGCCACGCGTTGGTGGCGATCGACCATTGCCCGATCACCGTGCCGGCCCTGCATCGGGCGCCCGCGGTGGCGCAGGCGCTGGCCGCCCCGCTCGGGCACGGCCGCAAGCCGCTCGACGTCGCCGCCACCGCCACCGTCACCGGCCTCGACATCGACATCCGCGGCCACGGCACGGTGAGCGAGGGCGTGCGCGGCGTGCTCACCCGGCTCGCCGGCGAGCTCGACCTCGCCCGGCTCTCGATCCACGGCGACGTCGTGGTGGAGCGCCGCCCGCCGGCCGTTGGCGAGGGCCCGACCCGGCGCGTGCCCCCGCCCGGCGGCTTCCTCCAGGCGACGCAGGCCGGCGAGGCGGCTCTGACCGCCCTGGTTCTGGAGGCGATGGACGAGGGCAAGGCCAAGGTGCGCCGCGTCGACGATCTGTTCTGCGGCAGCGGCCCCTTCGCCCTGGCGCTTGCCGCGGGAGGCCGCGAGGTCCACGCCGTCGAGGGCGAGGCGGCGGCGATCACCAGCCTCACCCGCGCCTACCGGGCCGGGGCCGGCTTCGCCCGGATCACGGCGGAGGCCCGCGACCTGTTCCGCCGCCCCCTGCTCGGGCCGGAGCTCGATGCCCTCGACGCCGTGGTGTTCGATCCGCCCCGGGCGGGGGCCGAGGCGCAGGCCCGCCGGATCGCGGAATCGAAGGTGCCCCTCGTCGTCGGCGTCGCCTGCGATCCCGGCACCTTCGCCCGCGACGCGGCGACCCTGATCGCCGGCGGCTACCAGCTGGAGCGGGTCACGCCGGTCGATCAGTTCGCGTGGTCGGCCCATGTCGAGCTGGTCGGGGTCTTCCGCAAGGCGGCGCGCAAGCCCGCCGGACGGACGTTGCGGCGCCCGCGCTGAGTCCCGGAAGGAGGCCGGGGCTCCGCCCTGGCCTCCCGCCAAAGGGATGATCCCTCTGGAATCCCGGAACCTTATCGCAGACCCGCGGCCGCGAGGGCCTCGCGCAGGGGCTCGGGGTCGATCGCGAAATCCCGCAGATATTCGGGTCCCTCGGACGGGATCCGCGGGCCGAACACCGCCGCGTAGCCCTGGCCGCAGGCGGTGGCGATCTCGCCGTAGAAGGGGTCCTCCCAGCCCTCCGGCACGAGGTGGATGACCGGCGTGCCGGGCCGGCAGAACACCGTGTTGGCCATGCCCGCCCCGGCGATGCCGACCACGATCTCGGCCCCCGAGAAGCGAACCGCCTGCTGCCGCACGCTGGTGAGTTCGGGATCGAAGACCTCGAAGCCGAGGCCGCGCAGCACGCCGAGCACCGCCTCGCGGTTGGCGAGGCCCCGCCCCCGCCCCGGATGACGGTCGACGAACAGGCGTCGGCCCCGCCCGGTGAGTTGCCGGATCCCGAACAGCGCGCGCGGCAGCCGCGTCCGCGCGCGCACCTGTTGGGTGAGGAAGCGCAGCGCGTACGGAGACTTGCCCGTGCTCGGCAGGCTGCACGGCGTGGCATGGTGCAGGCGGGCGAAGTGGTAGGACTTGGACCGGTCGAGGAAGCGGATCGAGAGGCCGCTTCGCCGGCCCAGAAGGAGCTCGATGGAGGCGCGCCGGGCCGCATCGATATGCGGGAAGTAGGACACCAGCGCCACGGTGATCGGCTCCCCGGGACGGTGCGCGCGCAGCCCGTCGAGCGCGCGCAGGCGGGGCAGGTCGTCGATGAGCCAGTGGCCGTAGTTGAACGAGCCCGCCGAATTGACGAGGAAGACGGGGCCCGGCGCCGCGACGGTCTCGTCCACTGGCAGGAAATCGAGGCCGGGACCGGGCACCACGTGCCGCTCCTGCGGCCGATAGGTCTCGAACAGCACCTGCGGCCGACCGTCCGCCACGTGGAACAGGGCGTTGCCCGCGAGCCGGACGTCGCGGGTCTCGCACAGGAGCGAGGGCGGCCCCGCCGGGCGCCGGGCCGCGAGCGCGGCGCCCTGCTTCTCGCGGAAGGCGGCGGCGCCGCCGAACAGGCGCGGCGGCTCGGGATCATGAGCGGGAAAGCCGGGAAAGACTTCGCCGAGCACCTGGGTGAGCGGGCTCACCCGCCCCCGCAGCCGGTCGAGAAGGGCGGCCTCGCCGGCAAATCCCCCGTCGCGATAGAGCCGCCCGGCGTCGCAGGTGAGGACGAGGTTGTCCTCGATCAGCCGCGCATGGGTCTCGCCCGCTCCCGTCCTGTTCACGCCTGGCCCGTCCAAGTCCGTTCCTCGCGGATCGTCGTCCACTCAAGCAGATCGCAGCAACGGCTAGCATATCGTCGGGGGCGAAGTCCGACGCATGTCCCTGCCCTCCGCCGCATTTGCCTTGGGGCCGCCGGGGCCTGTAGGGAGCCTCGGCCCGCCCGCGCGTTCGGCATCGGCGAAGACGGTTGAGGAAGAGCGGGACCTGCGTGTCGGACACGGCCACCGATCATATTCACGTCGGCAAGGACGGCTGGCTGTTCGTCGTCGCCGGCAGCAACAATGTCATCGCCCAGTTCAACGCGTCGGGCTTCATGGCGCACCAATCCGAGATGTGGCGCCAGCGCATCGCCGCCCGCGCGGCGCGGGCGCGCGGTCTCGGCATCGCCTACCACCACGTCGTCGTCCCGGAAAAGCTCAGCGTCTACGACAACTTCCTCGACGGGATCGCGGTCGATCACCGTCTCTCCCCGGCCCGCCGCCTGATCCGCGGCCTGCCGCGCCGCCGCTGGTTCTCGCGGCTGAAGGGCTGGCTCCGGGAATGGCCCACGACGCGCGTCCTGCGGCGGACCTGCATCGACCTCGTCGAGCCGATGCGGGCCGCGCGGTCGGGCGAGGATCTGTTCTACCGCACCGACAGCCACTGGACCTTCGCCGGCTGCCACCTCGCCTACGGCGAGATCTGCCGCGCCCTGCGGGCCGAGCTCTGTCCGGATCTCGCCGCGCGCGGTGCCCGCGAGACCGAGATCTCCGGCGATCTGGGGGGACGCTTCGATCCGCCCCGCACGGAGCGGGCCCGGATCCATGAGATCCAGCGCGACGCCGTGCGCCGCTACGCCAGCCCGATCGTGGCGGCGCGGGAAGCGGCCGGCCGCGCCGACACCCTCCATGTCGGCTCGCACGTGATCTACGCCAACGCCGCCGCGCGCGACCCGCGCCGCCTCGTTCTCTTCGGCGATTCCTACTCCCATTTCGCGCCGCTGATGCTCACCATCATGCTGGCGGAGACGTTCGCCGAGGTGCATTTCGTCTGGAGCACCTCGGTCGATTGGGGCTACGTCGAGCGGGTCCGGCCCGACATCCTGCTCACCGAGATCGCCGAACGCTTCATGTTCCGCGTCCCCGACGACGATTTCGACCTGGAGGCCTACGCCGCCGAACGGTTCGGGGCGGAGCTCAGGGGGGAGAGCGGCGCCGCGGCCTGAAGCGGACGTCGCGTCAGAACAGCTCGCCCTGAACGGCCTTCGGCGTCGCCGGAGCCGCACGGCCGGCGGGCGGCTCCGCGGCCACCGGCTCGGGCAGGCCGGCCTCGTCGTTGCGCACGCTGTTGACGCGCTCGCTCACGCGGTCGAGCCGCAGCCAGTCGTCGGGGCAGGGCCGGCAGAGGCGGGCCGCCTCGGGCGCATCCACCGCCGCGTCGAGCCACGCGCCGATCGCTTCCGGCGCCAGGATCGCCGGCATCCGCTCGTGGATCGCGCTGAGCGTCCCGTTGGCCGAGCAGGTGACGATGGCGGCGGTGTCGACCTCCGAGCCGTCCGCTCCCATCCAGGGCTCCCACAGGCCGGCGAGCGCCATCGGCGCGCCGTCGGTCCGGCGCACGGCGAACGGCGTCTTCGTCGCGGCTCTGCCCTCCCCGTCGCGGCGCCACTCGTAGAAGCCGTCGGCGAGGAAGACGCAGCGGCGGTGGCGCAGCGCCCCGCGGAAGGCCGGCTTCTCGGCGGCCGTCTCGATGCGGGCGTTGAACAGGACGGGGAAGTCCGACGGGTCCTTGAGCCAGCCCGGCCACAGGCCCCAGCGCATCAGTCGGAAATGCCGCTCGCCCTGCTCGCGCAGCACCACGGGGACCGGCTGGGTCGGGGCCACGTTGAAGCGGCCGGGGAAGTTCGGCTGCTCGCCGTAGCCGTAGAAGGCGCGGTAGACCTCCGGCGGCTGGCCGATGAAGAAGCGCCCGCACATGCGTCCGGTATGGTCGTGCGGCGGGCGCCGGATCAAGCGGTCCGGACGCGTGAGTCACAGCGGCGGTTGGCCCGTGTGCTGCCGGACTTCCGTTTTGTCGCGCCTCGTATGTGCCGGACCGGTATCCACTTCCATGCACCGCCGCTCTACCTTGGCGTCCATGACCACCCCCGCGACGGCGAATGCTCCCGAGCCCGTCCTGCAGGTGCGCGCCGTGCCGGGCATGGCCCGGTTCGACGCGGCCGAGTGGGACGCCTGCGCCACCTCACCCGAGACGCTGGGCGCCGGCGACGAGACCTTCAACCCGTTCACCTCCCACGCCTTCCTCTCGGCGCTGGAAGAGGCGGGCTGCGTCTCCCGCCACACCGGCTGGCTGCCGCTGCATGTCCGCGTCGAGCGCGAGGGCAAGCTCGTCGGCGCGGCGCCCTGCTACCTGAAATCCCACAGCCAGGGCGAGTACGTGTTCGACCACGGCTGGGCCGACGCCTACGAGCGGGCCGGGGGCAGCTACTATCCGAAGCTCCAGGTGAGCGTGCCGTTCACGCCCGTCACCGGCCCCCGCTTCCTCGTCGCGCCGGGCGAGAACCCCGACGCCGCGGCCTCGGCCCTCGTCGCGGGCTTGCGCGCCCTGCGGGCCGAGACGGAGGCCTCCTCGATCCACGCCACCTTCATGCGCGAGCGGGAGGCCGAGCAGGCGGAGGCGCTCGGGATGCTGCCGCGCATGGATCAGCAGTTCCACTGGTTGAACGAGGGCTATGGCGGCTTCGACGACTTCCTCGGGGCGCTCGCGTCGCGCAAGCGCAAGGCGATCCGGCGCGAGCGGCGGGACGCCCTGAGCCGGGGCATCACGGTCGAGCACAGGACCGGCGCCGACATCTCGGAAGCCGATTGGGACGCCTTCTACGCGTTCTATCAGGACACCGGCGCCCGCAAATGGGGCCGGCCCTATCTCAACCGCACCTTCTTCTCGCTGATCGGCGAGCGGATGGCGGATCGCATCCTGCTGGTGATCGCCAGGAATGCGGGCCGGCCGATCGCCGGGGCGATCAACTTCATCGGCGACACGGCGCTCTACGGCCGCAACTGGGGCTGCCTCGAGGATCACCCCTTCCTGCATTTCGAGGTCTGCTACTATCAGGCCATCGATTTCGCGATTGCCCGCGGGCTGAAGCGGGTGGAGGCCGGTGCCCAGGGCGAGCACAAGCTCGCCCGCGGCTACCGCCCGGTGCCGATGTACTCGGCCCACGACATCGCCGACCCGGCGCTGGCCCGTGCCGTCGCCGATTACCTGAAGCGGGAGCGCCGCCACGTGCGCGCGGCCATCGCCGAGTACGAGGCGATGTCGCCCTTCCGCCGGACCTGCGAGGACGCCAGCGAATGAACACGATCGACCGCATCCGTGAATACGCCGACGAGTTGACCGCCCTGCGGCGGGATCTCCACGCCCATCCCGAGATCGGCTTCGAGGAGGTCCGCACCTCGGGGATCGTCGCCGAGCAGCTGGAGAAATTCGGGATCGAGGTGCATCGGGGGCTGGGCAAGACCGGCGTCGTCGGCGTGCTGCAGGGCCGGCCGGGCTCCCGCCGGATCGGATTGCGCGCCGACATGGATGCCCTGCCGATCACCGAGGAGACCAACCTCCCCTACCGCTCCACCGTGCCGGGGAAGATGCATGCCTGCGGGCATGACGGGCACACCACCATGCTGATCGGCGCCGCCCGCTACCTCGCCGAGACCCGCGATTTCGACGGCACCGCCGTATTCGTGTTCCAGCCGGCGGAGGAGGGATTGGGCGGCGCCCGCGCGATGATCGCCGACGGTCTCTTCGAGAAGTTTCCGGTCGACGAGATCTACGCCATCCACAACGCGCCGCACGGGCCGCACGGCGTGCTGCAGGTGAAGCCCGGCCCGATCATGGCGGCGGCCGACTTCTTCGACATCCGCATCACCGGCCGCGGCGCGCACGCGGCGATGCCGCACCAGGGCATCGACCCGATCGTGATCGCCACGGGGCTTGCCCAGGCGATGCAGTCGATCGTCAGCCGCAACAGCAACCCGCTGAAATCCGCCGTGGTCTCGATCACCCAGATCCATGCCGGCGCGGCCTACAACGTCATTCCCGAGGGCGCGCACCTCGCCGGCACCGTGCGCACCTTCGACGCCGATCTGCGCAAGCTGATCGCGGGGCGCATCCGCGAACTGGCGGCGGGTTTCGCGGCGGCCTACGGCGCCACCATCGCCGTGGACCTGCGCGACGTCTTCTCGGTGCTCGACAACAGCCCCGCGCAGGCGGCGGCCGCCGCCGAGATCGCGACCGAGCTGTTCGGCTCCGACAAGGTCGAGGCCAACACCGTGCCGCGCATGGGCAGCGAGGATTTCGCCGACATGGTCGCGGCGGTGCCCGGCGCCTATGCCTGGCTCGGCGCGACGCCGGGACCGGGGCTGCACAATGCGAGCTTCGACTTCGACGACAGCCTGATCCCGCTCGGTGCCGCCTACCTGGCGCGGATGGTGGAGCGGCGCACGGCCGCGTGACGGGCGTCAGCCCCTCTCGCCGCTTGCAAGGAGCGGGATTTTGCCGCGTGATCCGGATTCGACAGCAAGGGACGGGATGCGCCGGCCGCGTGCCCGCGTCAGGATCGCCGCATCCCCCTCTCCTGGAGCCTTCCCATGCTGGCCGATCTCGAAGCCGTCCCGGTTCTTGAGCCGCCGCTCACCGAAGCGCGGATGCGTGCGGCGGTCGCCGCGCGCGATGCCGGCTTCGACGGGCACTTCGTCTACGCGGTGCGGTCCACCGGGGTCTATTGCCGGCCGGGCTGCCCGTCGCGAGCAGCGCGGCCCGACAACCTCTCCTTCCATGCCGGCCCGGCCGAGGCGGAGGAGGCCGGCTTCCGGCCCTGCCGCCGCTGCCGGCCGGACCAGGCCGCTCCATCCCGGCAGCTGGCGCAAAAAATCACCCACGCCTGCCGGCTGATCGAGGCGGCGCAGACGCCGCCCACCCTCGACGCGCTCGCCCGTGCCGTCGGCTTGAGCCCGTTCCACTTCCACCGGACCTTCAAGGCCGTGACCGGGGTGACGCCCAAGACCTACGCGCAGGCGCACCGCGCGGCCCGCGCCGCCGACAGCCTCGCCGAGGGGAAAAGCGTGACCGAGAGTGTCTATGCGGCGGGCTACGGCGCGCCGAGCCGGTTCTACGCGGACGGCGCGGAGCGGCTCGGCATGAACCCCTCGGCCTTCCGCAAGGGCGGCGCGGGCGAGCGGATCGCCTTCGCAATCGACAGCTGTGCCCTGGGGCGGGTTCTGGTGGCCGCGACCGGGCGGGGGATCTGCGCGATCCTCCTCGGCGATGATGAGGAGACGCTCCGGCGCGATCTCGCGGCGCGTTTTCCGAAGGCGGAGATCGTCGGCGGCGATGCGGCCTTCGCGGCGACGGTGGCGGCGGTCGTGCGCCTCGTCGAGGCGCCGGAGGCCGCCTTCGACCTTCCGCTCGACATCGGCGGCACCGCCTTTCAGCAGCGGGTCTGGCAGGCCCTGCGCCGCATCCCGGCCGGCACCACCGCGACCTACGCGGACATCGCCCGCGCCATCGGCGCGCCGGCCGCGGTGCGGGCCGTGGCCATGGCCTGCGGCGCCAACGCGCTCGCCGTGGCGATCCCCTGCCACCGGGTGGTGCGCTCGGACGGGGCGCTCTCGGGGTATCGCTGGGGCACGGCCCGCAAGGCGGCCCTGCTCGCCCGCGAGGGAGGCGAGCGGTAGAGGATCAGGCCGGGACGGCCGAACCGGGCGGGGCCGCGTCGGAGCCGGTGGGCGCATCGGACGGCGCAACGGACGGCACATGGCCCGCGGCGTGCGCCTTCCGCGCCTGGATCTCGATGAAGACCCGGGTGACGTCGCGGCTCGTCGCCTTGATGCGGCTCTCCAGCCGCGCCACCGTTCGCTCGACCTCGCCCGCGGGCACGTCGTCGGCGAAATCGAGGCTCAGGTTCACCAGGATGTCGGAGGGGCCGAGATGCTGGGTCAGCACCTCGTTGACCCCCTGCACGGCGCTCTCCTCCCGCACCGCCGCCTGGATCGTGCGCACCACCTCCGGGTCGGCGGCCTCGCCGATCAGCAGGCCGTGGGTCTCGATCATCAGGAAGATCGACATGCCGATCAGCACGAGGCCGATGCCGATCGAGGCCCAGCCGTCGAGCGCCGGCTTGTCGAGAAGGTGGGCCAGCACCACGCCGGTCATGGCGATGACGAGGCCGATCAGCGCGGCGACGTCCTCCACGAGGATGGTGTAGAGCGACGGGTCCTTGCTTCGGTGGATCGCGGTGATCGCGCTGCGCTCGCCCTTCTCGGCCCAGAACGCCCTGACCGCGACGAGGCAGGAATACCCCTCCGCCAGGATCGCGAAGCCGAGGATCGAGACGTTGGTCCAGAAGCCGGACAGGTGAAAGCCGAACACGGTCGCGTCGGCGGCGGGCTCGGGATGCTCGATCTTGTGCGCGCCCTCGTAGATCGCGAAGATGCCGCCGCCGAGGAAGATGAACAGGGCGACGATGAAGGCGTAGAAGTACACCTCGCGCCCGTAGCCGAAGGGGTGCTTGGCGTCCGCCGGCTTCTTCGCCCGCTTCAGCCCGACCAGCAGCAGGAGCTGGTTGGCGGTGTCCACCAGCGAGTGCGCGCCCTCGGCCAACATCGCCGTCGAGCCGGTGAGGAAGGCGCCGACGAACTTCGCCGCCGCGATGGCGAGGTTGGCGCCTGCCGCCGTGTAGATCGCACCCGTGCTCTCGGCCATGTCCCGCTCCTGCGCGGCAGGCGCCCAGGCGCGCCGCCGTCACGGGGGCGACAACGCCGCCGGAGCGGCCGAGGTTGCTGCGAGGCGACGGCCCGTGCAACCTGCCGCCCATCTCTGCGAGGAACCGTGCGATGCCCCCCTACGACCCGGACAACATCTTCGGAAAGATCCTGCGCGGGGAGATCCCCTGCCACAAGGTCTACGAGGACGAGCACAGCCTCGCCTTCATGGACGTGATGCCCCAGGGCGAGGGCCATACCCTCGTCATCCCGAAGGCGCCCTCGCGCGGGCTGCTCGACGCCGAGCCCCGGACGCTCGCGGCGCTGATCGGCACGGTGCAGCGGGTCGGACGCGCCGTGAAGGCGGCCTTCGACGCGGACGGGCTGACCCTGTTCCAGTACAACGAGCCGGCCGGCGGGCAGACGGTGTTCCACCTGCATTTCCACCTCGTGCCGCGCCACGACGGCGTGCCGCTGAAGCGCCACGAGGGCGGCATGGCCGACAACGCCGTTCTGGCCGAGCACGCCGCGCGCATCCGGGCGGCGCTGGAGAGCGCGGGCTGATCCTTCCCGCGGCGTCGCCTCAGGTGAGCCGGGTTCCGCTCGCGAGCCCGGTTCCCATGGTGGCGATGACGGAGCGCAGGCCGGCATTCTCGGCCTCCAGCTCGGCGATCCGGCGCAGCAGGACGGCGATCGCCGGGTCGGATGGCGCAGTGGGCTCCGGGGAGGCCGGCTTCTGCGCATCCAGGAAGGCGACGCCCACCGCGTCGCCCCGGCGCCAGCGCAGGTTCGACCGCAGGGTCATCTCCTTCTGCGGGATGTAGAGGTCGAACGATTCCGGCAGGGTGTTGGTCTCGCTCAGTTCCAGCCGAGCGCCCATCTCCGAGAAGTCGCGGATGAGGCAGTCCATGCTGGACGCCCCCTTGTTGAAGTGGATCCTTCCCTTGAGGAAGGTGCGCTTGCGAGCCTCCTGGCGCTTCTCGCTGATCATGATCGGTCTCCGGCCCGTCCGACGGCCCGAATTGTCTGGCACGCCGGCCGTTAAGGAATGCTCGACGCGATCGAGCACCCATTCAAGGTTCGTCGGACGATCGCCGCGTCTCGTCCTCGTCGAGGCATTGGAACAGGTAGAAGCCGTTGAAGCGCACGGCGGTCGCCGCGGCGCGGTCGTCGAAGCCGGGAGGAGGGCTCGCGCTGCCGTCGATCCGGCCGCCGAAGGTCCAGCGGCGTCCGCCGACGAAGCGCGGCACGGCGCAACTCTCCGGGACCGCGCAGAAGAGCGCCTCCCCGCCCCGGCGCCGGAACAGGTTGTAGCTTCGCATCGGATCGCCTCCGCATCGCCGCACCCTCGAATGCACGGGGTAACCCGACAATCGGTCCGGTTTGTGTCGATCGGCGCGGATCACGCCGGGCCGCTCACGCCGTGACCGCCTCGGGCTCCGCCTGGCAATCCGGCTCATCGGTCCGGGTCTCGCCGCCGGCCGCGGCGAGGCGGACGGCGTGGTTGATCACCGCCATGTGGGTGAAGCCCTGGGGCACGTTCCCACGCTGCTCGCCCGATTCCGCGTCGATCTCCTCGGCGAACAGGCCGAGATCGTTGCCCCGCGTCAGCAGCCGCTCGAACAGGGCGGTCGCCTCGTCGGTCCGGCCGGCCAGCGTGAGGCAGCCGACGCGCCAGAAGGCGCAGGCGGTGAAGGTCGCCTCGTCGCCCTCCAGCCCGTCGTCGATCCGGTAGCGGTAGAGGAGGTCGCCCGCGCCGAGTTCCTCGCTGATCCGTTCGAGGGTCTTGGCGACCCGCGGATCGTGCGGATCGAAGGCGTTGAACAGCACGGCGCGCAGCACCGCCGCGTCGAGATCGTCCGCGCCGTAGGCCATGGTGTAGGCGCCGCGCGTCGGATTCCAGCCGCGTGCGTGATACTCCGCCCGGATCTCGGCGGCGGCGGCCTCCCACCGCTCGATCGTGGCCGGGTCGGCGAGGCGGTGCTTCGGATCGGAGCGGGCGATCTGCACGGCGCGGTCGAGGCCGACCCAGAGCATCGCCTTGGTGTGCAGGCTCTGGCGCTTGCGCGTGCGCATCTCCCACAGGCCGTGGTCGGGGGCGTGGCGGGCGCGCAGGATGTGGCCGGTGAGGTGGCCGAGCGCCTCGGGCAGGTGGTCGTTGACCTTGACCGGCGGGTCATACTCGACCGCCTCCAGGTAGCCATGGAGGGCCACGAGGAACTCGCCGTAGATGTCGTACTGATCCTGATCCGCCGCGGCGTTTCCGATCCTGACCGGGCCGATGCCGCGCCAGCCGCGCAGGTGGTCGAGGGTCACCTCCGGCGGCACCGCACCGTCGAGGGCGTACATCAGGTGGAGGTTGCGGCCCCGGCTGGCATCGGCCTCGCGCAGGAAGCGCAGGAACTCGGCCGCCTCGCGGTCGTAGCCGAGATTGACGAAGGCGGTGACGGTGAAGCTCGCATCCCGCATCCAGACGTAGCGGTAATCGTAGTTTCGGTTGCCGGGCACCGCCTCGGGCAGGCCGGCGGTCGCGGCTGCGACGATCCCGCCCGAGGGGCCGTGGGTGAGGAGCTTGAGGGTGAGCGCGCTGCGCAGGACCGTCTCGCGGTAGGGGCCCTCGTAGGTGCAGCGGCCCGACCATTCCTCCCAATAGTCCCGCGTGGCGGCGAGCGAGGCGTCCACCATGTCGGGGACCCCCGCCCCCGCCGCGGCGCGATCGTCGCCATCCCCGTCGCCGACCCCGTCGCCATGGGCAATCACGAGGTCGGCACGCCCCCCGGCCGCCAGCGCGAAGGCGCCCTCCGCGCCGTCGTCACGGGGGGCGAGCGCGACGGCGCAGAGGGCGCAAAGACTGTCTCCGCCGCCGCGAAAGCGGAGGCCGGCCCCGCCCTCGGCGACGACCTCGGTCGGGGCGCGGGCATAGTCGAAGCTCGGGCGCAGCCGCCAATGGCCGGAGACGTGGCCGGACAGGCAGGCGAGGCGTCGGATCACCTGGGCCTGGGCACGGCCGTCCGGTCCCTCCTCCGGCACGGATTCGTGACGGTGCAGGGGCATGAAATCGGTGAGCACCGCCCGGCCGGTGGCGGTGACGAAGGTGGTCTCGAGGATGTTGGTGCCGGGCAGATAGCGGCGGGTGGTTTCGGTCAGACCGTCGAGGACGAGGCGGCAGGCGCCGCCGCGCTCGCCGTCGAGCAGGGCCAGGAACACCGCCGGCCCGTCGTGCCGGGGCCAGCACAGCCAGTCGAGGGAGCCGTCGCGGGCGATCAGGGCCGTGGTGCAGGTATCGCCGATCACGGCGTAGTCGGCGATGGGTCTGTCCGTCACGGTCGCTTCCGTCGAGTGGCGCGGCGCCAACGTTCCGTGATGCGCGGGGTTCGCCCCTGCGACATCAGGCGACGCGGCGCGGCGACTGAGCCGAAGGCACCGCTCAGGAGCGGCGCGTCGCGCATCAGCCGTTGGCGCCTCGCGCCGCCGCGGGGCCGCCGGCGAGGGGGAGCGCCATGGCCGGAACGAAACGTCCGCTTCGAAGCGGACGGCTCGTGTGTCTCGACTTTCCCTGGAAAAACCGGGGCTGACGGGCTCCGTGAGGGAGCGAATTGCGGCTCAGGGGGCTTGTTCCCCGCCGATCCAGGTCGCCAGCACGTCCGTCTCGGCGGAGAGCGCGACGAGGTCGGCAGCAAAGCCGGGGGCGATCCGGCCGAGCCGGGTGTCGAGCCCGAGGAAGCGGGCCGGCGTCAGCGAGGCCATGGCCAGGGCCTCCTCGAGGGAGGCGCCGCCGCGGGTGCTCATGTGGCGCACGGCCTGCGCCATGGTGATCGCCGCGCCGGCCAGGGTACCGTCCTCGCCGGTGAGGCGGTCGCCGGTCCGGCCGATGCGGCGGCCGAACAGGGTGAAGGACGTGTCCGCGCGGATATCGCCGACCGGAGGCATGGCATCGGTCACCAGCATCAGCCGGTCATGCCCCTTGAGGCGCAGGGCCAGCCGGAGCTGGTCGTCGCCGACATGGTGACCGTCGGCGATGATTCCGGCAAACGTCCCCGTCTCCGACAGGGCGATGCCGACCGTGCCGATCTCGCGCGGGCCGATCTGCGACATCGCGTTGAAGAGGTGGGTGAAGCCGGTGAGCCCCTCCGCCATCGCCGCACGGATCGCGGGACCCGCATCCGCCGTGTGCCCGGCGCAGACCCGCGCGCCGCGGGCGACGAGGCTGGCTACCGCGCCGGCCGGCACCCGCTCGGGCGCCAGCGTCACCAGGGTGAGGCCGCGCGTCCCCAATCCGGTCATGAGGTCGGCGTCGCCGGGCCCGAATTCGGCGAGACGGCCGGGATCGTGGATGCCGATCCGCTGCGGGCTCAGGAACGGCCCTTCGAGATGAAGGCCGAGGATGCCGGGAATGCCCGCCGCGATCGCCGCCGCGACGCCCTCGATCGCCGCCCGGATCGCCGGCCGCGTGTCGGTGATGAGGGTCGGCAGCAGCGCGGTGGTGCCGCCCTGCCGGTGTGCGGCGGCGATGCGGGCGATGCCGGCGACGCTGGAATCGTCGTTGAGGAGCACACCGCCGCCGCCATTGACCTGAAGGTCGATGAAGCCCGGCGCCAGGACCGCGCCCGCCGGCAGCCGCACGAGGGGCAGGTCCGCGGGTGGATCGGCGGTGATGTCGGCGATCTGTCCGCCGCGCAGCACGACGACGCGGTCGCGGAGCATCCGCTCGCCATCGAAGATGCGCTCCGCACCGATCGCTCGGTCGTCCCGGGATCCCAAAGGGGTCACCCCTTTGACAGGGGATCGGGGCAGCGCCCCGATGCTATTCCAGGGCTCTGCCCTGGACCCGCGAAAAGGCTCGCCATCTCGAAATCCGGAATCATCACAGCGTCTCCGTGACCTTGGTGAGACCGGCCGGCTTGTCCGGGTCGAGGCCGCGGCGGCGGGCCTCGGCCTCGATGGCGTGGTAGGCCGGCACCAGCATGGCGATGGGATCGCAGGCCGGGTGATCGTCGCCGAGCCAGGGCAGCGTGCCGCGGGGACCGCCGCAGGCATGGACCCGCAGGCCGTCCTCGGTCAGATCGCGCACGAGGTCGTCCACGCCCTCGGCCAGCGGATCGGCCTGGCGCAGCGCCAGGACCGGCGTCGCGGCGGAGACGGAGGCGCGCGGACCGTGGCGCAGTTCGGCCGCCGAGTAGCCGAGCGCGGGCAGGCGCAGGGTCTCGGCGAGCTTGAGGGCGATTTCGCGCAGGGGACCGAGGCCGTGGCCGCGCCCGGTGACGAAGGCCGCGGGCGCGGCGGCGAGATCGTCGCTCCAGGCGGACCAGTCGAGGGCGCGGGCGCGGTTCAGGCGCTCCGGCAGGGCGGAAAGCCCCTGGTCCAGCTCGCGGTCACCGGCCCAGGCGGCCACCAGCGCCGCACCGGCGATGGCCGAATTCGTCACCGTCTTGGTGGCGGCGACCGCCCGCTCCGGTCCGGCGAGGATCGGCAGGACGAGATCGCTCGCCCGCGCGGCCGGCGAATCGGGATCGTTGACGAGGGCGAGCGTCAGCGCGCCGCCGGCCCGTGCGGCCTGCGTCGCCGCGACGAGATCGGGTGAGCGGCCCGATTGCGAGACGACGATGAAGAGCGCCCCGGCGACCTGCGGCGGGCGGGCATAGCCCGTCACCACCGAGGGCGCCGCCGCCGAGACCGGCAGCGCGAGCCGCGTCTCGATCAGGTAGCGCAGATGCACGCCGGCATGGCCCGAACTGCCCCGCCCGCACACCACCACGAACGGGAATGTCCTGGCCCTGAGCGTCGCGCCGATGCGGGCGGCTTCGCCCGCCGCCAGTACCGCTTCGGCGGCGGCGGGGATCTCGGCGATCTCTCGCGCCATGAAGGTCGTCGCACTCATGATCGCCCCACCTCGCGAAGTGCCCGGCGCAGGTTGCCGTCGTGGCGCAGGAGCAGGTCGTCGGCCCGCATCGCGCTCATCCCCCCGGCGATCAGCACGGCGCGCTTGATGTCGCCTTCAGCCCGCGTCAGGGCGTCGGCGGCGGTCTCCGCCGGGCAGCCGGCGAGCTCGGAGACCATGGCGACGCCGCGGGCGCGCAGCTTCCGGTTGGTCGCGCGCATCGCCACCATCCGCCCGCGATAGACCCGGCCGAGCCGGATCATCACCAGCGTCGAGAACAGGTTGAGGATCACCTTCTGCGCCGTGCCCGCCTTCATGCGGGTGGAGCCCGCCAGCACCTCGGCGCCCGTGGCGGCGAGGATGCCGTGGGCGGCCTCGCGCAGGATCGGCGCCTCGGGGTTGTTGCTGATGCCGACGGTGACGGCGCCGCGGCTGCGGGCGGCCTTCAGCGCCTCGACGGTGAACGGCGTCGAGCCGCTGGCGGCGAGCCCCACCACGACGTCGCGGGGGGCGATTCCGGCGCGGTCGATCCAGGCGGCGGCGTCGGCGGCGGAATCCTCCGCATCCTCCACGGCGCGCAGCAGGGCGCCCTCCCCGCCGGCGATGGCGAAGCCGAGCTGCGCCTCCGGCCAGTCGAAGGTCGGCGGCAGTTCCGCCCCGTCCTGCACGCCGATCCGCGCGGAGGTTCCCGCTCCGGCATAGACCAGCCGCCCGCCCTCGCGCAGGCCAGGCTCCGCGGCCCGCGCCGCCGCGTCGATCGCCGGCAGGGCCGGCCCCACCGCCGCGACAGCCGCGAGCTGGCCCTCCCAGAGCGCCTGGAGGATGTCGAGACCGCCCCAGGCGTCGAGGTCGACGTAGCGGGCGCTGGCGTCCTCGGTCCTCATGCCTCGCGCGCGCCTTGCCGCGCCCGTTGCCACGCCCCTTGCCGCGCCTCTCTCGTCCGCATCGCCTTCATCCGGTCCCGCCTTCGGCGCCGCAGCGCACCCTCGCCCATTCGAAAGAGGTGATCCCCGATGCGGTTCCGTTGGTCACGGAAAACGGCCGCCGGCGCGGTTTTGCCGCGCGGGCGGCGGGGCGATCCGGGATCGGTTGGCCGGTCCCGGCGTTCGGTTGGCGCGCCTCTCCAATCCTTGGCGGACGGAGTTGCGCGGGAATCGGCCGGGGGGAGAGGGCGTGCGGGCGGAACAGATCGAAGGGCAGACGCGAGAGCGGTCGCTGAGGGCGGGGGAAGCGGCGCTCCCGGCGGCCGCGCGGCGCTTGCGCCTGCTCACCTACAACGTCCGCCATTGCCGCGGCACCGACGGGCGGGTGGCGCCGGAGCGGGTCGCGCGGGTGATCGCTGCCCTGGAGCCCGACATCGTCGCCCTGCAGGAGGTCGATGTCGGGCGCCCGCGCACCGGCGGCTTGGATCAGGCGGAGGAGATCGCTCGGCTCGTCGGCATGTTCTCGCATTTTCACCCGGCCCTGCACATCGAGGAGGAACGCTACGGCGACGCCCTGCTCACCCACCTCCCCTCGCGGCTCAGGCGCGCCGGCCCCCTGCCCGGCCTGCTGCGGCGCCCCGGCCTGGAGCCGCGCGGCGCCCTCTGGGTCGAGATGACGGCGGGCGGGGCCGCGATCCAGGTGCTCACCACGCATTTCGGGCTGCTCGGCGCGGAGCGCATCGCCCAGGCCGAGGCGCTGCTCGGGCCCGATTGGCTCGGCGATCCCGCCTGCCGCGCGCCGACGGTCCTGCTCGGCGACTTCAACGCCACGGGTTGGTCGCGGGCCTACCGCCGCCTGAGCCGACGCCTGACCGATGCACGGCGGCTCACCGGGGAGCGGCGCTGGCGGCGCGGCGGGGCGAGCTTCCCGAGCCGCTTCCCGCTGCTGCGCATCGACCATGTCTTCGTGAGCGAGCACGTCGCCGTCGAGCGCGTCGCGGTGGTAGACACCCCGCTGGCGCGGCAGGCGTCGGATCATCTGCCGGTTCTGGCGGAGATCCGGATCGGGCCGGGTTGAGGGTTTTTCCGCGTACGCGCATGGTCGTCCCCAGGCCGGCCCGACGACCGGCCGTGTACGGGAGAGGACGCGCGTACGATGACGAAGACCGCTGGGACCGCCGGACACCTGACCGCTCTCGGTTTCGCCGCCCTGATCGCGCTCTCCGCCGGGCCGGCTCTCGCCGAGCCGCCGCGGATCGCCGTGGTGGCGACCGGCGGCACCATCGCGATGAAGCTCGATCCGACGACCCACGCGCCGGTTCCGGCCCTGTCCGGCGAGGATCTCGTCGCGGCGGTGCCCAAGCTCAAGGACATCGCCACCATCGAGGTCACCGAGTTCAGCAACGTGCCGAGCGATTACATGGGCCCGGACCGCTGGCCGGCGCTGGCCCGCCGGATCGACGCGCTCCTCGCCGATCCCGGCATCCGCGGGGCGATCGTCCTGCACGGGACCGACACCCTCGACCAGACCGCCTACTTCCTCGATCTGACCCTGAAGAGCGACAAGCCGGTGGTGCTGGTGGGAGCCCAGCGCAACGCCTCCGACGCGGATGCGGATGGCCCGCGCAATCTCCTCAACGCCGCCCGGCAGATCCTGGCCGAGGGCGCCGTGGGCCAGGGCGTGACGGTGACGCTCAACCACCGCATCAACGCCGCCCGCGAGGTGCGCAAGACCCACACCAGCAACGTCGAGACCTTCAATTCGGGGGAGGCCGGCATCCTCGGCTACGTCGACGAGGATCGCGTCGTGTTCGGCCGCCGCTCCCTCCGCCGCCAGACCCTGCCGCTGCCGGAGCGGCTGCCGCGGGTTGATCTCGTGGCGATGTATGCCGGGGCGGACGGCTCGCAGGTGCGGCACGCGGCCGAGAGCGGGGCCGAGGCGATCGTGGTCGAGGCCTATGGCTGGGGCAACGTCAATGCCGAGATGCACGACGCCATCGCCGAGGTCATCGCCAGGGGCGTGCCGGTGGTCGTGGCGACCAGGGTCCACGACGGCCGGGCGCTGCCGGTCTACGGCTTCAAGGGCGGCGGCAACACCCTGCGCAAGGCGGGCGCCGTCTTCGCGGGCGATCTCACGCCGGACAAGGCGCGCATCCTCACCCTGCTCGCCCTGCCTGCGGACAAGGACGCCCGCAAGGATCAGGCGGCGCTGCAGCGCGTCTTCGACAAGTAGCCGTCAGGATGGCTCCAGCACCTCTCGCCGCGCGGCCGCCTCGACTTCCGAGGCGGCCTCCCCGCGGGCCTGGCGCAGAAGAGCCCGCCGCCGCCAGGGGCGCCACGCATCGGCGGGGCTCACCGGGTCGCCGAGATGGAACGCCTCGACGAGGCGCGCCACCGGGCCGCGGCGCGAGGGAACGAGCGGACAGACCCGCGGGCTCGGCATCAGACGGGGATCGTCGAGCACGGCCCGCAGGGAGCCGCGGGCCTCGAAGGCTTCCGCGAACACGTCGGGCGGGCAGCCGCCGTGATGGGCGAGCAGCCGCACGAGCAGCCGTCGCACCGCCGCACGGGACTCCGCATCCCCGGCCGGCACCTCGACGGCGAGGTCGCACTCGGTGTCGTAGCCGAAGGAGCGGTTGTTGAGGTTGGTCGAGCCGATCCTGAGCAGGCGCTCGTCGATGATCGCGACCTTGGCGTGAACCAGGATCGGCCGGCGCTTCTCCGTGTGCGGCGCCACGATCCGCAGGCGGTCGAAGCGGTCCGCCCGGCGCAAGGAGCGGATCAGGCCGCGGCGGGCGCTGTCCATGGTCAGGCGGTCGAAGCCGCTCGGGCTGCGCTCGGACAGCACGATCACGATCTCCGGTCCCTCCGGCTCGGCGAGGCGCGCGGCCAGCGCCGCCGCCACGACCGGCGAGGCGAGGTACTGGTTCTCCAGATAGATGAAGCGCTCCGCCGCCCGGATCGAGGCGCGGTACAGGGCGGCGCTCTCCGTGACCGCCGGACGGCCGGCGAACGGCGGATCGGTGCGGCTCAGTCCCACCGTCACGTCGCTCAGGTGCGGCGCCAGGGTTTCGGGCCACGGATCATAGGAAGGATCGGTCTCGGGGGCGGCGAGCGGGACGGTCTCGCCGGTGGCGCGGCGCCAGCGCTCGCGGGCGAGTTCGGCCAGCGCCCGCGCGGCGGAGCGATCGACCAGCATCATCACGTCGTGGCGCGGCGGGTAGTCCTCGCCGGAGGGCAGGCGTCGACGGGGATCGCGGTCGCGGTGGGCGGGCGTGTCCCAGCGGTTCACCTCGAAATCGCTGCCGCCGCAGAACGCGATCCGGTCATCGATCACGAGGATCTTCTGGTGCTGGCAGGCGCCGAAGGGCAGCGTGCCGTCGATGCGGAAGTCGATGTCGGGCCCGAGGCTCGCCCGGACGCTGTCGGGCGTGTGGTCGTTGCCCGCCGAGATCGGCCAGGGCATGTCCCAGATCAGGATGCGGATAGCCAGTTCCGGCCGCGCGGCCTTGAGGCGGCGCAGCAGCTCGGCCAGGGACTCGCCCGCATCGGGCGAATCCCCCGGCAGCAGGCGCGCCCGCGGGTCGAAGCTCCAGCCGATCAGGGTGATCGAGCGGCGCGCCTTCGTCAGTGCCGCGTGGGCGGCGGCGAAATAGGCCGCTCCGTCATGCAGCACCGCGACGCGCCCCGCCCGCTCCTGCCGCCAGCAGGTGAGCCCGGGCCTCAGCCAGCTCTCGCCCGATCCTTTGCCCACTCCGAGATCCATCCTCATGCGCGTGCCGGCCTGCCCGTTTCAAGCTTGGCCCGCACCCGCCGCCGGGTCAGCTCCACCGCCGCGACGGTGGCGACAAGGCCGAGGCCGAGGGTGATCCAATGGGTCGGCTCGTCGCTGCCGGCATGGCGGCCGATCACGCCGAGATAGACGCAGACCACGGTGCCCGGCAGCATGCCGATCACCGTGGAGATCAGATAGGCGGAGGTGCGGACATCCGTCACCCCGAACACGTAGTTCTGGGCGTTGAACGGCACGAAGGGGCTGAGCCGCATCAGGGTCATGAGCCGCCAGCCGCCGTCGCCGACCGCCTCCACGGTGGCGTTCAGCGCCGGCCGGCGCTCGATCAGCCCCCTGACCCGGTCGCGGATGAGGTATCGGGCCGCTACGAAGGCGAGCCAGGAGCCGAGAGTGGCCGAGAGCAGCACCACGGGCATCACCGCCCAGCCGAAGGCGACCGCCCCGGCGATGGTGAGCGGGGTGCCCGGCACCACGAGAAGGGTCGCGAAGAAGAACAGCACTCCGAAGGCCAGGAGGCCGTAGGGTCCGAGGCCGTTCGCCCAGTCCGAGAAGGCGCGCAGCCACTGCTCGACGGGCAGGAGGTACCATGCACCGACTGCCAGCGCGGCGGCGCCGGCCGTGGCTGCCCAGGTCTGGGCCGAGCGGCTGGGTTTATCCATTCGGTGGCTCGAAGGGGGAACGGTGCGGCTGATGCCCGCGTCCGCAAACCGTTGGCCGGCGCAACTGTTCCCGCCAAGCTCGGCCGTTTTCGTCTGCGACCCCGACCGTACCGCCCTCGGCTCGGCTCACCAGTCGCGGTCGAGGCGCACCGCGATCCGGCTCGGACGTGCCCCCGCCAGCGTCCGTTCGAGGGAGGCGAGCGCCTGCCGGGCCCGGCCCAGGCGAGGGGTGCGCCACCGCCGCTCGTAGCCGCGCGGCGCGATCACCGCCTCGCCGAGGCGGTCGCCGGCGACGACCAGGCGATCCACCGCCCGCCGGATCCGCGGCGTCTCCTCGGTCAGCACGCAGAGGTCGGAGAGATAGTTGCGCAGGGCATGCAGCTCGTTGCGGCCGCCGCCCTCCCCCGCCAGCGTGGCGAGGGTCCGCTCCATGGAGACGATGAGACCCGCCAGAGGCTCGGGCACGCGACGGGACGGCTCGTCGCCCCGGCGGCCGAGCCCCTCGCGTGCAAGCCCGTGCAGGGCGACTCCCATGACGATTTCCTTCACTTCATCCGAAGACGTCGTTCGAAGGCGCGGGGCTGGCGCGAATCGCGGCGGCACCCGGCGTGAGGAGGGTTAACAACCTCAGCGGTCAAATCGATACAGTTGCGTAATCCCAGCGGTAAAAAAACTTTTTTAGGAGGCGGATGCGCGCTGCCCATGCCCACGCTGCCCATGCCCACGCTGGCCATGCCCGCGCGGCCCCGGCGTCAGGCGTTCGCAGACCCCGGCATCCGGCGGGATCCCCGGAGCGCGTAGACGAGGGCGGCGGCGCTCATCAGCGCAAGGGCGTACCACGTCAGCGCGTAGACGAGATGGTTGTTGTGGAAGGCCACCACGGTGAGGCCGCCGACCGGCAGGCCGCCGGGATTGGGCGCGGCGTCGGCATCCACGAAGTAGGGCGCGACGGCGGACGGCGCCCGGTCGAGCCCGCGGGCGGCGGCGATGGCCGCGACGTCGCGGGAATACCAGCGGTCGGCCGCCGGATCATTGCGGCGCAGGAAGCCGCCGCCGGGCTCGGTCAGGCGCAGCAGGCCCGTGACCGTCACCTCCCCGCCCGGTTCACCCGCTTCACGGGCCGCGCGCTCGCGGGATTCCATCGGCACGAAGCCGCGGTTGACGAGGACGGTGAAACCGCGGTCGGTCGCGAGCGGCACCAGCACCCAGAAGCCGGCGCCGCGCCCGGTCACCGCCTGGACCAGGGTGGCGCGGTCGTGGGCGAAACGCCCGGTGAGCCGGACCCGGCGGTACTCGGCCGAGGCCGCCGTGAGGCCGGCCCAGTCCTCCGGCCCCGGTGCGGGCACCGGCTCGGCCCGGATGCGGGCCTCGACCCGGTCGATCAGGTCGAGTTTCCAGGTCCGGCGCTCGACCTGCCACGTGCCGAGGCCGAGGAACACGCCCGTTACGGCCAGGCCCGCCAGGACCAGCACGATCCGGGCGAGAAGCGGGCGCCGCCGGCCCTCCGCCGGAGCGGCGGGCCCTGGAGCGCCGGATTGCGGGGAGGCGTCAGGGGGCGTGACGCATCTCCTCGGCCGAAACCGGCATCATGTTGGCGTTGAGGTGGTGCATGACCCAGATCGAGCCGAACAGCGTGATGACCACCAGCGTGATCGTGAAGATCAGCGCCAGGAAGGTCCAGCCGCCCTCCGACTTCGTGTTCATGTGCAGGAAGTAGATCATGTGGACCACGATCTGCACCACGGCCAGCCCGAGGATGACGACGCCGGTGACGAGCTTGTCCTCGATGACGTTGCCCATCACCAGCCAGAACGGGATCGCCGTCAGGATGACGGAGAGCACGAAGCCCGTCACGTAATCCTTGAACGAGCCGTGGCCGTGGGCGTCCTGCCCGTGGCCCCCATGCCCGTGGACCCCATGCCCGTGGGCGTGATCGTCGGCGTGCGCTGCCCCGCTCATTGCAGGACTCCCATCAGGTACACGAAGGTGAAGACGCCGATCCAGATGACGTCGAGGAAGTGCCAGAACATCGACAGGCACATCAGCCGGCGCCTGTTCTCCGGCACGAGGCCCCTGATCCGGGTCTGGATCATCAGCGTGACGAGCCAGATCAGGCCGAAGGTGACGTGCAGGCCGTGGGTGCCGACGAGGGTGAAGAACGCCGACAGGAAGCCGCTGCGCTGGGGCGTGGCGCCCTCGTGGATCAGGTGCGCGAACTCGTAGAGTTCGAGCCCGACGAAGGCCGCGCCGAACAGGCCGGTGACCGCCAGCCAGAGTTGGGTCTTGGCGAGGTCGTCCCGCTCCATCGCCAACATGGCGAAGCCGTAGGTGATGGAGGAGAACAGGAGCATCGACGTGTTCACCGCCACGATCGGCAGGTCGAACAGGTCCTTGGGCGAGGGCCCGGCCGCGTAGCTGCGGCCGAGCACGGCGTAGGTGGCGAACAGGACCGCGAAGATGAGGCAGTCGCTCATCAGGTAGATCCAGAAGCCGAGCATCGTGCTCCCTTCCGGGTGATGCTCGCCCTCGAGATCGAGGAAGTCCGGCACGTCGGCGGCGGTCGCCCCGGCAATGGCCGGGTTCATGGCGGGGTTTGCGTGGGATGCCATGGTGTCCTCAGGCCCGCACCGCCGCCAGGGCCTCGGTCCGCTGCTGCTCCGTGCGGCGGACCGTTTCGGCGGGGATGTAGAAGTCGCGGTCGTAGTTGAAGGTGTGGCCGATCGCGATCGCCAGGGCCGCCACGAAGGTCAGCGCCGCCAGCCACCAGATGTACCAGATCATCGCGAAGGAGAAGGCGATGCTGACCACGCCCAGGATCACGCCGGTGGCGGTGTTCTTGGGCATGTGGATCGGCTTGTAGCCCTGGACCGGGCGCTGGAAGCCGCGGGCCTTCATCTCCCACCACGCGTCGAGGTTATGCACCACGGGCGTGAAGGCGAAGTTGTAGTCCGGCGGCGGCGAGGAGGTGGACCATTCCAGCGTCCGGCCTTCCCACGGGTCGCCCGTGACGTCGCGCAGAGCCTCGCGGTTTTTGATCGAGACCGCGAACTGCACGATCATCGCGCCGATGCCGATCGCGATCAGGCCGGCGCCGATGGCGGCGACGACGAACCACGGCTGCAGCGAGGGATCGTCGAAGTGCTGGGCGCGGCGGGTCACGCCCATCAGCCCCAGCACGTAGAGCGGCATGAAGGCGACGTAGAAGCCGATGGTCCAGAACCAGAAGCTGACCTTGCCCCAGAACTCGTCGAGCCGGAAGCCGAAGGCCTTCGGGAACCAGTAGTTCACGCCGGCGAACATGCCGAACAGCACGCCGCCGATGATCACGTTGTGGAAGTGCGCGATCAGGAACAGCGAGTTGTGGAGCACGAAGTCGGCCGGGGGCACGGCGAGCAGCACGCCGGTCATGCCGCCGATCACGAAGGTGACCATGAAGCTGACGGTCCACAGCATCGGCACGTCGAACCGGATGCGGCCGCGGTACATCGTGAACAGCCAGTTGAAGATCTTCGCACCCGTCGGGATCGAGATGATCATCGTCGTGATGCCGAAGAACGAGTTCACGCTCGCGCCCGAGCCCATCGTGAAGAAGTGATGCAGCCACACGAGGTAGGACAGGATCGTGATGACGACGGTCGCGTAGACCATCGAGGTGTAGCCGAACAGGCGCTTGCCGCAGAAGGCCGAGGTGACCTCCGAGAACACGCCGAAGGCGGGCAGGATGAGGATGTAGACCTCCGGATGGCCCCAGATCCAGATGAGGTTGAAGTACATCATCGGGTTGCCGCCGAGGTCGTTCGTGAAGAAGTGCGTGCCGACGTAGCGGTCGAGGGTCAGCAGCGCGAGAACGGCGGCGAGGATCGGGAAGGCGGCCACGATGAGCACGTTGGTGCACAGCGAGGTCCAGGTGAAGATCGGCAGCTTCATCATCGACATGCCGGGCGCGCGCATCTTCACGATGGTCGCGATCAGGTTGATGCCCGACAGCGTCGTGCCGATGCCCGCGATCTGCAGGCCCCAGATGTAGTAGTCGACGCCGACGCCCGGACTCATGTCCGCGCCCGACAGCGGCGGATAGGCGAGCCAGCCCGTGCGGGCGAACTCGCCGACGAACAGCGAGATCATGATCGTGACGGCGCCCGAGACCGTCATCCAGAACGAGAAGTTGTTCAGGAACGGGAAGGCGACGTCGCGCGCACCGATCTGCAGCGGCACGACGTAGTTCATCAGGCCGGTGACGAAGGGCATCGCCACGAAGAAGATCATGATCACGCCGTGGGCGGTGAAGATCTGATCGTAGTGGTGCGGGGGCAGGTAGCCCTCGTTGGCGCCGAAGGCGATCGCCTGCTGCGAGCGCATCAGCAACGCGTCGGCGAAGCCGCGCAGCAGCATCACCAGCGCCAGCACCACGTACATGATGCCGATCTTCTTATGGTCGACCGAGGTCAGCCAGTCGCGCCAGAGCGGGCCCCAGAACCGGAAATAGGTGATTGCGGCGAGCACCGCGATCCCGGCCACGGCGACGCCTGCGAAGGTCACTTGCAGGATCGGTTCGTGGTACGGGATGTCCTCCAGCGAGAGGCGCCCGAACAGCAGGTGCTGCAGGTCCGTGTTTGCGAACATGGATCGAAACTCGTCCGTGAATCCTGAGGCGGCGACGGATCAGTTGTTGGTCTGGTCGGGGGCCGGCTTGCCCTGGCCGCTGCCCTCGTGGGTCTTGTCGGCGTCGGGCGACTCGCTCTTGGGCGCGCGGTGAGAGGCCGGCGTCGTCGCCCCCGGTGCCTCGTCGCCGCGCTGCGTGTGGCGGTTGTCGTACTGGAGCCGGTCGGCGTTCTCGCGGCTCTCCTTGCCGGCGCCGCCCTTGGCGTCGATGGTCATCATCTCGTTCATGCACATCTTGCCGGGAACGGCGCACATGCCGACGATCTTGCCGAAGAGCCCGTCGGCGAAGGAGGAATAGTAGGTGACGGGCACCTGCTCGCTCGGGCGCTCGAGTTCGAGATAAGCATCGCGGCTCAGTTCCGAACCCTGCTGCTTCACTTTGGCAATCCACTGGTCGAAGCCGTCGCCGTCGAGACCGTGGAACTTGAACGTCATGCGCGAGAAGCCGCTGCCGCTGTACTGCGAGGCCAGACCGCCATACTCGCCGGCCTTGTTGATCACCGCGTGCAGCTGCGTCTGCATGCCGGGCATGGCGTAGATCATGCCGGCCAGGGCCGGGATGTAGAAGGCGTTCATCACCGAGGAGGCGGTGAGCTTGAACTGGATCGGCCGGTTCACCGGCGCGGCCAACTCGTTGACGGTCGCGACGTTGTACTCGGGATAGAAGAACAGCCACTTCCAATCGAGGGCGACGACCTGCACCTCGAGCGGCTTTACATCCGCCGCGATCGGCTTGCCGGGCTCGATGCGCGAGAGCGGCCGGAACGGGTCGAGGGTGTGGGTGCTGATCCAGGTCAGCGCGCCCAGCGCGATGATGATCAGCAGCGGCGCGGTCCAGATCACCACTTCGAGCCCGGTCGAGTGGTCCCAGTCCGGATCGTGGCGGGCCGCCGTGTTCGAGGCGCGGTAGCGCCACGCGAACAGAAGGGTCAGCGCGATCACCGGGACGATGATGAGCAGCATCAGCCCCGTCGAGGCGAGGATGAGATTGCGCTGCTGCACCGCGATGTCGCCGGAGGGCTGCATCACCACGAAGTTGCAGCCGGCGAGCAGACTGAACAGGGGCAGCAGGACGAGACCCTGCAGGATCCGGCGCGCGGAACCAGCCCCGGCACGGGCTCTCATTGAACGGTCGGCGGTCATGGCCACGAATCTTCGTTCCATCGCAAGGGCCGCGCGGGCGTGTTCCCGCGCGGCGACGGTTCGTTTCTCACAAGGCTCCGCGGGGCGAGAGGCGCACTCCGCCCGCGGGCCGAACCCATCACATCTGGCGCATCTCGGAGCGGTCGAGCGAGAGTGCGAGCAGCGTCGCCAGCGCGCCGGACAGCAGGTACACGCCGACCATGGCGAGCCCGTACGCGGTGGAGAGGTAGAGCACCACGAGGGGGGCGAAGCCGGCGCCGAACAGCCAGGCGAGGTCGGAGGTCAGCGCCGCGCCGGTGTAGCGGTAGCGCGCGCCGAGCCGCGAGGTCACGGCGCCGGCGGTCTGGCCGTAGGACAGGCCGAGCAGCATGAAGCCGATATTGACGTAGATCGTCTGGCCGATGGCGTTCTCGCCGAAGATCAGCGGCGCCAGGATGCTGCCGCAGGCGAACACGGCGATCAGCCCGGCGCTGATGAGCAGCACGTTGCGGCGCCCGATCTGGTCGGCGATCAGTCCCGAGGCGGCGACGGCGCCGGCGCAGATCAGGGCGCCGGAGAACTGCACCATCAGGAAGTCGCCGGCGGAGCGGTCGCTCGACAGGGCGAGCCACGCGATCGGGAAGATCGTCACGAGGTGGAACAGGGCGAAGCTCGCCAGCGGAACGAAGGCGCCGATCCACACGTCGAGGGCGTGATGGCGGGCGAGATCGACGACGCTGACGGGTTCGAGCCGGCCCTTGTCGAGCAGGCGGGTGAATTCGGGGGTGGCGACGAGCCGGAGCCGGGCGAACAGCGCCACGACGTTGATGGTGAAGGCGCAGAAGAACGGGAAGCGCCAGCCCCAGTCGGTGAAGTCCTCCGGGGTCAGGTTGACCGCGAAGAACGCGAACAGGGCGCTCGCCACCATGAAGCCGAACGGCGCGCCGAGCTGCGGAATCATCGCGTACCAGCCGCGGCGCTCCCGCGGCGCGTTGAGGGCGAGCAGCGAGGCCATCCCGTCCCAGGCGCCGCCCAGGGCGAAACCCTGCGCCACGCGCAGAATCGCGAGCAGCTCGATGGCGAGGACACCGATCGAGTTGTAGCTCGGCAGGAAGCTGATCGCCGCGGTCGAGCCGCCGAGCAGGAACAGGGCGGCGGTGAGCTTCACCCCGCGCCCGTGCCGCTTGTGGACCCACATGAAGAAGATCGACCCGAGCGGGCGGGCGACGAAGGCGAGCGCGAAGATGGCGAAGGAGTAGAGCGTGCCCGTCAGGGGATCGGCGAAGGGGAAGAACACCTTCGGGAACACCAGCACCGAGGCGATGCCGAACACGAAGAAGTCGAAATACTCCGAGGCGCGCCCGATCACCACGCCGAGCGCGATGTCGTTCGGGCTGACGTCGTGGTGGCTCATGGCCACCTGCGCGTCGCGCTCGAGCGGTTGGGAATTGGCCGTGGCGTGGTCGGGGGTCATCGCGGGCAGCCGGCTCGCCTGAAGGTACGATCGAAGCCGCCTTGCCGCGGCGTTCGGCACGTGCCTAGCGGATGGGTTGACATCCGAAAAGAGATTTTGGCGTCGCAACCAGCCGCACAGGACGGCTATGCAAGCAGAACAGGGATGTGCAGTTTACGCGCACTTGTGACGATGTCATGCGCGTAAACTGCATAATAGATCAGGATTTGGCCCCGCCGAGGGGACGCATCCTCCCGCCGACGCACTGAAGCCACCGAATTCGGTCGAGCGCCGGACCGCTTGGTCCGGCCGCCGCCGTCCGTGTCAGGCGGCGCGGCTTTCGGTCACCGCGCCGCGCGGCGGCGCCTTGATCCGGTACCAGCCGACATAGAGCGCCGGCAGGAACAGCAGCGTCAGCCCCGTCGCCGCCAGGATGCCGCCGATCATCGCGTAGGCCATGGGACCCCAGAACACCTCGCGGGCAATCGGGATCAGGCCGAGGCTCGCCGCGGCGGCCGTCAGCAGGATCGGCCGCATGCGGTGGCGGGTGGCCTCGACCACGGCGTCCCAGGGCGCCATCCCCTCCGCCTCGCATTCCTCGATCTGGCTCACGAGGATCACGGCATTGCGCACGATGATGCCGATGAGCGCCAGGATGCCGAGGATCGCCACGAAGCCCATGGGCTTGTCGAACAGGAGAAGGGCCGGCACCACGCCGATCAGCCCGAGCGGCGCCACGGAGAACACCAGGAACAGCTTCTGGAAGCTCTGGAGCTGGATCATCAGGAAGAAGGCCATCGCCAGCAGCATCACCGGCACCACGGCGGCGATCGGTCCCTGTCCCTTGCCCGCCTCCTCGACCGCGCCGCCGGTCGCCAGCGTGTAGCCCTCCGGCAGCGCCTTCACGTAGGCGTCGATGGCGGGCTGGAGCGCGGCGACGACGGTGGGGGGCTGGGTCGCGTCGTTGATCGTGGCGCGGACCGTGAGCGTCGGCACGCGGTCGCGGCGCCAGACGATCGGCTGCTCCAGATCGTAGTCGATCTTGGCGAATGCCAGGATCGGCACGACCGAGCCGTTGGAGAGGGCGACCTGAAGGCTCTGGAGCGTGTCGAGCGAGGTCCGCTCGACGGTGCGCGCCCGGCCGACCACGTTCACGAGGTAGATCGAGTCGCGCACCTGCGTGATCGCCTGGCCGCCGACGATGCCGTTGAGGATGCCGGCGATGTCCTGGCTGGTGACGCCGAGCTGGCGCGCCTTGTCCTGCAGGATCTCGACGCGCAGCACCTTCCCCGGCTCGTTCCAGTCGAAGGTCGGCACCGCCAGACGCGTGTCGGTGGCCACCACGTCGGCGAGTTTGAGCGCGAGGCGGCGCACCTCCTGCACGTCGGGGCCGGACAGGCGGTACTGGATCGGGCGTCCGACGGGGGGGCCGAGATTGAGCGGCTGCACCAGCACGTCGGTGCCGACGAAATCGCGCCGGCCGAACTTCTGCAGCCGCCGGATGACGTCATCGCGCACCGCCAGCGACTTCGTGACGATCACGATCTGCCCGTAGAAGGCGTTGGCGAGCTGCTGGTCGAGCGGCAGGTAGAAGCGCACCGCGCCCTGGCCGACATAGGAGGACCAGCGCTCGATGTCGGGGTCGTCCTTCAGATGGGCCTCGAAGCGGTCCATCTGCGCCCGCGTCTCGGTGATGGTGGCGTTCTGCGGCAGGGTCAGGTCGACCAGCACCTCGGAGCGGTCGGAGGACGGGAAGAACTGCTGCTGCACGTGGCCCATCCCGACCACGGCCAGCCCCATCAGGGCGACGCAGACGATCACAGTGATCCAGCGAAGCCGCATCGCGACCCGCAGCACCGCCATGAAGGCGCGAGTGAACAGCCCCTGCTTCTCCGAATGGTGCTTCATGGTCTTCGGGAGAATGGTCACGCCGAGCAGCGGCGCGAACAGCACCGCGACCACCCAGGAGACCAGCAGCGAGGCGGCGATCACCACGAACAGCGAGTAGGTGTATTCGCCCGCCGACGAGCCGTTGAAGCCGATCGGCAGGAAGCCGGCCACCGTCACCAGCGTGCCGGTGAGCATCGGGAAGGCGGTGGAGGTGTAGGCGTAGGTCGCCGCCTTCTTCAGGTTGTCGCCGAGTTCGAGGCGGGCCACCATCATCTCGACGGTGATCATCGCGTCGTCGACGAGGAGCCCCAGCGCGATGATGAGCGCACCGAGCGAGATGCGCTGCAGCGTCACGCCCATGACCTGCATGATGACGAAGACGATGGCGAGCACGAGCGGGATCGAGACCGCCACGACGAGCCCGGCGCGCAGGCCGAGGCTGACGAAGCTCACCACGAGCACGATGACGACCGCCTCGACCAGCGCCTTGGTGAAACCGCCGACCGCCTCTTCCACGATCTTGGGCTGGTCCGAGACGAGGTGGATGCCGACGCCGATGGGCAGCTTGCCCTCGACGACGTGCATGCGCTCCTTCAGATCCTCGCCGAACTTCAGGAGGTTGGCGTTCGGGCGCATGGCGATGGCGAGCCCGATCGCCGGCTTTCCATCGACGCGGAACAGGGCGGCCGGCGGGTCCTCGTAGCCGCGGGAGATCTCGGCGACGTCGGCGAGGCGGAAGAACCGGTCGTTGAAGCGCAGGTTGACGTTTCGCAGCGACTCCTCGGAGCTGAACTGGCCGCTGACGCGGAGGCTCACCCGCTCCGGCCCCGCCTGGACCACGCCGGAGGCGGCCACCGCGTTCTGCGATTGCAGCGCCTTGATCAGGGCCTGGATGTCGATGCCGTAGCCCGCGAGCTTGCGGGTCGAGAAATCGAGATAGATCGTCTCGCCCTGCACGCCCATCAGCAGGGTCTTGCCGATATTGGGCACCTTGAGGATCTCGGTGCGCACCCCCTCGACGTAGTCGCGCAATTGCCGGTGGGTCAGGCCGTCGGCAGTGAAGGCGTAGACGTTGCCGTAGACGTCGCCGAATTCGTCGTTGAAGGCCGGGCCCTGCACGCCCTGCGGAAAGGTGTGCTGGATGTCGCCTAAGCGCTTGCGCACCTGGTAGAAGGCGGGCTGAATCTCCTCCTTGCGCGTCGTGTCGCGGAACTGCACGAACACCGTCGCCTGCCCCGGCGTGGTGTAGCTCCTCACGTAATCGAGCGCATTGATCTGCTGCAGCTCCTTCTCGATCCGGTCGGTGACCTGATCGAGGGTGTCCTTGATCGTGGCGCCGGGCCAGCTCGCCTGGACCACCATGGTCTTGATGGCGAACGGCGGATCCTCCTCGCGTCCGAGCCGCGAATAGGCCATCACGCCGGCGACCAGGCAGACGAGCATCAGGAACCAGACCAGCGAACGGTGGCCGAGCGCCCAGTCGGAAAGGTTGAAGTCCTTCACGCGCGAAAAACCTTTGCGGACTCTCTCGCCGGGTTCCGGCTCAGTTGCGGTCGTCGGCCAGCCGGACGGTCTGGCCGTCGCGCAGGGAGTGGACGCCCGCCACCACGACCCGCTCGCCGGGTTTCAGCCCCGTGCGCACGGAGACGCGCCCGTGTCGGTCCGGCCCGGTGCCGTCGAGGGTGACGTCGCGGCGCTCGACATGCCGCTCGCCATGCCGCTCGCCCGGCCTGTCCGCCCGGTCGCCGGCTCGGTCATCGGCCTTCTCCTCGCCCGGCTTGCCGGCCTCCGGCACGATCCAGACCGAGCGGCGCCCGTCGGCGTCGAGGAGCGCGGTGGCCGGCAGGATAAAGCGGCGCTCGGTGCTGCGCTCCAGCGCGACGGTGATGGTGGCCCCGAGCCGGAAGGCGGGACCGGGCTCCTCCAGGGTCAGGCGGACGCGGCGGGTCCGGGTGCCGGACTCGGCGAAGGGGGCGACCTCGCGCACCCGGCCGCGGGCGGTGATCTCCGGCGCGCTCTGGAGCACCACCGTGAACAGGCCGTCCTTGGGCATGGCGCCGGTCAGCGTCTCGGGAATGTCGACCACCGCCTCGCGGGTCTCGGGCCGGGCGAGCGTGACGATCCCCTGGCCCGGGCTCACCACCTGCCCGATCTCGGCGAGCCG
This sequence comes from Methylorubrum rhodesianum, assembly GCF_014199985.1. Taxonomy (GTDB): domain Bacteria; phylum Pseudomonadota; class Alphaproteobacteria; order Rhizobiales; family Beijerinckiaceae; genus Methylobacterium; species Methylobacterium rhodesianum. The sequence continues at coordinate 38,000 of NZ_JACHOS010000024.1, read as the reverse complement.
CTGGGTGACGACACCATCGAAATCGGCGTGCAGCTCGGTGTAGCCGATCTGGTCGCGGGCCTTCTGCAGGCTGGCCCCGGCCTGGGCGAGGCGCGCCTGGGCGGTGTCGCGCCGGGCGACCGCCGCGTCGAGCTGGGCCTGGGTGACGTTGCCGCCCTCCATCAGGCGCCGGGTGCGCGCCTCGGTGGCCGTCGCGTTCTCGGCCTGGGCCTTCGCGTCGGCCAGTTCCGCCTCGGCCCGGCTGAGGTCGAACCGTGAGACGATCGGGTCGAGGGCCGCGAGCCGCTGGTCCTTCTTCACGACATCGCCGACGGTGACGTCGCGGGCCACCACCCGGCCACCGATCTGAAAGCCGAGCTGCGACTGGTAGCGCGGCTCGACCGTGCCGGCGAAGGGCCCGAAGATCACGCTGTCGGTGGGCTGTGCCACGGTCGTCAGGACCGGCCGCACGGGCGGCGGCGCAGGCGCCTCCTGTGACGGCTGGCAGGCGGTGAGCAGAGAGGCGCCGACGACGAGGGTACCGACGAGGGGCGCCCACTTCATGGCCCGTCCTCCCCCGCCGCGGATCTCCTGGTGTCTCGCGCGCGCTCCTGCCCCGCCAGCGCGACGTGCTGTCCGGGACGCAGGAACTGGATGCCGGCGGTCACCACCGCCTCGCCGGGCTCGACGCCGCCCTTGAGCACGATGTCGTCGAAGCCGTAGCGGTCGATCTCGATCGTGCGGACCGCGACCGTGCCGGTCTTGGCCTCGTAGATCCACACCGCCGGGCGGTCGTCGAAGCGGTAGAGCGCCGACCAGGGCAGCACCACCGCCTCGTCCGAGGCGAATCGGCCCCGGCCGATCACCACGGCGCCGAGCGACATGGCGGGCGGGGTCTGTTCCAGCCCGACCTTGACCCGCACCGTGCCGCTCGCCGCGTCCACCGTCGGCGAGATTTCGCGCACGTGCCCCTTCGCCGCCACCGCGGGGTCCGACTGAAGGGTGACCTGAATCGTCTTGTCGCCGGGCGGGTGGGCGGTCAGTGCCTCGTAGACGTTGAACACCGCGTCGCGCGGTCCGTCCTGGGCCAGCACCATCACCGCCTGTCCCGATTGCACCACCTGCCCGACCTCGAAGGTGCGGCTCATGACGATGCCGGACACGCCCGCGCGCAGCTCCGTGTAGGAGAGCTGCTCCTCGGCGGTGCCGAGCGCCGCCTTGGCCGAATCGACCGCGGCCTGGGCGGTGCGCAATTGCTGCTCGGCGTTGTCGTAGGCCGGGCGCGTGGTGTAGCCGCCGCTGATGAGCTGCTTCTGCCGCTCGAAGGTCACTTTGGCCTGGGTGAGCTGCGCCTCCGCCGAGACCAGGGCGGCGCGGGCGTTGTCGAGATTGGCCCGCTGCACCAGCGGCTCCAGCACCGCGAGCACCTGATCGGCGGTGACGTGGTCGCCGACCTCGACCCGGCGCTCGGCGACCTTGCCGTTGGTGCGGAAGGCGACGTTGGTCTGAGCCTGGGCCTGGATGTCGCCGGTGAGCACCACGTCCGAGGTGACGGTCTCCTTCTTCGCCGTCACTACCCGCACCATCGCCACGGACGGGTTCTCCGCCTCCGAGAGGGCGAAAGCCGGTGTCGGGAGCGCCGCGGTCGCGAGGAGGGCCGACACGGCGGCGGCGCGCGCCGTTGCGGTGAGGATGGGGCGTCGCCCTGAGAACATCGGCCGAGCTTCCGGGCAGGGAATGGGGCTTGAGACGGGACGCGGTGGGATGCTGCGCGGTTTGGACCGGGACTTGAGCCGGACTTGGGTCGGGATCCGGACCCGGGAAGGTCCGGCGACCGGTTCCGACGAGTCGGCTTTCGCGGCGCAGGCTTATCGCGTATCTTACCGACCGTCCAGACGGTTTTTATCGCGGCCGGTCCGAGAAACCGATCTGATCGCTTCGAAAAAGCAATATTTCACAGCGATTTAGTTTGGCGATCCGGATATGGCGTACGGGAGTGGAGTTCGGAGTCGATCATGTCGCAGAGGACGCGCAGCCGCCGCGACGATCGCGCGGAAGTGATTCTTGAGGCGGCGGGCTCGGTGTTGCGCCGCGGCGGGGCGCGGGCTCTGACCATCGATGCCGTGGCGGCGCAGGCCGAGCTGAGCAAGGGCGGGGTCCTGCACCATTACGCCTCGAAGGATGCGCTGATCCTCGCCCTGGTCGAGCGCAAGCTGCAGCACCTGCGCGCCGGGATCGCCGCCTGCGAAGCCGAGCAGGCGGGGGGAGCGGCGGGGCTCGCGCTCGGGATGATCGAGCACCTGCGCCGCAGCTACTGCGACGAGGACGAGTTCAGCCGCGCCCTGCTCCTCGCCTCGGCCGAGAATCCGGACGCGCTCGCCGGCTACCGCGCCTTCGTGGCCGAGCGGCTCACCCGGTTCGAGGCTGCGGAGGGGCCGGCGGGGGTCGGGGCGGCGCTGTTCTTCGCGCTGCTCGGTCTCGTGATGGGCCGCACCCTCGGCTTCCATGACCTGAGCGCCGCGCAGATCGAACCGCTTCTGGGGGCGCTGGAGCGTGCGGCGCGGGAACTCGCCTGAAGCGCTTCGGCCGATCGGCTCGCTCATCCCGCCCTGCGTGGCGTGGCATCGGGGCGGGAGAAATCGGGCTCGGTGGAAACGGAGCTGCGGGGACGGGCTCGATCCGGCCGGATGGGCGCCGCCGAGCGGGTTCGAGGGACAGTCTAGTCCTGAAGGGGTAGCCTACTCCCAACGGACGAAAGGATGTTTTCGAAAAGCTCACATGACGGATGATGGCCGATCCGACGGATGTCGTTTACTCTCTGTCTCAAGCCAGCCCTGCCCGAGGGCGTAGCGGACGATGCTGGCGCGGGAGCGCAGGCCGAGCTTCTTACAGCCGCGGATCTTATAGGTATCGACCGAGGCCACCGAGATCGAGATCGCGAGGCTGACCTCCTTCATGGTCATGCCGAGGGCGATCAGCCGGAGCACTTCGCGTTCCCGCACAGTGAGTCCGCCCTCCTCGCCGGCATGGGGGACGGTCGGTCCGGCTTCCGTGCGGCCGGGCAGGGACGGCGGCGAGCGCATCTCGTTGTCGATGTAGCGGCCGCCGGAGACGACGGCCTCGATGGCCTCCAGCAGGCTGGCGCCGGCGGAGCGCTTCAGGACGTAGCCTTGTGCGCCTGCGGTCAGCGCCTCGTCGACGAAGGCGAGATCCTCGTTGACCGTCAGGAAGACGATGTAGACCGCCGAGCCGGCCTGGCGGAGTGCCCGTGCGACCGCGAGGCCGCTCATGCCCGTCATGGTGATGTCCATGACGACGACGTCGGGCAGCGTTCGGCCGACGAGGTCGAGAGCGTGCCGGCCGTCGCTGGCCTCTCCGACGACCTCGATGCCGGCGGTCTCGCCGAGCAGGCCGCGGACGCCGCTCCTGAAGATCGGGTGGTCATCGATCAGGGCGACCCTGATCCGTGCTTTCGCCATGCGCACATCATCCCCCTGTCATCGGCAAACGCGCAAGAATCGTCGTCCCGCCGCCGGGAGGCGATTCGATCATGAGCTTCCCTCCGAGCAGCATCAGCCGCTCGCGCATCCCCGCGAGTCCGAACCCGTTCCCCGCGCGACGCTCCGCCGGCCCCGGCTCGCTCGCGGATCCCGGCTCGCGTTCCGGTCCGAGACCTGGTCCGTCATCCTCGATCGCCAGCGTGACGCCGTCGCGGTTGTATTGAAGGGTCACGGAAACGTGGCCCGCCCCCGGCGCGTGCTTGATGACGTTGGTCAGCGCCTCCTGAACGAGGCGGAAAATCGTCACCTCGATCTCAGGCGTGAGCGGCACTGTGGTTCCGGAAAGCTGGAACTCGATCGGGACCCCGCATCGGTCGGACCATTCGCGCACGAGGCTGTTCAGGGCGAGGATGAGGCCGAGTTCGGCCAGCGCGACCGGGCGCAGCTCCCGAACCACCTGTCGCAGGCTGGCGGAAATCGCATCGACCTGCTTCAGCATCGCCCCGACCTCCTCGGGCGAGGGCTCGCGCCGCAGGCGGTCGAGCCGCAGCTTCAGCCATGCGAGCTGCTGTCCGGCCTCGTCGTGAAGCTCGCGGGCGAGACGTTCCCGCTCGGCCTGATGGGCCCGGTAGAGCTGGGCCAGCACCGCATCCCTGTCGCGCTCGGCCCGGGTACGGGCTTGGTCGGTGCTGCGAAGGTCGGCCAGAAGAAGATCACGCTCGCGCAGCAGCGCCTGAAGGCGGCTCTGATAGCGCTCGCGCTCGGCGAGTTCACGCCGCAACATGACGGCCTCGCTCGCCAGCAGGCTGAAGCGCGCGTCGCGCACCGACAGCAGCCGGACAAGAACGAGGGGATCCCGACTCTCACGGCTCAGGCGGCAGCCGTGACAGCGGTAGCGGCGCAGTCCCGTGCCCCGCTTGAGCGCGATGACGCCGGGAAGCGGTCTCCGCGCGGCCCGGGCCCGCGCCAGGAAGGCCGTCGAGGCCTTGCCGGTGAGATGGATCCGGGACCGGTCCTCCCGCGGCAGCAGCAGGCGGGCGGACTCGTTGGCGAAGGCGACGCCGCCGGAGCGGGCGACGACCAGAACGGGGTCGCCGATCGCTTCCAGGGCCCGCACGTCCTCCGGGCTCAGCGGACCCGGGCCGACCGCTGCCGACACCATGTCCTGGTCCATCGACGAGGCCCCCCTCTCGGCTCGTCAGTGGCTGAAGTGTCTGAGCGTGCGGGGCCGGGTCGGTCCGTCGCACGGACGGCATGGCGCAGAGCGTGCCCGCGGCGTCGCCCACGAAGGGGCGCTCGGCCGCTTGGCCGTCGAAGTCGTGGGCGAGCGGTCATCGCCTGCCGCGATTACTGACGTCATCGGAGCCCCCCAACTGTGCACGGCGGCCGTCGCGGCATGATCCATTCGGGTTACGGCGTGAACATTGGATCAGCGTCGCCGAGACGACCGTAGGGTTGCACGATATGCCTCCGTTGCAGCGCGGTATATAACAAAAGAGATTCGACGTTACCTCATTGTTGATAGTCCAAAGGACGTATTCAGTGACGGATTCTGGCCCAAGTGGGCGTATCCTGGCTGCCATCTGCCGTTTGGGCGACGATTTAAAATATTATTCGACCATAGAGGGTAGCCTCTTGAAGAAAGCTTGATGTCCATGGGCCGAGTGCTAAAAATCGGCGGTGTTGAGCTTTGCTGTGGCGTAGCGAGCTTGCAATTTTACATGTAACCAGAGGTTTGACCGCCGGATCAGGGCGCGCTTGCCGTTGTACAACTCGGCGGCAAAGCCTTTGCGCGCAATCGGCGCGATTCCCTCGTGCTCGGAGCGCGACAGCCAGATCAAGTCGGGTCTCATCCGAACAATATTCGCCGCCAGTGGAGTAAATGCTCAATCATGTGGCGGATCATCATCGCAGATGAGCAGAAGAGCTTCCGGCTCGGCCTGCGAAGGGCCCTGGAAGCCAGCTTGAGCGGCGTGATCATCGTCGATGTGGCCGGAGCGTCCGATCTGCTCAACAACGTCCGCTCGCCGATGAAGACGGACCTCATCATCGTCGGATCCCGCCTCCTTCCCGCCGGCGATCCGACCTATCTCGGGGCACTGAAGCGGGCGGCCGGCGTCGCACGCCTCCTGCTCGTTGTCCCGCATGCCTCCGCCGACCTGTTTCAGGATGCGCTGAGCCTCGGCTTTCACGGGTTGATCATCCGGCGGCAGCGTCCCGAGGAGATGGTCGAGGCGATCCGCACGACGCTCGACGGCCGGCTCTACGCTCCCAACGCGATCCTGGCCGCGAAGCCGCCCGAGGCCACCCCGGTGATACGGCCGCCGGAGCGCAACGTGCGAACGATCGGGTTGACCCTGCGTCAGCGCGAAGTTCTGGCTCTCATCGGCAAGGGGCTGTCCAATCGAGAGATCGCGTTCGCGCTGAACATCGCCGAAGCGACGGTGAAGATCCACGTCTCCGCCGTGATCCGGATGCTCGGAGTCAGAAATCGGACCGAGGCTGCGCTCCTCGCTCCGACAATCCTCAAGGGCAAAATCTAGTACGAACTGGATAGGCCCTGTTGGGGTGTCCAAGTTTTTTCTGACATGACAGGAAAGATCCCATTCGGTCTAGTTAATTTGTGCCTAACATCCTGCGACGCACAATACCTCTGTGCGAATGGCCCGAATAGAAGCGGCGTTCAGGAGAATCGGGCGCGGGAGGTTTCCTGCAGATCAGGGGAGTAGCTCCGATGGAACACATCGATACGCTGATTGTCAGCGACAATCGCATGGTTAGAGAAAGTTTGGTCGCGCTCCTGTCCGGTACCCGCTTCACGGTGCGACAGGTCGCGGCGAGTCCTGGGCTGCACCTGGCCGACCTCGAGGCGGCGCGCTTGGCGCTCGTCGTCATCGACGAGGAGGCGGCCTGCATCGTCGGGCAGGTCGCCGAGGCGCTGCCCGAGGTCAAGATCGTGGCGCTGGCGCTGCGCGACACCGAAGGTCTGATGCTGCGCAGCCTTCAACTCGGCGCCTCGGCCTACCTGACCGAGGATGTCTCGCCCTCCGATCTGCTGAAGACCCTGGAGGTCGTGATCGCCGATTGCGCGGTGCTGCCGATGAGCTTTCTCGGGCGTCTGTGCCTGGCGGCCGACCCCGTGCGGGCGCCCGGCCCGGTCGCTCCCCTGACCGGACTTCAGCGGGCGGACGGAACCTCCCTCTCCAGCCTGTCGAGCCGCGAGGTCAACATCCTAGAAGGCCTGGCGCTCGGCGAGTCCAACAAGGTCATCGCCCGCAACCTCGATATCGCCGAGGCCACCGTCAAGGTCCACGTCAAGGCGATCCTGCGCAAGGTCCGGGTCAAGAACCGGACGCAGGCCGCGGTCTGGGCGATGAACAGGGGCATCGTGACGAGCGGCGCCGCGCCCGCCGAGCGGTTCGGAAGCCTTCTGTCCCCTCTCCCCCTCGTCTCCGGCCGCGACGGGTTCACCTCCGGCACCCTGGCGGCCGTCGCCTGACGACTCGCGCGGCACCGTGAGGGCCCGGTGCCGCCCGCCCCCAACGCACCCGCCACCCGCGCGATCCAAGCGCGAGCCACGCCAGAGACGAGGAAGCCGGCCATGAAGGTGTCCGTGGTCACCCCGACGCTGAACGGCGTCGAATACCTGCGCGAATGCATCGAATCCTCGCGCGCCAGCGCCCGCAACGGCATCGAGGTCGAGCACGTGATCGTCGATGCGGGCAGCACCGACGGCACCGTGGAACTGGCGCAAAGCCTCGGCGCCACCGTGCTCCAGGGCAAGGATCGCGGCATTTTCGATGCCATCAACAAGGGTTCCTTCGCCGCCTCCGGGGAGTTGCTCGGCTTTCTCGGCGCCGACGACGTCCTGCTCGAAGGCGGGCTGGAAGCCGTGGTCGAGGCCTATCGGAGCGGCGGGAGGCGGTGGGTCGTCGGCGGGATCCGGTGGATCGACGGTCGCGGTCGCGGCCTCGGCGGCCTCGCCGCTCCGCCCAACTGGATGACGCCGCGCATGCTCGTGTGCCTCGGCTGGAACCCGGTCATGCACATGGCGACCTACATATCGCGCGACTTCTACGCCGAACTCGGCGGCTTCGATCACGCGTTCAAGGATTGCGGCGATTACGAGATGTTCTGCCGTGCCCTGGCACGGGAGCCCTACGCGCGCGTCGCTCGCCCGGTGGCCTGCTTCCGCCGCACCGGGCAGAACAACAGCGCCAATCTCGCCCACAAGGCGCGGGCGCTGGGCGAGGTCGCCCGGGTGAAGGCGGTCCACGGGCCGTCCTCGCGCATGGAGGAGCGGTTCTGGCGCTACGCGCTGAAGGGCTACTTCAACGCCCGCAACCCGGACTGGCTGGTCAGCAAGCAGCTCGATCTCGGCCGCAGCCGATTGAAGCTTCAGCCGCACGCCCACTTCTGATGTTCAGCGCGGCCTCGCATCGATCCCGTCGGGGGGAGCGGGGATCGTCGCGAGCGCGTCGCAGGTCCGTCCCCGGAGCCGTCATGCAGACGATGACCGAGCGAGCCCGCCCGGGGGCATCGGAGGGTCCCGCGGATGCACCGCGGATCCTCGAATTCGGCCTGATGCCGCTCGTGACCGCTGCCTTTCCCGAGCGTACGACTTTCCTCGACACGCGGCTGCGCTGGGCCGACGTCAGAACCCGCGCGCCCGGTTCCGGCAGCTTGCCCATGCGGTTGCTGGGTCTGGCGCGGCGGGTCGCCGGAATCGGCCGCGCCTGCTTCGTCCAAGACTACGACATCGTCGTGGCCCGCTGCGTCGGCCCCGTGAACAGCGCCGGACGCGCGCTGCCCGTCCACGTCGCCCTGAGCCTGATCGGCCTCGCCTTCCGCGGGCTCGTCCTGTTCGCCGCCCGCGGCCGCCGGGTCCGGCTCGTCGTCCTCGATGTCACGGATCACCTCACGATCCATCCCCGCGATCGCGCCTTCCTTCGCCGCTGCGACCTGTTCTTCAAGCGGGAGCTCGCGGCCAACCGGTGGAACACGCTGGAGACGGTGCTGCCCCGCGGGGCCTGCGCCGGCCATGCCCGGCAGGACCCGGGCTGCCTCGCGCTCCGGGCCAAGCTGCGTCCCTTCGCTCTCGGGATCGAGACTGCGGCCGTGAAGCCGCCGATCCCGGCCTCCGCCCGCAGCCATGACCTGTTCTACGTCGGCTCGGCGCAGGGAATTGCGTTCCGCGAGGCCGTGAACGGCGTCCTGCCGCGATTGGCCGCCCGGGGCTGGCGCATCCACGCCCCCGCGCGCCGCCTGAGCCGGGACGCGTTCGTGGAGGCCATCGGCCAGAGCCGGTTCTGCCTGTCGCCCGGCGGCGTCGGTTGGGATTGCTACCGCCATTACGAGGTCGCCTCGCTGGGCAGCGTCCCGGTCTTCGATACCCGCCCGCTGACCGGCATCGAGCCCTTCCTGCACGGCCGCGAGGGGTTCTATCTCGACCCGCAGGAGGATCTGGAGCGCGCCCTCGACCTCATTCTGCGCACCGACGACGCACAGGTCGATCGGATGACGGCCGCGGCCCAGGCTCTGGTCGAGCGGGTCTACACCTTCGACGCGCTGGCCCGTTACGTCATCAAGGAGACGCTGGCGCTAGGGCCGGTCGCCCGGCACGCTCCCCCGTCCGCGGGGGAGGCGCTCGTCAAAGCCGAACCCGGCCAGCGGCAGCCTTCGATGAACTGATCGGCGCGTCCGGGCCCATGGGCCATGCGATCGCAGCGGGACGAGAGCGGACGACCGTGGCCGTCAGGCCTCACCGCGCCGACGATGCGTGCAGCCAGGTTGACGCGACGGCCGTCACAGCCTATCTGACGCCAGCACCGAGCGCGGGGATACGGCCAACGCTTCCCCGAACGCGCCCCTCCGACCGGACGGGCGCGCGACGGCTCCGGTGGGGGATAGTTTAACGGTAGAACCGCGGACTCTGACTCCGCTAGTCCTGGTTCGAATCCAGGTCCCCCAGCCACTCAGATTTCTTAGCCAACCAGTTCGTTTCACGTCTCTCGCAGTCATCACGCTGCGTGGGTACGCTGCGAACGTCGTCCAGTCGGGCGCCGGGAGCGCGCCGTGGTTGCGACCGGCCTCCTGCGCGAAAGCATCTTTCGTTTCCCGCCTTGCCGTCCAGACGGCTCCGCTTGCGACGCGACCGTCCTCGCGGTGCCGTCGCGTCCGACATGGACTGAGGCGTGGCGGATGCGAGCCTGGCCGGAGCGGAACGCCTCGGCGTCAATCATGCATCTGACGCGAGCCGGTGCCATAGGCTGGGCCATGCGCTGGGGCCGAGAGCCCTTGCCACGGAGCCCATGCCGCGGAGCCCATGCCATGAACCGGCGGCGTCGCGTTCCACGGAACCGATGCGGTGTTTCGGTCGGGAGCGCCCGCGCTCCGCAACAGGATGTGCGTCGACGATGAGACAGGGCGAGACGAGCTCCCCGACCGACCGTGTTGGAACGATCTGCCGATCCCTTCGCCGGGCCATCGTGGAGCGGGCCCTGACGCCCGGGGACCGGCTGCCCGAGGACGCGCTCGGCGAGCGGTTCAGCGTCAGCCGCACCATCGCGCGCCAGGCGCTCGTTCAACTCGCGGGCGAGGGGCTGGTCGAGTTGCGCCGCAACCGCATAGCCGTGGTGGCGAGCCCGAGCTGGGAAGAGGCGCGCGACACCTTCGACGTGCGCATCAGCCTGGAGCGCCTCGTGGTTCAGCGGCTCGCCGGCCGCCTGAGCGCCGAGCAGCAGGCCGCGCTCGCGGACCATATCGCCGGTGAGGAGCGGGCGAGCGGCGGCCCGGAGGCGGCCTCGATCCGGCTCGCCACGGAGTTCCACCTGCTGCTCGCCGAGATGACCGGAAGCCCGGTGCTCGGCCGCTACGTCGCCGAACTCGGCTATCGCTGCGCCCTGATCCTGTCGCTCTACAGCCGGCCGCACTCGTCGGATTGCGCGGTGAGCGAGCACCGGGAAATCGTGGCGGCGCTGGTCGCCGGCGACGCCGGTCGGGCGGTCGCGTTGATGGATCACCATCTCGATGCGGTGGCCGAGCGGGCGCGCATCCTCACCGAGCCCCGGCGCGAGCGCGACCTCATCCGCCTGCTCGCGCCCTACGTCGAGGGCTGATCCGGTCTCCGCTCGATCGAAGCGCAGCCAGCCCGGATCAGCGAGCCCGCGCGGCGCCTGAGCGGCGCACGAGATCCACCTTGCGAAACGAACGACCGAATTTTGTACGACCGGTCAGGCCGACGCGCCCTGCCGCTCGAGAAGCCGCTCGGCGCTGTCGTTCCACACCTCCATGGAGACGATGAGGCCATCCTGAACGGTGAAGCGGTCGACGTAGCGGTTGCCCTCGAATGCGGTGCCGTCCGGCCAGGCGCCGTAGAGCGTGCCGAGACTGTAGACGGTGGTGCTGCCCTCGCCGGGCACCACGTCGAGCCGCTCCATCCGCTTCTTCACCCAGGCATAGCGGCCGGCATTGAAGGCCGTGACCTCGCGCGGATGCCGGAACACCCGGCCGCCGGTGAAGACGATCGCGATGTCGGGCTTCATGTAGCGCGCGGCGGTCTCGGGGTCGGGAACCATCGAGGCTTCCAGATAGGCCGTTACCGCCGCCGCGTCGCGCGCGGCCGCCGTTTCCCTCGCGTCCATGCCCGAATCCTCCATCCCGCTCGGCGACACCGATCGACCATGACGGAGTCGGCGAATGCCTGCATGCAGAAAGTGTATGCACTTTGACGTGACTTTGTGCACACTTTACCGGCAGCCGCTGCCCGATTCGGGAAAAGTGAGGAAAATCAACGGCGCATCGACTGGCACGGCTGTTGCGGTCGTCGGTCGACCACATACGGGGGACCGGATCGCCATGCCTCACCGCCTCACTGCCGCCCGCTCCCTGACGCGGCGCCTCGCCTTCGGTGCCCTCTTGGCGGGTTTCGCCAGCCTGGGACCGGTCAAGGCCGCCGAGCCGGTCCGGATCGGTCTCGTCACCGCGCTCAGCGGCCAATCCGCGAAGTCCGGCGAGGCGATCTCCCGCGGCATCGGGCTGGCGATCGAGGAGATCAACCGCAACGGCGGCGTCCTCGGGCGGCCCCTGGAACTCGTCGCCCGCGACGACGAGGCCAACCCGTCGAAGGGCGTGCTCGCCGCCCGCGAACTGATCCAGCGCGCCGGGGTCGTGGCGCTGATCGGCGGGCTCGACACGCCGGTCTCGATGGCGATCGTCCCGATCGCCAATCAGATGAAGGTGCCCTTCGTCGGGCCCTGGGCGGCCGGGACCGGGATCACCCGCAACGGGGCGGCCGACAACTACGTGTTCCGGGTCTCCGCGGTCGACGCGCTCGTGGACGAGGCCATCGTCGCCTATGCGGTGAAGACCTACGGCGCCAAGAAGCCCGGCGCGATCCTCGTCAACAATGCCTGGGGCGAATCGAACCAGCAGGGGCTCGTCGCGGCCCTGAAGGCCGCGGGGCTCCCCAGCGCCGGCATCGAGAAGTACGAGGCCAACGACATCGATATGGTGCCGCAGCTGTCCCGCCTGCGGGAGGCGGGGGCCGACGCGCTGTTCCTCGTCGGCAATGTCGGTCCCTCGGCCCAGGTGGTGAAGTCCCTCGACCGCATGGGCTGGACGGTGCCGGTGATCTCCCACTGGGGGCCGGCCGGCGGGCGCTTCGACGAACTGGCCGGCCCGAGCGCGGCGCGGGTCCACTTCGTCCAGACCTTCACCTTCGCGGGCAACGACAGCCCGAAGGCGAAGGCGGTGCTCGACGCCCTGAAGGCGAAGTACCCGGCGATCAAGTCCATGGCCGACGTCACGCCCGCCGTGGGCATCGCCAACGCCTACGATGCCACCCACCTGATCGCCCTGGCGATCCAGGCCGCCGGCGCCACGGAAGGACCGAAGGTCCGCGACGGCTTCTACAAGGTCCCGGCCTATGCCGGCCTGATCAAGACCTACGAGGCGCCCTTCGCCCCGGACCGGCACGACGCTCTGAAGCCGGAGGACTACATCTTCGCCAGCTTCCGCAACGGCGAGATCGTCGCGGTGTCCAAGTGAGGCGCGGTTCGAGCCGAGGCGCGGGGAGGCGTCCATGCTGACCGGAACCCTCGTCAGCGGGCTCGGCCTCGGCAGCATGTACGGGCTGGTGGCGCTCGGTTTCCACATCACCTTCGCCGTCTCCGGCACCGTCAACTTCGCGCAGGGGAGCGCCGTCACCCTGGGCGCGGTGCTGGGCTACGCCTTCGGGGTTCAGCTCGGCTGGCCGATGCCGCTGGCGGCCGCCGCGGCTCTGTCCGGCTGCGCCCTGCTCGGGCTCGCCGTGGAGCGCCTGCTGGTGCGGCCCTTCGTGGCCCGCGGCTCCGACGCGTGGCTCCTGGCGACGGTGGCCGGCGGCATCATCCTCGACAACGTCCTCCTGTTCACCTTCGGCAAGGAGCCGCGCAGCCTGCCCTCCCCCCTGGTCTCGGCTCCGGTCCAGATCCTGGGCGCGGGCATCTATCCGCTTCAGCTCCTGATTCCGGTGGTCGGCATCGCCGCCGCGGTGGCGATCCGCGCCGTGTTCCGCGGGACGGAACTCGGCCGTGTGCTGCTGGCGGTGGCGCAGAACGCCGAGGCCGCGCGGCTGATGGGCATCGACGTCGCCCGCACCGTGGCCTGCGCCTTCGCGCTCTCGGCGGTGCTGGCGGGCGCGGCGGGCCTGCTCATCGCGCCGCTCTTCTCCGTCTCGGCCGAGATGGGCGCGCTGTTCGGCATCAAGGCCTTCGCCGTGGCGATCCTCGGAGGGATCGGCTCGGCCACCGGCGTGGTGCTGGCGGGCCTGCTCTACGGTCTCGTGGAGGCCGGCGTCACCGCGACGCTCGGCTCCGGCGCGACCCAGATCGTCGTCTTCTCCGTCATCATCCTGGCACTTGCCCTGCGCCCGAACGGCCTCCTCGGCCGGGCCGCCGTCAACAAGGTCTGAAGACCATGCGCTCGCCTCTCCGGGCGCCGGCCGCGATGCCGCTCGCCATCCTGGCCCTGACGCTCGCGGGCCTCGGGCTCATCGCGGTGACGAGCGGCTACAGCCACTTCGTCATCGCGCTCGTCGCGCTGACGGTGGTGGCCGGCACCGGCCTCAACGTCCTCCTCGGACTCGGCGGGCTGATCTCCTTCGGCCATGCCGGGTTCTACGCGCTGGGCGCCTATGCGAGCGCGATCCTGACGCTGAAGGGCGCGAGCTTCTGGCTGGCGCTTCCCGCCGCCGCAGGGATCTCCGCCGTCGTCGGCGCGGCGCTCGCCGTGCCGGCGATGCGGGTGCGCGGGCCCTACCTCGCCATGGTGACGATCGCCTTCGGCTTCCTCGTCGAGCACGCGCTGATCGAGGGCGGCGAGCTCACCGGCGGGCAGAACGGCCTCGTGGTCGCGATCGGCCCAAGCCTGTTCGGCCTCCCCCTCGGCGAGCGCGACCTTGCGCTTCTCGCAGTGATCATGGCGGGCCTCAGCCTCTACGGCTTCCACCGGCTCCGCCATGCCCGCCTCGGCCAGGCGCTGCGGGCGGTGCGGGACGCGGATGTCGCCGCCGCCTCGCTCGGCTTCGATCCGGTCCGGGTGAAGACCGCCGCCTTCGCGATCTCGGCGGCGCTGACCGGGCTCGCGGGCGCGGTGCTGCCGCCCCTGATGCTGTTCATCGCGCCGAGTTCGTTCCCGTTCACGCAGTCGATCCTGTTCGTCCTCGCGGTGGTGGTCGGCGGGTCCGGTACCGTGCTCGGGCCGCTGTTCGGCGCGCTGGTGACGGTGCTCCTGCCCGAGGCGCTGTCGGGGCTGGCCGAGTACCGGCTGCTGTTCTTCGGCCTGACCACCCTGGTGGTGCTCTGGCTCGTGCCGGCGGGGCTCGTCGGCAGCCTCGCGCGCCTGCTGCCGCGGGGCGGCGAGGCGCACCCGGAGGCGCAGGCCGAGGCGCCGGACTTCCTGCAACGGGACGCGGGCGAGCCGCTCGCCGTCGAGGGTCTCGGGATCGCCTTCGGCGGCATCAGGGCGGCGGAAGGCGTGGCCTTCGAGGCGCTGCCCGGCGCGATCACCAGCGTGATCGGGCCGAACGGGGCCGGCAAGACCACCGTCCTCAACATGATCTCGGGCTTCTACCGCCCGAGCGCCGGCACGATCCGCCTCGGCGCGCGCGAGCTCGGCGGACGGCCGGCCCACGCCATCGCCCGCGCCGGGATCGCCCGCACCTACCAGACGACGCGGCTGTTCGGCTCGCTCAGCGTCGTCGAGAACGTGATCCTCGCCCGTGCGCCCGGGCGCCTGCTGCGCCGGGCGCGGGCGCGGGACCGGCAGGAGGCGGCGGCGTTGCTGGCCTTCGTCGGCTATGCCGGCGCCCTCGATCGGCCGGCGAGCGAGCTGCCCCACGTCGACCGGCGGCTGGTGGAGATCGCCCGCGCGCTCGCCGGGTCCCCGCGCGTCCTGCTCCTCGACGAGCCGGCCGCCGGCCTCGCCCGCGCCGAGACCGACCGCCTCGGCGCGCTGCTGCGGCGGATCGCGGGCTGCGGCATCGCCGTGATCCTCGTCGAGCACGACATGCCCCTGGTGATGGGCGTGTCCGACCGCATCCTCGTCATGGATGCGGGCCGCCCGATCGCCCGCGGCACGCCCGCCGAGGTGCGCCGCGACCCCGCCGTGCTCCGGGCCTATCTCGGGGCCGCCGAGACCCCGGCCCGGCCGCGGGCCGCGCCCTGGAACGGTCCGGCCGACGCGGTGCTGGCCGCCCACGGCCTCAGCGCGGGCTACGGCGCCGCGCCCGTCCTCGACCGCCTCGCCCTCGCGGTGCGGCCCGGCGAGACCGTGGCCCTGCTCGGCTCGAACGGCGCCGGCAAGTCGACGGCGATGCGGGCGCTCGCCGGCCTGCTGCGCCCGGTCGAGGGGTCGGTGGTGCTGGCGGACGCTCCGATCGCCGCGTTGCCGGCGCATCGCATCGCGCGGCTCGGTCTCGCCCTGGTGCCGGAGGGACGGCAGGTCTTTCCCGAACTCACCGTCGTCGAGAACATCCGCCTGGGCGCCTGGAGCCGCGGCGGCCGGGTCGATCCGGCCGAGGTCGAGGCCCTGCTCGACCGATTCCCGCGCCTGCGCGAGCGGGCGGGCAGCCGCGCCGGCCTGCTCTCGGGCGGGGAGCAGCAGATGCTGGCGATCGCCCGCGGGATGATGGCGCATCCGCGCATCCTACTGCTCGACGAGCCCTCCCTCGGGCTCGCGCCGGCGATCATCAACAGCCTCTACGCCACCGTCGCCGAGCTGCGGGATCAGGGCACGACCATCCTGATCGTCGATCAGATGGCCGCGCTCGCGCTCACCGTGGCCGACCGGGGCTACGTTCTGGAGCAGGGGCGCGTCGCCGCCTCCGGCACGGCGGCGGAGCTCAAGGCGGACGCGGCGCTCGAGGCGGCCTATCTCGGCGCCGCGTGAGACCGCGCGCTATCCCTCCACGACAGGATCGAGACCTTCCCCGTGACGACATCGGAGCCGACAGTGTCGAGCCATGGCCGCTACGCCTATTCCGCCCTGCCGGACCGGCCGGTCTACGATTGGCCGGAGGGGAAGCGCCTCGCGGTCTATCTCGCGCTCAACCTCGAGACCTTCGATTTCGGCGCGGGCCTGGGCGCCGAGCTGGCGCCGGGCGGGCCGCAGCCGGACGTGCTGAACTTCGCCTGGCGCGATTGGGGCAACCGGGTCGGCGCGTGGCGCATCCGCGACATGCTCGACGCCTTGGACCTGCCGGCGAGCATCCTCGTCAACAGCCGGATCTACCGGGACTGCCCGGGCCTGATCGAAGCCTTTCGCGCCCGCGGCGACGAGATCGTCGGGCACGGCCGCACCAATGCCGAGCGGCAGGGCACCCTTTCCGAGGACGAGGAGCGGGCGCTGATCGCCGAGGCGACCGCGGTGCTGACGCGCGAGGAGGGCCGGGCGCCGGCCGGCTGGCTCGGGCCCTGGATCTCCCAGTCGCGGGTCACGCCGGACCTGCTGGCGGAGGCGGGCTACCGCTACCTGCTCGACTGGTGTCACGACGACCAGCCGACCTGGTTCGCGACCCGCAACGGCGGACGCATCCTCTCGGTCCCCTATCCGCAGGAGCTGAACGACATCCCGGCCATCGTCGCGCGCAAGGAGACGGGGCGGGCCTTCGCCGAGGCGATCACGGATGCCTTCGAGGAGATGCTCCAACAGTCGCGCCGCGCGCCGCTGGTGATGGGCATCGCGCTCCACCCCTACATCGTCGGCCAGCGGCACCGCTTACGCCCCCTGCGTCAGGCGCTCGAACGCATCGCCCGGCATCGCGACGCGGTCTGGTTCACCACCGCGGGCGCGATCGCGGCGCACGCCGCCGAGCGGGCGATCTAGCGGCCCCGTGCGGTCCGGCCCCGCGCATTGCGCGGCGGCAGGCTCCCGTTCCGCCCCATCTCCGGAGACGCCGTGATGGATTTGAACCATGGATCGTAGCGAAGACCGTCGACCTGTCGGCCCGCACCCTTCGCGGCGCGCGCTTCTCCTGACCTCCGCTTCTGCCCTGGGGGCGACGACGATGCCGACCCGACTCTTCGCCGAAGCGGGCGCTGCCCGCGGCGCCCTCGCCCAGTCCAGCCAGGGCATGGTGACGAGCCCGCACGAACTCGCCAGCGAGGCGGGACGGGAGGTCCTGCGGGCGGGGGGCAATGCCATCGAGGCGGCGATCGCCATCAACGCCACCCTCTGCGTGACCTATCCGCATTTCTGCGGCCTGGGCGGCGACGCGTTCATGATCGTGAGCGACCGCAACGGCGCGAGCTTCACCCTGTCCGGCATCGGTCAGGCGGCGGCGAAGCTGCCGAACGAGGGACGGACGATTCCCGTCCGCGGCCCCGGCTCGGCGATCACGGCGGCGGCGGCCGTCGATACCTGGGACCAGGCCTTCACCTACAGCCAGCGGGCTCTCGGTGGGCGGCAATCCTGGAAGGATCTGTTCCAGCGCGCCATCGCCTACGCGACGGATGGCTTTCCCCTGACGCCGTCGCAACGCTTCTGGTCGAATTTCCGCGCCAAGGAGATCGGCGACTGGCCCGATATCGTGCGCGTCTTCACCGCCGAAGGCCGCATCCCGGAGGCCGGCGAGACGTTTCGCCAGCCCGATCTCGCCCGCACGCTCACGACGCTCGCGGAGAATGGCGGACGCGACTTCTACGAGGGCGAGCTCGCTCGCCGGATCGTGCAGGGGCTGGAGAAGGCGGGCTCGCCTCTGACGGCGGACGACCTCGCCCGCTGCCGGGCGCGCAACGAGAGCGCGCTGCGCGTACCCTACCGGGGCGGAGAGCTCGTCAGCCTGCGCCCGCCGACGCAGGGGCTGACCACCCTCGAGATCATGGGCGTCCTCGACCGCTTCGACGTGGCCGCCCTCCCCGAGGGCAGCGCCGACTACTACCACCTCCTCGTCGAGGCGGTGAAGCTGGCCTTCGTCGACCGCAACCGCTTCATCGCCGATCCCGATTTCGTCGAGGTTCCCGTCGAGCGACTCTTGTCGCCCGCCCATCTCGATGCGCTGGCCCGCCGCATCGATCCGCGCAAGGCGGCGCCCTGGCCGCACGTCTTCAAGACCGGCGACACCGTCTTCATCGGAGCGGCCGACCGGGAGGGCAATTGCGTCAGCCTCCTGCAGACGATCTATTTCGACTGGGGCAGCGGCGTCGTGGCGGGCGATACCGGCATCCTCTGGCACAATCGCGGTGCGGCCTTCAGCACGGACGACGGCAGCATCAACGTGCTGCGTCCGGGAAAGCGCCCGTTCCACACCCTCAATCCCGGGATGTACTTCAAGGATGGCCGTCCACGGCTGCTCTACGGAACGCAGGGCGCGGACGGGCAGCCGCAGACCCTCGCGGCGGTGCTGACGCGCCTGATCGATTACGGCATGGACCCGCTCACCGCCCTCGCGCGGCCCCGGTTCCTTCTGGGCAGGACGTTCTCGGACAGCCGCGACAGCCTGAAACTCGAACTCGATGCCGGCGAAGCGGTTTTCGCGGAACTCAAGGCGCGGGGGCACGAGATCAGCCCCATCCCCGCACAGAGCCCGCTCGCCGGTCATCCGGGCGCGATCCGCATCGAGCCTGACGGCCTCGTCGGCGCCCACGATCCGCGCAGCGACGGCCTCGCCCTCGGTCTCTGACGCCGGCGGAACGCGGACCGGTTTCGAGGCGTCGTGTGGCCGGTACCATCTTGGTGCCATTTTGGTGCCATGGCGGAGCCGAACCGGCCGGGGTCGCCCGCTCGCCGTCCGGCCGGCACCATGACGGCTTCGAACGGGCGGGGGCGAACCATGTCGCGGGTCTGGGACGGCATCATCACCGGCGGCGTGGTGAGCGAGGCAAGTGCGTCGGATCGGCATCGGCTGGCCGATGCCGCCAAGGCCTACGTCTGGACGAAGGTGCTGGCTCTGCTGCGCGAGCGCCCCGAACTCGTGAACACGACGCGGCCCGGCGGCTCGTCACTGTTCGCGCCGCTCCATCAGGCTGCGCACGGGAACGCGCCGCCGGGCATCTTGGACGAGCTGATCCGGCTGGGTGCCTGGCGGATGCTCCCGAACGCGCGCGGCGAGCGGCCGGTCGACGTGGCGGAGCGTTGCGGCCATCGGCGCGCCGCCGAGATCCTGCGCCCGGTGCTGCTCCGCCGCGTTCCGGCGGGCGTCCTTGCGGTGGTCCAGACCCACTTTCACGCCGTCATCCGTGGCCGCGCCGACGACCTCGTCCGCAAATCCGGCCTCCGGCTCCCCGAGCTCGGTCCGCTGCTGGAAATTCCGGCCGACGAAACGATCTGGTTTGCCGTGCCCGGCATGTACGGTGGCTTCGCCTACCGCCTTCGAACCGACGGCGTCGAGGCCGTGCTCGTCGCCGAGAGCTGGTGCCGCGTCGTCGGCGGCTCCGGGCAGCGGCACGAGATCACCTCGCGGGGAAGCCGCCGGGTCGCGGAGGGGTTTGTTTAGCCGCGTCGGATCAATCCTCGTGGCGTCCCGGCGCCAGGCGGCTGACCTCGATGATGAACTTCCGCCGCAGGGCCCGCGAGAAGTCGCCGTAGCCTGCCGCCTTCAGGAGGAAGGACCCGGGACCGGCCACGACGTGGGCCCGGTACCATTGCACCAGATCCGTCCGCTCCTGCGGGAGCGGCGTGGCGCGAAGCCCGTATCCCGGAGCTCGGTAGGCGCCGGCGCCGACGACGTCGTTCTCGCCCGGTACCAGGATCGGCAGGCCGTTGATCGTGGCGCCGGTGGCCAGCAGCGCCGTCCGCTCCGCCTCGAGATCCTCCGGATCGGTGCAGTTGTCGATGCCGTCGCCCGAGACGTCGACAACGATCCGCTCGGCCGGAACCGGCATCGCCGGAAGAATGGTCCCTGCCACGGTTCGAAACATCTGGCCGAGACAGGTGAACTCGCCCGATTGCCGGGGCGTGGCACGGACCTGGGCCGCCACCGCGAGGGCGTCGGCACGGCTGGCGATCCGCCGCCAGCCTACGGCGAGGCCCGCGCGGTCGGCCCAGGTGACCATGGCGAAGAGGGTGCCGCCGGGATTGCCCGTCATCGCCGCGATCACGCCCGGATCCTCCAGCGCCTCGGCGATGCCCTCCATCTGCAGGACGAAGCGGCTGTCATCGACCGATTGCGACACGTCGACGGAGACGACGAGGGCGACCGAGGCCGCGCCCGCCGGCTCGGCGCGGGCGCCGCCGGCGGCCGCTCCGGTCAGGACCGCCGTGAGGAGCGCCGCGGCGGCCGTGAGGCCGAACCCGGTGACGCGACGAAGCGCTCGTGCGGGGGGGCTGCGGCGGTCGAGAGGGAGGAGCGACATGGTCGAGGTTCGGGCTCAGGCTTTGCCGAGGAAGCGGACGGAGCAGCCCGGCCACTGCGCCACGAGCCGGCCGCCCTTCTCGGGGCCGAGAACCATGCAGGCGGTCGACAGGCCGTCCGCCAGGAGGCCCGTCCCGGCCGTGACGGTGACCGAGGCGAGGCCGCGCGGCGAGCGTCCGGTTGTGGGGTCGAAGATGTGGTGGTCGGCCCGGTCGGGCGAGAAACTCGTGCCGTAATCCCCCGAGGTCGCGGCAAAGCCCGAGAACGGGGCGATCACCGCCGCCATCGCCTCCGGCCGGCGCGGGTCGGCGATGCCGAGCTGCCACGGTGTGCCGTCGGGATGCGCGCCCATGGCGCCGAACTCGCCGGTATCGACGAAGGCGTCCGTGATGCCGCGCCCCCGCAGGGCGGCCATCACCCGATCGGCGGCGTGGCCCTGGATCAGGGCATTCAGCGTCAGCGCCGTGCCGGACTCCAGCACGATGCGCTCGGGCCCGAGCGCGACGCGGCGCCAGCCGACCCGGGCGACGGC
Organism: Methylorubrum rhodesianum; assembly: GCF_014199985.1. Lineage (GTDB taxonomy): Bacteria > Pseudomonadota > Alphaproteobacteria > Rhizobiales > Beijerinckiaceae > Methylobacterium > Methylobacterium rhodesianum. The sequence continues at coordinate 17,158 of NZ_JACHOS010000024.1, read as the reverse complement.
CTCGCGCAGGCGGTTCGGATCCGGCTTGTCCCCCCGGGCCGCGGCCTCGGCCCAGACCGGCCAGAGCGGCTGCACGGTCGGGTCGAACGCCCCGTCGGTCCGATCCGCGAGATCGAGGGCGAAGCCGAGCATCGTCGTGAGGTCGGCGGGCGGCGCGTCGAGCCACCCGTCGCGGTTGAGCCGCGACAGGGCACTGTCGGCGCGAAACAGGCTCGCGGCGGCCTCGACCGTGCGCAAAGCGGCAAAGCCCTCGGACAGCCCCGCATCGAGGGCCGCCGGGTCGGGGCCGGCCGCGGTGAGCGCCACCGTGGTGCCGAAGGCGAGGCCGGCGCGGGTGCGGCTCGCGAGCCCCCGCGCGGCGGCCAGCGCCCGGAACGCGGCGGGACCGCCGAGGCCTGCCAGGCCGGCGAGCCCGGCCATGCCGAGGAGGAATCGGCGCCGGGACGGGTGTTGCGGCATCGGCATCCCTGTCACTCCGCCGCGACCGGCTGCGGCACGATCCGCTTCCCGCGCCGGCGCGCCACCACCTCCGGCACGCATTGGCCGGGATCGTGGATGATCGTGACGCAATCCATGCACTGGAAGCACTCGGGATAGTCGACCCGTCCGGAAGGCCGGATCGCGCCGTAGCGGCAGCGCACCTTGCAGAGCTGGCACGGGCTGCCGCACTCGGCCCTGCGCGGAATCCAGTCGAGCAGCCGCAGGCGGCCGAGGACGGCGAGGCTCGCGCCGAGCGGGCACAGGTAGCGGCAGAACCCCTTGTAGACGAACAGGTTGAGCACGAGCAGGCCGAGGGCGTAGGCCACGAACGGCCAGGCGCGGACGAAGTACAGGGTGATCGCCGTCTTGAACGGCTCGGCCTCGGACAGGCTGTCGGCGAGCGGCGAGCCCAGGGCGGCGGCACCGAGGATGCCGGCGAGCAGGACGTACTTTACCTGCCGCAATGCACGGTCGAGCCTGGGCGGCACCGTGCGCGGCCGGATGCGCAGGGGCTTGGCCAGGAATGCGAAAAATTCCTGCAGCGCGCCGAACGGGCAGAGCCAGCCGCAGAAGGTGCCCCGGCCCCACACGACGAGCGTGGCGATCACGAAGGCCCAGAGCAGCAGCGAGGGCGGGTCGTACAGCAGGAAGGTGAGGTCGTGCGTCACGGTCGCGGCGCGCACGAGGCCGACGAGGGTGACGATGGAGAGCTGCGCCTGGGCGTACCAGCCGACGAAGAGAAGCGTGAACGCGAGGTAGGCGAGACGGAACAGGGGAAAGCGGCGGCGGTCGGCCACGAGGCCGCGCTGGTGCGCCAGCACCGGGAGCAGCCCGGCGAGCGCCAGCGCGATCACGCCGAGTTCGATGGCGCGCGCGCGCCACGGATCGGTCCAGCTCGGACCCGCCTCCGCCGCCTCGCGGATGAAGAGAGCGGCGGGAAGCGCGTAGTCGGCGGAGAACTCACGCGCGATGCGTTCCGGAAAGATCTGGCCGCGCTCGCGCACGATCTTCGCGCTCAATGTCCAAGGCGCGGAGGGATCGAAGCCCGCCGCGCCTGCGATCCGCAGGATCGTCCAGGGCCCGTCCGGCAGGCCGGGGGCGGCTCCGCGCCGCTCGATCGCCATGTCGCGGGCGTTCACGGCGAGGCCCCCCTGCGTCACCGTCAGCCGGTCGGGTATCGAGCCGAGCACGAACTCGTCGCCGAGGGGGTTCTCGGGGCCGTGGCTCACCACCAGCACTGCGTGATCGCCGGGCCCGAGCTCGCGGGTCAGGGCGGCGAACCGCTCCGGTCCGAGCAGGGTCCGGCCGATCGCCGGCACGTTGAGATAGGCGAAGGTCAGCTCGACCAGCGGCGCCTCGGCCGGGCCGTCACCGGCGACCGTCACGCCCGCATCGCGGAAGGCCGCCTCGGCCCGCCCGTGGGTGACGGTCAGGCGCCGGAGCCAGCCCCGCGCGGCCAGTTCGGTCACCGTCGGGGCGTCCCCGGTCTCGGGCCGTGCCTCGACCCTCAGACCGAGATTGGCGGCCCCGAACCCGAGCTTCGCCCGCGCCACCGCGAGGGAGGCGGCGAGGATCGATTCGTTGATCACCCGCGTCGAGGCGGTGGCCATCGAGATGCCGTCGACCGTGGTCTGCGGCGCGGCGCCCGAGCCGCGGGCGTTCGGGCGCCCGACCCGGATCGGCTGACGGGCCGACAGGCCGACATACTGCTCGACGAAGGCGAAGAGCGGCTCCGAGCCGAGCCCCTCCAGAAAGACCGGCTCGTGGTGGGCGATCACCTTCACGTCGCGGAAGGTCCCGTCGGGCGCGAGTGCGATCAGGAGGTCGGGGGGCGTGCCGCCGAAGCCCGGGATCGGCGCGAGGTCGATCGACTCGAAGGCGTAGGCAAAGACCTCGTAGCTGCCGGCCTCCTGCTTCAGGATCGGCCAGACCGGCAGCGTCGCGTCGCGCTCGCCGACCACGAGGGGGGCGGGGAAGTGGCGTTCCATCGCGGCCCGGTCGAGGCTGCCCGCCGCGGCGAGCGGGGCGGCCAGGACCAGGGCCAGCAGCGCGAGCAGGGCCGACCGCAGGGCGTTCGATGCGGTGCGGCCGCGTCCGACCCGCGTCACGGGGCGGCGCCCGCCGAGCGCTCGGACGTGCCGGAAGCGGGGCGCACGGCGACCCCCCAGGGGAAGCGGCCGACCTTGACGCTGCGGATCGGCCGCTGGGTCGCCACGTCGATCACGGTGACGTCGCCGGACACGCCATTGGTGGTGAAGAGCCGCGTCTCGTCGGGCGTCATGGCGAGCTGCCAGACCCGGCGACCGACGAGGATGTAGTTGAGCACCTTGTAGGTCTTGGCGTCGATCACCGCGACCCGGTCGGAGGGGCCGAGCGCAACGAAGGCCAAGCGCCCGTCCCCGGTCAGGGTGATGCCCACCGGCTGAAGCCGGTCGGCGGCAATGCCCTTCACCGCGAATTCGATGGTCTCGACCACCTTGCGGGTGGCGGCGTCGATCACCGCGACCGTGCCGCCGATCTCGGAGGAGGCCCACAGCATCCGCCCGTCCGCGGAGAAGGCGGCGGCGCGCGGGCGCTGGCCCACCGGCGTCGCGTCGATGGCCCTGAGCGTCGGGACGTCGATCCAGTGGACCATGTTGGTGGTCTCGGAGGTCGTGACCGCGGTCTTCCCGTCCGGGCTCACCGCCATGCCCTCGGGCTCGATGCCGACATCGATCTGCGCCAGCACCTTGCGGGTCTGCGCATCCACCACGGTGGTGGTGGCGTTCTCCTCGTTGGCGATGAACAGGGTGCGGTCGTCGGGGGCCAGCGCGAACTGCTCCGGATCCTCTCCGGAGGGCAGGTTGTGGCGCAACGCGCCCGTATCGGGGTCGATCACCTGCACCGCGTCGGAATCGCTGGCGCAGACGTAGAGCGTGCGGCCGTCGCGGGAGAAGGTGAGCCCGCGCGGGCGGCGGCCGACGGGGAAGCTGCGCGTGACCTCGAGGGTGGCCCCGTCGATCACCGAGACGGTGTTGTCGCGCTCGTTCGAGACGAAGATCTCTTCCGCCGCGGCCGAGCCTGCGAGCCCGAGCAGGCCGGCGCAGAGGAGGAGGCGGAGGGTCGCGGCGCGGCTCATGAGGCGGATCCCGTTCTCGTCGGCGGCTCGGCGGTTGGGGCCCGCATCAGCCCGGCTTCCGAAAAGCCCGGCACGCGCTCTCCGGCTCGTCGGGGCCGAGCGTGTCGAGTTCGGTGCGGTGGTGCTGGAAGCCCTCGATCGGGGCGGTGGCGGTCACCGCGCCCGGCCAGAGCAGGAAGACCGGCTGGCGCAATTGCCCGTCCCAGGCGCGGAAGCTCAAGGGGCGCCCCTTGAAGCCGCCGACCTCGAAGCGCGGCGACAGTACGAGCCTCGCCACGGTGTCGGGATCGGTGCTGCGCGCCTGCACCGCCGCTTCGCCGAGCGCGTGCACCGCCATCCAGCCGGCATAGTCGATCGGCCGCATCGCCCGTCCGGCGAGGCGGCGGAACCGGGTCTGGAGCTGCACCGCCGCCCAGGCCTCGACCGGGCGCCCCCAGGCCGCCGGGGTGAGCCCCTGCGTGCCGACCACGGGCCGGGCCGCGGCGGTGTTGTAGACGAGGTTCGCCCCGAACGCCCCGGCCTCGTCGGCGACCGCGACCACGTCGTGCTCGGGGCCGCGGGTGGGCAGCACGAACTCGCGGAGCGCCGTGTCGCGGGTGTCGCCGCCCTGCGGATCGTAGCGGGATTCGGCCACGATCCGCGCGCCGAATTTTTTGGCGCTCTTCTTGACCGCCTCGGCATAGAGCGCATCCGCCGGGGCCGGGCCGGAGAGCAGCAGGATGCGGGTCCAGCGCTTGTAGGCGAGGAACTGCACCAGCGCGTCGGCGAGCATCGCCCGCGAGGGCAGGACGTGAAGCAGGCGCGGCCGGCAATCGGCCTCGCGCAGGCGCGAATCCGGCGCGCCGACATTGAGGAACACGGTGCCCTTGGCCTCGGGCATGTCGGCGAGCGCCAGCACGTCCTCGGCGGGTGCGTTCAGCACGACGAAGCGCGGCCTCTCGCCGAGTGCGCGAAACGCCGCGCGGATGTCCTCGCCGGCGGCGACGACACGACTGTCGAGGGTGAAGTCCAGGGAGACGAAGCGGCCGGTGGCGTTCGAATCCTTGAGGCCGAGTTCGGCGCCCTTCAGCCCCTCGTCGTCGGGGATCGGATCCTCGTTGTTGAGGGGCGTGGGCCGCTCGACGCGCCGCTCGAGGTAGTGGATCGCCAGCGGCTCGGCCCGCGCCGGCGACAGCAGCGCAAGCCACAGCAGGCCGTGCAGGCTCAGCCCGACGCCGCACGCCTTGCGCCGCGGCATCGCCCGGAGAGGGCCGCCCTGCCGTTTCCCGAGCCGCGCCAGCATCGCGCCCTGCTCGCCTCCCGATTGTTGTTGGAGCCGAGGATACGTTCGATCGAGGGGCCCCCGGTATTGGACCAAGGTCTCCCCCTCACCTCCTCCTTCACCTCCCCAGCGCCCCCGTACCAAAGCACAATGGGTTCGGCCGGGCGCGCTTGCTAACCGTCCTCTCAAGAATGGGAGGAATGAAAATGAAGGCTGCACCCCTCAAGGGCGGGCTCCTCGCCGTCGGGCTCGTCCTGTCCGTGTCCGCCGCCTTCGGCCATGGCGACGTGCAGCCGCAGCCCGTGGACACGACCGGCCTGGCGCCGCTGGGCGACGCGTGGCGCGAGGAGAATCCCTATCGCGGCGACGCCAAGGCGATCGCCATCGGCGATTCCGGCTTCAATCAGAACTGCGCCCGCTGCCACGGCCTGCAGGTCATCTCGGGCGGGCTGGCGCCGGACCTGCGCTACCTGCCCCTCGGCAAGGAGGGTGACGAGTACTTCGTGGAGCGCGTCCGCCACGGCGCGACCACCAACGGCGTGATGAAGATGCCGGCCTTCGAGGGCGTGCTGTCGCAGGAGGCCCTGTGGGCGATCCGCACCTACATCGAAGCCAAGCACGAGGAGTAGGAAGGCCGCCCATGCGCGCCCTCCCCCGCCGCCGCGCCGTCGCCCGCGCCCTCCTCGCCTGCCTCGTCGCCGCCGGGGTGATCACCGGCAGGCCCGCCGCCGCGCGCCCGCTCGACGAGGTGACGGCCTCGGGCGTCCTGCGCGTGGCGATCTACGACGACAACCGCCCCTTCTCCGAAGCGGGGACAGCGGGTCCGCGCGGCATCGACGCGGATCTCGCCCGGGCCATCGCCGAGCGGCTCAAGCTCAAGCTCGACCTGCGGGTGGTGGATGCCGGCGAGAACGTGGACGGCGACTTCCGGCTGAATCTGTGGCGCGGCGACCTCGCCGGTACCCCGCTCGCCGACCTGATGTTGCACGTGCCCCACGACCGCATCCTCGCCACCCGCAACGAGCAGATCTTCCTGACCAATCCCTATTTCGAGCAGCGCCTCGCCTTCGCCTATCATCGCGGCCGGATCGAGGGGTTCGAGGGGGTGCGCGATCTGGAGGGCCACGCCGTCGCGGTCGAGGGCACGAGCGCTTCCGACAGCCTGCTGATGAACGCCGAGGGCGGTCGCTTCCGCGGCACCATCCGGCATTTCCGCAGCTTCGACGAGGCGGCCAAGGCCTATCTCGCGGGCGAGACCCCGATCCTGGCCGGCACCCGCGCGGGCATCGAGGCGGCGCTCAAGGCGGCCGGCGCCGCGGGAGAGGACAATCCCGTGGTCGAGATGCCGATTCCGGGCCTCGTGCGGACACGCTGGGAGATCGGCGGCGCAGTGCGCAGCGATTCCCGCGACCTCGCCTACGCGGTGGGCGACGCGCTCTCCGCCCTGGCCCAGGAGGGCCGCCTCAAGGCGATCTGCGCGGCCTACGGCGTCACGTATACGCCGCCGCAGGGGTATTGAGCGGCGGGAGAAGGGCAGAGCCATTCTCCCCGTCGTCATTCCGGGGCCGCGCAGCGGAACCCGGAATCCACCGATGATGCGCCGCTGACGCAGGGGGCGGTGCCCCGTCATGGATTCCGGGTTCGCTTGTCAGCGCCCCGGAATGACGGTTGTGATGAACCAACGAGCCTCAACCCAAGTCCGGCGCCCTGGACTCGCCTCGATTTGCCTTGACAACGACATCCGCCGGCTGCTCTCTTGGCCATGGCTTGTGCAGCCTGCCGCTCGCGCCGCAAGGCTTGGTGAATGCACGCGTTCCCTGAACAGGTCTGACCTTCTGGGCGGTCCTTTCGGCAGTGCGAGCCCCGTTACGAGCGATCGCCCGGTTCAAGGATCGGACGCATGCAGAATCCTCGTGATCCCAAGGCGATGGCGAAAAGCCTTCGTCAGACGCTGGCCGAGCGCCGCGTCGACATCTCCCACAGCGACAGCCTGGAATGTGTCGCCCGCCAGTTGGGCTGGCGGGACTGGAATACGCTGGCCGCGCAACTCGACCGGCCTGCCCTGACCCTGCCGGAGGGGTGGACCGCCGGCGGCACGCACCGGGACGATTACGAGATGGGCGTCGATCCCGCAGAGGGGTGTGCGCTCATTCGCTATCGGATCGCGCTGATCGAGCCGATGCCGGCCAACCTGAGATCGGGTTACGGTGCGCTGGAGCAGAACTTCCGGGCCGAAGACTACCGCGGCAAGCGTCTGGAACTCAGCGCGCAGCTCAAGGCGCACGAGGTCACGGGGGCTGCCGCGCTCTGGATGCGTATCGACGGCGAACGGGGCCGCATGCTGGCCTTCGACACCATGGATGGCCGCACCAGCGAGGGCCCCCTCGTCGGCACGGTCGGTTGGCAGGAACGGTCCATCGTGATGGACGTGCCGCCCGAGGCGCAGTCGATCCACTTCGGGTTCTTCCTGAGAGGGAGCGGCAGCGCCTGGGCCCGGCGCTTCCGGTTCACGGAAGTGGACGCGTCGAGACCCGTGACGGATCACGCCGTGCCGCGGCGGTCGGCGCCGACGAACCTCGACTTCGCGGCCGTGGCGTGAAGTCGGAGGGCCTCGGCGATCGAGATTCGCCGGGGCCTTCACGGTGCCTTCGTCGAGGCGCCCCGAGGAACGGATCGCCTGAAGACGCCAGTGCTCGCTCATCAGAGATTTTCAGACGGGGTGCCGAACCTCAACTCCGGTTTCCTCAACTCTTTCTTCGCTGATCGAGCCGACGGCGCCCGAATTCGCTTTGCTTCGGAGGTCCCGGCCGGGCCGTCGCAGCCCGCATTCGACCAAAGGCGAATAAGACTCTCCTGAGAAGCACTCTAGGCTCCGGTTCCAAGGGGTAGTCGCTCGATCCGACCGGATGGTGAACCCCGCGGGCCACGGAAAACCGGGTCCGGCACCACGGAGGACATGCCATGAGAGTGCGGAACCAGTTCCTGACGGCGGTGGGGCTCGCCGCCCTCAGTGTCGGCCTCGCCCTTCCCGCAATCGCCGAAGTGACCGAGCAGGACATCCTCAACGACGCCAAGACGCCCGGCGACGTCGTCACCTACGGCCTCGGCCCGCAGGCGCAGCGCTTCAGCCCGATCAAGACGCTCAACCGTGACAACATCAAGGGCCTCGTCCCGGCCTGGTCGTTCTCCTTCGGCGGCGAGAAGCAGCGCGGCCAGGAGAGCCAAGCGCTCGTCAAGGACGGCGTGCTCTACGTCACCGGCTCCTACTCGCGCCTCTACGCCGTCGATGCCCGCACCGGCGAGAAGAAGTGGGAGTACAACGCCCGCCTGCCCGAGGGCATCCTGCCCTGCTGCGACGTGGTGAACCGCGGCGCCGCCCTCTACAAGGACAAGGTCTATTTCGGCACGCTCGACGCCAAGCTCGTCGCGCTCGACCAGAAGACCGGCAAGGTCGTCTGGCGCAAGGACATCGACGACTTCAAGTCCGGCTACAGCTACACCGCCGCGCCGATGATCGTGAAGGGCAAGATCATCACCGGCGTGTCGGGCGGCGAGTTCGGCGTGGTCGGCCGCGTCGAGGCGCGCGATGCCGAGACCGGCGAGATCGTGTGGAAGCGCCCCGTCATCGAGGGGCATATGGGCGAGCTGAACGGCAAGCCCTCGACCATGACCGGCAAGGTCAACGAGACCTGGCCCGGCGATACCTGGAAGTTCGGCGGTGGCGCTACCTGGCTCGGCGGTACCTACGACCCGGAACTGAACCTGATCTATTTCGGCACCGGCAATCCGGGTCCGTGGAACTCGGCCCTGCGCCCGGGTGACAACAAGTGGTCGGCCTCGCGGCTCGCCATCAACCCCGACAACGGCGAGATCGTGTGGGGCTTCCAGACCACGCCGCATGACGGCTGGGACTACGACGGCGTCAACGAGTTCGTGCCCTTCGACATGCAGAAGGACGGCAAGACCGTGAAGGCCGGCGCCACCGCCGACCGCAACGGCTTCTTCTACGTCCTCGACCGGACCAACGGGAAGTTCATGTCGGCCACGCCGTTCGTGTCCAACATCAACTGGGCCAAGGGCATCGATGAGAACGGTCGCCCGATCTACGACGATGCCAACCGCCCCGGCGATCCGGCCAAGTCCGAGGACGGCAAGAAGGGCAAGTCGGTCTACGCGACGCCGGGCTTCCTCGGCGGCAAGAACTGGAACCCGATCGCCTACAGCCCCGACACCCGGCTGTTCTACGTCCCCTCCAACGAGTGGGGCATGGACATCTGGAACGAGCCGGTGAACTACAAGAAGGGCGCCGCCTATCTCGGCGCGGGCTTCACCATCAAGCCGACCTTCGACACCCATATCGGCTCGCTGAAGGCGATCGATCCGGCGACCAAGAAGGTCGTGTGGGAGTACAAGAACAAGGCCCCGCTCTGGGCCGGCGTGCTCACCACCGCGGGCAACCTCGTCTTCACCGGCACGCCCGAGGGCTTCCTGAAGGCCTTCGACGCCAAGACCGGCGAGGAAGTCTGGAAGTTCCAGGTCGGCACCGGCGTCGTCGCCTCGCCCATCACCTGGGAGCAGGACGGCGAGCAGTGGATCGGCGTCGCGGCCGGTTGGGGCGGCGCGGTGCCGCTGTGGGGCGGCGAGGTCGCCAAGACCACCGCCGGCATCAACCAGGGCGGAAGCTTCTGGGCCTTCCGCCTGCCCAAGACCGTCGCTGCACGCTGAGGCGACGTCGATCAGGGGATCCCAAAGGGATCATCCCTTTGGCGGGGCGCCGGGGTGGAACCCCGGCTGCCCTTCAACCAGGGCTCTGCCCTGGACCCGCGAAAGGACTCGTCCTTTCGAAACCTGAATCCTCGGTCGCGCTGAGATGCGCGACGAGGTGCTCGACCAGTTGACGGGCGTGCGGTGGGAGCGCCGCGAAGCTGCGGGCGCAGAGGCTCAGGCGGCGTAGCGCCCAGGGCTCGTCGATCGCGATCGCGCGGATCGCCAGCGTCTCGGCCGCGCGCCGCGCCGCCGCCTCGGGCACGATCGCCACGCCGACGCCGCGCTCGACCATGCGGCAGACCGCGTCGAGACCGTTGAGGCGGACCCGGAGCTTGAACGGCCGGCCTGCGCGGGCGGCGTGGGTCGCCAGATGCGCCTGCAGCGCCCGGCCATGGCCGAGGCCGACCAGGGGCTCGTCCAGCACCTCCCGGAACGCGACCCCGCTGCGCCGGGCCAGGGCGTGCCCCGCCGGCACCACGAGCACGATCCGATCGAGGTGGAGCGGCACGGTTTCGAGCGCACCGAGATCGGTCGTGTCGGCAACGATGCCGATATCGGCCAGCCCTCCGGCCAGGGCATCGACGGTCTCGCGACTGGTGCGCTCCTCCAGATCTATGTCGACGCTCGGATACGCGGCGAGGAAGCCGGACAGCGCGTCGGGCAGGAAGGCGGCGACCGCCGCGGTGATCGACAGCAGCCGGACATGGCCGCGCAGGCCGTGGGCGTACTGGCCGAGTTCGCCGCGCATCTGCTCGAGCTGGCCGATCACCAGCCGGGCGTGATGCGTCACCGCGAGCCCCGCCGGCGTCGGGCGCACGCCGCGGGCGTGGCGCTCCAGCAGCGGCACGCCGCCATCCGCCTCCATGCCGCGGATCCGCTCGCTCGCCGAGGCGAGCGCCAGCCCCGCGCGCTCGGCGCCCCGGGTGATGCTCTCCGCCTCGACGACGTGGAGGAACAGACGCAGGTCGGTCAGGTCGAAGCGCATGGCGGCATCGTCGGCGGACGGGCTCCTGTCGGCAAGGGTCTTCTGTCGGCAAAGGCTTCGTCTCAGCCGAAGGCTGGCACGGGCCAGTTCCGCATTGTCGCGCGCGCTCAGGCTGTCACATTCGGCCCATGGCATGGGACGCACGAACCAGGACCCGCCCGGGCGACGCCCGGCTCGAGACGGTCGCCCTCCTCCTCGCGGCTTTGACGGCCGTGGTCGCCATCGCCCGCTCCGACGGCGCTGCGCGGGAGCACGACAGGCCGTCGGCAACCCCGCGCCCGGTCTCCGCCGCCGCGCCCGTCGCGGCGCCGGCGCAGGTTGACGAGGCGGAGGCCGCCCGGCAGGCGATCCTGCGCGACATGCTGCTCCACGATTGACCCGCGCCCTCCCCTCATCCGTACAGGCCCATGTCCTTTTCCATGGATCCCCTCTCCCTTGCCGTGGCGGCGTCGGCCTTCCTGCTCGCCGGCTTCGTCAAGGGCATGGTCGGGCTCGGTCTGCCCCCCGTCGCCATGGGCCTGCTCAGCCTCGTCATGGCGCCGGTCCAGGCCGCGGCCCTGCTGGTCGTGCCCGCCTTCGTTACCAATGTCTGGCAACTCGCCGCGGGCCCGCGCTTCGGCACGCTGCTGCGCCGGCTCTGGCCGATGCTGGCGGCGAGCGTGGTCGGCACCCTGGTCGCGGCGGGGATCCTGCACGGGAACTACGGCGCCGAGGCCACCGTCTTCCTCGGCCTGGCCCTGATCGCCTACGCCGTGGTCGGGCTGGCCGCCCTGCGGCTTCACGTTCCGCCGGCGGCGGAGCGCTGGCTCGGGCCGCTCGTCGGCGCCGCGACCGGGCTGGTGACGGCGGCGACCGCCGTCTCCTCCTTCCCCTCCGCGCCCTATCTCGGCGCGCTCGGGCTGACCAAGGACGACCTGATCCAGGCGCTCGGGCTTTCCTTCACCGTCTCCACCGTGGCGCTGGCCGTCGCCCTGGCCGGCGGCGGCGCGCTCTCGCTCGGCGTCGCCGGCACGTCCCTCATCGCCCTCGTGCCGGCCCTGCTCGGGATGGCGCTGGGCGGCTGGGTCCGGGGCCGGGTGAGCGAGCGGGTGTTCCGGCGCTGCTTCTTCGTCGGCCTGCTGGGCCTCGGGCTGCACCTGGTTCTGCGGCCGCTGTTCTGAAGCAAGCGCCCTACGGCTCGACCTTCCTGAGCATCAGGGGCGCGCCGATCTCCGGGTCGCGCCGCCAGCGGCCCTCCCCGATCGCGACGAGGTTCACCGCGTGGCCGCGCCGGGCCTTCAGCGTCAGGTGGCCGTTGGCGAAGCGCCAGCTCACCGGATCGAACACCGTGATGCCGCTGTCGCGGCAATCCGGCAGCACCCGCACCGGAGCCGTGTCCTTCCCGGCCTCGAGGGACAGCGCGAATTCGAGGCGGCAGAGGTCCTTCTGCTCGGCGCGGTCGAGGGCGTAGAGGCCGGGGGCCGGGCCCGGAGCCGGCGGCTCGTTCGGCTTCTCCGTCGCGGCGGCCGGGGAAGGATCGCCCTGCGCCGCGGCGGCGGTGGCCGTGCCGGGGGCGGCGGGCGGCTGCATCGCCGCGATCTGCAGCGGCACGAGGTTGTAGTGCTCGCCGTTCTCCGCCGTGGCGCCGAGGCTCATCCCGTCAGGGCTTCGGGCGAAGGCCAGCACCGGCCGCAGGTTCCGGTCCACGAGGCGCAGCCCCTCGTCGGTGAACAGCCAGCCGCCGATGCCGGCCAGGAGCGGCAGGGCCCGGCGGCAGCCGGCGGGAAAACGTGCCGCGCGCCCGCTCGGACCGGTCTCCATGGCGAGCGTCAGCACGCAGCGCCGCCGCCCGCCTTCGAGCGAGAGATCCCAGGTGCCCCCTGCGCCCGCCAGGGTGGTTGGCAAGGTCGTGGGCAAGGTCGTGCTCGAGGGCGCGAGCCCCGCCGGCGCTCCGCCGTTCTCCGCCGGTGCCGTCGCGGGCGGCTCCGGGACGGGCGGGCTCTCCTGCGCCGGGGCCGCGCTCGCCGCCAGCGCGGTCAGGGCCGCGGCCAAAGTTCCGGCGAAAATCCCGGCCCATGCCGTGCGCGTCATCGCCGGGCCTTTCATCGACGGCCCTTCCAGGGCGTTTCCGGCACCGGCGTCACCGGTCCCCCGCCGTCGAACCAGGAGAACAGATTGTCGGTGAGCAGCCGGCCCATCGCCGCACGGGTGTGGTGCGAGCCCGAGCCGACATGCGGCAGCAGCACCGTCTGATCGAGATCGATCAGCGCCTGCGGCACCTGCGGCTCGTTCTCGAACACGTCGAGACCCGCGCCGAGGATCGTCCCGGACTGGAGCGCTGCAATCAGCGCCGCCTCGTCGATGACGCTGCCGCGGGCGATGTTGACCACGATGCCGTCCGCCCCGAGCGCCGCCAGCACCCCGGCATCGACGATTCCGGTGGTGCCCGGCCCGCCGGGGGCGGCCACGATCAGCGTATCGACGGCCCGCGCCAATCCGAGAAGGCTGTCGTGGTAGGCGTAGGGCACGTCCCCCTGGGGCGTCCGGCCGTGATAGGCGATCGCGACCCCGAACCCTTCGAGGCGCCGGGCGATGGCCCGTCCGATCCGCCCGAGCCCGAGAATTCCGACCCGGCGCTCCCGCAGGCTCGTGGTGAGCGGGAAGCTCCCCTCCCGCCACCGCCCGGCGCGCAGGTAGCGGTCTGCCTGCGGGATCCGGCGGAGGGTGGCGAGCAGCAGGCCGAGCGCGAGGTCGGCCACCTCGTCGGAGAGCACGTCCGGCGTGTGGGTGACGACGATGCCGCGGCGCGCCGCCTCCGTGACGTCGATCGTGTCGTAGCCCACCCCGAAGCTCGCCACGATCTCCAGCCGGGGCAGCCGGTCGAACAGGGTGGCGTCGACCGGGCACATCGCGCCGACCGCGAGCGCCCGGATGCGCGGCCCCACCGCGTCGAGCAGCGCCTCGCGGTCGGGCGCCTCCTCGATACGGTGCAGGCGGAAGCGCTCGGCGAGCCGTCCGGCCACGTCGGGACGGGTCTGCCGGATCAGCAGGATCTCGGGCGTCTGGGATGGCACCGGCTCACGGCCTCCCGAAGGTCGATGGAGGAGCGGTCAACAAAGGTTGGATCGGGAGTAATGCCGCGCCGCGCCCCGGTCCAGCCGCGGCCGGCCGGCGGGGCGAGCCCGTGGCAGAAGTGTCATGCGTCCCGCATGTGCGCTGCCGCCCTTCCGAAATCGCCCGAGGAGCATTACACAGGAGCCTCTTCCGGATATTCCCCGCGATCCGGCCGCACGGTGTCTCGCGGCCCGATCGGGGCGTTTTCCGCGATGGAGCCTTCAACCCGTCAGAATAGTCGCATCATGACCGCGCCGCGCACCCTCTACGACAAGATCTGGGACGACCACGTCGTCGATGTTGGGCCGGATGGCTCTGCCCTCCTCTACATCGACCGCCACCTCGTGCACGAGGTGACGAGCCCCCAGGCGTTCGAGGGGCTTCGCGTCGCCGGCCGCAAGGTGCGCGCCCCGCACAAGACGCTGGCGGTGGTCGACCACAACGTCCAGACCTCCGACCGCTCCAAGGGCATCGAGGATCCCGAGAGCCGCACCCAGCTGGAGGCGCTCGCCGAGAACGTGCGCGACTTCGGCATCGAGTTCTACGACGCGCTCGACCGGCGCCAGGGCATCGTCCACATCATCGGACCGGAGCAGGGCTTCACCCTGCCCGGCCAGACGATCGTGTGCGGCGACTCCCACACCTCGACCCACGGCGCTTTCGGCGCGCTGGCCCACGGCATCGGCACCTCCGAGGTCGAGCACGTGCTCGCTACGCAGACGCTGATCCAGCGTAAGGCCAAGAACATGCGCGTCACCGTGGACGGCACTCTGCCGCCGGGCGTCAGCGCCAAGGACATCGTGCTCGCGATCATCGGCGAGATCGGCACTGCCGGCGGCACCGGACATGTCATCGAGTATGCCGGCGAGGCGATCCGCTCCATCTCGATGGAGGGCCGGATGACGATCTGCAACATGTCGATCGAGGGCGGCGCGCGCGCCGGCATGGTCGCGCCCGACGAGACGACCTACGCCTACGTCAAGGACCGCCCGAAGGCGCCCAAGGGCGCGGCGTTCGACGCCGCCCGCCGCTACTGGGAGAGCCTCGTCAGCGACGAGGGCGCGCATTTCGACCGCGAGATCCGGCTCGATGCGGCCAACCTTCCCCCGCTGGTCTCCTGGGGCACGAGCCCGGAGGACATCGTCTCGATTCTCGGCACCGTGCCCGACCCGGCGCAGATCGCCGACGAGAACAAGCGCCAGTCCAAGGAGAAGGCGCTGGCCTATATGGGCCTGACGCCGGGCATGCGGATGACCGACATCACCCTCGACCGGGTGTTCATCGGCTCCTGCACCAACGGCCGGATCGAGGATCTGCGGATCGTCGCCCGGATGGTCGAGGGCCGCAAGGTCCATGAGGGCGTCTCGGCGATGGTCGTGCCGGGCTCCGGCCTCGTGAAGGCGCAGGCGGAAGCCGAGGGGATCGACCGCATCCTGAAGGATGCGGGCTTCGACTGGCGCGAGCCCGGCTGCTCGATGTGCCTGGGCATGAACCCGGACAAGCTGCGGCCCGGCGAGCGCTGCGCCTCGACCTCGAACCGCAACTTCGAGGGCCGCCAGGGCCCGCGCGGCCGCACCCACCTCGTCTCCCCGGCGATGGCCGCCGCCGCCGCGGTGGCTGGACGCTTCGTCGACATCCGCGAGTGGCGCGGCTGAGGCGATCGCGCCTGATCCGCGGCACGGGCATGTTGCGCCCGCGCCGCGCGACCAGCCCGCTTCGGGATTTTTGGCGGGCGGCGGCGAAACAGCGATTGACGCCTTGGCCGCCGCCCCCTAAACGAACCCCATCGCCAGCCGGAAACGGCCCGGCGCCCAGGTGGCGGAATTGGTAGACGCGCTGGTTTCAGGTACCAGTCTCGCAAGAGGTGAAGGTTCGAGTCCTTTCCTGGGCACCAATTGATCTCCGAATAGGTGAGATCGTTGGTCTTCTAAAGTTTCCATCCCGTACCTTTTCGAAAGGTGCGGGATTTTTCTTGTTCTATAGAATTGTTTCGATCCGGTGTCCTGATGGGGTGCGTCCCGTGCCGCATGGCTGCGGATGACGGGCGTTCAGCTCGAAAATGAGCCGAAACCCTCGAAATCGCTCGTCGGCGCGATCCGTTTGACGGGCGAGCACGACGGCCCGTGCGGCGTGTGGGTGGCGGTCTCGACGGGCCGTGATGGCGCCCGTCCCGTAACGCCCATCGCGGAGGCCGTTTCGCCGCTACGCTTGCGTCGATTGAGCATAGCACGGCCGTTCGACTTGTTGAGGTCGCGCATGTGACTGCCTTGTTGGCGAGTGATTGTTGAAGAATTGCGCAGTGAACGCGCGCTCCGTGCTCATGTTCCGGGCATCCGCGCGACGAGAAGCCGGAGGCGCCGGGATCGCTGGCCCGACGCGACGGGGAACGCGGTCGGCGACGTCCCCAGCGACCGGATCGCCTCCCTCCGACGCGGGGCCGTGGATGGAGGGCGTCGAAGGGGCGGGCTGCGAGTGCGCTCGCTCGGGTGCGACGGAACATGCACTGGCGCCTGACGCCGGCGCAATCCCTTCGCAGCGGCATCGGGATGAGGCCGTCGGGCACCGCGGCGACCCGCTCGGACCGCGCGCTCTCCCCCATCAGCGGGGAGCGCTTATCGCCGGCCGGTCACCGCGGCGACGCCTCACGGTCGCTTGTGGATCGGATCGATCCAGTGGACGGTCTCGGGCCGCTCGGCCGCCTCGACGTCGGGCAGGTTGACCACCACCGCCTCGTTGTCGGAGCGTACCAGCACGCAGTGCAGGGGCTCGTCGGTCGAGGCGTTGATCTCCTGGTGCGGGACGTAAGGCGGCACGAAGATGAAGTCGCCGGGCCCCGCCTCGGCGACGTATTCGAGGCGTTCGCCCCAGCGCATCCGGGCGCGGCCGGAGACGATGTAGATCACGCTCTCAAGGGCGCCGTGGTGATGGACGCCGGTCTTCGCGTCGGGCTCGATCGCCACCGTGCCCGCCCAGATTTTCTGGGCACCCACACGGGCGGCATTGACCGCCGCCTGCCGGAACATGCCGGGCGTCTGGGCGGTGTTGGGGTCGAGCCGGTCGCCGGGAATCACCCGCACCCCGTCGTGCTTCCAACGCCCGGCCGCTTCCCCGTCGTGATCGTGGGCCTCAGGGGGATGGATGTGGCCGTCGCCGGTGTCGTGCATGTCGATCGAACTCCGCGGACGCGATCATCGCATGGCGGCGCGTCGTTCGGAAAACCCCGGATCGATAGCGGCACGAAAAAAGGGCCGGCATCGCGCCGGCCCTTCGCTTCGATCGTTCGAGGCAGGCGCACGAGCGAGGCCCGTGCGCCGAATCTCAAAAAAGATCAGTCGTTGATGGCGGCGACGACGCCGGCGCCGACGGTGCGGCCGCCCTCGCGGATGGCGAAGCGCAGCTTCTCTTCCATGGCCACCGGCACGATCAGCACCACGTCCATGGTCACGTTGTCGCC
>NZ_JACHOS010000023.1 GCF_014199985.1 Methylorubrum rhodesianum | reverse complement strand
AGCTTGGCCTTGCCGGCGGCCGAGCGGTGCGAGCGGCCGAGCGCGGCGCCGGCGAGGGCATCCAGGCTCCAGCCCGGACGCTTGGTCGTCGGGCCGGACGAGAAATACGGAACGCGCGGACGCGCGGCAGGCATCTGAGCCGTCATATCAACCATCCTTCCAGATGAGCGCCTCCCGTTGGGGGGAGGTGTCCCGCCGCCGGGAATGACGGATCAAGAGCCGCAACGCAAGCGGCGTTTCCAAGGATTCAGACCCGCGTGTGTTGCAGGCAACAGAACGATATTTCAGTTATCGGAAGAACAGCGGAGGAGAAACTCGATCTAAGGTTCGTCACTCTGCAGCAGGTCCGGCCGGCGCGCCCGGGTCAGCGCGCGGCTGCGCTCGGCCCGCCAGCGGGCGATGGCGGCATGGTTGCCGCCCATCAGGACGTCGGGGATCGCCCGTCCCTCCCATTCGCGCGGACGGGTATAGTGCGGGTATTCGAGCAGGCCGCCCTCGAAGCTCTCCTCGACGCCGGAAGCGTGCTTGCCCATCACACCGGGCAGCAGGCGGACGCAGGCGTCGATGAGCACCAGGGCCGCGATCTCGCCGCCCGAGAGCACGTAGTCGCCGATCGAGACCTCTTCGAGGTTGCGCGCCTCGATCACCCGCTCGTCGACGCCCTCGAAGCGACCGCAGACGATGACCGCCCCGGGTCCCTCGGCCAGTGTCCGCACCCGCGCCTGCGTCAGCGGTGTTCCGCGGGGCGACATGAGGAGGCGTGGGCGGTGGTCGTCCGGAGCGGCCGCAGCGTCGATGGCGGCTCCGAGCACGTCGCAGCGCAGCACCATCCCGGCCCCGCCGCCGGCGGGCGTGTCGTCGACGTTGCGCTGCCGGCCGAGGCCGTGCTCGCGGATCTGGCGCGGCTCCAGGCTCCAGGTGCCGCGGACCAGCGCGTCCCCGGACAGCGAATGGCCCAGCGGACCGGGAAACATCTCCGGGTAAAGGGTCAGGACGGTGGCCCGCCAGGGGGCCGCCGCACCGGGATCGACGGGCTCGCTCATGCCGCTTGATGGCGGCGCGCGCCGGGTCGGTCAATCGGGGCGGCGCTCCAGTCAGTCAGCGCCGGGCGAGGGGAGGCCGTCGCTTCGGTTCCGCCCGGTGACCTCGGTCGAGGTGGCGCCGGGATGGCGATCGCAGGCGACGGTCCGGCCGGACCGCGTCACGGTCGGCCGATCGGCCGGGGAGGGGCTCTGACGTCGAGCGGTTCATCGGCTCGGCTGGTCGGCCTGTCATGGCGCCGAACGGGTCGGGACGTCCCAGAGGGATTCCGACGGTCGCGCCAGGGAAGCCCTGCGCCGTCGCCGGATGGGCCGGCAGCCCGGCGAGGGCGAGGAGGGCGAGGAGGAGGATCGGGCTGCGCATGGCGTCTCACTCTCGGATGCCGGTTCGAGGCTGTTTCTTGCGAACGGGGCGCGCTGCCGATGGTTCGATGCGCGGCCGAGGCGCGCGGGGTGGGCACGCCCGCCAGCGCCGCGCATTGTCCAGGGCATGACCCGCTTCGCCGCCTTCCTCCCCCTCCTTCTGCTGACGCTCCCGGCCTTCGCGGCCGAGCCGCTCGCGCCGCCCGGTGCGCCGGCCGAGCGCTTCGCGAAGCCCGACCGGCCCGTCGCGGAGATCGTCGCTCCGCAATGGGCGCACGAGCGGGAGCGCGACCGGGCCGACGAGGTCGGGCAGGGCGCGCGCCTGATGCGGATCGCACCCGGCGAGACGGTGGCCGATATCGGCGCGGGCAGCGGCTACTACGTCTTCCGCCTGAGTCCGCGCGTCGGCTCGCAGGGCCGTATCCTGGCCCAGGACATTACGCCGGATTATCTCGCCGATCTCGAGCGCCGTGTTGCCGAATCGGGGCTGTCCAACGTGACCGTGGTGCGCGGGGAAGCGCACGACCCGCGGCTGCCGCCGGGTTCGGTCGATGCGGCGGTGCTGGTCCACATGTACCACGAGATTGCGCAACCCTTCGGCCTGCTCTGGAACCTTGCCGCCGCGATGAAGCCGGGCGGCCGGGTCGGAATCGTCGATGCCGACGCGATCCCCTCCCGCCACGGCACGCCGCCGAAACTCCTGCGCTGCGAACTGGCAGCGGTCGGCTATCGCGAGGTCTCGCTGGCCCGGCTGAAGGGCGGCGTCGGCTATCTCGCGGTGTTCGAGGCGCCCGCGCCCGATCGCCGCCCCGTGCCGGAGGCGATCCGGCCCTGCCGGGACGAGGCCACGCGGAAGGGCGGTTGAGGCGCCTTTACCGAATCGGAGGGTTTGGTCGGTCACGCTGGCGGTCCCGACCTCTCGATCGACCCGGTGATGATCCTCGGCTTCTGGCTCGACCAACCCGTCTGGCTGATGTTCACGCTTCTGGCGGGCCTCTTCCTCACCTTCTGCGCGCTGCTGAGCCTGCTCACCACCCTTCCCTGGACACGGGAGGGGACGCGCCGGCTCTCGACCGGAATCGTGCCACCCTATATCGGCGTGGTCGCAGTTCTGCTCGCCCTGCTGACCGGTTTCGTCGCCAACGATGCCTGGGAGCGCCAGCGTCAGGCGAACCGGGTGCTTCAGGCCGAGCGCTCGCACGCGCTGGCGGTCTACGATCTCAGCATCGCCTCGGCGCCGGACATGAGCAGCCTGCGCACCTCGCTGTTCGCCTATCTCGAAGCGGTGGTGAAGGAGGAGTGGCCCTCCATGGCCGCGACCGGTGCCTCGGCTCCCTCGGCGGGCCAGGCGCTCGGACGCCTGCTGCAGGCGGCTGCGGACCCGCGCACCGCCGCTGAGGCGGGGGAGGCCACCCACGCGGCCCTGCTCGAAGCGGTGATGCAATTGCGCTCGGCCCGCAGCGAACGCCTCGCGATCAGCGCCGCCCGCAGCGACGAGAGCAAGTGGCTGACGCTCCTCGTCCTCGCCGGCCTGACATTGACGGCGATCGCCCTCGTTCATTGCGAGCGTCCCTACGCGCAGGCGACGACCCTGTTCCTGTTCTCGGCCGCGGTGGTGACGACGCTGGGCGTGATCGCCCTGCACGAGCGCCCCTTCGACGGCCCCTTGGCGCTGTCGCCCGAGCCGATCCGCCTCGCACGCGCGGCGATGGAAGCGGGCGGGCGCTGAGCGGGTGTGATGGAGCCGCTCGATTGGCGGACGGCGTATCACGAAGCCGCATTGCGGCTCCTGGGACAGTCTTGGCTTGCGGGGGCTCCGACCCTGCTCACAGCGTCGCGCTGGCGCTGCGCGTGACTGGCGGCGGCGACCACGATCCGTTCAGAATGGCGTCCTTCGGCCAGTACGTCCGGAGCATCAGCACGAACGGTCCCTCCGGCGCCGGCAGCCAGTTCGTCTCCCGCATGGCGCCGGGACTCTCGGTCTGGATGAAGAGGTCGACCGAGCCATCCGGGTTGGCCTTCAAGGCATCGCGCGGGCTGATCGAGTAGCGGTTGAGCTGGTTCTCGACGAAGAAGTAGTCCGCGTCGTACATCGTCAGCGACCAGAAGCCGTCGACAGGGGGTAGCTCGCCGGCCGGGAAACGCATCACGTACTTGGAAGCGCCGTTGAGCTTCCGGCCCGCAGCATCGACAGTGGTCAGTGGGTACACCGCATCCTGCGGCAGGTTGCAGCCGAGCCCGACCGCCGTGACCAGGGCGCGCTGCAGATAGTCCTTGCCGTAGTCGCCGCCGTCAGTCGTGAAGGTCCAGCCGTTGACGTGGCTCCCGGTCGCCTTCAGATGCCCCATGATGCGGGGAATGGCCTCCTCTGGCGCTCGCGCAATCGCCTCGCGGATGGCAGCCGGCTAGCTTGCCGGGTCGAAGGACTGGCCCGGGACGATGCCGAGCGAGGCCATCTTGGCCAGCGGAACACCGTCGGCCAATGCCGGCGGGTTGTCCTTCATCAGGCTGGCCAGCAGGTTGAAGTAGGTCGTCGCGTCCATGCGATTAACTTGCTCACGCACGGCCGTCTTCATGTCGACGCCCGGATCGATACGGCCAGCCGGCGGCGTGTACGGCTTGTCCGCCGCGCTCGCAGGAACGAGCCTGTACTGGTCCTGGACGGCATGCACGGCCTTGTAGTCCTCGGGCGTGCCCGTGCAGTAGGTCCGACCGATGATCCAGATCAGGCTGGTCGGGGCCTGGATCAGCTTGGCGCCCGAGGGCACGCTGCCGCTCCAGCCCGGCCCGGCGATGAAGTAGGTCTGCGGCCCGGTCCCGGATGTACGCTTGCCCGGCACGGCGAAGACGTTCGTCCAAGCGCTCAGCATCGGCATCAGGTAGTAGCGCCCCTCCTCATCCGGGATGGTGAGGATGTGAGGCTCGCGACCGACGTCCACGAAGGCGCTGGAATAGAGCGTGTCGGCATTCGGTGCGGTGACGGCTCTGAACTTCGCGTCCGGGTACTCCCTGAGGTTGGCGAACTGGCCCATCGGCGCGTTCTTGCCCTCGGCTGCGGTCACGTTGGTCAGGACGCGCCGGGTCATCTCGACGGTCACGAGCGGGTAGCCGTAGATGTAGGCGTCGATGGCCAGGTTCAGGGGATCGGTCACCGCATGATTGCCGATGATCGGCGCGTCCCGCGTCATGCTCTGAGCCCAGGCGGAGGGCCGGCCCGCGCCGATGAGAGGGATCGTGCCCGCGCCTGCGGCGAAGAACCGTCTGGTGATATCCATGACCGTCTCCCGGCAATGGCCCGCTCAAGCAGGCGGCTTCAGAATGGGCTGATCCCTCTTCGGACGGCTCGGATAGGCCGCCCGTTGCTGAAGCGGCTTTGCTGACCGTCAGCACAATGAGGGCACTTCGAGAGCCATTTCGGATCGCAGTGCGTGGCAGCATACCGGGGCCGAGCCGGGCGGCTTGACCGAATGAGACATCAGATCCGTTTCGGCCTGGACGTGGACTGTAGGTTTCACATTCCGTCGGGCCCGCTCGTGTGGGGCACCTCTCCTGTTGGCTGCCTCGATTTCAAGAATGCCGGGTTTATCCCTTGGAACGGCAGCCTTCGCAGCATCGGAACCCCTGACGGAGCGTCCAAGCTTGGATGGACCTCAGGGCGTGATTTGTTGAATATTCGCATACCCTGCTGCAGCGACCATCCATCGAGACAGTCTCGAGAGACTGCTCGGAGTGGGCCGCGGACCCTGTCCCTCTGCCCGAGAGCCGATGTTCCATGTCGGACCGAACTGCGGCGGCCACGCAGCCATCAACGCCTTGCCTCGGCGGGCGTGCAAAACCGCCGGATCAGAGGTCTCCGATCCTGGAGCAATGACCCGCTACCACACGCCATCCATGTTCACCGCTGCGCCAGATGCGAGTGTAGGCGAAGATACCGGACACCGGATGCTCGATGTATGTCGCTTCGAGCCTCGCCTTGGTCGTCGTCACGACGATGTCATGGGATGGATGAAGAGTGGTCTCGAAGAGTTCGCGGCGTCGGATCTGCAATCGTCGCTTTCGATGAGCTTCCAAATCCTCTTCTTTCGTCATCACGTTGCCCATCGGACCCGTGAAGACAAGATTTTCGTCGATCAGTTCGGACAACGCCTGGACGTCTCCCGAAATCATCGCGGCTCGAAGGCGCTCCTCGCTGGCCGACACGCCCTGATCATTCTGCATCGCCGCGGCACTCTCTCGTCGGCGGCGAACATAGAAGTGTATTTCTAGTTGCGGAAGGGCCGCATTTGCTCGCAGTCTCTCCGCAAGTCGACGGGCGGATTCCACCCCGAGTGGCTATCCCGCTCGAGGCCCTATCTGCTCATTCCGTATCCGACCTCAGAGGACCGTTTGGCGCAGTTATTCGCCAAGCGCTAAGCTGCCATTGGGTTCATACGTGAAGAGCGGCTGATTATGATTTCACACGTCACCCTCGGCACCAGTGCCGTCGAAACCGCGCGGCGCTTCTACGATCCTGTGCTCAGGATATTGGGACTCAATTTGAAATTCGCGGATGAGAATTGGGCTGGTTGGAAGTCAGCTTGGTCCGACAGGCCGCTGTTCATTGTGACCCGCCCCTACGACGGACGACCCATGTCTGTAGGCAATGGGCAAATGGTAGCCTTGCTAGCGAGAAGCCGATCCGAAGTGCATTTGTGTCATGCGCTGGCAATCGAGTGCGGCGGAAAATGCGAAGGCAGGCCAGGGCTTCGCCCTGATTATCATCCCAATTACTACGGTGCATATTTTCGAGATCTTGATGGAAACAAGCTCTGCGTCTGTTTCCATGGGGCCGAGTGACGCAATTCGAAGCGGCGCGACCCAAACGCGAGGTGTGCACGCCTCGCACCGACATCAGCTCTTCCGCTCGATCGCATCGAGAGCTGCCTGACCGAGGCCACGCGACGCGGTCGTCGGCCTCTGCCGCATCAACAGCCTGGAAGCGAACCGTTCCGAAGACCGCATCGGGGCCGAGGCAGCCCTAGGCCTCATCAAGTGAATGCGGATTTTGGCCTCAGCCCGGATCGTCGGCGGGCTTCGGGCCCGGCGGGGCGAACAGGTCCTCCGGCGGGTCCGCGACGACCTTTCCGCCGGCGATGTCGAGGCTCGGCACGAAGGCCTTGGTGAAGGGCAGGAGCGCGGTCGGGCCGCCGGCCGCCGGGCGGATTTCGAGGAGATCGCCGCCGCCATAGTTCGGCACCGCCACGATGGTGCCGATCGCTGCGCCGGAGCCGTCCTCGACCGTGAGTCCGATCAGGTCGGTGAGGAAGAACTCGTCCTCGTCCTCGGCTTCTCCCAGGCGTTCGCGGGCGATGGCGAGCGTGACGCGGTTGAGGGCTTCGGCGCCGCTGCGGTGGTCGACGCCTTTGACCCGCACGATCAGCAGGTCGGGCGACCCGCCGGGTGCAAGCCGGGCGTCCTCGAGTTCGAGGGTGCGGCCATCCGAGGCGCGTAAGGGACCGTAGCCGGCGATCGCCAGAGGTTCACCGGTATAGGATTTCAGCCGCACCTCACCGTGCAGTCCGTGCGGCCGGCCGAATTCGCCGAGCAGGACGAGGTCCGGATCGGGGAAGGCGGGCGGGACGGACTTGGCGCCTTGTGGCTTGCGGGCCGAGGTGACGGCCTCCGGCGCGAGGCGCTCGGCGGACCGCGCAGGTCCACGCGATGAGGATCCGGGGCGGCGGGCCATGCAAGGTGCCTCGATGACGGCGCGTTGTCCCTTCGCCAGGCAGGAAGGGAGCGAAAGCGGGAGGGGGCGGCAGAGGCGCAAGCCGTCCCCGGTTGCGCAACCCCCACCCCGACCCCTCCCCGCGAGGGGGAGGGGAGCAGTCGACTTACGCCGCGGCGTCCTCGGCCGGAGCGGCCGCCTTCTCGGCGCGCTTGGCGGCGCGCTCCTTGGACTTCTCGCCGGGCTCCGCCTTCTGCGGGTTGTTGCGGGCGGGGCGCTTGGCGAGGCCGGCGGCGTCGAGGAAGCGCAGGACGCGGTCCGTCGGCTGCGCGCCCTTGGCGAGCCAGGACTGGATCTTCTCGTTGTCGAGCACGATGCGGGCCGGATCGTCCTTGGCCTTCATCGGGTCGTAGGCGCCGACCTTCTCGATGAAGCGGCCGTCGCGCGGGGCGCGGGCATCGGCGACGACGATGCGGTAGTACGGACGCTTCTTGGCGCCGCCGCGGGTGAGACGGATCTTGAGGGACATCAGTCGTTCCTTTCGGTGTCTTGTTTCTGGATCGCGTTGTGATCGACGTTCTCGGCGATCGTGCGGTGGTGCCGAATGACTTCCTTGACCACGAAGGCGAGGAACTTCTCGGCGAAATCGGGGTCGAGCTTGGCCTCGACCGCGAGATTTCTCAGGCGCTTGACCTGACGCGCCTCCCGGTCCGGATCGGAGGGAGGCAGGCCCTTGCGGGCCTTCAGCTCGCCGACCCGCTGCGTGCAGCGGAAGCGTTCGGCGAGCAGATGGATGAGCGCGGCATCGAAATTGTCGATGCTCTCGCGCAGGCTTGCCAACTCGGGATCAACGCCTTGAGCGGACAAGATCGTCATTTCTTCTTACCCGGCAGGAAGCCGCCCAGCCCCGGCAGCTTCGGTCCGCCGAGACCCGGAAGGCCCGGCATCTTCCCAGCCCCGAGGCCCGCCGGCATCGGCGGCAGCTTGCCGCCGAACTGCTTCTCGATCTCGGCGATCTGCTCCGGCGTCGGCTCGGGCATGCCAGGCGGCAGCTTCATGCCGCCGGGCAGACCGCCCGGCATGCCGCCGCCCAGCCCGAACATGTTGCCGAGCGCCTGGCCGATGCCGCCGCGTTTTCCTGAGCCCATCGCCTTCATCATGTCGGCCATGGTCCGGTGCATCTTGAGGAGCTTGTTGATCTCCTCGACCTTCACGCCGGCACCCGCCGCGATGCGCTTCTTGCGCGAGTTCTTGAGGAGGTCGGGGTTCTTGCGCTCCTGCGGGGTCATCGACGAGATGATGGCGCGCTGGCGCTTGAACATCTTCTCGTCGAGATTGGCGCCCTCGACCTGCTTCTTCATCTGGCCCATGCCGGGCAGCATGCCCATCAGGCCGCCGATGCCGCCCATCTTCTCCATCTGGGCGAGCTGCATCGACAGGTCTTCGAGGTCGAACTTGCCCTTGCGCATCTTCTCGGCGGTGCGCAGGGCCTGTTCGTGGTCGATGGTCTCGGCGGCCTTCTCGACGAGGGAGACGATGTCGCCCATGCCGAGGATGCGGTTGGCCACCCGTTGCGGGTGGAACTCCTCCAGCGCGTCGACCTTCTCGCCGACGCCGACGAGCTTGATCGGCTTGCCGGTGACGGCGCGCATGGAGAGCGCCGCGCCGCCGCGGGAATCGCCGTCCATGCGGGTGAGCACGATGCCGGTGACGCCGAGGCGCTGGTCGAAGGCGCGGGCGGTGTTGACCGCGTCCTGGCCGGTGAGCGCGTCGGCCACCAGCAGCACTTCGTGCGGGTTGGTCGCCGCCTTCACCTCGGCGGCCTCGGCCATCAGGCCCTCGTCGACCGTGGTGCGGCCGGCGGTGTCGAGCATCACCACGTCGAAGCCGCCGAGCCGGGCGGCCTCCATGGCGCGCCGGGCGATCTGCACCGCCGACTGGCCGGCGACGATCGGCAGGCTCTCGACCTCGACCTGCTTGGCGAGCACCGCGAGCTGCTCCATCGCCGCCGGGCGACGGGTGTCGAGGGAGGCCAGCAGCACGCGCCGCTTCTCGCGGCTCGACAGGCGCCGGGCGATCTTGGCGGTGGTGGTGGTCTTGCCCGAGCCCTGCAGGCCCACCATCAGGATGGCGACGGGAGCGGGGGCGTTCAGGTCGACGACGCTGGCATCGGTGCCGAGCATCGCGATGAGCTCGTCGTTGACGATCTTCACGACCATCTGGCCGGGCGTCACCGACTTGAGCACGGTGGCGCCCACCGCCTTCTCGCGCACCTTGTCGGTGAACGAGCGCACCACCTCCAGCGCGACGTCCGCTTCGAGCAGCGCGCGGCGCACCTCGCGCATGGCGGCGGTGACGTCGGCTTCCGTCAGCGCGCCGCGGCGCGTCAGCCCGGAGAGGATGCCGGAAAGGCGGTCGGAAAGGCCTTCGAACATGCGGGTTCAGAGGTCCTTACTGGTGGAGGCCGGCATTGGCCACGCGGCGGGCGCGCAGCGCGTCCTCGAAGGCCGCCACTGCGCGGGCGAACTTGTCGCGACACTCCGCATTGCAGAAGCCGACCACCGCGCCGTTGTAGAGGGTCAGCGCCTCGGGCACGATCGGCTTGCCCGACCACGGGCAGAAATCGTTGACCGCATCCTCGATGCGCAGGGTGGTATCGTTCGCGGGCGTCATGGCAGGGCTCGTTTGACGCTTCGGCGAAAGCACGGCAACGACAAGGGCGCCCGAGGGCGCGGACGCGCTGTCGGACGTTGACCTCCGGCCTCTCGGGCCGGTCGGCGGCTCATCGTGACGTTCGAACGTCGAAATGGAGCCGGGCGGATAGGCCCTGGACCGCCCCAAGTCAATCCCGAAGGGGCCGAAGCCCTTCTCCGTCCGCGATGTCGAAGCCGGCCGCCGCACGCGAACGGATGCATGCTCGCGGCCGAAGCGGCGGTAAGGGCAGGGTCGAATTTTACCCTTCGTTAAGCATGTTGGGCTCTGATGGCCGACGACGCACCGCTGACGGTGCCCGAGGACGACCCGATGTCGGAACCCGCGCGACAGGCCCCATCTTCCGAGTCCGGTCCCCGGTCTCCGGCCGGCACCGCGCCGCTGCGGGATTGGCTCGCCACCATGCGCGCGACGATGTCCGAGGCCAAGCCCGTCCCGCTGCCCGAGGTCGAACCCGTCTCCGCCGAGCCGGACACCGAGTCGCGCAGCACGACTTGGTCGCCCCGCCTCGTCTCCGCCGCCGCGAAGCCGGCTGAGTCCGCCGACGAGGACGTCGCCGAAATCATGGCCGAGAACATGATGCTGAAGGCCCGGCTCCGGCTCGAAGCCGAGCGCCGCGACGAGCTTCAGATCATCCTGGCTCAGGAAATCCGCGAGCTGCGCGCCCACATCGCCGAGGAAGTCGGCAAG
Organism: Methylorubrum rhodesianum; assembly: GCF_014199985.1. Classification (GTDB taxonomy): domain Bacteria; phylum Pseudomonadota; class Alphaproteobacteria; order Rhizobiales; family Beijerinckiaceae; genus Methylobacterium; species Methylobacterium rhodesianum. The sequence continues at coordinate 62,116 of NZ_JACHOS010000023.1, read as the reverse complement.
ATGGAGGATCTGCGAACCGAGCGCGACCTCTGGCGCGCCCGCTGCGAGGCCCTGGCCGCGCCGCTGTTCCAGGCCCAGCCGCGCTGAGGCCGCCGCCACCCTGAAAATGCGAAGGGCCGCCCCGAGGGGCGGCCCTTCCATTGTCGAACCGGTCAGTCCGACGAAACCTGTCGTGATCCTGCGGGTGCGTTAGGCGCACACGCCGGAGGTAACGGTCCAGGCCTTGGTCGTCGGCGACGGCTGATGACAATGAGACACTGGATCACCTCCTTTCGTTCGTTGCGGGTGAGCCCAAGGTAGGGACGATCGACGCCCTGCGAAACCCCCTCGCCGGCCGATCCGGTGCGTTGTCTCGCCGCAACGCACAAATCGCACCCGCGGGTGCCGCTGGCCGACGGGCGGCGAGGCGCCTAAAGAGGGGCCCCATCCGCATCGGTCAGTCCGCACAAACGATGTCCTCCGCCGCTGCCCCGCGCGTCTCCGCCGATGACGCCCTCGACCCGCGCGCCATGCGCGAGCCGCTGCCGAACGCATGGTACTGCGTCGGCCAAGCCTCCGCGATCGCGGGCGGCAGGATGCGCGCGGTCGCGCTCAACGGCGAGCAGGTGGTGCTCGGCCGGGGCAAGGACGGCGTCCTGTTCGCCCTGCGCGACCGCTGCCCCCATCGCGGCATGGCCCTGTCCAAGGGCAAGTTCGACGGGGACACGCTGATGTGCCCGTTCCACGGCTGGCGCTTCGGCACCGACGGGCGCTGCCGCGACGTGCCGACGCTCTCCGAGCACGACGCCTCGGACTTCTCGCGCATCGCCGTCCAGCGCTTCCCCATCGTCGAGAGCGCGGGCTTCCTCTGGGTCAACCCGCATCTGGGACCGGCCGACCCGGCCGCCGTGCCGGCCGTGCCCGCCCTCGATTTCGAACCGTCCGGCTGCCTCGTGCTGGAACTGGAGGTCGAGGCCTCTTTCGATCTCACGACGCTCAGCCTCGTCGATCCCGGCCACGTCGCCTTCGTACACGACACGTGGTGGTTCCGCCCGTCCAAGGAGTTGCGGGAGAAGGTGAAGACCTTCCAGCCCGTGCCGCACGGCTTCGTCATGTCGAGCCACGCGACCACGACCAGCTCGCCGGTCTATCGCCTGCTCGGCGGTGTCCCGGAGGTCGAGATCGAATTCCGCCTGCCCGGCGTGCGACTGGAGCGGATCAAGGCGGGCACGAAACGGGTGGCGAACTACACCTTCGCCACGCCCATGGGCCCGAATCGCACGATGCTGACCAACGCGCTCTACTGGAGCATGCCGGCGCTCAACCTGCTGAAACCCATCGCCCGGCCGATGATGCGTCAGTTCCTGACGCAGGATCAGCAGGTGCTGCAGCACGCGCAGGCCGGTCTCGACCGAAAGCCGACCATGGTGCTGCTGGGCCAGGGCGACTTGCCGTCTCAGTGGTATTTCCGCCTCAAGCGCGAGGCCCTGGAGGCGGCACGCGAGGGCCGGCCCTTCGCCAATCCCCTCGTTCGGCAGGAATTGCGCTGGCGCTCCTGAGGCCCCGCGCCGCGCTTGAACGCCGGCCCGGACGGGCCATCTTGGCCGTATGAAGAAGCGTGGCCTGCTCACGGTCGCCAGCGCGGCCACGGTGATGACCCTCGGCGGCGTCGGCTACGCCGCGCATCGCCGGGGCCGAAACCCCTATTACCGCGGGCCGGTCAGCGACCATTTCGACGGTCTGCGCTTCCACACGCCGGACCAGCCGCCGGACAAGTCGCTCGCCGATTTCGCCCGCTGGCGCCGGACCGGCAAGCCCGAAGCGTGGCCGACGAACTTCCCGAGCCCATTTTCGCCGGACAAGCCGCCCGAGAGGGTCGACGGGTTCCGCGTGGTGCTGATCGGGCATGCGAGCTACCTGTTCCAAGTGGCCGGCCGCAACATCCTGGTCGATCCGGTTTTCGCGCGGCGCGCCAGTCCGTTCCGCTTCGCCGGGCCGAAGCGCGTCAACCCGCCGGGCATCGCCTATGCCGACCTGCCGCCCATCGATGCGGTGCTGATCACCCACAACCACTACGACCATCTCGACGGAGCCTCGGTCGCCCGGCTGTGGCAGGACCACCAGCCGTTGATCGTGGCGCCGCTCGGCAACGACGTCATCCTTCGTGGCTACGACGAGACGATGCATGTCGAGGCCCGCGACTGGGGAGAGTCCGTCGATCTCGGCTCGGGCATCACCGCGCACCTGACGCCCGCCAACCACTGGTCGGCGCGCGGCTTCAACGACCGGCGCATGGCGCTGTGGTGCGCCTTCCTGCTGACCACGCCGCGCGGGGTGCACTACCATGTCGGCGACACGGGGCTCGGCGACGGCACGGTCTTCCGCGAGATCCGCGCCCGCTTCGGCCCACCGCGGCTCGCGACCCTGCCGGTCGGCGCCTACGAGCCGCGCTGGTTCATGCAGCCGCAGCACATGAACCCCGCCGACGCGGTGGAGGCCCTGACCCTGCTCGGCGCCGATCAGGCGCTCGGCCACCATTGGGGCACCTTCAAGCTGACCGACGAGGGCATCGAGCGGCCCGTCGAGGCCCTGGCCGAGGCGCTGGCGGCGGCCGCGTTGCCGCCGGAGCGGTTCCTGGCGCTGCGGCCGGGGCAGGTCTGGGAGGGGTAGGCGCGGCGGATTGGTCGAGGGAGATCGGCACGGTCATCCGGCCGCATCCCGGTTCGGCGGCTTCCTGCCGGACCGGCGGCCCGCCAGCGTGATTCCGGCGGACGCGGCCACGATGCAGCCGATGGCGCCGGCCTGCACTGCGGTCAGCCGCTCACCGAGCAGGGCGAGGGCGGCGAGCGCCGCGACGGCCGGCTCCAGGCTCATCAACACGCCGAAAGCCGGACGGGGCAGGCGAGTCAGGGCGAACATTTCGAGCGAGTAGGGCAGGGCGCTCGACAGGACGGCGATGACCAGGCCCGTCGCGAGGATCTCGGGCGTGAACAGATCCGTACCCGCGTGCCCGAGCCCCACCGGCGCGACCACGAGGGCGGCGACCAGCATGCCGAGGGAGACCGCCCGCCCGCCGCCGGCCCGGCCGGCGCGTTGGCCGAAGACGATGTAGGCAGCCCAGCACAGGCCCGCGCCGAGGGCCAGCGCCGCCCCCGTGAGATCGAGGGGAGTCGTGTCGCCGAGCGGCAGCAGCAGGCCGAGCCCGAGCACGGCGAGGCCGATCCAGGCGAAGTCGATCCCTCGGCGCGAGCCGGCCAGCGCCACGGCGAGCGGACCGGTAAATTCGATGGCGACCGCGATTCCGAGCGGGATCGTGCGCAAAGCCAGATAGAACAGCAGGTTCATCAGCCCGAGCGCCGCGCCGTAGAGCACAATCGCTCCGATCTCACCGCGCTCCGGGCCGCGCCGCCACGGCCGCCAGACCGCGAGCAGGATCAGCGCGGAGAAACCGACGCGCAGGGCCGTGACGCCCGCCGCGCCGACGACGGGAAACAGCCCCTTGGCGAGCGCCGCGCCGCTCTGGATCGAAACCATCCCCGCGACCAGGGCGAGGACGGGCAGCGCGACGCCGGACGCCTCGGACCGCCCCCGCACGTCAGAGGATGAAGCGGCTGAGATCCGTGTTGGCGGCGAGGTCCGCCACCCGCTCACGCACGTAGCCGGCATCGATCGGCACCGTTTCGCCGGAGCGGTCGGTGGCGGTGAATGAGATTTCGTCGATCACCCGCTCCAACACGGTCTGGAGGCGACGGGCGCCGATATTCTCGACCGATCCGTTCACCTCCACCGCGACGCGGGCGAGCGCGTCGATGGCGTCCTCGGTGAAGTCGAGGGTGACGCCCTCCGTCTCCATCAACGCCACGGTCTGCTTGATCAGGCTCGCCTCTGTCGCGGTCAGGATCTGCTTGAAGTCGTCCACGGTCAGCGGCTGCAGCTCGACGCGGATGGGCAGACGGCCCTGCAGCTCGGGCAGCAGGTCGGACGGCTTCGAGACGTGGAAGGCGCCCGAGGCGATGAACAGGATGTGGTCGGTCTTCACCGGCCCGTGCTTGGTCGCCACCGTCGTGCCCTCGATCAGCGGCAGCAGGTCGCGCTGCACGCCCTCGCGGGAGACGTCGGCGCCGGAGCGACCCTCGCGGGCGCAGATCTTGTCGATCTCGTCGAGGAAGACGATGCCGTTGTCCTCGACCTCGCGGATCGCCTCGCGGGTGAGCGCGTCGTCGTCCACGAGCTTGTCGCTCTCCTCGGCGATCAGCGGCGCGTAGGCGTCGGCGACGGTGATGCGGCGCGGCTTGCCGCGCTGGCCGCCCAGCGCCTTGCCGAGCATGTCGGAAATGTTGATCGCGCCCATGGAGGCGCCCGGCATGCCGGGGATCTCGAACATCGGCATGCCCTGCGGGCCCGACGGGGCGAGTTCGATCTCGACCTCCTTGTCGTCGAGTTCGCTGGCCCGCAGTTTCTTGCGGAAGCTCTCGCGGGTCCCCTGGCTCGCGGTCGGGCCGACCAGCGCGTCGAGGATGCGCGACTCGGCCGCTGCCTCCGCCTTGGCCTTGACCGTCTTCCGCTTCTCCTCCCGCGTCAGGCCGATGCCGACCTCGACGAGGTCGCGCACGATCTGCTCGACGTCGCGGCCGACATAGCCGACCTCGGTGAACTTGGTGGCCTCGACCTTGAGGAAGGGCGCGCCGGCCAGCCGCGCGAGGCGGCGGGCGATCTCGGTCTTGCCGCAGCCGGTCGGGCCGATCATCAGGATGTTCTTGGGCGCCACCTCGTCCCGCAGCGGCCCTTTGAGCTGCTGGCGGCGCCAGCGGTTGCGCAGCGCGATGGCGACCGCGCGCTTGGCGTCCTTCTGGCCGACGATGAAGCGGTCGAGCTCGGAGACGATCTCGCGGGGAGAGAAGGTGGTCATCGGGCTCCTGCGGCCATTTTCTTGAACTTGCGGGGCGGCGCGTCGGGCGCGGAGCCTTCCCCGAAAACGATCTAAGCGGGCAAAGCCCGGCTTTCCAGGGAGCGCGGCCCTCAGGCCGCGTCGAGGGCTTCGATCACGAGGTTGCCGTTGGTGTAGACGCAGATCTCGGCGGCGATCTTCATCGACCGGCGCACGATCGCCTCGGCATCGTGCTCGCCGTCCTCCAGTGCCCGGGCGGCGGCCAGCGCGAAATTGCCGCCCGATCCGATCGCCATCACCCCGGTCTCGGGTTCCAGCACGTCGCCGGAGCCGGACAGCAGCAGGCTCACATCCTTGTCGGCTACCAGCATCATCGCCTCCAGGCGGCGCAGATAGCGGTCAGTGCGCCAGTCCTTGGTGAGCTCGACGCAGGCGCGGGTGAGCTGGCCGGGATACTGCTCCAGCTTGGCCTCGAGCCGCTCGAACAGGGTGAAGGCGTCGGCGGTCGCGCCGGCGAAGCCGCCGATGACGCTGCCCTTGGCGAGCCGCCGGACCTTGCGGGCATTGCCCTTCACGATGGTCTGGCCGAGGCTGACCTGTCCGTCGCCGCCGATCACCACCCGGCCGCCCTTGCGGACCATCAGGATCGTGGTGGCGTGCATCTGCGGCAGGCGATCGTCGGTCTGGGCCAAGGAGGCGCTCCGGTACGTTTGAATCACATGGGACGCCAGCCGACGATGAGAATCGCTCATCACCGGCTGCCCTCGCGAATGCGAGGCGGCGGGAGTCCGCCGAACGCGATGCTCCCGACCACCGGTCGGGCGCATCGCCACGAGACATGAGCCTCAGTTATGCGCTCGGGTGCCCGGCTCCAAGCGGGTGCGCCGCATCGCTCCAAAAAGCTCCGCGCAAGCCACCGCCCGTATTCGCTCGGGACAAAGGGCCGCCGCGCGTCGGCACCCGTCCCCGCAGCGGTGTCCCCCGGAGCCTTCCCATGGGAATCCTCGTCGGCCTCGTCATCGCGATCGGCTGCATGCTCGGCGGCTTCGTCGCCATGGGCGGGCACCTGATCGTGATCTGGCAGCCCTGGGAGTTCGTCATCATCGGCGGCATGGCGGCGGGCACCTTCGTCATCGCCAACCCGCTGAAGGTCGTGATGGATTCCGGCAAGGCGACGATGGAGGCCTTCACCAACAAGGGGCCGAAGCGCCAGGACTTCCTCTCGCTGCTCGGGCTGCTGCACGCCCTGATGCGCGAACTGAAGACCAAGCCGCGCAACGAGGTCGAGATGCATTTCGACGATCCGGCTAGTTCCGAGATCTTCAAGAACTATCCCGAGGTGACCAAGGACCCCGATCTGGTGCTGTTCATCTGCGACTATTGCCGCTTGATCCTCATCGGCAACGCCCGCTCGCACGAGATCGAGGCGCTGATGGAGGAAGAGATCGGCACCCACAAGAAGTACAAGCTCAAGCCCTATGCCGCGATCAACACCGTGGCCGAGGCGCTGCCGGCGCTGGGCATCGTCGCGGCGGTGCTCGGCATCGTGAAGGCGATGGGCGCGCTGGACCAGTCGCCGCAGATTCTCGGCGGCCTGATCGGCGCCGCCCTGGTGGGCACCTTCATCGGCGTGTTCGCCTCCTACGGAATGCTCGCCCCGCTCGCCGTGAAGATCAAGGGCGTGCGCGAGAAGCAGTGCAGCGTCTACACCATCGTGAAGCAGAGCCTGATCGCCTACATGAACGGCGCGCTGCCCCAGGTCGCGATCGAGCACGGCCGCAAGGGCATCGCCGGCGCCGACCGTCCGACCATCGACGAGGTCGAGAGCGCCACCGTGTCCGGCGCCCGCGCCGTACCGGCCGCGGCGTAAAGGGCTTTAGCGATGGACGAGAGCCAGACCGCCGACGCGGTGCCGGAAACCACGCCCGAGCCCGGGCCGGCCCCGGTCCTCCCACCCTTCGTAACGGCGGCCAAGCCTGCGACCGACATCCGCGCCCGCATCCAGGAGGCTGGCGGCCTGTCGCTCGATCGGCTGCCGATGCTCAGCGTGGTGTTCGACCGCCTCGCCACCGCCTGCAGCGACGCGGACAAGCACCTCGCCGGCTCCTCGACCTTCTACTCTCTGAGCGGCGTCGAGAGCGGGCGCTTCGGCGAGTTCCTCGACGCTTACGACGCCAACGCGGTGGTCGGCATCTTCCACGCGTCGTCCTGGGACGGACACGTTCTCGTCGGGCTCGACCGCGACTTCATCTACACCATGACCGAGGTGCTGTTCGGCTCCGACGGCTCCGAGCCGCCGGTGGAAGACGAGCGCACCTTTTCCGCGATCGAGCTGCGCATCGCGCAGTTGGTGTTCGAGCAGATCGGCAAGGCGCTGGAATCCTCCTTCGGCCTCGTCTCGCAGACGAGCTTCCGCCTGGAGCGCACCGAGACCCGGATGGAGTTCGCGGTGATCGGCCGGCGCTCGAACAAGGCGGTGCAGGCCAAGTTCCTGCTCCAGGCGCTCAATCGCGGCGGCGAGATGTTCCTCATCATCCCGCAGACGGTGCTGAATCCGCTGCGTCCGGCGCTCGGCAAGCTGCTCACCGGCGAATCTTCGGCCCGCGACCCGCACTGGGCCGAGCAGATCGCGGCGGAGGTGCAGAAGACGACCGTGCGCCTGCGGGCGGTTCTCGAAGAGCGTCACCTGACGCTCGGCGAAATCGCCGGTCTCAAGGTCGGGCAGGTGCTCACTCTCGACGCAACGCCCGCGACCCGAGTCAAGCTCGAGGGCAACGACCGGCCGCTGTTCTGGTGCCGGGCCGGTCAGTCGCAGGGCTCCTACGTCCTGCGGATCGAGGATGCGATCAATCCGGAGAAGGAGGGCGCCCATGGGCTCCTTGATTGACGGCATACTCCTCGTGGCGCTCGTGGCGACGAGCGCCTGCGTGGTGCCGATGTACCTCAAGCTCAAGCGCCTCGACCGGACCCAGGCCGAGTACGGCGCGGCGGTGGCCGCTTCCGGCGTGGCCCTGACCCAGGCCGGCGAGGCGGTACGCTCCTTCAAGGAGGAGGGCCGTGAAGTGCTGGATGCCCTGAGCCTCAAGATCGACGAGGCGCGGGCGGCGCTCGCCGAGCTGGAGGCGTCGCGGGCGGCGCTCGCTGCAGCGCGCTCGGAGAAGCCGTGAGGCGGCGTCCGCCTCAGTCGTCGCCCGGCTTGCCGGACCCCTCGACCACGGCGCCGGTGCGCGGATCGACCTGTACCTTGACGGTCCGGCCTTCCCGGCTGGCCTTGGCCTTCCACACGCCGTCATCGGCCTCGATGCTGCGCACGGAGCCGTAGCCGGCTGCGGACAGCTTGGTCAGGACCTGCTCGATCGGCATCCAGTCCTTTGCCGGCGTGTCGGCCAGGGCCGGCGCTGCGAGGCCGACGGTCAGTCCGGTGGCCAGGGCGGCTGTGAGGATGGCGACGAGGACGGTCTTTCGGGTGTTCACGGCGGTCAGCTCCGGTTCTTGTGTCGGACGGCCGCCTGATGCCATGACCCGGTCCCGCGACGCTGACGACCGCCGTCAGCGGAATGTCAGGCGGGGCCGCCGCCCCGCGCGAGGGCAACACGTCCTCGGATCTCCCGCGAGACCCTCGCTTCGGCACAGCCTCGCGCTGGCAAGACAGCCTCGCGTCAGCCAAGCCGGCTAGACCAGTCTCACGCATAAGCCGACCCGACGAGCCCGAGCGATGAGCAGCAGCCCCTTCCCCGACACCGATCTCGCCGGCAACGACGCCCGCGTCGGCGACGGGCGCAACCTCGATTCAATCCTGCGCATCCCAGTGCTGATGCAGGTCGTGCTGGGCTCCGCGACGATGCCGGTGGCCGACCTGATGAAGCTCGGGCGCGGCGCCGTGGTCCCCCTCGACCACCGCGTCGGCGAGCCGGTCGACGTGATGGTCAATGGCCGGGTCATCGCCCGCGGCGAGATCGTCATCGTCGAAGAGGACAATTCCCGCTTCGGCGTGTCGCTGACCGAGGTGGTCGGGCCCTCCGCCGCCGACCAGAACACCTGAGCCTCGGCGAGAACGGGCCGCCATGTCGTCGAGTCCCTTGGCTTCAAGTCCCCTGGCTTCGAACCCCTTGCCTTCGAATTCCCCGGCTGCGAGCCCGATCCCGGTGGAGGTCTTGCCCGCGGGCGCCGTCGCCACCCGCGCAGTGGCGGCCCGGCGGCTCGACCCCGTCGATCAGGTCGCGGCGCTCCTGCTCGCCATGGGCAAGCCCGCGGCGGGGCGGCTCATCAAGTATTTCGAGCCGGACGAACTCAAGCGCATCACCCGCTCGGCCTCGAATCTCGGCGCGGTCAGTCCGGAACAGCTCGACACGGTGGTGGAGACCTTCTCCGCCGAGTTCACCGCCGGCAACAGCCTCATCGGAACCGCCAACGAGGTCGAGAAACTGCTCAGCGGGCTGCTGCCGGCCGACCAGGTCGCCGACATCCTCGCCGACGTGCGCGGCAACGCCACCCGTTTGGTCTGGGAGCGGCTCGCCACCGTGCAGGAGAGCGTGCTGGCGAGCTACCTCGTCAAAGAGCATCCCCAGACCGCGGCGCTGATCCTGTCCAAGGTCAAGCCTGCCACCGCCGCGAAGGTGATGGGCCATCTGCCCGCGCCGCTGCGCAATACCGTGATGCGGCGGATGCTGAGCTTCAAGCCAATCGTCGACGACGTGCTGCACGCGATCGAGAAGACCCTGCACGAGTACTTCATGATCAACGGCGCGCGCAATTCCGGCGCCGACACCCACGCGAAGATGGCCGACATCATCAACAAGATGGAGCGCCAGCAGATGGACGACGTGCTGACCAACCTCGGCAAGTCGCGTCCGAAATCGGTGGAGATCCTCAAGGGCCTGCTCTTCACCTTCGACGACATCGTCAAGCTGGCGCCGCGCGCGCTCACCACCCTGTTCGACGTCGTGCCCAACGACCGGCTCGTGCTGGCCCTGAAGGGGACGGAGGCCGAGTTCCGCACGACGGTGCTCAGCGCCCTCTCGGCGCGCGTGCGCCGCATGGTCGAGCACGAGCTGAACGGCGGCGAGCCGGCGTCGCAGCGCGACGTCATGGAGGCGCGCCGCTTCATCTCCGATCTCGCCATGGACATGGCCGCGCGCGGGGAGATCGAGATCAATCCGGGAGGCGAGGATGACGCCCTCATCCGCTGACCAGCACCCCGTCCGCGCCCGCCCGCGGGGCTGATGCGTGGCGGAGGAGACGGACCAGGAAAGCAAGACCGAAGCCGCTACCGAACGGCGTGTACGCGAGGCGATCGAGAAGGGCGACATCCCCTTCTCCCGCGAGGCCCCGGTCTTTGCCTCGACGGTGGGCCTTCTGATCGCGCTCGTCCTGTTCGCGCGGGGTCAGGCGGCGCAGCTCGCGGGTGATTTCGCGCCGCTCCTCGACGATCCGCGCAGCTTCTCCCTGGAGACCGGCGGCGACGCGATGCTGCTCCTGAGCCGCGTGGCGATGGCGGCGGGCCGCTTCCTGCTTCCGATCCTGCTGATCCTGGCGGTCTGCAGCCTCGCCGCCTCGCTGCTGCAGAATCTGCCGCGGCTCGTTCTCGACCGGATCACGCCGAAATGGTCGCGGATTTCGCCGATGGCGGGCTTCTCGCGGATCTTCGGAACTTCGGGTCAAGTCGAGTTCCTGAAATCCGTCGTTAAATTCCTGTCGGTCAGTGTCGTCGCCCTTCTGCTCCTTCGCTCGGAGCGGACAAGAGCCGTGAACGCCATGTTCGTCGATCCGAGCCAATTGCCTGAACTGATCCTGACGGTCTCGATCCGCCTCGTCTCGGCGGTGGCCATCGCCACCATCGTCATCGTGGCGGGCGACCTCGTCTGGGCGCGGCTGCGCTGGCAGCGCTCGCTGCGGATGTCGCGCCAGGACATCAAGGACGAGCACAAGCAGACCGAGGGCGATCCGTCGGTCAAGGCGCGGCTGCGCTCGCTCGCCCAGGACCGCGCCCGCAACCGGATGCTGGCCAATGTGGACCGCGCCACCGTCGTGATTGCCAATCCGACGCACTTCGCCGTGGCTCTACGCTACGAGCCGAGCGAGAATCCGGCGCCGCTCGTACTCGCCAAGGGGCAGGATCTCATCGCCCTGCGTATCCGTGCGATCGCCGAGGAAAAGGGCATCGCGGTGATCGAGGACAAGCCTCTCGCAAGGTCCCTGTACGATGCTGTGCAGATCGATCAGACGATTCCGGCAGAATTCTACCGCGCCGTGGCACAGATCCTGTTCTTCCTCTTCGCGAGAGCCCGATGACCCTTCAGGTTCAACATTTCGCGCCAGGGCCGTCCGCCGTTCCGCACGCCTACGCGGCGGCCGAACAGATTTTCGCCGAGGCGCTGCGCGACTTCATCGCCGAACTGTGCCTTGTGGATGGCGATATTCTGATCGGCTGGATCCGCGGCGAGCGGCACGGCAACATCGCCGACGTCGTGGCCTCCTCCGCCGAGCTGTTCTTCAAGGAATCGGTGGTGACCTACGCCGACGCGGCCGATGTCTGTCTCGATTGGAGCCGCTCGATGCAGGTGGTCCTCGATCTCGAATTCGCGGCCGAGCCGATGACGGTGTTCTTCAAGCTCGTCCTCGACGAGGTGTTCGCGGGTGTCGCGATCCAGCGCATCGTCGCGGAGGACATGGCGGCCCTCTCTCTCGAAGGCTTCGCCCACGCCGTGAGCCAAGCCCGGGTCGGACACGCCTGAAGATCGAGATCGAATCGCTTCGACGCATCGCCGCGCCCGACAGGCCGGCCGCGCGTCCCAGGACCGGCTGCCTGGATGATCGCCGTGTGCGATTTCCGTCCATGTTTGGAATTGTACATTCCAGCGATTGACCCCTTTGTCGCCCCACGACATGACACGTTTGGCGCTACGTCTCGAAGCCTCGCGACGGGTTGGGCAAGGGCTTCTCGGAGTGCCCAAAACCCGCCCAGATCGCAGCGCAAGGCCGGAGTGATCCGGCTGGGTCAGGGGAATGGTCGTCGATGTATTTTCTGGTCGATCCGCGCGATTCCGTGAACGCGGGTTACAAGGCCAGCTTCGAGCGCGAGGGGATCTCCTCGTTCGCGCTCATGCCCGAGGAGTTCCTAGGCTGGCTCCGGGCGGCCTCCCGCAGCGACCTTGAAGCGGTCCAAGGCTTCCTCCTCGGCGATTTCGAGGAGCGGGCGAAATGCGCGAGCGTGATCCGCAAGCAGTCCCGCGCGCCGATCATCGCCCTCGCCGACCTCCGCTCGCTGGAGCAGACCGTCGAACTCCTGGAAGCCGGCATCGACGACGTCCTGCCCAAGCCCGTCCATGTCCGTGAGATCCTGGCCCGTTCCGAGGCGATCTGGCGCCGGGTCAATGGGGTCGTGCAAGGGAGCGGCCAAGGGAGCGGGCAAGGGAGCGGGCATGGGGCCGAGGCGGAAGGTCAGGCCGAGGGCGCGGCCAAGGCCGACCGGCTCAAGGTCTTCCACGACGGGCGCGATCCGGAGATCGACGGCGTGCCGCTGTCCCTGCCGCGGCGGGAGCGGCACATCCTCGAATATCTCGTGCGCAACCGCGGGCGGCGGCTCACCAAGACCCAGGTCTTCAACGTGGTCTACGGCGTCTACAGCAACGGCGTCGAGGAGAGCGTCATCGAGGGCCATGTGAGCAAGCTGCGCAAGAAGCTGACCGAGCGGCTCGGCCACGATCCGATCGAGGCCAAGCGCTACATGGGCTACACTTACGTCGGTTGAGCTCTGCTACTGGCAGAACGCCTTGGCGCCCGGCGTCCAGTTGCCGAAGCCCGAGGCGACCATGTTGGTGATGACCCGGCAGACATAAACCTTCTGCGCCGGGTTGTTGTTGGGCCCGGCATGGTAGCGGGCGACAGCCAGCGTCCAGCTGCCCTCGCGCTCCTTCAATTCCTTCAGGAAGCGGGTCGCGTACTCGACGTTCTGAGCCGGGTCGATCATCGCCTCGAGCGAAGCGAACTTCGCCCGGTGGTAGTGGTGGTTGATCTGCATGCAGCCGAGATCGACCAGACGCACGCCCTCCCGCTGCGCCTGGGCGAGGCGTTGAACAACGTCCGCGGCGCTGGAGCCGAAATAGGCCTTGCCCTGGATGTTCATGGCGTAGGGCTGGAGCGAGCCGCGGTTGCCGCTCTCGGTCAGCCCGACGGCGTAGAGCATCCCGAGAGGCACCCCGTGCTTGGCGGCGGCCTGCGCCATCTGGCGCTCGCACACGCGGGAGGCGTCGCCCGGTGCGGCCGCCGCGGCGGGGCCGACGACGCTAGAGATACAGGCCGCCGTGATCGCGCCGGCGAGAATCCGTTTCATGGTCGTTCTCCTCGGTGGGCGTGGCGGCCTCGTCCGCGCGCGGGGACGGGCGCCGGCCCGAATGATCGGGCGTCGCGGCGCCCGGCTGTCTGTCCTGCTGCCCGCCCTGCGACCCGGCGAAGGACGCGAGCCCCTGGCCGCGCGTCCCGGTTTCGCCCGGTCCGGTGCCGCCGGTCTGGATCGTCACGGTATCGGCCTCGTAGCCCGCCTCCCGCAGCAGGCCGGACAGCATGTCGCCCTCCCTTCGCAGACGTTCGGCGGTCTCCTCGCGGCTGGTGCGCAGGCTCATTTCCAGCCGCCCATCCTGCAGGCGCATTCGCACCAGCACCGAGCCCAGGTCGGCCGGATGGAGCTGCAGCGTCAGGATCTTCAGCGGTCCGGCTTCGGCTGGTACCATCGCGGGGCGGCCTGAAGCACCGGAGGCGGCCGCGGGCAGCTGGGCGGCGACCGCATCGACGATCTGGCGCAGCGGCGAGGTCGGCACGGGAGCCGATGTGCCCGCCATCTCGTGCGGGACCGGTTCGGCGAGCGACATCTGCGGGCGCGGCGCCTCGGCGGAAGAGCCGGCGCTCGCGCTGCCTGGGCCGGCCTCCGCGTCGGCCTTCGCACGCGGCATCGATGCGTCGGCACGCTCCAGGGCCGTCTCGGGACGGACGATCCCCGTCGGACGCTCCCGCGCCGGCTCCGGATCGCGTGAGACCTGTCCGTCCGGACCGGGTTGGGGCAGGGCCGGCACTTCGGGGAGGTCTCCGCTGGCCGAGGGCTCGGCCAAGGATGGCGCCGATGACACCGCACCGGCCTGCTCCATACGGTCGCTTCGGAGAGCGGCGCGTCCCCGGCTCGCGGCGCCCTTGAGGGCCTCCGTCGCGGCGGTGCCAGTCGCGACACTCGCGGCGCTCGCGCCTGCGGCCGGATTCCGTTCGAGGTCGAGCGGTGCCGGTTGCGCGGGCGTCGCCGCCCCATGGGACGCTGTGATCGCTGCGGGCGGTCGGTCGACGGAGGCTGGTGCGGCGAGCGCGGAGGCGCCCTGAGCGGTAGGCGATCCGTCGATGCCGGCGGCGGAAGCATGAGCCCCGCCGGCTGGGATCATACCGGTCTCGGTCGCTCCGATCCTGACCGGACCGACGGCCGGTGCGCTCGGCGCGGATGTCGGCAGGCGGGCGTCGTCCCGTAGGGCCGAAGGAGCTCCGTCGGCGTCGAGGCCGCCGGATACGGGGGTCGCCGACGAAGTGAGCGCCCCACTGGAGAATGGTTCCGTCTCGGCGGTCACCGGAAGCGCGGCGGTGTGAGGCCGAACGGGCGCGAAATGCGTTTCCAATCCGATCACGGATATCGGCAGGCCAGGCGCCGCCGGCGCCGGTCCGGTGCCAGACCGTGCCGCGGCCCGCTGCACCATGGCCTCGAGGCTGGCATCCGGGGCGGCCGGAGCGGGCGCCGCCGCGGGACCAGTGAGGGCCATCAGCGCCTGCAGGGCCGAACCGGCCGTGTCGGCGGCGTTTGCAACCGGCGCCACGGGCAGGTCGCCGGGTTGGGAGGGCGGTGCGTCGGCGCCGGCTTCGGCCGGATCGGCCGGCGCCTCACCGGCGGGCGCTGTTCCGTTCTCGAAGGCGTCGAGCACCGCCTCGAAGCCGGGGCCGCTGGTGCGCGAATCCTCGCCCGCGGGCGCGCGTCCGGCCTCGGCCTTCGGCCGCATCGGGAAGAGGGTGTCGAGGGACCGCATCACGGGTCGATCGTCCGGGAGTAGGAGGGCGGGAAGAGTTCAGGGTGTGCCGGTGGCGTCATCCATGGCGCGCTCGGCTCGGGCCAGGGCCTCCTGCGCCCGCAGGAGCGAGCCGGATTCGGGGATCGGCCGGCTCGCCGAGGCCGGCGGAGCCGGAGTGGCCGCGGCGACGGGGGAGGGCGTGCGGATCTGCCGGGCCGTCGAGAGCGCGGCGTCGAGCAACTCGGTGTCGGGGGCCGCGAGGTCGGCGCCGTCGAGACCGCGCAGGGCCTCGTAGCCCTCCTCGAAGCGGCCGCCCGCCACGATCAGCGCCGCTCCGCGATAGAGCCGTGCCTGCGCCGCCGGGCGCGAGTCCGGCGCGGCGAGGCCCATCGCCCGCTCGGAGGCGAACAAGGCGGTCTCCCGGCGGCCCTGCTCCAGCCCGGCCCGCGCCACGAGCAGGTAGAGGTCGCGCCGGCTCTCCGGTTCGATCTCGTCGAGCATCCGCTCCAGGCTGGCGATGCGGGTGCGGTCGCTGTCGAAGTCGAGCCGCGTGAGCGCGCCGGCAAAGCGCTGGCGGAAGTTGCCGGCATAGACCGAGCGGCGGAACCGGCGCAGATACTGGATCGCCAGCGCCTCGAAGCGCCGCGCATCGCCGCCCTGCGCGACCACGAAGATCTGGCGGCGCAGCGCGCCTTCCTCGACCAGGGTACCGGGCGCCAGGAGCCGCGCGAGATCGAGAAGTTCGAGGGACTTGGTGGACGCCTCGCGCACCATCAGCGCCGATTGCGTCAGCGCGAGCTGACCCGCGAGGCCGGCCGGCATCGTGCGCGGGTCGATGCCCGCGAGCTGGGCTCGGGCCTCACGCTCGCGACCCTCCAGATAGGCGAGCGCGCCGAGTGCCAGGGGCTGCTCCCCCTCCGGCACCTTGCCGGACTTGAGCAGCACGCGCAGGGCCGTCGGCCCGCCGCCCGCCAGAGCGAAGGTGACGGCGGCCCGCACGTTCTCCGCCTCGGCCCAGGTCTCGGGGGCGAGCGCGATCAGTCGCTGCTCGATATGGGCGAGGAGTTGGCGCTGCGCGAGATGCGCCTGGGTCGAGCCGCGGGCGATGCGGTCCTGCAGGAGTTGCAGCGTGCGCGTCAGCTCGACGGGAAGACCGTGCGCCTTCACCGGCAGCGGTTCGATCGGCTTTGCCGGGGCAGCGTGCCCACCATGGTCGCCATGGCCACCACGGTCGTCGACGGCTTGGCTGCCGGCGGGCGGCGCATGGCCGTCCGCGTGATCGGCGGCGCTTACAGGGACGATGGCGAGGCAGAGGATGAGGGCAGCAGCCGTTGGGCGGACAAGCGCCGTCAGCGCTGTCCGGGATCGCTTCGACGCGCCGGGGAGGACCGGCTCGCCCATTCCGGCATGGCGAGCCGTCAGGCGAGGCGATCCGGCGGGACGGCACTCCCTGTCCGCGTGCGCAAGAGCGGCCGGGCGGCCGGACCGAGCTGGCGATGTCCGGAAGATTGACGTCATTCCGGCAGGCCCCGCAGCAGAATCTCGATGCGGCGGTTCTCGGCGGCCTTCGGATCGGCGGCGATGCGCGGCTGGCGGTCGGCATGGCCCTCGATGCGCTCGATGCGCGCCTCGTCGAGCCCGCCGCGCACGAGCATGTAGGAGGCCATCTGCGCCCGGGCGGAGGACAGGCGCCAGTTGTCGTAGGTCTCGGAGCGGAACGGGCGTCCGTCGGTATGGCCGCGCACGACGATGCGACCGGGGCGGGTGTTGAGGATCTTGGCGATGCGCTCCAGCGCCTTGACCACCTTCGGCGTCGGCTCGGCCGAGCCGATCCCGAACATGCTGAAATTGATCTCGTCGGTGATGCTGATGAGCACGCCCTCGCCGGTGCGGCGCACCTCGACATGCGGCGCGGGCGCAGTGCCGGGCCGCGAGGGCACCGCCTTCGCGATCTCGGCCTTCAGGGCCGAGAGTGCGGCGGTCTCGGCCGCCTTCGCGGCCTGATCGGCACCGGCCGGCGGTTCCTTCACGGGAGGCGCTTCCGCCTTCGCGACCAGCTTCGGCTCGGCCTGGGCCGGTTTTCCCTCCATCGGCGGCGCGTTGGCCTCCGGCGTCTCCGGAGCCGCCTCGGCTGCGGGCTTGGCGGAGGCCTCCAGGGGCATCGGCTCGGCGGAGGCGAGCTTCACTCCGGCCTGCCGCATGGCTTCGTGCAGGCTCTGCCGGGCGATCTCCTTCGGGCTCTCCTTCGGCGGTTCCTTCGCCTTGACCGCGGCGCCGCTCTGGGCGCGCGCGTCGAGGCGCGCCTCCGGGGCGGCGCCGACGGTGTCGAGGGCGCCGGGATTCTCCGTACGCTGACGCGGCAGGGCGGCGACCTGCCAGTAGAGCGGGTCGAACGGGTCTCGCCCGGTCTCCCCGCCGCTGACGCCCGGCTGTCCGACTTCGAGGCCGGAGGCATCCGCGCTCGCGGCCTCCGGACCGGCGGTGTCGGCCTCCGCGGCGAGCTTGGCGAGGATGGCGTAGGGGTCCTGGAACAGAGCGGATTCGCGTGCTCGGCTGCCCGGTGCGCCCGCCGCGTCCCCCTTGCCTTCGGCACTGCCGCCGTCCCCCTTGCCCTTGCCGGAGGGGGCAGGGTCGTTGGGAGCATTCTGCGGGTCGTTCACGCCCTTGCGATCGTGGGTGACCTCCGCGAGCTTCACCGGGTTGAAGTACTCGGCGATGGTCTGCTTCTGCTCCTTGCTGGTGGAGTTGATCAGCCACATCACCAGGAACAGCGCCATCATCGCCGTCATGAAGTCGGCGAGCGCGATCTTCCAGGCACCGCCGTGATGGCCGTCCTCGTGGTCGCCATGGCGCTTGATGATGATGATCTCTTGGGCGTGCTCGGACATCTCACGCCTCCGCGACCGCCGCAGCGATCAGGCGGCTCCAGGCCGCAAGTTCGGTTTCGATCACAGTCTCCCCCGCGCTCACGCTCACCTCCGGCCCCGCACAGGCCTCGAAGGCGACGCCAGAGGCGAGGGCGCCGAGGCGGGTGGAGAGGGCTGCGATCAGGTCTTCGGGCCCGCGCACACGCACCGCCGGCCGCTGCGGCTCGGACAGGGTGCGCTTCAAGGCGGCACCGAGTTCGTCCAGCGTCTGCCGTTGCAAAGCCTGGCTCAGAACCGGCGCGATCAGCCGGGCGACGCGTTCCGACAGCACAGCGTCGAGCGCATGCATCGCCGCGGTGAAGCCGGTGGCGAGGGCTTCGCCCTGCGCCTCGCTCCAGTCGCGGCGCGCCTGCGCCAGTCCTTCCTCGAAAAGGACCTGCTGCGCCTCGCGCTCGCGCGCAGCTTGCGCCGCGGCCTCGGCCAACGCCTCCGCGCGGCCCTGCTCGCGCCCGCGCGCCTCGGCGGCGGCGATCAGCGCCTCGCGGTCCTCGACCGGCCGCGCCACCGGGGCGGTGCGGGGCAGGATGGGTTCGATCTCGGCCTCCGATCGCACGTCCGGCATCGGCGCGAGCGGGTTCGGGACCGGTGCCGCGGAGGCCGGGATCGGCTCCGGAGGACGAGCGGGCGCGCGGAACCACTGGCCGGAAAAGTTGGGCTCCTCGGCAGCCGCAGCCGCAGGGGGCGGCGCGGAAAAGTCGGGCAGGTAGCGGGCGATCACCGCGTCCATCACGCCGGCTCCTCACGCATCAGCCAGCGCTTGAGCACGGCCGCGACCTGCTCCTCGTCGATATCGATCAGCTGCTCCAGACGCTTCTGCGGCGAGCGAGCCATCTTGTCCTCCAGCTCCTCCAGCAGGCCGGCAACGCCCGGCGCAGGGAGCTTGACCGCCTCCGCTTGGCCCGCGGCGCCCGGTCCGGCGATTGCCGCCGTGCCGTCGGCGGCGATGCCCCGGGTCAGCGCGGTCGCGCCCTCGGGGCCGGCGAGAGCGGCGGCCTCGATTGCGGCGGTCTCCGGCGTCGCCAGGATGGCGCGGAGCGCCGGGCGCAGGCCGAACCAGATCAGCAGGCCGGCCACGACGAGGATGGTCGCCGCGTTGATGAGCGTTCCGGACTGCTTCATCATCACGTCGGTGAGCGAGAGCGGCGGCACCGGCTCGAGCGGCTGGCCGTCGTTGACGAAGCCCACCGCGGCGACCTTGATCGTGTCGCCACGCTCCTTGCTGAAGCCGGCGGCCGAGCCGACGAGCTCTTCGATCTCCGCGATCTGTTTATCGAGCGCGGCCTTGTCGTCGGGGCCGGCGAGTGCGGTCAAGCGCGAACGGTTGACGAGGACCGCGACCGAGAGGCGGCGGATGGCGTAACCGTCGCTCACCGTTTGAACGGTCTTCTGGGAGATCTCGTAGTTGGTGAGGTCTTCCTTCTTCGAGCTCTCGTTGCTCGACTGATCGTTGCCGTCCGAGCGGGTGCGCTGGTCGGGCAGGTTCTCCTGGGCGCTGGTCGGGCGCTGGCTGTTGCGGTTCTGCGCGTTCTCGCTCTCGCGCACCGAGCGCACCGAGCGCTCGACCCGCTGGTCGGGGTTGAAGATCGTCTCGTTGGTCGAGGTCTTGTCGGTGTTGAGCTGGGTCGCGACGCTGACCTCGAAATTGCCCACGCCGAGATAGGGCGCCAGCGTGCGGCGGATGTTGTCCTGCATCTCGCGGCTGACCGACTTCTCCAGCGTCGCCATCTTGCCGGTCGGCGCTGTTCCCGCATCGTCGCCCGCGAGCAGCACCGTGCCCTCGGAGCCGATCACGGTGACGCGGTCGGGCTTCATGCCGGGGATCGCCGAGGCGACGAGCTGGCGGATCGCCTGCGCGCCGGAGACGTCGTCGGCGGGCTCGGTCCGCACCACCACGGAGGCCGAGGCCGGCTGCTGGTCGCGGCGGAACGAGCCGCGGTCGGGAAGGACGAGGTGGACGCGGGCGGCGCGCACGCCCTTCATGCCCTGAATGGTGCGGGCGATCTCGCCCTCCAGCGCCCGCACCCGGGTCACCTCCTGCATGAAGGAGGTCATGCCGAGCGAGCCCAGATCGTTGAACAGCTCGTAGCCGGACTTCGAACTCTGCGGCAGGCCCTTCTCGGCGAGCAGCATCCGCGCCTGCGCGGTGTGGCCGAAGGAGACCAGCACCGCCGCGCCGTCGGACGACACGTCGAAGGGGATGCCGTTGTCCTTGAGAACGCCGCCGATGCGCGACACGTCCTCGCGCGACAGCCCCGTATAGAGCGTCTCCTGCGCCGGGCGGCTGAGATAGTAGGCGCCGACGCCGACCCCGAGAAACACCAGAAGGCCGACCAGCCCGAGGGCGATCAGCCGCCTCGCGCCGAGATCGACGATGTTGCTCCACAATCTTTCGGCTTGCTCGCGACCGAACATCCCCGGACCGATCCCGTTGGCGACCTGACATGCGTCGCCAGCCTGTCTGAGGGCTGAGCCTTGCGCGGGGATTGCGACTCGTCGCGTCCGGCCTCCAGAGTGGCCGCATGACCTTCGATCGCGAGGACGAGACCTGGATGGTCCGAGCCCGGCCGCTCGGCTCGGTCCTGTGCGACGCCGCCTTCCGCATCGCCGACAGCCTCTATATCGGCCCCGACCATGACATCGGCCCGGCCGATTGGGAGCGGCTGCGGGTTCCCCTCGGCCCGGCGGACCTGCTGTGTTGCGTCCCGCTCCTGACGGCGACGCTCGATCTGCCGGGCCGCGAGCCGGCTCTGGTCGCCCATTACGAGCGACTGATCGCCCTGGCGCGCCAGCACGGCAAGGACGCCGCCCTTGCGCATCCGTTTCCGTATTTCTCGGTTACGCCTCTGCTGCTGGAAGAGGGCCGGGCGATCGTCACCTTCCCCTGGACCGACGACGTGCCGCAGACCGTCGCCATCCTCACGGCGCTCGCCGGTGCGGGCTCCGACGGCGTGCTGTGGGACGATATCGACCAGGGCTGGTTCATCCGCCTCGTCGTCCGCGACGGGACGCTGTTCATCGCCGAGGGCGATCCGGACGAGGGCGCGGATACCCTGCTCCGCGCCGACGCGAAATCAATCGCCGATCAGGCCACCGCGGCGCTGGCGCGGTTGCGGAGCCTGCACGCGCACCTGATCCGCGCCGTCGGGCGCGATCTCTGGACCTGTGCGAGCTGACCGGCCGAGACGCCGATGCCTTGCGTCAGAAGAACGAGCGCACCAAGCCGCTGACCAGCAGGTTCCAGCCGTCGATCAGGATGAAGAACAGCACCTTGAACGGCAGCGAGATCACGGTCGGCGGCAGCATCATCATGCCCATCGACATCACGATGGTGGAGACGATGATGTCGATGACGAGAAACGGCAGCACGATCAGGAAGCCGATCTCGAAGCCCCGGCGCAGCTCGGAGATCATGAATGCCGGGATCAGGATGCGCAGGTCGATCTTTTCCCCCTGCTCGGCCTTGGGGAAGTTGCGGCTCGCCAAGTCCGAAAAAGTCTGGAGGTCCTTCGGGCGCACGTGCTGGGTCATGAACTCCCGGAACGGCTCGACGATCTTGCCGAAGGCCTCCTCCTCACCGATGCGGTTCTCCTGCAGCGGCTTCACGCCCTCGTTCCAGGCACGGTCGAAGGTCGGGGCCATGACGTAGAAGGTCATGAACAGGGCGAGCGAGACGAGGAACAGGTTGGCCGGCGTGCTCTGGAGGCCGAGACCCGAGCGCAGGAACGAGAAGGCGACGGCGAAACGCGTGAAGCTCGTCACCATCACCAGCAGTCCCGGCGCCAGCGACAGCACGGTCAGCAGCGCAACAAGCTGGATGATGCGCCCGGACGCCGCCCCGTTGCCGGGCGGCAGCAGCGCGTCGAGGCCGGGCACGCCCGTGACGCCGCCGGGCGAGGCACCCTGCGCCAGGGTGGCGGTGGCGCTGAGAGCCAGGACAACCCCGGTCAGCGCGAGACGCCGAACCACCCACCTGCTCATTGTACCACCAGCGATTCGACGATGAACTCGCGCACCGCTCCCTTGGTGCGGATCGCGACGCGTTCGTTGAGGTCCTCGCGCAGGTGCTGGAGGCCGCTTGCGCCCTCGATCTGCGCCATGGAGAGCGTGCGCAGATAGGCAAGCGCGTCGGCGCGGATCTCGGCCAGCGTCACGTCGGGGTTCGGCAGGGCCCCGGTCTTGAAGACGACCGAGGATTCGATCCGGATCCAGGCATCGGTCGGTTCGGCGAGGTTGGCCACCACGGAACCGACGCTGCGCAGGGACAGGTCGCCGGTGTAGTTCAGCACCTTCACCGCCTTGTCGGCCTCCTCGCGCTTCTTGAGGTCGACCGACTTCTCGACGCTGCCGAGAAGGTAGACGCCGAGACCGCCCCCGGTGCCGACGGCGACGAGCGTCACCAGGGCGAGCGCTCCGATCCAGCTCTTGCCGCTCTTCTTGCCGTCCTTGGCGTCCGCCATGATCGCCCCCGTCAGAACGGCGCCACGGTCTCGAAGACCTGCTGGCCCAGCGTCGGGTTCTGCACGTCGGTGAGGCGCCCGCGCCCACCGTAAGAGATGCGCGCCTCGGCGATCTTGTCGTAATCGATGGTGTTCTTGCGCGAGATGTCGCGCGGGCGGACGATGCCGGCGACGTTGAGCACGCGCACTTCGTTGTTGACCCGCACCTCCTGCGAGCCCGAGATCACCACATTGCCATTGGGCAGCACTTCCGTGACGACCGCCGCGACGGAGAGGCTGAGCGATTCCTTGCGGTCGATCGAGCCCTGGCCCTTGGTCTCGGTGCCGGAGCGGATGCCGGTATCGGCCGTGGCCGAATCCTTGAGGCCCGAGACGCCGTAGCCGAAATCGAAGCCGAGGAAGCTCTTCTGGCTGCGCTCGCGTTCGGTGGCGTTGTCGAACTGCGCCTTGTCGTTGATGGCGATGCTCACCGTGATGACGTCGCCGACGTCGCGGGCGCGGGGATCCTGGTAGAGCGCGGCGCTCGCCGGACTCCAGGTCGAATGGTAGCTGTGGCGCCCGCCCAGCGCGCCGAAGGTGGTCGGCAGCGGCTCGCGCGGGGCATTGAGCCCGGTGCCGATCGGCGTCAGCACGGGCGGGCGGCCGAGGCGGTCGAGATCGCTCTGGCAGGCGCCGAGCGAGAGGGCGAGCAGGGCCGCCGCGAGGGGGAGGGCAGGGCGCATCACGACCTCTGGTTCTTCTTCTGGGCCGGCGCGGCCGCATCCTTGCGGCCGGATTCCGACATCGCCCGGGCGAGGTTCGCCGCCCGCGCGGCCTCCATCTCCGAGAGGATGGCGCTCGCCGTGCGGGCGTTGAGCTTGGTCAGCAGCGCGGCGGCCGCCTCGTCGGGCATGTTGGCGAGCTGGAGTGCCGCCGCGTCGGGCCGCATCTTGGCGTAGACCGCGACCACGCTCTCGTCGGCCTTGGCCAGGAACTCGTTGCGGCGCTTGAGCCACGCCTCGTACTCGGCCCGCTTCTCTTCGAGGAGCTTGATGCGCTCCTCGACCTGCCGCTCCATCGCCGCGAGCTGCTCCTTCTGCCACGCGAAACGGGCATCCGCCGCAGCGTCGGCGATGTTGGCGCAGTAGCCGGACTTGGCCGGCTCCCTGGCGACGAAATCCTGGGCGGAGACGTCCTTCGGCGCGTCGCGGGCGGCGAGCGCGCGCATGGCGGCTTCTTTCGCCGGATCGGCATGCTCGCCGCCGGCGGCGAGGGCGGCGCCGGAGAGAGCGAGCCAGCAGAGGGCCGCCAGTCCCCGAAGGATCTCGGCCCGGTGACGGGCCGCGATCCGAGGCAAGCGCGAAGGCGCGTCGCCGCCCATGCGGCGGGCCATCCCGGGGCCGGCTTGCCGGGGCTGGGATGACAGGGAAAGAAATGTCGTCATTGGACGACAAGCTCCGCCTGGAGGGCGCCGGCGGTCTTCACCGCCTGCAGGATCGCGATGATGTCGGTGGGCTTCAGCCCGACCTGATTGAGGCCGCGCACCAGCGTCTGCAGGTCGGAGCCGCCGAGGATGGCGAGCTTGCCGCGCTCCTCCCGCGCCGCCACCTCGGTGCGCGGCACCACCACGGTCTGGCCGTTGGAGAAGGGCTCGGGCTGCGACACCTCCGGTGCCTCGGTGACGCGCACCGTGAGGTTGCCGTGCGTCACCGCGACGGTGGAAATCGTCACGTTGCGCCCGATCACCACCGTGCCGGTGCGCTGATCGACGACGACGCGGGCCGGCGTGTCGGGCTGGATCGTCAGATCGCCGATCTGCGCCACCAGCCGGGTCTGCGCCATCTGGCGGCCGCGCATCACCACCACGGCGCGCTGGTCGCGGGCGCTGGCGATGCGCCGGCCGAAGGCCCCCAGCGACCAGGCATTGATCGCGTCCGAGATCTGGGTCGCGGTCTTGAAGTCGGGGTTCTTCAACTCGAACACGAGTTCGGGCAGATCGCGGAAGGTGCCGGGCACCTCGCGCTCCACCAGGGCACCGTTGGGGATGCGGCCGGCGGTGGGCACGCCTTGCGTCAACTGCTCGGCCTGCCCCTGCACCGAGAAGCCCGAGACCGCGAGCGGCCCCTGCGCCGCGGCGTAGACGAGGCCGTCGCCGCCGGTCAGCGGCGTCATCAGCAGCGTGCCGCCCCGCAGCGAGGTAGCGTCGCCCATGGAGGTCACGGTGACGTCGATGCGCGAGCCGGTGCCGGTATAGGGCGGCAGGTCGGCGGTCACCATCACGGCGGCGATGTTGCGGGTGCGCAGGCGCGCGTCGCGCACGTTGATGCCGAGCCGGTCGAGCAATGATTGCAGCGACTGCTCGGTGAACTGCGCGTTGCGCAGGGTGTCGCCGGTGCCCTGGAGGCCGGTGACGAGGCCGTAGCCGAAGATCTGGTTGTCGCGCACGCCCTTGAGCGTGGCGATGTCCTTGATGCGGGTGCCGGCCGCGAAGACCGGACCGGTCATGAACGCGAAGCCGAGCCCGGTGAGCAGGCCCAGCAGAACGGCGAGAAACAGGCGGCGAAGGGGTGTCATTGCGCGCCGATCCGGATGCGGCCGTCGGCCATCACCGTGCCGAGGATGATGCGGTTGGTGTCGGTGTTGCGCACGCGAATGGTCTCGCCGAGGCCGCCGTTCTGCAGCGGTGCGCCCACGGCGGTGATGACGAGGCCGTTCTCCTCGAAGATCATCTGCGTCGGTGCGCCGCGACTGACGAGACGGGGATCGTCCACGGCGTTGACCGGCACCGGCTCGCCCGGCAGCAGCATCCGCCGCGCGGTGCGGCCGGCGATCGCCGCGGCGGCGTCGATCACGGCCGTGCGCGCCCGGTAGGTCGCGGGGTAGGCCTGCATCCGCAGCATCGATTCCTTGATCGTGTCGCCGGGATAGATCGTGACGGTGGGCACCGGCAGCATGAGCTCGGCATTCGCCATGCCTTCGGCGGCGTGAGCCGGGCCGGCGGCGAGGGCGGCGAGCACGAGGCCGCGGAGAAAGGTCTTGCGGAGCATGGGAAATCGCGCCGGAGGAGGGGGCGGGAGACGACGCAGCGGGGGACGCCGCGGGCGCTAGCGGATGCCCTTGGAGATCGTGCCGGCCATCTCGTCGGCGGCCTGGATCACCTTCGAGTTCATCTCGAAGGCGCGCTGGGCCGTGATGAGGCTGGTGATCTCCTTCACCGGGTCGACGTTCGAGCCTTCGAGGTAGCCCTGCTGCAGCCGGCCGTAGCTCACGTCACCGGGATTGCCGACGACCGGCGCGCCGGAGGCCGGCGTCTCGCGGTAGAGGCCGTTGCCGAGCGGTTCGAGGCCCGACTCGTTGGCGAAGTTGGCGAGCGTGAGCTGACCGATGTTCTGCAGCGCGACCTGGCCGTCGATCTTGGCGAAGACCTGACCCGATTCGTTGATCGTCACCTGGGTGGTGTTCTGCGGGATCAGGATCGCCGGATCGACGGCATAGCCTTCCATGGTGACGAGCTGGCCGGCGTTGTTCTTGTTGAACGAGCCGGCGCGGGTGTAGTTGATCTCGCCTGCCGGGCTGGTGATCTGGAAGTAGCCGCGCCCGTTCACCGCGAGATCGAGCTGGTTGCCGGTATTGGCCAGCGACCCCTGCCGGTGCAGGTTGCGGATCGCGGCGGCGCGGACGCCGAGCCCCAGCATCGCGCCCTCCGGCACCGCCTCCTGGCCCGCCTGGTTCGGCACGCCCTGCTGCCGCTCGGCCTGGTAGAGCAGGTCGGTGAATTCGGCCCGCGCACCCTTGAACCCGGTGGTGTTCAGGTTGGCGATGTTGTTGGCGATGACTTCGAGGTTGAGCTGCTGGGCGGACATGCCCGTGGCGGCGATGGCGAGAGCGCGCATGGCGAAAAATCCTTGAAGTGACCGATCAGATCGGCATGCGGCTGAGTTCGAGGTAGGCGGCGACGACCTTGTCGCGGATCGCCACGACGGTCTGCAGGCTCTGTTCGGCGGACATCACCGCCTCGACCACTTGCTGGGCGGTCGCCTTGCCCTGGATGCCGGAGATCGCCGTGGCCTCGCCGCCGCGGATCGCGTCGCGGGCGCTGGCCGCGACCTGGGCCATGACGTCGCCGAAATCGGTGGGCGCCGTCGGGGCGGTCCCGGCGATGCCGGATACGGCGGACGGGCTGAAGGCGGCCTTCTGGGCCGGCGCCGTCTCGGCGAACGAGGTGCCGGCGACCTTGTCGAAGGCGGCGAGCGAGGTGAGGGCTTCGATCATCGCGGGCGGTCTCAGGACTTCAGGAGATCGATGACGCTGGCGACCATCGCCCGGGCCTGCTTGATGACCTGGAGGTTCGCCTCGTAGGAGCGGTTGGCCTCGCGCATGTCGGCCATCTCGACGAGCATGTTCACGTTCGGCAGCTTGACGTTGCCGTTCTCGTCCGCCGCCGGATTGGCGGGGTCGTGCTCGGTGCGGAACGGGGCGGTGTCGGTGCCGATCTCGCGCAGTTTCACCGAGGCGGTGCCCGCGGCCCGGTCGAGCTCGGAGCGGAACGTCACCGTCTTGCGGGCATAGGGGTCGGCGCCCGGCGTGGCGCCGGTCGATTGCGCATTGGCAAGGTTTTCCGAGACGACCCGCATGCGCAGCGACTGCGCTTCGAGGCCGGCGCTGGCGAGCCGCGAGGCGGAGAGCAGGGGATCGATCATGATCCGCTTCTCACCGCGGCCATCAGCATGCGGTGGAACGACTTCACCACCGCCGTGTCGAGGTTGTGCTGGCGGGAGACGTCGCCGGCCTTGAGCATCTCCTGCTCCAGGCTGACGGCGCTCGACGATTCCAGCACCTCCCAGGTCTCGCTGGATTTGGCCTCGCGCACGGGAATGCGCGTACCCTGGGATTCGATATGGGTTTTGGCGGTCGAGGCCATGTCGAGCCCGGTCCGGGCCAGGACCTGGGCAAAGGGCATCACGTCTCGCGCCTTGTAGCCGGGCGTGTTCGCGTTGGCGACGTTGCCGGCGATGGTGGCCTGCCGCGTCGCGAGGTAGCGCGCGTGCTGCGAGGCGAGATCGAACAGGTAGACGCCGGTTGTCATGGCAACGCCCCCATCCGAGGGCCTCCGGAGAAACGCGGGACGCGGGCGGGCCCGAACGGTTCGCCCTGCGTCGGAGGGGAGGTTTAGGTAGGCAATCTTGCACGAGGCTGGCTCGTACCTTGACAGGCCCGCCCCTGGCGGTAGCGCCTGCGGGTGATGGACCAGATCGACGAGCGGGCCGGTGCGGCGGTCTCTGACGTGGACGGCGCCGAGGGGGCGGCACCCCTTCTGCCGGCCCCTGCCCGCTATGCCGGCGGCGCCGGGCCGGGGAGAGGCGAGGGGCTGCACCGCATCACGCCCAACAACCGCTTCTCGCGGGTGGGACTGAGATTTTCCGATCTCCCCTCAGGCCGCTGGGCCTGCCTGGAGTTCGGTCTCGCTTTCGACGAGGACGAGGAGGCGGCGCTCGCCGTCGATGCCGCCGCCGCCGGATTCGAGTTCCTGACAGCGGACGGCTCCAGCCTAGATCTCGACCATGTCCCGGGTCTCGCCCGCAGCCTGCTCGATCCGCAGGTCGCCTGGATTCCGGGGCCGGCGCTGCTCGGGCCCGCGCCGTTCCGCATCGCCTTCCGCGTCCCCGATCAGGCGCGCGCTGTCGTCGTCACCCTGCGCTCCTGGCGCAATAGCCACGATTTCACCGTCGCGGATCCGGTGCTGCGCCCCGATTCGGCCGATACCGGGCCGGCGCCGCGTCGGCGCTTGCTGGGCGGAGAAGGGGTGAGGCTCGGCTTCGCGCTCGCCGAGGAGACCGCCCTCGTGCTGCGCGGTCAGATCTACGCGGCCAGGGCCGACGAGCACGCCGCGCGCGTGCGGCTCGTCTACCGGGATCGGGCGGGGGGAGAGATCGCCCCGCCCTATGCCAACGCGGTCTCCGTGCCGGGGCTGGGGGCGGTCATCAACCTGTCGGCCCAGCCGCAGGCCCGCCGCTTCACCCTGATCCTGCGTCCGCCGCCCGGCGCGGCGGCCGTCGAGCTGCATTTCGGTGTCTGGGAGGATGCGGAGGATCCGCCGGAGGCCGAGTTGATCGGCCTGCTCGAACTGGCGCTCGAGGATGATTTCCGTCTCGAGAGCCTGTGCGAGGACGAACTCCTCGACGCGCCCGCCTTCCTTGCGCGCCTCGCCGACCGGATGGGCCTGCCGGAGGGTACGCCCGCCGCGTGGCTGGCGCGTCCCGGTGCGGGGGCCCCGCCGATCCTCGCCCGCGCCCGCGCGTTGCGGGCCGGGCCGGATCGGAGCGCGCGCATCGAGGGCGACAGCGTGGTCCTGAGCCTTGCCGGCCTGCCGGATTGGGCGTTGCCGGAGGCGCCGGATTGGCGCGAGGACCCGTTCCGCTCCGTGGCGTGGCGTCTTGCCTACCAATCCCTGGCATGGCTGCAGCCGCTCGCCGCTCTCCCGGGCGGCGCGGTTCGTGCCCGAAGCATTGCCGTCGCTTGGTCGCGAGCCAATCCCTGGGGACGGCCGGCGGACGGGCTCAGCCTGCACCCGGCGTCGTTGGCACCCCGGGGCGACGTCCTGGCGAGCCTGATCGCGGAGGGCGACGAGCCCGCCCAAGCCGAGATCGCCGCGGAGGCCGCCCGGCACGGCTTCGCGCTCGCCGAGATCGTCGGGCAGAACGCCCTGGCTCGGGCTCTGCACGGCCTCCAGACGGCGGCCGCTCTCCTCGTGCTCGCGCGGGCTCTTCCCGGTTTCCCTTTCGCCGGGCATTGGGACACGCTCGCCCGCGACGGCCTCGCCCACGGCTTCGACGCGCTCCTGCCCGAGGACGGCGCCTTCGCCGAACCCTCACCCGTGCGGCGTCTCGACCTCCTGAGCCACGGGCTGGCGATTGCCGCGGCCCTCGACGAGTCCGAGCCCGGCCCGACGATCCGCCGCCGCGTCGAGGCGGCGCTGCCGGGGCTCGCCGGCCTGCTCGATCCGGGCGGACGCTTCCCCCCATTCGGCGATGCACCCGCGGGACTCGACCATGCCGGCTGGATCGCCCGGCTCTCGTCGCCCGATCGGGACCTCGTGGCGGAACGCGATACGACACCGCGTCCCGAGGCGCGTACCGCCGGCATGTTCGCGCTGCGCCACGACGCGATGGAGCGCGGCTGGGGACACTTCGCCCTCACCTACGCGGCGCAATCGCCGCACGGCCACCGCGACTGCACTTCCTTCACCTTCGCCACCGGCTCGCGGCGCTGGATCGCGGAGGGTGGCGGTGCCGAGGGTGTCGAGGTCGGCCCGGCCCGCCATCACCTGCTCTCGGCCCGCGCCCACAATGTCGCCCTCCCGGACGGGTGCGAGACCGTGGCCGGTTCAGGGATGCTGACGGCACAGGTGAGGCTCGACGGGGCCGAAGCCATGAGGCTCGCCACCACGGTGCACGGGCCGGACTACGCCCATGCCCGCCTCTTCGTCGTACTCGACGACCTGAGCGGTCTGGCGGTGATCGATCGTTTCGCCCGGCCGGGACGTGCCCTGTCCTTCGAGGGGCGGCTGCATCTTCTCCCCGATACGCTCGTCGCCCTCGCGAGCCCGCGCCGGGCGCTGGCCCAGCAGGACGGGCGGCGGCTCGACGTCTTCGCCGTTCCGCTGAAAGGGCAACCGGCGGGGATGGAAGCCACGATCGGCCGCAACGACCGGCCGCACGCGATGCAGGGCTTCTGCGCGACGGGAGCGGGCGGGCTGAGGCCCGCGCCGGTGCTGCGCTACGCCTTCAGCGGCCGCGACAGCGTCTGCGGCGGCGTCGTCGTCGCCGCGGATACGGCGGCGGAGCAGCGGCTCCTGCGGCTTCTCGCCGACGATGCGGTGAGGCGCTTGACGGAGGCGTGAGTGCCGGTCGAAGCCCCGGCACGACGGCGGGTTCAGAACCCGGCGCTGATGACGGCGACCGCCCGGTCGATCGACAGGTAGAAGACGCCGAAGGCCACCATGGCCGCAGCCGCGAATTCGAGGGTCTGATTCGGCAGGGTCTGGAAGCGGCGCATGGTCTCGCGACCGAAATAGGCCGAGGCCCAGGCCAGGGTCAGCACGGCCGGCATCACGAACAGGTAGGAGAGCGTGCTCTCGATCCGCACCGGTCCGGCCGGGTCGATCAGCGCGCGGATGTTGCGCACCCACGGCGCCGAGGCGGCGGCATAGAGCGTCGTCAGCCACGCGAGGCCGACCGCCACGCCGAGGTGGAAGGTGAACAGGCGATGCAGGCGCGAGAAGTCGTCGCGCGCGTCGTCGAGCGTCATCCGGCAAGCCCCCAATGATACCGGCCGCTGATTCTTGTCCGATCCGGCCATGAACCAGGGGATGGGGGGCAAGGTGGGGTTTTTTGTGACACGGGGACGGCGGCGTTCGGGCCGCCGTCCCCGGGAGTCTCAGGCGGTGGTTTCGGGCCGGTTCTCGCGCATCAGCTTCACGAAGCGCTCGAACAGGTAGTGGCTGTCGCGCGGGCCGGGAGAGGCTTCCGGGTGATGCTGCACCGAGAAGGCCGGACGGTCGGTGAGCGAGAGGCCGCAATTCGAGCCGTCGAACAGCGAGACGTGAGTTTCGACCGCGGTCGCGGGCAGGCTCTTGGGATCGACCGCAAAGCCGTGGTTCATCGAGACGATCTCGACCTTGCCGGTGGTGTGGTCCTTCACCGGATGGTTCGCGCCGTGATGGCCCTGGCCCATCTTCACCGTGCGCCCGCCGAGCGCGAGGCCCATGAGCTGGTGGCCGAGGCAGATGCCGAAGGTCGGCACCCGCTCATCGAGCAGCTTGCGGATCACCGGCACGGCGTATTCGCCGGTCGCGGCCGGGTCGCCGGGGCCGTTGGAAAGGAACACGCCGTCCGGCTTCATCGCCAGGATGTCCTCGGCCTTGGTGGTGGCCGGCACCACGGTGACGTCGCAGCCGGCCTCGGCCAGCAGGCGCAGGATGTTGCGCTTCACACCGTAATCGATCGCCACGACCTTCAGGCCCTGGCCCGCCGCCCGCGAGCCGTAGCCGCCCTTCACCGCCCAGACGGTCTCGGTCCAGGCCGAGACGTCGCGGGAGGTCACCGGCGGCACGAGGTCGAGCCCTTCCATCGGCGCCAGCGCGGCGGCGCGGGCCTTCAGGGCCTCGCGGTCGAACCGGCCCTCGGGATCGTTGGCGATCACGGCGTTGGGCATGCCGCGGTCGCGGATCAGCGCCGTCAGCGCCCGGGTGTCGATGCCGGTGATGCCGACGATGCCCCGGGCCTTGAGCCAGCCGTCGAGATGCGAGGAGGAGCGCCAGTTCGAGGGCTTGGTGACGGCGGATGCGATCACCGCGCCGCGCACGCCCGAGGCCGGGGCCTGATCGAGGCTCTCCAGATCCTCGTCATTGGTGCCGACATTGCCGATATGCGGGAAGGTGAAGGTGACGATCTGTCCGGCATAGGACGGATCGGTGAGGATCTCCTGATAGCCGGTCATCGCGGTGTTGAAGCAGACCTCGCCGTCGGCGATGCCGGTCTGGCCGATGCCGAAGCCCTCGAGCACGGTGCCGTCGGCGAGCACGAGCAGCGCCGTCACCAGCGGCTCGCTCCAAGGTTCCGGCGTCTTGGGTTCCGGGTTCGTGCGCGCGGGATCGGCGCGCAGGGTCGCGTGTTCGTCTTGCAGCATGGGTCCGATCCGGCTTATGTCCGCCGCCTCGCGCGGCCGCATAGCGGGCCGCGGGGCAAGGCGATATCTCGCGGGGCTCATAGCGAGCCGGCCGCGCCCGGGTCAATCTGGGCGCGGAAGCAGCCCTGCGCAATGCCCTGGACAAGCAGGGCGGCTACGCCGAATCATCTGACTGGAGTTCGATCATCATGCTGCGCGAGCGCATCACCGCCGAGATGAAGGCGGCCATGAAGTCCGGCGAGAAGCAGAAGCTCTCGACCGTGCGCATGATCCAGGCGGCGCTCAAGGACCGCGACATCGCCGCACGCGGCGAGGGCAAGAGCGAGACGAGCGAGGAGGAAATCCTCGCGCTGCTCCAGAAGATGATCAAGCAGCGCCAGGAGGCTGCGGGCGTCTACGAGCAGGGTGGCCGGCCGGAGCTCGCGGAGAGCGAGCGCGCGGAGGCCGAGATCATCCAGGCCTTCCTGCCGCAGCAGCTCGACGAGGCCGAGATGCGTGCGGCGATCGCCGACGCCATCGCCGACACCGGCGCCGAGAGCCCGAAGGACATGGGCAAGGTGATCGGCGCGCTGAAGGGCAAATATACCGGCCGCATGGATTTCGGCCGCGCCAGCGCACTGGTGAAGGACGCGCTGGCAGGCAAGTAGGTTGCGGCTCCGCCATCGCGAACGTCAGCGAAGCGACCCAGCGCCGCGACCGGTTCTGAACAGGTGCGGACTGGATCGCTTCGGCCCGGCCTCGCGATGACGGGTGGGACCGGGAGCGGCTCACGCCGGCCCTGCATCGATCCGCATCCGGAAGATCGCGTAGGGCGGCTGCTGCCGGTCGATTCCGCCGTTGTGCTCCGGCCGCCGGTTGGCCTGGGCGGATGACAGGTACAGCCAGCCGTCGCCGGTGATCCAGAACGTGTCCGGCCAGATCAGGCGCGGATCGGTGGCGACGACCTCGATCCGGCCGTCCGGGTCACGCCGGCCGATGCCGTTGAACTCTTGCAGGCTGAGATAGACCCGGTCGCGGGAATCGGCGATCAGCCCGCCCGTGAGGCCTTTCTCGCCGAGATCCGTCACCGTGTCCGCGACCGCCGCATCGTCCTTCGCGGGATCGAGCAGCGCGGCCGTCTCGACCGCGTAGAGGCTTCGGCTCATCAGCGGCGTGTAATACAGCCGCGCGCCGTCGGGGCTCAGGGCGATGCCGTTGGCGCCGCCCTTGATCGGGCTCGTGGTGCCGTCGGCCTCGCGCTTCATCAGCACCCGGCCCTCGACGATCTTGAGGATGCCGTCGACCGATCGCGTGCTGGCGTGGCCCGCGAGCCGCCGCACGGCGCGGCCGCTCGCGAGATCAACGGCGATCAGTGCGCCCTCGCCGGTCTGGCCCTGATCGGTGAGGTAGGCGACTTCGCGCCCGGGCCGGACATCGACCCGCAGGTCGTTGAGCGAGGAGGTCTTCGTCACGACCGGTTGCAGGGAGATCGTGCGCACGATCGCATCGGTCGCCGGATCGATGCAGACGAGCTTGGCCGCGCCGGGCACCGGCTCGCCGGAGGAGGCCATCAGGCCGGCATCGAGCAGCCAGAGACGATTCCTCCGGTCGAAGACGCCGTTGGGAACGTGGAACAGGGTCTCGGCCGGGCGGGCCGGGTCGGGTCGGTTCGCGGCGTCGCTCGGATAGGCCGCGACCCGACCGTCAGGAAACAGCTCGCCCGCCGTGAAGACCGTCTTCTCGTCGAAGCGCGGCATGAACAGGAACATCCTGCCGTCGGACGAGAGCGTCAGCCCGGTCGGCGTCGTCGGCGCCCGGGCACCGACGACCAGATCGAGGATGCCGACCGGATCGGACGCCGGTTGGGCGCTGACCGGCCTCGCTGCCATCGTCCGCGCGGTGGCGAGAGCCGCGGTGCCGGCCAGCAGCGTGCGACGGGCGAAACGAATCGTCATGGGCGGCGCCTCACGCGCGGACCGCCGCGCCGCGAACCTTGGTCTCGACGGCGAGCACTCTCTTGCCGGCGCAGAGAAACAGCTGCCGTCCATCCGGACCGCCGAAGGCGACGTTGGCGCAGGGCCCCTCGGTCGGGATGTGGCCGAGCGGGCGGCCGTCCGCCGCCCAGATCCTCACGCCGTCGCCGGTCCCGGCATAGACGCGGCCATCGGTATCGACCTTGATCCCGTCCGGCACGCCGTTCGTCACGTGCGCGAAGACGCGGTCATTGGACAGCCGGCCGTCGGCGACATCGAAGGCACGAATCTCGCTCGACGTATTCGCTCGGGCTACGGTGCCCGCCTCGCTGACGTAGAGGGTGCGTTCGTCCGGCGAGAAGGCGAGGCCGTTGGGCTGTACGAACCGATCCGTCGCGACGGTGAGGCGACCGTCGGGCGCGAGACGGAAGACGAAGCGTCCCTTCTGCTCGGAAGCGCGCGGCTGACCCTCGTCGGCCTGCGTGATCCCGAAGGTCGGATCGGTGAACCAGACCGCGCCGTCGCGGGCCACGATCACATCGTTGGGCGAGTTGAGCCGGCCGCCGTCGAATCGCTCGGCCAGGACGGTGAGCGCGCCGTCCGCCTCCCGGCGCACCAGGCGCGAGGTGCGGTGCTCGCAGGTGAGGAGGCGGCCCTGCCCGTCGAGGGTGTTGCCGTTGGCATTGTCGGAGGGTTCGCGGAACACCTCGGCGCGTCCGCCCCGGCGAATGACCATCATCCGGTTGCGCCGGACGTCGCTGAAAACGAGGCCGCCGAGGGCCGGCGCCCAGACCGGCCCCTCGCACCACGCCCCGTCATCGTAGAGGGTTTCCACCCGGGCGGAGGGATCGAGCACGGCGGACAGGTCCTCGGCGGCCTCCGCCTTACAGGCGAGTCCGGGGACGAATGCGCCCAGCAGGCCGAGGCCGAGGAGCGGGCGGCGGGCGATGCCGCGTTGCGGAAGAGGCAGGGTCACTGACATCGAGCCGCCAACGCATCGCTCGGGCGAAAGCTCCGCGCCACGCTTTAAGACTCGGGCAGGCCCTCTCGGCTACACTGCGCGGCCGAGGCCGGTCCTCGTCGTCCAAGTGATCCCTCACCCGATCCGCTTCCGGCAGAGCCCCCGTGCGCTACCCGCCCCACATCCTCGAAGAGATCCGCGCCCGCGTTCCCACCTCCGAGGTGGTCGGCCGCCGCGTGCGGCTGAAGAAGGCCGGCCGCGAGTGGCGCGGCCTGTCGCCGTTCAATTCCGAGAAGACTCCCTCGTTCTACGTGAACGACCAGAAGCAGTTCTATCACTGCTTCTCGTCCGGCAAGCACGGCGACATCTTCCGGTTCGTCATGGAAACGGAGGGCCTGAGCTTTCCCGAGGCGGTGGAGCGCCTCGCCGGCGAGGCGGGCGTCGCGTTGCCGAAGATGACGGTGGAGAGCGAGCAGGCCGAGGAGCGGCGCAAGGGCGCCCTCGAAGTCATGGAACTGGCTGCCGCCTATTTCGAGGAGCAGCTGCGAGGGGCAGCCGGCGGCGAGGCCAGGGCCTATCTCGACCGGCGGGCCCTGGGCGAAGCGACGCGCAAGACATTCCGGCTCGGCTACGCGGTCTCCGGCCGCTACGCCCTGCGCGACTTCCTCGCGGGCAAGGGCGTCGATCGCGACCTGATGCTCGAGCTCGGGCTGCTCACGGCCCCCGAGGGTGTGAGCGTGCCCTACGACAAGTTCCGCGACCGGGTCATGTTTCCGATCCTCGACATCCGCGGCCGGGTCGTCGCCTTCGGCGGTCGGGCGATGCAGGCGGACGCCAAGGCGAAGTACATGAACTCGCCGGAGACGCCGCTCTTCCACAAGGGGCGGATGCTCTACAATCTCCACGCCGCCCGGAAGAGCGCGCATGACCGCGGCCGGATCATCGCGGTGGAGGGCTATGTCGACGTCATCGCCATGACGCTGGCGGGCTATCCCGAGACGGTGGCGCCCCTCGGCACGGCGCTGACCGAGGATCAGCTCGCCCTGCTCTGGCGTCACGCCGACGAGCCGATTCTCTGCTTCGACGGCGACGGCGCGGGCCAGCGCGCCGCCTTCCGCGCCCTCGATGTGGCCCTGCCGATGCTGGAGCCCGGCAAGTCCCTGCGCATCGCCATGCTGCCCCAGGGCCAGGACCCGGACGACCTGATGCGCGCCAGCGGTCCCTCGGCGATCGAGGCGGTGCTCTCGGGTGCGCGACCTCTCGTCGAGATGCTGTGGGCCCGCGAGACCGAGGCGGCCACCCTGGACACGCCGGAGCGCCGGGCCGGGCTCGCCCGAACCCTCAGGGAGGCGGTGGCCGGAATCCGCGACGAGACCGTGCGTCGCTTCTACCGCGACGACATCGAGGAGCGCTTGCGGGGATTGTCCGGCGGTCAGGCGCGGGAGTTTTCCGGCGGACGATCCGGAGGTTCGGCCGGCGGGCGGGCCGCCGGACCGCGCGGCGCGCCGTTTCAGCGCCGGCCGCGGCCCGGCGACCCGCCGCCCTCGCCGCGCATCACCACCGGATTCAACCCGCTCCTGAAGACGGCAGCGCCGGTGCCGGCCGCGGGAGGGCGGGCGGCCAAGCGCGAGGCGATGATCGTGATGAGCCTGCTCGCGCATCCCGAGCTGCTCGGAA
Organism: Methylorubrum rhodesianum; assembly: GCF_014199985.1. GTDB lineage: Bacteria > Pseudomonadota > Alphaproteobacteria > Rhizobiales > Beijerinckiaceae > Methylobacterium > Methylobacterium rhodesianum. The sequence goes on along the minus strand of NZ_JACHOS010000023.1, from coordinate 25,575 downwards.
TCGAGGAGGAGGCTCTCGCCGCCCTGGAACTCGTCAACCCGGACGCCAGCGCGCTGCGCACCCTGCTGCTCGACCGGGCGGCGGAGGCCGGCACGCCGGAGCCCGAATTGCTGGAGGCCCGGCTGCGCCGGGCCGGGCTGGAGGAGGCGCATGCCCGGCTGCTCGGCCTGGTCAATCCCGGCGACCGCTGGATGCTCGATCCGAACGCCGATCCGCAGCGCCTGGAACATACGCTGCATCAAGCCGTGATCTTGCACCGGCAGGCAGGAGCGCTACATAGCGAACTCCACCAAGCTGAGAGAGCTCTTGCCGAGGATGGGTCCGAGGCCAATTTCGCTTGGCTGTGCGACGTACAGCAGCAATTGGCTGTGATCGCCGCGGCCGAGGCGGAAGCGGAGGTCTCTCAGGATGAATGAATTCGTGCCGGCGTGACCGGAGGGTGACGGCGGCGGGACGCCGACTTGGTTAACGGTCGGTCAACGCACGGCAAGTTAGAGCGAATGAACGAGAATCGGCGCGGGCACTCGACAAGCGCGCCATTCCACGACATTGCGACGGGTCTTTCGCGGAGCGCGCGGGCTCAGCCTGCGGCGCCGCCACGAGAACAATAGGCTGAGCATGGCAACGAAGGCAACCGAGCGGGACGATGCGGACGCCGCCCAGGATCAACCGACGGACGGCCCGCTCCTTGACCTGACGGATGCCGCGGTCAAGCGGATGGTCAAGCTCGCGAAAAAGCGCGGCTACGTCACCTACGAAGAGATCAACGAAGTTCTCCCCGACGGTCAGGTCGACGGCGACCAGATCGAGGACGTGCTCGCGCAGCTCGACGACATGGGCATCCGCGTGGTCGAGGCCGAGGAATCGGAAGAGACCGCGACCGAAGCCAAGGCCAACGGCGAGGCTTCCGAGGAGGAGGAGAGCGCGGAGGGCGGCGAGGTCGCCGAGGCGTCCGGCTCGCGCGCCGTCGCGGTGGCGACCCCCACCACCCGCGAGCCCACCGACCGCACGGACGATCCCGTGCGCATGTATCTGCGCGAGATGGGCTCTGTGGAGCTGCTCTCGCGCGAGGGCGAGATCGCGATCGCCAAGCGCATCGAGGCCGGCCGCGAGGCGATGATCGCGGGCCTGTGCGAGAGCCCGCTGACCTTTCAAGCGATCATCATCTGGCGCGACGAGCTCGTCGACGGCAAGGTGCTCCTGCGCGACATCATCGACCTCGAGGCCACCTATGCCGGCCCCGACGCCCGCGGCGCGCCGCAGGGTGGCGAGGCCGAGGAGAGCGAGGAATCCGAGGAGGGCGACGGCGCCGTCCCGCCGGAGGGCGGCGACGACGAAGACGACATGGAGAACAACGTGTCGCTCGCGGCCATGGAGGCCGAGATCAAGCCGCGCGTTCTCGAGACCTTCGACAACATCGCCTCGAATTACCGCAAGCTGCGCAAGCTCCAGAACGAGGAGACCGAGCTGAAGGCCGGCGGCGGTACGGTCACGTCCGCCCAGACCAAGAAGCAGGCCGAGCTGAAGGACATCGTCGTCACCGACGTGAAGTCGCTCTCGCTCAACGCCAACCGCATCGAGGCGCTGGTCGAGCAGCTCTACGACATCAACAAGCGCCTCATCAGCCATGAGGGCCGCCTGATGCGCGCTGCCGAGCACCACGGCGTCGCCCGCGACGAGTTCCTGCGCCACTACCAGGGCTACGAGCTCGACCCGAACTGGATGGACCGCGTCGCGACGCTGGGCGGCAAGGGCTGGAAGAACTTCGTCGAGCGCGGCGGCCGTCAGGTCGCGGACCTGCGCGAGCAGATCCTGACGCTCGCCTCCGAGACCGGCCTGCAGATCGGCGAGTATCGCAAGATCGTCGCCATGGTGCAGAAGGGCGAGCGCGAGGCCCGCCAGGCGAAGAAGGAGATGATCGAGGCCAACCTGCGCCTCGTGATCTCGATCGCGAAGAAGTACACCAACCGCGGCCTGCAGTTTCTGGACCTGATCCAGGAGGGCAATATCGGCCTGATGAAGGCGGTCGATAAGTTCGAGTACCGCCGCGGCTACAAGTTCTCGACCTACGCCACGTGGTGGATCCGGCAGGCGATCACCCGCTCGATCGCCGACCAGGCCCGCACCATCCGCATCCCGGTGCACATGATCGAGACGATCAATAAGATCGTCCGCACCTCGCGCCAGATGCTCCACGAGATCGGCCGCGAGCCGACCCCGGAGGAGCTGGCCGAGAAGCTGGCCATGCCGCTGGAGAAGGTCCGCAAGGTCCTGAAGATCGCCAAGGAACCGATCTCCCTCGAGACGCCGATCGGCGACGAGGAAGATTCGCATCTGGGCGACTTCATCGAGGACAAGAACGTCGTCCTCCCGATCGATGCGGCGATTCAGTCGAACCTGCGCGAGACCACGACCCGCGTGCTCGCCTCGCTGACGCCGCGCGAGGAGCGCGTTCTGCGCATGCGCTTCGGCATCGGCATGAACACCGACCACACCCTTGAGGAGGTCGGCCAGCAATTCTCGGTGACCCGCGAGCGCATCCGCCAGATCGAGGCGAAGGCGCTGCGCAAGCTGAAGCATCCGAGCCGGTCGCGGAAGCTGAGAAGCTTCCTCGACAACTGATCCGGACGACGAACCGGCCGCCCCTCGGGGCGGCCGTTCTCGTTTCAGCGGGTGGGCCGAGGGGTCGGGCGCCAAAAGCGGCGCGCGAATGCGGCGGACAGGACGCCCAACCCTCCGACGAGCGCGTACACCGCGAGGAGGGCGAACCCCAGGCCCGCCTCCCCGAACACGTGATCGCTAAGGAGGCCGACGAGGAGCGGCCCGAGGCCGAAGCCAGCTAGAGTGACGGTCGCGAGGAAGAGGGCATTGACTCGGCCACGCAGCCTTCGCGGGGTCAGGATCTGGATGCCGGCCAATCCGGGTGGGCTGGTGAAGCCGAGCAGTGCGACGAGGCCGGCGAAGCCTAGCAGCGACAGGGACAGGTCGGGGCTCAGGCTCACGAGCGCGGTCACCGGCACGGCCAGGATCAGACCGAGCGCCAGAAGCAGCGGCGCCGCATCCGCGCGTCCGGCGCTGCGCAGTCGGTCCAGAGCGAACCCGCCTGCGGCGTGCCCGAGCGGCGCGGCGATCAGCGCCAAGAGGCCGAGACGCAGGCCACTTTCCGCCGGGCTGAAGCCGAAGGCGCGGACGTAGAAGGTCGGCGCCCAGGCGGTGAGGGTTTGGGTCATCAGCACCGCGGCGGTGGCGGCAACGGCATGCGGCAGGTAAGCCCGTCGCCTCCGCCGGATCCAGGCTACAGCGCCCCGAAGCGACGATCCGTGCGGCCCGCGGCTCTCCTGTCCCCGCCGAGGGGCGGCTGCGTGCCGACTCGTCCGGATGCGGAGGATGAGAAGGGCGAGAGGAAGATTCGCCAGCCCTGCGAGCACGAAGAGGGCCTGCCACGGGGCGAGCGGGTCGAGGCCCGGAGGAGCGAGGCCGCCGCGCGCGGTCAGCCATGCCAGCACGGCGCCGCCCGCGAGCAGGGCGACGCTGCGCCCGAGCGTGGCTGCGGCGGTGAGGGCGGAGAGGCTCCGTCCGAGCCGCTCCGGGCGCAGGTGCAGGCTCATCAGGGAGAGCGCCGCCGGGCCGAAACCTGCTTGGCCGAGCCCCAGTGCGAGCCGCGCGGCGAGCAGTGCGCCAAACCCGCCCGCGAGGCCGCTGGCGAAGGTCGCTCCACCCCACAGCATGAGGCCGCCCAGGAGGAGACCGCGCTGGCGGCCGCGATCGGCAACGATGCCGAGGAGCGGCAGGGCGAGCGCGTAGGGGAGGGCGAAGGCCGAGCCCTGGAGCAGCCCGAGTTGAGTGTCGCTCAGTGCCAGGGCCTGCTTGAGCGGGGTGGCGACCAAGGTGAGAAGGAAGCGGTCGCTGAACGCCGCGAACTGTATCGTCGCCAGCAGCGCGACGAGCGGCCATCCCGCGAGTCCGCCCCCTGCGGGCGCCGTGGACGGGGGCGAAGCTTTGAAGGCTGATGGGGTCACAGGGTCAGGCGAGGGCGCGCGACCACATGGACATCAAACTCGCGGCGCTCTCGCCGGGCCGAGGCTCGCTCCGCCCGCCCGCCCAGGTATGACGCATCTCGGCGCGGTAGCGGCCCGGCGGCAGTCCGAAGGTGCCGCGGAAGGCTCGGCTACAATGGCTCTCGCTGGCGAAGCCGTGATCGAAGGTGAGCGTGGTGACCGAGCGCGTCTCGCTCGGGTTGCGCAGCGCCGCGCTCAACCGTTCGAGACGGCGGCTCAGGATGTGCTGCGCCACGCCCCCCATGGGCTCGAACAGGCGGTAGAGCGCGCTGCGCGACAACCCGGCTCCCCGGGCCACCGCCGAGACGCCCAGGGACGGGTCGTTGAGACGAGCTTCGATGAACGCTTCCGCCCGCCGCCGCCGCAAATCGGCGATGACGGAGCCCGAGGCTTCGTCGTCGAGCCGGACCTGCCCGAGCGTACCGGCCAGCAGCTCGGTGAGGGCGCGGGCGATGTTTGCCGCGTTGTCGGGCGTCGTCGCCCCCGCCCGTCGGGCGAGAGAACCCATCAGATCGCCGAGCAGTCCCGATGCCGCCTCGGGCAGGATCTGCCCATGATAGCGGCTCGCCTCGGGGGCGGCGGCCTCGACGAGCTCCCGGCTCAGGCTGACGGTGACGGTGCGCGCCGATTCGAGGCGTGTGCGCTGCGGGCGGGTCAGATCGAACAGAATGATGTCGCCGGGGCTGAGGCGGCGCTCCGCGTCGAGGGCGCCGCCGTGGAAGGTGCCGCCGCGCAGGTATTGGAGCGTGAAGTGATCGAATCCATCGCGTCTCACGCGGGTCTTGTCGCGCCGATGCTCGACACCGCTCAAGGCGCGCTCGAACACATTCATCCGGCCGAACCGATGCGCCTCCACCCGCGCGTGAAACGGTGCGCCGGTCGCCGTGACGTCGGCTCCGCTCGCGTAGAGCGCTTGATAGCCCTCGAAGCCGTCGGCTTCAGACGTGAAGGTGAAAGACTGGTTCGACACGGGATGAAAAATAGGAAAAGTTAATTGAAGCGAAGTCCCCTTTTTATCGGAGACATTCGAGTCTTTCGCAAGTGCAGTATTCTCTTGGGGGATTCTCCTCCGCGTTCTTGTGCCCCGTGATGGCGTCGTCGTGGCGTTGTCATTCAGTCGACGGTCGACCGAGCAAAACCTCTTGATTCCGTTGCCTCACTGCGTCCACCGTGTCGGCACCGGACGGCGCTCATGTCACGATGCGGCCAAGCTTGCCCGCTAAGCAAACGGCCTGCCGGGAAGCCGTCGCCGGACACGGGCTTCGAGCCCGTGTCGTGACCGGCGCGAAGCCTTGCTTTGGCGATCCGAGGACCCACCTTCCCCCGATGCGCGACGCGGACGCCCCGAGACCAACGCCGACGGCTCTCGCCGACGGATCGGAAGCCGAAGACGTCCCGTTCGGAGCGCTTCAACCCTGCGTTGGTATCCGCGACTGGCTGCTCGGTGAAGGCGCCCGGCTGCCGAAGGCCGACGACCTGCTCGCGGGGCTCGCCGAGCGTCTCAACGCCATCGGCGTGCCGATCGATCGCGCCTCCACCGCCATCGACACGCTTCACTCGGAATATTCGGGTGTCGGCCGCGTCTGGACCCGCGGTGCCGGCTCGACGGTCCGGCTGTTCCCCCACGGCGAAGTCTCCGCGAAGGCTTATCAGGCGAGCCCGTTCTACGCCGTCCATGAAACCGGCGAGTGGCTGAGCCTCGATCTCGCCGAGACACCCGACGACGCCTACGCGATCATCCCCGAACTGAAGGCGGCCGGGTACACGCATTATCTTATCGCCCCGCTGATCTTCACCAACGGCACCAAGAACGGCATCACCTTCGCCACGCGTGCCGATGGAGGCTTTCGCGACGACGACATCGCGATCCTGCGCTTCGTCATGCCCGCGCTCGCCGCGGTGATGGAGATGCGGCTCCTCAACAAGCAGCTCGACACGGTGCTGCGCATCTATGTCGGCGACGAGCCGCATCGGGCGATCCTCTCGGGCGACATCCGGCGTGGCCAGGTCCGCCGCATCCGCTCGGCGATCCTGTTCGCGGATATGCGCGACTATACCCGCCTGTCCGCCGGGCGGACGCCGGAGGGCGCAGTCGATCTCCTGAACGCTTTCTTCGATTGCCTCGTCCCGCCGATCGAGCGGGAGGGCGGCGAGGTGTTGAAATATCTCGGCGACGGCCTGCTCGCGATCTTCCGCGAGTCGGGGGACGACCTCGGCGGCGCAGCCAAGAGCGCGCTGACGGCGGCGGAGGCGGCGCTCGCGGCGTTGACGGAGGCCAACGCGGTCGGGCGCTTCGGCGAGGGAGAGCCGGCGGTCGATGCCGGCATCGCCCTGCATCACGGCGAGGCGGCCTACGGCAATGTCGGGTCCGGTACTCGGCTCGATTTCACGGTGATCGGCCGGGACGTGAATCTGGCGAGCCGGCTCGCGCGGCTCAACCGCACGCTTCAGGAGCCGCTGCTGATGTCGAAGCCGTTCGTCGACTTCCTCTGGGGTGATCCGGAGCCGCTCGGAAGCCATGCCCTCGACGGGTTCGAGGAGCCGATGACCGTCTATCGACCGGGGCGGCGGCCGGCCGCGAAGGCCGCTGCGGCGGAATAAATCGTTCGACGATCGCCCGCTGGCCACCCCGCTCGCACGTCGTGTGCGGTGCGTCGGAAGACCGAATCGCTCGATCCCGGTTCGCGAGGGATTGACCGCGCGACCGGCTGGGCCCACATCCGAGGTGTTCCAGGGAGATCCCCGACAAGGGGCTGAGAAACCGCTATCGCCGTCACCGGCAGCGCGGAAATCCTTCGAACCTGATCCGGCTCATACCGGCGTAGGGATTGGACCTGAGGGCCGCTCGATCGAGCGAACCTCGCTTCTTCGGGAAGCACATGGTGCCGGTTCCTGCGGGCAGATCCGCGGAAGGCCCTTTCGATGTCCGACTTGCTGACTTCGCCGATCGGCCAGCGCCGTAGCCTCTCGATGCGCCCGCGCGCGGCCGAGCTACCGCAGCGCACCGACGTCGGGATCGTGGGGGCTGGGCTGATCGGCCTGTCGATCGCGTGGCGGCTGGCACAGTCCGGCCGCTCGGTGACGGTGGTGGAGCGCGGCAGCGTCGGCAGCGGCGCGAGCCTCGCCGCCACCGGTATGCTCGCGCCCGCCGCCGAGCACGAGCCCGGCTCCGACCTGTTGCTGCCCCTGGCACTCGAATCCCTGCGCCGCTGGCCGGCTTTCCGCGACGCGCTTCAGGTGGCGTCGGGCCGGGGGATCGACTACCGCGAAGACGGCACCCTGGTGATCGCTATCGGGCGCGACGAGGTGGAGCGTCTGCGCTTCCGCCACGACCTGCAGCGGCGCTCGGGCGTCGCCGCCGAGTGGCTGTCCGGTCCCGAGGTGCGCGTGCGCGAGCCGCTGCTGCGCCCCAACGTCACCGCCGGCATCCTCTGTCCGCTGGACGCGCAGGTTGATCCCCGCCTCGTGATGGAGGCATTGCTCCGCGCCTGCGAAGCGGCGGGCGTCACCATCGTCGAGAACGTCGCGGTGGAGGGGCTGGAGAGCGAGGGCGGCCGCGTCAGCGGTCTGCGTGCCGCCGGCCGCGCCCTTGCCGCCGAGACGGTGATCCTGGCCGCGGGGGCCTGGAGCGGAGAGGCGGGCCTGCTGCCCGATGACCTCGCGCTGCCGGTCCGCCCCCTCAAGGGGCAGTCGCTTGCGCTGCGCACCACGAAGCGGACCGGCACCCTGTCCCGCATGGTCTGGACCGACGCAGTGCATATGGCGCCCAAGGGCGACGGGCACCTCATCGTCGGCGCGACGGTAGAGGATTGCGGCTTCAACAGCGGCGTCACCGCCGGCGGCTTGTTCGCCCTGCTGGAAGGGGCGCGGCGGGTCCTGCCCGGCATCGAGGAGATGGAGATCGATGCGGTCTGGAGCGGTTTCCGCCCGACTTCGGACGACGACGCGCCGATCATCGAGGAGGCGGCGCCCGGCCTCGTCGTCGCCACCGGCCATCACCGCAACGGCTACCTGCTCGCCCCCGCGACCGCCGACGCCGTCGCCGCGCTCGTCGGCGAGGGAGATCTGCCGGACTTCGCCCGCGGCTTCGGGCGGGCGCGCTTCTCAGCATCGCGTGAAGGCCGGGGGAGGGCCGTGGCATGAGATTGACCGTCAACGGAGAGCCCTGCGAGCGCGAGGCGCCGAACCTCGCTGCCCTCTTCGCCGAAGAGGCCGAGGAGCGGGGCATCGAGAGTTCCGAGGGCATCGCCATCGCCGTCAACGGACGAGTCGTGCGCAAGGCCGCCTGGGCCGGGACAGCACTTAACGAGGGCGACCGCATCGAGATCGTCCGCGCCATGCAGGGAGGCTGAGCGCATGAACCATCACGACACCACCCTCGCGCAGACTGCCGCCGGGGACGACGCCCTGGAGATTGCCGGCATCCGGCTCTCCTCACGGCTGTTTATCGGGACGGCGGGCTATCCGAGCCAGGAGATCATGGCCCAGTCGGTGCGCGCCTCGGGCGCCGAGGTCGTCACCGCCTCGATCCGCCGGGTCTCGCTCCAGGGCCACGGCTCGGACACCTTCCAGAAGCTGAAGGGCGCCCGCTTCCTGCCCAACACCGCCGGCTGCGAGACGGCGCGCGACGCGATCATGACCGCCGAACTCGCCCGCGAGGCCCTCGGCACCGACTGGATCAAGGTCGAGGTCATCGGCGACCGCGAGACGCTCTACCCGGACGTCACCGAGCTGCTCGAAGCGTGCCGCCACCTCGTCGATGACGGCTTCACCGTTCTGCCCTACTGCAACGACGATCCCGTGATCTGCGAGCGGTTGGCCGATCTCGGCTGTGCGGCGGTGATGCCGATGGGCTCGCTCATCGGCTCCGGGATGGGCATCGCCAACCCGGCCAATATCGAGCTGATCTGCCGCCGGGCGAAGGTGCCGGTGATCGTCGATGCCGGCATCGGCACGGCCTCGGACGCGGTGATCGCGATGGAGCTCGGGGCGGCCGCCTGCCTCATCAACACCGCCGTGGCCAAGGCCGACGATCCGGTGCGGATGGCGGATGCCATGCGCCATGCCGTCGAGGCGGGTCGACTGGCGCATCTGGCAGGACGCATCCCCCGTCGTGGCCGGGCCGAACCGTCCAGCCCGCAGCTCGGCCTCGTCGGGTCCTGAGGCTGGGTGGCGCTTCCGCCCCTCCTCGTCGTCACCGACCGCCACGGTGCCGACCGGCCGCTCCCTGACACCGTCCGCGCGGCAGTCGCGGGCGGTGCGCGCTTCGTCTGGCTGCGCGACCGCGATCTCGATCGGGAGGCGCGCAGAAATCTCAGCCGCGACCTGGTCGCGATCCTGGCGCCGGTCGGCGGACGTCTGGTCGTCGGCGGGGATGTGGAACTGGCGGCGGAGATCGGCGCCCAGGGCGTGCATCTGCCGGGCTCCGCCGGGAGCGACGGCATCCGCGCGGCGCGGACGACGCTCGGCGCGGCGGCGCTGATCGGGGTCTCGGCCCATACGGTGGCCGAGATCGCGGCGGCCGAGACGGCAGGTGCCGATTACGCCACGCTCAGCCCGATTTTTCCGACTGCGAGCAAGCCCGGCTACGGCCCCGCGCTCGGCGTCGCGGCCCTGCGCGCCGCCGCGCACGGCCTGCCGGTCTTCGCGCTCGGCGGGATCGACGCCGACAATGCCCGCGCCTGCCGGGAAGCCGGGGCAACGGGCGTCGCAATCATGGGCGGCGTGATGCGCGGGTCGGATCCTCAGGGAGCGACCGCCCGCATTCTGGCAGGACTGACTTGAGGACGGCCTCGTCCCGGCGCCGATCCTGGCCGGATACCGGCCTTGCACCGATCACCCCTGGCGCTGTGGCGCGAGGCGTATAGAAGCGCTGACAGATTCCACTCTCAGCCAGGCGCCCCTCGGGGCTGCGAGCCGACCCGCATGATCAACTCTCCCCTCATGACCGTCATGGTCGATGCCGTGCGCAAGGCCGCCCGCGGCCTCAAGCGCGATTTCGGCGAGATCGAGAACCTTCAGGTCTCGCGCAAGGGCCCCGGCAACTTCGTCTCCGCCGCCGACAAGAAGGCAGAGGAAGTCCTACGCGACGCGCTGATGAAGGCCCGGCCCGGCTACGGCCTCATCATGGAGGAGAGCGGCAACATCGAGGGCAGCGACAAGAGCCACACCTGGCACGTCGATCCCCTCGACGGCACCACCAACTTCCTGCACGGCATCCCGCATTTCGCGATCTCGGTCGGCCTGGAGCGCGACGGCCAGATCGTCGCCGGCGTGATCTACGATCCGGCCAAGGACGAGCTGTTCATCGCCGAGCGCGGCAAGGGTGCCTTCCTCAACAACCGCCGCCTACGCGTCTCCGGCCGTCAGGACTTCGCCGACGCGCTGGTCGCCTACGGCACGCCCTACCTCGGCCGCGGCAGCCACGGACGGCTGCTCAAGGAGGTCGCCGCGGTGATGGCGGTGTCCGGCGGCACCCGCCGCCTCGGCTCGGCGGCGCTCGACCTCGCCTACGTCGCCTGCGGCCGGACCGACCTGTACTGGGAACGCGACCTTCAGACCTGGGACATCGCGGCGGGCATCATCCTCGTGCGCGAGGCCGGCGGCTTCGTCACCAGCGCGGATGGCGGCGCCGAGCCGCTCGCCGCCCGCTCCGTGGCCTGCGGCAACGAAGTGCTACACCGCGAGCTGATCGGCCTGCTGCGCAAGGCCGCCGCGTAACCGGGCGGAGGCTCGGTCTCGCACCGTGCCTTCTGCTCAACCCTCCGCGAATTCGAAACGAATCGAGCGCCCCGCATGGAAGCCCGCCGCCACTCCGCCCTCAAGGACTCGGTCCGCTCGATCCCCGATTATCCGAAGCCGGGCATCATCTTCCGCGATATCACCACTCTGCTCAGCGATCCGCGATCGTTCCGCCGCGCGGTCGATTCACTGGTGCATCCCTACGCGGGCGGACGGATCGATCAGGTCGCGGGCATCGAGGCGCGGGGCTTCATCCTCGGCGGCGCGGTGGCGCACCAGCTCTCCTCGGGCTTCGTCCCGATCCGCAAGAAGGGCAAGCTGCCCCACAAGACCGTCTCGACGGCCTACGCCCTCGAATACGGCACCGACGAGATCGAGATCCACGTCGATGCGATCAAGTCCGGCGATCGGGTGATTCTCGTCGATGACCTCATCGCCACCGGCGGCACGGCGACGGCGGCGGTGAATCTGCTGCGCCAGCTCGGGGCGGAAGTGGTCGCCGCCTGCTTCGTGATCGATCTGCCGGAGATCGGCGGCGCCCAGCGCCTGCGCGACCTCGGTGTCACGGTTCGCACGCTGATGGAGTTCGAAGGGCACTGAGGCCCCTCTGGATCGGACTCCCGCGGGTTCGGCGGAGACCGATCCGGTCGCCCGCGCGGCCAGACCGCTTCGGCTCCGCCGCGCGATGCCGCGACGGTCGAAAGAAAACCCTCAGGCCGCCAGGCTGTCGAACAGACCCTTGCCGTCGGTGCCGCCGACGAGGCCATCCACGAAATTTTCCGGGTGGGGCATCATGCCGAGCACGTTGCGCTGCTCGGAATAGATCCCGGCGATGGAGTTGAGCGAGCCGTTGCGGTTGGCATCCTCCGTAAGAGCACCGGTGGCGTCGCAATAGCGGAACGCGACGCGGCCCTCGCCCTCAAGGCGCTCGATGGTCTCTGAATCGGCGAAGTAGTTGCCCTCGCCGTGAGCCACGCAGACGTCGATCACCTGACCTTCGGTATAGGCCGAGGTGAAGCGCGTATCGGTGCGCTCGACCCGCAGGAATTGCCGGTGGCAGATGAAGCGCCGGTTGAAGTTGCGCATCAGCACGCCCGGCAGGAGGCCCGACTCGCACAGGATCTGAAAGCCGTTGCAGATGCCGAGCACGAGGCCGCCGCGCGCCGCGTGCGCGCGCACCGCGTCCATGGCCGCCGCCCGGCCGGCGATGGCGCCGCAGCGCAGGTAATCACCGTAGGAGAAGCCGCCTGGCACCACCGCGAGGTCGGTGCCCGCAGGCAGTTCTGTGTCGGCGTGCCAGACGCTGACGACCTCCGCGCCGGAGCGGCGGAGCGCACGGGCCACGTCGCCGTCGCGATTCGAGCCCGGAAAGACGACGACGGCGGCGCGCATCAGGCGATCTCGACGGTGTAGTTCTCGACGACGGTGTTCGCGAGCAGCTTCTCGCAGGCGGCTTTCAAGGTTGCCTCGGCCTGTTCGCGGTTCTCGGAAGCGACCTCTAGGTCGAAGACCTTGCCCTGCCGTACGCCGGAGACATCCTCGATCCCGAACGACTTCAACGCCGCTTCGATCGCCTTCCCCTGCGGGTCGAGAACGCCGTTCTTCAAGGTGACGACGATGCGGGCTTTCATGACTAGCACTCGTTTGAATGGTGGGCGGGCGGCGCGGCAAGGGGGCGGTGCGACCGGGGAGGGAGGTGCCGGTGCTAGACCGTGCACGAGAAGCCTGAACTCAGGTTTGTCATCTGAGTGCAGTCGACGCGTTGCTCGCCGGAGAACGAAACTCTATCGCGCTTTCGTGACTGCGTCACCGCAGGGGTCCTCGCTACCGGTGCTTGGCCGATCCGATCGGCTCAGCTTCGGTCGCGCGACGCCAGAGCTGGACCATGATCCAGGCGGCGACGAGGCTGAACACGCCCATGAGGACGTGCCCGACGCGGTCGCCCAGATCGAGCAGTCCGGCGAGTGCCCAACCGGCGGCGATGGCGGCGGCGAACACTTCCGTGCCGACCAGCACCATCAGGCCGAGTATCGTGATGAGGTTCCGCATACCCGCGCAAGCCTGTTCAATCCACTGACCGGCGAACTAGCCCGAGGGCGGTGTCCGGTGCAACCGTTCCCGCGATGCGTCTTACGCAGCGTGAGAAGAGAACCGGGACGATCCAGCCCGAAAAGAAACGGCCGGCGATGTTCCGCCGGCCGTCCGATCCGTAACCTGTTCCCTGCTCCGTCAGCGCGGCGCGCGCTTGGCGAGGATGCGCTGGAGCGTGCGCCGGTGCATGTTGAGGCGCCGGGCCGTCTCCGAGACGTTGCGTCCGCACAGCTCGTAGACCCGCTGGATATGCTCCCACCGGACTCGGTCGGCCGACATGGGATTTTCCGGTGGATCGGCGCGCTCGCCCGGCTGCGCCATCAGCGTTCCGTGGATCTCATCGGCATCGGCGGGCTTAGCGAGATAGTCGAAGGCGCCGAGCTTCACCGCGGTCACGGCGGTCGCGATGTTGCCGTAGCCGGTGAGAATGACGCCGCGAGCCTCGGGACGGCGTTCCTTCAGGCGAGCGATCACATCGAGCCCGTTGCCGTCGCCCAACCGCATGTCGATCACGGCGAAGGCGGGCGCTTTGTTCTCGACGGCAGCGACGCCCTCGCTGACGCTTTCGGCCACGTGAACCTCGTAGCCGCGCGACTCCATCGCCCGGGCGAGGCGGGTCGAGAACGGCTTGTCATCGTCAACGATCAGCAGGCTGCGATCGCTGAAGGCGGAGAGAGGATCGGAATCGGATAGAAAAGCGGTGTCCGAGCCTGGCACCGTCGTCCCGCTCTGCGTCAGCATGCGGCGCTCCTCGTCGGTTCGTGTCATCTATGTGCATTATATGGGTGCGGCATCGCGTTCCGTTAGGGGTCGCAGAGAATTGTGCGCAACGCGATGGGGCGCAATCGCCTCCCTCTCGAAAACGTGACGTGCCCAGGTCACCCGCACCAGGGCGCCGTGCTGCCCCGCCTCGGTGATGTTCGACAGCAGGAGCTGCGCGCCGGAGCGCTCGATCAGCGTCTTGGCGATGAACAGACCCAGCCCGAGACCCCCGCCCGCCTCGTCGGGCTTGCGTGTCCGCCCGCGGCTTCGGGTGGTGACGTAGGGTTCGCCGGCCCGCAGCAGCACCTCGCTGGGAAAGCCCGGACCGTCGTCGCGGATCGTCAGCGTCACCCGCTCGGCAGTCCAGCGCGCCTCGATCAGCACGCGCGACTCGGCGAAATCCACGGCGTTGTCGAGGATATTGGCGAGCCCGAACATCACGCCGGCATTGCGTCGGCAGACCGGCTCCGCGCCTTCGCCCTGCTTGGAGACATCGACCGCGATGCCCAGCGCGCGCTGAGGTGCGACCAGCTCCTCGACGAGGTGGCCGAAGGTGACGGTCTGGAGGAAGGTCTCGCCTTCCTCGGTCTCCTCGCCCATGGAGGTGAGCTTCGAGAGAATGCCCCGGCAGCGGTCGACCTGATCGCGCAGCAGGCTGAGATCCTCGGCGATGGCCGGCGATGCGGTGGGGCCGAGCTGCCGGTCGAGTTCCTTCGCCACCACCATGATGGTGCCGAGCGGCGTGCCGAGTTCGTGCGCGGCCGCTGCGGCGAGGCCGTCGAGCTGCGATAGGTGCTGCTCGCGGGCTAGCACCAGTTCCGTCGCGGCGAGCGCCCGGGCGAGCTGGCGCGTCTCCTCCGCCACCCGCCACGCGTAGACCCCGGTGAAGGCCGTGCCGAGCAGGATCGCGGTCCAAACGCCTGAAACGTAGAGGAAGGGCAGCTCGATCCGCCCGTCGGCGAACCAGGGAAGGGGGCGGTGGACGAGGGCAAGCAGGGTGGCGAGGCCCACCGCCAGAAGGCCCAGTGCGAGGGTCCGCTCCGGAGGCAGGGCGGTCGCCGAGATCAGGACGGGGGCGAGGAACAGGAGCGAGAACGGGTTCTGCAGACCGCCGGTGAGGAAGAGCAGGCCCGCGAGCTGGACGATGTCGAAGGCGAGCAGGAGCGCCGCGGAATCGTCGCTCAGGCGGTAGCTTGCGGGGAAACGGATCCGCAGGGCCAAGTTGAGCCAGCACGAGGCGGCGATGACGAGGAAGCACCAGCCGAAGGGCAGGTTGAGGCCGAGCCCGAACTGGGCGCCGACGACCGCCGCGCTCTGCCCGGTCAGGGCGAGCCAGCGCAGGCGCACGAAGGTGTCGAGCCGCAGGTGGCGGCCCGCTGGCGTGAAGGTCTCGTGGGCCGCTTCCATCATCCTGCGGCTACGATAGGGCTGGCTCGGGGCGCGTCCACTGCCCTGTCCACAGATGCCGCGGCCGGCAGCGCGTTTTTGCCGGATTTCTCCGGCTGCAACATACGATAGGATCGGCTCGTTGACGGTCGATCTGCGGACCGAGACAGGGAGGGCCGAGATGGATCTGGCGTATGTCTGGTACGAGACGGCGCGCGCGATGCTGACGCCGGCCCGCCTCGCAGCGGATGCGGCCCGGCACTCTCTCGGCAATCCAGGCAACCCCTTCGCCTATGGCCCCTATGCCCGCTCGACCGCGGCGGCGCTCGAGATGTTCGAGCGGGTCACGCGCCGCTACGGCAAGCCGGCCTTCGGCCTGCCGACGACCGTGATCGACGGCCAGGCCGTTCCGGTCTCGGAGCGCGTTGTGTGGGAGCGGTCCTTCTGCCGCGTGATCGCGTTCGACCGGGCGCTGCCGGTGGGGCTCTCGGAGCCGCAGCCGAAGCTCCTGATCGTGGCGCCGATGTCGGGGCATTACGCGACGCTCCTGCGCGGCACCGTGGAGGCGATGCTGCCCAATCATCGGGTCTTCATCACGGACTGGTCCGACGCGCGGATGGTGCCGCTGCTCGACGGGCGCTTCGATCTCGACACGTATATCGACTACCTGCAGGCGATGTTCCGCGATCTCGGGCCGGACCTTCACGTCATGGCCGTCTGCCAGCCCGCCGTGCCGGTCTTCGCCGCCGTCGCGCTGATGGAAGCGGCGGATTCGGCCCCTGTGCCGGTCTCGATGACCCTGATGGGAGGACCCATCGACACGCGCTGCTCGCCGACCGCCGTGAACTGTCTCGCGCAGGAACGCGGGATGAGCTGGTTCGAGAAGAACTGCATCACCGTGGTGCCGCCGCTCTACCCGGGGGCGATGCGCCGGGTCTATCCCGGCTTCCTGCAGCTCTCGGGCTTCATGGCGATGAACTTCGACCGCCACGTCACCGCTCATACCGACATGTTCCACCATCTCGTCACCGGGGACGGCGACTCGGCGGAAAAGCATCGTGACTTCTACGACGAATACCTCGCGGTGATGGACCTGACGGCGGAGTTCTACCTCCAGACCGTGCAGACCGTGTTCGTCGATCACGCCCTGCCGCGCGGGCACATGCGCCATGCCGGGCAGCCGGTCGACCTCTCGGCCATTCGGCGCTGCGCGATCCTCGCCGTCGAGGGCGAGAACGACGACATCTCCGGCGTCGGCCAGACCAAGGCCGCCCTCGATCTCACGCCGAACCTGCCCGATGCCCGCAAAGCCTATCACCTGCAGGAGAAGGTGGGGCATTACGGCGTCTTCAACGGCTCCCGCTTCCGCTCCGTCATCGCACCGCGCATCGCCCGCTTCGTGCGGGAGATGGAGGGAAGCGCCTGATCGCGGGGCGAGCGCACGTCCGGCAGGTGAATTTCCGGTGAGAGACGGTTTGCTGGGATGGCTGAGCCGGCCGCCTGCGGCTAGGTTCGCCGCCATGACGCGCGCCCTGCTGCGACGGCCGGATCCGGATCACATCGAGATCGCCCATGAGGGCCAGACCTTCCGCGTCGCCATCCTGCGGCGGCCGACCGCGCGCCGGTTGACCCTGCGAGTCTCCAGCGCCACCGGCGCCGTGGTGCTGACGCTGCCGACCCGCTCGTCGGTCGCCACGGCGCAGAAATTCGCCCAGAGCCATGGCGGCTGGATCGCCACCCGCCTCGCCAAGCTGCCGGAGCGGGTTCCGTTCGCGGCTGGCTCGGTCATCCCGCTGCGCGGCGTGCCACATCGGATCGTGCCGCGCGAGGGGCGCGGTACGGCCGAGGCGGATCCGGGGAGCGCGACCCTGGCCGTCCCGGGTGATCCGGTCCACATGCCGCGCCGCGTCCGCGAGTTCCTGATGCGGGAGGCGCGGCGCGACCTGTCGCAATCGGTAGCGGTCAACGCGGCCCGGCTCGGCCAGCGCCCGGCGCGGGTGACCCTGCGCGATACACGCAGCCGCTGGGGCTCCTGTACGGCCCGCGGCGAGCTGAACTTCTCCTGGCGACTGATCCTCGCGCCGCCAGTGGTCCTCGACTATCTCGTCGCCCACGAGATGGCTCATCTGCGGGAGATGAACCATTCCCCGCGCTTCTGGGCGCTCGCCAACGAACTCTGCCCCCACGTCGAGGAGGCGGAGCGCTGGCTGAAGCGGCACGGCTCGGAGCTGCACCGCTACGGCTGAGAGCGTCCGATCAGTACTTCGTCACGACCGCCCGGCCGCGCGCGGCGGCGGGCTGGGCCGGCCACGCCGGACGCGGGTTGACGTGGCCGGGCCACATCGTGCGCGGCGCGACGTTTTCACAGACCTCGCGCTGGCGAAGGTAGGTCGGGCGGCCCGACGCGTCGCGTCGCAGCACGGTGCCCCCGTCCCGGCAGAAACCGGCAATGGCCGCCGCATCGCCGCGAAGGCGCCCGCGCGGATTCCGCTCCACCGGCGGGTGCTCGATGGTGAGCGGCGCCTGATGGTTCAGGGAGCGCTCGATATAGGTCGTTGTCGCTTCGGGCGGCAGGTAGTCCGATTCCTCGAAGGGCAGGGATAGGGCTGAGGCGCCCCCGGTGCCCAGCGCGATGATCAGTGACGCGAGAGCCAGGGAGGAGGCGAGGCGGCGCATGGCGGTTTCCTCGGATGACGGAGAGCTTGGCCTTACTTTAGGGCAGTGCGGCGGCGAGGGGTAGCTGCTTTGCCTCAATCCCGACACACGCTCGCCGCGATTGCTTGACACCGGGACACCTGCATGGTCCCAACGCCCGAGCCCGCGCGGCGCCTCCGAACGCATGGACTGCGCGAGCGCGACGGGCGCTCGCCCGGAACCGGACGCCGCCTCACGAAGCGATCGATCGGAGTTCGTATGAGTCTGTTAGCGGGCGTGGTTCGCGCGGTTCGGCCGGGGAAGTGCCGCCGTCTTGCGCTGTCGGTCGCGACCGCTGCCACGATTCTGGCCGGGGGCGGCGCCGCGCAGGCGCAGGGAACCGTGCGCAAGACCTTCGATGACTGGCAACTGCGCTGCGAGACGCCGGCCGGTGCCAAGGCCGAGCAATGTGCCCTGGTGCAGTACGTGGCGGCGGAAGACCGGCCGAACCTCAACCTCGTCGTCATCGTGCTGAAGACCGCCGACAATCGCGGCTACCTGCTGCGCGTGGTGGCCCCGCTCGGTGTGCTGCTTCCCTCCGGCCTCGGCCTCAAGATCGATCAGACCGATATCGGCCGCGCCAGCTTCGTGCGCTGCCTGACCACGGGCTGCGTCGCCGAGGTGGTGATGGATGAGGGCCTGATCAAATCGCTGCGCAACGGGTCGCAATCGACCTTCATCGTGTTCCAGA
This sequence comes from Methylorubrum rhodesianum, assembly GCF_014199985.1. Taxonomy (GTDB): domain Bacteria; phylum Pseudomonadota; class Alphaproteobacteria; order Rhizobiales; family Beijerinckiaceae; genus Methylobacterium; species Methylobacterium rhodesianum. The sequence continues at coordinate 7,152 of NZ_JACHOS010000023.1, read as the reverse complement.
CGCCGGAGGAGGGCGTCGGCATCCCGGTCTCAATGAAGGGGTTCGGCCCCGGTTTCGACACGCTCAAGTAAGTTCGTTCGGCTCCGGAGCCTTCGAAAGTATCGCCAGGGAAGGGCAGGGAACGGTCAGACGATGCGTAGGGCCTCGATCATCTTCGCCGGTTTGGTGCTTGCCGTTCCGGGTGCCGCGCGGGCCGAACCCGGCGGCTTCTTCAAGAACATGTTCGGCGGGAGTGAGGGCGGCGCATCCGTCGCCGCACCCCGCGCGCAGGATCCCGACGACGTCTACTGCCCGCCGGTCTTCGTGCCGGACGGAGGTGCGGCGATCCAGGCCTTTGCCGGAGCCGCCGGCGACAACCGGCGCCTTCGGCACCAGATCGTGTTCAGCCGGCTCAGCCGCGAGTGCAAGGCGCGGCCGGATGGTTCTGTGGCGGTGCGCGTCGGCGTCGAGCTGCGCGCCCTGCTTGGACCGGCCGGCACTGCCGGGCGCTTCGAGGCGCCGGTCACCATCGCCGTGAAGTACAACGAGCAGCCCGTCATGGCGCGCACCCACCGCGTCGCCGTGGCAGTGCCGGCCGGCGCCGTCCAGGGCGAGGCCACGGTGATCGAGAACGACCTCTCCGTGCCCGCCGACAAGGCGATGGGTTACGATATCGAGGTGACCCTGGCCGGTGCGGCAACGCGGGCGAAGTCGGCCGTACGGCGCCGCAAGCCCGCCCCCGCGGCGGCGGCGGAGCAGAGCGAGGCGGCCGCCGAGCAATGATCCCGTCGCGCGCGCCGCACGGTTCGGAACACGCCGGAGGACGGCATCGCCCATTCTGATGCTCGGCGAGGCATATGGTGGAATCTCTGGCGGGGCCGGGCGACGCCGTTCTCGCTTGTGCCCGCCGACGACCCGCTCTTCAATTGCAGACTCGCCCTGCCCGCTACCTTCCGAAGCCCACGGAAGGGGCGGTGGCTCGTCCTGACCTACACGCTGCCGGCGCGTGCCCGGCCGCAGCGACCGCTGCTGCGCCTTAGGCGCGCCGGGGGCGGCCACGACAGCTTCGTGCTGCCCGGGCTCGCACTCGGCAGCGCCCACTGGCTCGGCTACCTGCCCGGCGATTGCGAGGGCATCGAGATCGCCGCGGAGCCGGGCTTCGTTCTCGAGCGGGTCGGGCTGCGTCGAACCGGAAGCGTTATCGCCGAAGCACTGCTCAAGCGGCCGCTGCGCGTCGCAGCGGCCCTGCGGGCCCGGTTCGCCCGCGATGAACGGCGCTGGCGCGACAGCCTGCGCGGGGCCTGCGCGGTGACGCCGATCGGGCGCTACCCCGCCTGGAGGAGTGCGCGCCTGTTCCGGACCGGCGTGGCCGAGCCCCTGTCCGCCACCTCAATCCGCCTCGTCCTGCCCGCCCCCTTCGCGCGGGCCGATGCCGTTGCGCGCAGCGTGGCCAGCTTGCGTGCCCAGACCCATCGGAACTGGTCACTGTGCATTGCCTGGACCGATGACGGCCCGCCGATGAGGCCGGCGGGCGCCGATCCGCGCGTCGTATCGACGGGCTGGGATCCGTCCGCGCCGATCCACGACCTCTGCGCGGGCGCCGAGCTCTTCGGCATGCTGCGTCCTGGCGATGTTCTGGCCCCGGAAACGCTGAGCCTGCTCGCGAATGGCTTCGCGTCGGAGGCGGCTGAGTTGATCTATGCCGACGAGGAAGCCGGCGCCCGGACGACGAGGCCACGCCTCAAGCCGGATTGGAGCCCCGACCTCGCTCTGGTTACGGGCTATGTCGGCGCGCCTGCCCTCCTCTCGCGCGCCTTCCTCGCCGCCCTGCCGGTCGAGCCGGCAGGCTCACTGGAGGAGGCGGCCCTGGCGCTCGATCTCGCGGCCGGGGCTGCCACCCGCGTGGTTCACATCCCGCGGATCCTCTGCCGCCGCGAGCCCCTCGCGGCCGCGATCTCCACCCGCGCGGCGCGCCTCGACCGGCACCTGAAGGCCGTACGCTCGCCGGCGCGCGCGAGGCTTAACCGGGACCGCCTCGACCTCCACTGGCCGCGTCCGGAGCCGGCGCCGCTCGTCAGCGTGATCATCCCCTCGCGCGACCGGCTCGACCTCATCGCGCGGGTCACGGAGGGCGTCCTCCAGAAGACCGACTATCCCGCCCTCGAACTGATCATTGTGGACAACGGCTCGACGGAGCCGGGTGTGCTCGCGCTGTACGGGCGGCTGCGCGCCGACCGCCGTGTGCGGATCGTGCCCTATCCGCACCCCTTCAATTTCTCCGCGATGGTCAATGCTGGCGCGCAGGTGGCGCAGGGCGGGATTCTGATCCTGCTCAACAACGACGTGGCGGTGTTGCGGCCGGACTGGCTCGACGTCCTCGTCGCCCAGGCGGCCCGGCCCGAGGTCGGCGCCGTCGGCGCGAAGCTCCTCTACGAGGATGGCCGGCTCCAGCACGCCGGCGTGGTGGTGGGGCTCGGCGGCGAGGCCGGGCACATCCTGCGGCGGCGTCCCGCCGACACCCCCGGCCATCTCGACCGTCTACACGTGGCGCACGAAGTCTCGGGTGTGACGGCGGCCTGCCTCGCCGTGGCGCGGGAGAAGTATCGGGCGGTCGGCGGCTTCGACGAGGAGACCTTTGCGATCGACTTCAATGACATTGACTTCTGCCTGCGCCTCGGCGCACGGGGCTGGAAGACGATGTGGACGCCCCACGCCGTTCTCTCTCACCTCGAATCCGTCAGCCGGGGCCGGCCGGTCGGAGCCGCCCGCACTCGCTTCGAGCGGGAGGCCGTCGCTTTCACCGAGCGCTGGCGCGACGTGATCCGGCACGATCCGTTCTACCATCCGGCCCTGTCGCTGACGACGTTCGGCGAGGAACTGGAATGAGCGTCGGGGCGGCGCCCGAGACCCTGGCCGATGCGTTGCCTGACGCGCTGCGCTTCGCTGCCGAGCCCGTGCCGGGACGCTTCGCGCTCTTCCTTCGCGCCCTGCGCCATCCGAGGCGTCTCCTGTCGCTCCTGCTCACGCGCCTCTCGGGCCGTCGGCTTCGGGCGGCGCAGCGGTTCGTCGCCCTGGTCGGCGCCCATCATCATCTACATTGGCCCGTCGGCCTGGCTCCGTCAGCAGAGCCTCCTGCCGCTCTTGCCGCGGCCGGGATCGAATGCGTCGAGGTCGATGCAGGAGGTCTCGTCCGCATCGCACCGGCGGGACATCCTCTCGTTCTCCTCTCGGTCGACGGGCAGCGGATCGCGGCCGGGGCATCCGCTGCCATCGCCGCCGCCTTCGCCGACCCGGATCTTCACGCCCTTTACGGCGACGCCCTGTGCGGTCGAGGATCCGACGGGCCCTGGCTTCCCCTGCTGCGCCCGGCCTTCGACCGGGACTACCTGCATTCGGTCGATTACCTCGGCCCCGTCCTCGCCCTCCGTCGCGCCAGCCTGGCCGGTGCGGCGCCCGTCGCCGGCGCCGCCGCTCTCGATCTCGCCTTGGAACTTGCTGACCGGTTCGGCGAAGGTGCCGTGCGCCACCTCCCGCAGATCCTGTCGTTCGGACAATTTGACGGGGGAGGGGGAGAGCGACAGGCGCGCTGCCAGGCCCGGCTGAAAGCCGTCGAGCGCGATCTCGGCCGCGTCGGGGAGGCAGGCACGCGCGTCGTCCTTGAGGCGGGCGGCGTGATCCGGCTCGACCGCCCGCTGCCGGAGCCGCATCCCCTCGTCAGCCTGATCGTGCCGACCCGCGACCGGATCGACCTGCTGCGGCCCTGCATCGAGAGCCTGCGCCACCGGACCGACTGGCCGGCCAAGGAGATCCTGATCTGCGACAACGACAGTCGCGATCCCGCGACGCTCGCCTATTTCCGTACCCTCGAAGCGGAAGACGCGGCGCGGATCGTCGCCTGTCCCGGCCCCTTCGATTTCGCCGCCATCAACAACCGCGTCGCGGCGCAGGCGCGCGGGAGCCTCCTGGCCTTCATCAACAACGACGTCGAGGCCGAGGCGCCGGATTGGCTGGAGCGCATGGCCCGCGAGGCGCTGCGCCCCGGAACCGGCGCGGTCGGCGCCCGGCTCATCGACGGCGAGGGCCGCATCCAGCACGGCGGCATCGTGCTCGGCACCGGCGGTCTCGTCACCCACGGCCACCGCCACTTCGCCGCCGACGCGGTGGGTTACCTCAGCGCCTTGCGCGCAACCCGAAGCGTCTCGGCCGTGACGGCCGCCTGCCTCGTCATCGGGGCGAACAAGTTTGCCCGCGTGGGCGGCTTCGATGCGTCGGCCTTCGCGATCGATTTCAACGATGTCGATCTCTGCCTCAGACTGAACGCGATCGGCCTGCGCACGCTCTACGTCGGTGGCGCCGTGCTGCACCACCGGGAATCGGCGAGCCGACGGCCCTCACTGGAGGCCGCTGCGCGCCACGACCGCGAGGTCGGGGCGTTCAAAAAGCGATGGGGGCCGCTGCTCGCGCAGGACCCCCACTATCATCCGGGCTTTGATCCGGATCTCTCGACACATCTGCGCCTGCGCCGCGGCTGGACCGGCCGAGGACCAGTCGAGCCGCGCTGAGGGCTTACTGCACCAGGCGCGGCCCGCCGGTCTGGACCTTCTCGTTCTCGGACATGATGCCCAGGCGCTTGGCGACTTCCGTGTAGGCCTCGATCAGACCGCCCAGATCCTTGCGGAAGCGGTCCTTGTCGAGCTTGTCAGAGGACTTGATATCCCACAGCCGGCACGAGTCCGGGGAGATCTCGTCGGCGACGACGATGCGCATCAGGTCGCCCTCCCAGAGGCGGCCGGTCTCCATCTTGAAATCGACCAGACGGATGCCGACGCCGAGGAAGAGGCCGGACAGGAAGTCGTTCACGCGGATGGCAAGCGCCATGATGTCGTCGATCTCCTGGGGCGTCGCCCAGCCGAACGCGGTAATGTGCTCCTCCGACACCATCGGGTCGTTGAGCTGATCGTTCTTGTAGTAGAACTCGATGATCGAGCGCGGCAGCTGGGTGCCTTCTTCCAGCCCGAGCCGCTGGGCGAGCGAGCCGGCCGCCACGTTGCGCACGACCACCTCGAGGGGAATGATCTCGACCTCACGGATCAACTGCTCGCGCATGTTGAGTCGGCGGATGAAGTGGGTCGGCACGCCGATGTCGTTGAGGTGCTGGAAAACGAACTCGGAAATCCGGTTGTTCAGCACGCCCTTGCCGTCGATCACCTCGTGCTTCTTGGCATTGAAGGCGGTCGCGTCGTCCTTGAAATGCTGGATGAGCGTCCCCGGCTCCGGTCCCTCGTAGAGGACTTTCGCCTTGCCCTCGTAGATGCGACGGCGGCGGTTCATAGGCGTGTACCGTGGTTTGAGGAAGTCCATGGGGCCGTGGCTCCTTCGGAACTGGCACGTGAAGCGAAATCCGCGGCGCGGCGACCCGTCTGGCGGGCGGACGGCCAGGACCTGCCCTCGGGTGCCAATCCCGGCCGCCATACCATCAATCTACCGGAACGAGGTTTGCAGCACAACGCGTTGGCGCTGCACCGCTTCGCCGACGAGGGCGCGGGTCTGTGTCTATTCGCCGTCCGATATGGGGGCGAGCGCCAGCGTCTTCGAGGGATAGCGGCAAAGATCGGCGATGGCGCAGCGCGGGCAATCGGGGCGGCGGGCCTTGCAGGTGTAGCGCCCGTGCAGGATCAGCCAATGATGCGCGTTGAGGCGGAACGGCTCCGGCACCCGCGCTTCCAGGCCGGCCTGGACCTTGTCGGTCGTGCTCGCGGGAAACAGGGGGATGCGGTTCGAGACGCGGAAGATGTGGGTATCGACCGCGATCCGCGGAATGCCGAAGGCCACGTTCAGGACGACGCTCGCGGTCTTCGTTCCGACGCCCGGCAGTACCTCCAGGGCTTCGGCCTCGCGCGGCACCTCGCCTCCGTGCCGCTCCACCAGGATCCGTGAGAGCGCGATCACGTTCTTCGCCTTGGTGTTGAACAGGCCGATGGTGCGGATGAAATGGCGCACCCGCTCCTCGCCGAGCGCCAGCATCTTCTGTGGCGTGTCCGCAAGGGCGAAGAGCGGCGCGGTTGCCAGGTTCACGCTCTTGTCGGTGGCCTGCGCCGAGAGAACGACTGCTACCAGCAGCGTGTAGGGATTGATGTACTCGAGTTCCGAGCGTGGCTCCGGATCGGCCGCCCGCAGACGTGAGAAGATCTCGACCAACGTCGCATCGTCGACGGGGGTTGGCGCGATTTCGATCCGCGTCGTCAATGCCGGCTGCAGCGTGGCCTTCGGTTTCGACGGCTGAGCTTGTGCCGTCACTGACTTCGCCGCCTGACGTTTTACCGCAGTCGGGGCGGAAGGACGGGAAGACGGCTTTTTCGCGGACATCGGCGCGTTATATTCGGCCCATGGCGAGCGGCAACATTCCAGCACATCCGGACGGGCTCGATCCCGCGACGATGGACCGGCCGGTCTACTCGGCCGTGATCCGGCCTCATCAATCCTTGAGCCAGGACGGCTTCCGGGTCGTGATGGGGTTCTGCTGCCTCGTCTCGCTCGTCACATCGATCGCTTGCTGGCGCGCCGGCTTCTGGCCGATCGCCGGTTTCTTCGGCCTCGACATGATCGCGCTCTACGTCGCTCTGAAGGTGAGCTTCCGCCGCGGGCGCTCCTTCGAGGAAGTGGCGATCTCGCCGATCGAAGTCTTCCTGGCGCGCATCGATCCGCGGGGCGTGCGCCGCGAGTGGCGCTTCAATCCGCTCTGGACCAAGCTCAGTCGCGTCGATGACGAGGAGTTCGGTCTGCGCACGCTGACCCTGATGTCGCGTCGCGAGCACGTCGTGGTCGCCCGCGACGCCTCGCCCGACGAACGGGCGATCGTCGCCGATGGCCTGACGCGGGCTTTGGCGCAGGTGAAGAGGGGATACTGACCGCACCGGCGATCGCAGTCCCTTCATGGAACGGTCGCAGAATGCGCTCCGCGGTCCGGTGGCGGCCTTCCTCGCCCTTATTTCGGATTTTCCGATTGACGCGGTGCGGCGCGCCCCCTATACCCCATTTCACCGACGGGGCGCCGCGGTCCACCGCTTGGTGGGCGAGGGCTTCGACGGTCTTCGGGATTGTCGGTGGAGCGGAGCTGATCCGGGTAACTGGATCGGGCGATCGCTGTCCTTCTCGTCCCGGGGTGTCGATCGT
>NZ_JACHOS010000022.1 GCF_014199985.1 Methylorubrum rhodesianum | reverse complement strand
GGGCTCACCCCGAACGCGTTTGCAACCCGGTCCAAACAGGACCAAAACCAGAACGGACTCTGGTTATGAACGGGGGCAAACAGGGGGCAGGGTCAGTCTGGCCTCGGGCCAGTCCGTCCGAAAGGCAGGCTCCCCAGCGCCTCCGGCCCGCGCAGCCCTAAGATCATGTCATTGGCCGCTTCAATGCCGCGGTCTCTTCCATTCCACGCCGCAACGATGATTTGCGGAGGCAGGATCCTTGAGCGACAATCCTTATGACGTTCTTGCAATCAAACGCGACGCATCGGCCGAGGAAATCCAGCGGGCGTTCCGCAAGCTGGCGAAGAAGCATCATCCCGATCTGAATCCCGGCGATCCAAGGGCTGCCGAGGCGTTCAAACGGATTTCGGGGGCCTACGACATCCTCGGCGATCCGGAGAAGCGAGCGCGCTTCGATCGCGGAGAGATCGACGCGTCGGGCACGGAGAAGCCGCCGCACCGGTTCTACCGCGACTTCGCCGACGCCAGCGACGGACATCCCTATGCCTCGGCGGCAGGTTTCGAGGACATGACCGGCACGGACGACCTCCTCTCGGAGCTCCTACGACGTCGTACCGGAACGAGCTTCCGCATGCGCGGAGCCGACCGCCACCTGCGACTTCCGATCGATTTCCTGGAGGCGGTGAACGGCACTATCAAGCATGTCGTCCTGCCGGACGGCACAGCGCTCGATTTTGTCGTTCCGGCCGGCGTAAGCGACGGGCAGATTTTGGGCTTGGCAGGCAAGGGGGAGCCCGGCCTGGGCGGTGCACCGCCCGGCGATGCTCTGGTCCAGTTGGAGGTGCGTCCTCACCGACGGTTCCGCCGCGAGGGGGACGACATCCGGCTTGATCTACCCATCTCCTTGACGGAAGCCGTGCTCGGCGGTCGCGTCGAGGTCCCGACGCCGACCGGTCGGGTGACCATGTCGATCCCAAAGGGGTCCAACACCGGCAAGGTGCTGCGGCTGCGCGGTAAGGGCATGCCGCGGCCTCAGGGCGGACATGGCGACATGTACGTCACCCTGCAGGTAGTGCTGCCAGAGAACGATCCGGATCTGGAGACGTTCGTCACACACTGGCAGCGCGGGCTTGCTCACAATCCGCGTCGCGACCTGGAGCGCGAAGCATGACGCGCGAAGAATTCTGCAGTCGTCTCGGTATCCGGAGCGCAACGCTCCAGCTCTGGACTTCCGAGGGTTGGCTCTTGCTGGATGACACCGGGTCGTCCAGTGCGAGCCTGTCGGAGATCGACCTGGCGCGAGGGCAGCTGATCCGGCACCTCGGCGACGAGTTCGGAGTCAACGCAGAGGGAATCGGGATCATTCTCGATCTCCTCGATCAGGTGCACGGACTTCGATCCGTGCTCCGGGAAGTGCTGCAGAGCTCTGCTGCCAGGGCGGAACGCTGAAACAGATCGACGTTGGCTGTCCGGATCTCCTAGGAATGCCACCTCTTGGGCACTTTAGAAAGCGAACTGCATTTCCTAGACACCCGCATCTCAGGAGACGTGCATGCCGAACAGGAACCCGGCAGGTTGGATGCTGGCTGAGGCCATCGACGCCCTGACGCGAGCGGAGCGAATGCACCGCGAGTTGTTCCGGCCTCAACGCCCGACTGCGCAGCGCGAACCTGCTTGGGAACCGCCAGTGGACGTTCTCGAGACCGACAGGGCAGTCCTCGTTCTGATCGCCCTGCCGGGAGTGGATCCAAACCAGGTCACTGCGTTGATTGAGGACGGATGTCTTCTCGTGCAGGGGAAGCGCGTGCTGCCACCCGAGTTGAGGAACGCCGTCATCCATCGACTTGAGCTGCCGCAGGGGCGCTTCGAGCGCAGGATCCTACTGCCGACTGGTCGCTACTCCGTCCGACACTTCGCGGCCGACGGCTGCCTCGTCGTGCAGCTCGATAAGATCCGCTGAGGAGGCGCTTCTCTTGGCTCATCTCGACAGCCTCTGTGGAACGTCCAACGGCGACGCGAACGATCCGCATGCTGCGGTTTCAAATCCCACTCTTCCGGAAGACGGCCTCATTCTGGTGCCTGCCAGGAATACCGTGCTGTTCCCTGGCATCATCGGTCCGATGATCCTGGGACGCGCGAAGTCCATTGCAGCGGCCCAGCGCGCCGTGCGCGAGGAGCGTCCTATCGGCATTCTCATGCAGCGGGATGCCAGCATCGAAGATCCTGGCCCGGACGATCTCTACCATTTCGGTACGATCGCCAACATCGTCCGGTACATGACTGCGCCGGATGGAACCCATCACGCCATCTTCCAAGGCACACAGCGATTCCGCGTACTCGACTATCTCCCGGGCACTCCCTTCCCTATCGCGCGGGTGCTTCAAATTTCTGAGCCCGAAATCCAGACACCGGAGGTCGAAGCACGTTTTCGTCACCTGCAGAGCCAGGCCGTCGAGGCTCTGCAACTCCTTCCCCAAGCTCCACAGGAACTCATCACAGCCCTTCAGGCGACGACCTCACCTGCCGCGCTTACCGACCTCGCAGCGGCGTACATGGATATCGGGCCGGAGCAGAAGCAGGAAATCCTGGAGACCGTCGATCTCATACAGCGCATGGATAAGGTCCTGCGGCTCTTGGCCGAGCGGCTGGAGGTTTTGCGCCTCACTAAAGAGATCGGACTTCAGACAAAAGCGGCCATCGATGAGCGCCAGCGGGAGGTTATCCTGCGCGAGCAGATGGCCGCCATCCAGCGCCAGCTCGGCGAGAACGACGGCCGAGCGCAGGAGGTGGCTGAGCTTAGTGACGCGATCACGCGGGCGCAGATGCCCGAGGAGGTGGAGACGCAAGCGCGCAAGGAATTGCGCCGTTACGAGCGGATGCCGGAGGCGGCAGCTGAGGCCGGCATGATCCGCACCTATCTCGATTGGCTGATCGAGCTGCCCTGGGCACTGCCGAAGGAGAAGCCCATCAACATTGCCGAGGCGCGGCAGATCCTAGACGCTGACCACTTCGGTCTCGAGAAGATCAAAGCGCGCATCATTGAGTACCTCGCGGTGCGCAAGCTCGCGCTGAACGGCAAGGCACCGATCCTGTGCTTCGTGGGGCCACCCGGCGTGGGCAAGACCTCGCTCGGCCAGTCGATTGCACGCGCGATGGGACGGAGCTTCGTCCGGGTGAGCCTTGGTGGGGTGCACGACGAGGCCGAGATCCGTGGACATCGGCGCACGTACGTTGGTGCGATGCCGGGCAACATCATCCAAGCTGTCCGGAAGGCAGGATCCCGCGATTGCGTTGTGATGCTCGACGAGATCGACAAGATGGGCCGCGGAATCCAAGGTGATCCCTCCGCCGCCATGCTGGAAGTTCTCGACCCTGAACAGAACGGTACGTTTCGCGACAACTATCTCGGCGTCCCGTTCGATCTGTCCCGCATTGCGTTCATTGCCACCGCCAACATGCTGGACACGATACCAAGCCCGCTGCGCGATCGAATGGAGGTCATCAGCCTGGCCGGCTACACGGAGGACGAGAAGCACGAGATCGCGCGCCGCTACCTCGTCCGCCGCCAGCTTGAGGCGAACGGGCTGACGCCAGAGCAGGTCGAGGTCGAGGATCAGGCTCTCACGGAGATGATCCGTGCATACACCCGCGAGGCGGGCGTTCGAAACCTGGAACGTGAGATCGGGCGGCTCTTCCGCCACGCGGCCGTCCGGATTGCCGAAGGTAGTGCGGATAGAGTCCGCTTCGGGGTTGGTGAGCTTGCTTCCGTCCTCGGGCCACCTCGGTTCGAGAACGAGGTCGCGATGCGCACAAGCGTGCCCGGCGTCGCAACAGGACTAGCTTGGACGCCGGTGGGTGGCGACATCCTGTTCATTGAAGCAACGCGTGCGCCCGGCCAGGGCAATCTGATCCTCACCGGGCAGCTGGGTGATGTCATGCGCGAGAGTGCGCAGGCGGCCCTGAGCCTCGTTAAGAGCCGAGCCGGGGCGCTTGGGATTGATCAGGCTGTCTTCGAGAAGAGTGACATCCACGTTCACGTACCGGCCGGTGCAACGCCCAAGGATGGGCCCAGTGCTGGTGTGGCGATGTTCAGCGCCCTGACATCCTTGCTCACGGATCGCTGTGTGCGCAGCGACACGGCCATGACGGGAGAGATCTCCTTGCGAGGGATGGTCCTACCGGTGGGCGGCATCAAGGAGAAAGTCGTCGCCGCCGCGGCGGCGGGCCTGTCGCGGGTGATGCTCCCGGCGCGCAACCGCCGCGATTACGAAGAGATCCCCCGAAGTGCGCGCGCGGCGGTCGAGTTCGTCTGGCTTGAGAACGTCGAGCAGGCAATCTCCGCTGTGCTAGACGAGCATGAGGCAAGACACAGTCCAGTGACCTAGCCAGAGTAGCGTGGCGAAGATACTGATCCCCTGTGCTTTTGCGTCAAAACGGAAGGTCAGATGCTTTATTAGTCATTATGACCATCGCGCCGAAGCTCTGTGGGCGAGATCACCTTCCGCAGCCGGTTGTTCTTCGGGCTCCGATTGGCCGTGTGCATCAGGTGCCCGTCCGCGATCAGCGCCTGGACGGCCGTCGGAGGACATGGGAGAGTGGCCGCCACGTCGCGGCCCGCTGCCTCGAACTTCGGCGTCATGCCGATCTGGTGCTGGCAAGCGTCAGGGACAGCGTGACAGATCGGACTCCCCAAGCTGACGCTGAGGCCCGCTGAGGGACGTTTTTCTTGACGATCGCCAGCTGATTGCCCTTGTCAGGGACCAGCATCAAGTCAGCCTCAGACGGTCCGGCAGCTGTTTCGGACAACAGATTCCCAGAACGATCTTGTTCTTTCGGCAGTTTGCTCAGGAACCTGACGATTGCGAGGCTTGAGGCGAGTAGGTCCTACGCCCTCCGGCTTCGACGTCGTGAAGTCATGCACCCCCAATCAGGCTGAGGAGCTCTCCTATGGATGTTGTCATGAGCCTGTTCATCGGTCATCTGGCTTTCGCAGGCCGGCTGTAACTGAAAGCCGAGACAAAGATAGGTATAATGGCACGCCCGCCGGTCTGCATGGCGCTAGTTGCCCCGGGCGAGGTGCAACCCAGGCGGGAAGGGAAGCAAGCGTGACGCTGCTGCAGCGGGCACGGCACAAGGGGCACGAGGGCGGATCTGAATGGGCTGGTCACTACCAATTGGCGTCGTGAAGGGCACGGTGATCCGTGTCCACATCACCTTCCTGCTCTTCCTCGCATGGATCGGCGTGGTTGCCTTCGTCCGAGGTGGACAAGGCGCAGCGCTGCAGAGTGTCGTGTACATCGTCCTGCTGTTTCTCTGTGTGCTGCTGCACGAGTTCGGGCATGTCTTTGCCGCCCGACGCTACGGCATCCAGACGCCGGAAATCACGTTGCTGCCCATCGGCGGCGTCGCACACCTAGAGCGAGTTCCCGAGAAGCCGACACAGGAACTCGTGGTTGCACTTGCCGGTCCCGCAGTGAACATCGCCATCGCGGCGTTGCTCTTTCTTGTGCTTGGCGGTTTGGCTTCAGAAGCTGGTACAGAAGTTGCCAACCCCGGGGTTAGCCTCCTGGAACGCCTTCTGTGGGTCAACCTGTTCCTGGTTGCCTTCAACCTGATCCCGGCCTTTCCGATGGATGGCGGGCGCGTGTTGCGCGCCATCCTGGCGCATCGTCTCGGCTACGCACGCGGTACCCAGATCGCTTCCCGCGTCGGACAGGCACTCGCCTTCGTGTTCGGCCTCTGGGGCCTACTTGGCGGTAATCCGCTGCTGATGTTCATCGCGTTCTTCGTCTACATGGGTGCTGCCTCTGAAGCTCATGCTGTGCAGATGCGCCAAGTCTTGCGCGGCTTGCTGGCGGCGGACGTGATGATCACGCGCTTCGAGAGCCTACGGCCGGGTAGTCAGGTCGAGGATGCGGTGCAGTGCCTGATCACTACGACACAACACGAGTTCCCCGTTGTAGATGGGATGGGACACCTGCGAGGCGTGCTCACTCGAGACGACATGATCCGTGCCCTCCGTGACCGAGGTCCTGAAACTTCGGTGATGGAAGTGATGCGTTCCGACATTCCTGTGGTGCGGGACCGCCAGCCGCTCGAAGGTGCTCTTCGTCTGATGCAGGAGAAACGGCTACCGGCAATTGGAGTAACGGACGCGTCTGGCAGGCTCGTGGGCCTGATCACGCCTGAGAACGTCGGCGAGATGATGATGGTTCAGACGGCGCGCCCTCAGCGGCGTCCATCCCCCGTACCGCGGATCCGGCCTTTCCTCTGAGCGAGGCAGAGTGACCTGACCGGTATTTTGGACCGAGCCGAGTGAGAGGCTACTGCATGGCCGCTGCCAAGGGTAGGCGGAAGGCCAGATCGGGAAAGCTGATTGGCGCGGGCGGCCGGTAGCCCAAGGACGAGTGCGGCCGGACGCGGTTGTAGGTGTTCTGCCACCGGGCGATCACGGCCTGGGCTTCCTTAAGTGAGTAAAAGATTTCTTGGCGCAGGCACTCGTCGCGCAGCTTACCGTTGAAGCTCTCACAGTACCCGTTCTCCCACGGCGAGCCCGGCGCGATGTACTGGATCTGCGGGCCTGTCTTGGCGACCCATTTGCGCAGTGCCTTCGAGATCATCTCAGGGCCGTTGTCGCAGCGGATGTGCTCCAGGATGCCATGCAGGCACATGGCGTCGGCCAGCGCCTCGATCGCGCCAAGGCTGTTGATGCGCCGTGCCACCTTCAGCGCCAAGCATGCCCGGCGGTGCTCATCGATCAACGTCAGGATGCGCAGGCTTCGCCCGTCATGGGTTTGCGCCTGAACGAAGTCGAAGCTCCAGACGTGGTTACGGTGAAGCGGACGCAGCCGCACGCACGAGCCGTCGTTCAGCCAGAGGCGGCTTCGGGGTCTATGTCGGCTGGGGACCTTCAGCCCCTCGCGACGCCAGATACGCTGAACCCGGTCCTTGCCTACCTGCCAGCCGTCTGCTTGCAGCAGCGCGGTGACACGGCGGTAGCCATAGCGCCCGTAATCGGACGCCAGGGCAATGATGGCGCGGGTCAGCGCATCCTCGTCGGCCGGCACGGTCGGCACGTAGCGTTGCGTGCCGCGGTGCTGACCGACGATCCGGCAAGCGTGACGCTCCGAGAGGCCGTACTTCTCCCGAATGCCGTCGACCGCCTGCCGGCGTCGCTCGGGGGCTACAAGTTTCCCGAGGCGACGTCCGCCAGCACCTGCTTCTCCAGGGATAGATCGGCCACGAGGCGGCGCAACCGAGCATTCTCGCGCTCAAGATCCTTCATCTTCCGGGCTTGATCGACCTGGAGGCCACCGTACTCCTTGCGCCAGCGGTAGTAGCTTTGCTCCGAGATCTCCGCCTCCTTGCACGCCAAAGCCAAACTCTTGCCCTGGGCGGTCTGCACCTCGATCTGGCGCAGCTTCAGCACGACCTGCTCTGCGCTCGTCTTCTGTCCTCGTCGCATGTCCGACTCCTTCGGTCCTAGCTGATCCTCTCAATCAGCCCGGTCCAAAGCCAGCCGGTCAGGTCAACATCGCAAACCTGCTGCAGTGCAGCACATTCGAGGTTGAGCCCTGCATGAGTGAATATATGGCTGAGACTGCAGCTGCGCGCTGAATCGTGACGTGGTGGCCGTCAGGATCGTGTGTCGGTGAGCCTTCCGATAGTCCGGGATAGGGTGCCTTCAAGACGTGAGCAGGCGGGCTGCCGTGGGGCTGTCGTAAGAAGCCGCCTGCTTAAGCAGGCGGCGTTGTCGGGCTCAAGACGGCAAACAGACCTGCCGGGTCTTCACCACCGATGGTGCCACCCGTGATAGTGCCAGCGCCACGGCCGATCGAATCCGACTCCGTGATAGCCCCAGGGCCGATCCCAGTACGGCCTGTAGAAGCGGGCTCGGTGCCATCCCCAGGGTCGACGCCAAGGCGGACCATAGAAGACCGGACCGTAGAAGTTCGGGCGACAGAAGCCGTAGAAGTTCCGGTGAAAGCCGGGGCCGCATCCATCGCGTGCCTCGGCCGACGAGCCGGTGCCGACCAATATTCCCAGGGCAAGGACGGCAGCACCTGCAAGTTTCCAGAGCATGGTTTGCACCTCCTTCAGGTGGGACAATCATCCACCCCAACCGTGCAACGAAAACGCACTCACCCGGTTCCGCGTTGCAGCGATACTGATTTTTCATAGTCACGCGGTGCGCTCTGCATCCGTTGCATCTTTTGGCGAGAGGCGGATCGCACTAGATCATTGCAAGGAGGAAGATCTGAGCATGGAGGTTGTCATGCGCTCAAGATTCCTTGCTGCGGCGATGCTGGTCTGCGCCGCGAACGTGCCGGACCCTTGTTCGGCCCAGCCTAGTGGCCGAGCAAGCGATATGGAGGGATCACGATCCCCGATCACGGCGCCGAACACCGCGCCGACTGGGCGCGTCGTGCCACGGCCAGGTAGCCTCGATCCAGCCACAGTACGGAACATCGAGAAGCGCACGAAGGAGCAAGAGGAGGATGCGTCAATCACACGGGGAATTTGCGTCGGCTGCACCTGATCCGCGACACTGACATCTATCTCCTTGCGTGTGCACTCTATTGGTTGAGGGCCTTTAGTTCGTTGGCAATGCAGTTAGGTGTTCTGAACGAGCATCCGAGCCGAAGCCTCGGGCCGGCCCACAGGATCGGGGAGGATCGATCGGCAGCCATCTATGGCTAAAGCAGGAGGATACATCAGATGAGCGAAAACGCGCCTTCAGACTGGAAAGGCACGACGCAACAAGGTTCAGGTTGGTCTTCGGTCATTGTCGATTCGCCGGTCCCCCCGGAGCAGGCCAACGAGAATACCACGCTTCAAGCGACGCGGGATTCCTGGAGCGGAGCAGAGCTGGTCGCCGCAATCCAGGCAGCGGGACGCTACGTTCGAGAGACCGATCAACAAACGCGAGCACTGACCAAGCGCTTGCAGGAACTGGTCGCCCAAGTCCGCGAGCAGCTGAGCGCTGCGGTCGGGCGAGCGGAGGCAGCCGAGGCGCGTGAGCGGGAGCTGCGCCGATGGGCCGAGGAAGCCGTCGAAGCTGCAGAAGAACGCACGCGGGCAGCGGAGATGCGGGCGCAACGAGCCGAGGCGTGGCTGGCTCGTGTCGCCGAGGCCGTTCAAGCGGAGTTTCCGGTCCGAGCCGAGGAAATTACTCAGGGGAAAGACCAGATTGCCGCCTGATCGAGCTGCCGTGGCGTCCTCGGCTGTTCGCAGTGCGCGGACTGTGGGCCGTCATCTGAATTCCGAGGTCCGGGTAATCTAGGTGAGCATTCGGAAAGACTCTGTCATCTTCTCGGCTTGGAAGGTGCACAACCGAGGGGAGATCGCTCGTATGGCTCGATGCGACGACTTTCCTCGTGCGGTACGCTGCATTCCCGTTTCCAGTCTGAGCGCCGTCGTGCATCTCCGCGGGGTCTTCCGCCGAACTACACGCCGTGACCCTGACTGACGTCCCCCCATCGCTTTGGTCCGGCGTGAGTGCGAGTTTTCCGGTTGTGTGAGCCCCTGAGGGGAGGAGCAGAGCCGTGAAGAAGAGCAGGTTCACCGAAGAGCAGATCGCCTTCGCGCTGAAGCAGGCCGAGACCGGGACACCGGTCGCGGAGGTGCTGCGCCGGATGGGCATCTCCGAACAGACGTTTTACCGCTGGAAGAAGCTCTACGGCGGCTTGGGCACAGGCGAGCTGCGGCGGCTGAAGCAGCTTGAGGACGAGAACCGCAAGCTCAAGCAGCTGGTTGCCGATCTGAGCCTCGACAAGCACATCCTGCAGGACGTGCTCGCAAAAAAGCTCTGACGCCTGCTCGGCGACGCGAGCTCGTGCACCAGGTTCAGGAGGCGCACGGGGTGAGCGAGCGGCGCGGCTGCGCCGCGCTCGGCGTCGGTCGGTCGGGCGTCCGCTACCGCTCGACCAAGCCCGATCAGGCACCGCTGCGGATGCGCATCTGTGATCTGGCCAAGAGCCGGGTGCGCTACGGGTACTTCCGGATCTACATCCTGCTGCGCCGGGAAGGTTGGCGGGTGAATCACAAGAGGGTCCACCGCCTCTACAGGGATGAGGGCCTCAGCCTGCGGCTCAAGCGGCCGCGCCGGCACGTCAGCGCGGCACACCGTGAGCGTCAGCCTGCTGCGCTCCGGCCGAACGAACGCTGGTCGATGGACTTCGTCTCCGACGCGCTGTTCGACGGCCGCCGGCTGCGGGCCCTGACGGTCGTCGATGCATTCACGCGCGAGGCTCTGGCGATCGAGGTCGACCAGGGCATCAAAGGCGAACAGGTCGTGGCTGTCGTCGGCCGCTTGGCGCTGCTGCGCGGAGCACCATGCGCGATTCAGGTCGATAACGGGCCTGAGTTCGTCTCGAAAGCCCTCGACCGCTGGGCCTACGAGAACGGTGTCACGTTGGACTTCTCACGGCCCGGCAAGCCGACCGACAACGCGCTGGCCGAGTCGTTCAACGGCCGGCTGCGCGACGAGTGCCTGAACGCGAACTGGTTCTTGTCGTTGGCCGACGCGAGGAGCAAGATCGAGACGTGGCGGCGGCACTACAACGAGAGCCGTCCTCACACCGCCCTGGGGTGGCGAACACCCCAGGAATTCGCCCTAGCGGCGGCCCTGCAGGCCGCCGAATGAGATCCGGAAGCTCACCTTCCGGCCGGACCAAAATCCGGGGGACCCTCAAAGAGACCCGGAGGCTCACCTTTCGGACGGACCAAAATCCGGGGGACCCTCATCACTGTCGGCGAGATGGGCGTCGTGTAGAAGTAGATGCGGGCATCCGACGTGAAGGGATGGTTGTGGTTCATGCCGGCGAGCAAGCCGCCGATCACAGGCAGACGGAGCTGCTTGGTCTCATCGAGCGTGAGCGGGCGATCGAAAACCGCATGCATGAGCGGGAGCGTGATTAGAGGAGTGGTGGGGCCGAAGATCACGCCATTTCGAGTGAGCGGTGGCAGAAGCGGACAGACCGCAGCTTTTGCGCGAAAATTTCCTGATCGTTAACGATCCGATCCCGATACTATCATCACGAAATTGTGATGATAGCGTCAAATGGCCCTCAAACTGCTGTTCTTCGGTGCCATTTTGTACGGAGAGTTTGTTTTTCTCTCGTGGCTAGACATTCACTTGTATCTAATCGCTATTCTGATGCTAGCATCAGCTGGACCGATGAGTTACCTAATTTTTCCGCAAAAAGAAAAGGACTAATCGTATATTCTCGCGAGAGAGACGGCGGCCAAGGACGCCGGCGCCTACTTGTTCATCGGGCCGAGCACACGCATCAGCCCGGTGGTGACGGCGCCCGGCGAACGTCTGCACGCCCGGTCCGAGATCGCCATCGGACCTATCGTGACATACGCACGCGAGACGCCAGAGGAGGTGGTGCGGCTGCTGGCGTGGAGCGGCAGGCACCACATGGCGGATCTTTCAGATCTTACGAGCTTTTTGCTGAAACGGTACGAGCAAGGCCGCGGACGAGCGCCAGTACCTCCCGGCGCATCTGGTCGTCCTCGATCGAGGCGAAGGCGCGCAGCAAATCGACGGCACCGGGAGTGCTCAGGAAGCCGAACACCTCCGTCTGCCCCTGGGCGGCAGCGCCGTCGGACTCTTCGAAGAAGGCGGAAACGGGCACTTCTAGAAGCTGGGCAATCTCGCTCAGGCGGCCGGCGCCGACACGGTTCAGGCCCTTTTCGTACTTCTGAACCTGTTGGAAGGTCACGCCTACAGCGGTCCCGAGGGCAGTCTGGCTCAGGCCTCGCGCCTTGCGCAGAGTGGTGATCCTAAGCCCTACGATGCGATCAGCCTCAGTGGTCTGTTTAGGCTTCAGAGCGGATGCGCTCATGTCTCAAAATCCGTCCGGTTACAACCTTCGGAGGAAGGCCGATTTGGCTCTCAGGTTGTAACCCGCAAAACGCAAAACCACAAGTCAACGAAGGTTACATAGTATCGCCGGGTGGCGATGCATGGCCGGCGATCAGGCGCACTCGGCCCTGGATTGTGGACTGGTAGCGCACTAGCAAGCGTTGGAGCAGTGTTTGGCCGGCGTGTCCTTCGATCTAAGGAGACCACAACCGGATGCCAGTCTGACATCATTCGAAATTCATTGGCTCCCGATCGGCGCAAGGATGCCAGCGCGATCAGGGCCAAAGTCAATGGCTCCGCTGTGGGGCAAAACGACGACTATCTCTCAACGTCGAGCCGCGGAGTGTAAAACTGGCCGCAGGGTCATGTCATAAAGAAGAATGAAGCAATTCTTTCGCGCGGCGCTCTCGGGCAGATTACCTGTCGGATCTTTGTTGGAACGGGGGCGACGCATTTAGCCAATAGCAGGAAGGCTTCGTAAGCCAACTTTAAGTTACTTTGACTCGGGTCGACCTCAGCTTTCACTAGCGCTCCCGCGGCCGACTTCCAGAGGTCCGACTGAGGCCCGCGGATAGCTTCTTCCAGGCCGTGACGATGCAGTGAATAAAGGGCCTCAGGAACGTCCTCGACTAGTTTAACACCAAAGTCGGGCCTTCTAGGATCGAGCCAAACAACAACAGCGTCGGGAAACGGTAACGAGACCATACAGCAAGCTCCTAAACATTTCCATGCAGAGCCAATAGCCTCCAAGTGTTCTAGGTTTCGATTTGAGTCGGGCACTCGCTAATTGTAGTTAATGTTCGGTAACTATGTCCCAAACAATATTAAAAGTTGCATGGCGGTTATGCGGGCTCATCGACATGTTGCGAAGCCGCTTTGGGAATGAGCCCCATATAGCATTCTTTCCGAGAGGACGCGGCTTGCCTTCGGTCAGCCGTCGGGCAATCGAAACAAGTCGCCGAGTGCTGATGTTCGTGGCGAGCATCTGCTTTTGCACCTCGGCCATGCGGTCGTCATCGCTGGCGCCGGCAGCCGCAGCTTCCCGCCCAACAGCCTTGTAGATCTCCCGCACGGCCGTCTCATCCAGGCCGAGCCCCCGGGCGAAGCCGAGCAGGCCGCGCATCTCGGCAGCGGCGCGCTCATCCTCGGTCATATCCAATCTGTCTCTTCGGCAACGAACCACTCTGCTAGGAACGCCGCAGCCTTCTCTCGCGACTCGGTCCGGCCCGTGATCTTCCCCTCCACGTCCTCACGTGGGCAAGCCGGACGACCCGACCTCGCCGCTACATATCCTCGAACACGCGGTCCAGCCGTGGTCGGCCTACCTGATTCTGCCGGTGTTCGGCTTCGCCAACGCGGGCGTGTCGCTGGCCGGGTTCGCCCCGCACATGCTGCTCGACCCGGTGACGCTCGGCGTGGCGCTCGGCCTGTTCGTCGGCAAGCAGGCCGGCGTGTTCGGGCTCGTTCTCGCCGCGGTGAGGCTCGGGCTGGCGCAGCGCCCGGCCCATGCGACATGGGCGCAGGTCTACGGCGTCTCGCTCCTCTGCAGGGTCGGCTTCACCATGAGCCTGTTCATCGGCCTGCTCGCCTTCGCGGACGCGCCGGCCCTGGAGGCGGGGGTCAAGATCGGCGTGCTCGCCGGCTCGGTCGCCTGCATGATCTCCGGGGCGCTCGTCCTCCTGGTCGCAACCTCGAGGGAGCAACGCGCGCGGCCGAGCCCGGCCTGAACCGAGCGGGCCAATCCGGGAAAGGGGGCGGCCGGCGCGTGTTGACCCTCAACACTCGACAAACCTCCCGGGGGGACCGGACCCGTTCATGCTTCTCGACGCCACCGCCATCTCGTTGCCGGACATCCTCCTGCGACTTGGCTCGGCCACGGTCTGTGGGCTGGCGCTCGGTTTCGAGCGGGAGCGCAAGGGCAAGGACGCCGGCATCCGTACGCACGCCCTCGTCGCCTTGAGTGCCGCGGTCATCACCACCTCGGCCCTGAGCCTCTACGCCGACGTGCAGGTCCGCGGCGGCGACGCCGATCCCCTGCGCGTCATTCAGGGGCTTGCACAGGCCATCGGCTTCATCGCAGCCGGTACGATCTTCGTCGCCAAGGGCGACGCCGAGCGGACCGTCCGAAACCTCACGACGGCCGCCAGCGTGTGGCTCGAGGCCTCGGCCGGCATCGTGGCCGGCGCGGCGCAGTTCACGCTGCTCGCGGCGGCCATGGGCTTCGGTCTGGCCATCCTGGTGCTGATCACCACGCTCAAGCGGTTTGGGCTCGCCCGGGAGGAAACGGAGGATTGAGCCGATGTCGATGAACGGGAAAGTGCCACCCACCCTGGTTCGGGCGGCGGAACGGGAGGGTTGCCGGTGAGGGCAAGGATACGAGCCTGGATCGAGTTCCTGGGCGACCAGTTCTGGCTGCGGCCGGCGCTCGTCGTGCTCGCCTGCATCGGCCTGGCTCAGGTCGCCGTGTGGCTGGAGACGGCGCACATCGCCGGCTACGACCCGTCCTCTTCGGACGCGGACTGGGGCTGGGCCGGGGGCGCCGAAGGGGCGCGGGCGCTGCTCAGCGCGGTGGCCTCCTCCACCATCGGGGTGGCGGGCACCACCTTCTCCATCACCATCGCCGCGCTGACGCTGGCCTCAAACCAGATGGGGCCGCGGCTCCTGCGCAATTTCGTGCGCGACGCCCGCAACCAACTCGTGCTTGGCATCTTCCTCGGCACCTTTGCCTACGCGCTGATGGTGCTGCGCACGGTGCGAACCGTCGAGGAGGAGACCTTCGTCCCGCACCTCGCCATTTCGGGTGCCGTGCTGCTGGCGCTGGTCTCCCTCGGGACGCTGGTCTGGTTCGTCCACCACGTCGCCACCAGCATCAACGTCGAGACGGTGGTCGACGCCGTCCACCGCGACCTCTGCGCGGCCGTCGAGGCGCGGACCCGCGAAGAGGCCGACGTCCAGCCACCGACGGAAGCCCCGCGCGGCGCCCCGGTCGCGCCGGCGGACGGCGGCTACCTGCAGGCGATCGACACGGATGGCCTCGCCGACTGGGCGCACGAGCGGCGCGTCGTCCTTGCCCTGAGGGTTCGTCCGGGCGATTTCGTGCCACGGGGATTCCCAGTCGCCTTCCTCTCCGCGGGTGTTGAGGACGCCGCCGAGGCCGTCGGCCGCGCGCTCACCTTTGGGCGCCGCCCCGCGGCGCTTCAGGACCTGGAATACTCGGTGCGGCAGCTCGTCGAGATCGCAGTGCGGGCGCTCTCGCCCGGCATCAACGACCCGATGACGGCGGGCAGCGTGCTGGACCACCTGGGCGACGCCCTGTGCCGGATCGCGCCCCGCCACCTGCCGACCGGGGCCGTCGCGCGCGAGGGTCGCATCGTACTCGTCCATCCGGTGACGGACTACGACGGCCTGTGCGACGCGATGTTCCACATGATCCGCCAGAACGCCGCCGGTTCGGTGCATGTGCTCGCGCGGATGCTGGAGGTTCTGACCCAGACCGCGGAGGTCGAGCGGCTGACGACGCGGCTGTCCGAACTCGGGCGCCATGCCGACCTCGTCCTGGCCGCAGCGCGGCGCGACGTCGCCGACCCGAGAGACTTCGCCGACCTTGAGGAGCGGTACGTCCGCTTCGTCCGGGTACGCGGAGGAATGGCCATGGGTTGATCCGCCCGGTCGAGGTCGACCAAGGCATCGATGCCCCGCCGCAGTCATCACAAATTCCGGGAAACCGATTACGAGCTTACTACGTCACCGGAGGGCGAGCGCATCGAACCAGCCGTGCGCGGCGCCGTAGCGGATGATCTCGGCGCGGGTCCGCAACCCGAGCTTCTCGGCGGCCCGCGCCTTGTAAGTCTCGACCGACTTCACGCTGACGTCTATGCGCCGGGCGATCTCCTTGTTGCTGAAGCCTTGCGCGATCAGGCGGAGGGTCTCGGCCTCGCGCGGGCTCAACGGCTCGCGGCCCTCAACCATACCCGGGCGCCCGTCCGACCCGGAGGGAACTGCCAGGGCATGGCCGGCGATGGACGGGTCGAGGTAGACGCCGCCGGAGGCCACGGCCCGGACCGCCCGGAGCAGGTCGTCCGCGGCCGAGCGCTTGAGGAGGTAGCCGCGCGCGCCGGCCCTCATCAGCGGCTGCACGTAGGCCGCGTCCTCGTGGACGGTCAACACGAGCACCCGGGTGCCGGGACATTCGCCCGTCACCCGCTCCGTCAATTCTAGGCCGTTCAGGCCGGGCATCGAGACGTCGATCACCGCGACGTCGGGCGCGACGGCGCGGATCATCGGCAGCGCCTCGCCGCCGTCGGTGGCCTCGCCGACGAGCTCGACCTCGGGGTCGGCGTTGAGCAGCGTCCGGATGCCCGCGAGGACGACCGGATGGTCGTCGGCCAGGACGACGCGGATACGGTCCATGCTGGTCCCTCTCGTGGGTCAGGCGGCGGGCGCCACCGGGATGCGGACGAACAGCGTGGTGCCGACGCCCGGGGATGCCTCCAGCGTGAGCGTGCCGTTCAGGAGGGTCAAACGCTCGCGGATGCCCGAGAGACCCAGCCGCGGCTCCGTCGGCGTGCGCCCCACGGAAACGGCAGGGCCCGGTTCGAAGCCGACGCCGTCGTCCTCGATGATCACCTGGACCTCGTCCGGGCGACGGTCGACACAGACGCTGACGGTCGCCGCGCGGGCGTGCTTGAGCACGTTGGTGAGCGCCTCCTGCACGATTCGGTAGACCGCGCTCTCGACGGCCGCTGGAAGGCGCGACGCATCCCCGACGAACTCCAGGTCGGATCGGACGCCGTGGCGCTGTCCCCACTCGCGCAGCAGCGTCGCCAGCGCCTCGCGCAGCCCGAGGTCGTCGAGGGCGGTCGGGCGCAGGTCGACGGCGGCACGATGGATGTCGCGCCCGATCTCGCCGGCGAGGCGCTGCAGCCACTGGATCTGCCGTCCGGCTTCGGCCGAGGTTTCCTGCGCGTCGAGCAGCCGCTCCAGCCCTTTAAGACCGAGCGAGAGGCCGGTCACCGTCTGGCCGACCTGATCGTGCAGCTCGCGGGCGATCCGGCGCTGCTCGTTTTCCTGCGCCTCGCCGAGGCGGCGCAGCAGGTCGAGCCGCTCCGCCTCCGCGCGCTTGCGCGGCTCGATGTCCGAGACCACACCGTAGACGAGGCCCGCGGGGTCCCCCTGCCGAAGCCGAGGCGCTCGCCCGGTCAGGCGCACCCAGCGCGACACCGAACCAGCCTGAAAGACCCGGAACTCCACATCGAGGGGCTTGCCCTCGGCGAGGCTTCGCCGCATCTCCGCCGCCATCCGCTCCCGGTCGCCGGCGTCGACCGCCCGGAAGGCGATGTCGGCATCCGCGGTCATTTCGCGCCCCTCCGGCACCTCCGCTTCCCAACCCAAGAGCTCGGCGGCGCGTCGGGAGGCCGTCACGGTCTCCTCGGCCGTATCCCACCGTAGGGTGCCGAGCTCCGCGGCCTCGGCGGCGACGGCGCCCTGCTCCTCGCTCGACCGCAGGGCGAGGGCGAAGCGTGCCTGCTCGCCCGCCCTCCGTTGGGCCATGTCGCGCCCGACCAGCCCGACCAATGCGAGGCCGAGGCCGATGCTCAGCACGCTGCCGCCGGCCAGCAGGAGGTAGGAACGCGAAACCGGCGCGTTCAGCGTGGCGACCGGCATACCGAAATGCACCGACCAGCCACCGGTGTCCTTCAGGGTGCGGTAGACGACCTCGACATCCGGCCCTTCCAGCGTCGATCCGGTGTAGAAGCCCTGCGGCTCCCGCCGGATCGCCGCCAGCAGGGCGGCGCCGGCCGGGTGGCCGAGTTCCTCCGCCTCGGCCCGGGTGCGTGCGATGGTGTTGCCCGCCGCATCGACGATGGTCCCGACCCAGCCCTCCGGCGCGCCCGCGTCGCGAAGGATCGCGCTGACCGCGCTCGTGGCGAGACCGACCGAGAGGACGTGGCGGAGCGTTCCGTCCCGGACGACCGGCACCCGCAGCGCGACGAGGCGCTTGCCCGAGATCGGCCCGAGCGGCCCGATCCCGCCGACCACCGGCCGCCCCGTCCGTACCACCGCATCGAAGCTCGCGCGGTCGGCGGTGGGTCCGAGCTGATCGTCGAGGGAGCGGAGCAGGTTGACGACCTGGACGCCGTCGGGACCGGCGAGCTCGACGGTCTCCCAGAGCGGGTGCTCCCGCCTCAGCCGCTCGGCCTCGGCATAGAAGGCGGTGAGGTCCGGCCGGTCGAGGCTCGCCGAGGCGGCCTCGGCTCGGAGGACCGCGATCTGCGTGGCGATGTCGGAGGCGACGCGCTCGGCCACCCGGGCCGCGCTCGCCACGGCGGCGCTGCGGGTCAGTTCACGTTCCTGTTGCGCCATGAGCGTCGCCACCCAGCCGCTGAGCAGCAGCACGGGAATGGCGGCCGCCACCGCGAGCGCAACAAAGGTCCTGCCGTTGCCGCGATGGATCTCGGGGCGGCCGGCATCGCCGTTCTCACGTCCGGCGGACATGCGGGGGCAACCGATCAGGCGGGGCCGTGGCGGACGTGTTCGCCGGTGAGACCGGCCGAGCCATGCTCTCCACCACAGGGTCGGCCGAGACCGCGCTGCCCTCGACAGGCATGCCGGCCATGCCGTCATCCGTCAGCACGCGCGGGTCGGTCACCGTCTGCTCGTCGCCGAGGAGGCGACGTCCCGACGCGATCACCTGCAGGACCTGGCGGTCGCCCCCGGTGGCGGCGTTCCGTTCCAGGTCCCGCAGCCGTTCGACGAGGTTCGGCGGCGCGGCCGCACAGTCCTGCAAGCGCGCCTCGACCAGGGCGGTGACCACCCGTTCGAGGCTCCCGAAGGTCCGGCCCTCGAACGAGCGGGGTCGCTTCCGTCCCATCGCCTCTCCGCCGCCTTCCCGACGGTCCTCAAATTTCTGCCTTAGGGCCAGGGAAACCAGGGGTCGAGAGAAAGGTCCGCGACCTAGACCAAGTTCGGGTCAACCGCCCCGTTCCGGGTCGCGGGGCCGCAAGCCGTCACGGCCGGATGGGGAACTCGCTCTGCGAAGTCCCAGGTCGATCCGTCGTAACCTTCGTACCAGGCCCGGCGCTCGCGGGAGGCCGCCGGGTAGGGACAGGCATCCCGCGGGCGCCCGAGGGCCCGGGCGCGGGAACCCTGCTTGATGACGTCCATAAGCATCGCCACTATCTCCACCACATCGACGTTTACGATGCGGCTTCGAGTAGCGCCCGTATCCTGGCGGGCGACAAGCGGTTTCGCCGGGCGTCGCCGTTCTCACCGACACCTGTCAGGTTCATCCCGACACCGCCCGGGTACTGGAATGCTTGGGCGTGGCCCCGCGGACACGGGACCACGCGCCGGGGGTCAGGAGTTCTTGTTGTACTTGAACTCGGGCGCGTTCTTCAGGGCGTCCTTGTCGGTGTCGACCATCGCCTTGAGCTTGCCGTCCGCCTTGTGCAGGAAGATCGACGAGGGGTCGACCAGCACGTAGCGCTCGCCCATGCCGAGGAAGCCGCCGACGCTGACGACGACGCCGGTCACCGTCTTGCCGTTGTCGATGACGAGATCCTCGACCTCACCGATGGCCTCGTTCTTGTTGTTGTAGAGGTTCTTGCCGACGAGCTTCGACGAGGTCACCTCGGCCGGCTTGGCGGTGACGAACTTGATCTTGGCGGTCGCGGTGTCGGCCATGGTCATGCCGCCCATGCCGCCGGCCGAGGTCGGCATCGCGGTGCCGGCCGGCGGCGTCTTCATCTGGTTGGTCTGGGCGTCGGCGGGCGGCTGCGCCGCCTTGTCCTGGGCGAGCGCGGGGCTGGCGAGCACGGAACTCGCGAGGAACACGCCGAGTGCGAGGTTCTTCATCGATTTCACCTGTCTATGCCGACGTGGGCTCGACCCGTCCCGAGGTCGGACCGGCGCACGCCGAGGGAGTCGAAAATGGGTGGCGACCCGGCAGAAATGCCGGGTCTCCTCGACGGGGATCAGTAGCCGCAGGTGCAGTAGGAGCCGCGGGCGCCGTACCCGTATCCGACCGGGGCATAGCCGTAGCCGCCGTATCCCCCGTAGTAGGCCGGCCGGGCCGCCGTTGCGGCGAGGCCGAGCCCGAGGCCGGCCGCCAGGCCGAGACCGGGATAGCCGCGGCGGTAGCCGTAGCGTCGCCCGTAGCCGTAGCGCGGACCTCCGAAGCCGACGCGACGGTACCCGCCGAAGCCGCGGCGATAGCCACGGAAGCCGACCGAACGGTGTCCACGGAAGCCGTGGCGGACGCCTCGGAAGCCGCCGTGGTGGCCGGCGAAGCCGCCATGGTGGAAGCCATGGCCCCTGCCGAAGGGCCGCGCCTCGCTCGACGGCGAGAACAGCATCAGGCTCGATACGGCCGCAAGGGCCAGTGCGAGACGTTTCATCGGTTTCAGCTCCGTGATGGTGGTGGCTGACCCTTGCGGGCCACGACCGTGACGGGTTCGACAGGGTGTCCGATTGTCTGGCCGCGGGCCGGACGTTCCTGCGCCGGACCGCCGGGGACGCTTGGGCTCGGCGCCCCTCTCTCCCCGCTCACCGAGTGATCTGTGGCGCGGGGGATGGGTGCGCAGTCGGAGAAGACCGCATTCCTGTCGGGACAAACCTGACACCTCTGAGGGCGCCGCCTCGGGTTCGGCTTGCGCGGCCGGTTTGGTTCACGAAAGCTTAAACCGGAGCCGCCGACCCTTCCGCCATCGTGTGGGCGGCTGTGCCCGGCCCGCCCCGCTCACAGGGACGAGGGAGAGACATGAGGACAGCCATCGTTCGGAAGGCTTGGTTCGCTTGGGGAAGACGGGCGGAGACCGGAAGCGCGGTCGGCACGGGCGACGCCCAGGTGCCGACGGTCCCGGCGGACGCGTCCATCGAGGACTGGGCACGCCTCGGCGGCGGCCTGGCATCGGCCGAGGCGGATCTCCGGTGCGGCCTTGGCGGCACTGTCACGGGCGACCGCGGCACCCGATATACCGGTTATGTCGTGTCGCCATCGCCATGACGCCGGATCGGGTCCGTCGGTCCTGCAGGCCCCGTCGACCTGCCGACGGTGGCGGCGCTGGCCGAGCGAGCTGCCGCGTCCGGCCAACGACAACGGCGACGGCGCCACCTCGTGGCCGCTGTGGGCCGCGTGCGGGATGGCGGTGGGTCTGCTCCTGCTCGTCGGCCTGGCCTGTATCCTAGCGTCCTGATGCCGGTCGTTCGCGAGCGCCGGCGGTCCCCCCAGATTCGCATGTTCCGGCGCGAACCGGGCGCAGGAGGCCCATCATGTCCCGTTCCATGCTTCGCAAGGGCCGCTGGCGGCAACTTGCCTTCGGGCCACGCCCTGCGGCGGCGCGCGCGTCCGATCTGGTCCTGGCCGTCGTCGCGACGTCCTTGCTCGCGGGCCTCTGCCTGCTGGCGGTGGCCAACGTCGCCGGCGACTTGGCAGGCTGACCGTCACGGGTTTCGGCGGGCCTCCCGGGCGGAGCCGGCGGACGCGTCACCTCCGCCCGTGCCCGATCCGACGGTTCGCGGGTTGTCCCTCGAACAGGACCACCGGCAACGAGGAGCCGATCCATGCTCGACACCACCCGCAGGGCCATCGTCTACCGGATGGTGATGGAGAAGCACGTCTGCCCCTACGGACTGAAGACCAAGGACCTGCTCGAACGAGAGGGCTTCACGGTCGACGATCACTGGCTAACGACGCGCGAGGAGACCGACGCCTTCAAGGCCGAGCACGACGTGAAGACCACGCCGCAAACCTTCATCGGCGGGCAGCGCATCGGTGGCTACAACGACCTGCGGCGTCATCTCGGCAGGGCGGTCAAGGACCCGGACGCGACTAGCTACACGCCCGTCGTCGCCGTGTTCGCCATGACCGCCCTGATGGCGTTGGCGGCGAGCTACGCGGCCTACGGGACGCCGCTGACGATGAGGGCGGGCGAATGGTTCATCGCCTTCAGCATGTGCGTGCTGGCCATCCTCAAGCTGCAGGACGTCGAGACCTTTTCCTCGATGTTCCTGGGCTACGACCTGCTCGCCCAGCGCTGGGTCCGCTACGCCTACGCCTACCCGTTCTGCGAGGCGCTGGCCGGCGTGCTGATGGTGGCGGGCGCCTTGAACTGGCTGTCGATCCCGGTGGCCCTGTTCATCGGTACCCTCGGCGCCGTCTCGGTGGTCAAGGCGGTCTACATCGACCATCGCGAGATAAAGTGCGCCTGCGTCGGCGGCTCGGGCAGCGTTCCGCTCGGCTTCGTCTCGCTGACCGAGAACCTGATGATGGTCGGCATGGCCATTTGGATGCTTGTCGCGCACCACTGATCAGGCGGCGGGCGACGGGACCGGCTTGGCTTCACCTCCTCACCGCTCGCCGATGTGCCCGATCCTGTTGATGTTATGGCCGTCCGCAAGGCGTCTGCTTTGGGGTGCAGAGCAGCTCTTCGAGGGATCAGCGCTTAAAATCAGCTAAGGGTCAAGAGTTCGCGCACCGATTGTTCGGCTGTGCGCCACCTCAGGGCTAAAGGCGCCGTCTGATCGAAGATCAAAGCAGAAAAAAGACCGCCTCGCTCGGCCTCAACACGGCTTACTCGCGCCCATACTGGCGCAAACCAGCCTGTGAAATCCTACCATACAACCAGAATATCTTCCCAATACATCAGCGAAAGCTACAATGGCCGTCGGAGGTCGTAGGTGGCGGCGGGCCGGGTGAGAGGGGACTCGATCACCGGCCCGCCGACCGCTGGCCAGACTGAATCAGCGCAGCGGCACTGAATTTTGCCAATCAGTGAGCATCACTGAAATGACAAACGATATTTCTAGTTGAATTTTTCCCGAGCCGGCCGGGTGATGCCGAGCATTCCTCCATATCGGAGAACACCAACATGGACGTCGCTGAGATCCAGCGCGCGCTCTTGGCGCGCGGGTATGACCTCGGGCCTTCAGGAGCAAACGGCGATGCCGCTGCCGGCGGCGCACAAGCTGCCGACGACGATCGCCGGCGCGCGCTCGGGTGTGAGCGAGGCCTAAAAGCAGCGGGCCGGCCCCTAGCGCCCCCTCTAAGGCACCGACCCGCTGGCCGTCTGTCCAGGAGCTGACCGGCAACAGACAGAACGGCAGCAAACTCCTGCTAACGCTTTGGGAAAAAGATCAAGATGCGTCCGATTCTTATAATGAATGCAAGCTAGAGCGTTGAAACTTGCATCTGCACCGCGCGCTCGGGCGTGAGTGAAGCGTAAGTGCAGCGGGTCGGCACTCAAGGGGAACCTTAATACCGACCCGCCGGTCGCTTGCCGCAGTATTGGAAGGCGACCTGCGGTATCACGACACCGATTTATACACCTCGCACCGGAGGGGCTCAGCCGAACATAGTGGCTTACTGCGATCGGGGTGCTGGCCCAGAACGCCAGAGTCCGACCAGATGGCAACGGGCCGGCGCCCCTGCACCAGCCCGTCATCTGCGACCTGCACCGTGGCGCGGATGTTCTGCAGGCCGAGTCCTTCGTGCCCGTTGCTCCCAGGACGCTCAAGTAGCTCCTTCGGACTAGGTTGGGAACTCATACAACCATTTGCGTCCGCTTGCGTTTTCTTCCTGGGTTTGGGGTTTCCAGCGCAGGAGGATCGCGATGGCACGGTTGTTCTGGCTCTCGGATGAGGCTTGGGCGCGGATTGAGCCCCATCTGCCTCACGGCCAACCGGGCAAACCTCGGGTCGATGACAGGCGGGTCATCAGCGGCATCCTGCACGTGCTGAAGGTCGGATGCCGTTGGCAGGACACGCCCTCCACCTATGGCCCACACACGACGATCTACAACCGCTACAATAGGTGGTCTCAGCGCGGTGTCTGGCAGCGCTTGTTTGCCAGGATCGCTGCCGCAGGTCCTGTCCCCGAGGAACTGATGCTCGATGCCTCTCACGTGAAGGCACACCGCTCGGCATCCGGCGGAAAAGGGGGGCCTGGAGCCAAGTCATCGGCCGCTCGCGCGGCGGGTTCACGAGCAAAATCCATTGCTTGGCCGATGGTCGTGGCCGACCGGTTGCGTTCGCCCTGACGCCGGGCAACGTGGCCGACATCAGCATGGCGCTGCCTCTGCTGCAGGCCGTCGTGCCGCCCAAGCGCCTGATTGCCGACAAGGCCTACGACGCACAGAGCCTGAGGGATTGGCTGAAGAGCCGCAAGGTGATCGCCACCATCCCATCCACGGCCACCCGGACGGTCCCCTACAAGTACGGCCGGATCGCATATCGGCGGCGCAATCGGATCGAGCGCTTATTCGGCCATCTCAAAAACTGGCGGCGCATCGCGACCCGCTATGACCGCTTGTCTTGCAACTATCTGGCCGCCGTCGCGCTCGTGTCCTGCGTCGTTGCATGGACCTGAATGAGTCCCCTACCTAGCACGATAGTAGTGACCGAGCCGGCCGGGCCCGCCGCGCATCCCCACCATCAGGACCATCACCATGACCCGTGTGCTTCTGCTCGCGGCGCTGGCGCTCGCCTGTTTCGTGTCGCCCGCCCTCGCCGCTGAGATCGCCACCGTCGGCGACAAGGCGGTGATCGCACCCTGGGGCGACTGGCTCGTTGCGCTCGCTGTGTCCCTGCGCGAGCCGATCCTCACCATCCTCATCCCGATCATCGCCGGCTACGTCATCCAGGCCATCCGCAAGGTCTACCCGTGGGCGACCCTGTTCCTCTCGCAGCGGCGCGTCGAGATGATGCTCGAGGCGGCCGTCGGCTTCGGTCTGAACGCGGTCCAGGGCGCGGCCAAGGGCAAGACCCTGTCGGCCAGTGTGGCGGTGCCGGTGATCGCCAAGGGCACGCAGTACATCATCGACACGGCCCCGCCCGCGGTCATCAAGGCGGCCGGCGGTCCGGACGGCATCGCAGCCGGCATGTTCCGCAAGCTCGATCTCGACGACTATGCCAGCGAGCAGAACGTGCTGATCCCTGCGCTCGACCGGATCGGCGGCTTTGCCCCGCCGTCTGCCGACGAGTTGCGGCAAGCGGACGAGATGGTTCAGCGCTGAGCATGCCCCACACCGCACGGACGGGACGGATCGGAAAGGGCAAGCGGATGCTGGTCTATGACCCGATCCCGCCATCAACGAGCGGATCCGCCGTGCGCTCCGCTACGAACAGTCCCGCTGGGCTGAAATCTGGCTCTCGCTGATCGCCGTCGGCCTCGTGCTGGCTGCGCCGACCAACACCTTCGGCAACGAGAGCTTCCGTGTCATCGCCTCGCTCATCAGCGAGTGGAAGGCGCGGCGCGCTGTGCCTGTTCTTCGGCTCCGTCCGTCTCCTAGCGCTCTGGATGAACGGGCGGCGCGGGCGCGAAACCTCGCTCATCCGCACCCTGGGCTGCCTCGGCGGCTTCGTGTTCTGGCTCGCGATCGCCCTCGGCTTCCTGCTCACAGCGCCGCCCATCACGACGGACGTCGCCGTCTACACCATCCTCGCCTTCGCCCAGCTGCACGCCTCAGGACGCGCGGCCAGCGACATGGCGGCGGAAGACACGTTCGGGTTCAGAGCACGCAGGAGGCAGAACGGTGGCGGCAGCTCCTGATCCTCTTCCGCAGCTTGATACCTGGCCCGCGATCATCGTCGCGGTCAGCGCCGCAGCCGCCGCCCTCCTCGTCCCGCTGACCGGCTTCCTGATGACCTTCTTCGACTACCGCATCGAGACGCAGAAGGCGGAGGCGCTGAAGCCAGAGGTAGCGCGGGACGTGGCGCAGGTGGCTGGCACAGCGCTGTCCGACAGCATGGCGGTGGTCGACCTCACCGCGGCGATCAAGGATCTGACCGTGGCGATCCGGGCGGACACGACCTCGGAGGAGGCGCAGCACGCTAGCCAGTTCGCGCAGGTGCTCCAGCGGCTCACTGACGTACTGAACCACCACGACGACACGCACGAAAATCCGCCGCGAGGTGGGCGACGATGACGCCCTGCTTCATTGCGGTCACCCTAGTCGGCATGCTTGCGAGCGGGAAGCCGGCCAAGGACGCTCGAGCTTACCTGTTCATTGGGCCGTGCAAGCGCATCAGCCCGGTCATCAGCGCGCTGGGCGAGCGGCTGCACGCCCGGTCCGAGATCACCATTGGGCCGATTGTGACATTCGCCCGGAAGACACCGGAGGAGGTGGTGCGGGCGCTGTGCGTGGAGCGGCAGACACCGCTTGGCGGATCTTTCAGATCTTACGAGCTTTTTGCTGAAACGGTACGAGCAACGCTGCGGACGATCGCTAGAACCTTGCGGCGCAGCTGATCGTCCTCGATCGTGGCGAAGGCGCGCAGCAGATCGACAGCTCCGTGGACCCGCAGAAAGTCGACTACCTCTGTCTGCTTCTGGGCAGTGGCGCCATCGGCCTCTTCGAAGAAGGCGGAAACCGGCACTTCGAGGAGATGGGCGATCTCGCTCAGGCGCCCGGCGCCGACGCGGTTCAGGCCCTTCTCGTACTTCTGGACCTGCTGGAACGTTACGCCCACGGCGGTCCCAAGGGCAGTCTGGCTCAGGCCTCGCGCCTTGCGCAGCGTGGTGATCCTGAGCCCTACGATGCGATCAGCCTCAGTGGTGTGCCTAGGCTTCGGAACGGATGTGCTCATGTTTCGGAGTCCGCCCGGTTGGAGTCTTGCGATGGGAGGCCAATTGGGGACAAGGGTTGTAGCCAACAAAACGCAAAACTACAAGTCAACAAACGTTGGGTTGCATCGCCCGCTGAGTATGCATGGTCAGGGATCAAGCGCGCTTGCCTGGAGCGTGGACTGGAAGCGCTCTGGCGAACGTTATAGCGGCAGGCCCGCGCCGACCTGACGCCGTGTCATCAGCCCCGCCCGGTCCGCCGGCGCAGGGTCTTTTTGTTCAAGCGGCACCCCAAACGCCACCTCTAGAACGTAGAGCCCGACGGCAGACAGCGCGATGCCAAGGAGGATGAGCATGACGATTTCGAGGAGGATCGCGAGCTTCTGCATGCCGGCCTATTGCCGGGATAGCGCTCGACAGGGATAGCCTTCTCCACACAGGCTGCTCACGGGTCGAATGATCTCGGTGCATGGTCGGTTGGGGATGAAACCGTCTCCCCGGTCCGTCTGCCTCATGCCCGCCCTTCAGCGGGTTTTGACTTACATGGCAGACTGATCCCGCCCGGCTCAGCCGCGGCGGGGTTTTTCGTTTCAAGCTCCCCGCGCCGCCGTGAGCATCCGCTTCCGCACCTTGGCCATGCAGTCATCATCGCTGGCGCCTGTCGCCATGCCTCTGTCCTCGCTGCAGGATCCGCCTGTCCTTCGGATGTCTATAGGTCAGTGGCGGTCGGGATTATTAATCTGTACTTCTTCCGCCTCACCCTCATTCGCAAGCCGGTCTTCGAGAACGCTCGCGTTCTGCTCAAACTCGTCAGCCATGCTGCGAAGTTTTGAAGCAACCTGATTTCGTTGGTCGGATATAGTATCTGCCAACTCCCGGCAGAGCTCGGCCTTTGCTCGAAAATAAATCGCGAGGATCTTCATATCGCTTAAATGCCGACACTGGCGGCAAATGCGAGTCACAAGATTGCGTAGCACCGTCTAGAGCAGGCACCGACCGGATTGAATCGTCTGGGGTTTCGGCTGGGACGGATTTGTGATTCGATGGACGGCTTTCCGAGGAGGAGAGCCGATGGCGGCTGCCTTGTCCGTTGATCTGCGCGACCGCGTCGTGGCCGCAATCGAAGCTGGGGCCTCGCGCCGGGAAGCGGCACGGCGCTTCGAGGTCAGCCCGGCCAGCGCTGTGCGCTGGCACGGGGCCTTCGTGCAGGAGGGCCGATGGGCGGCGATCAACGCTCGCACACCATCGAGGCGCAGGCTGATCTGATCCGGCAGACCTACGAAGCACAGCCCGAGCTGTACTTGCATGAGCTGCGCGACCGTCTGGCCGAACGAGGCCTGCGGGTCGGGGTCAGTAGCCTGTCCCGCTTCTTCAAGCGCCACGGCAGCACGCGCAAAAAAAACACCGCCCACGCCGCCGAGCAGGAGCGGGAGGACGTGAAGGCCGCACGCCTGTCCTGGTTCGAGCACCAACTCGATCTCGACCCGGACAGGCTCGTGTTACTCGACGAGACCGCCACCAACACGAAGATGGTCCGCCGCTATGGGCGGGCCCCGCGCGGCGAACGCTGCCGGGTCGCAGTGCCGTTCGGCCACTGGAAGACCATCACGGTCACGGCCGGCCTGCGCAGAAGCGGCCTGACGGCCACCGCACTCTTCGATGGACCGATGACGGGCGCTCGCTTCCGCGGCTATGTCGAAGAAACCCTTGTCCCAGCTCTCAGGCCCGGTGACACGGTCGTGCTCGACAATCTGCCCGCCCACAAGGTCAGCGGTATCCGTGAGCGCGTCGAGGCGGCGGGAGCGAGGCTGCTCTACCTGCCGGCATATTCCCCCGACTTCAATCCGATCGAACTCGCCTTCGCCAAGCTCAAGGTCATTCTTCGTGCCGAAGCCGCTCGCACGATCAGCGACCTCTGGAACACTATCCACCGAGCCTTCAGACGCTTCCCGTCAGCCGAATGCCGCCGCTATCTCGCCGCCGCAGGTTACGACGCATATGATCCAACCTGATCGAATGCTGCTCTAGGTCCAGCAGTCGGGCCGAAATAATGCAGCCCCTGCCGTGCGCTGGCGGATCCCTCGGCGCTTGGTCAGCGCACCTGGATCTCGCGCTCGCCGACGATGATCTTCGCCGCCTCTGTCGGATGCCGCTCGACGATCCGCTTGATCCCGTAGGGCCTCAGCTTGTCCCAAGCCGCGTCGCTGCCCAACATCAAGGTGGACACGCTGACCCCGAACCGGGCTGCCGCCTGATGACAGGACGCGCCCTCCGAAACAGCAGAGACGACACGCTGGCGGAGATCGACGGACAAGGGTGAAGGCATCGGCATCCTCCTTCACCCCTCAACGTCCCGACTCTCCAACCGTCCCAAACCGCTCGGGCACGGCACTAGGGGTCAGGAGTTCGCACGTCGGTTGTTCGGCTGTGCGCCAGGAGCCGACATCGGGCTAGCCACGCCTGAACCGCCGCTTGCGACCCAAAGCGGTCATACATACGGCCGATGACGAAGGACCGCTCAATGTGGTGCAGCAGACATTCGGAAGACAGTGGCTCGACAAAGAGCGCTGAATTTCGCCGTACCCGTAGGTCGCCATTGCGGAGCGCAGCTGTTGGTTGAGACATGCAACGCTGCACAGGTGGACCTATGCTCGCACCGAAAATGATGTGGCTGCGTTTTAGGCACGAGCGCGCGCAGGGGCGGGGCGCTCCGTGGGCTTGAGACGAGCGCGCCAGACGGAGCGCTGGACAAGATCTCCGATGACGCCTGCCAGAACTTCGGCAACGGCCTCGCTGCCACGCGTATTCAGAGTTCGCTGCGACACCACAACAGAAAGTCGCCAGGAAGGTGTCGGATCGACAATTGGTATAGCTACCATCTCGCTGCGCTTGATCTCCGCAGCCAAAGCGAAATGCGGCATGATGGCCGCGAAGGCCTGAGCGCGCACGAGCTCTGCGATCGCCGGCAGGCTCTCGCAATCCGTTGCAGCCAGAGTGATGTCGTGACGTGCCGCGAGTTGCTCGATCACGCCGCGCAGCACATTCGGGCGGCCAGGAAGCACCACTGGAAGTGCCTGCTGAAAGACCTGTCCGAACTCGATCTCGCGTCGCGCGGCCAGCGGATGCGAGGTGGGGACGATGAACATCAAGTCTTCGACCATCATCTCGGTCCAAGCCACGTGCTCGAACGCTTTGTGGTCGTAGAGCAGTGCGACGTCCAGACGTCCGGATTGGATCCACTCGTCCAACGTACCGCTCATCGCCTCGACGATATGGAGACTGATGTTGGGAAGCGCCTCCGCCATAGCGCGGTGGAGTGGCAGAGAAAGTCCACGGCAGGCTGAAGTCGGTAATCCGACCGAGATCCGTCCGCTCGGGCTCGTTGCCTGTGAGCGCATGACATCCTTGGCCCGCTCGACCTCCTGCAGAATACGCCGCGCGTGTTCGTAGAACTTCAGCCCGAGCTCCGTGGGCGTGACCCCGCGGGCGTGCCGGAACAGCAGTTCGACACCGAGCTCGTCCTCAAGGTTGCGCATCTGTTGGCTGAGCGAGGGCTGGGCGATCCGCAGCACCTCAGCGGCTCGCGAGACGTTCCCGCTCTCCGCGATTTGCGTGAAGTACCGAAGCTGACGAAGATCCATGGCAATCCTATCCGGGGACTTTGTGACAAGGCGCGGAACTCCACGCCCATGTCAAACTGCTCTAAGGCAGAGCAATCTGCGCAAACTATGTGCATCAAATAAAAATTTAGAATGAAAAAACATGATGTTAGCTAGGTAGCGCTTCGCCAAGCCTCGCCTATGAACGAAGCTCATAGGTAATTCCAATGGCTCACATCGGAAATTGGTCTTTGATGCCTGATGTATTCGTTGCGTAGCCTGACTGCCATCGCTTGAACATCGTGGCTGAACCCGAGCATCATCAGGGAATCGGAGCCCAACGCATGGTTGCGCCAAAGTATTATCGCCGACTATTTTTGATCGTGCCACTGGCTTTCACGATTCCCGGCTCGGCGCTTGCCCAGCAGGAGCCCTGCATCGGCAACTCTGCCGCCATCACCGGCCCGGCGGCCTTCACCGGCCAAGCCATCAGAATGGGCGCCGAGATCGCCCTTGAGGAGATCAATGCCAAGGGCGGTGTCCTCGGCAAGCCTCTGCGCTTCGTCCAGTATGACGACGCCGGAACACCGCCACGCGGCGTCGACAACACCCGGCGCGTCGCGCTGGCCGATAAGTGTGTCGTCATCCTCGGCGGTTACCACTCCACCGTTTCGGTGGCTCAGGTCGAGCCGGTCCATGCCATCGGCATTCCGTTCGTCGGCGTGCTCGCAGCCAACACACAGGCCATCGAGAACGGCCGTAATCCGAACTACATGTTCCGGGTATCGGCCAAGGACAAATGGGTCGCCCGCTTCCTCGTCGAGCAGGCAGCGAAGGTCTCGAAGACCGGAAAGATCGCTTTCTTCTATGAGAATACAGGGTGGGGCAACGGTGCCGTGCCGGATGTGAAGGCGGCGACCGCAAAGGCCGGAAAGGAACTGGTCGCCACGGAGACCTTCAACTGGAACGATCAGGACATGACCGCGCAGGCGATCCGCGCGCGGGATTCGGGTGCCGACGTTGCCCTGTTCTGGGCTCTCGACCGCGAGGGCAACCAACTCGTCCGCTCCATGGACAAGGTCGGCTACAAGCCCACCATCATCGGCGCCTGGGGCATCGCCGGCAATCTCGGCGAACTGGCCGGCCCGCTCGCCAATGGCGTCCAGGTCGTGCAGACCTACAGCTTCATGGGCGACCTCGACCATAAAGGCCAAGCGCTCTGGCAGAAGATCCAGACGAAGTACGGCCTGAAGGATCCGTCGCAGATCAAGATGGGCTCCGGCATCGCCAACACCTACGACGCCGTGCACATCGTGGCCCAGGCCATTGAGAAGGCCGGTGCCTACGATTGGAAGAAGGTCCGCGAGGCGCTTTATCAAGTCAGATATGAGGGCTTGGTCGCGAAATACGATCCGGCCTTCGATTCCTCTGACCCGGAACGCCAGGACGCAATTCTGCCGAGCGAATACAAGCTGACGGTCTGGTCCGACGGCAAGCTCCTGCCGATTGCGCAGACCCCCTACGGCAGAACGAACTGACGGCAGACGCGTCCCCTCCGTCTTCGAACGGTGGGGCCGGGGTGGCTCGTTCGGATCCCGATCGCCGGGTCGCCCCAACTCCACTGAACGCCTGTCCGCTTCACACAGGGAACTCTCGCGGCAGCCATGACGACCGCCCTGCAATATACGCTCTCAGGCCTCGCGATCGGGGGCATCTACGCCCTCGTCGCGCTCGGCTTCCACATCATGTGGTCGGCTGCCAAGGCCGTGAACTTCGCCCACGGCGACACGCTGATGATCGGCGCAGTCCTTGCCGTAATGGGCATCGATGCCGGCTTGCCGCCGCCGCTGGCCTGCCTCCTCGCCATCCTGGCCGGGGCCTTGTTCGGCGTTGTGCTGGAGCGTTTCGCGGTGCGACCGTTCATCGGCACCAACGCCTCGATCGGCTGGATGCTGACCACGATCGCGGTCGGCATCATGGCCGAATCCCTTGCCACGATGCAGTTCGGCGGCTTCTCGCGCCCCTTACCCTCGCCCGGCGTTGCAGGGGCGATCTCGATCCTCGGCGCGGGCGTCTATCCGCAGGAACTCGTCATCCCGGCCGTCGCACTGCTGGCGATGGCGGGCCTCCACGCGATGCAACGGCACACGCTCGTCGGGAGAGCGATGCAGGCGGTCGCGCACAACCGCCAAGCGGCTGCCCTGATGGGCATCAACGTCGACCGAATCGTGATGTTCTCCTTCGGCCTCGCGGCGCTGTTCGGCGCAGGGGCAGGCGTGCTCGTCGCCCCCGTGATCCAGGCTTCCGCCAGCATAGGCGTCCTCCTCGGGCTCAAGGGCTTCGCTGTCGCCATCATCGGCGGAATCACCAGTGGCCCCGGCGTTGTCCTGGCCGGCCTCGCCTTCGGGGTCATGGAGAAGTTCGTCGAGGGCTACGTTTCGACCGCGGCGCGGGAGATCGTCGGCTTCAGCGCGATGATCCTCGTCCTCGTCGCCTTCCCTCAGGGTCTGTTCGGCCGCCGGGAGATCTTCAAGGTATGAAGGCCCTCTATACCCTCGGCTTCGCGCTGCTCGCGGCCATCCTCGTTGTCGTGCCGCTCACCTCCGGCAACGAGTACGAACTGCGCCTGTTCATGCTGTTCCTGATCTACGGCGTGATCGCGGTCGGCCTGAATGTCCTCGTCGGGCTCACCGGCCTCGTCTCTCTCGGCCAGGCCGGATTGTTCGCGCTCGGCGCCTATACCGGCGCGATCCTGGCGATCCGGTTCAACCTCGACCTCGTCCTCGCAAGCATCGGCGCGGCGGTGGTGGCCGGCCTTTTCGGCGCGGCGCTCGCCTATCCGAGCGTGCGGGTGCGGGGCGTCTATCTCGCGGTGGTGACGATCGCCTTCGGCCTCATCGTCGAGAACGTTGCCATCGAGTGGCAGAGCCTCACCGGCGGCACGACGGGACTCAGCGGCATCCCCGGCCCGAACCTCTTCGGGTATCCGCTCTCGGGCTACGCCTTCTACGCCGTGCTCGCCGTCACCCTCTTTCTCGCGACGCTGGCGGCGCACAACCTGAAGCACTCGGGCTACGGCCGCGCGATGCTGGCCGTCGCCCAGAGCGAGACGGCCGCGCGCAGCCTCGGCATCGGCGCGACGGGGATCCGCACGCTCGCCTTCGCGGTCGCGGCCATGACAGCGGGGATCGCGGGCAGCTTCTACGCCTTCCTCAACGCCTACATCTCGCCCGACATTTTCACCTTCTCGGATTCCGTCCGCTTCCTGCTGATGGTGATCTTGGGAGGAGCGGCCTCGACCTTCGGACCGGTCGTCGGCGCCTTCATCCTGACCTATCTGCCGGAGGTGCTGCAGCGCTTCGCCGAGTGGCAGAAATTCGCCTACGGCGCCCTGCTCCTCGCGGTGATGTTCGGCCTGCCCGGCGGCATCCTGGGCACGCTGGGCCAACTCTACGCCCGTCTGCGCCCCGGCCCGCGTGGGGTCGAGCCGGGCCAAGGCATGCCCGCCGCCGAGCTTCTCGCGAGCCGCAAGCCTGCCGGCCTGGAGACCCACGGCCTCACCGTTCGCTTCGGCGGGCTCACGGCGCTAAGCGCTGCGAGCGTTCGGGTCGCCCCGGGCGAGATCCACGCTCTGATCGGTCCGAACGGAGCCGGCAAGTCGACCTTCGTGAACACGATCTCGGGCTTCTACCGCCCGAGCAAGGGTGGCGTGCACCTCGACGGGACCGATCTCGCCGGCATCAAGGTTCACGGCATTGCGCGGCTCGGTCTCGCCCGCACCTTCCAGAACACCGAGCTGTTCGGACAGATGACGGTTCTGGAGAATGTCATGGTGGGTGGCTTCGCCCATCACGGCTACGGCCTGCCCGGGGCGATCCTGCGCACGCCCCGCTTCCGCCGCGAGGAGGCCGCCTGCCGCGCCGCCGCAACCGGCCTGCTCGATTTCGTCGGGCTCAGCGCGGTGGCCAACGAGCAGGCCCGCTTCCTGCCCTTCGGCCATCAGCGCCGGCTGGAGATTGCCCGGGCCCTCGCCACGCGTCCGCGTCTGCTGCTTCTCGACGAGCCCGCCGCCGGGCTCACCACGCAGGAGATCGACGAACTGGAGGTCATGATCCGGAAGATCGCGGGACTCGGTGTCTCGGTGCTGCTCATCGAGCATCACGTCGACCTGATCATGGCGGTTGCCGACACCGTGACGGTGCTCGATTACGGCCAGGTCATCGCGAGCGACCGTCCGGAGACGGTGCAAGCCGATCCGCGGGTGATCGAGGCCTATTTCGGCGGCCCGTCCGCCATCCTCAACGAGGAGGCCGCCTGATGACCGATACTCCGCTTCTCTCGGTCGAGAACCTCGAAGTCCGCTACGGCGCGGCAACCGCGCTCCGCGGTGCGAACCTGACCGTGCAGCGCGGCCAGCTGGTCGCCGTGATCGGCAATAACGGTGCCGGCAAGACCTCGCTGATGCGCGGGATCACCGGCCTCGTACGACCGAGCGGCGGCCGCGTTCTGTTCAAGGGCGAGGAGGTCACGCGGCTGCCCGCCCATGCCAAGGTCGCCCGCGGTCTCGCGATGGTGCCCGAGGGACGCCTGATCTTCCCCGACCAAACCGTCGAGGACAATCTGATACTGGGTGCCTACACCCATGGCGGCCTCAAGAACGCGCAGGCGAAACGGACGCTGGAGCGGGCGCTCGCGCTCTTCCCGCGCTTGCGCGAGCGGCTGCGCCAGCCTGCCGGCAGCATGTCGGGCGGCGAGCAGCAGATGCTCGCCATCGCCCGCGGTCTGATGGCCGAACCCGACCTCCTCGTGATCGACGAACTCTCGCTCGGCCTCGCGCCCCGCGTCGTCGAGCAACTCATTGGCGTCTTGCGCGACCTCAACGGCCAAGGCCTCACCATTCTTCTCGTCGAGCAGCTCGCATCCTACGCGCTCGCCATCGCCGACCATGCCTACGTGGTGGCGCAGGGGCGCACGGTGCGGGACGGCCCGAGCGGGCTCATCGCCCGCGATCCGGAGGTCATGGAGACCTTTCTCGGCAAGAAGAAAGCCGCCTGAACGCGGCATCCCGCCGAACCCGAAACGGCACGGCACCGGACGGTGCCGTGAACGATCCGTCACGCCCGAAAAGGACCCGCCATGCCCCAGCGCGTCGTCGATTTGAGCCTCCTGATCGAGGACAACATGCCGGCCCACAAGCTCTTCCAGCGGCCGGTGATCACCACGCATCTCAGTCACGAGAGCTCGGCCGCCCTCAATCTCGGCGTGCCGGGCGACGCGATGACCTTCCAGACGAACTTCATCGCGATGCTCGACCACGTCGGCACCCATGTGGACGCCTTCCGGCACGTCGATCCGAACGGCCAGCCCATCGACGAGATGCCGCTGGAGCTGTTCATGGGCAAGGCGGTCTGCTTCGACCTGCGTCACATCCCCGACCTGGGCGACATCACGGTCGCCGACATGGAGGAGGCGGAAGCCAAGAGCGGCGTCAACGTCGACGGCCACATCGTCCTGCTCTGCACCGGCTTCCACGCCCGCAACTATCCAAGCCTCGACTCGGTGTGGAAGAACCCGCTGCTGACCGTGGAGGCCACCCAGTGGCTGCACGAGCGCGGCTCGAAGATGCACGGTGTCGAGGGGCCCTCCACCGATAAGCCGAGCGACAACATCTTCGCTCAGCACCGCCTCTGCCGTGAACTGGGCATTAGCCATTGGGAATGGCTGGTGAACCTGGAGGAACTTCTGGGCAAGGGCGAGGTGCAGTTCTTCGGTGTGCCGCTGAAGTTCAAGGGCGGTTCCGGCTCGCCGGTCCGCGCATTCGCCCTCGTCAACGACTGACGCCACTGCGGCGCCCCTGGGGCGCCGCGCCTCCGTTGCAGAGAGTGGAGCGATGACGAGCGACTTCGACTTCATGACCGCGCTTGAGTTGCGCCGCCTTATCGCGGCGCGCGCGATTTCGCCGGTAGAGCTGACGGAGCGCGCCCTCGCGCGTGCCGAGGCTAGCCAAGCCTCCTTGAATGCCTTCTGCCACCTGGTGCCGGAGGAAGCCCGCAGCGCCGCGCGCCGGGCCGAGGAGGCTGTGATGCGCGGCGCG
Organism: Methylorubrum rhodesianum; assembly: GCF_014199985.1. Taxonomy (GTDB): domain Bacteria; phylum Pseudomonadota; class Alphaproteobacteria; order Rhizobiales; family Beijerinckiaceae; genus Methylobacterium; species Methylobacterium rhodesianum. The sequence continues at coordinate 45,664 of NZ_JACHOS010000022.1, read as the reverse complement.
CCTCTCGGGCTGCTCCACGGCCTGCCCGTCTCGGTGAAGGATCTGATCGCGGTGGGTGGCCAGCCCTACGCGTCCGGCTCGCGGGCCATGGCGAGCAACATCGCCGCCGCCGATGCCCCCGCCGTCGAGCGCCTGCGTGCCGCCGGCGCCATCATCATCGGGAAGACCACCACGAGCGAGTTCGGAGCCAAGCCCGTCGGCGACTCGCCGCTCACCGGCATCACCCGCCATCCCTGGGATCTGGCGAAGACGCCGGGTGGATCGAGCGCCGGCGCGGCCGCCTCGGTGGCAGCCGGGATCACGCCCTGCGCACTCGGCACCGACGGTGGCGGCTCCCTGCGCATTCCCGCCGCGCTGACGGGTCTCGTCGGGTTCAAGGCGCAATTCGGGCGGGTTCCGGTCTGGCCGACCTCGGCAACGCCGACGCTGGCCCATGTCGGCGCGCTTGCTCGCAACGTCGCCGATGCCGCCTTGCTGACGACGGCGGTCGCCGGCCACGATCCGCGCGATCCCTTCGCGGTGGCCGGCCCCGTCCCAGACCTTCTGGTGGCGGTCAAGGCTTCCATCGCCGGCCTCCGGGTCGCCTGGAGCGCGACACTCGGCTACGCGCGGCCCAACCCTGAGGTTGCCGCCATCGCCCATGCCGCTGCGATGGCGCTGGCAGACCAGGGCGCGATCGTGGAAGAGGTCGAGACCGTCCTCGAGTCCGATCCAGCCGCTCTCTGGACGGCCGAGTTCTACGCCGGCATCGGCACCCGCCTGCGCGGCGTTCTCGAAAGCCGCCGCGATCTCCTGGACCCCGCTGTCGCCGATTTGCTCGACGCCGCCCTCGCTCAGGAGATGCGCGCCTATTACGAGACCGTCTTCGCACGCTACGCGCTGCGGGACCGGATGGTCAACTTCTTCACCGGCTACGATGTCCTCGTGTCACCGACACTGCCGATCTCGTCCTTGGAAGCAGGCAGAAACATCCCGGAGGGGCTGGAAGATCGCAGCCTCGTCTCCTGGGCATTCTACACCTATCCTTTCAACCTCACAGGCCAGCCCGCGGTCTCTGTCTGCGCAGGGATTGCCTCGGATGGAATGCCCGTCGGCCTCCAGATCGTGGGCCGCACTCTCGGCGAATACGACGTGATGCGAGCGGCTGCGGCGATCGAGCGGACGAAGCCGCCGGGCTATAATCTTCGTCCGCTGACAGAGCCGTGACGGGCAGCCGCCGTGAGGATGGTCCGGGCAGGCTCTGCTTCAGGCGACGCTGTTCCGAGCAGCTTCGCTGCTGCGTCTTTTGATAGCGTGAAGGCAATCTATTTCGGAAAAGGCGGACTCTGTTTCACTCAAACAGAAAGTCCGGTTGTGGCGGATTTTGTTGAAAAAATTCTGGGACCGTGCGCCAAGCGTCGCGCAGCACAGGTGGTCGGAGAATGTTTGTTTCTCACCAGAAATAAGATGCCACCATAGCCGCGCATCCTGAGCAATACGGAAGTACAATCTTCTCCTGAAACCGCGGCTGGCGATGCTACTTCGGGCCGATCCCGAGTTTTTCCAACGAAATCGGCGCGAAGCCGACTAAGGCGGGGCAAACTCCTGACCCCCTGCGGACATTCGAGAGGCTGCAGCCGAAGGTCCGTTCCGGTTGGAGGCTGTGTGAGAATGCGATTTGGTGTGCCGGTTTGGCCTCCATGATCGAGAAGCAGCCTCAGATCCGGTTGTCGCGGCAGGCCTGCTTGAACGCCGCGACCTCGGGGCCGTCGAGCGTGCAGAGGATCTCGGGCCGGGTGTCCATCGACAGGCCGTGCAGGCCGTATTCGGGGAAGACGACCAGATCCATCGTCGCCATGTTGACGCGCGCCTTGGCGACCATCGCGACGATGCGCTCGGCCTGGGCGGTCACGTCGACACGTGTGGTGATGGTCGGCAGTTGAAGCTGGACGAGGCCGATGACGACGCCGTTCGGGGATTTGTTCAGTCCGCCAAGTCCGTTCATCAGCCCTCCCTCTAGATCGAAATGCGCCAAGCTCGCGATCGGGCCTGTACTCAGGTCGGGATCCGAAACGATAGAGCCTGCCCTCACAGTCCAAATTATAACCACTTCTTCGCACGAAACACTGGTTGCAACTGCTTATACGGCCATTAGAAAAACTTATCTGTCATATGTCTTGTCATGACCTGATAGTGCGTAGTGACTTCATTCGATACTGGCACGCGGGTTGCTGCAGTGCATCCGAATGCGGATCCACGGGCATCGCGATATGACCGCCGAAGGCAAATCTTTCAGGCTCGAAGCGTCCTGCGCATGCGGATGCGGCGGATCGCCAACCGATCATCGCGATCCGTTTTCAGAGGTGTTTGCGGACGAGGCCTACGAAGGCGTCGAGCGCAAGGTGGATCGCCAGGTCGAGGCCGTCCTGCTTTCGGCGATCGCACCCGACCCCATGTTCCGCCGGGCCTTCCTGAAGGCCGTAGGCGCATCGACGGTGCTCGCGGCGATCTCGCAGCTTCTGCCGCTCGCGGAGGCGCAGGCCATCGCCCAGGAAGCGACGACGCTTGAGAAGACAAAGCTCAACGTCGGCTACGTGCCCATCACCTGCACCGTACCTCTGCTCCTCGCCCACGCGATGGGAGAATACGGCAAGGAAGGTCTCGATGTGAATCTGGTTCGCACGCCGAGCTGGGCGATCGTGCGGGACAAGCTGCTGTCCTCAGAATTCGACGCCAGCCATCTGGTGCTGGCCATGCCGCTGACAATGACGATGGGCGTGGGCGGACCGGCGCTCGCGACGCACGTGTCGAGCGTGCAGAACGTCAACGGCAACGCCATCACCCTCAGCATTCGGCACAAGGACCGCCGCGATCCAAAGGACTGGAAGGGATTCAAGTTCGGCGTTCCCCATCAGCACTCGATGCATGCGATGCTGTTGCGGTACTATCTCGCGGAGCATGGCCTCGATCCCGACAAGGACGTCGAGATCCGCGTTTATCCTCCGCCGGACTCAGTCGCAAACATGGCGGCCGGCAACCTCGACGGCATGCTGTTCGCCGAACCCTGGGGCCAGCGCGCCGTCTTCGAGGGCGTCGGCTTCCTCCACATGCTGACGCGCGACATCTTTCCCGGCCATCCCTGCTGCGTCGTCTCGGTCACCGACGGGTTCGTCAAGGAAAGTCCCAACAGCTACGGAGCAATGTTTCGCGCCGTAGTCAGGGCGACTGAATTCGCGGACAAGCCGGAGAACCGCAAGCAGGTCGCGGAACTTCTGGCTCCGGCCGCCTATCTCAACCAGCCAAAGACAGTGCTCGAGCAGGTTTTGACGGGCCGCTACGCGGACGGCCTCGGGAAAGTGGTTAACGAGCCCGACCGCATCGGCTTCAAGGCGCTCCCCTACCACTCGACCGCAATCTGGCTTCTGACCCAGCTGCGCCGCTGGGACATGGTGCCTGCCGACGTCGAGTACCGGGCTCTCGCCGAAAAGGTCTTCCTCGCGACCAACGCGGCAAAGCGGATGAAGGACATCGGCTTCGAGGCCCCGGCCGCGTTCAAGCCGGTCGTCATGGCCAGGCCGTTCGATCCGGATGCGCCCCAGGCCTACGTCGACAGCTTCGCCATCAAGAGGATCTGAGTGAACGATATGACGCGCGGATGTCACGACATCGCTGGAAACCCCGCCGGCCCCGTCCCGATCGTCGAGCTTCCCTGGCTTCACTGGGGAAAGCAGGTCGAGGCGATCTGTAACCTGGTCGGTGACGGCACGCGCAGCATGATGTCGCTCGACGAGTTCTGGCGCAGGTTCAAATCGTTCGGCGAGGACAGGCACAAAACTTTGTCCTTCTACAGGTGCCGGCTGAAGGCGATGATCGACATTCTCGTCGAAAAGGACGTCTTCATCCGTGAGGAACTCGACGCTGGTATCGCGGAAGCGCGGGCACGGTGGGAGCCTTCGTTCGCCCGCGAGCCATGACGCCACGCTTCAAGGCCGGCGACAAGGTGACGGTGCTCGAACTCGGCAAGGCGGGCACATCAGGACACAGTTCTACGTCCGGCTGCGCCCGGGGGGCGTGCTGCAGCGATGCGGCTCGTACCTCAATCCCGGAGACCTCTCGTGGGAAACGTCGGCGGTCCGGCCTAGCCGCTCTATCGGGGCGGTTTCGCAATGACCGATCTGTGGAACGAGTACCGCGGCTCACCCACGGACCTGCTCTGCATCGAACTCTACGACCATTGTCTGGCGCCGGCATCGAACGACACGGCGATTGCCTGAACAATTCCGGCGACAGGGAGGCGGCTATCGGCGACCACCATCACGGGCACGAGCACGATGCTCACGTGCCGTTCGTCGTCGAGGCTGAAGCCGGCAACATCGAGGGGCAGATCCTGGTCGACGCACTGCAGGCACTGCTCGTCGGCCGCGGCCTCATCTTTCCGGGCGAAGTGCGTGTCCTGGTCCACGACAGCAACGCGGACATGCGGTACCTCGTCCTTCCGCAGTGTCCCGCTGGGACGGAGAGGTTCAGCGAAGATCAACTCGCCGCACGAGTAACGCACGACTGCATGATCGGCGTATCGGTCGTGGCGCCCGCACCGTGATCGGCCTGCTCGCACTTCAGATGCGCAGGTGCGTAGCGCATCAGTTCGCGCGCCATGCGGATGTCCTCGGCCACCTCGATGAACGCGCTGACGGCAGGCGGCTGGGGGTCGCGTTCGAGCACCATCAAGCCGATCGTGTTGGTGATGCTGGGCTCGATCAGCGGCACCGCGCGGGTTTGGCTCCAGTCTCCGACCATCATGAAGAAGGTGTTCGGCACCACGGCGAACCAATGGCCAGGGCGCACGTGCGAGCAGAGCGCCAGCGCGCAATTGGTCTCGAGCACCGTGCGCGGGGTCACGCCGACGCTCGCGAACACGCGGTCGAGGATGCGGCGGTTCTGCATGTCGGGCGTCAGCATGCACAGGGGCAGCCGGCCAGCCTCGGTCCAGCTCACCGACTTGCGCTGCGCGATCGAGTAATCGGCCGGTGCGATGAGGAAATAGCTCTCGTCGTAGAGGAAGTAGGGCCTCAGACCGGCGGAGGCGCCGTGGTCGAGATAGTTGATGCCGATGTCGAGATCGAAATTCTCGAGACCGCTTTTGAGGTCGGTGAAGTTCAGCGACGTCACCGAGACGCTGACGTCTGGATAGAGCCTGTTGAAGGCCGTCGTGATGATCGAGATCGCCGGCATGGCGACTGGGATCACGCCGAGCCGCACATGGCCGTTCAGCTCGTCTCCGGCCGATCCGATGTCCTGCACAAGATGCTCGTGATGGTCGAGCGTCCGGCGCGCGAAGTCCAGCACCATCGCCCCCTGGGGCGTAAAACCTTCGAACCCATGATTATGCCGGTCGATGATCAGGGCGTTGAAGTCGCTTTCAAGCTGGCGGATGGCCTGGGAAAGCGCCGACTGCGTGATCCCGCACTCGGCCGCCGCCTTGCCGAAGTGCCGGTGGCGCGCCAGCGCGACGAGATAGCGAAGCTGCTTGAGATTGAGCGCCATGCCTCGGGATCTCCTGATTCCGGTCGTGCAGACCTCTTCGTCTTTTCCGATACGCAAGCCCGGCGCCAAGGGGAACATGCCCGGTGACCCATCGAATCACCTTACAGGCCGCCCTGCTGTCTGCGGTTATCCTGGCCACACTCCTTGCGATCTGGAAGTTCGCCGCGTCGTCCGTGCCGGGCGGCAGCGCAAATCTCGATCCGGGATATTCCGCTCTGGGGTCGGGAGCGGCGGCCGACGGGCGCACAAGGGCACTTCCAACTCCGACCGAGTTCGCCGCGACGCTCTGTAGGCAGCTTAAAGATGGCTTTCTGGCTGCATTGGGCGGGCGCCTTCATGCACGTTCGGGGACGACAATCGGCGCATCCGGACAGCCCGTACCGTCTCCGGAGGCGTGTTCGACGGCTCCGTGCCCTGGTGAAGTCGAGATCGCCGTGATTGCAGCGCCCGTGTCCGGTCTGCCTTTAAACCACGAACTGACGCGACCCGGCGGCCGCATTCTGCGCGCGGTCTCGACATACCCGGATTATCGACTCTTCGTTCTACCGGGAGGTCCTTCGCTTCGGCCGAGCCTTCTTCATTGCGAACCCGAGATGGGTGCATCGATCGCGACGGAAATCTGGGCGCAGCCACTCGCAGGTCTCGGCGACTTCGTCGCCGGCATACCCGCTCCGCTTTGCATTGGCACGCTGAAGCTTGCCGATGGCACACACACGAAGGGCTTACTCGTCGAATCCACTACGGCGGAGATCGCGCTCTTCGGAGGCTGGCGCGCATATCTCGCCAGTTATCGGATGAAAAGCTCAGATTCAGCTCCGACCAATGCCTCTCGCGCAACTCTTGCAAGGCTGACGATCGCGGCGGACGCCTGACTCCGATGCTCACGCCCATCACCGCGGGCGATTTCAACATATGCCCGGCTCGATTCGAGGTAGCAGAGATGTCTAGCGCCACTTCATTGAACGACGCAGACACCGCCGACGCTCAGTCCAAGACGCGTGCCGGACCGCGTTCTTGGATGCGGCCCGCTGCCCCGTCGGTTCCAGCCAGCGCATCTACCGCAGCATTGAATTCCTGATCGATTTCTTTCGGTCGACACCGGCGACCGCCTTGTTTCCTCTCTTCATGATCATCTTCGGCCTCGGCGAACTTTCGAAGATTGCGGTCGCCGCTTTCTCGGCGTTCCTGATCGTGCTGTTCAACGTGGCCTATGGCGTCATGAACGCCCGTCCGACGCGTATGCTCGCTGCGCAGGTGATGGGGGCCTCCAGGCTTCGCATCTTCCGAGATGTGACGATCTACGAGTCTCTGCCGCAGACCTTCATCGGCGTGCGCACCGCGGTATCACTAGCCCTGGTCGTGATCATTGTGGCCGAGATGTTCATCGGCTCGGACAATGGCCTGGGCAAACGGATCATCGACTCGCAGATCACCTTCGACATGCCGGGCCTCTATGGGACGATCCTTCTGACGGGTGCGCTCGGATATGCCTTCAACCTCGCCCTGTTTGCCCTCGAAAGCCGCCTCGTCCACTGGGCCGGCCGCTAGTCTGGATACGAAGATGTCCAACGCTCTCACGCGCCGAACATTTACGCTGGCGACCTTAGGTGCAGCCTTCGCTCCCTCTGCTCCTGCCTTGGCGCAGGCCCGCGAAAAGGTCATGATCGCCTGGTTGCCGATTATGCAGACCACCGCCTTCTATGTTGCGCAGGAGGAGAAGCTTTTCGAAAAGGCAGGCATCGAGGTGGAGGCAGTCCGGTTCGAGGCTCCCAATCAGATCATCGACGCCCTCGTATCCGGCCGGGCGGAGGTCGGTGCTCCGGGAACTGCTGCCGGGATCACCGTGCTGGCGGAAGTGAAGTTTCCAGGCACTTTCAAGGTGTTCGGACTTCAGGGCGGCGGCATTAAGATCGGGCGGATCAATGACGGACTGATCGTTGCCAGCAATTCCTCGATCGCTAGTTTCTCCGACCTGAAGGGCAAGACGCTCGGACATCTCCCTGGAATTCAGTGGCGGACGATTTCCCGCCACATGGTGCGCAAGGCCGGCCTCGACCCCGACAGGGACGTGCGTCTCGTCGAACTCGCGGTCGGCCTGCAGGTCCCTGCGGTCATCTCAGGGAGTGCGGACGCGACGCTGTCCTTGGAGCCGGCTGGCTCGATCGCGACGGCTCTCGGTGAGGCGAAGCGAGCGGTCACGAATGCCTGTGCCTCCGTCATTGCCGACCCGTTCTATTCCGGCGTCTCGGTGCTGACCACGAAGTTCGTAACCGAGCGGCCGGCGGTGGCCCGCAAGATCGTCATGGTCCTGGATGAGGCGACGCGGCTCGCCGAGAGCGATTTCGCTCGCTTCCGAAAGGTTCTGCCAAAGTACACGGCCATCAAGGCGGGGCAAGTCGACGTGGTGGCTCAGCCCTACCTCAGGCCATTTGCAGATCTGGGCGACACCGATCTTGCCTCCTATCAGGCACTCGTCGATGTTTTCGCCGCGGAGGGTGTTCTCAAGAATCCGATTAAGGTCTCGGACGTAATACTCCGAAAGGGAGAGATCGGCCTATGAATACGCCGGCATCGACTTCATCGGCTCAACCCGTCGTTGACCCCCACATCACCATCCGAGGCCTCGCCAAGCGGTTTCGGGGCCAGACCGTCTACGATCGCTTCGACCTCGATCTGCCGCGTGGAGCCATCGTTTCCGTGTTCGGGCCGAACGGCTGCGGGAAGAGTACTTTGATCAACATGATCTCGGGCATCATGCCGCGTGACGGGGGCGAGATACTGTTTGACGGGCGTCCGGTCTCGGAAGCCCGCATCGGATATGTATTCCAGAACTATCGGGAAGCCCTTTTCCCCTGGATGAGAGCTCGGGACAACGTCGTGTATCCGCTCATGCTGATGGGCGTCGCGCCTGCAGAACAGCGTCGGCGGATCGAACGCTTGGCGGCAGCGTTCGATCTCAAGTTCGACCTTGATCGGTACCCCTACGAATTGTCGGGAGGACAGCAGCAGACGGTCTCGATCATGCGCGCCCTGGTGACCGAGCCGGAGGTGCTGTTCCTCGACGAGCCCTTTTCGGCACTCGACTACGAGATGACGCTAACGATGCGCGACCAGCTTCAGAAGGTGCTCGGTCAGACGCGAACTACCGCGCTTCTGGTAAGCCACGACCTCGATGAGGCGATCTATCTGGCGGACAAGGTCCTTCTTCTGACCCGCAGGCCGACGAGGATTGCAGCCTATCTCGACGTGTCCCTCGCTCGTCCCCGCGTCCCTGAAGCGACGACAGAGCCGGAATTCATGGCGCTGAAGGCGAAGGCTCTGGCAATCTTCCAAGAATCCATCCGGGCCAACTAAGGATCAGGCGCATGCGCGGCTACCACGACATCGGCGGCTCGCTGTCCGGGCCCATTCCCCGAACTGAATTGCCCTGGCTCGACTGGGAAAAGAGGGTGGAAGCCATCCGAAATCTTCTCGGGGATAGCACGCGACGCGTGATCAGTCTTGATGAGATGCGCAGAGGCTTCGAGTCCTTCGGGCCCGAGAAGTACAGAACACTCTCTTTCTATCGGCGGCGCCTTGAGGCGATGATCGACATCCTCGAGGAGAAGGGCGTTCTGACACGAGCCGAATTGGCTGCAGCCGTGGAAAACTCCGTTCAAGAGCCGGGAGAAACCTGATGCCGCTCTTTCATGCGGGAGAACGGATACGCGTGCTGGATCTGGGAAAGGCGGGGCACGTCCGCATCCCAGCCTATGTCCGCGGACACGTCGGAACCGTCGTGCAGTTCTGCGGCGTGTTCCTCAATCCCGAAGATCTGGCCATCGGCAATGCGGGCGGCTGCGTGGTCGGCTGCTATCGCGTCGAATTCCTGCAGACGGACCTTTGGACTGACTACTCTGAATACCCCGACGACACGCTCGTGACCGAGATCTACGAGCACTGGATGGAGCCGGCGCATGGCTGAACGCGACACCACCGATCCCTGTCCTTTGCCTCTCCGTACGGCCTACACGGCCCAGGAGGCTCTCGTCGTCGAAGACGATGCCGGCAATGCCGAGGCCGCGCGGATCACCACCATCCTCGAAGGCATACTGGTGACCAAAGGCCTGCTGGCGAAAGGCGAGGCCGACCAGGAGATCGAAAAGATCGAAACTCCGGGTCTCCACCTCGGTGCCCGCCTCGTTGCTCGCGCGTGGGTCGACCCTGACTTCAAAAACCGCCTCCTAGCCGACGGAAAGCTCGCCGCTGCGGAACTCGGTATGAAAGTGGGCGAGGCGCAGCTTGTCGTGGTGGAGAACACGCCGGACGTTCACAACCTAATCGTCTGCACACTGTGCTCCTGCTATCCTCGGTCCATACTCGGACAGCCTCCCTCCTGGTACATCTCCAAGACGTACCGTTCTCGAGCGGTTCGGGAACCACGGACAGTCCTTCACGAGTTTGGGCTCGATATCCCGGAAGCGGTCCGCGTGCGCGTGCACGATAGCAATGCCGACATGCGCTACCTCGTTCTCCCCATGCCTCCGGCTGAAACCGTTGGTCGACACGAGATCGATCTCGCAGGTCTCGTCAGCCGCGACATGCTAATCGGCACCGCCGTCCTGCAACGATAGATCGCGCAAGCTTCCTCCGTCCTCAAAGCACGCTCTCGGTGGTTCTATGAACGCTCATTGTGATCACGGTATCTTTGTGACTCCATAGGCTTCTGAGCACGCTCCTGCTACGAACGAGTGCTACGAAGCCATGAGGCAGATGGTGGGCTTGGTCCAACGTTGGCGCGTCTTCTATTTCCGTCGCACCATTCCGGACGCGCTGCGCGCCGACATGCCGGCCGTGCTCGGACCGGCAGGGCCTAACCTCTTCGACGAGGGTGCACCGGCCCTCGCTGAAGGGAAGCCAGGCCGGCCGCGAGTTCTGAGTCAGCCTTGGGACGCGCGACGCCGACGAGGCGCGCAATCGAGCGCGCCAACTGGATGGTGAGGCCGACGCACTGATCGTCGAAAAGAGGTCACCGTCCGTCCGCGTTTATGCGTGTCACAGGCCCGCGAGACGGGCGGTTTCCTGGGCGACGAGCCCGTCCGGCGCGATCAGGGCGTCGAGCACCCGGAAGTGGTCGGCCCCCGGCACGACCTGCAGGTCGCCGGCGAGGCCGAGGGTCCGGCGAGCGGCGTAGTAGTCTTCGGATTGGCGGCAGAGCTCGGGCAGTTCGGCCCCGCCGTAGATCACCGAGACCGGCGGCCCGCCCGGAGCGAGACGGCGGATGGGAGAGAGTTCGGCCACTTCGACTTGAGTGAGGCGCAACACGTCGTTGAGCGCCGTCCCGGCGATCGGCTCCAGATCGAAGATCCCGCTCACCGCCAGGGCAGCATCGGCCGTATCCGCAACAAAGCTCGCCATCAGGGCCGCCAGATGGCCGCCGGCCGACCAGCCCGCGACGACGAGACGGCCCGCCCCGGTTTCCCGCCGCAGCAGGCGGAGCGCGGCCCCGATCTCCTCGGTTATCCGGGTGAGGCTCGCCTCCGGCGCCAGGGTGTAGCCGACCAGCGCCACGTCGAGACCGAGGGCGAGCGGTCCCTCGGCCATGCAGGTAAAATCCTCCCGGGCGTTGCGCTGCCAGTAGCCGCCATGAACGAAGGCGAGGCAGGGCGCACCCGCCGCGCCGCAGCGGTAGAGATCGAGGGCTTGCCGCTGGACGGGGCCGTAGGCGAGGGTTTGTCCGACTTTGGCCTCCCGGAAGGCGGCGCTGCGGGTGCGCCAGCCCGCCACAAGCGCGGCGCTGTCCCGGACCGCCTCTGAATTGTCGTAGGCTCTCGTCAGCGAAGCACGTTCGAGGCTGCGCCAATCTACGGCATTGGTCGACGCCATCAGGCAGCCTTCGGCGCGTGGTGGCTGTGGAGCTGGGCCGACAGCATGCGGCGCAGGTCGTTGAAGGCGGGGCTCGACACGTCCCGGCGCCGCGGCAGGTCGACGGTGTGAACGGCCTCGATCCGGCCCGGCCCCGGCGACATCATCACGATGCGGTCGGCGAGGAAAATCGCCTCCTCAATGGCGTGGGTGACGAACAGCACGGTGAGGCCGGTCCGCGCCCACAGATCGACGAGCTCGTCCTGCAGACGCTCGCGGGTCATGGCGTCGAGCGCCCCGAACGGCTCGTCCATGAGGACCATCTCGGCGTCGTTCGCGAGCACACCAGGTGGGTCTGCAGCACTTGCCCGAGTGGCGGCAGCGCATCTTCGGGCAAAGGGTACCGGTTGCGGCGGCGCTCGGCGACCTCGGCCAGTCTATCCGCGTGCTCGGGCGCGGCCCTGCGGCTCGCCTCGCGTTTGCGCCGCTCCTCGGGCTCGGCCTGACGGGCGGCATCCTCGATGGCGGGCCAGCGTTGGCGCAGCTCCTCCAGCGACCGGAACGGCACGCGCCACGCCTTCGATGCCGGGTCCCACCGCGCCCAGGGTACCATCCGCAACTCGGCGACGACGACGCGGGAATACGGCGTCCGGACCACCAGGTCGTCCGCGGCCTCCAGGTAGGGGCTCGCGAGCGGCTCGAACGCGAAGGCGTCGCGGCCGCGTTCGTCGGCATGGGCCAGGACGCCCGTCCACTCGCGGCCGGACCAGGCGTTCAGGCGCCGCTCCGCCGTGGCGCCCGGCACGAACCAAGCGCCCAGGTCGTCGCGCCACCGCGCCCGAGGGAACGCCGCGCGGAACCGCTCCACGGTCGTGCGGTCATAAGGGAAGGTGGCCGTCGCTCCTGGCGGGCCGTCACCCGCGTCCCGCTGCGTCGCGCTGAACTGCACCGCCTCTCCGGCCACTGCTCGACTTCTGTCGTTCCTCGCGCCCGAGCTGTCGTCCCGGACGGATAGTGTATAAGTTTGAGCATCGGAGGGCGGTTCCCGCACCGACAACCCTACAGTCCCCGGGAACGGGTTGCGACCGCGGTGTGCGAATCCTCGCCGCCCGGGACCGAACCACGCGAGGCGGGTTACAACCGAAGGGGACGCGGGCACGCACCTCCATGCCGGTCTTCTTCTTCGACGTGTGCGCCCAGGGCCGCCTTGGAGGCCGACGAGGACGGGCTCGAACTCGCCAGCGCCGAGGCGGCCTCCCTGAAGGCGTGCGCCGCCATCCCGAACCTCACGGCCGAGCTGGTGCGCGCCGGGGGGCACCCGCGGGGGGTACAGCTTCTTGGTCGCGAACGAGGCGGGGCCCGTTCTGTTCGATATCCCGTTCCGCGAGACCCTCGACAGGGGGCTCCCACCTCGTCGCCCATGAGGCGGCGCCCAGGCATCGGCATCGCGTGCGGCACGAACGCGTCGGTCAAGCCTGGACGATGAGGTCCTTGATGCGCGTGGCGAGCGTCTCCAGCACGAACGGCTTGGTGAGGACCTGCATGCCGGGCCGCAGGTACCCGTTCCCGAGTACCGCGTTCTCGGCGTAGCCGGTGATGAACAGCACCTTCAGGTCCGGCCGCCGCTCGCGGCCTGCGTCCGCCATCTGGCGCCCGTTCATGCCGCCGGGCAGGCCAACATCCGTCACCAAGAGGTCGATGCGCACGTCCGACTGCAGCACCTTCAGGCCGGCGACGCTGTCGGCGGCCTCGATGGCGGTGTAGCCGAGATCCTCCAGCACCTCGGTCACCAGCATGCGCACCGAAGGCTCGTCGTCCACGATGAGCACCGTCTCGCCCTGCCCGGCGCGCTCGACCTCGGCGAGCCTCCGGGTCACGTCGTCCTCGTCGGCCTCGCCGTAGTGGCGCGGCAGGTAGAGGCAGACCGTCGTGCCCTGGCCGACCTCGGAATAGATTCGGACCTGTCCGCCGGACTGGCGGGCGAAGCCGTAGACCATAGACAGACCGAGGCCCGTGCCCTCGCCGGTGGGCTTGGTGGTGAAGAACGGCTCGAACACCTTGTCGACGAGGTCTGGCGGCATGCCGGTGCCGGTGTCGGTCACGCAGACGCTGAGATACTGCCCGGGTGGCAGGTCGTGCTGGCGGGAGCCGGCCTCGTCGATCCACTTGTTGGCGGTCTCGATGGTAATGCGACCACCGCCCGGCATGGCGTCGCGCGCGTTGATGCAGAGGTTGAGCAACGCATTTTCCAACTGGCCGACGTCGATCAGCGCCGGCCACAGACCCGCGAGGCCTACCACCTCCAGGTGGATGGCCGGGCCGACCGTGCGCCGGACGAGTTCCTCCATGTCCGCGACCAGCCGGTTCACGTTCGCCGGCTTGGGGTCGAGCGTCTGGCGTCGGGAGAAAGCGAGCAGGCGATGCGTCAGCGCCGCGGCGCGCTTGGCCGCCCCCTGTGCCACCGACATGTAGCGGTCGAGGTCGCCCATCCTGCCTTGCGACATGCGGGTCTGCATCAGCTCCAGCGAGCCGGAGATGCCCGCGAGCAAGTTGTTGAAGTCGTGGGCCAAGCCCCCGGTGAGCTGTCCGACCGCCTCCATCTTCTGCGACTGCCGCAACGCCTCCTCGGTTTTGGCGAGCGCCTCGGCCTGCCTTTTGGTTTCCGTCACGTCGCGCGTCGAGGCGTAGATCAGACCGTCGCGCGGCACCGCATTCCAGGACAACCAGACATGGCTGCCGTCCCGGTGCCGGTAGCGGTTCTCGAAGGTCGTTTGCGCCTCCCCACGCGCCAAGCCCTCGGCCGCCGCCAGCGTGGCCGCGATGTCATCGGGGTGGACGAAGTCGAGGAAGGGGCGCGCCTTCATCTCGGCCTCGGTCCAGCCGAGCGTCAGGCGCCAGGCCGGGTTGAGGCTGACGAAGCAGCCGTCGAAGTTGGCCACGCAGAGCATGTCCGAGGAGGATTGCCAGACCTAGTCGCGCTCGGCCGTGCGAGCCGCGACCTGCCGGGCGAGCTCGGCCTCGGTCTGCTTGCGGACGGTCACATCCTGAACGAACACGTGGTAGCCGTCGACGCGGCCCTCGGCGTTCCGTCGCGGCAGGTAGCGGATCTCGGCGACCCGGTGGCGCCCGTCGCGGTGCGGCCAGTCGAGCTCGAACGTGACCGCCTCACCCGCCAACACCCGCTCCAGAAAGGGTTCACGTGCGGCGTACGCCTCAGGGGTAAGGAGGTCCCGAACGTCACGGCCGACGACCTGGTCGGGCGGCAGGAAGAACCAGTCCTCATAGGCCTTGTTGGCGAAGCGGTAGACGAGGTCGGCGTCGATGAAGGCGATGAGGACCGGCAGCGCGTCCGTGATCAGGCGAAGCTCGCGCTCGCCGGCTTCCGCGCGCTGCTCGACCCGGCGGCGCTCGGTGATGTCCGAGAAGAAGATCGCGACCCGGTGCGCGGCGGGGTTGCCGGTGCGCAGCGCCCGTACGTCGAACCAGCGCCCGAACACGTCGGCGTAGTGCTCGAAATGCGCCGGCTCGCCGGTCAGGGCAACGCGCCCGTAGGTGTCGAACCAGTGCCGCTCCAGGTTGGGCGCGAACTCGCTCACCCATTTGCCGGCGACGTCGGCCCCCGTCTGCTCCACGAAAGCGGGATTGGCCTCGACGATGCGGTAGTCGACCGCGCGGGCGCCCTCGAACTTCATCTCGACGATGCAGAAGCCGACCTCGATGCTCTCGAACAGGGTCCGGTAGCGCGCCTCGCTTTCCCGGAGCGCGATCTCGGCCCGGGTGCGCTCAGTGACGTCATGGCCCTCGACGAAGATGCCGCTGATCGTGCCGTGCGCGTCGGTGATGGGCTGATACACGAAGTCGAGGTAGCGCTCGTTGACGGGGCCGCCGGGGACGGCTTGGACGTCGAATCTGGCGCCCGTCGCCCGGTGGGTCTGGCCGGAGCGGAAGACCTCGTCGAGCAGGTCGACATAGCCCTGGGCGGCGGCGTCCGGCAGGGCCTCGGCCACGGTGCGGCCGGTCACGTTGCGGTCGTCGATGGCACGCTGGTAGGCGGCGTTCGTCAGCGTGAAGCGGTGCTCCGGTCCGCTCAGCAGGGCGATGAAGCTCGGGGCCTGCTCGAACATCTGCGCGAGGGAGGCCGAGTGCGCGCGCAGGCGGCGGACCTCCGCTTCGAGCTCCTCGCGAGTCATTGTTTCCGGGTCAGAGATTTGCGTTGCAGGCATGCGGGGCGGATTAGGTCGCGGACTCATAAAGCTCGCAGCCAGACCCGCAGGGCTGCGAGCTTGACGCTGGCCAGGAAGTTATCGGGATCCTTGTCGTAGCGCGTGGCAACAGCTCTGAAGTGCTTGATCTTGCTGAAGAAGCGCTCAACGAGGTTGCGGTACTTGTACAAGAACGGGCTGAAGGCCAGCACCTGTTTGCGGTTGGGCATTGGCTTCACGTTGGCCCATGCACCTTGCTCGGCCATCCGGGTCCGCAGTGCGTTGCTGTCGTAGGCTCGGTCCCCCAGCAGGATCTGACCGGCACCCAACCCGCCCAGCATGTCGGCGGCCGAACGCCCGTCATGCGCTTGGCCTTCCGTGATCTTCAGCGCCACGGGACGACCTTCGGCATCCACCAGCGCGTGGATCTTGCTCGTCAGGCCGCCGCGCGAGCGACCCATGCCACCGGATCCGCCCTCTTTTTTTGGGCGCAGGCGGCATGCTGATGCACCCGCACGCTCGTGGCGTCGATCATCTGCAGGTCGCCCTCGTAAGCCTCTGACACCGCGTCCAGAAGCCGATCCCAGATGCCACGCTTGCGCCAGCGCCGGAAGCGGTTGCTGCAGGTCGTATGTGGGCCATAGCGCGCCGGGATATCGGCCCAGGGTGCGCCCGTGCGCAGCCGCCAGAAGATCCCGTTCAGAACCCGCCGGTCGTCCACGCGCTCCTTGCCGCGCACGTCCGTCGGCAACAGCGGCTCGATCACCGCCCACTCCGCATCCGTCAGGTCAAACCGCGCCATCCAAGCCCCTCCTGCTCAGAGGGCTAACGATGCTGCGGCTCAACCGTGCCAGCCATTATGGGTTCGCGACCTAGCGCGTGATTGTGTTGCGCGCGAGGACTGGTAGCGAGGGAAGAAGCTTCGCCGCTGTCGGCAAACTTAACCGTGGAACACGGTGCCAAGTGCCACCCCTGGCCGCGATATGACACGCTAATGGCGACGCACGAGCGAGCACGACACGAGTGGCGCATGCGGGTGACACAACGAGTAAGTGGCCGGTCGGTGTGGAATGTCTGAGAGCGAGTTGCCTCATCCGGGGCTGCCGTCACGATCGAGCCCAATGAACGTCGTTCCTCGAACGCGGTGGATCGCATGGGCGAGCGGCGGCTTCGGTGTCGCCACCGCGCTGACGGTTCTGGCCGGCTGGTGGTTCGACATACCCATCCTCCGGCGCATCATCCCCGGGCAGCCGCCGATGGTCGTCCTGACCGCCGTCGGCACCCTGTTGCTCGGTTGCGCGCTGCTCGCCACCCGTCCCGGCACGTCCAGACCCATTCGTCAGGCTGGCCGGTGGCTCGCGGCGGCGGCGGCGGCTGTCGGGCTCGCAGGGCTCCTGAGGTACATCCCCCCGGGACAGTTCCAGCTCGATGACTGGGTGCAGCGCCTGGTCTTCGGACCGCTCAAGCCGGATACCGGCATGGCCCTGGCGACGGCCGCGAGCGTCCTGGCGACCGCGGTGGGCCTCCTCCTTCAGGGTGCGGGCAAACGGTGGCTGCGCGGCCTCGGCACCCTCGTCACACTGGGCAGCCTCGTCATCGCGGCGGTCGGTGGCCTCGGCTACGCCTACGGCCTGGATGCCTTCCACGAGGAGGGGATGTTCTCGCGCATGGCGCTCGTGACCGCCACGACGTTGAGCATCCTTGCCGTGGGCGTCCTCTTCAGCCGGCCAAGCCGGCCCTGGGTCGTTACCATCCTGGGCGCAGGCGAGGCGGGTACCCTGACGCGCCACCTCCTGCCGGCTGTCGTGCTCGCGCCGCTACTTCTGGGATGGCTGGAGCTTCACGCCGTCCGTACCGGCCTGATCGAAGCCGGGACCGGCACGGCGCTCCTCGTCATCGTGCTCACCCTCTGGCTGGCCGCGCTGGTCATCCGGATGGCGCGCAACATCGACCGGCGCGCCATTGCCGAGCGGCGGCTGCGGGAGACCTTACGGGGCATGAACGAAGCCCTGGAGCGGCGGGTCGAGGAGCGGACCCGCGAGCTTGCCGAGGCGCAGGATGCCTTGGTGCAGGCCCAGAAGATGGAGGCCATCGGCCAGCTCACCGGCGGGGTGGCGCACGACTTCAACAACCTGTTGACCATCATCCGCTCGTCCATCGAGTTCCTGCGCCGGCCCAACCTCCCCGAGGAGCGACGCACCCGGTACATGGACGCGGTCTCCGATACGGTGGAGCGGGCAGCGAAGTTGACGGAGCAGCTCCTCGCCTTCGCCCGGCGTCAGGCGCTCAAGCCGGAGGTGTTCGACGCCGGCGAGCGCCTGGCCGGCGTGGCGACGATGCTCGACTCCCTCATGGGCGCGCGCATTCGCATCGTGACGGAGAAGCCTGACACTCCCTGCTTCGTGCGCGCCGACGTCAGCCAGTTCGAGACCGCGCTGGTGAACCTCGCGGTGAACGCGCGCGACGCCATGGGCGGTGAGGGCACGCTGTCCATCGCCCTGGCCTGCGACCGGCCGAAGCCCGCCATCCGCGGCCATGCCGGCGCGGCGACCCACTTCGTGGTGCTGTCGGTCACGGACACCGGCACGGGCATCGCGGCAGACCAGGTCGGACGGATCTTCGAGCCGTTCTTCACGACCAAGGAAGTCGGCAGGGGCACCGGGTTGGGATTGAGCCAGGTCATCGGCTTTGCCAAACAATCCGGCGGCGACGTCGACGTCTCCAGCGTGGTCGGGCGTGGCACCACCTTCACGGTCTACCTGCCGCAGGCCGACGCGCAGGCCGACGCGCAAGCCGACGCGCAGGCGGACGCGGCGGGGACGGATGCGGAGCTGGAGGGCGCCCCAGTCGAGGAAGTCGACCAGTGCATCCTAGTGGTGGAGGACAACATCGAGGTCGGCCGCTTCTGCACCCAGATCCTGCACGACCTCGGCTACGGCACATTCCTGGCACAAACCGCTGAGGCGGCGCTCGCGGAGATCGAGGCAGTGCCCTTCCGCTTCGACGCCGTGTTCTCCGATGTGGTGATGCCGGGCATGGGCGGCGTCGAACTCGCCAAGCGGCTGCGGGAACTCCACCCGGAACTGCCGGTGGTGCTCACCTCCGGCTACAGCCACGTGCTGGCGAGCGACGATGCCCACGGCTTCGAGCTCGTGCGCAAGCCCTACTCGGCCGAGCAGCTCGGGAAGGTCCTGAGGACGGTCATCGCGCGCATGCGGCAGGTCCGTGCCGCCCCCTGGGAGATATAGGCTTCTTCGCCGGTCCGCTCCGCCGGCCCGGGGGTGCGGCGCCCTCCGTCGAGGCGAGAGGGTGGAGGCGCCATCGACGCCTCCGGATACGAACGCCGGTTCGGGCGCTTGCCGAGGTGACAAATGGCGCCTCGGCCGAAGCCATGGTACCCCTGTGCTTCGCGAGCGACTTACCGCACGGTCAGCCATCGCGCTTCGTCACGGAGCACACGATGGGCACGGCTACCGCGAGCCCCGCGCTCGCAACCCTCGCAACCGCCCGGGCCGGCAAGACGCAGCGCCTGACCGCCGGCCTCGTCAGCCTCGCCTTCGGCGCTGTCACGCTCGCGCTCCTGCCCTTCGCGAGCCGACCCATGCCGCCGATGCCGGGCTTCGTGCCCGTGTATCAATCGGCGCTCATCGTGGTCTACGGGCTGACCACCTACCTCTTCCTGGTCCAGTATCGCCGCACCCGCTCGGGCTCGCTGCTCGTGCTCGCGACCGGCAGCCTCTACGTGACGCTGGCCGTGCTCCTGCAGATGCTGTCTTTCCCGAACGTCCTGGCGCAGGGACGCATCCTCGGCAGCGGACCGGACACCACGACCTGGCTCTGGACCTTCTGGCATCTCGGCCCCCCTCTGTTCGCGCTGCCCTACGCCATCATGGAAGGCAACGGACGCGACCGGTCGATCCCTCCGCCGCGAACAGACCGGGTCGGCCTGCTCGCCGTCGCCGGGACCGTGGCGGCTGCCGCTCTCACGGCCGTGGCGGTGACCCGCTACGTGCACTTGCTGCCGAAAAGCGTGGAGGGCGACGATTACTGGCTGCTGACCACCTCGGGCGTCGGCCCGGCCGTCATCGCCCTGACGGTCCTGGCCCTCGCGGTGCTGTGCTGGACCACGCGCCTCCGCACCGTGCTACAGCTCTGGCTGGCCGTCTCGCTGTTCCTGCTGGTCTGCGACAACCTCATCACCCTGCCGGGCGCCGCCCGCGGCACGGTCGGCTGGTTCGCTGGCCGCATGGAAGCGCTGTTCGCCGGCCTCATCCTGCTTGGGGTCTACCTGCGTGAGGTCGATTTCCTGTACGCCCGAGCCGAGGACGCGGCCGGCGAGCGCGAGGAGCGCCGGGCCGAGCTGCAGCTCGCGCGCGACAATCTCGCCCTGGCGTTGGAGGCCGCCGAGATGGGCGACTGGGAGCTCGACCTCGGGTCGGGCGCGTCCCGACGCCACCCACGCCACGACGCGATCTTCGGCTACGAGCGGCCGGTCGCGGCGTGGGACGTCGAGACCTTCCTGCGCCACGTCGTCCCGGAGGACCGAGCCCTTGCGCGCGCGGCGCTGGAGGACGCCGTCGGGCGAGAGCGCATCGACCTGCACTGCCGCATCCGGCGCGCCGACGACGGCGCGATGCGCTGGATCGCGCTGCGCGGCAAGGCGTACCTCGGAGACGCGGGGCAGGTACGGGGCTTGGCCGGCATCGTCATGGACACGACGCGCCAGCACGAGGCGGAGGAGCGCCTGAACCAGGCGCAGAAGATGGAAGCCATCGGCCAGCTCACCGGGGGCGTGGCCCATGACTTCAACAACCTGCTCACCATCATCGTGGGCAACCTCGACATGATCGTGCGCCGGCCCGGAGACGAGGGGCGCGTCACGCGGCTAGCGGCCTCCGGCCTGCAGGCGGCCAAGCGGGGTGCCGAGGTGACCGAGAAGCTCCTGGCCTTCTCGCGCCGGCAGGTGCTGCGCCCCGAAACGGTCAACCCGAACCGTCTGCTCAAGGACTTCCAGGGCCTGCTGCGGCGCGCGCTGGGCGAGACCATCGAGGTGCGGTTCGACCTCGACGCCAGCCTAGACCCGGTCCGGCTTGACCCGGGGCAGTTCGAGAGCGCGGTGCTGAACCTCGCCGTGAACGCCCGCGACGCGATGCCGGGCGGCGGCACGCTGACGGTGAAGACCTGCAACGCGCATCTCGACCCCGGCGAACTCGCCGACCGACCGGATCTCTGCCCCGGTGCTTACGTGCTCGTCGCGGTGACGGATACCGGCCACGGCATGGACACAGCCACGATGGCGCGCGCCTTCGAGCCGTTCTTCACGACCAAAGACGTCGGCAAGGGCACGGGCCTCGGGTTGAGCCAGGTCTACGGCTTCGTGCGGCAGGCCGGTGGCCACGCGCAGATCAAGAGCGAGTCCGGTCGCGGCACGAGCGTGGAGCTTTACCTGCCGCGCTCGGTCGGGCAGGTGGCGGAGAGCCGGCCGGAGGGGTTGCTGCCGCTGCGCCGGGCGGCCGCTGACGAGGTGGTGCTCGTGGTCGAGGACGAGCCGGCGGTGCTGGAGATGGCGGTGGAGAGCCTGGGCGAGCTCGGCTACCGGACGCTGACCGCCACGCAGGCCAGCGAGGCGCTCGACCGCCTACAGGGGCCGGAGCGGATCGACATCCTGTTCTCGGACGTGGTGATGCCAGGCGGGATGAACGGGGTACAGCTCTCGGTCGAGGCGCGGCGCCTGCGCCCGGGACTGAGGGTGCTGCTGACCTCGGGCTACACCGGCACGGCGCTCGACGACCAGGGCGTGCCGGCCGACCTGCCGCTCCTCAGCAAGCCCTACCAGCGCGAGGAACTCGCGACCAAGATGCGGCTCGTGCTGGGCGGCGCCTGATCCGCACCGACCAGCAGGATATGCTGCTACGCGTTCTTGAGCGGGTCGTGGCTCCAGTTCCTCAGGGAGAGGCGCAAGGGCGAATCCTTCACTACGTCCTTGTCCTTCGGGCCGCCCTGCTTGAGATGGCGGTGCACGTAGCCGACCACCTTGCGCATGTGCCCGTAGTCCTCGTCCGAGAGCCCGGACTTCTTCTTGTGCAGCATCTCGACGACGCGCCGGCCCTCGACGTGGCCCGTCGCCTCGCCGGCTCCGTCCTTCTTCTGGCCGACCAACTGGTTCTCCTCGGTCTTGAGATGCTTCTCCAGCGCCGAAGCGGTCATGTTCACGACCTCCTTGAACGCCATTTAGGTCTCCTCGTAGTCGTCCTTCTCCGCTATGGTCCGCCTCCGGGTAGGAAGACGGGCGACCTCAAGTGACGCCGCCCGGGAACAGGATTAGCTGTCGGCCTTGGAGCCGCTCAGCGTCAGGTCGAGGTAGGTCTTGGTGACCGGCTCAATCAGCGCTGCGATCTTATCGGCCGCCTTCGTCTCCTCCTCGACCGCCGTGCGGAAGCCCTCGACCTTGTCGGATTGGCCGGCCCGCTCGGCGATGACGGCCAGCGAGCGGCGGGCGGCAATCCGGTCGTACTGGTAGGCGTAGCCCGCGTAGAGATTCTTCAGGGTCTCGTCCTGGGCAACGGCGTGCACGGCCGCGCCGATGGAGCCGGCGACACTGGTCGCAGTCGCCTTCAGGGTCGAAGCTCTGTCGCCAACGGCGTCCAGCGCCTTGTCGAGGCGGTCGATCTGACCTTTCGTAGTCTCGATATGACGGCGCAGGACGGCGGCATAATCCGGGTAGCGCTCCAGGCCGGAGAGCTGGCGCTCCATCTGCTCCAGGCCTTGCCGTTCCAGGGCGCGGGTGTTGCGCAGCGCGCCCGCGTAGATCGTGCCGATGTCCGTGCTGGCCATGCTGTCCTGACTCCTTGTTGGTGTCGGGTTCGCCCGCCAACGTGAACCGGGCACCTCCGTTCCGGGTATGGATGTGCGACGGAAGCGCCATGCCAAGCCTATCTCTGGATTACCCTGTTCCAGCAATGGCTGCGCTAATTGGGCACTTGTTTGCTTGTATTCTAATGGCTTGCTGATCAGGGCGGCTGGTGCGAGCGCCGAGCTTAACTTATACTTAGTTGAATTCAGCTTGGTATCATAAAGCAACCGACATTTATCGTCGCACACGAAGTGCTGCTTGCTTTCCAGACGTTCTCATTGTCGTCGGCGGCTGGATCCCGCGCCGGCGCACACTACCCGGAGGACGACGATGAACAACGACGCTCTCAAGACGCTCGTGGCCCAAGGGCTCGCCGCCATGAAGAACGGTGGCAAGGTCGCCGCGCAGGTCACCGACGAGATCCGAAACGACGCGCGCCATCCCGACCTCAGTAGAAACGCAGGCCGGCCAACCAGACCTCATAAATGAAGGCCAGCCGTCGTCAGCCTCACCCGGACCCGCTCGCCGCGCCACCCGGCCCGAGCCCTACGCCTTCCCTTGACATCGAAGAACACTATGGCGGTCGCGCGATCCAAGTCGCCCACTCAATGTGGCGGACCGACCTGTGAGAGTGGGGAAAGGTCGGCCCTCCTGTCGTCGCTTGCGCTGATGAGGCTGAGATCCCTGACGACAATCAACTGACGCTTCCGCCAAAATTGTTCATCCCAGAAGCCCCCTTAGATCGAGGCGGCGCAAATGCTTCTTGAAAATCGGCGAGAGTAACGAGCTCTCCATTTGGCAGGCGAATTCTGACATTCTTCATCCCCAGCATCGTAACGCGTTCAGCCTGGCGATAAGCGCCCTGCGCCGTCGCTTGCGCCAGCGATACTGTGCCCAGTGAACTCGTCCATTGAACCGCGAAAGCCATTCCTCCTCCCGCTGATGCCGTCGGGCGAGATCGTCCCTCGAGGTCAGACGCTCACGGTCCCGTGATTCATCCATTCCCCCGCTCCCAGCAGGTCTGCCGGGAAACTTTCACATCGGAGAATACCACCATCACCGTCGTTGAGATCCAGCGCGCGCTCCTCGCACGCGGGTATGACCTCGGACTTTCCAGAGCGGACAGCGATGCCGGGCCGCGCGCCATCGCCGCCGTGACCGCGTTCCAGCGCGAAGCCGGCCTCGTCGCCGAAAGCATCGCTGGGCCGAAGACGCGGTCCGCCATACAGTAGGCCGACATCAGTGAGCGGCCCGAGGTACCGGACAAGGCGGGCGGCCGGTGCTGGAAGAGGGCGAATTCGGCGTGCGCGAAGGCGCAGGCGCTGCCAAAAATTCGCGCGTTGTGCAGCTCTTCGCCGATGCGGGATTCTCCAGCATCAAACAGGTCTCAGCGGCGTGTTGCTCGGCGGCCGTCGGCGCCATGCTGAAGCGGGCCGGTCACAAGCCCTTGGGCAGCCTTGCGGCGCGGTGCTATGAAGGATGAGGCGTGGGGCTGAAGGAGCCGGCGCTCGGCGCCATCGCCACGAAGAAGCGAGGCAACTCGTCTTGGCAGGGCCATGTCGAGTTCGTAGTCGGCGCGTGCCCGACGCAGATCTTCCTACTCGGCGGCAACCGGGGCAATGCGTGGTCGATCGCCGCCTTCCCGCGCAAGGAGTTCACCGCGTTCCGCTGGCCGCCCGTCTGACGGCCGCGAAGCTGAGTAGCCTTCGGCACGGCGACATCACATCTTATACTCGGCGCGCCCTCAGAAGAGCACCGGCCCGCAGTCCGCAGCCTCCGCGCAGTGATACGGTCTAGCAGACCCATTCATTCGTGCGCCTCAATTCAAAGCCGCACAAGGGGCACCTTCGGCTGCCCCGAAAATATGTCCTGCGCCAACCGGGCCAGCCGCGCACCACATTTTCAGGACCAATATCATGACCTGTGTGCTTCTGCTCGCGGCGCTGGCTCGCCTGTGTCGTGTCGCCTGCTCTCGCTTTCGAGCTGATGCCGGGCCCGTCCTGGAGCGGCGGAACGATCTCGCTAGTCGGTGGCACCACCTCCCTGACATGTCCGTCTACACAGCCAGAGGATACTCGACACCCTTGTGACTGAAGCGCGAAAGGCGGCCGCCGCAGTTCGATCGCTGGAGGTGGTCATCGTCAAAAATCAAGAGACGCGGACAGAATGAAGGTTCGGGGCGACGCAACCGTCACGAAGGTACCTGTCGTGAGCCAGTACCGATTGTCGGCGACGTTCTCGACGTTGAACCGAACGGTGATCGGACGATCGTATACGATCGTCGCGTAGCGAAGTCCGAGATCGACCCGCGCCCAGTCGGGGAACTGCAGCGTGTTGGCGTTGGTCAGGTAGGAGCCCGACGTGTAGATCACCCGGCCGTTCAGGGTGAGCCCGGGAACCCAGGGCGTGTCCCATTCGAGCCCAGCGGACACTGTCAGATCCGGCACACCGGCAGCGTCGTTGCCGCGTTCCAATGGATTGGCCGGCTTGGTCAACTCGGGACGAAGGAAGGTCGCACTCGCGAAACCGCGCACGCTCGGCACGATTGCACCGTAGGCGGATAATTCCAGCCCCTGATTGCGCTGCTCGCCATCGTAGGCCAGGGCGTTGGCGGCGGTGCGGACCTGGTTCGGCCGGCTGATCTGGAACAGCGCCGCCGTCGTCGTGATGGTGCCCCAGTCGATCTTGATGCCGACTTCCTGCTGATCGGACTTGTAGGGGCTGAGGATCTCGCCCGTATTGCTGTAGCCGGCCCCGACGATCGTCCCCGAGGTCAGACCCTCGGCGTAGTTCGCGTAGAGCGCGACGTTCTGCCAGGGCTTGATCACGATGCCGGCGAGGGGCGAGGTCGCGTCGGCGTCGTACTCGGTCGTCCGCAGGCCGGTCGTGGTGCTGTAGCCCTGCTGATGCACCATCTGGTAGCGGACGCCCGCCGTCAGCAGGACGGTGTCGTCCGCGATCGACATCGTGTCGACGACGGCGACGCTCGTCAGCGACGTGTCCGAGGCTCGCCGGGGATCGATCCGCGCGCCCGTCACGACCGGAAGCGGCGAGGGACGATAGATGTTCGACGGTACCGACTGCGCCGCCGAGTTCGCGACATAGGCGTTTCCGTCCTCGCGCGCGAAGCCGGTGAAGACGAAGTTGAGCGAGTGGTTGATGAACCCGGTGTCGAAGCGGGCCTTGAGGCCGGCATTGCCGCTGACGGAACTGCTGTAGGAGTCGTAATAGGCGTTGATGAGCCGGAAATTGCCGAGCGCGTCCGCTCCGCTCGTGAAGCCGGCGACGCGGGAATCCGGGAAGGTCTGCTCGTTCGAGCCGGCGCGATAGCCGATGCCGCCATAGGCCGTCAGCCAGTCGGTCAGATCGTACTCGATGAAGGAGGCGATCGTGTTGTCCCGCTGCTTGAGAAGCGTTCCCGGATACCAGTTGCCGCGGGCGTCCGGCGGACGGGGAATGAACGGGATCGTCGATTGCAGGGTCATCTGCGGACGGAAGTTCTTAGTATCGTCATTCTGCGTGATGACGTCGAGGGCCCAGCGCAGGCGCTCGCCCTGATAGTCGAGGGCCAGGGCGCCCAGTCCGGTCTGCCAGTTGCCGTCGTTGATCGACGCCTCTCCGGTCCGGCCCAGGCCGTTGAAGCGGATCCCCCACTCCTTGTTCTCACCGCCCCGCATGCTGGCATCGACATGCGCACCGAAGTTGCCGGCGCTGATAAACTGCGGCGTGATCCGGAGGAACGGCACATCGAGCGCGCGCTTGGTCACGATGTTGATGCTGCCGCCGACGCTGCCGCCCGGCGGGATGCCATACATGAACGCGCCCGGGCCCTTCAGCAATTCAATGCGCTCGATGTATTGCGCGGCGACGCGGTTGGAGGAGATCAGCCCGTAGAGGCCATTCAGGCCGACGTCCTGAGAAGGAACTTGGAAGCCCCGGATCTGGAACGTGTCGTCGAAGCCATTGCTGCCCGTGGTCAGTCGCACCGATGAGTCGTTGACGAGTGTGTCTGCGACGGTACGCGCCTGCTGATCCTGGATCACCTGCTGCGTGAAGTTGACCGTGCTGAACGGCGTGTTCAACGCATCCCGGGTTCCAAGGACGCCGAGGGAGCCGCCGCGGGCAAACTGACCGCCGGCATAGGGGGCGGGCAGGTCCTTCTGGAGGCCAACGCCCTGACCGACCCGTCCGACATTGCCGACCTGGCCGTGGACCGCGAGCTCGTCGAGCTGCACCGCGTCCTGCGCCCACGCTTTCGTCACCGACCATGGGGCGGCCATGCCGAGTGATGCGGCGCCGATCAGCGCACAGATTGAGGCTGAAGTAAGCTGATATCCAGGATTGAACACCGTTGCGTCCTTAGTCCAATGACCAGCGGAGCGCGCTCCCGCAGGACCATAGAGCTGCTTCAAGTCGTCATGCGACTTCATCTGCACCAATATTTTGAGCGAATAGGCGATCACAGCGATGTGAGCAAGCGGAATGGCACCATCGCTCTGTGGATGTGTTTTCACAGCAACTAAAACGAATTGTTCTAACTAAGATGCTGCCGCTGACTTGGTTCGGGCCGGACAGAATCCAGCCACCTTCTAGATGTTGTAGGGCGGCCAAGCGGCTGTCGCTTCGGCCCTTTCGGCTAGGCTCAGCAGATCGAGCAGCCTGTCGAAGCCGACCGACGAACTGAACAGGGGCGCAACGTCGAATGTCCTTATAACCACATCCTCCAATGAGCGACTTGACTACAGCCAACAAAGATCCGGCAGACAGTCTGCCCGAGAGTGCCGCGCGAAAGAGTTGCTTCTTTCTTCTTTATGACATGACCTGCGGCACGGGTTAAAACCCCGCTGCTCGACGCTGAAAGATCGTATCATTCTTACCCAACAACGAAGCCGATGCCTCTGGACCTGATCGCGCTGATATTGCCACGCTGATCAGGAGCAAATGAATGCTGAGTAATGTGAGACTGGCGTCCACTGGCGGTCTCTCTAAAGGTAGAGGGATACGCCGGTCGCACGCGAAAGAGGTAAGCGCGGCAGTCGTCGCTCTCGCAGACGGAAGCCTTGATGCTCGATCGCCGCGATAGAGGATCCTATGTCTCTGATGTGCATCGTGCGCTGTTGCCCCCGCGATGGACGGCGAACCAGTTCGCATGGGTATTGGCTACAGAACCAACCCCAAACGAACGCTGTGCCTCCCGGTACCGTTCAAGAAGCTCCCGCCCCGACCAGTGCCCAAGCAGATGCGCCGCGCCTAAGCCGGAAACGAAAAACCCCGCCGCGGCTGAGCCGGGCGAGGCAAGTCAGGTATCGAAACCCGCTGGAGAGCGGGTATAAGGTAGACGGGTGACGACGAGCGGTTAGTCCACCGCGATTGGCACTCCAACTCGGCAATGCGCTGAGATCCACTCGCTTACGTTCTCGGTGCTGGAGATAATGATCGCCCGCTTGGCAGCTTAGCAATTTTGCCAGATCAACTCAGCAGTCGGATTAATCACGGCATCGTGAGCGTTCGCTCTGCGGGTCCATTGTGGCCTATCCGGTCACACGGAGGGGAGATGTGCTTCACAGTTGAGTGGACGACGCCCGAGGGGCCCGTATCGGCGGTTGTGCCTACCGCTCGTGGCGCTTATCAAGAGGCTGAACGAGTTACGAAGCTGGGCATGCGAGATGTAAGAATCCGCTTTCCCAATGGAGATCATATCGACTGGCAGACATTCAGCGGCCGCTCTGGAGCTTCCAATCAGACGTCCGATGGGATGACCGATCTTGACTGAACTGTTTACGATTTTTCGTAAGGGCCGATGGCTTTATGGCTTTCCAAATCGAAAAGCCGGCGGTCCGCAGGCTGATCAAACCCAGATTGGGCAACCGGCCCGTAGAACGGAAGCTCACCAATCTGCCATCAATTGCCGGTAGAGAGCCAGTAGCGCTTGATCGCCGACTCGATGCCTGCAGAGGGTGGGTAGCGGTGGCTCACCGGTTTGAAGCTGGATGGGAGGATCGCGCCAGCAGCAGACTCTGGAATTCTCAGGACGCAACGTCCGCTCATGATGCCAATGGAGACCTCCCGCGGCAGTCGCAATCAGCCCTCAATGATCTCGACTTGACCAGAAGGAAGCGTCCGCCACCAAGCCTCAGGCGCATGGAAGGCATTATAGGTGAATCTCAGTACATCCTCCGGTTGGCGATGCGACGGGTCGTGGGCGGCGCGCTCCTCGTTGCGGGCCTGGAGCACCTTCCAGGGCACGTCGAACACCTTCCACTCGACGTTGAGGCCATGCCGAACGACGACCTCAAGCTCTTCCTCGAACACGGTGCGCGTCAGGTGGGTGTCAGCCATCACTACGCTGAAGCCCTGGGTCAGGGCGGTGTCGAGGGCGGCCACCTTCACCGCATGTAGGAGCCGATGAGCCGGTCCGTCCCAGCCCCTGCGGCGCACCTCCCAGTAGACCTGTCGATCCGGCGGCCAGAGCGATTGCCGGAAGTCGTCGAGGGTCAGGTGCACCCATCCCTTCGACGGCTCGAACCGACGCGCGTAGGTCGTCTTGCCGGCGCCGGGGCAGCCGATCAGCCCGACCACCCTTTGTCGGCGTAGGGGCAGGTCACCGGCCATCGCGAACAGGGTCAGGCATGGTCGGCGACCGCCTCGTCCTCGTCGGCCTCGGGGTCGGCCTCGATGACCTCACCTCGCAGGTACCGGGCCTGCACCTCAGCGACGCGCCGGGCACCTTGCGCGTGGCGGCTGGAAACGAGGCTGTCCGAACCGAGGTCGCCGCCGCGCTTGACCGAGAGCAGGTCCGGGTCGCCCCAGCGGTCAAGTAGGACCTGGAAGGCCGCGTGCCGGCTGGCATCGAAGTCGATTCGCTGGCCCATCATGTCCTTGTAGGGGTGGGCCGGATGGAGACCGGCGCAGGGCACCCAGCCCGCGGGGATTGGGGTCGTCGCCGCGTGC
The DNA here is from genome assembly GCF_014199985.1 of Methylorubrum rhodesianum. Lineage (GTDB taxonomy): Bacteria > Pseudomonadota > Alphaproteobacteria > Rhizobiales > Beijerinckiaceae > Methylobacterium > Methylobacterium rhodesianum. The sequence goes on along the minus strand of NZ_JACHOS010000022.1, from coordinate 16,291 downwards.
GTGCGCCCGCTGCGCAGGAGCTTGGGCAGGACGTGGGTGTGCGGTCCCTCAGGGCTCGTGCCTCCCGGCCCCGGGATCGGGGCATAGACCTCGATGCGGCCGGCCCTGGCGAGGAATACCCGGTGCGGGCTCATCGCTACGAGCTGCCGACCGATGGGGTTGGCGGGGTCGAACAGGGGCTGCCCGACGCCCGACCGAAGACATGCGATAGCCTTCGGGTCGCTCGTGCGCACGCAGGCATCGACGGCGAGCAGGTCGAGGCCCAGGTCGAACAGGAGGGCGTCTCGATCCTGTTCGCGGGCGGCATGATGGTCCGGACCGAGTTCCGTCACCACGCCCCGCCGGCTCATGGCGCAGTCGTCTTGCGGCAGGCAGAGGGCGACGGCGTGGTTCCAACCGGACGCGACCGCGGTCTCGTAGGCCACCGGGCGCAAGTCGGGACAGGCAGTCAGGGCGATGGCGCCGCGCTCGGTCGCCATGCCCATTCGGTCGTCCGGTAGGGCCGAGACCGCCTCGTCCGGGTCGCGCATGAACTCGGCGATGGCACCGAAGCTGCCGAGGCTCCAGGCGGTGCTGGGGTCGGACAGCGCCTCGCGCAGCAGGGCCGCGACCGCCTCAGCCTGGGATGATGGCGTCATCGCTCGTCTCCGTGGTGGCCCCGGACCGCGCCCAGGGTAGGAGGTATCGGGTTCCGTCCGCGGCCTCGCCACGCTCGGCCGTCACGCCGAACACGCGGGCCAGCAAGGCGTCCGTCATGGCTTCCTCGGGTGAGGCGTCCGCGACGAGCCGGCCGTCGGATAGCACGACGATACGGTCGCAGAACCGGGCTGCGAGCGCGAGGTCGTGCAGAACGGCGACCACGCCGGTACCGTCGCGTGACGCCGCGCGTAGCAGCGCCATGGCGTCGAGCTGGTGGGCTGGGTCGAGGGCCGTGATCGGTTCGTCGACGAGGAGCCACTCGGCCTCGACCGCGAGCGCCCGGGCGAGCAGCGCGCGCATGCGCTCGCCCGAGGACAGGGTGGGCTCGGTCCTGCCGGCAAGGTGTCCGACATCGGTGCGTGCCATCGCACGCGCGACCGCGGCCTCGTCGGCTTCCGAGAATCCCGCGAAGGCGCGCCTGTGCGGCAGCCGGCCGAGTGCCACGATCTGGCGCACCGTGATCGGCCAGCCAACGCCGGCCCCCTGGAACAGGGCGGCGATGCGGCGGGCCCGTACTTCGCGGCTCATGCCGGACAGCGCTTGGCCTTCCAGGGTGACACCGCCCCGGCTCGGCGCGACTAGCGCAGTCAGGACGCGCAGGAGCGTCGTCTTGCCGGCTCCGTTCGGACCGACGAGCCCGACGAAGCGGCCGCGCTCCAGGGCGAGGTCGATGTCCGTGAGGATCGTCCGGCCATCCAGCGTCACCCGGACGTCGTTGAGGTCGAGGCTCATGCCCGCCTCCCGCGGTTCCGCAGGAGCAGCACGATCAGGAACGGCGCGCCCACCAAGGCGGTGACCACGCCGAGCTTCAGCTCGGGCCGGGTGGCGAGCAGGCGCACACCGATATCCGCCGCCAGGACCAGGACCGCGCCGGCGAGCCCGCTCGGCAACAGGCCGGCACCGGGCCGGGCCCCGACGAGCGGCCGCATCAAGTGCGGCACCACAAGGCCGACGAAGCCGATGGCGCCGGAGACCGCCACCCCGCTGCCGACCGCCAGCGCCGCTCCTGTGACGAGGCGCAGCCGGACCGAGACGAGGCCGACCCCGAGGCTCGCGGCGGTGTCCTCGCCGAGCGTCAGGGCGTCGAGGGCGGAGCCGGTCGAGAGCATCAGGCCCCAGCCGACCAGCATCAGCGGTAGGCAGAGGACGACGTGATCCAGGCTGCGGTCACTGAGCGACCCCATCAGCCAGAACACGATCTCCAGGGCGGCGTAGGGGTTCGGCGACAGGTTGAGCGCCAGCGCGGTCAGGGCGCCAGCGAGGCTCGACAGGCCGACGCCGGCCAGGATCAGGCCGAGCGTGGAGCTGCCGCGGGCGGCGAGCGCGTTGAGGAGCAGCGCCGCCATGCCCGCCCCTGCGATGCCGCCGAGCGGCAGGGCAAGGCTTAAGGAAGCGGCGAGACCGCCGTAGAAGACGATCACGGCACCGAGCGCCGCGGCCGAGGAGATGCCGAGGATGCCGGGATCAGCCAGCGGGTTGCGTAGGTAGCCCTGCATCGCCGCGCCGGTCAGGCCGAGGCTGAACCCGACGAGGCTGCCCAGCAGCGCCCGCGGGACGCGCAACTCCCACAGCACCATGGCCGGCAGCGTGGTCCGGCCCGCGACGAGGTCTGCGAACGCGGCCGGCACGTCGAAGGGCGCGTAGCCGATGGCGACCGAGACGAGTGTCAGCGCGAGGACGGCGAGGGCGAGGACGGCGATGACCGCCCGCCGTGCGCGCGGCATGCCGAGGGGCCGCGCGGCAGGGCTGGCGATGGTCCGAACGGGCGCGTTCATGGCCGGGGCCCCGGCTCGTTCGCGGCCGCAGCCAGCCGTGCCACAACCTCGGCGACTTGGGGCCCCGGGCAGGTCCAGAACCGGTTCGGGATCGCGACGGTCCGACCCTCACGCGCGAGCGCCCGGAAGACGGGGTGATGCAGGAGCGTGTCCGCGAGCGAGGGCAGACCCGGCGCGGCCTCGTCCACCACGATCAGATCCGCATTCGCGAGCGCGGCGGCTTCGAGCGGCACCTGCCCGAAACGGTCGCGCCCGATCTCGGCCGCCACGTTCACCAAGCCGGCGGCGCGAATGAGTGCGTCGCCGAGGCCACCGGGCGCGACCGTGAAAGCGTTCGGGCGCATGACGAGCGCCCGCAACGGTTTCGTCGCCGGGGTAACCGAGGCGAGCCTAGCGTCGAGGTCTGCCACCATCGCCTCGCCACGCTCAGGATGGCCGAGCGCCCCCGCGACCTGCCGGATCTGGGCGCGCACGCCGTCGAGATCGGCCGGTACGCCGAGTTCGAGCACGGGCGAGCTGACGCGCTTGAGCATGCCGACCGTGGCGCGCGTCGTGAAGGCGCCCGCGATGACAAGATCGGGCTTGAGCGCCACAATCTCCTCGGTGAGGCCACGGGTCACCGGCACTCCTGCGGCCTCGCTCGCGACCGTCGATCCGCGCGGATCCCGGGCGAGGTAGGTGACCGCCAGTACCTGGTCTCGGTCGGCGAGCCGCAGGACGAGCTCGTCCGCGCACAGGTTCATCGAGACCACGCGCACTGGCGCCTCCGCCGAGCCGGCGGCACAGGCCGCGGGCATCGCGGCCAGGATGGCCCAGAAAGCGAGGATAGCCCGCAACCGCATCGTCACCTCAGAACGTGGTCAGGCGCACGCCGCCGTAGACGGCGAAGCCGGGCCCGAGGAACCCGGTCGGGTTCTGGTAGCGCTGGTCGAACAGGTTATCGATGCGCGTGAATAACGTCGTGGTCTCCGACCAGACGTAGTTGGCCGAGAGGTTGACCAGCGTGAAGCCCGGGTTCTTCAGCCGCGTGACCGAAAAATCCCGATTCCCATCGACGAAGGAGCCGATGGAGATCAGCGTACCGGTGAGCGTCAGGTTCGGCAGGGGCGTCCAGATACCGGTGAAGCTGACCTTGTGGCGGGGCCGCCGCAGCAGTTCCTGGTTGGCGACCTCGTCCTTCGTCACCGTGTTGGTGTAGTCGGCGCGGGCGCTGAAGGTGTTGGTGAGCTTGACCGAGACGAAGCTCTCGGCGCCGTAAGCCACCGCCCGGCCGACGTTCACGTTGGTCGAGTAGGTCGGGAAGTAGGCCGTCTGGATCAGGTTGCGGAAGTCGGTTTCGAAGTAGGTCGCACCAACCAGCACCCTCTCGCCGAGCGGCTGCTCGAAGCCACCATCGAACCCGAAGCTTTCCTCGGGTCGCAAAGCTGGGTTTCCGAAGAAGCGGAAGCCGGGATAGTCCTGGTAGAGCTGGCTCAGGGTCGGCGGCTTGAAGCCGGTGCCGACGCTGCCCTTCAAGCGTGTCTCGGTGCCCGGAAGGATGTAGCTCGGCGCGACCCGGAAGGTGGTGGCGCCGCCGAACTGGTCGTTCGCGTCGTGGCGGATGTTGGCCACGAGGAAGGCGCGGTCGGTAACGGCGGACTGGAGTTCGGCGAAGCCGCCGGTGTTGCCGTTCGCGCGGTTCAGGCCGGCCGTCTCGATGCGCTCGTCCTCGCGTTGCGCCCCGAACAGCAGGAGGTTCCCCGGCGCGAGTTGCACGTCGCCGCGGTAGTCGAAGCGGGTGCGCTCGCCGAAATACGTGGTCGGCGTCGGCACGGAGAGCGGATCGAGGGGACCTGCGAAGAGCCGATCGAACGTGGCGTAGTTCGCCCCGAAGACGTTGTGGAAGCCGGGCACCGGCGTCCACTCGGCCTCGCCGCGCATGAGGAGTTGCTGCTGGTCGTTGAGGTTCCGGTACGGTAGTGGCCGGTAGGGGAAGCCGCCGTCCGCTTGGTCGAGATAGGCGCTGTCGGAGAAGCGCAACACGTAGTTCAGGCGGAAGGTGTCGGTGAGCTGGGCGCCGAGCTTGGTTGAGACGGTCTTGATGTCGGTGAAGGCGGTCCGGAGCGGCACGCCGACTGGCAGGAGCTCGAAGGGTGTCACCGGCAGCGCGGCCTGGCGCAGGTGCTGGACGCTGACCGAGTAGTCGAAGATGCCCTCCGAACCGGAGATGCGGGCGCCTTGGTTGGCGGTGCCGTAGGAGCCGCCCTCGACGAACGCGGTGGCCCTGGCCGGTCCCTCGCCGCGCTTCGTCACGAAGGAGATCACGCCGCCGATGGCGTCCGCGCCGTAGAGGCCGCTCTGGGGCCCGCGCAGCACCTCGATGCGGGACAAATCCTCGGTCAGGAGTTGGCTGAAGTCGAAGGCGCGGTTCGGGGTCGAGGGGTCGTTGACGTCGATGCCATCGATCTGGACCTTCACGTGGTTCGAGTTGGTGCCGCGAATGAAGACCGAAGTCTGGCCGCCCGCGCCGCCGGTGCGAACCACGTTGAGGCCGGGCACCTGCTGCAGGGCGTCCGGCACGGTGCGGACCTGCTGGGCTCGGAGCAGGTCCGAGGTCAGCACCGTGACGCTGGAGCCCGTCTGGGTGACCGGCGTCGGCACGCCGGTGGCCGAGACCGAGATCTCGGCGAGCGAGACGGCGGCCTCGCCGCCGCGCGGCAAGTCCGCGAAGGGTGCGGCGACCTGCTGGGCATGGGCTGCGGGCGTGGCGAGCAGGGCCGGGCCGGCGCAGGACAGCGCCAGCACGCTCCGGAGAGCGGAACGGAAGGGATGGGGCACGGGAGACAGGCCTCAGGCGACGGCAGTGGCACGTCACCGCGAACGAGGCCTCGGGAACCGCCTCCTCGCAGGATTGGCGGACCCTCGACACCCGCCAGGACACCCCGCCCGACGCGTTTCGCGTGTGACCACGACTGACGGCAGGTCTCCTGGCTCGCGGGTCGCTGCCCTCTCACCGTCTTCCCGGGCGAGGCTGCCCAGTGACATGGTGGCGGAAGGCTCGCCGCTTACAGTTGCGGGGGCAGCCGCGGCATCGAGCTTGCGCCCTCACCGCGTTCCCTTTTGATCCCCGAGGGGAACCGTCGCGGACATACTACCGAGCTTCCGGCTCCAGTCCGTCGCGGCCGGGCAACACCTGTCAACAACCTGCTCTCGACAGCTGGACGGCGATGTTCCGACTTGTGGACAGGACAATGCGGTCGAAGGAGCCACCTGTTACTGGGCAGGAAGGGACAGCCCTGTGCCGGACGCGCCAGCTATCGAAGCCGCGTTCGATCGGTTGACTCCCGTACCTGCAGGACCGATGAGGGCTACCGTCAAGGTTCTCACGGTCCCGTGACCGTGAGCTAAGAGGGAATTCGGTGAAGCCCGCGAGGGCGAGACCGGAGCTGCCCCCGCAACTGTGAGCGGCGAGCCGCTGCCGAGAACGACCACTGGTGCCCCGCACCGGGAAGGTCAGGCAGAGGTGACGACCCGCGAGCCAGGAGACCTGCCTTGGCGATGGTTTTCGTTTCTCGGGCGGGGTGTCCGAAGGGAACGCATGGCCGTGGCAGGCGCTGACCGCCTGCTCTCGCGCAAGCGTGCCTGGAATTGCCCTTGTCCGGTCAAGGGCTTCTTCGATGCCGCGCCGGTCAGGTCTCACGCTCTTGGAATCATTTCGAGCCGCTCGCAAGCCGGGTGACAAGGTCGGTCGTGCTGCCGCATCCGGCCTCAGCCGGGAACAGGCACGGTCGTGCACGGTCGCCCTGGCCACCTTCCTTGCCGTCGGCCTCGATCCGGTCGTCGCGTCCGCGCAACTGGCCGCCGACGCGACCCAGGAGGTGCGGCTGGACGAGCTTACGGTCCAAGGGACTGCCGGGCCGCGTCTCGTCGCGGACGGCTATCTGGCGAAGCAGAGCGTCAGCGCGACCCGCACGGATACCCCCCTGCGAGAGGTTCCCCAGACCGTCGTCGTCGTCCCGAACCAAGTGTTCGAAGACGCGGCCGCGACCCGGATCGACACCGCCCTCGACCTCGCCGGCGTCGGCCGGGCCAACAACTTCGCGGGCCTCGGGCTCTCGGAGTTCACCATCCGCGGCTTCGCCACGGGCGAATATTACCGCAACGGCTTCCCGATCAATCGCGGCTACCCGAACTCGCCGGACATCGCCTCCATCGAGCGGGTCGAGGTTCTGAAAGGCCCCTCGGCCTTCCTCTACGGCCGGGGCGATCCGGGCGGCACCTTCAACATCGTCTCGAAGCAGCCGCTCGCCGAGCGCACCTTCGCCGTCGGGACGCAGTACGGCAGCTTCAACACGAAACGCAGCACCTTCGACGCGACGGGCGCCGTCAGCGAGGACGGGACGGTCCTGGCCCGCATCACCGGCGCGGTCGAGGACAACGGCAGCTTCCGCGATTTCGTGAGCAGCGACCGCTACTACGTCGCGCCTGCCATCGCGTGGCGCCCCACCGCGGACACGACGATCACGCTCGAAGGCGAGCTGATCAGCGCCGGGCAGATCTTCGACCGGGGCATCGTGCCGTTCCGCGGCAACGTCCTGGCGGTGCCGCGCTCCCGCTACATCGGCGAGCCCGGCCTCGCGCCGTTCCGCAACGATAACGCGCTCGGCCAGCTGCGCATCGAGCACCGGTTCGATCCCGACTGGGTGCTGACCGCAGGCACGCAAGTGCTGGGCGGCAACATCGCGGGCGACGCCGTGCAGACGGTCGGCGTCCTCGGCGACGGACGCACCCTTCGGCGCACCCTGGACCATCGCGAGCTGACTTGGTCCGACCTCGACGTGCAGGTGAACCTCGCGGGCAAGTTCGAGACCGGTCCCTTCCGGCACACCCTGCTGCTCGGCCTGGAGTACGACAGCTACCGCTACCGGGAAGTGATCACCCGGTCGAATTCGACCACCAACCCGTTCTTCCTCGACCTGCTCAACCCCCGCTACGGCCAAGCCCTGCCGCCGCTCACCGTGCCGGGCAGCAACCTTCTGGAGAACACCGAGAGCTACGCGGGATATGTGCAGGACCAGATCGACATCACGCCGCGCCTGCACGCCCTGGTGGGCGTGCGCGTCGAGGATATCGGCCTGACCTCGACCTCCTACATCAACAACAGCACGACGCGCCTCCAGGGCACGGCCGCGACGCCGCGCTTCGGTCTCGTCTACGACCTGCTCGACTGGGTCTCGGTCTACGGCAACTATTCGCGCTCGTTCCGGCCGAACAGCGGCACCGACCGCAACTTCCGGCCCTTCGCTTTCCAGGAAGGCGAGGGCTACGAGGTCGGTACGAAGTTCGACCTGTTCGACGGCCGCCTCAGCGCCACCGCCGCCCTGTTCGACATCACCCGCACGAACGTCCTCACGGCGGATCCGGTGGACCAGAACTTCAGCGTCGCGGCGGGCGAGATCCGCAGCCGCGGCTTCGACCTGAGCGTCGCGGGCTATCTCGCACCGGGCTGGCGGGTCATCGGGACCTACACCTACGTCGATGCCGCCGTGACCCGCGACAACACCATCCCGGTCGGCTCGCGCGTCGCCAACATCCCCGAGAACGCTTTCGCGTTCCAGAGCGTCTACGAGTTCCAGGGCGGCGCGCTGCGAGGCCTCGGCCTCGGCGGCGGCGTGAACTTCGTGGGCCGCCGCGCGGCGGGCACGGCCGTCTCGACCTTCGACCTGCCGGAATATGCGACCTTCAACCTGATCTCCTACTACCGGATCACGCCGGACGTGCGGGTCTACCTGAACGTCGATAACCTCTTCGACGAGGTCTACTACGACCGTGGCTTCAGCAACCGCTACGCCACGCCGGGCACGCCGCGCCTGATCACCGGCGGCGTCGCCGCCCGCTTCTGATGCCTCTCCCCGGAGCCCCGTTCCGCATGCTGTTCGTGCCCCGGCCACGCCGCGCCGTCCTCCGCGGCTTGATTGGCCTTGCCGGCCTCCTCGCACTGGCCCCGGCCGCCGGAGCCGCCGAGGGTCGGAGCGCGCCCGAGCGCGCGCTGACCGTCGTCGGCCCCTGGGAGGTCGGCGGCCTCGATCCGGCGAGCAACGGCCACGCCTTCACCCGCCTGCAGGTCGCCGAGACCCTCGTCGGCGTCGATGCAGCGGGCGCCCCGGCGCCCGGCCTCGCCACCGGCTGGACGGTGGCGCCGGACGGCCTCACCTGGCACTTCCTCCTGCGTTCGGGCGTCAGATTCCATGACGGCTCGCCCCTGACCGCGGGGATCGCCGCCGAGAGCCTGCGACGCGCCCGGGCGAATGTCGGTCCGCTCTCGCGCGTCCCCATAGCCACGATCTCGGCCGAGGACGGAGCCGTCGTCGTCGTGCTGCAGCGGCCCTTCGCGCTGCTGCCCGCCTTCCTGGCAAACCACACCACGATCATCCTGGCGCCGGCCTCCTATGAGCCAAGCGGTCGCGTCGTCCGGATCATCGGCACCGGCCCATACTGCGCCGTCACGGTCGCCCCGCCGCTGCGGATCGAACTGGAGCGCTTCGAGGACTGGTGGGGTGGACGACCGGCCATCGCGCGGGCGCGCTACCTCGCCGTGGGCCAGGGCGAGACGCGCGCCCTTATGGCCGAGAGCGGCGAGGCAGACGTCGTGGTCTCGATCCTTCCGGTCTCGCTCGCGCGGCTGCGCCGGAACCCGAAGCTCGCTGTGCAGACGGTCACGCCTCCCCGGACCCGGCTCCTGAAGCTGAACGCGGGCTCGCCGCTCTTCTCCGACCCCCGCGCCCGACGCGCGCTGAGCCTCGCCCTCGACCGCACCGGCCTCGCCAAGGTCTTGCTGCGCAATCCCGGCCTCGGTGCCGACCAGCTCTTCCCGCCCGCTGTCTCGGGCTGGCATGCCGAGGGGCTCCCGCCGCTGACCCGCGATCTCGCGCAGGCGCGCCTCCTCCTGGCGCAGGCCGGCTGGCGGCCGGGGACGGACGGCATCTTGGAACGGGACGGCCGGCGCTTCGCCGCAACCCTGCGCACCTACTCCGCCTGGCCCGAGTTGCCGCCTCTGGCGGCGGCCATCCAGGCGCAGGCCCGCGAGGTCGGCATCGATCTCGCCGTCTCGATCGGCAACACCTCGGACATCCCGGCTCGCCACCGCGACGGCAGCCTCGATCTCGGGCTGGTATCCCGCAGCTTCGCCATGATCCCGGATCCGCTGGGCACGATGCTGCAGGACTTCGGGCTGGACGGTGGCGACTGGGGCGCGATGAACTGGTCGAGCGCAGAGACCGCCTCCCTTCTCGACCGGCTCGCCGTCCTCGCCGATCCGGCCGAGCGTGAGCCGCTACAGCGCAGGCTGGCCGAGATCCTGCAGGCCGAACTGCCGGTCATCCCGGTGACCTGGGCCGAGCTGGCGGTGGTCGCCAACCGTCGCGTGGCTGGCGTGCGCGCCGACCCACTGGAGCGGAGCTACGGGCTCGCCGAGATGCGCTGGGGGACGCCATGACGCGCCTTCTCCTCGGACGGTTGGTCCAGGCCGCGCTCGTCGCGCTCGTCGTCGGCGGCCTGTGCTTCGCCCTCGTCCGGGTCCTGCCGGGCGACGCAGCCTTCCGCATCGCCGCCGACCGTTACGGCCCTGACGCGCTCACCGCCCAGGCCGCGGAGGCTGTCCGGCAGGAGCTCGGCCTCGACCGACCCTGGCCGGAGCTGCTGCTGCGCTGGTTCGGCGAGCTCGCCCAGGGGCACCTCGGCAACTCCCTGGTCAGCGGCGAACCGGTCTCCGAAGAACTCGCGAGCCAGCTCGGGCCCAGCCTGTGGCTCGCCGCCAGCGCCCTCGTCCTGTCCCTGTTGATCGGCTTGCCGCTCGGCCTCGTGAGCGGCCTGCGAGCCGGATCGGGCCTCGACCGCCTCGCGCTGATCGGAGCCGTGGCGCTGCGGGCCCTGCCACCCTTCGTCCTCGGCCTCGTGCTGATGCTGGTCTTCAGCATCCGGCTCGAATGGCTGCCGCCCGCCGGCTATGGCACTTGGCGCGAGATGGCGCTGCCGAGCCTGACCCTGGCGCTCGGGCTCGCCGCCGTATCGAGCCGCGTCGCGCGCGACGCCGTCGCCGCGGTCGGGGCCACGACCTACTACCGCTTCGCCCGGCTCAAGGGCCTGCCCGAGCGCGCGGTGCTCGTTCGGCACGGGCTGCGCAACGCGGCCATCCCGGTCATCACCTACCTCGGCCTTCAGGCGGTCTACCTCATCGAGGGCGTCGTCGTGGTCGAGTCGCTGTTCGCATATCCAGGCATCGGCCACGCGCTGGTGCACGCCGTCATCGCCCGCGACGTGCCCATGGTTCAGGGCGCCGCCCTCGTCATGGGCCTGATGTTCGTCCTCCTGAACCTCGGGGTCGACCTGCTCTGCCGGCTCCTCGACCCGCGCCTGGGGGCCGGCCGATGATGCTCCAGATGCAGGACCTCGCCGGTACGACGCCCCCGCGTTCGGACCCTTGGCCGATCTCGCGCCGGATCGGCCTCGGGCTCCTCGCCCTGCTCGCGGCCTTCGCGCTCCTCGGCCCGGTCCTCGTCACCGCCGATCCCGCTCGTCAGGACCTGTCCGCGAGCCTTGCGCCCATCGGCAGCGACTTCCTGCTTGGGGCCGACCATTACGGTCGCAGCATGCTGGCGCGGCTCGCATACGGCGCCCGGCTTTCCTTCGGTATGGCGCTGCTGACCATGCTGAGCGCCGCGGCTCCGGGCCTGCTGCTCGGCGTGCTGGCGGCTTGGCGCGGCGGCGTAACGGAGCGGGCTCTCGTGGCCTTGTCTGACATCGTCCTCGCCCTGCCCGGGCTACTACTCGTGCTGCTCCTGCTCGCGTTCGCGCCGGGTCACTTCCTGCCGCTCTACCTCGGCCTGTCACTCTCGCTCTGGGTCGAGTTCTTCCGCGTCGCCCGCACGACTACGGCCCGGCTACTCGTCGAGCCACGGATCGAGGCCTCGCGCCTGCTCGGCTTCGGGACCTTCTACATCCTGCGCCACCAGGTGCTGCCCGAGATCGCACCGCTCCTCCTGACGTTGGCCTCCTTCGCGATGGGCACGGCCATCCTGGCGATCTCGACCCTGTCGGCGATCAGCGTCGGCCTGCAGCCGCCGACGCCGGAACTCGGCAGCATGATCGTCGAGCTCCTGCCCTACTACGACGAGGCGCCGCTAACCGTCTTGATGCCCGGCATCCTGATCTTCCTGCTGGTGCTCGGCCTGCAGCTCACCGCGCGCGGGGGAACGGTCCGGTGACGTCAGCCCTGCGCATTGAGGACCTCACGATCCGAACGGCGGACCGGATCCTGGTCTCCGGCTTCTCGGCCACGGTCGGGCGGGGCGAGCCGCTGACGTTGCTCGGCGAGTCCGGCTCGGGCAAGTCGCTGGTGGCCCAGGCCATCATGGGGACCTTGCCGCCGGGCCTCCTTGCGAGCGGCCGTATCCTCTTCGACGGCGCGGACCTCCTATGCCTCGACGAGGTGGCCCGACGAAGCCTGTGGGGACGGCGCATCGGCCTCCTGCCCCAGGAGCCCTGGACCGCCCTCGATCCGACCATGCGGGCGGGCGGCCAGCTCGCCGAGGTCCACCGGTACGTGCACGGGCGCCACGACGCGGACGGCCTCGCGGCCGCGGGGCTCGGCGAGGTCGGCCTCGCCGACGCGGGCGGGCATTACCCGTTCCAGATGTCGGGCGGCATGTGTCAGCGCCTCGCGCTCGCCATAGCGCACGCGGCGGACACCCCGCTGCTTCTCGCCGACGAACCCAGCAAGGGCCTCGACGGCGTCCTGCGTGCCGACGTCGTCGCGCGGCTGCAGCGGGAGATCGCGGCCGGGCGCCTGCTCCTCACCATAACGCACGACGTCGCGCTGGCCCGTGTCCTCGGCGGCACGGCTTGCGTGATGCTCGACGGGCAGGCGGTCGAGGCGGGGCCGACGGTGCGGCTCCTCAATGCGCCCGCCCACAGCTATACGCGGGCGCTAATCGACGCCGACCCAAGCGCGTGGCCACCCCGCACGCCGCGGGAGCCGGGCCCCTCGGTGATCGAAGCTATGGGCTTGGCGAAAGCATTCGGCCGACGTCGGCTGTTCACAGACCTAGACGTCCAGGTCCGGGCAGGCGAGATCGTTGCCGTGGTCGGCCCGAGCGGCAGCGGCAAGACCACGCTCGGGAACATCCTCGTGGGCACCGAGCGGCCGGATCGCGGCCGGGTCCGGCGTGTGCCGGGCGCCGCGCCCCTTGGCTTCCAGAAGCTCTATCAAGATCCTCCTGCGGCCTTCGTGCCGCACCAGACCATGGGGCGGGCGCTCGACCACCTGGCGCGAAGACATGGCGTCGACCGGGAGCGGGTCGAGGAGCTGCTCGCGCGCCTCAAGCTCGCGCCTGGCCTCCGTAAGCAACGCCCTGGGGAGCTCTCGGGCGGCGAGCTGCAGCGCTTCGCCCTCGCACGCGTGCTCCTGCTCGATCCCGTCTTCCTGTTCGCGGACGAGGCGACGTCACGACTCGATCCCGTCAACCAGATGGAGGTTGCGGGCTTGCTGCGTGAGTCCAGCGAGCAGGACGGCCTCGCCATCCTCTTCGTCACGCATGACACGGTGATGGCCGAGCGGATCGCGGACCGATCGATCACGCTGCAACAGTAACAGGTTATAAGGGATACGGGTCCGCTTCCGTCGAGCTTCGCCACGTATGATGCACGTCCGCTTCGAGGCCGAAAGGGGCTGCTTGCAGCGAATTCGTTGAATGACTGCTAAGGGCCGAGGGCGGCGGTTCGCCCTCCCTGAACCCAACGTCGGCTCCTCACACGCGCTGGCCTCTTAGGCGACCGAAGACTCTCTCATCCCAAGTCGTCGGCGTCGGTGCGTGAGCTTATGGACGGCAGCCTCCGCGGCAACTCCTATGAGGGCGCCCGTCAGCACGTCGGCGGGAAAGTACGCACCGCGCACAACCTGAGCGGTTATGACCCCGGCAGCTGCGGCGTACGCGGGACCCTTGATCTACGGGTAGGCACGAGCCGTGGCGCAGGCGACAGCAGCACTCAGGGCAGAATGACCCGAGGGGAAGGACTGCCACGGCCCAACGTTTGTCCCTGGCCAACCTCGCGCGTAGATCCCCTTATCTAGGAGAACATTCGGGCGGGTCCGATGCACCGTCCGCTCCAGACTCGTCTTCACGAGGCTGGCCAGGATGCCAGCCCGCAGCATGCGCCGACCTGCTGCGGCAAGCCGGCGATCGTGCGCGACCGTACCCCAGGCCAAGGTGCCGACGGATAGGGTGAGCAGAGACTGCCAGCTTCCCACCTCGCTTGCCCGTGCCAACGCACGAACTGCAGAATGATCCTTGGCGTGAACAAGCTTAAGCCCAGTTGCGACATCAGTAGCCTCGATGCGGTTGGTTGGGCTGCCAGTCATGGCGTGAGGCGGTCGCACAAGCATGGCTTTTAACGCAAAACGTCGACGAACGTTCGCGGTGATAGTTACACGAATGGCCTGCAAATGACCCCATCCGGACCTTCGGCGGAAGCGGGCCAAATGTCCGCAAGGGGGGGAGCGGACCCTAGCGCTTCGCGCCGACGCGGCCGTTCCGCCTCCGACCAACCTTGCCGCTCAGGCGATGGCTGCACGATCCCGAGACCAGACGTTCGGGTATGTCGGTACATTGAGGCGACCGCGGCTCATCGTCCGGATGGGGAGAGCCCTTCCTCGGCGAGCGCCCGAAGGACCGACGGCTCTTGGCTCATACGATCGAAGAATGCTTGGAGCCGCTCGGGCACAGCGATGTCAAAGCGCGATGTCGCCAGCACGGTCCAAAATAGGTAGGGATCAGCGATCGACATCGTCCTCCCCAGCAGGAAGGGCTGCACGCCCATCTGCTCATCGAGAACGGCGAAACCTTTCGCCAGCGCCTTGCGGGCCGCGTCCTTCTCCGTGTCGGGCGCTTTCTTGAAGAACGGCCCCAGATTACCGTGGATCGTCGTCGCCATGTAGGACAGCGCCTCCAGCGCGCGCCACCGGCCGAACTCACCTGCGGGAAGCAGGGCGCCGCTCCTGTCGGCAATGTAGGCGAGGATGACGAGGTTCTCCGTGAGAATGGTCCCGTCCTCAACCTCAAGCGCGGGAACGTAGCCACGCGGGTTGACTGTCAGATAGTCGCGACCGTCCTGCGTCTGCTTGGCGTGATCGATAGGCATCAGGTCGTAAGGCAGGCCGGCCTCGATCAGCGCGATGTGATCGGCTAGGCTACACGCACCGGGATAAAGATAGAGACGCATGAAGATCTCCACGGAAGTGCTTGCGGATGCACCACGTTCGGTTCGAATTGCTGACCTTCTCAGGCTATGAGACACCCCGAACTGTCGCAAGAACGCATCTTTTCAGGACATGGTCATATGGACCTGACTACCTCGACCTCCGAAGACACCGATTGCCGGGCTGTTGGCGATATCCTCAGCCGGGTCGGCGACAGGTGGACGGTGCTGGTCGTCGTCGCGCTGTGCGACCGACCATGTCGCTTCAGCGCGTTGCGACGAAAGGTGGGCGGCATCTCGCAGCAGATGTTGACCTCCACGCTGCGGACGCTGGAACGGGACGGTATGGTCGAACGGACCGTGCGAGCCACCACGCCGCCTCAGGTAAGCTACGCACTGACCGATCTCGGACGCTCGCTGTCGGACACCGTGCGGCAGCTCGCCGAATGGTCGATCACCAACCTCGCGACCATCCATGACAACCGAAAGCGCTATGACCAGCAGCGGGCGTCGCTGTAGAGCGCCCCCCTCCGCGAGCATGATCACCTGTCCTGGCTTATTCTCACCCTCGGCGATGCCGTAACTGCGACCGAACTGCCGCTATCGTCCGTCTCGGCCAGAAAGCGGCCCTTCATCTTTCCACCCAACCCGGACGTAGGTCGTCGTCTACCAAGCTGCCCCAAAACGGACCTTCCGAGGGACTGCTCAGGGTGGAGGCTGTGTGAGAACGCGGAGTGTTGGGCCGGTTCGGAGTCGATGACAGCGCGCGGTGCCGCGTGCTGTCACACCCGGAGGGCGCTGAGGAGTGGTCCAGTGCCGAGGATCGCCATCACCCGCTTCAGATTGTAGGCCAGGACCTGCAAGCTCATCTCGGTCGCCACGTTTCTCAACCGGCGCATCCGGAAGTGCGTCGCGCCCATCCAGCCCTTGAGCGTCCCGAACACGTGTTCGACCGTCTGCCGCCGCGTGCGCATTGCATGAGGATCCGCGTCGAGCCGCCGCTGCACGGCTTCCAGGACCGCCTCGTGTTCCCAGCGCGTCACCCGCCGCTCCTTGGCTGGCGTGCAGCGCGCCTTGAGCGCGCAGCCGTGGCAGGCTGTCGTCCAGTAACGGCGTAGCGTCAGCCCACCCTCGACATTCGTGTAGCGGTAGGAGAGCTGCTCGCCGGCCGGACACCGGTAGGCGTCCGCCTCCGCCTCGTAGACGAAGTCCTGCTTGCCGAAGCGCCCCTCCGCCTTGGCACCCGAGGTCAGCGGCTTGGGCAACGTCACCGCAATGCCGGCCTGATCACAGGCCAGGATCTCCTCGCCCGAGAAGTAGCCGCGGTCAGCCAGCACGGTGAGCGCCTCATGCCCGGTCGCTGCTTGGCCCTGGCAGCTCATGTGCGCCAGTTGGGTGCGGTCGTGCCCGACGTTGGTGACCGCGTGGGCGACGATCAGATGATGCTCGGTGTCGACGACCGCCTGCACGTTGTAGCCGACCATCCCCGTTCCCTTGCCGCGCGTGGCCATCGCCCGCGCGTCCGGATCGGTCAGCGAGATCTGCCGGTCGGGGGCGGCTTCGACGAGCGTCTCCATTGCCTGCAG
>NZ_JACHOS010000021.1 GCF_014199985.1 Methylorubrum rhodesianum | reverse complement strand
GTGGGCGTCTACACCGACTGGACGCCGCTCAGCGACCGTCCGGGCCTGTTCCCCGAGGACATCGACCCCAGCGACCCCTGGCAGTTCCGCAACGTTCTCGTCCACGGCTGAGGCTGTTTCGTCTCAAGGCACGACAAGGGCCGCCCTGTCCGGGGCGGCCCTTTTTTGTTGGCGTCCCAGCCTTCGGACCAGAGGCTGAGCGATGGCCGAGCTAGGCCGCCGCAACACCCGCATGCGGGTCGCCGAGTATCGGAATTGGGCCGCGACCCGGCCGGACGACCAGCGCTGGGAGCGGATTGACGGCGTCCCGATCCAGATGTCGCCAGCACATGACGGCATCAGCGCATCGTCACCAACCTCGTCAAGCGGCTCGACGGCCTCGCCGTGCCCCTGTCCGTGCATCAGGACGGGGCACAGGTCGGGGTCGGGCGCCGCATCCCGGACGGGATGGCACAGTTCGCCGGTCCCGGCGCGATCATCGACCTGCCCGAACTCGGCGGCGCGCTGTCGGTCGCGGAGATCTATGCGCGCCTCACCCTCTGATCCTGCACCGCGTACCGCTTGCTTGCCATCTGGGCAGTGCTAGCATCGCCTCCGTTCTCGGAGGCCCCTCGATGGCGCTCGCTCTTCGGCGCGACCCCGGCATGCGGGTGGCGGAGTATCAGGTCTGGGCCGTCGACCGTCCCGACGAGGAGCGCTGGGAGCTGTTCGACGGCGAGCCTGCCCCGATGGCGCCGCAGCGCGAGCGGCACCAGCAGATCGTGCTGAACCTCGCCCGCAAGCTCTCCGATCCCGCCCGCGACCGCGGCTGTCGCGCCGTTCCCGGCATCGCGGTGCTGAGCGACAGCATGGACACCTTCGCACCGATCCCCGACGTAGTGGTGCGCTGTGGGCCGATGCTGAAGGACGGCTATGCCCGTGATCCCATCCTCCTCGCGGAGGTGCTCTCGCCCTCGACCATGAGCCGGGACCGCGGCCGGAAAACCGATTTCTATCGCAGCATCGCTTCGCTCAAGCACTTCATGGCCGTCTATCAGGACGAGCCGCGGGTCGAGATGTGGCGTCGTGGTCCGGATGCCGGCTGGACATTCGAGGCCCACGGCCCGAGCGCCGCGATCGGCCTGTCCGAACTCGGCGGCGACTTGGCCGTTGCTGAGATCTATGACGACATCGCCTTCTGACGACGAACCCGCGCGGGACCGGCCTTGCCCCATTTCGAAGACTACTACGCCAACAAGCTGCGCGGCTCGCTCGGGGTCACCGACGCGGAATCGGTGCTCGATCTGCGCGGGGCCAACCGCCCGACCGCGGAAGCCTCGCTGACCGACATGCTGGAGCGCAGCCGCTTCGCCAAGGGCAAGACCGTGGCGATCCGCCTCGACCCGCCGCCGGAAGGCGGAGGCGAGACCCTGTTCCAGCCGATCGGACGTCAGCTCCTCGACGCCAAGCGCCGCGGCTGGATCGAGCGGCTCCAGACCTTGCCCGCCGGCGACGGCCTCGGCTTCTACGTGGCGCTGGCCGGCAAGCCCGACCGCGAGCGCGACTGACCCGTTATGGCGTGGAGCCGGAACGATAACGCACTGGAGCACCTCGCCCGCTTCGGCTACGGCGCGCGCGGCTTCGTCTACTGCGTCGTGGGGGCGCTGGCCGTGCTCGCCGCCCTGGGCCAGGGCGGATCGGCCGGTGACAGCAAGAGCGCGATCCGGGCGGTGCTCGGCGGCCCGTTCGGCGCCGTCATCGTCGGACTGATCGCCCTCGGCCTCGCGGGCTTCGCCCTGTGGCGCGTCGTCGAGGGTGCGACCGACGCCGACCGGCGTGGGCGCTCTCCCAAGGCGCTCGTCGTGCGCGGCGCCCATCTGATCAGTGCCGTGATCTATGCCGGCCTCAGCCTCACCGCGGCCCGCCTCGCCTTCGGCATCGGCCGTGCCTCCGCCGGCGGCGACGGGGTGCGCGACTGGACCAAGTGGCTGCTCGACCAGCCCCTCGGTCCCTGGCTCGTCGGAATCGTCGGTCTCGGCATCGTGGCCGCCGGGATCGGCTACGGCGCCAAGGCCTGGAAGGGCAATGTCAGCGAACGGCTCGCCCTGCCCGCCGGCTCCGAGACCTGGATCGAGCGGCTCGGCCGGTTCGGCTACGCCGCGCGGGGCCTCGTGTTCCTGATGATCGGCGGCTTCGTGCTCACCGCGGCCTGGACGCAAGCCTCCTCGGAGGCCACGGGCCTTTCGGGGGCCTTCTCGGCGCTGAGGGCGCAGCCCTACGGCTGGCTGCTTCTCGCCATCGTCGCCGCCGGCCACTTCGCGTTCGGCGCGTTCGGCCTGATCCAGGCCCGATACCGCCACATCGATGCCCCGGATCTCGGCGATGCCAACGGGGTGGTCGCCAAGGCGGTCCGCGCCGCGCGTTGACATCCCCCCGGCCGGCGCCGATACCGCGCTCCGCCTGGAGCATCGGCCTTTGACTGGTAACCGGTATCCATCGTTCCGGCCGATGCTCTGACACAAAGCACCATGCAGAAGCGCACCTTCAAGACGGCGGTGATGGTCGTCCACGACCTCGCCGCGACCGCGGCGGCCGTGGTGCTGACCTTCGTCTTCCGCTTTCAGGACGGCGCCTTGGCCGAGCGCCTGCACGCGCTGCCGATCCTGCTGCCGCCGTTCCTGGCCTATGCCGGGCTGGTCTACGCGTGGTTCCGGCTCTACCGCACCAAGTGGCGCTTCGCCTCGCTGCCCGATCTCGCCGGCATCGTGCGCGCGGCCAGCGTCACCGCGCTGACGCTGCTCGTGCTCGACTACGTGCTGGTCTCCTCGAACCTCTACGGGTTCTACTTCTTCGGCAAGGTCGCCATCGCGCTCTACTGGGTGCTGCAGATCTTCCTGCTCGGGGGGCCGCGGCTGGCCTTCCGCTACATGAAATACGCCCGCTCCCGGCAGAGCCAAGCCCGGAGCGCCACCACGCCGACGCTGCTGCTCGGACGCGGCGCCGATATCGAGATCGTGCTGCGGGCGATCGAATCCGGCTCGGTCAAGCGCCTGTCGCCGAAGGGCATCCTCTCGCCCCGGGCGGACGAGGCGGGCCAAATGATGCGCGGCGTGCCCGTCCTCGGCGGGTTTCGCGACCTCGAACAGGTGGTGGCGGATCTTGCCAATCGCGGCCTGCCGGTGCGTCGGCTCGTGGCGACGCCGAGCGCGCTGGCGCCCGAATCCGAGCCGGACGACCTGATCGCCCGCGCCCGGCGGCTCGGCCTTCCGCTCGCCCGCGTCACCAGCCTCGGCGAGGGGATGCGCGACGCCGAACTCGCGCCGCTGGAGATCGAGGATCTGCTGCTCCGGCCCACCGTCGCCATCGACCGGCCGCGGCTCGAACGCTTCCTGACCGGTGCCCGCGTGGTGGTGACCGGCGGCGGCGGCTCGATCGGCTCGGAGATCTGCGCCCGCGCCGTCGCCTTCGGCGCCGCGGCGCTGCTCGTCATCGAGAACTCGGAACCGGCGCTCCACGCCGTCCTCAACGGTCCTGCCCTGCTCCACGCCGAGGCCGAGGTCGAGGGTGCGCTCGCCGATATACGCGACCGCGAGCGGCTGCACGCGATCATCCGCGACTTCCGGCCGACCTACGTGTTCCATGCCGCGGCGCTGAAGCAGGTGCCCTATCTCGAGCGCGACTGGGCGGAAGGCATCAAGACCAACGTGTTCGGCTCGATCAACGTCGCCGAAGCGACGGTGGCCGCGGGCGCCCGCGCCCTGGTGATGATCTCGACCGACAAGGCGATCGAGCCGGTCTCGCAGCTCGGCGTCACCAAGCGCTTCGCGGAGATGGTGGCCCAATCGCTCGACGCGGAGCGCTCCGGCCCGCAGGCGACCCGGCTCATCGCCGTGCGCTTCGGCAACGTGCTGGGCTCGGCGGGCTCGGTGGTGCCGGTGTTCAAGGCGCAGATCGCCCGCGGCGGACCGGTCACGGTCACCCATGCCGAGATGGTGCGCTACTTCATGACCGTGCGCGAGGCCTCCGATCTCGTGCTCACCGCCGCCTCCCACGCCGACGCGGAGGGGCGCGGCGACACCGGCGACCAGCGCGCGGCGGTCTACGTGCTGAAAATGGGCCAGCCCGTGCGCATCCGCGACCTGGCCGAGCGGATGATCCGGCTGGCGGGCTTCGAGCCCGGTGCGGAGATCGAGATCCAGGTCACCGGGGCGCGACCGGGGGAGCGGCTCAACGAGATCCTCTTCGCGAAGGAGGAGCCGCGCGTGACGCTGGACGGGATCGAGGGGGTGATGGCGGCCAAGCCCGTCTTCGCCGACCGCGCCGTCCTAGAGAGATGGATTCTCCGCCTGCGCGCGGCGGTCGCGGCGGGCGACCGCGCGGCGGCCGATGCCGTGTTCGAGGAGGCGATCCCCGACTTCCGAAACCGGGCCGCGGCCATCCCGAACACGAAGCCCGAGAGCAACGCGCCGCCCGCCCAGACCGCCGCGGCGACCGCCTGACCCCTCGACCGGCCGGGGCTCAAGCCCCGTCGCCGTCGCGGCGATCGAAGCGGGCGCGGGCCTCCTGAATCTCCGGCAAGTGGGCGAAGGCCCAGGCGCCGAGCGCCTGGATCGGCTCCCGCAGCGAGCGCCCGAGCTCGGTCAGCTCGTAATCGACCCGCGGCGGAATCGTCGGGAAGATCGTGCGTGTCACCAGTCCGTCGCGCTCCAGACCGCGCAGGGTGAAGGTGAGCATCCGCTGAGAGATCCCGCCGATCATCCGCTTCAGCTCGTTGAAGCGTCGCGGACCGTCCCCCAGCATCATGACGACGAGAACGCTCCACTTGTCGCCGATCCGCGCCAGAACGGTGCCGACGAGGCGGCAATCCTGCCCGGAATGGTCAGGCTGCCCGGCCGTGCCGGTTCCCTCGATGTGCCCGGGTTCCAAGAATGTGCCTCCTTGCGCAGAGCGGATGGTGGTTATCTATAGCGCCTCGGTTCCATTGTGATACCGAGGATCAAACATGAAGCTCCTTCACGTCGACGGCAGCATCCTGGGCCCGCATTCTGTCAGCCGGACCGTCTCCGCGGCCATCGTCGACCGCCTGCGGGCGCAGCATCCCGGTCTCGACGTCGCCTACCGCGACCTCGCCCGGGCACCGCTGCCGCACCTTTCCGGCGCGGTCCTCGCCGGGGCGCAGCCCAACGCCACCAACACGCCCGACGTGCAGCACGACGTCGAGCTCGGCCGGCAGGTGCTGGAGGAGTTTCTGGCGGCCGACATCGTGGTGATCGGCGCACCGCTCTACAACTTCACCCTGTCGAGCCAGCTCAAGGCCTGGATCGACCGCATCCTCGTGGCCGGCATCACCTTCCGCTACGGGCCGTCGGGGGCCGAGGGCCTCGCCGGCGACAAGCGCGTCATCGCCGTCGTCTCGCGCGGCGGACTGTACGGACCGGGCACGCCGGCCGCCGCGGCCGAGCACGCGGAGACCTATCTGCGCACGGTGCTGGCCTTCATCGGCATCACGGCGCCGGAGATCATCGTCGCCGAGGGCATCGCCCTGGGCCCCGAGGCCCGCGAGCGGGCGCTGTCCGGCGCCCTCGACGCCGCGGCGGCGCTCGAGGCCGCCTGAAGCCTCAACCGCCCGCCCGCGCCAGCGCCGCGAGCCCGTCCCGCGACGCTTGCGCCGGCCGCCAGCCCAGGGCCTCCAGGCCCTCGGCACGGGCGACGAGCGAGCCGGAGAGCCGGTCGAAGGCCGCCTCGCGACCGGTGGCGCGGCAGGCCAGCCCGATCAGCGGAACGGGGCAGGGCAGCAGGCCGGGTCCGCGGCCGAGACCGGCGCGGAGCGCGGCCAGCATCTCGGGCAGCGTCAGTGGATCGGGGTCGGCCACGACCAGCGAGCGCCTGAGCGGGCTGGATGCTTCCAGCACGGTGGCGACCGCGCCGGCAAGGCTCTCGACCGAAACCAGCGACCGGCGCCCGGTCAGGCTCGCCAGCGGCAGCGGATAGGGCGTGCGGGCGAGCTTGAGCAGCGCCGCCATGTTGCCCTTCACGCCGGTGCCGTAGACGAGGACCGGGCGCAGGGCGACCCAGTCGAGCCCGGTTCCGGCCAGCGCCTCTTCGGCTGCGAGCTTCGAACGGCCGTAGGCATCGGTGGGAGCCGCGGCATCCGCCTCGGATAGGGGAGCCGGGGCGCTCGAACCGATCTGGGCCCGGATCGAGGACAGGAAGACGAAGCGGCCAACCTTCGCCCGCTGCGCGGCCTCGGCGAGCTTGCGCGTCGCTTCGGTGTTCGAGTTGCGAAAGTCGTCTTCCGGGGCGCCGGACATGGCATGGGCGAGCCCGGCGGAATGCACCACCGCATCGACGCCGGCGAGGGCTGCGGCCATGTTCATCGGCCGCGCCAGATCCCCGACCACCGCGCCACTCGCGCCCTCCGGCACCTCGACCGGCCGGCGCAGCAGCACCCGCACCCGGTAGCCCCGCGCCGAGAGCGACCGGAGCAGGTGGCGTCCGATGAAGCCGGTGGCTCCCGTCAGCGCGATCAGCTTTCCGCTCACCGGTCTTTCCCTCCCGCCCTGTCGGCCCGCGGCGCCGCGAACCGGCGCAGCAGCCACCCGACGAGCCCCGCCGCGAGGACGAGGCAGGCGAGCGTGACGGGCGGAGAAGGCCAAAGCAAGGTCGCGCCCGCCAGCCCGGCCAGCGCCACCTGCACGGCGAAGACCGCGCCGACCACCTCCGGCACGGAGAAGCCGTTGAGCGTGGCGACCTGATAATAGTGGCTGCGGTGGGCCTGCCAGACCGCCTCACCCCGCTGCAGGCGCCACAGCAGGGTGAGCGTGGCGTCGGCCAGGGGATAGAGCGGCAGGATCAGCGCGGCGGCCAAGCCTCCGGTGCCCGCCCCCCCCTCCCCCGCGAGGCGGAACAGCAGCCACGCCACGATCAGCCCGACCGGCAGCGAGCCGACATCGCCCATGAACAGCCGCGCCACCGGCCGGTTGAACGGCGCGAAGCCGAGGAGGCCGCCGAGCAGGGCGCCAGCGACCAGCGTCGGCTCGGGGGCGTAGCGGCCGGCGAGGCCGAGGGCGAACAGGAAGGCGGTCGGCGGCACGAACTCGGCCAGCGTCATCCAATCGAGCCCGTCCATGAAGTTGACGAGATTCACGAACCAGAGGCCGGCAAGGATCGCGAAGGCGCGTTCCAACCAGAGCGGCGCGTCCGGCAGAATGCGTCCCTCGGCGGCGAGCACGGCGGCGGCGACCGCCCCGGCCTGGATCACGAGCCGGAGCGAGGCCGGTAGCGGCCGGATGTCGTCGACCGCGCCGACCGTGGCGAGGGCGAGGACCGCGAGCGCCAGCACCGGCAGCTCGGCCCCCTTGAACGCGACCCCGGCCGGCACGGCCAGGACGGCCACCGTGAACAGCGCGGCCGCGATGATGGCGATGCCGCCGCCCTGGGGGGTCGGCACCCGGTGGCTGGAACGGGCGTTCGGCCGCGCCAGGGCGTAGCGCTGCAGCAGCGGTTTCAGCAGCAGGATCAGGCCGGCGGAGAGTAGAGCCGCCAGCGGCACCGTGAGAAGGGGGACAAGGGTCATCGGGTCGCCGGAAGCCGCGAAGGAGTCCTCGCCTCTCCGCGGGGCAGGGTTTTGGGACGGCGGCTTCCGATCCTTCGCATATTCCCCGCTCTACCCGCCCTCCTCCGCACAAGCGAGGCCGTCGCGGCGTCTCCCGACCGCCCCCAACTTGTTTTGGCCGCAAAGCCACGCGATCCGCGTGACGCGGTCCTCCGAAAGAGCGGTGGGCGGGCCGCGCGTCCCTGGCCGGCTCGCCTTGCAGGGGCGGGATGCCGCCGATACGACTTGGCCGCTCGCCTCCACCGCTCAAGCCGGCTGTCAAGAATCGCCCGTTGCGCACGCTTTCCCTGGCCCTTGCCCTGGCCCTCGCGATCCTGACGGCCGTGGCGGGCACCCTCGCCGGCCTCCTCGGGACCACCAGCCCCGCTCTCGCGGTCGAAGCCGTGCGCGTCACCCTCGACGCGCCCGCGATCGACCTGACTCCGATGATCGAGCGCTACCGCTCGGACGGCGACCTGATCCAGATCTCCACCGCGCCGGGCAAGGACGGCATCGTGCGGCGCATCGCGGTGAAGGCCCGTGAGGCCGGCGCGCGGCCCGACTGGATGGTGTTCGCCCTCACCAACGACACCGACGAGCAGATCGACCGCCTGCTGGTCGCCCCGCATTTCCGCCTCGTCGGCTCCGGCGTGATCTGGCCCGATCTCGGCGGCTCGCGCATCGCCGCGATCACCGCGAGTGAGGGCATCCGCCCCGAGCGCGACGAGAGCCTCGACGCCGACCAGTTCCTGATCACCATCGATCCCGGCACCACGGTCACCTACGTCGCCGAGCTCAAAGGTCCGAACATCCCGCAGGTCTACCTCTGGGATCAGGACGC
The DNA here is from genome assembly GCF_014199985.1 of Methylorubrum rhodesianum. GTDB lineage: Bacteria > Pseudomonadota > Alphaproteobacteria > Rhizobiales > Beijerinckiaceae > Methylobacterium > Methylobacterium rhodesianum. Next base: position 98,654 of record NZ_JACHOS010000021.1, on the reverse strand, counting down.
CTACCGCAAGAAGACCTCGGGGCTGACCCTCTACAAGGGCATCATCATCGGCATCGCCGGGCTCTTGGCGCTGTTCCTCACCATCATCTTCGTGGTGAAGGGCGCGATCATCTTTCCCGCCGCCGCCGCGCTCTCCTGGGCGGTGCTGGCCTATGCCTGCATCGATTTCGGCTTCCTGCAGCGGGTGTTTCCCGTCACCGAACTCGCCGAGCGGATCTACCGCGCCTCGGCCGAGGCCGTGCTCGGCGCGACCCTGCTCGTCTTCCTGTTCGCCTATCTCAACCTGTCGCGCTGGCACGTGCGCTACAGCCACGTCGCCTTCTTCTGGCTGACCTTCCTCGCCGGCCTCGTGGCGCTCGCGGTGTTCGATCCGCCGGTGGCGGCGGGCGTGGCGCGCATCTCGATCGCGGCGGTGGCGGGCGTCGGGCTGCTGCTGATCCTGTATCTGGCCGTTCATAACGGCTACGACCGGGCGATCCTGCTGGTGCCGACCTGGCTGCTGCTGCTGGTCTGGGTGGTGGCGGCCGGCTTCGCCATCACGGGTCAGATCGGCTCCGACCTCGTGCAGCCGGCGCTGATCGGCGGCCTCGTGCTCATCGTCATGCTGATCGGCTTCACGGTGATGCAGCACGCTTTCGCCGGCGGCGGCCTGAGCCACAGCCTCGTCTCCGACACCGAGCGCCGGGCGCTGGCGCTGACGGGAGCGGGCGACATCGTGTTCGACTGGGACGTCCCCGGCGACCGCGTCTTCGCCGGCCCCGAGATCGAGGCGCAGCTCGGTCTCAAGCGCGGCACCCTCGAGGGGCCGGCCGCGAACTGGCTCGGCCTGCTCCACCCCTTCGACGTCGAGCGCTACTCCGCGGCCCTCGACACCGTGATCGAGGAGCGGCGCGGGCGCATCGTCCACGACTTCCGCCTGCGCTCGGCCGACGGCCCCTACGCCTGGTACCGTCTGAAGGCGCGGCCGGTGATCGGCACCGACGGCGAGGTGATCCGCATCGTCGGCACGATCAGCGACGTGACCGAGGCCAAGACCGCCGAGGAGCGCCTGCTGCACGACGCGGTGCATGACAGCCTCACCGGCCTGCCCAACCGCGAGCTGTTCCACGACCGGCTGGAGGCGGCGCTGGCGCTGGCGAGCCAGGATCCGCGCCTCAAGCCAGCGGTGATCGCGCTGGACATCGACCGGTTCAAGGCGATCAACGACGCCATCGGCCTCTCCGCCGGCGACTCGATCCTGCTCACCCTCTCGCGCCGGCTCGGCCGGCTGCTGCGGCCGCAGGATACCCTGGCCCGGGTCGCGGGCGACGAGTTCGCGGTGATCCTGCTCTCCGAACGCGAGCCCGACCGCATCCTCTCGTTCGCCGAGATGATCCGGCGCGCCATCGCCACCCCGATCACCTACGCCGATCGCGAGGTCTTCCTCACCGTCTCCATCGGCATCGCCCTGCACGAGGCGGCGCAGGGCGCCGGCGGCCAGAGCACGGGGCAGACGCGGCGCGAAGAAGTGTTCAAGAACGCCGAGATGGCGATGATCCAGGCCAAGCGCGGCGGCGGCGACCGGATCGAGGTGTTCCGCGCCAACATGCGGCTGGAGCGCTCCGACCGGCTGATGCTGGAGGCCGACCTTCGCAAGGCGCTGGAGCGCAACGAGATCAAGGTGCTGTTCCAGCCGATCGTCCGGCTCGAGGACCGCACCGTCGCCGGCTTCGAGACGCTGCTGCGCTGGGATCATCCGAAGCTCGGCCGCATCCCGCCCTCGACCTTCATGCCGGTGGCGGAGGAGACCGGCGTCATCGTGGGGCTCGGCAATTTCGCCATCGAGCGCACGGCGCTGGAACTCGCCGCCTGGCAGCGCTCGCTGGACGTCGAGCCGCCGATCTTCGCCTCGGTCAACGTCTCCTCGCGCCAGCTCCTGCGCCACGACCTCCTGCACGACGTGAAGACGGTGATCGCGCGCACCGGCGTGCTCCCCGGCTCGCTCAAGCTGGAGATGGCCGAGGGGCTGGTGATGGAGAATCCGGAATACGCCGCCCAGATGCTCACCCGCATCCACGATCTCGGCGCCGGCCTCGTCCTCGACGATTTCGGCACCGGCTACTCGGCGCTCTCCTATCTCCAGCGCTTCCCCTTCGACACGATCAAGATCGACCAGAGCTTCGTGCGCCAGATGGGCCAGGGGCGCACCGCCATGCTGCGCTCGGTCCTGCGGATGGGTCAGGAGCTGGGCCTCGCCACCATCGCCGAGGGCGCCGAGTCGGAGGAGGATGCGCAAGGGCTGCAGGAACTCGGCTGCGATTACGCGCAAGGGGCGGCCTTCGGCGAACCGATGACCGTGCTCCAGGCCCGCCAGCTCGTCGGCGCCGCGCCCGAGGCGGCGTGATTCCACCGCCCGGCCAGGCACAGATCTCACGATGAGGCGGACTCTCTAGCATCCGTTTAAAACTCCCTTAACCATGTTGAAGGAAGGTCCATCGGAAGTATTCGGGTCGCCCCGTCGGCGTCCCGACGGCCTGAGGATGGACGATGATCGAGGCGACGAGACGCAGGAGCCCGGCCCTCTCCGGCAGCGCGATGCGGCGCCTCATGACGCGCCCGATCCACGCCCATCTGGCCGGGACCGTGCCGCCGCGGGCGGTCGTCGCGGAGGTGCCGCCCGACGTCGTGTCGGACACGCCCGCGGACGACATGGCGGACGAACTGGCGCAGGGCCCTGCCGTCTCGACTTCCGAGCCCGGGGCCGCGGAGGCGGACCTCGTCCGTCTGCGCCTCGAGGTGGCGATGATGAAGGCGGCGCTCGCCGCCGAGCGCCGGGAGAGCGAGGCGCTCCGCAGCAGCCTCGGCCTCGCAGGGGTGGAGACGCTGGGCGAGGAGGCGCGGGCCGTGCGCGCGCGCTGGGCCGCCCTGGTCGAGCGCCTGATCCACGCCCCGCTCTGATCCTTTCAAGAAACCTCTCATCCGATCGGAGCGGGTTGCCGCCATGCGTGCTCCCACGAGCGCCCGTTGCTCGCTTGTCGTGAACGGCCAGCCCCTGCGGGTCTCCCCCGGCGACACCTCCCTGGAGACCGCGCTGGCGGACGGCGTGATCGCCCCGATGACCGGTCTGGTCGGCCAGGGCGCCGGGCCCGCCTCGCGGCGGCTGCCGGTTCGCGCCCGGCGGGCGGAGGCGGTGACGCTGTCCGTCCCCGATCCGGACGCGACGATCCGGCCGGTCAAGTCGCCCGCCCGCACCGTGACCCGGCCAGTCGTGCGCCGCACCGGCAGCATCGACACCATCACGGCCCTGGCGCCGCGGGTCGTGCAGGTGGTCGCGACCCTGGAGCGGCGGCTGCCCTTCGAGCCGGGCGATCAGGTCGTCGTCACCCTCGAAGGCGGTCGCCCGGTCACGCTCACGCCGACGCTCGGCGTCGAAGGCGGAGCGGAACTGAACGAGCTCGTCTTCCACCTGCGCGGCGAATGTGCGGAGGATCTCACCGCCCTGTTCGGTTGCGCGGTCGAGCCCGGCCGCGCGGTCAAGGTGAAGGGTCCCGTCGGCAATGGCACCTACCGCCCCGGCGGCGGTCGCCTCGTGCTGGTGGCGGCGGAGACGGGATTTGCCGGCATCTGGGCGATCGCCCGCGCCGCGCGCTACGTCGAGCCGGCCCGCGAGATCTGCCTCGTGATCGGCGCCCGCGATCCGCTCGACCTCTACATGCGCCCGTCGCTCGAATGGCTGCGCGCCACCGGCGTCACCCGCATCACGCTGGCCGCCGACCGCCATCGCCAGCGGGCGCCCGACGTGCGCCCCGGCCCGCTCACCGCCCACATCCCGAGCCTGCGGGCGACCGACGTGGTGCACGCCTCCGGCTGCCCCTCGACGCTGGGCGCTGTTGAGGTTTTAGCGGCGGCGGCGGGGGCGCGGTTCTACCCGATCCCGCTCGAGCCGGGAGCGTGAGGGGTAAACCGCGAGCACCCGGCCCCTCCCGTCATCGGGAGCGGTGATCGCGCGCCGGTCCGTGAACGGGGACCGTAATTACGGGCAATCTCTAATGGCGGACGACCGCTGTCCCTGCGGTCGCGGCCTCATGCTCGGCGAAGGGAGCGGATTCAAAACCTGCTCCGTTTGCCCCTGGGACGATGACGGACAGGGTGACCGCGATGCCGACAGCGTCCGTGGCGGATCGGATCGTGGATTGTCGCTGACCGAAGCCCGCCGGAACGACGCGGCCCGTGAAGCCGCCGATCCCATCGACCTTCGCCACGTTCGCCCTCCGACGGCGTCGGAGAGGTCGCCTACGACGTCCTCTTCAGCCTGAAGCCTATCGACGATGCGCGATTGCGCCTCGGCCCGCTGATCCGAGAACGACGAAGGGAGCGGCCGATCCGGCCGCTCCCTTCGCTTCGTCTCAAGACCTTGCCGGCCCTCAGGCCACCTTCACCCGCCAGATCTCCTCAGCGTATTCCCGCATCGAGCGGTCGGAGGAGAACCACGCCATGCGGGCGGTGTTCAGGATCGCCGCGCGCCACCACTGGGCCGGGCGCTTCCAGGCGGCGTCGATCTCGCGCTGGACGCGCCAGTAATCCTCGAAATCGACGGTGGTCAGGTAGCGGTCGCCGTGGCGCAGCTCGTCCACGAGGGGCGCGAAGCGGCCGCGATCATCCGGCGAGAAGGTGCCGTCGCCGATGGCGTCGAGCGCCGCCGCGAGCCGGGGCGAGGCCGCGATCGCCTTGGCGGCGTAGTCCGGCTCACCCGCGCGGGCGAGCACCCCTTCGGCGTCGAGGCCGAAGATGAAGATGTTGTCCGCGCCGACATGGTCCTTGATCTCGATATTGGCGCCGTCGAGCGTGCCGACGGTGAGCGCACCGTTGAGCGCGAGCTTCATGTTGCCCGTGCCAGAGGCCTCCATGCCGGCGGTCGAGATCTGCTCGGAGAGGTCGGCGGCCGGGATGATCACCTCGGCCAGACTCACCGAGTAGTTCGGCAGGAACACCACCTTCAGCCGGTCGCCGATCTCGGGATCGTTGTTGACGACGTTCGCGATGTCGCCCGCCAGCTTGATGATGAGCTTGGCCTGGACGTAGCTCGGCGCCGCCTTGCCGGCGAAGATCTTGACCCGCGGGGTCCAGTCTTTGTGCGGCGCCTGCTTGATCGCCTGATAGAGCGCCACCGTTTCGATCAGGTTGAGGAGCTGGCGCTTGTACTCGTGGATGCGCTTGATCTGCACGTCGAACAGCGCCGACGGATCGACGGTGACGCCGGTGCGCTCGGCGATGACCTGGGCGAGGCGCTTCTTGCGGACTTTTCGCATCGCCGCGTAGCGCTTGCGGAACTCCGGATCGTCGGCGAACGGCACCAGCCGCTCGAGCAGGGTCGGATCGTCGAGCACGCCCTCGCCCGCCGCCTCGACGGCGAGCGCCGTGAGCTCCGGATTGGCGTTGTGCAGCCAGCGGCGGAAGGTGATGCCGTTGGTCTTGTTGATGATCTTCTCCGGCTCGATCGCGTGGAGATCCTTGAACACGGTCGATTTCAGGAGCTCGCTGTGGAGCGCCGAGACGCCGTTGACCCGGCGCGAGCCGTGGAAGGCCAGCGGCCCCATGCGCACGCGCCGCCCGTGCGTCTCATCGATCAGCGAGACGGTGGACACGTCGAACGCCCCACCCGACGCCCCGCCTCTTGCGTTCTTGCTCTGCTCCTCGAGGTGCAGCCAGTTGATCAGGTAGATGATTTGCATGTGGCGCGGCAGCAGCCGCTCCATCAGCTCCACCGGCCACGTCTCCAGCGCCTCGGGCAGCAGGGTGTGGTTGGTGTAATGCAGGGTGTTGGTGGTGATCTGCCACGCATCCTCCCAGGCGAGGTCGTGCTCCTCCATCAGGATGCGCATCAGCTCCGGCACGGCGATGGCCGGATGGGTGTCGTTGAGCTGGATCGCGGCGTGGTCGGGCAGCGAGCGCGGGGAGCCGCGCTCGGCCACGTGCCGGCGCACCAGATCCTGCAGCGAGGCGGAGGTGAAGAAGAACTCCTGGCGCAGGCGCAGCTCCTGGCCCTCTGCGGAGGAGTCGCTCGGGTAGAGCACCCGCGAGATCGCCTCGGCCCGGGCCCGGCCCGACACCGCGCCGACATGGTCGCCGGCATTGAACCGGGCGAGCTCGACCGGGGCGTCGGCCTCCGCCTTCCACAGGCGCAGGACGTTGACGTGCTTGCCCCGCCAGCCGACGATCGGCACGTCGTAGGCCACGGCGTTCACGGTCTCGGCCGGGTGCCAGTGGCGGCGGATGTGGTGATCGCCCTGGCTCGTCATGGTGACGCTTCCGCCGAAGCCGATCTTGTAGGTCGCTTCCGGCCGGGCGAACTCCCACGGATTGCCTTCCGCGAGCCAGGTCTCCGGCGCCTCGCGCTGCCAGCCGTCCTCAAGCGACTGGCGGAAGATGCCGTGGTCGTAGCGGATGCCGTAGCCGATCGCCGGGATCGACAGGCTCGCCATGCTCTCCATGAAGCAGGCGGCGAGCCGCCCGAGACCGCCATTGCCGAGCGCCGCGTCGGGCTCGGCCCCCTCGACGTCGGTGAGATCGACGCCCAGGTCGCGAAGCGCGGCCCTGGTGGTCTCGACGAGGCCGAGATTGTTCATCGCGTCCGACAGGAGTCGGCCGATCAGGAATTCGAGCGAGAGGTAATAGACCCGCTTGTCCGGCACGGTGCCGGCCTGGGCCCCGTAGCAGGCATCGACGATCCGGTCGCGCAGCGCGAGCGCGGTGGCGGCGAACCAGTCGCGCTCGCGGGCGGCCTCGGGCGTCTTGCCGAGCACGTAGACGAGCTTGGCGCGGATGTCCTCGCGCAACGCCACGACGGCATCGTTCCCGGCGCTCGCACGCGGTTTAACATAGGTGGCGGCGGCCTTTGCCGTCTTCGCCGATGAAGCGGAGGTGTCCGCTTCGCCGTTCCTGACGAGAACGGACAGAGCTTCGTTCAGCACCTGGGTATCCCCCTTCGTTGCAGCCGAGGATGTCGGTTGAGCGCGGAACCCGGCCGCTTCTCGCGGCGGCACGATGATCCACGACATGGTCTGTCGCCCTGCCCCGACATGGTGTTGCCGGTGGCCGGACTTGTCGAGACACATCGCGACACATGCGTGCAAACATGCCTTTCGCAAGTCGTGTGCCCGCACGCCTGTGTCACTGTGGACACAACGCTCTCGCATCGACCGCCGGCCCGCGCGAGAAATGCCGGCGGACGCTTGAAGGCTTGCTGAACGGCCCTAGGCCATCCCTGAAACGGCGCGCGACGCCGGCATCGTCGCGGGAGGTCCGATGGGCGGTCCGATATCTGGCCCGATATCCGGGATGAGCGGCTCCGCGGCGGTCTGGTGGCAGAGCGGGACAGTCTATCAGATCTATCCACGCTCGTTCCAGGACACGGACGGTGACGGCGTCGGCGATCTTCGGGGGATCGCGGCCCGGCTGGACTACCTCGCCTGGCTCGGCGTCGACGCGATCTGGATCTCGCCGTTCTACCGCTCGCCGATGGCCGATTTCGGCTACGACGTGGCCGATTACTGCGCCGTCGATCCGCTGTTCGGCTCGCTGGAGGATTTCGACGCCCTGATCAGCGAGGCGCATCGGCGCCGGTTGCGGGTGATCCTCGACTTCGTGCCCAACCACAGCTCGATCGAGCATCCGTGGTTCGCCGAGAGCCGGGCGAGCCGCACGAATCCGAAGCGCGATTGGTACATCTGGCGCGACCCGGGCCCCGGCGGCGGTCCGCCCAACAACTGGCTCTCGAATTTCGGCGGCCCGGCCTGGACCCGCGATCCGGCGACCGGCCAGTACTACTATCACGCCTTCCTGCCCGAGCAGCCGGACCTGAACTGGCGCAATCCCGAAGTGCGGGCGGCGATGCACGACGCCCTGCGCTTCTGGCTGGAGCGCGGCGTGGACGGATTCCGCGTCGATGTGATCTGGCACCTGATCAAGGACGAGGGCTTTCGCGACAACCCGCGAAACTCGGACTTCCAATCGGATCAGGCGGGGATCAACCGCTTCCACCAGGTCCATTCCTGCGACCAGCCCGAGGTGCTCGACGTCATCGCCGGGATGCGCGCGGTGCTGCGCGCCTACGGCGAGCGGGTACTGATCGGCGAGATCTACCTGCCGATCGAGCGGCTGGTGACGTATTACGGGCCCGGGCTGACGGGGGCGGACCTGCCCTTCAACTTCCAACTCATCCAGACGCCGTGGCGCGCCGATGCGGTGGCGGCTCTCGTGGCGGAGTACGAGGCCGCCCTGCCCGAGGGCGGCTGGCCGAACTGGGTGCTCGGCAACCACGATCAGCCACGCATCGCCGCCCGCGTCGGCGAGGCGCAGGCGCGCATCGCGGCGATGCTGCTGCTGACGCTGCGCGGCACGCCGACGCTCTATTACGGCGACGAGATCGGCCTCGGGCACGTGCCGGTGCCGCCCGAACGGGCACAGGACCCTTGGGGACGCAACGAGCCCGGCCACGGCCGCGACCCGGAGCGCACGCCGATGCAGTGGGAGGACGGACCGAATGCGGGCTTCACCGCCGGCACGCCCTGGCTCCCGCTCAGCGCGGATGCGGAGCGACGCAACGTCGATGCGATGCGCGACGATTCCCGCTCGATCCTGACGCTCTACCGCCGTCTCCTCTCTCTGCGCCGGGATCACGCCGCCCTGTCGATCGGGCACTGGCGCAGCCTCTCCCTGCCGGCGGATTTCGCCGCCGAGCTTTTCGGCTTCGAGCGCTTCATCGGCGATGAAACTCTGCGCATCCTGCTCAACTTCGGCAACCGGGAATGGGGGGTGCCACTCGAGGGGGGAGGCACTTGGACGATTCTGCTCTCGACCTGCCCGGGCCGGGCGGGGGATCGGGCCGAGGGCAGCCTACGGCTTGGTCCGGACGAGGGGGTCGTCCTCCAGGCGGTCGGCCGATAGGGCTCGCCCGCCGTCGCCTCGCTGCATCGCACGGAGAGATCTCCGACTCAGTGGCGAAGGATGGAAGCCCGATTGGGGCGAGATATTCGCGAAACGCAAGCGGCCCATGCCGAAAACGCGGTCCGAGCCTCAGAAATATTGATCTGAACATGGCCTGAATTGTGCGATGCAACGGAACGGATTGCCTTCCGGAGCATTGCAATGCCGAGCGCAGCAGCGGCTTTTCCCGCTTTTCACCAGCAGCGCCGGTGGCGTGGGGGCGAGTCGATGGCTTACGTGGATCTCGGTGCGCGTCCGGTCGCCGAGCCGCCGTCACCGATATCCGCCTTCGATCCCGATCCGAGGCTCGGCAACGCGCTCCTTCCCCGCATCCTCTACGCCACCCCCGAGATGGCGGATTTCGTGAAGACCGGCGGCCTCGGCGAGGTGGCGGGCGCCCTGCCCCGGGCGCTGCGCCGCCACTACGACGTCCGGGTCCTCATCCCCGGCTATGCGCGGGTGCTCGCCGGTCTCGAGGCCCTGACGACGGTCGCCCGGCTCGGTGCCTTCGCCGGCGTACCGGCCTGCGAACTGGCCTTCGGCACCACGCCGGACGGCCTCGGCGTCTACGTCCTCATCGCGCCCGACCTGTACGAGCGCGACGGCACGCCCTATGGCGACGCGGGTGGGGATTTCGGTGACAACGACCTGCGCTTCGCCCGCCTCAGCCGGGCGGCGGCCGAGCTCGCCGCCGGAATCGACCCGTTCTGGTCGGCCGACCTGCTTCACCTCAACGATTGGCAGACGGCGCTGGCGCCGGCCTACATGTCCTGGCTCGGCATCCGCCGCCCGAGCGTGCTGACGATCCACAACCTTGCCTATCAGGGCCTGTTCCACCGGGACAATCTCGGGCGGGTCGGCGTGCCGGACTACGCCTTCCAGATGGACGGCGTGGAGTTCTACGGGCAGCTCTCCTTCCTCAAGGCCGGCATCTACCACGCCTCGCACGTCACCACGGTGAGCGAGACCTATGCGCGCGAGATCACCACGCCCGAGGGGGGCTGCGGCCTCGACGGTCTGCTGCGCACCCGCGCCGCGCAGGGGCGCCTGACCGGCATCCTCAACGGCATCGACGAGAGCTGGGATCCGCGCACCGACCCGCACCTCGCCACCCGGTTCGAGCCCGACGACTGGAAGGGAAAGCGGGCGAATGCCGACGAGGTGCGCAAACAGTTCGGCATGGCGGTCTCCCGCGGGCCGCTTTTCGCCATCGTCTCGCGCCTCGTGCATCAGAAGGGCATCGATCTCAGCATCGGTGCCGCGGAATCGATCGTCGCCGAGGGTGGGCAGCTCGTGGTGATCGGCCAGGGCGAGGGCCGGTTCGAGGAAGCCCTGCGCGACCTCGCCGGGCGCCATCCCGAGAATGTCGGCGTCCATGTCGGTTTCCGCGAGACGGAAGCGCGCCGCATCTTCGCCGGCAGCGACTTCCTGCTGATGCCCTCGCGCTTCGAGCCCTGCGGTCTGGCGCAGATGTACGCGCAGCGCTTCGGCTCCCTGCCGATCGTGCGCCGCACCGGCGGCCTCAACGATACGGTCGAGGATGGCGTGACCGGCTTCACCTTCGGCGAGGCCTCTCCCCGCGGTCTGGCCTCGGCGATCCGTCGCGCCTTCGAGACCTTCGGCCAGAAGAAGCGCTTCAACACCATGCGGCGCAGCGCGATGTCGCGGTCCTTCGGTTGGGACGGAGCGGCTCTGAACTACTGCAACCTCTACGCCCGCGCCTTCGGCAACCACACCGCCCGTCGCTGGAAGGCCGCCTGAGATCCGGAGGAATCCGGGCCGGCGGGAACACCACCCCAACAAGAGCGGTTGCCCGTAACGCCTCGTCGCATTTTTGATGGCACGGAACCGAGCGTTCCGCGTTGAGCGTCCATGGATGCGACCGTGGCGCTCTCGCGCAGCAATCCTCTGATTCTCCGTCTCCGTCACGGCCCGGACCTCGATGCCGGGGACCGAGCCCTTCTCGCCGACTTCTCCAAGTTCAATCGCAACCTGGAGCCGCAGCAGGATATCGTGCGGGCCGGCGACGTGGCGGCGGGCGTCCACCTCATCCTCGAAGGCTTCGCCTTCCGGTACAAGCTCATTGATGACGGGCAGCGCCAGATCATCGGCCTGCTCCTGCCGGGCGATTTCTGCGACCTGCAATCGGTAGTGCTCGGCCCCTCCGACCACTACATCGCCGCCTTGACCGCCTGCACCGTCGCCGACATCCCACAGGAGCGGATCGACTCCCTGGTCTTCCGCGATTCCCGCCTTGCCCGGGCCCTTTGGTGGGCCACCCTCGTCGATGAGAGCATCCTGCGGGAATGGCTCGCCAGCATGGGCCAGCGCTCCGCCGACAAGCGCATCGCCCACCTGTTCTGCGAGTTGCTGCTGCGCCAGCAGCTCGTCGGTGCTGCCGGGGAGCACGACTGCCCGCTGCCCCTGACCCAGCCGATGCTCGCCGACATCCTCGGCATCACGACGATCCATGTGAGCCGCATCCTGCGCGACCTTCGTTTGGCCGGGCTGATCCAGCTGAAGGACCGCCGGCTGAACATTCCGGATGTGGGCCGCCTGCGGACGTTCTGCGATTTCGACCCAAGCTATCTGCACCTCATCCGGCCCCCCGACCACGAAGCGGGCGGGAACGGCTTGCGGATCGGTTCACAGCGCGAGATCTGAGGCGGGCTTCCTCATCCATCCTGACGCGGGCTCTGACGCGCGCGCAGGCCTGCCCCCCCGGAAGGATGCCTGTACGACAGGCAAGATCATGCCGATTCTCCGTGCCCCGCCCCCGGCTCTTCGCTCGGGCAGCGCATGAGAACAAAGACGCCATGACAGCCCCCGACCCCGTTCCGCCGATCGCCCTCAACGACGGACGGTCCATCCCCCAGCTCGGCTTCGGCGTCTGGCGTCTGCAGCAGGCGCAGACGCCCGCCCTGGTCGGCACGGCGCTCGGCAGCGGCTACCGATCGATCGACACCGCCGCGGCCTACGGCAATGAGGCCGGGGTCGGGCGGGGCCTGCGCGAGACCGTGGTCCCCCGGCCTGATGTGTTCGTGACGACGAAGCTGTGGAACGACAGCCAGGGCTACGACGCGACCCTTCGCGCCTTCGATGAAAGCCTCGCCCGGCTCGGCCTGGAGCAGATCGACCTCTATCTGATCCACTGGCCCTGCCCCGACCGCGGCCTCTATCTCGACAGCTGGCGTGCCCTGATCCGCCTGCGCGAGGAGGGGCGCACGGCCTCCATCGGCGTCTCGAACTTCACCGAGGATCAGCTCGACCGGCTCGTGAGCGAGACCGGGGTCACCCCGGCCCTCAACCAGATCGAACTGCATCCCCGCTTCCAGCAGCGCACCCTCCGCGCGGCCCATGCCCGGCTCGGTATCGTGACGGAGGCCTGGAGTCCGCTGGGGCAGGCCCAGGTGCTGGACGAGCCCGTCATCACCCGGATCGCCGATCGCCTCGGGCGCAGCCCGGCTCAGGTGGTGCTGCGCTGGCACATCGAGAGCGGCTTCGTGACGATCCCGAAATCCGCGACGCCGGCCCGGATGCACGAGAACATCGACGTGTTCGGTTTCGCCCTCACCAGCGAGGATCACGCGGCCATCGCCGGGCTCGACCGGGCCGATGGACGGATCGGGCCGGATCCGATGACGTTCCAGTAACGGGCGCTCCCGTCGACCACGCTCCGGATGAGCCCGCGGCGGGCGGCGGGCATCACCCTCACCCCGCGAGCGGCAGCGGCTTCGTGGCGGCAAGCTGCGTGCCCCCCTTCCGCTCGAGCAGGCCCGGCGGCGGCACCGGCGCCTCGATCGTGCAGACCACGCCGTCGGGCTCGTAGAGCAGTTCGACCTTGCCGGCGAGTTCGCGGGCGAGGCTGCGCTCGATCAGGCGCGAGCCGAAGCCGCGCCGTGTCGGCGGCGTGACCGGCGGGCCGCCGCTCTCGCTCCAGCGCAGGGAAAGGGAGAGTTCCGGCCGGCGCTGTACGGTCCAGGTGATCGTGACCCGTCCGCCCTCCCTGGAGAGTGCTCCGTACTTCACGGCGTTGGTACCGAGTTCGTGCAGGGCCATGGCGATCGACAGAGCCAGCCGCGGCGCGAGCCGCAGGCGCGGGCCCGAGACGGCGAAGCGCGAAGCCTCGCCGTCGGCGGCCTCCAGCGGGCGGATCGCGTCGGCCACCACCGTCTTCAGTTCGGCGCCCTCCCAGCTCTCGCGGGTCAGCACGTCGTGGGCGCGGGCGAGCGCCAGCAGCCGCGCCTCGAAGGCGGCCTTGGCCACCTGCGCCTCCTCGCCGTCGAGCCCGCGCAGGGATTGCATGGCGATCGACTGCACGGTGGCGAGCGTGTTTTTCACCCGGTGGTTCAACTCGTTGATGAGCAGGCGCAGATGCTCCTCGGCCCGCTTGGCGTCGGTGACATCGACGTTGCACCCGGTGAAGCCGAGGAAGGTGCCGTGATCGTCGAGCCGCGGCACGCCCTCGCAGCGCAGCCAGCGGATCTCGCCGTTGCGATCGATCACCCGCATCTCGGCCCGGAACGGGTGGCGGTGCTCGAATGCCTCCTGGAACGTCGCGCGGAAGGCCGGCAGATCCGGCGGATGCACGATCGATTCCCAGCCGCCGCCGGCCATCTCCGTGGCGGGGCGGCCGAACAGATGATCGAAATGCATGTTGGCGAAGACCACTTCGCCGGTCTCGTCGGTCATCCAGATCAGGGCCGGCGCCGAATCGGCCATGTGGCGGAAGCGCGCCTCGCTCTCGCGCAGGGCCGCGAGGCCGCGCTGGGTCTCGGCGAGCGCCCGGTCGCGCTCCTCGGAGCGGGTGCGCAGCCGCAGGGAGGCTTCCGAGAGCACGTCGGCGAGGCGGCGGATCTCGTGGATCGGCGAGGCGACCCGCGGGATCGCCTGCCCGCGGGCGAGTGCCGGCCCCGATGCTGCGAGCTGGCGCAGCGGCTTCGAGACCCGTGACCAGAGATGAACGGCGAGCACCGAGGAGGTGGCGAGCACGAGAAGTCCGAAGCCGCCGAAGGCCCAGATCCAGCGCCGCAGCCGCGCATCGACCAGCTCACGCGGGATGCTCGCCCCCACGGTCCAGCCGTTGAGCCGCGAGCGCGCCTCGACCACGGTGACGGGCTTGAAATTGCGGTCGCGCCCCTCCCAGACGCCGGGCGTGCCCGTCATCGTCTGGCGCAGGGTGGCGAGCCGGGGCTGCCCCACCACGCCCGGCATCTCGGGCAGGCGCGCGAGCACGATGGCGTCACGGTCCGAGACGCCCGTGACCCAGCCCCGGACCTGCTCGCGGGCGAGGATGCCCGCGATGCGATTCAAGGGCACGGCGAAGCTGAGGATGAACGCGACGCCATCGTCGATCCGCACGGGCACCGCGACGACGTAATGCGCCTGATCCGGCATCGCCCCCGCGAGATATCCCGTCACCATCGAGCGCTGCCCGCTGTCGATCAGTTCGCGGTCGATCGGCAAGGTGGTTACCGGCAGGGGCGCCCCGGGTTTCAGGGCCGTGTTGACGATCTGCTGCCCGTCCGGACGGCGCAGCACGAGATCGAGGCCGATCGCCTCGCGCACCAACCGGGCCTGATTCTCGAAATTGGCGAACTCGCCGTCCTTGAGCCGCGGCGAGGTGGCGAGCGTCTGCAGCACCGAGACCAGCCCGGCTGTGTCGCGGTCGATCGACAGGGCGATCCCGCGCACATTCTCCCGGGCGTCCTGCTCGAAGCGGGCGCGCTCGGTGGCGGCGTAGCGGGTCAGCAGGATCGCGGTGAAGATCAGGCCCGGACCGATCAGCGCGATCACGAGCATGATCAGGTAGAACTGCGTGGAGAAGCCACGCTGGCCGAGCCGGGAGAGCATGCGTCGGATCAAGGCGTCCCGCGGCTTCGCACGAAGGATTTTGAGGGTGGCGCCCGCCCATCATGCCCCACCGCGGGGCCGCGTGCCAACTGCCCCGCCTCAGTCCTCCTGCCTCGGCCGATCGACGTGACCGAGATCCCGCCCCGGATCGAGCCGGTCGCGCACCCGCTGCTTGAGCGCCTTCACATCGGGGAAGCCGCCGTCGCGCACGCGCTCCCAGATGACCTCGGACTCGACCTCGATCACGAACACTCCGCCCGTCCCGGGGCGGAGGGCGACCTCGCCGAGATCGTCGCGGAAGGTCGAGAGGAGCTCCTGCGCCATCCACGCCGCACGCAGGAGCCACTGGCACTGCGTGCAGTAGGTGATGGTGATGCGGGGACGAGCGGGAGCAGGAGCGGGCGCATCGTTCATGACGGGTACGCCGCCGCAATCGGAGGCGGATTGTCAAGCGAGGGACGGAAGAGGAGCGCTCACGCCGAATCCGACCCTTCCCGCCGCGGTCCGCGCCCCCTATCTCCCGCAGCAGCCCCTGCCGCCAAGCTCGCTCCGGAGATCGCCCGCCATGTCCCTCGCCTTCAGCCCCGCGGCGCCCGCCCGCACCAGCGTGCTTGGACGGATCATGTCCGCGCTCGCCGCGCTCTGGCTGGCGACCTGTCTCTCGGGCTGCGGCGCAATCAACCGGGTGCCGAGCCTGGAGGAGCAGGCGAAATCCGCCTGGAGCGAGGTGCAGAACCAGTACCAGCGCCGGGCCGACCTGATCCCGAACCTCGTCGAGACCGTGAAGGGCTACGCCAAGCAGGAACAGGAAACGCTCACCCGGGTGACGGAAGCCCGGGCCAAGGCGACCAGCGTGCTGGTCGATGCCTCGACGGTCAACGACCCAGAGAAGTTCAAGCAGTTCCAGGACGCTCAGAACCAGCTCTCGGGGGCGCTCGGGCGGCTCCTCGCCTCGGTCGAGGCCTATCCTGATCTCAAGTCCAACCAGAACTTCCTGGCCCTGCAGTCGCAGCTCGAGGGCACGGAGAACCGGATCGCCGTGGCGCGGCGCGACTACATTCAGGCGGTCCAGGCCTACAACACCGAGATCCGCACCATCCCCGGCCGCTGGATCGCCTCGTGGTTCTATCCCGAAGCCAAGCCGATGGAGACCTTCACCTCGACGCCGGGCGCCGAGCGCGCACCGAACGTGAAGTTCTAGCCCCCGGCGCGTGCCTCCGTGGTGATGACACGTCCCGGCCGGATCGCTCGGCGCCCTGCGGCCGGCGTGCTGCCGGTCCTGTCGCTCGCATGCCTGATCTGGGCCATCCTCGCCGGGCTCGCTGCCGCGGCCGATCCCGATTTCCCCAAGCTCACGGGACGGGTGGTGGACGCGGCCGGCATCCTCTCGCCTGAGGCGCGGACGCGGATCGACGGCAAGATCAAGGTGCACGAGGACAGGACCGGCGACCAGCTCGTCGTCGCCACCGTGCCGAGCCTTCAGGATCTCACGATCGAGGACTACGCCAACCGTCTCGCCCGGAGCTGGGGCATCGGCCAGAAGAAGACCAATAACGGCGTGCTGCTGCTGGTGGCGCCGAAGGAGCGCAAGGTCCGGATCGAGGTCGGCTACGGGCTCGAAGGGGCGCTCACCGACGCGCTGTCGAAGACCATCATCACCAGCGCGATCACGCCCCGCTTCCGCCAAGGGGACTTTTCCGGCGGGATCGAGGCCGGGGTCGACGCCATCCTGCCGATCCTCGCGGGCGATGCCGACGAGTGGCAGCGCCGGGCGCCGGTGCGGGCGGACGCGGTCGATCCCGTCACGGTGATCTTCTGGATCATCGTCATCATCGCCCTCGTCGTCGTGCTGACGCGAATGAGCGGGGGCGGACGCGGAGGCCGCGGCGGCGGCTTCGTGGTCATACCGGGACCGTCGGGCGGATGGAGCGGCGGCTTCTCGGACGGCGGCGGCGGCTTTTCCGGCGGGGGCGGTTCGTTCGGCGGCGGGGGGGCCTCCGGTGACTGGTAGCGCGCGAATCCTCGATATGGCCGAGCGGGAGCGGATCGCCGCGGCGATCGGCCGGGCGGAGGCCGGCACCGCGGGCGAGATCATCGTGCTCGTGGCCGCCCGCGCCGGGCTCTACCGCTCCCCCGGCCTGGCCCTCGCGCTGGTGGTCGCCCTCGCCCTTCCCTGGCCGTTGATCCTGCTCACCGATCTCGGCGCCGGGCAGATCGCGCTGGCCCAGGCGGTCGGCGTGCTCGCGACCCTGCTGCTGACCCTGAACGAGAGCCTGCGCATCGCGCTGACGCCACGGCGCTGGCGCCGCGAGCGGGCGCACGCTGCCGCCCGCCGGGAATTCTTCGCTCACGGTCTCACCGGAACGCGGGGGCGCACCGGGGTGCTGGTCTACGTCGCGCTGGCCGAGCGCTACGCCGAAGTCGTGGCCGACAAGGGGGTGCGCTCCCGCGTCGAGGAGGCGCAGTGGCGCGCCATCGTCTCCGATCTGCTCAGCGCCGCCGGGCGCGACGCGCTCGGCGAAGGACTCGTCGCGGCGGTGGAACGGGTCGGGGCGGTGCTGAAGGCCGAGCTGCCCGGCTCCCATAGCGACAACCAGCTGCCCAACCGGGTGATCGTCCTCGATTGAGGCGCCAAGCCTACCCGTGACCCGCAGCGGAGCGCAGAGCTCAGGCGGCGCTCCGAACGACCGGCTCCGTTCGCCAGTCGATCACCCACTTGAGACGCTCGCCAGCGCCGCTGCCAAGGCACCAATCTCATCCAACGGGAGGGGTGACGCATCATCATAGATGTTACTGCGGACGCCGATCGAACGCGGGCCTGTGTGTTCCCCGCAACTGGCATCGCAGGAAAAATTGCGCCAAACAGAACCGTGTAAGGCCGCCTGCATCAAGAATGCGGCCAATGACGGAGTGAGGCGTCGCATGGGCGCGATACAGAAACACGGGCCTTGGGCCCTCGTCGGGGCATTGGGTGCCGCGGCACTGGCGGTGGTCGCCACACAGAGGGGCGAGCCGATCAACGCCCTGTGGGTCGTGGTCGCCGCAGTCTGCGTCTACCTCATCGCCTACCGCTACTACTCCCTCTACATCGCCGACAACGTCATGCGCCTCGACCCGAAGCGCGAGACGCCGGCTCATCGCCACAACGACGGCCTCGACTACGTTCCCACCAACAAGTCGGTGCTGTTCGGCCACCACTTCGCGGCCATTGCCGGTGCCGGCCCGCTGGTCGGCCCGGTCCTCGCGGCGCAGATGGGCTACCTGCCCGGCATGCTGTGGATCCTCGCCGGCGTCGTGCTCGCGGGCGCAGTGCAGGATTTCATGATCCTGTTCATCTCGATGCGCCGCGACGGGCGCTCGCTCGGCGAGCTGATCCGGGCCGAACTCGGGGTGATCCCCGGCGTGATCGCCCTGTTCGGCACCTTCATGATCATGGTCATCCTGCTCGCCGTGCTGGCGATGGTGGTGGTCAAGGCGCTGGCCGAGAGCCCCTGGGGCACCTTCACCGTCGGCGCGACGATCCCGATCGCCCTGCTGATGGGTCTTTATGCCCGCTACATCAGGCCGGGTAAGGTCGGCGAGGTCTCGATCATCGGCTTCGTCCTGCTCATGGCCGCCATCGTCTACGGCGGCCAGATCGCCGCCGACCCGTACTGGGGCCCGGCCTTCACCTTCACCGGCGTGCAGCTCACCTGGATGCTGATCGGCTACGGCTTCGTCGCCGCGATCCTCCCGGTCTGGCTGCTGCTCGCCCCGCGCGACTATCTCTCGACCTTCCTCAAGATCGGCACCATCGTCGGGCTGGCCATCGGCATCGTCTTCGTGGCGCCGCACATGCAGATGCCGGCGATGACGAAGTTCGTGGACGGCACCGGTCCGGTCTGGGCCGGCTCCCTGTTCCCGTTCCTGTTCATCACCATCGCCTGCGGCGCGGTCTCGGGCTTCCATGCCCTGATCTCGTCGGGCACGACGCCCAAGCTCGTCGACAACGAACTCGACACCCGCTTCATCGGCTACGGCGGCATGCTGATGGAGAGCTTCGTGGCGATCATGGCGCTGGTCGCCGCCTGCGTCATCGAGCCGGGCATCTACTTCACCATGAACTCGCCGGGCGGCCTCGTCGGCACCACCCCCGAGAGCGCGGCGGCGGCGGTGACGGCGCTCGGCTTCCCCGTCGGCGCGGACGTGATCGCCCAGACCGCCAAGGATGTCGGCGAGCACTCGATCATCTCCCGCACCGGCGGCGCCCCGACGCTTGCGGTCGGCATGGCCCACATCATCTCGTCGGCCATCGGCGGCAAGACGATGATGGCCTTCTGGTACCACTTCGCGATTCTGTTCGAGGCGTTGTTCATCCTGACCGCGGTGGATGCCGGCACCCGCGCCGGGCGCTTCATGCTGCAGGACCTGCTCGGCCTGATCTCGCCGACCTTCAAGGACACTGCGTCCTGGGGGCCGAGCGTGGTCGCGACCGCCCTCTGCGTCGGCGCCTGGGGCTTCTTCCTCCACCAGGGCGTCACCGATCCCCTCGGCGGCATCTACACCCTGTGGCCCCTGTTCGGCATCTCGAACCAGATGCTGGCCGCAGTGGCGCTGACCCTGGCGACCGTGGTGATCTTCAAGATGAAGCGCGAGCGCTACGCCTTCGTCACGATCATCCCGACCGTGTGGCTGTGCATCTGCACCCTCACCGCCGGCTGGCAGAAGATCTTCTCGCCCGACCCGAAGATCGGCTTCCTCAGCCATGCGGACCGGTTCGCGAAGGCGATCGCCGAGGGCAAGGTGCTGGCACCGGCCAAGAGCATGGACGACATGCACAAGATCGTCTTCAACGACCGCATCGACGCGGCGCTCGCCGTGATGTTCGTCGGCCTCGTCGTGGCGATCGTCGTCTTCGGGGTGATGGCCTGCGTCAAGGCCTACCGCGCCGACCGCTGGACGGCGCTCGAAGCCGATCCGAACCTCGCACCGGCTGAGTGAGGCCGACATGACCGGCACCGCTGCATCGTCTCAGAGCTTTCGCGATCGCCTCCGGGCCTTCAACAAGTGCGTCTGCGACGGCGCGCGGCTGATGGTGGGTCAGGGCGATTACGGGACCTATGTCGCGCATATCAGCAAGACCCATCCTGACCAGACGCCGATGACGGAGCGCGAGTTCTTCCGCAATCGCGAGAACGCCCGCTTCGGGGTCGGCAATACGTCGGGCTTCCGCTGCTGCTGAGCCGCAGCCTGCCCGGAACGCTGACCACCCTTGGACGACGAAAATGCCGGAGAACGCCGGGCCTTGATCGAGGCCCGGCGTTCTTCGTTCGTGGTCCGGGCGCATCGTGGCGGCAGCCGAAGGGGGACGGCTCAACCCTTCGCGTTATACGGCTCTTCGCCGTCCGGACGACTTGGCTCGGCTGTCTCCCTCTCGGTTTTCCGCCCCTTGCCTCGGGTCATCTCACCCGCGTCCGCGCGGTGCGGAGCCACCAGCAACCGGACGGCGCTGGGTCGCTCTCGGCGCGGAGCGGTCATTCGAAGTCCATCCGCAGCCGTATGAGGAAAAGTTCGGCACGTGAGCCGAGCAACACCCAAGCCTGAACTTTGACCGGATCACCGCTCGCCAAGGGCGGCACCGGAAATGATTTTCACGTGAAATTAACCATGAACGGCACCGCTGGCCTCTAACCACGCATGCTCCCAGATCGCCCGCACTTATAACAAAGATTGTAGCCCCTGCGCCATTGCAACGCACTCGCCGAGGATTCTAGTCTCCGCCGCGACGAGGGGGACCACGACGATGAATCAAGCTGAGGGCGTGCCGAGCCCGGCTCCGGCGCGGACGGGAGAGATCGCGTTCGATCGAAGGGCACCGGGCCTTGTCGGCATCGTGGTCAAAGGCTTCCTGCTCTCGCTGATCACCTTCTCGATCTACCGGTTCTGGTACATCACCAACCTGCGGCGCTTCTTCTGGAGTCGCACGGTCGTCGCCGGCAGCCCGGCCGAGTATCTCGGCACCGGCAAGGAGCTGTTCCTCGGCTTCCTGGTGGCGCTCGCCATCCTCGTGCCGATCTACATCCTCTTGTTCGTCATCGGCCTCCTGAGCCCGATCCTGGCCACGCTCGCCGCGCCGATCTCCTTCATCGGCCTGTTCGTCCTCGGGCAATACGCGCTGTTCCGCGGACGGCGCTACCGCGCCTCGCGCACGCGCTGGCGCGGCATCCGCCTCGGCCAGGACGGGTCGGGCTTCGCCTATGCCGGCCTCGCCAGCCTGTGGTGGCTCGGGACCATCGTCAGCCTCGGCCTCGCCTTCCCCTTCATGCGCGCGGCCCTGGAGCGCTACCGCATCGACCACACCCTGGTCGGCCAGAGCCGGATGCGCTCGACAGCGACCGGCCGCTCGATCCTGATGCCCTGGATGATGTTCTATATCGTCGCGCTGCTGCCGATCCTGGCGAGCGTCCTGGCGCTGCTGGCGGCGAGCGGCTTCGACGTCCCGACCGACCTGCTGATCCAGGATCCGGCGAGCGAGAAGAGCAAGCTCATCTTCAACCCCGACTACGCGGATACGCCGCTCGTCTACTACGCCGGTGCCGTCGGAATCGCCGCCTCCGTGTCGATCCCGCTCGCATTGTTGCTGATCCCTTACTATCGCGCCCGTGAAACCCGCACCTTCCTCAATGCGGCCCATCTCGGCGCGGCGCGGCTGAACTCCTCGCTCAAGGCGCGCCAGTTCTACTTTCCCTATCTCGTCTACATGCTGGCCCTGATCGGCTTCATCCTCGTGCTGGGCATCATCCTGGCCCTGCTCGTGCCACTGATCGCCACGAACGGAGAGAATGCGGGCATCCACGCCTTCGTCATCGTCTCGACCGTGCTGCTCTATCTCGGCGCGATCCTCGGCACGAACGTGCTCTACGTCCGCATCGTCAGCGTGCGGCTGTGGCACGCGGTGGCAACCACCATGCAGATCGAGAACCTTCCGGCGCTGGAGGCGGTGCTCGCCTCGACCCGCGCGCCGGCGAGCGGCCTGAACGAGGGATTGGCCGACGCGCTCGATGTCGGTGGCGCCCTCGAAATCGGTTTCTAACGCGCCGATGGAGGCGATCACCACCACGGGCACCTTCTTCGACGGGATCAGCGCCCGGCCCCGGTCGGTGACGCTGCGGCTGACCTTCCGGCTCGACATCGTCGGCGAGGACGTCGCCCGCGACTGGAGCCTGCTCGATCTGCGCGCCGCCGATGCGGCCGCGCCCCTGATGCGGGTGAACCACGCCCAGGGGCCGGAGAGCGTCGAGTTCGCCGATGAAGCCTTCGCACAGGCCTTGATGGCGCGCTGCCCCGACCTGAACCGGACCGAGGGCGGAAGTGGCGTCACCCGCCTCGTGCTCTGGTCGATCGCCGCCGGCCTGTCCGTGCTGCTGACCGCGATCTACGGCGTGCCGGCGGCGTCCGGCCTGCTCGCACCGCTGGTGCCGCAGGCGATCGAGGCGCAGCTCGGGCGCAGCGTCGATGGGCAGATCGTCACCCTGCTCGACGACCCACCGCTCTGCAACGAGGCGGCGGGACGCGCCGTCCTCGACCGGCTGACGGCGCGGCTCTCCGAGGGCATGGCACTTCCGGTGGCGCCTCAGGTGAGCGTGCGTCGCCACAAGATCGCCAATGCCCTCGCCCTGCCGGGCGGCCGGGTGATCCTGCTCTCCGACATCATCGCCAAGGCCCGGAACGGCGATGAGCTGGCCGGCATCCTCGCCCATGAATTCGGCCACGTCGCCGCGCGCGATCCGATGCGCTCGGTGATCACGGCGGGCGGCACCTCGTTCCTGCTGAGCCTCGTGCTCGGCGACCTCACCGGCTCGACGGTGCTGGTGACGGTAGGCCAAGCGGCGATCTCGGCCGGCTACTCGCGCGACGCGGAGCGGGCGGCGGATGCCTACGCGGTGGCGGCCGTGAAGCGGGCCGGCGGCGACGGCGCCGCGCTGGCCGCGATTCTGGAGCGCATCACCGACGCGGACGACGAGAAGCCGGATGGGATCTCGTTCCTGCGCTCCCACCCCTTCACGGCGGAACGGGCTGCGCGGATCCGGTCGCTGGCGGGCGAGAAGCCGACCGGATCAGGCATCCTGTCCGAGGCCGAGTGGAAGAGCCTTCAGGGCCTCTGCCCGGAGCCGGCCAAACCGGAGAAGGCAAAGCCGGAGAAGACGAGGCCGAACGACGGGAAGTCGCCCACGCCGACCGAGAAGCTGTAGGCCGATCTCCGGCCAAGCGGCTCATATCAAGGCCACGCGGGGTCATCGCGAGCCTCGGCGATGCGTGCGCACAGCGCGATCGTTCCGGGAAAGGCAGCACCCTAGATTTCCTCGGCTCCGCCTCCTGATAACCGGGGCGGGAGCGAGACCGGGAGTCAAAGGCCTTCGGGGGCGGCAGGGCGGACGCCCGCAAGGGGACGGCAGACGCCGCCCCCTCTTTCAGGGCCGGATCAGACGATCGGGCGCGGCAGCTTGCAGCTGTCGAGGGCGTTCAGCGCCTTCGCGCGGGCCGTGTCGTTGAAGTAGCCGGTGGTGCGGTAGGAGGCGATCTCGTCCTTGTCGAGGGCGGACAGGGTGCGATCGGCATAGCAGCCGCAGGGGGCGGCGAGCGCGGCTTCCTCGACCTTCTGCAGCTTGGCCTGGGTGACGGTGCAGGCGTGGCGAACGCGGCCGGTGAGATTGCTCTTCGTGGCCGTCTTCAGCGCCGGATCGGGCACGTAGCCTTCGAGCGAGGTGTACTGCGTCGAGCGGCCGGCGGAGTTGCAGGCGGCGAGCAGGGACACGAGGCCGGCCGCGACGAGCAGGCGGCCGGTGCGCGAAAACGTGGAGCGCATGGAGCGAAAATCCGAAGAGAGACGGGAAATCGTCGATCGTTTCCGTTCTTCGGTCCGCCCGCCCCGCGCCGCTAGGGCAGGAGAGTCACACTCGGCCGGATTGCGCCCTTCCCGCCCCCGCGGGGTCAGCCTCGCGCAAGCTTGAATCGGTCTCTCGCCGGCCCCGCGATCCGGGGCCGGCGAGGGAGCGCCTTAGGCGGCGATGTCGGCGTCCTTGAAGAACTGCGCGATCTCGATCTTGGCGTTCTCGGCGCTGTCGGAGCCGTGGACGGTGTTCTCGCCGACCGACTCGGCGAACTGCTTGCGGATGGTGCCGTCGGCGGCCTGGGCCGGGTTGGTGGCGCCCATCACTTCGCGGTACTTGGCGACGGCGTTCTCGCCCTCGAGCACCTGCACGACCACCGGGCCGGAGGTCATGAACTCGACGAGCTCACCGAAGAACGGGCGCTCCTTGTGCACCTCGTAGAACTTTTCCGCCTGCTCGCGGGTCATGCGGATGCGGCGCTGACCGACGATGCGCAGGCCGGCGGCCTCGATCACGGCGTTGACGGCGCCGGTGATGTTGCGGCGGGTCGCGTCGGGCTTGAGGATGGAGAAGGTGCGCTCGTTGGCCATGGTCCGGTCCGGTTCGTTGGAGAAAGGGGTCGCGCGACGCGCTGGATGAGAGCGGACTCGAAAGCCGCCCGAGAGGCTGCCGGCGCGCCGGGCTTATAGCGACGGAGCGGAGGCTCCTCAACCAATCGGCGAGCGGGCATCCTCGCGACGGACCGGCCGAGGGCAAGCGCGGCCATTTTCGGCCTTGCCATGGCTTCAGCGCAACACTGCCGAAAAATCGCCGGATTGCGCGGGCTGAATCGATGGACGGTCCGCCTGCCCCGGCTCGCCGCCGGGGCGATCCCTTCTCCGCAAGACTCAGGCCCGAATCCGGGTCCAGCCTCAGGAGCCAATCCATGCGCATCGCCCTCGGTCTCGCCGCCCTGCTGGCCTCCAGCTCGGCCTTCGCCGCCCCCAAGGACCTCTCCGGAACGTGGCTGACGGGAGACGGGCGCGCCAAGATCCGCATCGACCGCTGCGGCCCGAGCGGCGGGAATGCCTGCGGCAAGGTCGTGTGGCTGAAGTCTCCGACCGACGATGCCGGCGCACCGCGCACCGACGTCAAGAATCCCGATCCGAAGAAGCGGGTGCGGCCGATCATCGGCCTCACGCTCCTCGACAACCTCAAGCCCGACGATGCGGGCTTCGCCGGCGAGATCTACAATGCCGACGAGGGCAAGATCTATCAGGTCAGCCTGGAGCGTGAGAGCGATGCCGAGCTGAACGTGCAGGGCTGCATGCTCAAGGTGCTGTGCGGATCGCAGACCTGGACCCGCGTGCCTGACGTGAACCAGCAGGCCGCCGCGGCTCCGGTCGAGGCGCTGGCCAAGCCCGCGAAGGGCGCCAAGCCGGCCAAGCCGGCCGTCGCTCCGACGGAGTGAAGCGCGCCGCGAACCGACGCCTCGGGCATGGAAAAAGGGCGCGGCCTCGCGGACGCGCCCTGAAGTTTGCCTAACCTGATGGGGGTCACGGCTCCTCCGAGCTAGGGCCAAGCTTCGGCCCGGCAAGGGGCAGGATGGGACGAATCGACCGCGATCGGTCCCGCGCCGGCCCTCATCCCCAGACCCTCATCCCCAGGCGCTCATCCCCGGCCTTCGGCCCTGCCGACACGAGCGTCATCGTCCTGTCGGATGTTTCGGCTTCTCCCTGCCATCGTGGCGCCAGGGCCACCGTTCCGAAGCCTCTGCTTCGACGGGGCTCGGGCGGATTGCGGCGGCAATAACATCTGCTAGGCCGCGTGTGGGATCACGGCGGGGGCTGGCGCAGGTGTTCAAGGGGCGCGCAGGGAAGATCCGGACACGGGCGGCCGCCTCGGTCGTCCTCGTCGCTGTCTTCGGCCTCCATCCTGCCGCGGCACCGGCTGCCGACCTCGCCGACCCTGCCGGATCCCGCGTCCTCGACTGGTCCGGTTTCTATGGCGGGCTCCAGGGAAGCGCCGGCGCCTCGTTCGGCACCTACGATTTCGGACCGACCACGATCGGCCCGCGCCGGGTCCGATCCATCGCGACGGGGGACGCCACCGGCAGCCGCGACCTCGGCAGCGACGCCACCACGGTGGCGGGCGGCGCCTTCGCCGGCTGGACCTGGCAGGACGGCGCCTTCGTCTACGGCATCGAGGCCGATCTCGCCGGGACCAATCTCAAGCGCGGCGCGCGCTCCGACGCGACGGGCTTCGGCTACGAGGCGATCGATCCGCCCTTCGCCCTGATCCGCGAGAAGACGGACGTGTTCGGCGCCGCCCGTGCCCGGGTCGGTTACGCCTTCGGCAACAACCTGATCTACGTGACCGCTGGGCTCACAGGTGCCAACGGGCGGGTTCTCGCCACCTATCCCGATCTCGCCGGGAGCCCGGCGGCGACCGCCATGCGCGACGTCTCCTATCTCGGCTTCACCCTCGGCGCGGGCGTGCAGTTCGCGGTCGATCCGCATCTCTCGCTCGGGATCGACTACCGCTACAGCGACCTCGGCGAGAGCCGCCGCTTCGGCCTCGGCACGCTGCCGGGCCCGGATGGCGGGCCGGTGACGACCCGCACCGGCTTCGTCTCCAACAAGATGATGGCACGCCTGATCTGGCACCCGCAGGCGCTCAGCCTGGTGCCGGAGGAAGAGGACGAGGCCCCGAAGGACGCCCGCTTCTCGCTGCACGGCCAGACCACCTTCGTGAACCAGGGCGTGACCGGCTTCCGCTCGCCCTATCGCGGTCCGCAGAGCCTCGTCCCCGACCAGGCGCAGGCGACGACGACCGCAACGCTGTTCCTCGGTCTCAAGCTCTTCGAGGGCACGGAGATCTACTACAATCCGGAATTCAGTCAGGGCTTCGGCCTGTCGCGCACGCTGGGCGTGGCCGGCTTCGTCAACGGCGAGGCGCAGAAGGCGGGCGCCCCCTTCCCGAAGCTGCGCTCGAACCGCTACTTCGTGCGCCAGACCTTCGGGCTCGGCGGCGAGACCGAGGCGGTGCCCGACGGACCGAACTCCATCGCCGGCACGCGCGACGTCGAGCGCATCACGGTGATCGCCGGCAAGTTCGCGCTGGGCGACTACTTCGACGGCAACGTCTACGCCCACGACCCGCGGGTCGACTTCATGAACTGGGGCCTGTGGGCCTCGGCCGCCTGGGATTTTCCGGCCAACCTCCCCGGTTTCACGCAGGGCGTGATGGTCGAGTACAACCGGGCGGAGTTCGCCGTCCGCGCCGCCTACACGCAGGTGCCCAAGGAGCCCTCGTCCGACGTGCTCGACCCGCGCGTGTTCGAGCGGGCCGGCGCCGTCGTCGAAGTCGAGGAGCGCCACGTCCTGCCGGGGCTCGACCAGCCGGGCCGCCTCCGCCTCGGCCTGTTCTCGAATGTCGGCAACACCGCGAATTTCCGCCAGGTCGTGGCGCTGACCCAGGCCGGCGCGTTCCCCGACATCAACACGGCGGTCGCGGCGACCCGGGAGCCCCGGCGCAAGAGCGGCGCCTACATCAACCTCGAACAGGCGCTCACCCCTGATCTCGGCCTGTTCGCGCGGGCGAGCGTCAATGACGGGCGCAATGAGAACCTATCGTTTACCGACATCGACGGCTCGGTCTCGGGCGGCCTGTCGCTCAAGGGTACGGCCTGGGGCCGACCGCAGGACACGATCGGCTTCGGCGCCGCGGCGAACCGGATCTCGCCGTCGCACCGCGCCTATTTCGCCAACGGCGGCCTGGGCCTCCTGATCGGCGACGGGCGCCTCGACCGCTACGCGCCGGAACGGGCGGTCGAGGTCTACTACGCGCTGAACCTGACGAAGGCGGTGACGATGTCCTTCGACTACCAGCATGTCGAGAGCCCGGCCTATAACCGCGACCGCGGCCCGGCCGACTTCTTCGGGACGCGCCTGCACACGGATTTCTGAGAGCCGTCCCATCACCCCCAACGCCCGAGCGGACATCGCCGGCTCGCGGCCTGCGACCGCCTTCGGGGCTTGCGGAAGGATACCGAGCCTGGAGCGTCCCGCGCCGCTCTCGCACCACCCTCGCGCCGCGGCACGCTGCTCCCCATATGAGGGCCTGTCGAGGACGTGCCCCTGCCCTTGCGCTTCCGCCGGTTTGGCGTGATGCCGCCGGACCGGCCGTTCTCCCGCCCCTTTCTCTCAGCCCGACACGGAGAGCCCATGAGCTCCGGACACGCCTCTTCCTCCATGCCGCCCATGCCCTCGCTCGAGGGCGGCGACGACGCCGTGCTGCCCTTCGCCGTCGAGGCGCTGGATCTGCGCGGTCGCGCGGTGCGGCTCGGACCGTCGATCGACACGATCCTGCGCCGCCACGGCTATCCCGACGCCGTCGCCCGGCTGATCGGCGAGGCGGCGGCGCTCACCGTGCTGCTCGGCGCCTCGCTCAAGCTCGAAGGCCGCTTCCAGCTCCAGACCAAGACGGACGGGCCGGTGAACATGCTGGTGGTCGATTTCGAGGCGCCCGACCGGGTGCGCGCCACCGCCCGCTTCGACGCGGACCCGGTGGCGGCCCTCGGTCCGAAGGCGCGCGCCGCCGACCTGATGGGCCGGGGCCACCTCGCCATGACCATCGACCAGGGTCCGACCCAGAGCCGCTATCAGGGCGTCGTCGCGCTCGAAGGCCAGAGCCTGGAGGAGGCGGCGCACCAGTATTTCCGCCAGTCCGAGCAGATCCCGACACTGGTTCGCCTCGCCGTGGCCGAGCAGATGGAGGGGGGCGAGAGCCGCTGGCGGGCGGGCGGGCTGCTGGTGCAGTTCCTGCCCACCTCACCCGACCGGATGCGCCAGGCCGACCTGCCCCCCGGCGACGCGCCGGAGGGCCACGAGATCCTCACCGGCGCACCCGCCGAGGACGACGCCTGGACCGAGGCGCGCAGCCTCGTCGGAACGGTGGAGGATCACGAACTGGTCGATCCGGCGGTGTCGAGCGAGCGGCTGCTCTACCGGCTGTTCCACGAGCGCGGCGTGCGGGTGTTCGACGCGCAGACCGTGGTCGAGCGCTGCCGCTGCTCGCAGGAGCGGGTGATGGGCATGATCCGCTCGTTCTCGGCCGAGGAGCGTCGGGACATGGTGGCGGATGACGGCACCATCGCCATCACCTGCGAGTTCTGCTCACGCCGCTACGTGCTCGATCCGGCCGAGGTGGAGCGGGAGATCGCCGCCGCGCCGGGGGCGTGAGAGGACCGACACGGACGCCCTCGGCGGAGCGGGACGCGATCGTATTCGATCGGACGAGCGCACGGCCGCGTCCACAACACCGGTGGAAACGACGGGAGCGAAACCGAGCCTCCGGCAATCCGGTCGCGTCGTGCGTCCTCTCCGATCGATCGGTTCAGCCCTGCGGCGGAGCGGTCCGCCGCGGCGGTGCGCCGCTGCGGCCGGAGGGTGATGCGCACGCGGCATCCGGATCGCTCCGCGCCGCGGGCGGCCGCTGAAAATGCCCCTGTCGACGTCCAGGGCTGGACAATGAAAACGTTCTCACAAGCGTGATGCTGTTTGGACTCTCTCCATGTTAAGGGGAGCGCGGGCCCCGATCTTGCGGGCCTGCCGTGCCGTCGAAATCCGAACGAGGCGAACGAGCCATGCCGGAGCTTCACCCCGAGGTCGCCGCGGTCACCGAACGCGTCATCGCGCGCTCCCGCGACAGTCGCCGCGCCTATCTCGACCTGATCGAGCGCGAGAGGGAGGCGGGCGTGCACCGCCCGACGCTCGCCTGCGGCAACCTCGCCCACGGCTTCGCGGCCTCCGGCGAGGACAAGCCGGCGATCATCGCGGGCCGCGCCATGAACATCGGCATCGTCACCGCCTACAACGACATGCTCTCGGCGCATCAGCCCTACGGGCGCTATCCGGAGCAGATCAAGATTTTCGCCCGCGAGGTCGGCGCCACCGCGCAGGTGGCCGGCGGCACGCCTGCCATGTGCGACGGCGTCACCCAAGGCCAGCGCGGCATGGAGTTGTCGCTGTTCTCCCGCGACACCATCGCCCTCTCCACCGCGGTGGGCCTGAGCCACGGCATGTTCGAGGGCGCGGCCCTGCTCGGCATCTGCGACAAGATCGTGCCGGGCCTGATCATCGGGGCGCTGCGCTTCGGCCACCTGCCGATGATCCTGATCCCGGCCGGGCCGATGCCTTCGGGGCTCGCCAACAAGGAGAAGCAGCGCATCCGTCAGCTCTACGCCGAGGGCAAGGTCGGCCGTAAAGAGCTGCTGGAGAGCGAATCGGCCTCCTATCACGGGGCCGGCACCTGCACCTTCTACGGCACGGCCAATTCCAATCAGATGATGATGGACGTGATGGGCCTGCACATGCCCGGCGCCTCCTTCATCAATCCGGGCACGCGGCTGCGTCAGGCGGTGACGCGCGCGGCGGTCCACCGGCTGACGGAAATCGGTTGGAACGGCAACGATTACCGTCCGCTCGGGCGCTGCATCGACGAGCGTGCGATCGTCAACGCCATCGTCGGCCTGCTCGCCACCGGCGGCTCGACCAACCATGCGATCCACCTGCCGGCCATGGCGCGGGCCGCCGGCATTGTCATCGATTGGGAGGATTTCGACCGGCTCTCCGGCGTGGTGCCGCTGATCGCCCGGGTCTATCCCAACGGCGCGGGCGACGTGAACCACTTCCACGCGGCCGGCGGCATGTCCTACGTCATCGCCGCGCTGATCGATGCGGGTCTCCTGCACGACGACATCCTCACGGTCGCGGGCCGCAGCCTGCGCGATCACGCCCGCGACCCGAAGCTCTCGGGGGACGGGGACGAACTCACCTTCGAGGAGGCACCGGCCGAGCCGCTGGACGACACGATGCTGCGTCCGCCCGCGAACCCTTTCCAGCCGGATGGGGGGATGCGGCTGGTGAAGGGCAACCTGGGACGGGCCACCTTCAAGACCAGCGCGGTCGACCCCGAGCGCCGCACCGTCGAAGCCCCGGCCCGCGTCTTCTCCGATCAGGACGAGGTCATCGCCGCCTTCAAGGCCGGCGAACTGGAGCGGGACGTCGTGGTGGTGGTCCGCTTCCAGGGACCGCGCGCCAACGGGATGCCGGAACTGCACAAGCTGACGCCGCCGCTGGGGGTTCTGCAGGACCGCGGTCACAAGGTGGCGCTCGTCACCGACGGGCGGATGTCGGGCGCCTCCGGCAAGGTGCCGGCGGCGATCCATCTCAGCCCCGAGGCCATCGGCGGCGGTCCGATCAGCCGCATCCGCGACGGCGACATCATCCGCCTCTCGGCGGAGGACGGGCTGCTGGAGGTGCTGGTCGATCCGGCCGAGTGGGACCGGCGCGAGGACGCGGTTCGGCCTCCGGACGGCCTCGGCACCGGCCGCGAACTGTTCGCCTTCATGCGCCAGGGCGCCGACGACGCCGAGCGCGGCGGCTCGGCGATGCTGGCGGCGGCAGGGCTCTGAGGCATCCGACGACCCGCCCGACGCCGAACCGACACCGGAGGAGACCCCGATGAGCACCATCGACGCGCTGATGCGCTCCGTTCCCGTCATCCCCGTCCTGGTGGTGGAGGATGCCTCCGACGCGGTGCCCATTGCCGAGGCCTTGGTCGGCGGCGGGCTCACTGCCCTCGAAGTCACGCTCCGCACCCCTGCGGCGCTCGATGTGATCCGGGCGATGTCGAGCGTCGAGGGTGCGGTGGTCGGTGCCGGCACGGTGCTGAACGCGCGCGATCTCGATGCCGCCATCGGGGCCGGCGCCAAGTTCATCGTCAGCCCGGGCCTGACGGCGCCGCTGACGGAGGCCGCCATCAACTCGGGCGTGCCCTACCTGCCGGGGGTCGCGACCGCCGCCGACATCATGCGCGGCCTCGATCACGGACTCGACCGCTTCAAGTTCTTCCCGGCCGAGGCCGCGGGCGGGCTCAAGGCGCTGAAGGCGCTGGCCGCCCCCTTCGGCCAGGTGCGCTTCTGCCCCACGGGCGGCATCACCGAGGCGACCGCGGGCGAGTGGCTCGCCCACCCCGCCGTGCTCTGCGTCGGCGGAAGCTGGGTGGTGCCCGCGGGCAAGCCCGACCCGACGGCGATCCGACGCCTCGCCGAGGCGGCCGCGACGCTGCGCGCCGGCCGCTAGGGGACCCGTCCGGGCGGCGGCGACCGGCCGGTCACGACGCCCCTCTCCCGATTCCGGTGCGGCCAGAGGTCCCGTTCGACGCCCGGCTCCACGCCGCGTTGACCCGCGGCTCACGCCGCCCGGTGCCGAACCGCCGCGGTGGGTGCGCGGGCGCCCCCCGGCGTCACGGCCCCGCCATGACGAAGACGAATCGCATCGGACCTGTCGGGAGCGTGGGCCGCTCCACGCGCTTCGATGCGTTGCGAAAGTGAATCCTTCGCAAGAACCCCCATGAACGCCGTGGCCTTTTGGCCA
Source organism: Methylorubrum rhodesianum (assembly GCF_014199985.1). Taxonomy (GTDB): domain Bacteria; phylum Pseudomonadota; class Alphaproteobacteria; order Rhizobiales; family Beijerinckiaceae; genus Methylobacterium; species Methylobacterium rhodesianum. The sequence continues at coordinate 66,547 of NZ_JACHOS010000021.1, read as the reverse complement.
CAGCGTTTCCGTGTTTTACAGACTACATGTATTCTAATCTGCGAAAACCGCCGTATTGCCCAATAATTTAGTGGTCTCTCGAGAGTTATTCCAATCAAAAATATAGATTTTGTCGTTTGTTATAATACCTGACCCGCTTGATCCCCGTCGAACGATGCCGTCAAGAGCGCAAAGGTGACGGAACGGCGTTATCAAATATCGCCAAGAAGACGGGGACTTGAACTTGAGACGTCGCGCAGCGAACGAAGTCGCTCTAGCACTTCTGGCAGGAACGGCTGCCGCATTGACGAGCCCGGCACAGGGCCAGCCCGCCCTTCCGGCGGAGGTGCCGACGGTGGTCGCGCTAGATGAACTGGCCGTCGAAGGACTCGGTCGCGGCGCCCCGCGCCTCGAGCCGCAGGGCGGCGTTACGGTGGGCTACCTCGGCAAGGCGACGCGCACCGCCACCAAGACGCCGACGCCCCTGCTCGATACCCCGCAATCCGTCTCGGTCATCACGCGGGAGCAGATCCTCGACCAGGGCTTCCAGTCGATCGGCGAGGCGACGCGCTACGTGCCGGGCGTGATCCAGGCTCAGGGCGAGGGCAACCGCGACGAGTTGATCATCCGCGGCCAGCGCTCGAACGCCGACTTCTTCGTCAACGGCATCCGCGACGACATGCAGTATTACCGCGACCTCTACAACATCCAGCGCATCGAGGTCTTGAAAGGCCCCAACGCGATGATCTTCGGCCGCGGCGGCGGCGGCGGCGTGGTCAACCGCGTCCTCAAGGAAGCCGACGGCGTGGCTGTCCGCGAGATCGTGGCCCAGGGCGGGCAGTTCGCGAACAAGCGCGTGGCGGTCGATGTCGGCGACCGCCTCTCGGACAACGTGTTCTTCCGTATGAACGGCGTGTTCGAGGACACCGCGACCTACCGAGACTTCGTCGACATCCGCCGTTACGGCGTGAACCCGACGATGACGTTCCTCATCGGGCCGCAGACGACGCTCAAGCTGTCCTACGAGTATTTCCACGACGACCGCACCACCGATCGCGGGATTCCCTCGCAGTTCGGCCGGCCCTACCGCTACCGCGACAATACTTCGACCTTCTTCGGCAATCCATTCCTGTCGCAGACCTACGTCAACGCGCATATCGCGACAGCGCAGCTCGACCACGTGTTCGAGAACGGCGTCGTGATGCGCAGCCAGTCGCGCTTCGCCGACTACAACAAGTTCTACCAGAACGTCTTTCCGGGCGGCGCCGTGAACGCGGCCGGCACGGCTGTCTCGCTCTCGGCCTATAACAGCCAGACGGACCGGACGAACTATTTCAACCAGACCGACTTCACCTATCAGTTCCTCACCGGCCCGGTGAAGCACACCCTGCTCGGCGGGTTCGAGCTCGGCTACCAGGAGGGCCTGAGCCTGCGCGAGACCGGCTTCTTCGCGACGCCCGGTGCACCGCAGAGCCTCGTGGTCAATCCGCTCGCGCCGGTCTCGCGCGTCGGCGTCACCTTCCGCAACATCGCCAGCGATGCCAACAGCCGGTACGACCTCGGCCTCGCCGCGGCCTATGTGCAGGACCAGATCGAGCTGAACGAGTACGTCCAGCTCATCGGCGGCCTGCGCTTCGACCATTTCGACTTCGCCGCAACGGACCGGCGCACCAACGTCACCAATGCCCGCATCGACGATCTGGTCTCACCACGGGCCGGCATCGTCGTGAAGCCGCTGCCGAACCTCGCCTTCTACACGAGCTACAGCGTCTCCTACCTGCCCTCCTCGGGCGACCAGTTCAGCGCGCTGACACCGGGTCTCGTCATCGCCGAGCCGGAGAAGTTCGAGAACACGGAAGTGGGCGTGAAGTACGACGTGTCGCCCGTGCTTCAGATCACCGGCGCGCTGTTCAACCTCGACCGCAGCAACCAGCGCCTCGCCGACCCGAACCGGCCCGGCTTCTTCCTGACCTCGGGACAGACCAACACGCAAGGCGCGGAGATCGGCGCCAACGGCTACGTGACGAATTGGTGGTCGATCGCGGGCGGCTACGCCTTCACCGACGCGCGCATCACCAACCGGCTTTCCGATACGATCCTTCCCGGCAACTATGTCGGTCTCGTCCCTCTCAATTCCTTTACGCTGTGGAACAAGTTCGACATCGACCCGCGCTTCTCGGTCGGCGTCGGGTTCATCAACCAGTCCCACAGCTTCGCGACCTCGGACAACACCGTGCGGCTGCCGAGCTACTCGCGGTTCGATATGGGACTGTTCTACAACATCAGCGAGAACGCGCGCGCGCAGGTCAACATCGAGAACCTGTTCGACCGCCGCTACATCGTCACGGCGCACAACAACAACAACATCCTGCCCGGCGCGCCTCGCACGGTCAGGGCGCAGATCGTCGTGCGCTGGTAACCGCCCGGCGGTGATGTCATCGATCCCGTCGCCGGGCCCGCCCGGAGGCGGGATCACACCGCCCGCAACGGCCCCTCCAGCACCCCGATGACGCGGGCGAGGTCGTTGCCGCGCTTCATCACGAGGCCGCTCGCCGCAATCACCGCGTAGGCGCCCTGGCGGCGGGCGAGCTTGGGATCCTTCTCGATCCGGTAGAGCGGCATCTCGGAGGTCCGGCGATAGATCGAGAACACCGCCTTGTCCCGGCGGAAGTCGAGGGCGTAATCACGCCACTCGCCCTCGGCGACGCGCCGCCCGTAGAGATTGAAGATGGTTCGCAGCTCGTCGCGCTGGAAGGCGACTTGCGGGCTCGTCGAGGACGGAAACGGGATGACCTGACTGTCTCGGTCGTTCGAGCGGTGATCGACGCTCTGCCCCTCACTCATCGTCGCTCCCGTATCGGTGCCGGCGTTCCTGCGGCGAGGGGAGATGATGGGACTCGTCCGAGGCGCCCGCAAGGTGCTTCGCCAGCCATCGACCGCTGCCGTCCTTCACCGAGCAATTTCCCCGCGAGATGCGCGACGCATGTGCGTCGCCGCACGGTGAGGTGGCAAACATCACCGTCTTGCCGCGATCCCGCCTTGCCATCGCCACCGCGAAACGCTTTCACTGTGACCTGAAACCTCGTCGGTCTGTCTACCGCGGCGGCGCCTGAACCCGAGCTCCCCAGCCCTCGGGCAATGCCGTGGATCCCGGCAAGCCGACACCCGGAGGTTTCGAGACCCAAGGACTTCAGGCGGCCTCTTCGGAGCGCCGCCCTTTTTTCGTCTCGATGCCGGGCATCGGAGCGAGGCCGCTGTCCCGAAGACCGGCGAAAAGACCATCTTGTGAAGATCATCTTGGCAGCCGCGCCCGCCGGCGCGACAAGCGGCGGCGATGTCTCAACCTCTCCCTTCCCCGTCGGTCGGCCCGCCCGTCTTCGACGATGCCTTCCGGGCACGCCTCGGGGATCTCTTCGCGTGGCGGCGGGACGTGCGACGCTTCCGCGGTGATCCGGTCGACGAGGCCGTGCTGCGGACCTGTCTGGATCTCGCGGCGCTGGCGCCCTCCGTCGGCAATAGCCAGCCCTGGCGGTTCGTGCGGGTCGCCGATGCCGGCCGGCGCGCGGCGGTCACCGCGAGCTTCGAGCGCTGCAATGCCGCCGCCCGTGCGACCTACGCGGACGAGCGGGGCGCGCTCTATGCCCGCCTGAAGCTCGCGGGCCTGCACGAGGCACCGCTCCACCTCGCGGTGTTCTGCGACGGCGCGACGGAGGCCGGCCACGGACTCGGCCGTGCGACCATGCCGGAGATGCTGCGCTACTCGGTGGCGGCCTGCATCCACGCCTTCTGGCTCGCCGCCCGGGCCCACGGCCTCGGGGTCGGGTGGGTCTCGATCCTCGAACCCGCCGCCGTGACGGAGGCCCTCGACGTGCCGGCCGCTTGGACGCTGGTTGCCTACCTCTGCGTCGGCCACCCGGTCGAGGAGCACGCCGATCCCGAACTCGTCCGCCACGGCTGGCAGGATCGGTGCCCCGAGGCGGTCCACCTGCACGAGCGCTGAGGGCGTTACCGGAAGCCGCGCCCGTTACTTAAAATTTGCCGGAATTGCTGAGCGCAGGATTCGCCCTCCTGCCAAGAGGCCGTGCATGAGGTCCGCATTTCGCTGCGCGTAAAGCAAAGCGGCAAGCTGGAACGTTGGATCGTCTTCGCCAGTTACGCTCCAGCTCGGAAAGGCGATCTTCGATGTTCGGAACAGGCAAGTACAGGGCGCGTCTCGCGGGCGCGTTCGCGGCAGTGCTGTGCGCGGCGGGTGCCGCGCAGGCCCGTGAGGTCGTCCCCTTTGCCGACGGGCTCGGCGCGGGCACGATCGTGGTACGCACGAACGAGCGCCGGCTCTATCTCGTCAACGGCGACGGAACGGCGATCCGCTATCCCGTCGCGGTCGGCAAGCCGGGCAAGCAGTGGAGCGGCGCCACCCAGATCGACGGCAAGTACTATCAGCCCGACTGGTCGCCCCCGGCCGAGGTGAAGCGCGACCACCCGCGCCTGCCCAGCCTCATCCGCGGCGGCTCGCCGAGCAACCCGATGGGCGTGGCGGCGATGACCCTGCGCGGCGGCGAATACGCCATCCACGGCACCAACCGGCCGCGTTCGATCGGCACGTTCGCGTCCTACGGCTGTATCCGCATGTACAATCAGGACATCGCCGACCTGTTCGAGCGTGTTTCGGTCGGCACGCAGGTGTATGTGATGCGCTGAGCGCTCGGCGGATCGCGCCGCAGCCATCCGCCACGCCGGAAGACGCGGCGGATGCCCGCACGACGACCATGGGACCCGCCGGTGACTGCATCGCCCACCATCCTGATCGCTGATCCGGACGAGGAGACCCGGCTGGCCCTCGCGGAAGCGGTGGGACGGGCCGATCCGGCGGCGAGGGTGATCGAGGCGGCCGACGGGAGCGCGCTGAACCGCGCGCTCGCCGATTCGCCCGTCGACCTGCTGTTCGTCGACGTGCTGCTGCCGCAGACCAACGGTGCCGACATCCGACGCTGGCGCGAGACCGGCAATCCGCAGGGGCTCGTCGTCCTCGTCACCGACATGCTCGCCCCCCGCTGGTCGGCCACGGCCCGCCGTGTCGGCGCCTACGACGTGATCCTCAAGCCGCTGGGCGACCTCCACATCGGCCGCCTGCTGGCAGCCCGCCGGATCCTCTCGCGCTCCCTCGACTGCCTCGTCGTCGATCCGGGGCAGGCGACGCGCACGCTCGTGCGAAAGCTTCTCGGGCAGAGCCACTTCTCGTTCCGCATCCGGGAGGCCGCGGGCGGCCGGGACGCCGTCCGTTTGATCGAGCGGGACCCGGTCGATCTCGCCATCATCGAGATGAGCCTGCCCGACTATCCCGCCCTCGAAGTCGCCTGCCGCATCAACGATCGCCGTCCCGAGACCCGCATCCTGATGACGGGTCCACGGATCGAGGAGGGCGTCCAGCGCCAGCTCACCACTTTCGGTGCATCCGGCTTCCTGCCCAAGCCGTTCCAGTTCTTCGACATCGACAAGGCGGTGCACGAGAGCTTCGGCCTGTGGCAGCCCTACCTCATCAACGCGCTCCGGCGCGAAAGCCTGCTCGACGCCGGGCCGACCATGGGGCAGGCTGTCTAGGCATCGTCCCGAGAGGCGGCCTTCGGCTCTCTGGAGGAGACGATGCATCCCGAGGGATGAGCGCCTTCAGGGCCGGCATCGGCCGGCTCCGGAGCACCGATCCGTCGCCATGGACACCCTTTCCCGGCCGAGACCGATGCAGGACCAGACACCGGGCAGCCGTCCCGGTACGCAGCATCCCTACGCGCGGGCGCGCCTCAACGATCTCGTCCGACGCATCGAGGACGCCCTGCGCAGCGGTGACGCGGCGCTCCAATCGAAGCTCGTGCTGCAATCGGCGGAACTGCTGACCAAGCGCTGGTCGCGCCTGCCGCCGCCGGACAAGCCCGCCTTCGACGGGCTGCTCGTCACCCTATGCGGCCAGATCGATACGGCGGCGCGACGAGCGTTCGCCGAGCGGCTCGCCCCCTTGCGCCTCGGGCCGCCGCGAGCCTCCCGGGCGCTCGCCCGGGATGCCTCGGCTGAGGTCGCGGCACCGCTCCTCGCGCGCTGTCCCGGTCTCGGCGACGCCATCCTGGCCGAGGTCGCGGTCTCGGGCAGCGACGGGCATCGCCGTGCCATCGCCGCGCGGCCGACCTTGACCCCGGACCTGACGGACCTGCTGCTGCGCCACGGCGACGGTCGCGCCGCAGCGCGGCTGCTCGACAATCCCGGCGCGGCCTTCTCCGAGGCCGGCTTCTCCGGCCTGATGGCCCATGCCGACCGGGGGGAGGCGGTGACGCTGCGCCTCGCCCGTCGGCCGGACCTGCCGCCCGGTCTCGCACCGACGCTTCTGGAGCGGACCCGCCGACGGGCGGCCGAGGCGCTGGAGACCGATCTCGCCGGCGACCGCGCCGAGGCGGATCGCCTGCTGGACCGCGCGGCGCAAACCCTGGCTCAGCCAGTGGCGGAAGACCGTCTCGCGCGGTTTCGCGCCTCGCTCGATGTCATCGGCAGCCGATCCAGCGGCTCCCGCCGCGATCCGAGCGCATCCCAACTCGAACGCTGGCTGAACCTGAACCGCATCGAGGACGGGCTCGCCGCCATCGCCCACGCGGCCGGCCTCCCGCTCGCCGCCACGGTGGCCGCTTTCGACGCGTCCGCGCCGACAGCCCTCGCCGCGATCCTGTGCGGTCTCGATCATCCCTGGCCGGTGCTGAAGGCGCTGCTCGCCCGGCGCTTCGGCGAGACGCTTCCTCCCGAAACGGCGGAGGGGGCCTGGGGGCTGCATCGACGCCTGCGGCCCGGCACCGGGCGCCGCCTGATCCGCTTCGCGGCGATGCCCCTGGGCTGCGCCGCCTTCCTCGACGAGGCCGAGGCGGATGACCGCAGCTCAACCGGAGGCGGGCCGTAGGCCGCGGCTGCCGCTCGACGCCAAACGGGTCAGAACGCCAGCCGCCGCAGGAGATCCAATCCGACCAGAATGAGCAAAGCGGCGTAGATCCGCTGCAGCGTCGTCTCGCTGAACCTCCCGCCAACGGCGACGCCCAAGGGTGCACTGATCATCACCGTCGGCATCATCACGATAAAGATCACGAGGTCGACGTAGCCGAGCGAATAGGAGGGCAGATCCCGGGCATGCCATCCGGTGATGATGCCTCCGATCGTCGCAATGGTTCCGGTCACCAATCCGGTGGCGGAGGCGATCGCGATCGCCTTTTCCAGAGCGAGCCCGCAGGTGTTCAGGATCGGCGTCGTCAGTGTACCGCCACTTGTTCCGGTCAAGGCCGCGACGAGCCCGACGAACGACGCGATACCGATCCTCTTGCCGCCCGACGGCGGCGCGCCTCGGGATGAAACGCGTCCACGGCCGAAGGCGATGTAGAAGCCGACCAGAAGGATATAGACCGCGAAGAGGGTCTGCAGGATTTCGGTCGATCCATACGGAAGCAAGATCGCCCCCAAGGCGACGCCGATGAAAAGGCCGATCACCCAGGTATTGTAGAACGCGACATCGAGGTTCCCGAGTGCATATTGCTCGCGGGTCGCGGTGATGGCGCTGGGGATGACCAGCGCCATGGATGTTGCCGATGCCACATGCATCAGCACCGAATGGTGAATGCCGACCCAGGGAAGCAGATAAATGAAAATGGGCAGGCGCACGGTGCTGCCGCCGATGCCGAACAATCCGGATATGAAGCCGGAGACTAAGCCGACGATTGCGAAGATGACGATGCGAAGGACGAGGTCATCCATTGCTCGATGCTCCGAGCAATCCAAGCTGCCGGATCGCGCCGCGCGCTCGATTCTGATCGGTCACGCGCGCGAACCTGCATTCGCGCAAGCGATCACCGCAGGGGATGATGCCCGACCGGACCAGGATGGACTTGGCGCCAGACCGGCGCATTGATCTCCAGGCCCAAAACCAGCCGAGCAGCGGGTTGCAATCGATCGGCTCGATCAGCATCCGCTCGGAGCGCACCGAGAAAACCGCCTGCATCCGTGTCGTCCGCAGCAGCATCTCCTGCGGGATCGACCGCCGGCTGCGAAGGTCCGCTCACGGCTGGATTGTATCGAAACACTCGGAGGCAGCGGTCCAAGAAGCTCTCAAGCCCCGTTGCCGGAAAATGCCTGTCTCTCACCGATGATGAGCATCCGTGATAACAGCGCCCCCCGGTGGTCCGGCAGCAAATCCTCTCCGGCAAGCACGACTCGCCGTGCTGTTTCGGACCGATCTCGAATTTCACCAGTCAAACCGATCATCAGCGGCCCGGACGGACTCGGCCAAGCCGAGTGCCGGCCGTGGCCCGGCAGGGGCCGGAAAAGGTGAGCAAGACGGCGCCGGGTGGCCTATGGAACGGCGGGACCGCATCACACCGCAGGGGACCGAGGATGAGGAACGGCACGGGACAGGATCGTTGCCCCTCTCTGAAGGAAGCTTAGAGCGCGTGAGCGGCCCCGTTCCCGCGCGAGAGTGGCTCAGCTGGGCGGCGCAGCTCGCGCCGTTCTTCTGCCTCTACATCACCTTCGGCACCACGCTGGGCTTCCTGATCAGCGGCGCGCCGCTGATCCTGCGGGCCCGCGGCATCGATCTCGCCGAGGTCGGCTTTCTCCAGCTCATCAACCTGCCGGTCGGCCTCACCTTCCTCTGGGCCCTGCCCGTGGACCGCATCCGCCTGCCGCGCCTGCCGCACCGGCTCGGCTGGATCGTGCTGATGCAGGGATCGGCCATCGCCCTGCTTCTGATCCTGAGCCGGGGCGAGGCGTGGCCGCTGTCGGCCCTGTTCGGGCTCGCGCTGGCGACCTGCTTCTGCGTCGCCACCATGGACATCGCGCTGGAAGCCCTCGTGGTCGAGACGGTGGGACCGGAACGCCGGCCCTACGTCGCCTCCGCCAAGCTCTGCGGCGCCTCTCTCGGCGGCATCTTCGGTGCAGGCCTGCTGATCGCCGAGTACGACCGGATCGGCTGGCACGGGGCCGTGCTCGCGGTGGCGGTCCTGAACGGGCTCTGCCTCTTGCCGATGCTGCGCTATCCCGAGCGGGCCCTGCGGCGGGTCTCGGCGGAGGCGCAGCGCGGCGCCCTCGCACTCGGGCGCCTGCGCCTCCTCGCCGGTCGCGTGCTCGTGCTCGGCCTCTACTTCGCGGCGATGTTCGCGCTCACCGGCTCGAACAACCTCGCCCTGCTCGATCTCGGCGTTCCGCTCGCGGAAGTCGGACTCGTCACCGGCGGGCTCTCGTCGGGCATCAACCTCGTCATGGCCCTGGTCTCGGGTGTCCTCGTGCGGCGGGTCGGCACGCTGCCGCTCATCACCGTCTCCGCCGCCGGCGTCGCGGCCTCCGGCCTGCTGATGCTCTGGGCGAGCGCGGCCGCCGCGCCGAATCTCGGCCTCGCCGCTTCGATCCTCGGCATCCTGTGCGGCGGCGGCCTCGGCGTCCCGGTCTTCAACATGATCTACCGCTGGGCCCAGGGACCGCAGCCGGCCACCGACTACGCGCTCCTTTTCGGCGCCGCCTTCTTCGCCGCCATGCCGCTGCGGGTCGGGGCGCCGGCACTCGCGGGCGCGGTCGGCTGGCCCGTCTACTTCGCCCTCGCGGTGCCGCTCTACGGCCTCGCCGTGCTGCTCCTGCGCGGCGCCATCGCCCGCACGCTGATCGCCGACCGCGCGGCCGGCCGCGCGGTGTCGTGAGGGGCGCCCCGCGCGGGCGCGTCTGGCGCATCGAGGCCGGCTCGCCTATGCGCTGGACCATCGAATCCGCCCTCTTCCGGACAGAGACAGCCGTCACAGCCGCGCCATGCTGAAGGCCTTCCTCGCCTATTACCGGCCACACCGGACCCTGTTCCTGGTGGATTTCGGCTGCGCCGTGCTCTCCGGCCTGCTCGAACTCGGCTTTCCGCTCGCGGTCAAAGCCTTCGTCGACCGGCTGCTGCCGCAGCAGGATTGGGGCCTGATCGGGCTCGCCGCGGCGGGGCTGACGCTGCTCTACGTCACCAATGCCGGCCTGATGGTGGTGGTCACCTATTGGGGGCACCTGCTCGGCATCAACATCGAGACGGAGATGCGGGCGCGCGCCTTCGATCACCTGCAGAAGCTCTCGTTCCGCTTCTTCGACGGGCAGAAGACCGGCCATCTCGTGGCCCGCGTCACCAAGGATCTGGAGGAGATCGGCGAGGTCGCCCATCACGGGCCGGAGGACGTGTTCATCGCCGTGATGACGCTGGTCGGCGCCTTCGTGCTGATGTTCCTCGTCCACCCGCCGCTGGCGCTGATGACGCTGGCGATCCTGCCGGTCATTGCCTTCGTCACCATCCGCTACGGCGGGCGCATGACCCGCAATTGGCAGGCGCAGTACGGGCGCGTCGGCGCCTTCAACGCCCGCATCGAGGAGAATGTCGGCGGCATCCGCGTGGTGAAGGCCTTCGCCAACGAGGCGCATGAGCGGGCTCTGTTCGCCTCCGACAATTTGAAATACCGCACGACCAAGCTCGAAGCCTACCGGCTGATGGCGGGTGCCCTCTCGATCAATTATCTGGGCCTGCGCCTCGTGCAGATCGTGGTGCTCCTCGGCGGCGCCGCCTTCGTGGTGCGCGGCGACCTGACGGCCGGCGGCTTCGTCGGCTTCCTGCTCCTCGTCGGCGTGTTCTACCGCCCGCTGGAAAAGATCGGCGCGGTGATCGAGACCTATCCGAAGGGGATCGCGGGGTTCCGCCGCTACCAGGCCCTGCTCGCCACCGAGCCCGATATCGCCGACCGGCCGGGCGCCCTCGCCGCGCCGCCGCTCAAGGGCGAGATCCGGTTCGAGGGTGTGCGCTTCGGCTACAGCCCGGACCGGCCGGTGCTGGACGGCGTCGATCTCACGATCCATGCGGGCGAGACGGTGGCCTTCGTGGGCCCGTCCGGCGCGGGCAAGACGACGCTCCTCTCCCTGATCCCGCGCTTCTACGAGGCGGAAGGCGGGCGCATCACCGTCGACGGTCACGACATCCGCGACCTGACGCTGGCCTCGCTGCGGGGCCAGATCGGCATCGTGCAGCAGGACGTGTTCCTGTTCGCCGGCACGATCCGCGAGAACATCGCCTATGGCCGCCTCGATGCGAGCGAGGCCGAGATCCTGGACGCCGCCGCCCGGGCCCGGCTCGACGGCCTGATCGCCGCCCTGCCCGAGGGGCTCGACACGGTGATCGGCGAGCGCGGGGTGAAGCTCTCGGGCGGGCAGAAGCAGCGGCTCGCCATCGCCCGCGCCTTCCTCAAGAACCCGCCGATCCTGATCCTCGACGAGGCGACCTCGGCGCTGGACACCCAGACCGAGCGGGAGATCCAGGCCTCGCTGTTCGAGCTGGCGGAGGGGCGCACGACCCTCGTCATCGCCCACCGCCTCGCGACGATCCGGCACGCCGACCGCATCGTGGTGGTGGCCGAGAACGGCATCGCCGAGCAGGGCCGCCACGACGCGCTTCTGGCCGCCGACGGCTATTACCGGCGCCTGCACGCGGCGCAGGTGGAAGAATCCCTTTCGACCGCGCCGCGCACCGCAGCGGAGTGAAGGTTTCCCCTCTCCCCCCTGCGGGGAGGGAACTTTCTCTCAGGCGCCCCGCTCGGCCTCGGCCAGCAGGCCGTCGACGAAACCCGGCAGGCCGGTGCGGCGGGTGCGCTTGAGGCGTTCGGCCGTCAGGATCGCTTGGAGCGCGCGGAAGGACTCGTCGAGGTCGTCGTTGACGATGACGTAGTCGTACTCGCTCCAGCGCTGCATCTCGTTGCGGGCATTGGCCAGCCGCCGCTCGATGGTCTCGGGCGAATCCTCCGCCCGCCGCTCCAGGCGGTTGCGCAATTCCGAAAAGCTCGGCGGCAGGATGAACACCGTCACCACGTCGTCCTGCAGCCGCTGCCTGACTTGGCGGGTGCCCTGGTAGTCGATGTCGAAGATCATGTCCCGGCCTTGGGCCAGCGTCTTCTCCACCGGGCGGCGGGGCGTGCCGTAGAAATTGCCGTGGACCTCGGCCCATTCGAGCAGGTCGTCGCGGGTGCGCAGATCCTCGAACGCCTCGCGGTCGATGAAGCGGTAGTGCCGCCCGTCGATCTCCGAGGGGCGGCGCGCCCGGGTCGTCACCGAGATCGACAGGTCGAGGCCCCAGCCGCCGTCCTGGGCGATGGCGCGGGTCAGCGTGGTCTTGCCCGCGCCCGAGGGCGAGGACAGGATCAGGATCAGCCCGCGCCGGGCGATGTCCGGCCTGCCATGCGTGGCGTCCTGCGTCATCGGCCGTTCACTCCGCTGCCCACTGTCGGCGTCCTCACTCGACGTTCTGCACCTGCTCGCGGAATTGCTCCACCACGGCCTTCAAGTCGAGTCCGATCCGCGACAGGCTGATGTCGCCGGCCTTGGCGCAGAGCGTGTTGGCCTCGCGGCCGAGTTCCTGGGCCAGAAAATCGAGACGCCGTCCGATCGCGCCCCCTTTCGCCAGCAATTCGCCGGCGGCCGAGAGATGGGCGCGCAGGCGGTCGAGCTCCTCGCGCACGTCGGCCTTGGCGGCGAGCAGCACCGCCTCCTGATGCAGGCGGTCGGGGTCGAGCCCCCCGGCGCCGACAAGCGCCGCGACCGACTCGGCGAGCCTGGCGCGCACCGCCTCGGGACGGCGGGCGGGGCAATCCTCGGCGGCCTGGGTCAGGCGGGCGATGTCGGCGATCTGATCGCTGACGATCGCGTGCAGCCGCGCGCCCTCCGCCCGGCGGGCGGCGACGAGATCGGCGACGAGGCTGTCGATTCCCGCGACGAGGTCCCGGTTCAGCGCGTCGGGATCGGCCCCGGCCTCGCTCTCTGTCTCGACCACGCCGCGCACGGCGAGCAGCCCGTCGAGAGTCGCCGGACCGACGCCGGCGGGGCGCGGCACGCGGGCGACCGCCGCGGCGAGGCTCGCCAGCAGGGTCTCGTCGATGCGCACCCGAGCGGCCGCCTCGGGCCGGGTCAGCGTCAGGTTGAGCTGACACTGGCCGCGGGAGAGCGCCTGGGACAGGGCGGCCCGGGCCGCCTCCCCCGCCGCGTCGAAACCGTTCGGCACGCGCACGCGGATGTCGAGCCCGCGCCCGTTCACGGTTCGGATCTCCCACAACCACTGCACCGCACCGGTCGTGCCGGCGCAGCGGGCAAAGCCCGTCATGCTCGCGAGGGTGTCCATGCTCGCGAGGGTGTCGCTGACGAAAGTGCCTCCGGCGAAACTCTTGGCCAAGACGCGCCGCTCCCCGCTGATCCGTCCGGATTGATGGCCCTCCGTGCTCGGCCGCGCAAAGCGGGAACGATGGCGGACAAGTCCGGTTGGTCCGGATACGCGCATTCGGCGAGCGAGTGCAATGCGACCGTCCGCGAGGGGCTCGCGACGGGCTCGCGACGGGCTCGGATGCGTCAGGCGCCCGGCGCCATCATTGCAATGCAACAGAGACTGAATCGCCCTGTTCTGCATAAAAATTATGCACGCCGTATAACGATGCAATAGCTCAGCGTCGAAGCAGGCACGAATACTGTGCATCAGCTTGACGCTTACTAGTCATCTTCCTAGTTTCAGGGCCGATCAAAAGGGCACCGAACATTCGAGCGGGGACCCATCCATGACGAACCCCTTCGACATCAAGAACCGCTTCCGCGCCCGCCTGCGCGCGGCCGATGCGCAGAAGCATCGCATCCGCGCCAAGCTTCTGCAGGACGGCACGCGGGCGCTGGCTCCGATCATCGAGGCCCTCAATCTGATGGCCGAAGTGCTGGAGGAGGACGGCATCGAGCACGGCCGGATCACCTGCCCGGCTCCGGAGGTGGATCGCGACGACTTCGTCGGCTTCACCGCCACGCTGCATAACGGGGCCGATCAGGAACATCGGATCACCGTGACATACGGCCCCGTCCTCGGCGGCCGCAACTTCATCGCGGTGACGGGCCTCGGGGCGGAGTACAACGAGCGGCTCCTCACCCTGGCCAGCAACGCCGCGCCGAGCCTGGGCCGCTCGGTCGGCAACGACGTGCATGTCGAGGCGGATCGCGGCGGTGATCTCGCGGAGATCATGCGGGAGATGGTCGAGGACTTCTTCGCCGGCCACAGCGAGCCGCCGATCCGCACCGGAGCCTCCGACGCGCGCGGCCGGCTGGCGCTCGTTCAGTAACGTTCCGCGACACGCCTCGCCGCATAAGACCAGCGACGAGGCTGCGGGCTCAGATTACCGGGGTCGTTGCCTTGGCGCGCGGTGCGGCGGCGTTGCCGAGACGCGACGAGCGCGAGGGATGGGTGGCCTTGCCGGCAGTTGGAGGTTGCGCAATCATCGGCCGGGTCGCCGTTGAAGTGGCAGTGATTCGAGCACGGCTGGGAGCGATGGACTCCATCGACAGCGAGGGGTGCGACGAGGACTGGGATCAGGACCTCGCCGACGATCTGATCGGATCGAGCCTGCTCGTCGGCCTGACCTATGTCGATCCCGAGGGCGCCCTGCTCAGTCGGCGTCAGATCTTCGGGATCGTCGAGACGGTCGATGCCGAGACGGGCATCGTCATCCGGACCGGCGAGGGGGACGAACCCTTCACGGTCGCTCCCCTGCTCGACGCGATCGAGGTGGGGGAGCCGGGGCTCTACCAGCTCGCGGACCAGGACCGGATCGTCGAGAACCCGGATTTCACCGCCCTCTTCACCGTCACCGAACCGCGACGGAACTGAAGCTCTCGCTCACGGATCGAGACGGCGGGCGCGGGCGGTGCGAGCCATGGCGATGAGTTCGTTGGCGGTGAGGCTGCGCGGCGGCAGGCGCCCCTCCGGCTCGATCGGGTGCAGCTCGACCGTTCGCCGGTCGAGCGGAGGCGGGAGAGCGGCGGGCATTCCCGGCTTCCAGCCCGGCCAGAGGCTGCGAATCCGAGAACGCTTCCTGGTCGCCGATACCGCCATGCCGCCTCCGAAGCCGATCGCTTAAGAGGATGATAACCAAGCCTGGGCGCGAGAAACATTCTTGACGCGGGCCGATGTGGTGCTTCGCCGATTCTTTTGTCGGCTCCACGCCGCGATGGCGGAGCCCTCGATGCAAAACCATGCAGGAGAGCGAGCCCCAACGAGAAGGGCGGGCGCGATCCTGCACGATCGCACCCGCCTTGTCCGCTTTCGATCGGAGCCGAGGTTACTCCGCCGCGTCGAGGCGCGGGCGCTCGATCTCGGCGCGCTCGCGCTTCACCAGCTCGGCCGTGAGGAACGCCACTTCGAGCGCCTGCTCGGCGTTGAGGCGCGGGTCGCAGTAGGTGTGGTAGCGGTCCTGCAGGTCGTCGGCCGTCAGCGCCCGGGCGCCACCGGTGCATTCGGTGACGTCCTTGCCGGTCATCTCCAGGTGGATGCCGCCGGCGATCGTCCCCTCCGCGCGGTGCACGCCGAAGAAGCCCTCGATCTCCTGCATCACCCGCTCGAACGGCCGGGTCTTGTAGCGGCCCGCCGCGATGGTGTTGCCGTGCATCGGGTCGCAGACCCAGACGACGTTGCGGCCCTCGCGCCGCACCGCGCGGATCAGCCCCGGGAGATGGTCGCCGACCTTGTCCGCGCCGAAGCGGCAGATCAGGCTGAGCCGGCCCGCCTCGTTCTCCGGGTTGAGGAGGTCGATCAGGCGGATCAGCCCCTCGGCGGTCGTCGAGGGGCCGCACTTGAGACCGATCGGGTTCTTGATGCCGCGGGCGTACTCCACGTGGGCGTGGTCCGGCTGGCGGGTTCGGTCGCCGATCCAGAGCATGTGGCCGGAGGTGGCGTACCAGTCGCCGCTCGTCGAATCGACGCGGGTCAACGCCTCCTCGTAGCCGAGCAGCAGCGCCTCGTGGCTGGTGTAGAAATCCGTGGTGCGGACCTCCTGGTGCGTCTCCGGATTGATGCCGATGGCGCGCATGAAGTCGAGCGCGTCCGACATCCGCTCGGCGACATCGCGGTAGCGCGAGGATTGGGGCGAATCCTTCACGAAGCCGAGCATCCAGCGATGCGCGTTCTCGAGATTGGCGTAGCCGCCGGTGGCGAAGGCCCGCAGCAGATTCAGCGTCGCCGCCGACTGCCGGTAGGCCTCGAGCTGGCGCCTCGGATCGGGAATCCGGGCCTCTTCCGTGAAGGTCAGGCCGTTGATGATGTCGCCGCGGTAGCTCGGCAGCGACACACCCTCCAGCGTCTCGGTCGGCGAGGAACGCGGCTTGGCGAACTGCCCGGCGATGCGTCCGACCTTCACCACGGGCGAGCCGCCCGCGAAGGTGAGCACCATCGCCATCTGCAGGAAGACGCGGAAGAAGTCGCGGATGTTGTCGGCCGAGTGCTCGTCGAAGCTCTCGGCGCAGTCGCCGCCCTGCAGCAGGAAGGCTTCGCCCGCGCCGACGCGCGCCAGCGCGGATTTCAGCTTGCGCGCCTCACCGGCAAACACCAGCGGCGGAAAGCTCGCAAGCTGCGCCTCGACGGCCTGGAGAGCGCCCGCGTCCGGATAGGACGGGACCTGCTGGATCGGCAGGTTGCGCCAGGTTTTCGGGGTCCACCGCTCGGCCATGATACTCTCTCCGCTCACCCGCTCGGGTGATGCGCGCGGGCCCTCCCGCCTCGCGCGAAGCCGGGCTTATAGAGCGGTTTTTTGGAAGTTGCGAGTTTGCCGACTGGATAGCTGAGTATCGGTCCGCGCATCCGCCGCTATTCGCGCAGTGCCCGTCCGGCAAGCAGGCCGACCAGCTCGGCCTGGCGCGACACGCCGGTCTTCTGGAAGACCCGCTTCAGCACCGACCGGGCGGTGCTGGGGGTGATGCCGAGCTTGGCGGCCGCCGGCGCCGGCGCGTCGCCCGCGGCGATCAGGGTGGCGAGCCGGGCCTCCCCCGGCGTCAGGTCGAACAGGCCCTGAACGACATCGGCGCTCGGCACATCCTGGGCCGTGACGGGCGTGGCGATCAGCACAAAGCGCGCCCCGGTGAAGACGTCGTGAGCCGCACCGCGGATCGGCACGAGGTGAAGGATCACCGGCGGGCGCTCGCCGCTGGCAGCGATCGGGATCGAGCGCACCGCCCTCTCGCTTCCCTGGCCAGACCGGGTCAGCGCCTCGCGCAGCAGCCTGTCGGCGGCCGGATCGACCACGGCGAGCCGCGAGGGCTGATCGCTGAGCGTATGGGGCATCATCGCCACCAGGGACGGATTGGCGCCGATGACCCGGCCGCCGCTCCCGAGCACCGCGGCGGGCAGGCCGAGCGCTTCGAGCGTCCGCGTGGTGGTGGCGACCCTCTCCATCTCCAGGCGCGCGGAGAGCAGGGCCGCCCGTGCGAGATGGGGGCGCAAGCCGTTGAGAGTGGCCAGGGTCTGTGGATCGAAATCGCCCTCGGCGCGGGCGCGCTCGCAATGGACGATCACGCTGTCGCCGCTCGGGACCATGACGGTCGTCGCGGTGCCGGCGCCGTACCCCCGGGGGATCAGGAAGTCCTGATAGAGCGGAAGCGTCGCGATCTCCTCCTCGGTCACGACGTCGAGGTCGATGAGGAAGCCGGGATGGCGCAACTCCAGCAGCCGCTCCGTGCGGACATTGCCCGGAAAGCGCAAGTGATCGGACACCAGCGCATCGAATTCCGGCGAAGTCGTCACGACGTCGCGATACTGCGTTCCGGTCGAGACGATCAGCACCGCCTCCTGTGCCCCGGCGAACCGGGCGAGGCCGACCAGCACCTCGCGCCACAGCTCGGGCAAAGCCGCCGCCTCGTAGATCCGGTCGATCAACGCCTCGCCCTGCGGCGACAGGGCGGCCGGCTCGATCGAGGCCGAGCGGAGGATGGGGGGAATGGAGCGGGGATGGATCGTCATGGATCAGGAAAGAGACCTGGCAGATCCGCGGTCATGCGCCGGGACGCCGGGGCCTTCGCGGATGCCGGATACCGTATCCGGCGCGAAGAGGTTGGATTTTACCTCGAAACTCTCGCCGCAAAATCGGATCGTGCTCGCTCATACCCAGACCCCGACAACACTCTTACTCCGCTAGACCCGAAATCGCAGCCCGAGTTCCCGCTTTTACAGCAGCTTCTCGGAGGAAATGGACTTCGGCTTCGAGGCATCGCTCTTGCTGATGGCGGAAGCGGGGGCGCGTCCCGCGGACGACGGGAGACAAGTCCGGCCGGATCCGGTGTGAGACGATTGCCGCACCGGCCCGGCGACCGAGATCAACGGGCGAGAGCAAGAATTAAGTAACAGGAGAGAGATCCATGCGGCTCCAGGTTCTCGGCTGCGGAGACGCGTTCGGCTCGGGCGGGCGCTTTCACACCTGCTTCCACGTCGATGCGTCGGAGGATTTGCCAGGCGGCTTCCTCATCGATTGCGGCGCCTCCTCGCTGATCGCGATCCGGCGCTTCGGCGTCGAGCCGAACCGCATCCACACCGTTTTCCTGACCCATCTGCACGGGGATCATTTCGGCGGCCTGCCGTGGCTGATCCTCGACGGACAGCTCGTCAGCGGACGCACGCAGCCGCTGACCGTCGTCGGGCCGCCGGGGACGGCCGAGCGCCTTCCGGCGGCCATGGAGGTGTTGTTTCCCGGCTCCAGCACGGCCGAGCGCCGGTTCCGGGTCGTGGTCGAGGAGATGGAGGCCGGCCGACCGGTCGAGACCGGGGGTGTGCGCGCAACCGCCTACGCCATGCGCCACCCCTCCGGCGCGCCCGCACACGCCCTTCGGATCGAGGCTGCTGGCAAGGTCGTCAGCTATACCGGCGACACGGAGTGGGTCGAGGACATCGTCGCGGTGGGCCACGGGGCGGACCTGCTGATCGCCGAGGGCTACACCGTCGAGCGTCCGGTGAAGTTCCACCTCGATTGGGCGACGCTGAAGCGACACCTGCCCGAGATCGGCCCGAAGCGGCTGATGCTCACGCATATGAGCCCGGAGATGATCGCCCATCCGCCGGACGGCTACATCGCGGCGGAGGATGGGCTCGTCGTCACGTTCTGACGATGCGGGCCGGGTATCGGGCCTGGACATCGCGATCTGCTTGCCGCCTCTTCCCGGCGCAACGACAAGGAAGGGCGAATCATGCGGACGGTCGCACTGTACGGGTTCATCTGTCTCGGTCTGCTCGGGGCACCGGCTCTGGCACAGGCCCCCGGAAAACCCGCCGTGCCGCAGGTGAGCGCCGATCCGGAGCGTTTGGCCGCCGCCCGCGAGGTCGTCGCCGCCGCGCAGGGCGACCGGGCCGCGGTGCTGGCGGCGATGAAGGCGCCGATGGCTGGCGTGATGCAGCAGATGGGCATCACGGACCCGGCGAAGGCTCAGGTGATGGTGAACGAGGTGGTCCTGCCGACCCTCTCCGAGCATTACGACGACCTGCTGGCGGTCCAGGCCCTCAGCTTCGCCTCGGTGCTCTCGAAGGAGGATCTGAAGGCGGTCGCGGCCTTCTACGGCACGCCGGCGGGCAAGAACCTCGTCAAGGCGCAGCCGCAATTGAGCCAGGCCATGCTGACCGGCATGCAGCAATGGATGGGCACGCTGATGCCGCAGCTCAAGGAGAAGGTCGAGAAGGCGGCCGCGGCCCATGGCTGGCCGAGCGAGGGCAAGCGGCGCTGAAGGCCGCTCACCGCTTCGCGTCGAAGAGGGCCGTGGCCGCTGGTCCCTGCGGAAAGGTCAGGGGCATCCGGATCACGCCGCGATGGTAGGGGAAGCGGGCGCGCTGGAGCGGGTCCGGCCCCGTGAAGATCAGGCGGGGTCGGAACGAGACCGGACTGACGCAGAGCAGGTAATTGCGCAGGTTGCGCTCGTCGGGGACGAACATCGCCTTGTCGAGGTAGCGCGCCTCGGGCCGCACCCAGGCCGGAATGGCCGGCAACCGCCAGCGCCGGGCGAGGTGCTCGCCGACCCCGCCGAGGAAGGCGTCGGGCCGGGCCTCTCCGAGGAAGCCGGGGTCCTCGGCGATCATCGCGCTCTGCACCGTGATGTCACCGTCGTGCCGATAGAAGGCATCGAGGAAGTTCTGCAGGTGGTGATTCCAGTCACCGTCCGCACGCGCCCGCTCCACCACCTCGCGCAGGCAGGCGGGCCTCATTGCGGACTCTCCCGAAGGACCGACCGGAAGCGCAGGCTGGCCTCGTCGGACGGCGCCTCGTCGTAGACGGACAGGTACAGCTCATGCAGGGCCGCCGCGTCGCGGATGCCGAGATGGGCCGCAAGCTGCCGCGCGTCGCGCAGATCCCGATCACCCCGGTCGAGGTTCTGCAACGCGTGCAGCTTCATGGCGAGGAGGTAGCGGGACGTGGCGAGAAAGGCCCGCAGGCCCGGGGGGTCCCTCGGCCGGATAGAGGCCAGCCCCCGTGAAGAGGGACTCGTCCTCGTCCAGCGGCGTGAACCGGCCGACGGCGTTGTTGAGCCAGTCGGGCTGAAGGCTCAGTTGCTCCGCGACGCGACCGACGGAGGGCGCGAGCGCCGCCTCGTCGAATCCCTCTCGGACAACGGCATCCACGTCATCGGTGCCGCGCCGCCAAGCGAATTACAGCATCAGCGCCCCACCGCCGTAGACCGCCAGTTCCACGAACAGGCCCCGCGCGGACAGGTCCGCGCCGAGGAGTTCGAGGGCCTGGAGGAGACGGGTGCGATCGAAGGCCGGGGCCATGCGGCCAGTGTAGCGGTGCCGCGTCCCCGGCGAAAAGGCTATTCCGCGGCGGCCGCGAACACCGTCCCGGCCCGCGGCAGGTCCAGCGTGTCCCAGGTCTCGACCAGCGCCGCGGTCAGCGCCCCGATGCGCTCGTCGTCGTGGAAGGGTGAGGGCGTGATGCGCAGCCGTTCGGTGCCGCGCGGGACGGTGGGGTAGTTGATCGGCTGGATGTAGATGTCGTGGTGCTCCAGCAGGTGGTCGGCCGCCGCCTTGCACAGCTCGGCATCGCCCACCATCAGCGGCACGATATGGGTCTCGGTGTGCAGCACCGGCAGACCGGCGGCCTCCAACGCCGCCTTGGTGCGGGCGGCCTGGCGCTGATGCGCCTCGCGCTCGGTCTTCGAGCGCTTGAGGTAGCGCACCGAGGCCCGCGCCGCCGCCGCCACGGCCGGCGGCAGGGCGGTGGTGAAGATGAAGCCGGCCGCGTGGCTGCGGACCGCGTCGCACAGCACGCCCGAGCCGGTGATGTAGCCGCCGACGCAGCCGAATCCCTTGGCGAGCGTGCCCTCGATCACGTCGACCCGGTGCATCACGCCGTCGCGCTCGGCGATGCCGGCGCCGCGCTCGCCGTAGAGGCCGACGGCGTGGACCTCGTCGAGATAGGTCATGGCACCGTAGGCGTCGGCGAGGTCGCAGATCGCCGCGATCGGCGCCACGTCGCCGTCCATCGAGTAGACGGACTCGAAGGCGATCAGCTTGGGACGGTCGCCGGCCTCGGCAAGCAGCTGCTCGAGATGCTCGAGGTCGTTGTGGCGGAAGACGCGCTTCTCGCAGCCGGAATGGCGCACGCCCTCGATCATCGAGTTGTGGTTGAAGGCGTCCGACAGGATCAGGCAGTTCGGGAGCAGCTTGGCGATCGTCGAGATGCCGGCCTGGTTCGAGACGTAGCCCGAGGTGAAGACGAGGCCCGCCTCCTTGCCGTGGAGGTCGGCGAGTTCACGCTCCAGATCGACCAGCGGCGAGTTGTTGCCGGCGATGTTGCGGGTACCGCCGGCGCCGACGCCGCAGCGGGCGGCCGTCTGCGTCAGGGCACCGACGACCTCCGGGTGCTGGCCCATGCCGAGATAGTCGTTGGAGCACCAAACCGTGATCTCGCGGCTGCCGCCCTCCGGCCGCCGCCACGTCGCCTGCGGGAAGCGGCCCGAGATGCGCTCGATATCGGCGAAGACGCGGTAGCGGCGCTCGCTGTGCAGCCGGTCGAGGGCCGCGCGGAAATGACCGTCGTAATCCGTGCGCGGTCCGGCGGGGCGGACCGACGGACGCTCGAATCTGGCCCGGCCGTTGCTTACTCCGGTCTCGTCCACGCCGCCATCGCCGCCCACGATCGACTCGTCGGGCGGGGTGGCGCTGTCGGCAGCGTTCACGGGCATCAGGTTCACGGGCATCCGTCCTCGACGCTTTCGGCTGGCCGGGCGTTCTTCTTGGGACGCCTCGGGTAAAGAATTCGGGTTCGCGCCGCCCCGAAGAGCGTTGCCGAACCGTTCGCAGCCGGGCGGTGATCTCCCAAGGTTCAGCCCCCCGGAGAGCGGCGCGGCTCGGCCGCGCGTCATCGTCCAACCGGCGGCTCCTGCCGTTTCCCGGGACGGGTCCCTCGCCGGCGCCGCTGTGGCTGCAAGATAGGAGGTATTTTCGAACTGGTTCAAGGTGAGTTCGAGACATTCCTGCTTTGCGCCGGCTTTGCACCGGCCCGAACACCGGCGCAATCTTGTCCGTATCCGCGCCTGACCATGGGACCTTCCTTGGCGCAACGCTGCCGCTGGTGTCCTCAGGAGCGGGCGGCCGCAACCCGATTTCCGGTCCGGGCAGAGTCTCCGGTGACGAAGGGTCGCGGCGCGAATCGCGGCCCGGCCGCTGCCTCCGGCGAGACGAAGGCGGCGGCTCGGGCGACGGCCCCATGCGCTGGCGAAGGCTGCGAATCCGGGATACGCCCTCGCGCGCTGCCCGCGCCCTCAACGGCGAGGCGGTCCAGAGACGGGATTGGAGTCGGAACGGGTGCGATGGCGACCAAGGACGACGAGCGCGCGGCGCGGCTGAAGGCAGCCCTGCGCGACAACCTGCGCCGCCGGAAGGCACAGGCCCGGGGCCGGGCCGACGATATGCCCGATACCGGCCCGGAATCCGGTCCCGATGCCGGCCCGGAGCCCGCGCCGACTTCGCGGCCGGCGGACAAGGGCTAGCGCCCGTCCCCCCTTCTCAGCACCAAACCGGCCCGTGCCGTGCCTCGCCGGAGGAATGCGCCGGACGCAGGATGGAACCGAACGGCCACGCTTCTTCTTTTTGCCGGATACCGCCTATACCTCCACCCTGAACGAGGGGCGCCCGCGCGCCCGGCACGCAAGGCGACCTCCGCGACCGGAACGGAGGTGCTCCGAGGATCCCGATGGACCGCATCCACATTACCGGCGGCACGCCGCTCAACGGCACGATCCCGATCTCGGGCGCCAAGAACGCGGCGCTGCCGCTGATGATCGCGAGCCTTCTGACCGGGGAGACGCTGGAGCTCATCAACGTGCCGCGGCTCGCCGACATCGCGGCGCTGACCCGCATCCTGGGCAATCACGGCGTCGATCACATGGTCGTCGGCAAGCGGCCCGGCCAGACGGCGGAGACCGGCCAGACCGTCCGGCTCACCGCCTCGAACGTCATCGACACCACCGCACCCTACGAACTCGTCTCGACCATGCGGGCGAGCTTCTGGGTCATCGCGCCCCTCCTGGCCCGGTTCGGCGAGGCCAAGGTGTCGCTGCCCGGCGGCTGCGCCATCGGCACGCGCCCGGTCGACCTGCTGCTCATGGCGCTGGAAAAGCTCGGCGCCGAGATCGAGATCGACGGCGGCTACGTGGTCGCGCGGACCAAGAACGGCCTGCGGGGCGCCGAGATCGACTTCCCCAAAGTCACGGTCGGCGGCACCCACATCGCGCTGATGGCGGCGGCGCTCGCCTACGGCACCACTGTGATCGACAACGCCGCCCGCGAGCCGGAAGTGGTCGATCTCGCCGAGTGCCTGATCAAGATGGGCGCGCGGATCGAGGGCGCGGGCACCTCCCGCATCGTCGTGGAGGGCGTCGCACGCCTCGGGGGCGCCCGCCACGAGGTGCTGCCGGACCGGATCGAGACCGGCACCTACGCCATGGCGGTGGCGATGACCGGGGGCGACGTCTCCCTCGTCAACACCCGGGCCGATCTGCTCTCGTCGGCCCTCGACACCCTGTCCGCCACCGGCGCGGAGGTCACCGCCTTGCCCGACGGCATCCGCGTGCGCCGCAACGGCGGCGGCATCAACCCCGCCGACGTGACCACCGACCCGTTCCCCGGCTTCCCGACCGATCTCCAGGCGCAGTTCATGGCGCTGATGACGCTGGCCAAGGGCCAATCGCGCATCCGCGAGACGATCTTCGAGAATCGCTTCATGCACGTGCAGGAATTGGCGCGGCTGGGAGCCAGGATCCGCCTCGACGGCGATCTCGCCGTGGTCGAGGGGGTGGAGCGCCTGAAGGGCGCGCCGGTGATGGCCACCGACCTGCGCGCCTCGGTCTCGCTGGTGATCGGCGCGCTCGCCGCCGAGGGCGAGACGCAGATCAACCGCGTCTATCATCTCGACCGCGGCTTCGAGGCCCTCGAGGCCAAGCTCGGCCGATGCGGCGCGCAGATCGAGCGCGTGCGCGCCTGAGACACCGGCTGCGTCGGGGGGTCGGGACGACGCGCCCCGCTCCCGATGAAAACGGCCTGCACCGGATCGTGCAGGCCGAAGGGCCAGACCCTTTCCGCGACCTCAGCGTCCGACGGCGCCGCGCTTGATGCCGAAGCCGGGGATGTCGCAGGCGCAGGGCGAGTTCACCGGCGCGAATCCGGTCGGGCAGTTGCCGCGGGCGGTCACGCAGATGCTGCCGCCGCCGCGACCGTAGCGCGGGGGCGGGGGACCACGGAAGCGCGGACGGTCGTCCTCGTCGTCGTAGCGGCGGCCGCGATAGCCATCGTCCTCGCGGTAGCGGCGGCCGTAGCCGTCATCGTAGCGGCGCGGGCCGTCGTAGCCGTCGCGGTAATACTGGGCGCTTGCCGGGCTCGCCACGCACCCGAGGGCCAGGACGACCCCCAAGGTGCGCCCGATGGCCAGAACTCCGCTCTTCATCGTCCTCGTCCCCTCCGAAAGTCTCACGAACGTCACGCTCAGCCTTAGCCGCGCGCTCATGAACGCGCGATGAGCCCAAAAGAGCCTCGAAACCCTGGTCACGCACACGCCATTCCCGGATACGGTAAAGCCGGTCCCGGCGGGCGATCCTCGCGGCGTTCCTCGGCGCCGAACCAATCCGATGGACCGAAAACTGCGGGTGAAGAGCACGCAACGGCTCGCGCGCGCCCCCTCGCCGCCCGGGCTGCCGGTTGCCGCAGGCGGGTCACCTCGCTACCTACGCTCCAAAATCCGCTCCCCACGCGTTCGGTCGGGGAGCCTGGAGCGTCACTCATGGAGCTTCTCAAGCTCGCCGCCCTCGACGCCGAGGATCTCGCCGTCATCTCCGCCCACCTGCAGGACGCGATCCTGCGGGCGGAGGATCTCGCATGGCTGCCGGGCGAACATCGCTTCGCCCTGGCCGCGCGGCGTTTCGACTGGTCCGTGCCCCCGAGCCAGCCGCCCCGGCGCCGGCTCTCGGGCCTGCATTTCGAGCGGGTGCTGTCGGTGAAGGCCAAGGGCATCACGCCGGGGGCGACCTCGGGCGATCCTCTGAGCCTCCTGGCGATCACCTTCGAGGAGACCGAGGCCCCCTCCGGCATCGCCACCCTGGTCTTCTCCGGCGGCGCCGCGATCCGCCTCGAACTCGAATGCATCGAGGTTCGCCTGAAGGATCTCGGCCCCGTCTGGCAGGCCGACGGCCGCCCCGATCACGAGGCGGCGCGCAGCCTCGTCGAGAGCCGCCCGTGACCCCCCTCCCCCGAACCGCCGATATCAGCCGATGATCCGCCTCGACAGCCGCTCCCCCGATTTCGGGGAGGCCTTCAAGCGCCTGCTCGGCCTCAAGCGCGAGATCTCGGAGGACGTGGACGAGACCGTGCGCGGCATCATCGCCGGCGTGGTCGCCGGCGGCGACGCGGCCCTGGTGGACTACACCCGCCGCTTCGACCGGCTCGGCCAGGATTTCTCGGCCGCCGCCCTGCGCATCACCGCCGAGGAGGTGGAGGCGGCGGTGGCCGCCTGCCCGGCCGAGGCCCGCGCCGCCCTGGCGCTCGCCGCCGAGCGGATCGAGGCCTATCACCGCCGCCAGATTCCCGAGGATCACCTCTCCACCGACGACCTCGGCGTCACCGCCGGCTGGCGCTGGACGGCGTTGGAATCGGTCGGGCTCTACGTGCCCGGCGGAACCGCGAGCTATCCCTCCTCGGTGCTGATGAACGCGGTGCCGGCCCGCGTGGCCGGCGTGCCGCGCATCGTCATGGTGGTGCCGACCCCGGAGGGCCAGCTCAACCCGCTGGTGCTCGCCGCCGCCCAGCTTTCGGGCATCACCGAGATCTACCGTGTCGGCGGGGCGCAGGCAGTGGCCGCACTCGCCTACGGCACGGAGACCATCGCGCCGGTGGCCAAGGTCGTCGGCCCCGGCAATGCGTGGGTGGCGGCGGCCAAGCGCCGGGTGTTCGGGCAGGTCGGCATCGACATGATCGCCGGCCCCTCCGAGGTGCTGATCCTGGCGGATGCCCACGCCAATCCCGACTGGATCGCCGCCGACCTCCTGGCCCAGGCCGAGCACGACGAGGCGGCGCAATCCGTGCTCATCACCGATTCGGACGAACTGGCCGAGGCGGCAGAGGCGGCAGTGGAGCGCGCCCTGGCGACCCTGCCGCGCGAGAGAATCGCCCGGGCCAGCTGGCGCGATTACGGCGCGATCATCCGCGTCCGGGACTTCGACGAGGCGGTACCGCTGGTCGATGCCATCGCCCCCGAGCATCTCGAGATCGAAACGCAGGACGCCGACGCCCTCTCCCGGAAGATCCGGAACGCCGGGGCGATCTTCCTCGGCTCGCATACCCCCGAGGCGATCGGCGACTATGTCGGCGGCCCGAACCACGTGCTGCCGACCGCCCGCTCGGCGCGGTTCTCCTCGGGCCTCGGCGTGCTCGACTTCATGAAGCGCACCTCGATCCTGCGCTGCGATCCGGCTGCCCTGCGGGCCCTCGGCCCGGCGGCGATCGCGCTCGGTGAATCGGAGGGCCTCGACGGACATGCCCGCTCGGTGGCGATCCGGCTCAACCTCTGACGTCGGTCCCGTTCGGGGGCGGACGATCACTTTTCGGGCCGCCCACACGGCACAGCTTGCCTGTGCGACGGGCTTGCGGCTCATGTGACGGCAAGAGGGGCCCGGATTCGGGCACCGGTGCGAGAAGGCGGCGGCGATGAAGGCCGAACCGAAGCAGGGGGCGGACGGAGCGCCGGAGAAGCCGAGGAACCGGCTCGCGGCGGTGCGCTTCGACGAGGCCTCGATCGGTCGAGGCAATCCCGATCAGGAGCACGAGCGCGCCATTGCGATCTACGACATCCTGGAGGAGAACTCCTTCACCCTGCCCGACCGCGACGAGGGGCCCTACGGGCTGGTTCTCGGCCTCGTGGAGAACAAGCTGTCCTTCGCCATCGCGACCGAAGCGGGGGAACCGGTGATGACCCACCTGCTCTCGCTCACGCCCTTCCGCCGGGTGATCCGCGACTACGAGATGATCTGCGAGAGCTACTACAGCGCGATCCGCACCGCCTCGCCGACGCAGATCGAGGCGATCGACATGGGCCGACGCGGCCTGCACAACGAGGCCTCCGAACTCCTGCGGCAGCGCCTCGAGGGCAAGGTCGATCTCGACCACGACACGGCGCGGCGCCTGTTCACCCTGATCTTCGCTCTGCACTGGAAGGGGTAGAGCGCCTTTCGACGAAGGGGACGCCGGTTCGTCGCGAACGCGCTGAGACGATATCCTGGACCCGTGCCCGGATCCGCCACCCCGCAGCGGCCCGCCGAATTCGCTGAGGGCGGGCCGAGGGGTACGGCAGCATCCTGCCGAGGGGCGATGCGCTCGGCAAAACGATGCGCTTTCGGGAAGTCCGGAGCGGTCCTATATCAGCGTGTGCAGGAGCACGTCACGAAACGCCCGATCCGTGGTGCATCGGCGCGAGGGGGCGGGGGCGTTTCGCGAGAGGGCACGGTGTCTGCATCGACTTTTCCGACCGGCCGGCGCCCTCTCCTCGGGACCATGCTCTCAGGCAGGGCATGACGGACGACGCCATCCCGGGGGCCGGGCCGAAGAAGCGGCGGGTTCAATCCGTCCTGTTCATGTGCAACTTCAACGCGGTGCGCTCGCTGGCGGCGGAGGCGATCGCGCGCCACTATTTCGGCAAGTCCACCTACGTGCAGTCGGCCGGCGTGCGTTCGGGCGAGCCGAGCGACCCGTTCATGATCGCGGCTCTGGACGAGATCGGCATCGACGCCTCCCGCCACAAGCCGCGCACCATCGAGCAGCTCGAGGATTGGGAGGGGCTGAACTTCGACCTGATCATCACTCTGTCGCCGGAGGCCCACCACCGGGCGCTCGAACTGACCCACACCCTCGCGGCGGATGTCGAGTACTGGCCGACGCCGGATCCGACCCTGGTGCAGGACGGCACCCGCGAGCAGCGCCTCGACGGCTACCGCGACGTGCGCGACGGGCTGACCTACCGGATCAAGTCCCGCCTCAAAACCTGAGGGCGGGCCATGAAGATCCGTTACGTCGAGGGCGCCATCTCTGCCGCTCCGGAACGCGTCCTCGTTCACGGCCGCAACGCCTTCGGCAGGATGGGCGCAGGCCTCGCGGGCGGCTCGTGGACGATCATTTCGCGGATGATCGAGGAGGAGGCGCGGGCCTTCGAGCCCGTGGTCGACCTGTTCGACGGGAAGCGGCCGGAATTCTGACCGGGGACACCGCTCGCCCAGCCCGGGCGCCCCGGTCCGCCCGCTCGATGCGCGGCGCCCGCTTCGGAGCGGGCGCCGGTTCGCGGATCAGGAGGCGGCCGAGACCGGACGGCCCTCGCGGGACTCCTTGGCGCCTTTGCGCGTGAGGCTGACCAGGGCGGCGGCCACGGCCACGGCCAGGATCACGAGCTGGGTGCCGAGCGCCTCCCAACTGCCGTTGCTGAGGCCCCAGTCGGACACGAAGGCGGGCACGCCCTCGGTGGTGAAGGGGATCAGCGCCTGTTCCTGCAGCTCCTGGAACGCCTCGCCGACCATCCGCAGGCCCATGAAGAACAGGAAGGCGGAAGTGACGATGAACATCGGGCGCAGCGGCAGGCGCAGGGCCAGCCACTGCATCGCCACGAACATCGCCACCAGCGCCAGCGCCGCCGCCGCGAGGCCGCTCAGGAGCGAGGCGTCGAATCCGCTGCCGGATTTGGCGAGTGCGTGGACGAACAGGATCGTCTCGGCGCCCTCGCGGAACACCGCGAGGAAGGCGATGCCGGCCAGGGACAGCACGGTGCCCGCCCCGAGGGCCCGCTCGGCGAGCCGGTTGAGATCGGCCTGCCACGCCTTCGGATCCTGGCGGAGGAACATCCAGCCGCTCATGTAGAACAGCAGCACCGCGGCCGCGAGCATCACTCCGGCCTCGAACAGGTCGCTGTGGTTGCCGTCGTAGAAGGTCGCGAACACCCACGCCATGACCACGCTGGCGACGACGGCGGCGAGCGCGCCCATATAGACCGGCGCGATCCGCTCCGCCGCATTCGCGCGGCGAAGGAAGGCGGCGAGCGCCGCGATCACCAGCAGAGCTTCCAGTCCCTCGCGGAACAGGATGATGAAAGCCTGCACGAACGTCGATCCGTCCGCCATCCGATTGCTCCCGTTTCGATCCGCGGGACGGGCATCCCGGCGGATTGTCTGCCTCAACGGCGACACAGCTCCTCGCGAGCATCGCGAATACTGGTCACGCCGTCCTAATATTCTAATGCAAATCGCAGCTTAGAAACGTTCCTAACAAGAAGATCGGACCAGTTCCCAGCGACGAAGCGGCGTTTTTTCGCTCGGTGTGCCAGTACAACTCTTTGCACCTTTCTCGCAAGCATCGGCCTGAGCCGGCGAGATCGCGCCCGAGCGCCGCAGGCAATACCGCGGGCGACTGACAAATTTTCGCCGTTTTCCGGAAGGTCGCGCGAAACCCAATGGCCACGTTGGGGATTGTTGATGCAAATGCGGCGGCGCCTGCACGGCGGGCCACCGGCCGCTCCAGCTGAACCGTTGAAGCGCGCCCGCCACGGCGCGCGGGCAGGATACCATGATCGCGCATCCCACCGCCGCGGCCGCGTTCGGCCTCGTCCTGATCGGCTTGACGGCAGGGCCCGCCCTCGCCGCTCCGCCCGCCGGCCGCAGCGCCACGCAGATGGCGGAGGCGACCCAGGTCTCCCAGACGGCCACGGCCTCGGACAGCGAGGAGGACAGCGCCAACTGCAACAAGCAGCGCCGTCGCCTGTGGATCGAGGGGGAAGGCTGGATCGTCCGTCGCGTCACGATCTGCCGCTGACCCGGCACCGGCCGGCACGGCACCCGTCTCAGCACTCTGCATCGGCTGGCGGGACGAGGGCGGGTGGAACGAGCATGGGCGCGGCCGCTTTCACGACTCGAATCGCGCCCCTCGGAATGCGCCACCGGAGAAGCCTCGATCCATGCGCCGCCCCCCGCATACCATCCTCGCCCGAGCCGGTCTCGCCACCCTGATGGTCCTCGGCGCCTCGGCCGCTGCCGCCGACCCGTACGGGTCCACCTACGCATCCACCTACGGGTACGGCGATGGCGGGTACCGCTTCGCCGGTCCGCTGGTCGAGGGCTCCTATGTCGGCGCTCCGTTCACGCGGCTTCCCAGCACGAGCCGGATCGTGCCGCCGGCCTGGGGCTACGGCACCTACGGCGTTCCCACCGTCGCCGGCATCCGTGACGCCCCCGCCGCGCGCCCGACGCTCACCGTGATCGAGCGCCAGGGCTCGGTCGGCGCCCGCCCCGCGCTCCGGCGGCCCGGCGCCCGCGTTCTGTCGAAGGATCCCAAGGGAATCTGGACCGATCCGGCCCCCCGCTCCGAGGGTGAGGGCGGCGCGCAGGTGGTCTCGGTCCGGGTGCCCGCCCGCGCCCGCTAATCCGGTCGGGCGGCGAGCCGGCGCCTCCGCGACCGCCGGCCGGACCGCCGCTCTAGACGGCCCCTTAACTTGTCTTGCGCACAATCTCCCTCGTTCAGGGGGGCCAGCGCCGTGCACATCGTCATCGTGGATTCGAGTCGCGTCGTTCTGCGGATCGTGGCCGGCATGCTCGAACCGCGCGGACATGTGGTGACGCAGTTCACCGATTCCGCCGAGGCCCTCGCCTACGTCACCGACACGCCGAAGGTCCGCGCCCTGATCACCAGCCTGGAGGTCCGGCCGCTCAGCGGGCTGGAGCTGTGCTGGTCGGCCCGTCTGCTGGCCGAGTCGAGCCGCCCGCTCTCGATCATCGCCATGTCCTCGGCCCGCAACGCCCGCAACCTCGCCGAGGCGCTGGACAGCGGCGCCGACGACTTCATCGACAAGCCGCCGGGCGCCGAGGAACTGCAGGCCCGCCTGCGGGCGGCCGAGCGCCTCACCACCCTGCAGGGCGAACTGATCCGGCTCGCCGAGACCGATCCGCTCACCGGCCTTCTCAACCGCCGCGCCTTCCTGCACCGCACGCGCGAGGCCGCCCAGAGGACCGGCTCCTTCGGGCATCTCTGCGCCGTCCTCCTCGACATCGACCATTTCAAGCGCATCAACGACGAGCACGGGCACGACGTCGGCGACGCGGCGATCAAGGCGGTGGCCGGTCTGCTCGAGGCCGAGGGCATTGCCGGGCGCCTGGGCGGCGAGGAATTCGCGGTGGCGCTTCCCGGCCAGCGCCTCGCGGATGCCGAGACGATCGCCGCCCGCCTGCGGCTCAAGGCCTCCGACCTCCTCATCCGCTCGCCCAAGGGGCCGGTGCGGCTCACCTGCAGCTTCGGCGTCAGCGAGTGGTCCGAGGGCGAGACCGTCGAGGGCCTCCTGAAGCGGGCGGACATCGCCCTGTACGAGGCCAAGACGACCGGGCGCAACCGCGTGGTCTCGGCGATGACCGATCTCGTCCTCGCCCGGGCGGGCTGAGACGCCGACCCGCGCGACCGGTCCTCGCGACCGCACCGCAACGGGAAACGGCCCGCTCCCGGCCGTCCCGAAGCGGGACGCCGGCGGCCTGGCGGCGCCGCAGGGGGACGGTTCGGCACCCGAATCGCCCCCTAAGCCGCTGGAACGACTCTTGTTCTTCCTCCTCCGCACGAGCCGCACCGTTCTGCGGCGGGACGAGAGGGGAGCGGCATGAGTCAAGCCGTCAATCACACCGTCAGCCACACCGCCGGCCGGGCCGTCGAGCTGTTGATCGTCGATGAGCCGGCCGGGCTGGACGACCGGTTGCGGGCGGGGCTGGAGCACGCACCATCCCTGCGCACGATCGACGAGGACGACCTCGTTCGGGGCGGCCCGAGGCCGGCGGTGGCCCTGGTCCCGGTGGACGGGGCCCGGGCGGAGGTCGGCTGCACCCGGATCACGGCCTTGCGCGAGGGACGGCCCTGGCTGCGGGTGCTGGCCGTGGTCCGGACCCTCGACGCATCGGCGATGAACCGGCTGATCGCGGCCGGCGCCGACGCCTTCGTCGGCACGGGCACTCCGGCGGAAGAGGTCTGCGCCAGCGTGATCACCCTCGCCACGGGGGCACGGCCGGCCCCGGCGGCGGCCTCCCGAGACGCGGCCGAGGATCCGGCCGTCGGCCTCACGCCGCGCGAGGCGGAGGTTCTGCGCTTCCTCAGTGCCGGCTTCAGCAACAAGGAAGTTGCCCGCCGGCTCTCGCTGAGCGTGCGGACGGTCGAGACCCACCGGCTGAACCTGCGCCGCAAGACGCAGACCGGACGCCTGAAGGATCTCGTCACGCTCGCCCGGCAGCTCGGCCTCGCTCCGGTGCTCGACACCGAGACGCCGCGCGGCCCCGCCCGCCACGCCCCCCTCGCCGCCCGGGCCTGAGACGGGATCTCCGGCTGAGCGAGCCCGCCCCCGCCATCGCGACGGGGTCGAACGAGCCGGGGATCAGACCGTCCGCGCCTCCAGCCGCTCGTCCACCGCCGAGAGTGGCCGCTTGGGCTTGCGGCCGACATCCTCGCCCGGCACCGACGGTTCGAACGGTTCGGGGCCTTTGCGCAGGAGCTTGGCCAGGTAGTAGCTGCCGAAGCCGAAGATGATCGCGTAGGCGACGATGAAGGCGATCAGCGAGGTCGTCACCGCCTGTGCGGTGAGCGGGGAGTGGGCGTCCGCCGTCTTGAGCTGACCGTAGACGATGTAGGGCTGGCGCCCGATCTCGGCGGTGAACCAGCCGAAGATCACCGCGCCGAAGCCGGACGGCGTCATCAGCATGGCGCAGGTGAGGAAGACGCGATTCGTGAACAGCGTTCCCTTCCAGCGCAGGTACAGGCTCCACAGGCTCAGCAGCAGCATGGCCATGCCGATCGCGACCATGGCGCGGAACGAGTAGAAGACCGGCCAGACCGGCGGGCGCTTGTCCGGCGTCACGTCCTTCAGGCCCGGGACCACGCCGGAGAAGTCGTGGGTCAGGATGAACGAGCCGAGCTTCGGGATGCCGATCTCGAAATCGTTGCGCTCGGCCTCCATGTTCGGGATCGCGAACAGCAGCAGCGGCATGTTGGCCTGGGTGTCCCAGTTCGCCTCGATCGCCGCGAGCTTGGTCGGCTGGTGCTTGAGCACCCCGAGGCCGTGGGTGTCGCCGACGAAGATCTGGATCGGCGTGAAGATCAGCGCGAACCACAGGGCCATGGAGAGCGAGACCCGCGCGCCCTGCACCTTCGCCGGCGGCTCCTTGCGGGCGCGCAGGATCATCCAGGCGGCCATTCCGGCGACCGCGAAGGCGGTGGTGAGGAAGCAGCCGAGCACCATGTGCGCGTAGCGGATCGGGAAGCTCGGATTGAAGATGACCTGCCACCAATCGGTGGCGACCGCCCGGCCGTTCTCGATCGTGAAGCCCGCCGGCGTCTGCATCCAGGAATTGGCGGACAGGATCCAGAAGGCCGAGATCAGCGTGCCGAGCGACACCATGCAGGTCGCCAGGAAGTGCAGCCGGTCGCCGACCCGGTCCCAGCCGAACAGCATGATTCCGAGGAAGCCTGCTTCGAGAAAGAAGGCGGTGATGACCTCGTACTGGATCAGCGGACCGAGCACGTTGCCGGTGAAGTCGGAGTAGCGCGACCAGTTCGTGCCGAGTTGGTAGCTCATCACGATCCCCGAGACGACGCCGAGGCCGAAGGAGACGGCGAAGGCCTTCACCCAGAAGCGGTAGAGCACCCGGTACATCGGGTTCCGCGTCCACAGCCACTGCGCCTCCAGCCGCACGAGGAAGGCGGCGAGGCCGATGGTGAAGGCCGGAAAGATGATGTGGAAGGCCATCGTGAAGCCGAACTGGATGCGCGAGAGCATCAGGGCATCAAGTTCCATCGCATCGCCTTCCTGACCGTAGAGGGGCCGCGATCCGAGCGCGGCAGCGGGTCTCGCGCGGCAGCGTAGGCTACAGCGGTCACTTTCCTCAACCGGAGTTCCGGGCCGCGGTTCGCGGCGCCGGGCAATCGCGGCGAGCCGTCGCGTCGCGACGGGGCCGCGCCGGCCGCCGCGACGGGGTTCGTCGCCGGACCCTGGCGGGTGGCTCGTCGACGGACGCGGCTTTCCGGCGAGCGTGCCTTCGACATGGGAGAGCGCCTTATTACACCTATGTTAATCTTGAAATCAGAACAATGGCCCACACGCAGACCGGGTCACCGCCATGACGGCACCAGCACCAGTTCCCTCCCCGTTGCACG
Organism: Methylorubrum rhodesianum; assembly: GCF_014199985.1. Classification (GTDB taxonomy): domain Bacteria; phylum Pseudomonadota; class Alphaproteobacteria; order Rhizobiales; family Beijerinckiaceae; genus Methylobacterium; species Methylobacterium rhodesianum. The sequence goes on along the minus strand of NZ_JACHOS010000021.1, from coordinate 32,031 downwards.
GCGCGGTCGCGCAACAGCCGGATGGCGGGCCGACGACCATCGCGGACCTGACCCGGGAAGTCGGGCGCATCGCCCAGGACCGGGTCGGACGCATCCGGCAGATCACCGCCCAGGCGAAGATGCTCGCCCTCAACGCCCTGATCGAGGCGGCCCGCGCCGGGGAGCACGGGCGCGGCTTCTCGGTGGTGGCGCAGGAGGTGCGCGGCATCGGCGCCGAGATCGAGGCGCTGGCGCAGGAACTGGAGGTCGGGCTGACGACGCGGATCGCCGAACTGCAGCACGGTGTCGATGCGATGACGGCGAAGGCGGAAGGGGAGCGCCTGGTCGATCTCGCCCTCAACGCCATCGAGCTGATCGACCGCAACCTCTACGAGCGGACCTGCGACGTGCGCTGGTGGGCCACCGATGCCGCCGTGGTGGCCTGCGCCGCCCGGCCGAACGGGGACGGCGCGGCCGTCGCCGACCACGCGGCGCAGCGGCTCAGGGTGATCCTGTCGGCCTACACCGTCTATCTCGATCTCTGGCTGTGCGGCCGCGACGGGACCGTCCTCGCCAATGGCCGGCCTGCCCGCTACCCGGGCGTGCGCGGGCGCAGCGTCGCGGGCGAGACGTGGTTCCGGGATGCGATCCGTCTTCGCGGCGGCGACGATTACGTTGCCGGCGACGTCCGCCGCGAGGGGCAGCTCGGCGGCGCCCAGGTGGCGACCTATGCCGCCGGGATCTACGCGGCGGATGGCGGACCGGCCTGCGGCGTGCTGGCGATCCATTTCGACTGGGAATCCCAGGCGAAGGCCATCGTCGAGGGCGTGCGGATCGCGCAGGAGGACCGGGCGCGCACCCGGGTGGTCCTGGTGGATGCCCAGAACCGCATCCTCGCCGCTTCCGATGGTCGAGGCATCCTCACCGAGACGCTCACCGCGGACCTGCACGGGCGGGAGAGCGGTCTCGTGCGCGATGCCCGGACGGGCGCCGTGACGGCCTTCCACCGGACACCGGGATACGAGACCTATCGCGGGCTGGGCTGGTACGGCGCCATCGTCCAAAGCGGGGCCTGATCGGATCCCGACACCGGTTCACGCCGCCCGGCGGCCTCCGGCGCTGCGCTTCGTGCCGGGTGCCTTGGCGGCGGAACCCTTCGCCCGGCGGCCTCCGGTCTGACGCGGCGGCTCGATTCGCGCCGTGCCGCCCGGGCTGTCGGAATCGGCCCCGGCCGCCTCCGCCGCCCGCTCCAGCCGACCCCGCAGCAGGCTCAGCACCGCCGCCTCCTCCGGGCGCAGCGCATCGAGGCCGTTCTTGAGTTCGCCCTCGACCGCTTCCTTCACCTGCAGGAGCATGCCGCCTTCAAGGTAGCAGTCGAGGATCTGCGGGTGGATGTAGCACTTGCGGCAGATCGTCGGCGTGTTGCCGAGCCGGGACGATACCGACTCGATCGCCGCGCGAAGGTTCTTCTTGGCCTTGGCCGCGTTGTCGAACGCCTCGAACTCCTGCAACGCCAGGGCGGCGAGGACCGTGCCGGCCCAGGTGCGGAAATCCTTCGCCGTGAAATCCTCGCCCGTGATCTCGCGAAGATACGCGTTGACGTCGGAGGAGGTGACGTCGCGCCGCTCGCCATCCTCGTCGAGATACTGGAACAGCTCCTGGCCCGGCAGGTCCTGGCAGGCCTTGACGATCTTGGCGACGCGCCGGTCGCGCATCGAGACCGACCATTCCTTGCCGCTCTTCCCCTTGAAGCGGAAGCGCATCTCGGAGCCGGCGATCTTCACGTGCGGGTCGCGTAGCGTGGTGAGGCCGTAGCTCTTGTTGGAGCGGGCGTAATCGTCGTTGCCGACGCGGATCAGCGTGGTCTCCAGCAGGTGGACCACGGTGGCGAGCACCTTTTCGCGCGGCAGGCCGCGCTTGCCCATATCGGCGTCGATGCGCTGACGAATGCCGGGCAGCGCCTCGGCGAAGGCCATGATGCGATGGAACTTCGAGGCCTCCCGCGCCTCACGGAAGCGGGGATGGTAGCGGTACTGCTTGCGCCCCTTCTCGTCGCGCCCGGTCGCCTGGATGTGGCCGTTCGGATGGGGGCAGATCCACACATCCGTGTAGGCCGGCGGGATGGCGAGGCTTTTGAGCCGCGCGATCTCGTCCGGGTCGCGGACCGCGGCGCCCTTCGGATCGATGTAGCGGAAGCCCTTGCCGTTGCGCTTGCGCCGCAGGCCGGGCTTGGAATCGTCCACGTAGCGCAGGCCGGCCTCCCGCGCGGCCTCGCGGGGATCGACCACGCCGGCTCCGACCTCGTCCGACAGCATGACGCCCTCCCTGATCCGTGGGGCAACAACCGGATTGAAGCCGGCGCTGTTCCGCAACGCCCCCCGTGCTATGGCCCCGCAGGATGACCGCCTCAGCCCAATCCCGTTCCGGCCAAAGCCTGGCCGGCAAGCGCCTCGTCTTCGTGGTGACCGAGGACTGGTTCTTCGCCTCGCACTTCCTGCCGATGGCCCGCGCCGCCCTGCGGATGGGGCTCTCGGTCGCGGTGGTGACGCGGGTGCGCGCGCACCGCGCCGTGATCGAGGCGGCCGGCATCCGCGTCGTGCCGCTGGAGGCGGAGCGCTCCAGCCTCAACCCGATGGCCGCGGGCTACGCGGCAGGCCAGCTCTCGGGCATCCTCAAGGCCCTGAGCGCCGATATCGTCCACTGCGTCGCGCTGCGCGGCATCCTCGTCGGCGGCACGGCGGCGGCGATGGCCGGCATTCCCCGCCGCGTCTTCGCGCTGACCGGCCTCGGCCTGCTCGGCGCGCGCGAGGACGCGACCGGACGGCTCTCGCGGCTGGCGCTGAAAGGTCTGATCCGCGGCCCGCTGGCGAGCCGGCAGACCCGCTTCCTGTTCGAGAACCCGGACGATGCCCGCGCGCTCGGCCTCGACCCGTCCGACACCGCCGTCACCCTGGTCGGCGGCGCGGGCGTCGATCCCGAGGCCTTCGCCCCCCGTCCCCTGCCGCCGCCGGCGCCGCTCAGGGTCGCGATCGTGGCGCGGATGCTGTGGTCGAAGGGCATCGACGTCGCCGTCGAGGGGGTGCGGCAGGCCCGCGCCGGAGGCGCGGCGGTGGAACTCTCGCTCTACGGCGCGCCCGACCCCTCGAACCGCCGGGCGATCCCGGAGGCGACCCTGCGGAATTGGTCGCACGACGGCGTGACGTGGCACGGGCCGACCGGGGACGTGGCCGGCGCCTTCGCCGTCCACCATGTCGGTGCCCTGCCCTCCCGCGGGGGCGAGGGGTTGCCGCGCACCCTGCTGGAGGCGGCGGCTTGCGGCCGGGCGATCCTCACCAGCGACGTGCCGGGCTGCCGCGACCTCGTGCGCGACGGTATCGAGGGGCTGCTCATGCCGCCGGGCGACGCCGCCGCGCTCGCCGCCGCGCTGACCCGGCTCGCCGCCGATCCGGCGCTCGTCGCGCGGATGGGCGCGGCGGCGCGGGCGCGGATCCTCGAGGGGGGCTACACGGAAGCGGCCGTCGCCGAGACGGTGGCGGGGCTCTACGCGGAGCTACTGGCCTGACGCGTCCGATCAATGCGGGCCGCGCAATAGTCGACGATCCGATCGCGCTCGCCGGCCGGTATCGCGGCTTCGGGCAGAGCGATCAGGATCGCGCCATCGCTCTCGAAAAGGAGCAATCCGCCCTCGGAGTGCACACCCGTCAGAACCGGCCAAGCCTGGAAGACGGTGGCATGGGAGCCCTCGACGGTAATGCCGCGGTGATCGATTCGTGCGCCCGTCCACGCCATCCTCATTTGAGCGGCCCACTCGGTCTCGGCGGCTTGGGAGGCCAAAATGCGCAGATTCTCCCATTGCGACGACGCCCCGGACACGAACAGGAACAAGGTCGTCGCGATTACCCATGCCCCGCTGACAGCCACGCTCCCATCAAAACCGATGAGCTCAAGAGGTCTGACGAGAAAGAACTCGCTCATTCCCACCGTCAAGCAGATCAAGATGACGAAACCGGTTCCGATTGCTCCGGTTCTCGAATGCAAAATGCGTCGAGCTCCCACCGCATCCCGATATCTTTTCCAGGACAATTCCTGGAAAATCTTATATTCCTCGAGGTTTAATGGCCGGGCGGAAAATATGATCAGATTATTTTCGTCCATGTCAATCATCTTCGGCGAATGACGAAGTATCAATGCCAAATGAGGCCTGACTTGGCAAATCCCGGCGCGCCGACGCGCGACCCCGCCCGCTTCATCCGCGAGCAAACGGCGCTGCGGCCGGTGCCGCACGCCCCCGAGATCGTGCTGCACGTCGCCGACGAGGCCACCGCGCTGTGGCAGAAGACCGAGGAGGAGCTGGAGGCGATCGGACTGCCGCCGCCGTTCTGGGCCTTCGCCTGGGCCGGCGGACAGGCGCTCGCCCGCTACATCCTCGACAACCCTGCGACGGTGGCGGGGCGGCGGGTGGTCGATTTCGCCTCCGGCTCGGGCCTCGTCGCCATCGCCGCGGCGATGGCCGGCGCGGCCCATGTCACCGCCAGCGATCTCGACCCGTTCGCGCTGCACGCGATCCCGCTCAACGCCGCGGCCAACGGCGTGGCCGCGCGGATCACCGCGGACGGCAGCGACCTGATCGGCTCCGACGCCGAGTGCGTGCTCGCCGCCGACATCTTCTACGAGCGCGACCTCGCCGCCGCGGTCGGCGGCTGGCTCGGCGACCTGCACGGACGCGGGCGCACCGTCCTGATCGGCGATCCCGGCCGCTCCTACCTGCCCCGCGAGCGGCTCGTCGCGGTCGCGACCTACGAAGTGCCCGTCACGCGGGCGCTGGAAGATGCCGAGATCAAGCGCTCCTCGGTCTGGCGTTTCGCCTGAACCGGCGCCGCGGCCGGCCTCCCTTGCCGCCCTGGCCCGGATCACGCATCCGGCCGGGCGCCACGTTCTCTCCTCGGCCGGTGCGAAAAGCATGCTCGACAGGTTGTTCCATGCCGGCGCCAGCCTGGCCCTGCTGCTCGCCGTGGCGTGGCTGTTCTCGGTGAACCGGCGGGCGATCCGTCCGCGAATGGTGCTCGCCGCCCTGGCGCTTCAAGTCGGGATCGGCGCGCTGATGCTGTTCGTGCCCGCCGGGCAGGCGGCCCTCGGCGCGGTGGCGGATGGCGTCACCACCGTGCTCTCCTTCGGGGACCGGGGCACCGCCTTCCTGTTCGGCGGCCTCGTCGAGCCGCGGATGTTCGAGCTGTTCGGCGGCTCGGGCTTCATCCTCGCCTTGAGGGTCCTGCCGCAGATCCTCTACGTCTCCGCGCTGATCGGCGTGCTCTACCATCTCGGGGTGATGCAGGCGCTGGCACGCTTCCTCGGCGCCGGCCTGCGAAAGGTGCTCGGCACCTCGGCCATCGAATCGTTCTCGGCGGTCATCACCATCTTCATCGGGCAGAGCGAGATCGCCGTGGCGCTCCGCCCCTTCCTTGCGACGCTCACCGGAGCCGAACTGTTCGCCGTGATGACGAGCGGAGCGGCTTCGACCGCCGGCTCCATCCTCGCCGGCTACGCCGCGCTCGGCGTGCCGATGCCCTATCTCCTCGCCGCCTCGTTCATGGCGATCCCCGGCGGCCTGCTCTACGCCAAGATCCTCGTCCCCTCGACCGAGCCGACACGGATCGTCACCACGCAGGTCGAGTTCGGCGAGGCGCGCGCGGCCAACCTGATCGAGGCCGCCGCCGACGGCACGCAGAAGGGCCTCGGCGTCGCGGTCGCCGTCGGGGCGATGCTGATCGCCTTCGTCGGACTGATCGCCCTCGTGAACGCGGCGATCGGCTGGGCCGGCGGCGTGTTCGGCTTCACCGGCCTCTCGATCGAGGGCATCCTCGGCATCGTGCTGGCGCCGCTGGCCTGGCTCCTCGGCGTGCCGTGGGAGCAGGCGACCCTCGTGGGCGGGGCCATCGGCCAGAAGATCGCCTTCAACGAGTTCCTGGCCTATGCCAGCCTCTCGCCGACCCTGAAGGCCGGCACCCTCGACCCGCGCACGGGCGCGATCCTGTGCTTCGCGCTGTGCGGCTTCGCCAACCTCACCTCGGTGGCGATCCAGCTGGCGAGCTTCACCAGCCTCGCCCCCGAGCGCCGGCCCGAGATCGCCCGGTTCGGCCTGCGGGCGATCCTGGCGGGCACCCTGTCGAACCTCACCAGCGCGGCCATCGCCGGATTGTTCATCGCCGGGTGACCGGCAGGGCGAGCGACCGGACGAGCGACTGCCGGCGAACCTTTCGGTCCCCATCCTCATTCTGAGAGGATGGAGAACCCGCACGCCATGGAACAAGTCCGAGCCACACAGACGCCAGTCACACAGACCGGCAAGCGCGCCGAAACCCAGGGCCCGGCGCCGGTCACGGCGCGCGACTGGGACGAGCGGGTCGACCGCGCCAGCGAAAAACTGCCCGACTGGGCGCAGCGCGCGGTCCGGTGGCTGCGCGAGCCGGCGCGCTTTCCCGTACGGCTGCTGGCCGCGATCCTGCTGATCCTCGGCGGCATCTTCTCGATCCTACCGGTGCTGGGCCTGTGGATGCTGCCGCTCGGCCTCGCGCTGCTGGCCCAGGACGTGCCCGGCCTCAAGGTGCCGATGGAGAAGTCCGCCCGCTGGATCGAGCGGCAATGGCGGCGCTGGCGCGGGCGGTGATCCCGGCGCGGCGTTCGGCACTCGGCCGCGCTTGACAGGATATCCGCGGCGGACGACCCATCGCGAATGAGCCCCAGCCGAGAAAGGCTCTTCGGAGACAACCTGTGATGCCGTTGCGTCTGTTCTCCCGCGGGCGTGCCGCCTTCCTCGCGGCGGCGGTGCTGGCGGGGGCCGTGTTCCTTCCCCCATCGCCGGCGCGCGCCGAGGAGGCTGTCTTTCCTCCGAGCTCCCGCTTCGGCTTCAAGCCCCCCTCGGACATGGTGCCCTCGAAGCGCTTCACCGGCTTCGAGCGGATCGGCGGCGGCGCGATGCTCTCCGTGGTCGAACTGCCGGCCGGCGCCTATCCGGAACTCAAGCAGAGCTTCACCGACGAAAATCTCAAGACGCAGGGCCTCGTCGTCCAGAGCCGTGAACCGGTCACGCTCGATGGCGGCGCCGAGGGCGTGCTGTTCACCGGCGAGCCGACGCCTGCCGACGGCCAGGGCATGCCCGCCGCGCGCAAGTGGCTCCTGATCGTCGGCGCGACGGAAGTGACCGGCATCATCATCGCCCAGGCCGCCGTCGGCGCCGAGACCGACGAGACCATGCGCGGCATGCTCACGGGCGTGCGCATCCGCGGGGCGCTGAGCCTCGACGATCAGGTCGCCGCTCTGCCCTTCCGCATCGGCGATCTCGCGGGCTTCCGCCCGGTGCGGGCGCTGGCGGGCAATTCCGTTCTGCTGACGCTCGGCCCGCGCGATCAGGTCTCCAACTTGGAACAGCCGATCCTCGTCGTCGCCCAGGCGGTACAGCAGGCGACCCCTCAGGAGCAGCGCGACGGCTTCGCCCGCGCCTCCCTCTACGCGAACCAGACGATGAAGGAGTTCGTCATCGAGCGCTCGCAGAACTACCGCCAGAACGGCGTCGACTGGCACGAGATCGTGGCCCGCGCCATCGACATCCCGTCGAGCCAGCCGGTGGTGGTCTCGCAGACGATCCGCTTCAACCCGGACGGCTACATCCGCGCCGTCGGCGTCACCCGCGCCGACCAGCGGGAGCAGATGCTGCCGCTGTTCCGCCAGGTGGTCGACAGCCTGCAGCCGCGCTGAGATCGCGGTTCGTGCTCCCTCCCCGCGGAGCGGAGAGGGAGGTCGACGTTACTCGCAGACGCGGACGCGCCGGACGTAGATGTCGCCGTAGGGATCGATGGTTTCACGGCGCTCGAAATGGCAGATCGGGCCCTCGACATAGACCGGCGGCGGCGGCGCCCGGTAGACCGGCTTGCCCGGGTAATACGGATCGTTGGCGGCCGCGATCGCTCCGCCGACCGCGAGGCCGCCGAGCACGCCGAGGGCGGCCGCGCCGCCCGGACCGATACCATCCCTTGCCTGGGCGGCGGGCGCCGCGCCGAGCGCCATCGCGCCCGCGACCACGCCGCCGAGAAGGATGCCCCTCATCGTCGAATCTCCTCGAAAATCGCGCCTTACGGCGCCATCGCATCGCTGCCGGCATCGCCGCCGAGCCCGGCGCTCGAGCGTGGCGGTGCCAAGCGACAGAGAAGAGCGCGCGATTTGAGGCCGATCTTCGGCAGGACCGATCCCGCCGACCGTCCTCGGCGGGCGTCGGGCCACGGCTGCCGAGGGGTCCTTCCGCCCCGTTTCCTTGCGCACCGGCCCCAAATCGTTGCAGAAGTGCGCGCCGTTCCGGACGTGTCCCCGCGCCCCTCGCAAAACCGCCGCCCAGGCGGTCTTCGGTCCGCGTCGATCGTCGGGCGGCGTTCCGGAACAGGTCCGGTGCCAACGTCCATTACGGTGCGAACTTCCATGACGCAGACCCTTCGCCTCGGCATTGCGGGGCTCGGCACGGTCGGTGCCTCCGTCCTGCGCATGGTCGCCCGCCGCGCCGAGGCGCTCACCGCCGCGACCGGGCGCACGATCGCCGTCACCGCCGTCTCCGCCCGCGACCGGAGCCGCGACCGCGGCGTGGACCTCTCCGGCCTGCACTGGTTCGACGACCCGGTCGAGTTGGCGCGCTCGGGCGAGATCGACGTCTTCGTCGAACTCGTCGGCGGCTCGGAGGGCGCGGCCAAGGCGGCGGTCGAGGCGGCGCTCGGCGCCGGCAAGCATGTCGTGACCGCCAACAAGGCGCTGCTCGCCCACCACGGCGCGGCGCTCGCCCGCATGGCCGAGGAGCGCGGCGTGGCGCTCGCCTACGAGGCGTCGGTGGCGGGCGGCATCCCGGTGATCAAGGCGATCCGCGAGGGGCTGTCCGGTAACGCGATCAGCCGCGTCTACGGAATCCTCAACGGCACCTGCAACTACATCCTCAGCCGCATGGAGGCGGAAGGGCTGACCTTCGAGGCCTGCCTCAAGGACGCGCAGGCGCTGGGCTATGCCGAGGCCGACCCGACCTTCGACGTCGAGGGATTCGACACAGCCCACAAGCTCGCCATCCTCACGAGCCTCGCCTTCGGCGTGGAGATCGACGCCGAGGGCGTGTCCGTCGAGGGCATCTCGGCGATCCAGCCCCTCGACCTCACCATGGCCGACGAACTCGGCTACCGCATCAAGCTCCTCGGCGTCGCCCAGGCGACCGACGAGGGTATCGAGCAGCGCGTGCACCCGACCATGGTGCCGAAGGCGTCCGCGATCGCCCAGGTGATGGGCGTGACCAACGCCGTCACCGTCGATGCCGACGCCGTCGGCGAACTGACCCTGATCGGCCCCGGCGCCGGCGGGGCGGCCACGGCCTCGGCCGTCGTCGCCGACATCACCGATGTCGCGTTCGGCCTTGTTCGCCCGACCTTCGGCCAGCCGGTGGCCCGCCTCGCGCCGCCCCGACGGGTCGAGATGCAGCGCCACGAGGGCGGCTACTACATCCGGCTCACCGTGCACGACCGTACCGGCGTCGCGGCCGGCGTCGCCACCCGGATGGCGGAGGCCAACATCTCGATCGAGAGCATCGTCCAGCGCCGCTCCGCCAAGGCCGCCTCCAGCGACCCGCAGGGCCTGTCCGGCCAGCCGGTGCCGCTGGTACTGATCACCTACGCCGCCACCGAGGGCAACGTGCGGAAGGCGCTGGCCGCCATCGACCGCGACGGTTTGCTCGCCGAGGCGCCGCAGCTGATCCGGATCGAACGCGAATAATCGGGGCGCCGACCTCTTTTTCCTGCAGGATTCTGCCGGAAATACCGTTCCGGCAGGAACGAAATGTCATGACCCCGCGTCTCGTCCCGCATGCTCCCGAGCGCGGCCGGGGCGATGGACGGCAATCGGCACCGGCCGAGAACAGGCCGGGCCCCGGGGATAAGGAACGGAGCGCGATGTCGGCGGTCAATACCGGGATCTTCAGCGATCCCACGGCGCGGGGCCTGACGCTCGAACTCGTGCGGGTGACCGAGGCGGCCGCCATCGCCGCGGCCCGCCTGCGGGGGCACGGCCGCGAGAAGGAGGCCGATCAGGCCGCCGTCGACGCCATGCGCACGGAGCTGATGGCGCTGCCGATCGAGGGCAGCGTGGTGATCGGCGAGGGCGAGCGCGACGAGGCGCCGATGCTGTTCATCGGCGAGCGCGTCGGCACCGGTCGCGGCCCCTCCGTGGACATCGCGGTCGATCCTCTGGAGGGCACCACGCTCTGTGCCAAGGATATGCCGGGCGCCATCGCCGTGATGGCGCTGGCCGAGCGCGGCTCGCTGCTCGCGGCGCCCGACGTGTACATGCAGAAGATCGCCATCGGCCCCGGCTACCCGCCCGGCACGGTCGATCTCGACTGGAGTCCGGCCAAGAACATCGCCTCGCTCGCCCGCGCCAAGGGCGTCGAGCCCTCGGGCATCACCGCGATCATCCTCGACCGGCCCCGCCACATGGACCTGATCGCCGCCGTGCGCGATACCGGCGCCGGCATCCGCCTGATCTCGGACGGCGACATCGCCGCGATCATCCACTGCACCAAGCCCGACGAGACCGGCGTCGACATCTACATGGGCACGGGCGCCGCCCCCGAGGGCGTCATCGCGGCGAGCGCGCTACGCTGCATCGGCGGCCAGATGCAGGGCCGGCTGATCCTCGATTCCGCCGACAAGCGGGCGCGGGCGGCCAAGATGGGCATCACCGACCCGAACCGGAAATACGACATGCACGACATGGCCCGCGGCGACGTCATCGTCGCGGCCACCGGCGTGACCACGGGGGCGCTGCTCTCGGGCGTGCGATTCCGCCCCGGCCTGATCGAGACGGAAACCGTGGTCTACCGCTCGAACACCGGCACGGTCCGCCGCATCGCCTGCGAACACCGCCGGCTAGAGAGCGCGCCGGGCTCGGGCTGATCGCCCCGGCCCGCCGTCCGCCTCAGCAGGCGACCGGCCGGCCGAACAGCGCCTTGGCGAGGCGAACCGGCTCGATCGGCTTCTCGCAGTGGATCGCGTCCCGCAGACGCTTGGGAACGGCGTTCTCCTCATAGCCGGTGGCGAAGACGAACGGCACGCCGCGTGCTCTGAGCGCATCGGCGACGGGAAAGACCATGACCTCGCGCAGGTTGATGTCGAGCACGGCGCCGTCGATGCGCGGGGTCTCGTCGATGATCGCCAGGGCATCGTCGATGCTGCCCACGGGGCCGATCACCTGAGCCCCGTTTTCCTCGAACACGCGCCGCATGTCGTCGGCGATGAAGTACTCGTCCTCGACGACGAGGACGCGTCTTCCGTTGAGCAGTTCGGATCCATCCGGCATGGGCCTACCCTCCCCCGACCCGTTCGTGATCGCGTCGGAACTGGGAGTATAGTGCGGGAAAGGCCGTCCGGATAAGCCTCTTCACAGATTTCAAGTTGCCCGCAACCGGAGCGCGGTTGCGCCTGCGCCGGAACCCGGCGCCCAGCCCTCCGGCAGCCCGCCCCGCGCAGCGGGCCGGATGGCGGCCCCAAGAAGCCCTGGAGACGATGTCCGAGGAAGCGATGCCCTAGAAAAGGCCGCCCTGCATGCGGCCGACGCCCTGCTTGGCCACGGCGTTGTTGGGATCGAGGCGGGCGGCCTGCTGGTAGCTCTCGCTCGCCTCCTTGCGGCGGTTGGTCTTCTCGTAGGCGAGGCCGCGATTGGCCCAGGACGCGGCATCCTTGGAGTTGACGTTCAGCGCCGCGTTGAAATCCTCGATCGCCTTGTCGTACTGGCCGAGCGAGATCAGGCTCTGGCCGCGGGCGGCGTAGGGCGCGGCGACGAAGGGGTTTCGGTCGATGGCCGCCGCGAAGTCGCCGATGGCCTCCGGGTTCTGCCCCTGCTTCTGCCGCACGAGGCCGCGGGCATGGTAGGCCTCGGCCGATTCGGGGGCGAGGCGTATCGCGACGTTGAGGTCGTTGAGCGCCCCGTTGAGGTCGCCCTGCGCGCGCTCCAGGTTCGCTCGGCCGATATAGGCGGCGGAGAAGTTCGGATCGGTGGCGATCGCCTTCGAGAAATCCTGCATCGCCGCATCGTTGCGGCCGGTCTGGCGGTAGGCCAGCGCCCGGTTGTTGTAGGCCGAGGCCGAGTTCGGGTCGAGCTGGATCGCCTTCGAGAAGTCGGAGATCGCCTCGCCGAACTGGCCCGAGCGGGCATAGGCTGCGCCGCGGGTGACGTAGGCGCCCGCATCCGACGGGTTGCGCGAGATCACGTCGCTGAGCGAGGCGATGTTGACGTTGGTGGCGCCCGTGGTGTCGGTCTCCAGCACCGCGAACTGGCGCGGAGCCGTCGCGCTGCCGTAGGTCTCGCAGCCGGCTAGCGCCGCGGCGGTCAGCACGAGGGCACCGATCCGCCTCGCCTTGCGTCCGTCCAGCGTCATCCCGATCATCTTCACGTTCTCCCCCGCGCCCGCTCGTCCGGATCTCCGCGGCGGCCCCTGAAGGGCCCGGATCATCCCGTCGCGCACGCTGCCGCAACACGGTGAATGGGCGCTTAAACGTTCTCGCAAAACATCCGCCTCGCCGGCGCGGGCCGTGCCTCGAGGCGGAGATTTTCCGAGACGAATCCGGAAAGCGCGGGCGGGCTCGTCCGGCGGGAAGCCGGAGAACACGCACGGTGCTTGCGCGGACGCCCCGTCCTCTCCGCTGAAACCTCGGGATGTGGCGAAGGTGTGGCCCCCGTCCTCACGCTTTCACGGAGGGCTTCGAACGGCGCTCGACTGTGGTTTGCTGTTGCGGCGAGGCGACAGATCGAATGCTCAAGCTTAGGCCGGGTGAGATGAGCCGGGCGAGATGAGCCGGGTGACGTGGCCCATCTTGCGGCCGGGACGGGCCTCGGCCTTGCCGTAGAGGTGGAGATGGGCGCCCGGCTCGGCGAGCAGGCCGGCCCATTCATCGGCTTGGGCGCCGATGAGATTTTCCATCTCCACCGCCATGCCGCCGGTGCGGGCGGTGTCGCCCAGCGGCCAGCCGCAGACGGCGCGCACGGTCTGCGCGAATTGCGAGGTCAGCGCGCCCTCGATCGTCCAGTGCCCGGAATTGTGAACCCGCGGCGCGATCTCGTTGACGACGAGGCGGGCGGCGCCTTCCGGCCCGGCGATCTCGAACATCTCGACCGCCAGCACGCCGACATAGTCCAGAGCCTCGGCGATGGCGCGGGCGATGGCCACCGCCGCGTCGCCGGTCGCGCGCGTCAGCCCCGGGGCGGGCACGCGGGTGAAGGCGAGGATGTGGTCGCGGTGCTCGTTGGCGCAGGGGTCGTAGGCCGCGAACGCTCCGTCGGGGCCGCGGGCGGCGACCACGGAAATCTCGCGCTCGAACGGCACGAACCCTTCGAGGATGCAGGGCACACCCTTGAACTCCGCCAGCAGGGCGGCCGCGTCGTCGCCCTCGCGGATCATGCGCTGGCCCTTGCCGTCGTAACCGAAGCGCCGCGTCTTCAGCACGGCGGGACGGCCGAGCGCCTCCAGCGCCCGCGCGAGGTCCTCGGCCGAATCGACCGCCCGGTAGGGCGCCGTCGGGATGCCGAGCGAACTGACGAAATCCTTTTCCGAGAGACGGTCCTGCGTGGTGAGCAGCGCCGTCGCGCTCGGATGCAGGGTCGCGTGCTCGGCCAGCACAGCGGCGGTGGCGTGGGGGATGTTCTCGAACTCGTAGGTGACCACGTCGCAGGCATCGGCGAAGGCGGCGAGCGCCGCCGCGTCGTCGTAGGGCGCGAGCGTGTGGGCGTGGGCCACGTCGAAGGCCGGGCTGTCGGCGTCGGGAGCGTAGATGTGGACCTTGAGGCCGTAATTGGCGGCCGCCAGCGCGATCATGCGGCCGAGCTGGCCGCCGCCGACGATGCCGAGGGTGCCGCCGGGCCGGACGTTCGGCGTGGAGGGGGAAGAGGCCATGGCGATTCGTGTCGTTGTCAGGCTTGGGAGGGGTCCGGACGCTCGGCGACGGATTCGGTCTGGCGGGCGCGCCAGGCATCGAGCCGCCCGGCGAGGTCCGCATCGGTGAGGGCCAGGACGGCGGCGGCGAGCAGGGCGGCGTTGACGGCACCGGCCCGGCCGATCGCCAGCGTGCCGACGGGAATGCCGGCGGGCATCTGCACGATGGAGAGCAGGCTGTCGTGCCCCGAGAGGGCCTTCGACTCGACCGGCACGCCGAAGACCGGCAGCGGCGTCATCGCCGCCGTCATCCCGGGCAGGTGCGCCGCCCCGCCCGCGCCCGCGATCACCACCTTGAAGCCGGCCTCGCGGGCGCCCTTGGCGAAGGCGACGAGCCGGTCCGGGGTGCGGTGGGCCGACACGATGCGGGCGTCATAGGCGATGCCGAGCGCGTCGAGCGTCTCGGCGGCATTGCGCATGGTCCCCCAGTCCGACTGGCTTCCCATGATGATCGCGACCGGGGGCGATCCCGTCATCGTCGTCTGGCCCATTACGAGGGAGCGGGCCTGTCAGCCCGCGAGAGGGCCGAATAACAGGGGCCGCAGCACCCCGGCAAGGCAGCCCGTCACGCGAGGTGTTGAGACGGGTCCAGAGGGCCGCTCCCGGCGGGCAAAAATCCTTCGGATTCTCGCCTCATCGGCCGGAGCCAAAATCGACCGACCACGTTGTGCAGGAAACGGCCATCGACGGCCGGACCCCTTACCTCAGCGAGCCCTCAAATGTCCTCCGCGGACCAGACCACGCGCGCCCGCAACTCCACCCATATCGATATTCACGACAGCACCACCCGCAAACACTGGGCCGACCTGCTCCAGGTCTCCGACGAACGCCTGCGCAAGGCGGTCCGGATGGTCGGAACCCGTGTGTCGAGCGTCTCGGCCTATCTCGCCAAATAGTTTGTCGCACATCATAAACGCCGGCGAGCATCGCGGGCCCGAGGTCGGGCGGGAGAACCCTTCCCGGCCTCTTTCTATGCGATGATGTCCGGCGTGATCTGGTCTTCGAGATGGGTGATCCGGTCGCGCAGAACCAACTTGCGCTTCTTGAGCCGCTGCAACTGGAGCTGATCGACGGCGACGCTGAGCTTCAGCGCCTCGATGGCCTCGTCGAGATCCCGGTGCTCTTCCCGCAACCGACTGAGTTCCCCGGCCGGATCCGCGACCGCATCGTTGGCAACCTCGTCCGCCATCATTGCTCGAAACACATCACCGGTCTTGACCGGGGCGACCATGCGTCAAGCCCGACCCCGGGGCAAGGCGCGCGGGCCGGTTCTCCCGCCCTGTCGGAGCTGACGACGGCCAAGGTTAGCTCCGGCCGTCACTTCGCCCGCCCTCCTGAAGATTTGAAATCACCTTGTTACGCACAGATCCATTTTGCCGCCGAATGGCTTCGACACGCCCGCCATCCTGTGCCAGTCTACCCCGCGTCCGAAACAGTGACAGGAGCGACACCTCATGTCCTTGCAGACGCATTTGAGCCAGCTCGCCGCCAAGCACGAAGCCCTGGAACGCGAGCTTCACGACGCGATGCAGTCCCTCGCCAGCGACGACCTCCGCATCGCCGAACTCAAGCGTAAGAAACTGCACCTCAAGGACGAAATCGAGCGCCTGCGCGGAGACACCCTCCACTAGCGGCGCCCCGGCCGGCCTCGCCCCGGGAGACGCCGCCGGCTCCACTTCCTCTCCCGACTCGGACGATGACGTCACCGCCGCCTGGGACACCAGCGCGGCGGTTCTGCTGTCGGAGCGGCGCGCGGCGAGGAATTCCGCGCTATCATCGCCCTCGAACGGGCCGGACCAACCGGTCGCACGAGGAAACGCCGATGTCCGTCACCCCGCCCCCTGACGGTGTCTACGCCGCCATCCACGCCGCCTCCCTCGCGGACCGGGAAGGATTCTGGCTGAAGGCCGCAGCGGCCATCGACTGGGACGCCGCGCCGAGCCGCGCCTTCGATGCCGAGCAGGGCGTCTACGGCCGCTGGTTCCCGGATGCCCGGCTCAATGTCTGCCGCAATGCCGTCGACCGGCACGCCGAGGGAGGCCGGGCCGACCAGGCCGCGATCATTCACGATTCGCCCGTCACCGGCACGAAGCGCACGATCACCTATCGGGATCTGCACGACGAGGTGGCCGTGCTCGCCGGCATCCTCGCCGATCTCGGCGTGGGCAAGGGCGACCGCGTCGTGATCTACATGCCGATGGTGCCCGAAGCCCTGTTCGGCATGCTGGCCTGTGCCCGGATCGGGGCGATCCACTCGGTGGTGTTCGGAGGCTTCGCCGCCAACGAACTCGCCGCGCGCATCGAGGACGCGGCACCGAAGGTGATCCTGGCCGCCTCCTGCGGCATCGAGCCGAGCCGCATCGTCGCCTACAAGCCGCTGCTCGATGCCGCCATCGCCCGCTCCAGCCACAAGCCGGACGCCTGCCTGATCCTGCAGCGGCCGCAAGAGGAGGCCGGCTTGGTCGAGGGCCGCGACCGGGACTGGGCGGAGAGCGTGGCGCGGGCGCGGCGGGCGGGGCACCGGGCCGAGCCGGTGCCGGTGGCGGCGACCGACCCGCTCTACATTCTCTATACCTCGGGCACGACCGGGCGGCCCAAGGGCGTGGTGCGCGACAGCGGCGGCTACTGCGTCGCGCTCGCGTGGTCGATGGCCAATCTCTACGGCGTACGCCCCGGCGAGGTGTATTTCTGCGCCTCCGATATCGGTTGGGTGGTGGGCCACTCCTACATCGTCTACGCACCGCTCCTGCACGGCTGCACCACGGTGCTCTACGAGGGCAAGCCGGTCGGCACGCCCGATGCCGGCGCCTTCTGGCGGGTCGCCGGTGAACACGGCGTCAGCACCCTGTTCACCGCGCCCACGGCTCTGCGCGCGATCAAGAAAGAGGACCCGCGGGCCGAGCGGATCGGCGGCTACGATCTGTCCCGGCTGCGCGCCCTGTTCCTGGCCGGCGAGCGGGCCGACCCGGATTCGGTCGCCTGGGCCGAGCGGGCGCTGGACCGGCCGGTGATCGACCATTGGTGGCAGACCGAGACCGGCTGGGCGATCGCCGGCAATCCTCTCGGTATCGAGCGGTTGCCGGTGAAGTACGGCTCCACCGCCAAGCCGATGCCGGGCTACGACCTCCACGTGCTCGACGAATCCGGCAAGCCGGTCCCTCCCGGCACGATGGGCACCATCGCCCTCAAGCTGCCGCTGCCGCCGGGCTGCCTGCCGACCCTGTGGGGCTCGGATGAGCGCTTTCGCCAGAGCTACCTCTCCACTTTCCCCGGCTACTACGACACCTCCGATGCGGGCGTGGTGGACGCGGACGGTTACGTCACGGTGCTGGGCCGCACCGACGACATCATCAACGTCGCCGGCCACCGCCTCTCCACCGGCGGCATGGAGGCGGTGCTCGCGTCCCACCCGGACGTCGCCGAATGCGCGGTGATCGGCATCCGCGATTCGCTGAAGGGCGAGGCGCCCTGCGGCTTCGTGGTGCTGAAGGCAGGCGTCGCCCGGGATGCGGAGACGATCGAGCGCGAGCTGATCGCCCGGGTGCGCGACGAGATCGGCCCCGTGGCCGCGTTCAAGCTCGCGGTGACCGTGGGGCGCCTGCCGAAGACGCGCTCGGGGAAGATCCTGCGCGGCACGATGAAGCGCATCGCCGACGGCGAGGATTTCTCCATGCCCCCGACCATCGAGGATCCGACCGCCCTGGAGGAGATCGGCGACAGCCTGAAGGCGCGCGGAATCGGCGGCTGACATCGTGGTTTCGAAAGGGCTTGCCCTTTCGCGGGTCCAGGGCGGAGCCCTGGAAGGAGGCCGGGGCTCCGCCCCGGCACCCCGGCAGAGGGATGATCCCTTTGCGATCCCGGATCTCGTCTCAGGCTCGGAACCGGGTCGCTGCGAGCAACAAGCGGTAGAGCACCAACGCGTTGAGAACGTGCCAGAGGAAATGCGTGCCGAGCGGCAGGCGGGCGCAGATGCCGGCATCGACCGTGCGGAAGGTCAGCGAGACGAGAAAGATCCCGGCGGTGGCGAGCACGGAACGGGCGGTGCCGGGTGCCCGCCTCAGGAGCGCGAGGCCGACGCCGAGGAGCGCCAGGATCGCCGGGGCGTAATCGATCGAGCCGTTGGTGAGGGCCGAGACGGAGCGCCCGGTCAGGGCGTCGAGGGCCGGCGTCAGGCCGAAGCTGAGGGCGGCGAAAGCCAGCGTGAGCGCGGTCGCCGCCGCCGGCCGGAAGCCGAAGAAGCGGGCCATGGCGAGGGCAAAATAGCCATAGATGAAGACGGCGATCGGGATCACGTCCGCCAGCATCGACCAGCGGTTGGCCAGGGTGTGGAACAGGAACGAGCCGATCCCCACCACGACGGTCACGGCGGCGAGCGCCAGGACCGCGCCGTCGCCACGGGCGCGCCGTGCCGCGAGCCCGGCCGCGATGGGGAAGGCGGCGTTGGTCAGCGCATTGACCGGTTCGGCCCAGAAGCCAGGGTCACCGCGCTCGCAATAGGCCCGCACCGGCTCGAACCACGACGCGTCCATTGGTGATCTCCCCTCGCCGCCGCCTTGCCAGGGCCGCGCGAAGGCCCGATGACGAAGCCTTCTTCCGGCCGAGCCCAGCGCCCCATGCGGATCACCACCTGGAACGTCAATTCGATCAAGCAGCGGGTCGGTCACCTGCTGGGCTTCCTCGACGAGGCCAAGCCCGACGTGGTCTGCCTGCAGGAGTTGAAATGCCAGGACGCGTCCTTTCCCCGCGCGGAGATCGAGGCGGCGGGCTACGCGGTCGAGACGCTGGGGCAGAAGGCCTATAACGGCGTCGCCCTGCTGGTGCGCGCGCCGCTTCAGTACACGCAACTCCTGCGCGGCCTGCCCGGCGACGCCGAGGACGAGCAGGCCCGCTACATCGAGGCGCTGGTGCATGGCGAGGGCACGGCACCGGTGCGGATCGCCTCGATCTACCTGCCCAACGGCAACCCGGCCCCGGGGCCGAAATACAGCTACAAGCTCGCCTTCATGGCCCGTCTGCGGGCGCATGCTCGCGCCCTGATGGCGACCGAGGAGGCGCTGGTGCTGGCGGGCGACTTCAACGTCATCCCCGAGCCCGAGGACGCCGCCGACCCGACCGCTTGGACGCAGGACGCGCTGTTCCTGCCCGAGACCCGCCGGGCCTTCCGCGCGCTGCTCGCCGAAGGTTTCACCGATGGCTTACGCGCCTGTGAACCGAGCGCCGGCCTCTACACCTTCTGGGACTATCAGGCCGGCTGCTGGCCCCGGAATCAGGGCATCCGCATCGACCACCTGCTGCTCTCACCCCAGGCTGCCGACCGCCTCGTCTCGGCCTCGGTGCAGCGGCATCTGCGCGGGCTGGAAAAGCCGTCGGACCACGTGCCGGTGACGGTTGAGCTGAGCGACGGGTGATTGAGCTCCCATCAGAGGTAGCGGCGCGCTTGCTCTCGGAGATGATTGATGGAACTCGGCGAGCTTGAACGCCTGAGCGGACACCATCTGGTGTCCGGCTTCGATGCGGGGCCGGCCGATCAACGCGGACAGGCTTTATGGTTGCGGGAGCGAGGGCTCGCCAACGATCGGCAGGGTCTCACACGGGTTTTCGTCGCTACTCTGACAGGGACGTTGCAAGTGGGGGCGTTCTTCGGCTTGGCTCCGAGCGTCGTTGTCCGGGCCGAACTGCCCCGAAGGCTCCGCCCCCACGGAACACCGCTGGCCATCCCCGCTTGGCTCATCGCGCGCCTCGCCGTCGATCGCCGCGTTCAAGGACGCGGCTTTGGACGCGATTTGATGCTGGCAGCGCTCAGTCGCATAGTCGTTGCGCACGAGCATCGCGGTGGAGCCCTCGTCAGCGTCGATGCCGTCGGCGAGAAGGCGCGACGGCTCTACGCTCATTACGGGTTCGTCCCGATCAGCGATGCCGGTGAGGACACCGTTCGGATGGCGGTGCCGATGGCGACGATCGCGGCCTTGCTGCGCACGCCGTGACGATCCACCGTCCGGCAGTTATTTCCAGCGCCGCTGCGCCACCTCGCGCCGGAGTTCGTCCGAGACCTCGGGCGGTTTGTCGAGGAGTGTGAGCAGGGAGTCGAAAGTCTGTTCCGAGACAAGCGTCACGATACCGGTGTCCTGCACGGACTGTTCGATCGCCTGATACTCGGGACGCCGACGGACACGCTCTCGCGATCCGCCGCCTAAGGCAAGGCGGCGGGCACGGATACGGCCTGTTGTGCGAGCACGCTTCTTCATCGGATTCACGGGCGTAAATCTACACCCGCGCGCGCCCGCCGACCATAGACGTGCCGGGAATTTCCCGCGTCGGGGCGGTTGCCTCAGCGCCGCCGCCGGGTCGAGCCCGTGGGCAACGACTGGGCCTGCGCCATCGCGTCCGCCCGGTCGGCCTCGCTCGCCGAG
Organism: Methylorubrum rhodesianum; assembly: GCF_014199985.1. Lineage (GTDB taxonomy): Bacteria > Pseudomonadota > Alphaproteobacteria > Rhizobiales > Beijerinckiaceae > Methylobacterium > Methylobacterium rhodesianum. The sequence continues at coordinate 11,643 of NZ_JACHOS010000021.1, read as the reverse complement.
GCCCAGGCCTTGTCGTAGAGATTGACGATCCAGCTGTCCGCCGCGCCCTGAGCGCCGGTGCGGGCGATGGCGAGCCATGTCAGACCCTTGACGGTCTGGCGCTGCACGCCGGTGCCGTTGACGAGCATGTCGCCGAGTAGCGCCTGGGCCGGGCGATGTCCCTTCTCGGCGGCGAGGTTGAACCAGCGCGCGGCCTTGCGCGGATCCTGCTCGACGCCGGTGCCGTCGAGGTAGAGCCGGGCGAGGTTGTACTGCGCGTTGGGGTCGCCGAAATACGACGCCGCGTAGTTGAACATGTCGTAGGCGCGCTCGGCGTTCGGGCGCACGTAAGTGCCCTTGATCCCCTCGAGGAAGTAGGTGCCGAGCGCGTTGAAGGCGCTCGCCACCACGCCGGAATTCGGGGTGTCGGGCGAGTCGTCGGTGTTGTCGTCGGCGATGCGCGAGAAGTACTCGAACGCCTTGAGGTCGTCGTGGGGCACGCCGTCGCCGTCCGCGTACATGCGGCCGAGCTTCCACAGCGCCAGGGTCTGGCCCTGGTCGGCGGCGTATTCGAGTGCGCGGACGGCGCCCTGCTTGTCGCCCGCGTTGTAGTCGCGCACGCCCGAGCGCAGGGCGTCGCGGCCCGATCGGTAGCCCTTCTCGGGGACCGGCGTGCGCGCGGTCGCGTCGAGCGCCGTGCCGGGATCGACGGCGGCGATCGCGAGCGAAAACCCCAGAAATCCAGCGAGCAGACCCGCGCGGAGCCGACCTAGATCGACCCCGGCCGGCCGCTCGGGCCGGAAAGGGACGGTCCTAGATATCGGCATAGCTCTGCGTCTCCCTGGCGCCGCCCGGATGGGTCACGGCGCCGTTCACCGCAGGCCCGACGGTCTGCGCATATTTCCAGAGGTAACCGGAGGTCGCGGAATTGCCCCGCGGCGTCCACGCGGCCCGGCGCTGGGCGAGCTCCTCGTCGGAGAGCGCCACGTCGAGCGTGCCCTTGATCGCGTCGAGCGTGATAATGTCGCCGTCGCGCAGCAGACCGATCGGTCCGCCGATGGCGGCCTCGGGGCCGACATGTCCGACGCAGAAGCCGCGGGTCGCGCCGGAGAAGCGCCCGTCGGTGATGAGCGCCACCTTGTCGCCCATGCCCTGGCCGTAGAGGGCGGCGGTGGTCGAGAGCATCTCGCGCATGCCGGGGCCTCCCTTCGGGCCCTCGTAGCGGATGACCAGAACTTCACCGGGCTTGTAGGTGCGGTTCTGCACCGCCTCGAAACAGGCCTCCTCGCCGTCGAACACGCGGGCCGGGCCGGTGAAGACCTGGCTTTCCGCCGGCATTCCGGCGACCTTCACGATCGCCCCCTCGGGTGCGAGGTTGCCCTTGAGGCCGACCACGCCGCCGGTGACGGTGATGGGCTGATCGGCCGGGCGCACCACGTCCTGATCCGGGTTCCAGGCGACCTTGGCGAGGTTTTCCGCGATCGTGCGGCCGGTCACCGTCAGGCAATCGCCGTGCAGAAAACCGTGGTCGAGCAGGGTCTTCATCAGCAGCGGGATGCCGCCGACCTCGAACATGTCCTTGGCCACATACCGCCCGCCGGGCTTCAGGTCGGCGATGTAGGGTGTCTTGCGGAAGATCTCGGCGACGTCGAACAGGGTGAACTCGATGCCGCACTCGTGCGCGATCGCCGGCAGGTGCAGGGCCGCGTTGGTCGAGCCGCCGGAGGCCGCCACCGTCGCGGCGGCGTTCTCGAGCGCCTTGCGGGTGACGATGTCGCGCGGGCGGATGTTCTTGGCGATCAGCTCCATCACCTTCTCGCCGGCGGCGGCGCAGAATTGGTCGCGGATCTCGTAAGGGGCGGGCGCGCCGGCCGAGTAGGGCAGCGCGAGGCCGATCGCCTCGGAGACGGTGGCCATGGTGTTGGCGGTGAACTGCGCACCGCAGGCCCCGGCCGAGGGGCAGGCGACCCGCTCCAGCTCGTCGAGGTCATCGAGGCTCATGTCGCCGACGGCGACCTTGCCGACCGCCTCGAACAGGTCCTGCACGGTGACCGGCCGGCCGCGGAAGGATCCGGGCAGGATCGAGCCGCCGTAGATGAAGATCGAGGGCACGTTGAGGCGCACCATCGCCATCATCATGCCGGGCAAGGATTTGTCGCAGCCGGCCAAGCCGACCAGGGCGTCGTAGGAATGGCCGCGGATGGTCAGCTCCACCGAGTCGGCGATGACCTCGCGCGACGGCAGCGAGGCGCGCATGCCGCCGTGCCCCATGGCGATGCCATCGGTGACGGTGATGGTGCAGAACTCGCGCGGGGTGCCGTGGGCGGCGGCGACGCCCTTCTTCACGGCCTGGGCCTGGCGCATCAGCGAGATGTTGCAGGGCGCGGCCTCGTTCCAGCACGAGGCGACGCCGACCAGCGGCTGATGGATCTGCTCGGTGGTCAGGCCCATGGCGTAGAGGTACGAGCGGTGCGGCGCGCGCTCGGGGCCTTCCGTCACGTGCCGACTCGGCAGCTTCGACTTATCGGTCTGACGCGCGTCCATCGCTGATCTCGTGCCCCGGTCCCGTTACGCCCCCGAGGCCGCGCCGCCCGCTACGGCTTCGCGCGGAAAAACGTCCTTCGACGCCCTCGAAACTCCGCGGTAAGGCGTTGGAGCGACAGCGTTTACCGCGACCCCGGAAGTCGTCCCGGTTTATGGTGGGATTGCGGCGCTCAAAGGCACAGCTCAAGGCAAAGTCAGGTTGCTTTCGCGGTGTGTCGGGACCGCAACAGCCGAGCTTAGGCCGGCTTCGGGAAGACTTTGCACGGTCAACGTGCATTCACCCTCCCGCGGTCCCGCGAGGGGGTGATTTTCCCGGCCGAAATTCCGGATGTCCTCGCCCCTGCAATGCGAGATCTGCCGGTGCGGCGACGGCCACGATCAACGCGCCGGATCAGTATCCGCGGCGACGGCTTAGATCGACACCTAGGACCCGCCGCCGGCAATATTGCCAGGACCGATGCCTTGCATCGCAGTGAGGCCGTTGCGCCGCGTCGAACGGGTTCAGCGCGGGGGAATCACAGGATCGGGGACGCTCGCCTCGATCAGGCGGTCGCTCTCGTCCTTCAGGTTGACGCCCGTCAGCCCGCGGGAAAAGGCCTGGGTCAGCAGCCAGTCCAGCTTGAACGCGGCGAGCTCGAAACTGAGGCCCGCCGGGCGGACGTTCGAGATACAGTTTCGCTCCGCATCCGAGCGCCCGGGCCTGGGATCGAAGGTGACGTAGAGGCCGAGGCTGTCGGGCGAGGACAGGCCGGGGCGCTCGCCGATCACCACCACCACCGCGCGGGCCCGCAGTGCAGCCCCGGCCATGTCCCCCAGCGCGACCCGGGCCTGCGTAGCGATGGTCACCGGAGCGAGGCGCCAGCCGGCCCGCTCGGCATGGGGCTTGAAGGCGGCGAGCAGCGCGGCCGCGCCCTCGTGGACCGCGCGGGCCGAGAGGCCGTCGGCGACGACCAGAGCGAGGTCGACGGGCCCGTCCGCGGAATCGGAGAGGGCCTTCAGGCTCTCCGGCGAGAGGCGGCGCCCGTAATCGGGGCGGCGCAGATAGGTCGCGCGGTCCTCCGCGCCGGAGGTCACGGTCACGGTCGGCCAGCCCAGAGCCTCGACGGCCTCCGCGATCGCGGCGGCATCCATCGGCGTGTGGACGGCGTCGCGCGCCTGGGCGTGGGCGAGACCGAACTTCAGCACCTCGCGGGTCGGCAGGCCGGCGCCGGCGCGGCCGAGGCCGATCCGGGCGGGGGTGAGGCGGGCGAGCCGCTGCCAGAGGGGATCGGTCTGCGTGCTCATGCGGCCAGCTCCGGGGCGGCGGTGAGCAGGCGGGCCTCGGCCCCGCCGGGCAGAAGCGCGCCGTTCGCGTCGGTGAGACCGATCCGGGCGAGCCATTCCTCGAATTCGGGCGCCCGCCTCAGGCCCAGCACCTCACGGATGTAGAGCTGATCGTGGAAGGAGGTGGACTGGTAGTTCAGCATCACGTCGTCGGCACCGGGAATGCCCATCACGTAGGTGCAGCCCGCCGCCCCGAGCAGGGTCAGCAGCGTGTCCATGTCGTCCTGATCGGCCTCGGCATGGTTGGTGTAGCAGACGTCGACCCCGAGCGGCACGCCCATCAGCTTGCCGCAGAAATGATCTTCCAGCCCGGCGCGGATGATCTCCTTGCCGTTGTAGAGATATTCCGGGCCGATGAAGCCGACCACGGTGTTGACCAGGAGCGGCCGGTAGCGCCGGGCGACGGCGTAGGCGCGCGCCTCCAGGGTCTGCTGGTCGATGCCGTGATGGGCGTCGGCCGAGAGCGCCGAACCCTGGCCGGTCTCGAAATACATCACGTTGTCGCCGAGCGTGCCGCGCTTGAGCGCGAGCGCCGCCTCATGCGCCTCCTGCAGGATCGGCAGCGTGACGCCGAAGCTGGCATTGGCCCGCTGCGTCCCCGCGATCGACTGGAACACCAGATCGACCGGCAGGCCGCGATTCATCGCATCGAGCGTGGTGGTGACGTGGGTGAGCACGCAGGCCTGGGTCGGAATTTCCAGTCGGCCGATGATGCTGTCGAACAGGCTGAGCAGGCTGGCCATGGTCTGGATCGAATCGGAGACCGGGTTGATGCCGATCACCGCATCGCCGCAGCCATAGGCGAGACCGTCGAGGATCGAGGCGGTGACGCCCGCCGGATCATCGGTCGGATGGTTGGGCTGGAGCCGCACCGCGAGCGTCCCGGGCAGGCCGATCGTGTTGCGAAACCGCGTGACCACCCGGCACTTGCGGGCGACCAGGATCAGATCCTGATTGCGCATGATCTTGCTCACCGCCGCGGCGATCTCCGGCGTCACGCCCGGCGCAATACGCGCCAGGGTCTCGGACGAGGCCGTGAGCAGGAACTCGCGGAAATCCCCGACCGTCAGACCGGCGATCTCGGCAAAAGCCGTCTCGTTGTGGTCGTCGAGAATCAGGCGGGTGACGTCGTCCTCCTCGTAGGGAATCAGCGGACGCGACAGGATCTCCCTGAGCGGCACCTCGGCGAGGCACCAGCGCGCGGCCATGTTCTCCTCGGCCGATTCGGCGGCGATGCCCGCCAGGCAGTCGCCGGAGCGCACCGGGGTCGCCTTCGCCATCAGCGTCGCCAGATCGGCGAAGACGTGGGTTCTGGGACCGACGGTGTGGCGATAGGGCATCGACTGGCTCCTTGGCCTCGCCCGACAGGATGCAAGGATCGGCCGCCCTGTCGAGGTGATTTGCTGCGGGACGATATGCTGCGGCGCCTTGGCGTCCGCTCCCGCCGCGCGGCCAAGCAAGATCGGCGCCTGACCGGGCGCGCGAGCGAGTGCGCCGAGACGATCAACCCCGGGAAGACGAATCGCTCGAGATGTGACTATTTCATCGCAGTTCGAGCGTAACGGTGCCCGGGCCTCACCATCCGGCGAAGCTGTCTGGAAGACGACCCGAAGACGCCGTCGCGAAGGGGTCTTCCGCTCGGCCACGGCTTGGCCGCACCGAGGGCGCCGTTGGCCTGCCGCCGTTCGGCGGATTTCGCCGGCCGTCGAGGCAGATTTCCGTGGGGTTCCAGCGTTTCATCCTTTCGCTCCCTCACTTTCGTGTCAGATTGGGCATTATTTCGCTTGCCTGCATGCCTGGCATACCAAATAATGCATACCAATGCCTGGGAGGAGACCGGCCCTCGGATCCGACCGGCAGAGGAAGGAATCGCAACAACCCTGCACTGACGCTTCTCAAGAGCAACACGCCTAACCTACACAACAAGCCTTCACGTCTGTGCAGGCACGAGGGAGCACGCTCATGGCACTATCGTCTACTGCCCCGGATCAACCGGTCGTATCGTCGAACCGATGGCTTCAAATTGTCCTTGGTGTCGTCTGCATGGTGGCTGCGGCCAACATTCAGTACGCCTGGACCCTGTTCGTCCCTGAAATTCAGAAAACCTTCGGCTGGGATCGCGCCGCGATCCAGGTCGCCTTCACGATCTTCGTCGTCGTCCAGACCTGGCTGACCCCGATCGAGGGCTACTTCATCGACAAGTACGGCCCGAGCCGTGTCGTGATGTTCGGCGGTCTGATGACCGGCGCGGCCTGGGTCGTGAACTCCTACGCGACCTCGCTGAGCGGGTTCTATCTCGGCTCCGTCCTCGGCGGCATCGGCGTCGGCTGCGTCTACGCCACCTGCATCAACAACGCCCTGAAGTGGTTCCCGGACAAGCGCGGCCTCGCCGTCGGTCTCACCGCGGGCGGCTACGGCGCGGGCTCGGCGCTGACGATCATCCCGATCGCCAAGATGATCGATGCCGGCAGCTACGCCCAGGCCTTCTTCACCTTCGGCCTGATCCAGGGCTCGGTCATCATCCTGGCCTCCCTGTTCATGCGCTCGCCGGCCAAGGACGAGGTCAAGTTCTCGACCAAGGTTCTGCAGACCCGCCGCGACTACACCCTCGGTGAGGCCCTGCGCACGCCGGTCTTCTACGTCATGCTGCTCATGTTCACCTGCACGGTGACCGGCGGCCTGATGGCCGTGGCGCAGCTCGGCGTCATCGCGACCGACCTCGGCGTGAAGAACTTCCAGGTGAACCTGTACTTCTTCGCCATGGCGGCGCTGCCCTTCGCCCTGATGCTCGACCGCGTCATGAACGGCATCTCGCGTCCGCTGTTCGGCTGGATCTCCGACCGGATCGGCCGCGAGAAGACGATGTTCATCGCCTTCGCGATGGAAGGCATCGGCATCGTGGCGCTGGGTTACTTCGGCTCCAACCCCTGGGCCTTCGTGATCCTGTCCGGCATCGTGTTCCTGGCCTGGGGCGAAGTGTACTCGCTGTTCAGCGCCACCGCCGCGGACACCTTCGGCTCGAAGCACATCGGCAAGATCTACGGCGTCCTCTACTGCGCCAAGGGTTTCGCCGCGCTGTTCGTGCCGGTCGGCAACCTGATCATGCAGGCGACGGGTACCTGGTCGACGGTGCTCTACACCGTGGCGACGATGGACCTGATCGCGGCGGCGCTGGCGGTGGCCGTCCTGCGGCCGATGCTGAAGCAGCACCACCTCAACAACAACGCGGCGGTGCCGAACGCGGCCCTCGCCCACGCCTGATCATGCCCCTCCGGTCCCCCGGGACCGGAGACCGAGGTTCGGAGAGCCCCGCCGGAAACGGTGGGGCTTTCCTTTTTGGAAGCGGGCTGCCGGCGGGCTCAGGCCCGGGCCCCTCGTCCGACGCGGGGCGCTCGGCCGCGTCGGCGCGGCAGCCACGCACGAACCGGCGAGTCGTTCAGAAAAGAATTCGGACAAAGAAAAAGGCCCCGTCTCCGGAGCCTTGGTCTCATCGTCCATCTGCGTCTGGCGGAGATGGTGGGCGCGACAGGGATCGAACCTGTGACCCCTACCATGTCAAGGTAGTGCTCTCCCGCTGAGCTACGCGCCCCGGCAGGTCTTCCGGGTGGCCCCGGCGTCCTGCGAGGCCGCGGCTATAGCCGGTGCCGGCCGGCTCCGCAAGCGGGACCTTGGCGGAATCTGACACCATTCGTCGAAAGGCGCGGGGCGCCGCCCGCGCGACGGCGTCCCCATTGCACCCGAGCGGCAAAAATCGGCTAAGACAGCGCGGCGGAACGTAGGGTCGCCGCTCCGGCGCCGGCACGGCGGCCTCATGACGTCTCGACGAGGCGCGCGCGGCCGGCGCACAGGGTGGCACAGACCGAGCGTACGGACCGGCACGGGACCGAGGACGGCAAGCAAGGATGCGGTTTCTCCTATCGTCCGACGAGGGCGACGTGATCCGGGGCTGGGTGGTGCCGGACAACCCGCAGGCGATCAGCCGGGTCTCCGTCTGCATCGAGGGCCGCCGGGTGGCGGAGGTCTCCGCGATCCACTCCGACCCGAACTTCATCAAGTTCGGCTGGCACGCGACCGGCCAGTGCCATTTCGAGATCCGCGAGACCGACGTGCCGGGTCTGGCCGGAATCGAGCGGCTCGAGATCTACGACGTCGACACCAACGTGCTGATCTACCGGCGGCTGCCGCGCGAGGGCCTGACCGACAAGAAGGTCATCCTGCTCAACGGGCATATCCGCCCGGAGACGGTGATCCAGACCGCGCTCTACCCCTATTTCCGGCAATCGTATTTCGGGATCGGCCGGTTTCCGGACGAGATCCTGCGGGCGATGTTCGACACCGTGACGCTCGATTCCTGCCTGATGGCCGGTTCGATCATCTTCCCGCGCTACGAGGGGCACTTCGTCCAGAGCGGCGCGCTCACCATGCTGCTCGTCCACGATCCCTTCGTGGAGTTGGCCAGCCGCCTGTACTGGCTGCGCGAGCGGGCGAGCATCGCCGCCAACGCGGACCAGCAATGGCGCCTCGGCAACCTCGTCGAGGCGGCGGCCTTCACTCTCGATTACGATTTCACCGACGTGAAGAGCCTGAAGCGGCTGTTCCGGATGATGCCGGAGCCGGCCTATCACCTGCTCTACAACCCCCTGACCCGCCAGCTCAGCACCCACGTGCCGGAGGACCGGCTGATGCCGGGCAGTTCCATCATCGCCGTCGAGGTTCTGTCGCGCATCGACGTCGTCGGCCACCGCGACTACTTCGAGGCCTTCATGGCCTCGGTGTTCCACCATATCGGGATCGAGGCCCCGCTACCGCTGCCGCTGCCGATCCCGAACGAGACGCTGGCGCTCGCCGAGCTGCTGCGCGGGATGCGGTTCGCCCGCGACATGGTCGTCTACGATACGGTGCTGAGCGACGCGGTGCGGGCATCCGTCTCGAAGAACTGGGAGGCCTGAGCGGCGATGGCGGAGCGGGCCGGGCCCCAGGCGAGGCTCACGTCGCCGCTCGAGCCGACGCTCGCAGGCCGTCCGCTGCCGGCGACGGGCGCGGACGGAGCCGACTTGCGCATCGATCTTGCCGGCGCCGGCCTCGGCGGTGCCTGGGTCAGCGTGACGTGGCGCGATGCCGGCAGCGGCGGCATTGCCCGCGCCCTCCTCAGCGCGGTCTCGGGCGACGGTGCGAGCGTGGCGCTGGTCGAGGAGCCGCTCGGCGGCGACGCCTTCGCCTGGACCGGCCGGCTGCCGTCGGATGTCGCGACCTTGCGTCTGACGGCCCTGTCGCGGACCGACCCCTTCCGGCTGCATGCCATCACGATCGCCCGCCGCGGACGTCTCGGAATCGTCGCGCGGGCCGGCCTGCGCCAGCCCGGCCTGACCGCGCAAGCGGTCTACTGGCGCGTCCTCGGGCTGAAGGTCCGCGCCCGCGGGATGATCGCGCGCGCGCTCGCGCACCGGGCCGAGACCGGCTACGCCGCCTGGATCGCGCGGTTCGACCGGCTCACGACGGCGGAGCGCGCGCGGATCCGCGCCGAGATCGCGGGCTGGGAGGCGCGCCCGCTCATCTCCGTCCTGATGCCCGTGCACGATCCCGATCCGCGCGTGCTGGAGGCGGCGATCCGCTCGGTGCGCAGCCAGATCTACCCGGCCTGGGAACTCTGCATCGCCGACGACGCCTCCACCGATCCGCGCATCCCGCGGCTGATCGCCCGCCACGCGCGCGAGGAGCCGCGCATCCGCTGCGTACGCCGGCCGGAGAACGGCCACATCGCCCGCGCGACCAACGAGGCCCTGAGCCTCGCGAGCGGCGCCTACGCCGCCTTCCTCGACCACGACGACCTCCTCGCCGAGAACGCCCTGTTCGAGGTGGCCGCGGCGGTGCGGGCCGACCCGGACCTGGAGCTGATCTACACCGACGAGGACAAGGTCGACGGCCGCGGCCGCCGCTTCGAGCCGCATTTCAAGGCGGGCTACGACCGCGAGCTGCTGTGGGCCCAGAACTACGTGAACCATCTCTGCGTGGTCCGCACGGAGACGCTGCGCCGGCTCGGCGGCCTACGGCCCGGCTTCGAGGGAAGCCAGGATCACGACCTGCTTCTGCGCCTGACCGAGGGGCTCGACCGCGCCCGCGTGCGCCACCTCCCCAAGGTTCTCTATCACTGGCGGGCGGCGGCCGGCTCCGGCACCTTCTCCGACCGGGCGCTCGCGCGGGCCGAGGATGCCCGCCTGCGGGCGCTCGCCGAGGTGGCTTCGCGCCGGGGCGCCCGGGCCGAGCGCGGAGAGCAGGGATTCAACCGGCTGGTGCGCCCCCTGCCGGAACCGCCGCCCCTCGTCTCGGTCGTGATTCCGACCCGCGACCGGGCGGAACTGCTCGGCGTCGTCCTCGACGGGCTGTTCGCGCGCACCGACTACCCGGCGCTCGACGTCGTCGTCGTCGACAACGGCAGCACCGAGCCGGCGACGCGGGATCTGTTCGCGCGCTACGCCGCAGAGCCGCGCCTGCGCGTGCTGTCCGCGCCGGGTCCGTTCAACTTCTCCGATCTGTCGAATCGCGGCGCGGCGGCGGCGCGGGGATCGATCCTTCTGTTCCTCAACAACGACATCGAGGTGCTGGAGCCGGGCTGGCTCACCGAACTCGCCGCGATCGCGAGCGACCCGGAGATCGGCGCGGTCGGCGCGAAACTCCTCTACCCCGACGGCACGATCCAGCACGGCGGGATCGTCCTCGGCATCGGCGGCATCGCCGGCCACAGCCATCTCGGCCTGCCGGGCGACGCGCCGGGCTACTTCGCGCGGATGATGCTCTCGCAGGAGGCTTCGGCGGTGACCGGCGCCTGCCTCGCGACGCGGGCCGACGTCTTCTCCGAGGTCGGCGGCTTCGACGCCGCGCATCTGGCGGTCGCCTTCAACGACGTGGATCTGTGCCTCAGGATCCGCGCGGCGGGGTACCGCATCGTCTGGACGCCGCATGCCCGCCTCGTCCACCACGAATCGAAGAGCCGGGGCGCCGAGGACACCCCGGAGAAGTGCGCCCGCTTCGAGGCCGAGTCGCGGGTGATGCGCGAGCGTTGGGAGCCGGTCCTGCGGGCCGACCCGTACTACAATCCGAATTTTTCCCGGGCCGCGGCGCATTACCGGCTGTAGATCGCCCTCCAGCGACCACCGCGCGACCGCCGCGCGGGGCGCCGGTTTGCGCAGGCCTCGAACCGGGCTACACTGCACCGCAACAAACCGGACCTGATCCGGTCGGCCGAGCGGGGACATCGATGCGCATCGCGATGATAGGCTCGGGCTATGTCGGCTTGGTCTCGGGCGCCTGCCTGGCCGATTTCGGCCACGAGGTCGTCTGCATCGACAAGGATCCGGACAAGATCGCCGCCCTCAACGAGGGCCGCATGCCGATCTACGAGCCCGGCCTCGACACCCTGGTGGCCGAAAACGTCCGCCAGAGGCGGCTGGCCTTCTCCACCGATCTCAAGCCCGCCGTCGCGCAGGCCCAGGCCGTGTTCATCGCCGTCGGCACGCCGTCCCGCCGCGGCGACGGCTTTGCCGACCTCTCCTACGTCTACGCCGCGGCACGTGAGATCGCCGAGGCGCTCACCGGCTATGCCGTGGTCGTCACCAAGTCGACCGTGCCGGTCGGCACCGGCGACGAGGTCGAGCGCATCCTGCGCGAGGCCCGCCCCGACCTCGATGTCGGCGTCGCCTCCAATCCCGAATTCCTGCGCGAGGGCGCCGCCATCGGCGACTTCAAGCGCCCCGACCGCATCGTCATCGGCGCCGAGGATGCCCGCGCGGCGGCCGTGAT
>NZ_JACHOS010000020.1 GCF_014199985.1 Methylorubrum rhodesianum | reverse complement strand
CTGCGCGGCATCGGCCTCTGCGTCGGCGCTCATGCGCGGCGGGTGGGTCCCTTTTGGACGCCGATCCTGGGTCCCTATTGGACGCCGATTGACAGAGGCAGCCTTATGGTGCGTAGGATCGTCAGGGAGCTTCTCCGAGGCTGTCCTCAAGGCGGTAAACCTCGGTGATGATGCTGACACGACCGGCGCCATCGCAGGTCAGCTTGCCGGTGCTTTCTACGGTGTTTCAGGCATCCCCGAACGATGGCGGAAGCGTCTGGCCTGGAATGATCGGATCGAGGGCTTAGCGGATCGTCTGTTCACGGAGAGCGTTCAATGAGCGACGATCCCTTCATCCCCTATGCCGTGATCGAGACTGCGAATTGGCCGCCTACTTCGATGTTGACGATCTGGGCGATAGGAGCGGCAAAGCTGAAACGCATCGACTTCGACCTGTCACAGCCGGAAGATACGTTCATCGATCAAGCGTTAGCAGGATTACAGGCCAAGCTTGATCGATACGGAGGGAAGGAACTGCCATCATTCGGCCGTCCGGTTTCGATTGTCATCAACCTCGAACCGAACAGGGGAATTCGGATCGATCTCGATGGCACTATTCTAGATAAGCTGGACTGGACGATGACCATAGGATCAGCATCTATGACGACGGATCGAGGAACAGCGGGGCTAGGATTGAGCAAGTGAGTGATGTCAGAACTTGATGATGACATCACCACAGGGCGCACCATCCTCTCTTTCTCGGTGTGTTGTTGTTATTGAGGGTGGAAGGTGGAAGTTGAACCCCTAAGTTTATAGAATGAGAAGTATTAATAGCAGCGATAGTTGGCGAATCAACTTCCACCTTCCACCTTCCTGTTATTCGACCGAAGGGAGAGTCGGGCTGTTAGGCCCGACCTTATTACTTCAATCTGATGCCTAGTCGTCCATTTCCGTCCTTTCTTCTAATAACAGGAAAACCGAGACGTATCAGTTCCTTGCCGAACATGTTGGATGACAGAGGTTCAAGACCACTGGCTTCACACCAACGACTATAAGCCGAGTGCAATACATTCATCCTCTCGATAGCATCTTCGACTCTATCGCAGCTAACCTCGACGAAAGAAGCTACGGTGTCGCTGTCGGATCGGTATCGAGTAGTTCCATTGCGAACAGACGCAGGCGGATTCAAAAAGCCATTCTTCATCTCGCCAAGCTCTTGAACACCCTGCAAAGCCCAATTGAGGATTCCAGGCAGTTCAAGCTTCAACCTGTCGAATAATCCACTGTCTCTCTGCCCTTCATTGAAGCTAACAGGAAAGTCAATTACGTGGATGCGACGCCAGATTGCTTCGTCGCCACCCTGAATCACGGGCAGGTCATTCGTTGCAAACCAGATTTTGAACTCTGGTTTCAGGTTGAAATACTGACCATAGAGCGGACGACAAGGGATCGTATCGCCACCTGTCATCAACTTGACCTTGGAAACAGCCAACTTCTGACCGATCTCTCCTTCACTCGCAGAAACGAAACGCCGTCCAGCAAGAGAGGCGATATCGTCTGTCTTATCGTTGCCGAACTTCGATGCCATCAAGGAGTTGGATGGGAGAGAAGTGCCATAGTCACCCATCAGTTCCTGAATGATCTTAAGGAACGTTGACTTGCCATTCGCCCCTGATCCGATGGCTACGAACAGGCATTGAGCGGCGACACTTCCAGTCAACGTATACCCAACTCCCCTTCTGATAAAATCGACCTTCTCTTTATCCCCATCAAATACCTGTTTCAGGAATTCGATGAACGAAGGGCATTGGGCCTGACTATTATAGTTAGTTCCGAGTCTCCGAGTTACAATGCAGGAAGGCTTCACCAGCTTACCAGCCCGCAGATCGAGCACGCCATTCCCACACCCGACGAGGAAGGGATCGGTGTTGAACTCAGACGATGCGATTCGAAGGCTCGATCTCGATACCTCAACAATAGCGTTGATCCGAGAAATAGACTGTGCCGCCTTAAGTTTTCTGGCCTCTTCGAAGTTGGTCACATCGACATCGAATGACTTCACGTAATCCATGACACTTCCCTTGACGGATGCCAGGGTCGCGGGTTCATAAACATCATTCTGCCGCTGATAAAAACGTTCTTCGTCGTCGCAGAAGATAAGATCATCTCCGATGTAGTCGCAGAAGTCTTGCCCACTCTTTAGGTCGCTCGAAATGCTCGGGAGCTTCTTCGGCTGTTGGGTTGCAGATTTACTTTTAGGCTCCGCGCTTACCATCAGCCACTTAGAGATAGCGGTCATGATCTTATAATCAACAAACCGCTCGAGATCATCCTTCCACGCCACCTTATTACCAGATGCGAGATCGATGTAACTGTCTCGGACGCATTCAACTCTATCCGCAACATCATCATCGTTCGCGTATTCTGCGACCGCCTCGATTAGACGCGTGAAAGTTCCCTGATCGATGCGCTTATGAGCAGCCCATCCGCCTAGAGCGAGTGCCAGAGCGTGCCTACTCCCTTCATTCCAGAACTCGCTCATTACGGCTCCGGCAGCGATAAGCCCGCACTGGCGCTCCAGGGTTTCCCAATCGGTTTCGAAGGGTTCCGGTAGAGAATAATCTTCGAAACGAACGCGCGAACCATCTTCGTAGATCGATCCAGGCAGGACCGTCTGACAGTTATTGCCTCGGAGTTCGACAATCACCTCGTTAGAAACAGGGTGCTTGAATCGCAGCGTGTTACGAGAATCAGGAACCCTATACAGGTAGTGACTCGCCGGATTATCATCGCGCCCGAACACACGAGTTTCAGTGTTCAGCAACCTTCTTCCAAGAGACACCGCAGCATCACAGTCGAGATCAATATCAACAATCCCGCGCGATGCTGAACCGAGTTTAATTCCGATGTTGTAGTGCTCAGGGAATGTTCCATAGGTTTCGATTTCTTCGATCGTTAGCCTGATGCCTGTCCAGTTACTCAGCAACGGCTTCTTCGTCATCGACCTGAGTACGGTAATATCATAGCCGCTCTCAATGTAGGTCATAGGTGTAATCGTATTCAATCATATCTCCTGATAATCATTGATCACGTCGTCACAAGCGCAATCAATCTGCCCGCCGCCTTTCCTCGGCCGGAGTTGAAATACCTTGATAGGTGATCGTGTAAGAGTGTCTCGACAGTGATTTCTGCGGCGACCACCTTATAATGATCAAGCTGCCGCGAATTGTCTATGTTAATGAAGTCTATGCATTGAGATTTATCTTCGTCGATGTCGCTAGAGATGTAGCACTCAACGTGTTATGCTAATCCACGGCCACATCTTCGGAGAAATTTCCAGCCATCTCGTTCCGATTGCTAACTATCATAGACAAACTGATGCGGACACATCAGCCGATTGGGCCGGAACGCGCCGTGACTATACTATTTTGAAGGCCCTGGATCGGAAAATCATTGATCTGGCCCCGCTCGACGTATGCGATTCTAGAGTTGTATTGACCTAGAGTTGCCGCACCTCGGAGAGGTTAGAATCGAGCTTTGGCTGAACACTATGCTAGACATTGTAGTGAGGAAACCGCTCCATCGCACGGCTCAGCATTAGTAAGGATGGTGTTTCGTATCGTCGTCCAACTGATGCAACACGATGACCGGTGATAGCGTCGCGCAACCGTTCTTCTATCCCCGCGCCAAGTGCCCTTGTCTTGAATGTATGACGCCAGCCGTGATTGGGATCGACGCCAGGATCGAGATTCACAGTTTCCCGAACCCACTTACCAACCTTGTGCCCTCTCAGTTCCGCAGGAGAAGTTGAGGACGCCTTGCCGTGTCGCTTGGGGTCATAGAATAAGGGGCCGGGCGCAGAGGCTTCTACGAACGCCAAAAGGCCGAGTTCGATCAGGTGGGCGTGAAGCGGCACCGTTCGCGGCTCCCCGGTCTTAGTGACCCGTAGGTCCATGACGACAATGCCGGCTTCGGTTCGTATGTCGCGCTTCTCCAGATGCGTCAGTTCCGCAATTCGAGCACCTGAGTATGCTGCCAGCCAAGGGCACCATCGCCGGGCCGCAGCGAAGGTAGGGTTCTCTTCGTCAGGCTTGACCGCTGAGGCTGCCGAAAGGATCGCAGCGACTTCCTGCTCTCGAAACGTCCTCTCTCGCTCCACGACCCGCCTAGGTTCATCCAAGCGGACGCCACGGACCGGGTTGTCCGACAGGAGTTTCTTGCCCTGCCGGCTGGCGGCCCAACCCATGACGGACCCAACTGCGACCATATCGTTCTTGTTGATTGCGCGGGCCGTCACTCCCTCTACGTCACGCCGATGTTCAGCCCACGCATACAGGTCGTCGGCGGTCAGCGTTCGCACGTCACGACCCTTTGTGAAGGCTTCGAATGAGCGGAAGCTCCCCCGATACCGCTTGATGGTGTTCGGGGCCTTCTTGTCCTCGCTGAAGGCGGCCCATCGTTCGAACATGGCGCCGGCAGTCACAGTCCCTGCATTCGACTCATTCCCTGCGGGAGCCAGTTCCGGGGGGTGATGTTCGAGACGTGTCTCTGCGGCCGGAGGAAGCTGAATGATCGCTTCCTCAACCTTCGCCGGAGTGTCGGCCGGGATGCTGAGGTCCGAACCATTTCTGCGAGCCTGCCAGATAAGCTTCAACGCCCCATCAGCCACCGAATGCCAGATACGCGCTTGGCTCGGCTCTTTCGTCCGCAGTGACACCTGAACGATGGGGCCAACGGTGACCGATATCCGCAAGCCACCCACCGGCAGCGTCACGGACTGTCCCCTTAAGCTCGGGAGAATGTCACGGGGAGTTCGTTGCCGTAGATGAAAAACCCCTGTCTTAGGGTCCTTCCACGGTCGGGCTACTCTGAGAGGCAATGTGTGAGACCGCTGTGTGAGAGTGCGGTCATCCTTACTCTGATTTTCGCCCTAACCCCTTCCAATCGTTAGGAAAGAGTTTGGTGCGGCCAAGAGGACTCGAACCTCCACCCCTCGCGGGACTAGCACCTCAAGCTAGCGCGTCTACCAATTCCGCCATGGCCGCCCTTGCCGCCGTGCCGCTTCGTCAGCGGTCGGTGTCTTGTGTGGGCGGCGCAGCGGATAACAGAAGCCCGGGGCGGGCACAAGCGCCGGATTCGCTTCTCTGCATTTTGCCGCCTCGGAAAACGCGTCAGAGCCCCGCATCCGTGTCGTCGAGGATCGGCACGGCGCCCTCGCCGATCGTCACGCCGGGGGTGCGCACCACCTCGGCCTTGCGGATCAGCTCGGTCACCTCCACGGAGATGCGGTTGCCGGTCACCACGATCTGCCCGCGGGCGATCGGGTGGTCGTTGGCGAGGATTTCGACCATGTCGGTCTCGGTGGCTTCCAGCTCGATCACCGCGCCGCGGCCCATGCGCAGCAGCATGTGCAGCGGCATGTGGCTGCGCCCCAGCACGACCTTGAGATCGACCTGCAATTCGTCCAGGA
The DNA here is from genome assembly GCF_014199985.1 of Methylorubrum rhodesianum. Classification (GTDB taxonomy): domain Bacteria; phylum Pseudomonadota; class Alphaproteobacteria; order Rhizobiales; family Beijerinckiaceae; genus Methylobacterium; species Methylobacterium rhodesianum. The sequence continues at coordinate 104,897 of NZ_JACHOS010000020.1, read as the reverse complement.
CCGCCACGCGCGGATGCTCCCTGTCTCAACGCTCGGAAAACCTTCCGCATGCAAGGGTGAAGTCTTGGTAAACAATTCCTTCACGACACCCGCTTCCCGGCTTTCGATCGCACCCGCGACATTCCTGCCGCGCGAAGGCATGCCGCCGGTGGCCTGGCGCGTGAGCGACGCCCTCGTCGGCTACGAGGCGGCGGAGGCCGAGATGGAGGCCCGCGCGGCCGCCATCGCCCGGGGCGAGGCCGACGAACTGGTCTGGCTCCTGGAGCATCCGCCGCTCTACACGGCGGGCACCTCGGCCAAGAGCGCCGACCTCGTCGAGCCCGAGCGCTTCCCCGTCCACCGCACGGGGCGGGGTGGGCAGTACACCTATCACGGGCCGGGCCAGCGCATCGCCTACGTGATGCTCGACCTCAACCGGCGGAAGCCCGATCTGCGGGCCTACGTGGCGAGCCTGGAGGCGTGGCTGATCGCGACGCTCGACGCCTACAACGTCCGGGCCGAGCGCCGCGAGGATCGGGTCGGGGTCTGGGTGCGCCGGCCGGAGAAGGGCGAGGTGAACGGTGTCTGCGTCGAGGACAAGATCGCGGCGATCGGCATCCGCGTGCGGCGCTGGGTGAGCCTGCACGGCATCAGCCTCAACGTCGAGCCGGATCTCTCGCACTTCTCCGGCATCGTGCCCTGCGGCGTGCGCGAGCACGGGGTCACGAGCCTGGCCGATCTCGGCCGCATCGTCAGCCTGCCCGAGGTGGACATGGCGCTGCGCGCCGCCTTCGAACCAATCTTCGGGCCGACGCGCGACGAGGCCTGAAATCAGGGGTTTCGAGAGGTGGGCCCTTTCGCAGGTCCAGGGCGGAGCCCTGGGACGACATCAGGGCGCTGCCCCGAGACCCCGCCAAAGGGCTGACCCCTTTGGATACCCGGGACTTCACGCGTCGGCGGTGGCCGTCGGCGCCACCGGCAGAGAGGTCGCAGGTGCCGGCCGGCGCAGGCGCAAGGCCGCGCGCAGCAGCGGCAGGACGAGGCGGGCGAGCCGGATCTGCCCCGGCAATTGCTTCGGCATCAGCGGGCGGTAGACGAGGCGCGGGCTGGCGCGATCGACCGCCGCGACGATCTCGCCGACCCGCGGCAGGGCGGCGATGCGGCGGGCTTCCGTCTCGGGGATGCCGAGCCGGCGCGCCCAGCCGAGATCGTGGGCGAGCCGGCCCTCGTTGTAGAGCCGGCGCAGTCGCGCCCGCCAGGCGTAGCGGTGGAGCGCGCGGGGCACCGCCTCCATCCGCGCGTCGCAGAGGGCGTCCGGCTCCTCGCAGCGGGAGCGGATCGTGTCGGCGACGCCGCCGGCCGCGCGGCCGGTGAGGCGGGCCGAGATCAGCACTATAACCGCCCGGTCGTGGCGCACGCGAAAGCCCCGCTCCAGCAGGGCGCCGACGAAGGCACCGTCCTCGCCGAGCGGGATCTCCGGCATGCCGCCGACGTCGCGATAGGCCGGCAACCGCACGGCGAGCGAGGCGCCGATAGTGGTGCGATGGCAGGGCCAGGGATCGTGCGGATCGGGGTCGATGCGCGCCTCCAGCTCGGTGATGAGGGCGTCGTAGGCGTCCTCCAGGCGGCCGCGGGCCGGCAGCGAGGGCGGCAGCAGGGCCGCCTCCTCCGGGATCAGCTCGACCCGCCCGGCGACCGCATCGGCCCCCGCCCCCAGCGCGGCGAGGTTGGCCGCGACCCAGTCCGGCGGCACGATGCTGTCGGCATCCGTCGTCAGGAGGGTCGCCGCCTCGGCCGTTCCCTCCTCCTCGAGCCACGCGACCGCCGCGTCCATCGCCGCGCGGCGGGCCCAGCCCGCATGGGCTCCGGCATGGACACGCTCGATCACCCGGACCGGGACCGACATCTGCGGCACCAGATCGGCCACGATCCGCTCGGTGCCATCGGTGCAGTTGTTGAGGAACAGCACGAGCCCGAGGCGGCCCGGCGGGAGGCCGGCCTGTCCATCGATCGCCTTCAGGCAGCGGGCGATCCGCTCGGCCTCGTTGCGCACGGGGATGGCGATGACGGTGTCAAGAACAGGCTGGGTCGGGGAAACGGGCGGCACGGACGGGCTCCGGGAAGGCCGAAGAGGGGCGCCGGACGGACCGGATGCGGTTCCGGCCAGCGCCGCGCGTCTCCCTGCGCCACGCTTGATGAACCGCGGCTGATGGTCCCGTGCGGCGGAACAGGGCCCGCCGGCCCCGGTTTCCCGGGCAACCCGCAACCCACCCGATCTTCCCGAGGAATCCCCATGTCGGCACCCGACAGCCTCAAGGACGTCTACCTCGACGAGATGAAGGACCTCTGGTCGGCCAACGACCAGATGGCCCGCGCCGTGCGGCAATTGAGCGAGGGCGCGAGCGACCCGAAGCTGAAGCAGATGCTTCAGGATTCCGTCGGCGGCATCACCAAGCACACCGAGACCCTGAAGTCCCTCATCGAGGAGCATGGCGGCCAGACCTCACCGGAGCACTGCAAGGGCATGGAGGGTCTCGTCGCCGAGGCGCTCAAGCACGGCCTCAAGGAGGCGCCGAGCGACGGCCGCCTGCGCGACGTGCAGATCATCGCCCAGTATCAGCGGATGTCGCATTACGGGCTCGCCGGCTTCGGCTCGGCCGCCGCCTACGCCAAGGCCCTGGGCAAGTCCGATCAGGAGAACCGGCTCAAGAGCGCCGTCTCCGAGATCTACAAGAGCGACGAAGTCGCCAGCCGCCTCGCCGAAAGCGTCGAGCGCGCCGCGGCCTGACCGCGTCGCCCCCTCTCCTTACGCCCGCTCACCCCTCCCGCCGGCGGCCCGGGTCGAGACAGCGATCCGGGCCGATCGCGCGTCGTTTTCCGAGCTGCTCTCCCCCGAGCTGTTTTCGAGCCGTTTCCCAGGAGATCCTCCATGAGCGTCCTGTCCGCCCTCGGCCTGACCTCGGGCAAGAAGGTCCGCTACGCCGTCGTGGCGCTCGGCGACATCTCGCAGGAGGCGATGCTTCCGGGCGTGGCGCATACCGGCAATTCCGAGGTCACGGCTTTCGTCACCGGCGATCCCGAGAAAGCGCGCCGGGTCGGCGAGCGATACGGCGTCACCGACACCTACGGCTACGCGCAGTTCGGCGAGTTGCTGGCCTCGGGCACCATCGACGCGATCTATCTTGCCACGCCGAACTGGCGCCACGCCGAGTTCGCGATCCCGGCGCTGGGAGCCGGCATCCACGTGCTGGTGGAGAAGCCGCTGGAGATCTCGGGCGAGAAATGCCGGGCGATCATGGCGGCTCAGGCGGAATCCTCGGCCAAACTGATGGTCGCCTACCGGCTGCATTTCGAGCCGGCGACGCTCGCCACCATCGACCTGATCCGCTCAGGCCAGCTCGGCGAGATCCTGACCTTCTCCTCGACCTTCACGCAGATGGTCTCGCCCGAGAACCACCGGGCGAAGAGCGGCGTCGAGGCCGGTCCGATCTTCGACATGGGGCCCTACCCGATCAACGCCGTGCGCTACCTGTTCGGCGACGAGCCGACCGAGGTGGTCTCGGCCGTCGGCGTGCGTCATCCCGAGGCCGGGCTCGGTGATTTCGACGACACGGTCGCCGTCACCCTGCGCTTCCCGAAGAACCGCCTCGCGCAGTTCGTGCTGTCCTATTACGGAAACGTGCTCGACACCTACGCCGTGGTCGGCACCGAGGGCAGCGTCGAGGTGAATCCGGCCTACATGTACGGCAAGCCGCTGGAGCGCACGGTGACGCTCGGCGAGAAGAAGACCCACGAGAGCTTCAAGAACACCGATCATTTCGGCGGCGAGCTGAAGTATTTTTCGGATTGCATCCTCAACGGAACCGATCCCGAGCCCGACGCCGAGGAGGGCTACGCCGACCTGCGGGTGATCGAGGGCATCCTGAAGGCGCTGGAGACCGGCGGATCGGTGACGCTTGAGCCGTTCACGCGCGGGCGCCGTATCGACACCGCGGCGCAGAAGCAGACGCTGTCGGCGCAGAAGCAGACGCTGTCGGCGCAATCCGCGCCGGAGCTCGTGAACACCTCCAATCCCGGCAAGGGCAAGGACAAGGTGCCGAAGAACTGAGATCGTTCACGGCCCATCGACTCGGCTCAATTCCTACAACCGCCATTCCGGGGCGCTGATCAGCGACCCCGGACTCCATGGCGGGCCTCGACGGAGTCGTGTTTCCCGGCATCCCGGGTGGATCCCGGGTTCCGCTGCGCGGCTCCGGGATGACGGGCGCCGGCGGCACCGAAGCGATCAAGCGGAAAGCGTGTACGCGTTCTCGAATCCTAACCGATGCACCGCAGGGATCTGGAAAAACGATGATCTTCCTCTACGGCATCGCCCTGCTCGCGGGCATCGCCACGGCGGTGCAGCCCGGCCAGAGCACGCAGCTCGCGCGGTCCTTCGGCGGCGAGCCCTTCGCGGCCGGGCTGGTCTCGATGCTGGTCGGCACCGTCACTATGCTCGCCGTCGGCCTCGCCACCGGGCGGCTGCATCTGCCGGGGCTTCAGCAGGTGGCCGGCACGCCCTGGTGGGCCTGGGGCGGCGGCGTGCTCGGAGCCGGCGTGATCCTCTCCCAGCTCTTCGTCGCGCAGCGGATCGGGGCGGCGACCTTCCTCGGCCTCCTCGTCACGGCGGGCGTCGTCACCTCGATCACCCTCGACCATTTCGGGCTCGAGGGCTTCGCGACCCATCCCGCCAGCCTCGCGCGCCTCGTCGGCGGAGGGCTGATGATCGTGGGCGTCGCCCTGGTGGCGCTGTTCTGAGCCGGTCGCCGCTCGATCGAAGCCGACGACGGGGCCGCCCAGGCCGCGCGGCGTTCGAGCGCGGCCCGCATCCGTTGTCCCGAAGGGATCCTGGCGCGGATCGGAGCGGGACCGCGACGGGCCGCCCTATTCCGCCGCCATCCGGGGCAGGGCCGCGGGCGCGGTTCCGGCCCGTGCCCGCTCCAGCGCCGCGTCGAGGGCATCGCTCAGCGAGGTCACGAGCAGGTCGGCCGAGACGGCCCGCCGCAGACGCGCGAGCGAGGCTGGGTCGCGCTCGCGCCAGAAGCCGACGAGGATCGTCGCCCCCGGGGCGGCCTTGCGGGCGCGGCGAATGGTCAGGCGGATCTGCGAGAGGCTGATCGGGTCGAGATAGGAGAAGCAGATCATCGCCGGGCGCTCGCCCTCCGGCAGGCCGTTGCGCATCGCGTCGGCCGCCGCCGTCCGTGCACCCAGGCCGTGGCGGGACAGGGTCTGGGCGAGCATAAGGTTGGCCGCCTCGTCGAAGGCGCCCCCGCTCGCCACGCACAGGACCGGTGCCGGGCCGCGCCAAGCCGGGGCCAGATCCTCGGGGGCGAGCACGATGCCGGCCGCGCGCCGGTCCGGCCCCACCGCGGCGAAGGCGGCCTCGGCCTCGGCGCCCCTGGGCTTGCGCGAGCGCCGCGGCATCACCCGACGGCGCGCCTGGCCCAGCGCCTCGACCACCGTGCGGAAGCCCGCACCCACCTCGCCCTGCCGCTCGCGGTCGAGCATGCCGCGGGCCGCGTCCTCCTGGGCCATGCGCAGGCCGGCCAGGACGACCTCGTCGTAGTAGGTGACGAGCGCCCGCTCCTTGAGGAACAGCTGCCCCTGCTCGATCGCCTCGGCCGGATCGCCTGCGAGCATGCGCTGGTAGAAGATCTCCTGCGGCCCGAGCGCCGGGCGGTCGCCGAGGATCACGTCGAGGAACCACAGCCGCTCGACATGGCGCCCGAGCACCACGAGGCAGACGGTGAGCGGGGTGGCGAGCAACAGGCCGATCGGCCCCCACAGGAAGGTCCAGATCGTCGCCGCCAGGATCACCGCCACCGGAGAAATGCCGGTCGAGTGGCCGTAGAGCAGCGGCTCGACCACGTGGCCGGCGATCGGCTCGACGATCACGAACAGGATCGCGACCTGGATCGCCATCGACCAGCCGGGATCGACCGCGACGGCGATGGCGAGCGGCAGCACCGCCGAGATCACCGCGCCGATATAGGGCACGAACCGGGCGATGCCGGCGATGACGCCGAACAGGATCGGGCTCGGCACGCCGATGAACCAGAGGCCGAACCCGATCACGACGCCGAAGGCGAAGTTGAGGATGAGCTGCGCGATGAAGAACCGGCTGAGCCGGGCGGTGGCGTCGTCGATCGCCGCGGTCGTCCGGCGCAGGTCGCTCGACCCCGCGAGCCGGATCGCGCGGTTCCGCAGATCCTCGCGCTGGAGCAGGATGAAGATCGTGAACAGCAGGATCAGGCCGAACGTCGCCAGCGGGTGCAGCACCCCGCCCGCCACGCTGCCCAGCGTCGTCAGCAGGCCGGAGCGCGGGGCGTGGATCTCGACCTGCATCGGCCGCTCCGCCGTGCCCAAAGCCGCGCTCGTCTCGGACTCGGTCTTGGTGGGCGGCTGCAGCTCCTTGCCGATCTCCTCCGCCATGTCGAAGAAGCCGGAGAAGGTGTCGGACAGGCCGCCGCGCTCGGCGGTGGCGGCGCGCAGGGCCGTGATCTTGTCGCGCAGGGTGAGCGAGTAGCGCGGCAGGTCGGCGGCGAGCTGCGCCGCCTCGCGGGCGATCAGGCTGCCCACCGCCCCCAGCATCCCGAAGGCGAGCAGCACCACGAGCAGCACCGCCGCCGCCCGCGGCACCCGCAAGCGTCGCAGCCAGCGCACGGCGGGGACGAGGACGAAGCTGAGCAGGATCGCCAGCGCCACCGGCACGAGGATGTCGCGGCCGAGATAGAGCGCGCCGGCGAGGGTTACGACGAGGAGCAGCGAGGCGAGCGTCGTCACCACCGGCAGCGCCTGGCGCAGCAGCCGCGTCGTGACCGGGTCGTTGGTCATGGCGTCCTCATGAAGGCGGGCTCACGGGCATCGGGGAGGTGCGAGGGGCCGGAGCCCGGGGAAAGCGCGGCGGGCGGGATCCCGCCCGCTTCCCGCATCCTGAAGGCCCGCCGCGAAGCCTCGAAGGATCCGCCGGCCCGCCGGGGGATCCCAGGACCCTTCGTCTCGGGGCCGGCTCGCGGCCTCTCGGGACAGGGGGAGGCTGGATGAGAGATGGCAGGCGGGCCGCCCTCACTCCCCCGTTCCGATCGCCGTGCCGATCTGGGTGAGCAGTTTGGGGAAGTCGATCGGCTTCGGGTGGTAGTCGTCGCAGCCGGCCTGGATCGCCTTGTCGCGGTCGCCCGACATGGCGTGGGCGGTGAGTGCGATGATCGGGATCGTGCGGGTGTCGGCGGCGGCCTTGAGGGCGCGGGCGGTCGACCAGCCGTCGAGGATCGGCAGGTTCATGTCGAGCAGGATCACGTCGGGCTGGGCCGCGCGGGCCTGCTGCACGCCGGCCTCGCCGTCATGGGCGAGCACCACCTCGTAGCCGCGGCGCTTGAGCCGGCGGGAGAGGAAATCCCAGATCTCCTCGTGGTCTTCCACCAGCAGGATTTTTCCCGACACGCGCACAACCCCTTCCCGCGCCGCACACGGCATTCCGCGACTTGGAGCCTCGTTCCGGAGCGAGGGTCCAGGCTTTCGTTTCTGCACCGTCTTTTTCCGAAAGCCGGAGGCCACCTTTCGGGACGATGCTCTAACGCGCAAAAACCCGTTGCGGTGTCATGGGGCTGCGCGCAATCCGTATCCCTTGTCATCTTCGTCGCCTTGTCTCGCCCGGCTTCGCACGGCAAAGGGGACATCACGGGCGGATCATGCGGGGCGGACGCAGTGCGGGATGGCGGGGCGGAGGACGGCGACCCGCGCGTCGCGGCGCTGCTCGCGCATCTCTCGGAGCGGGAGCCTCCGTTCGCGATCAGCGGGCGCGACGACCTCGCCGGCCTCGCCCTCGGGTCCGCCGCCCTGACGTCACGCGTCGACCCGCAGGCGCCGCCGCGCTGGTGGGCGCGGGATACGGGCGGGCTCGATCTGGCGCAGGCCGATCTCGCCGATGCCCGGCTGGAGGAGACGGACCTGTCGGGGGCCAACCTGCGGCGCGCCTCGCTGGCGGGTGCGCTCGCGCGCTCCGCCGGCTTCGCGGGCGCCTGCCTGGAAGAGGCGGATTTTGCCGGCGCCGACCTCAGCGGCGCGCGCTTCACCGGGATCGCCGGCGGACAGGCCTCCTTCCGCGAGGCGATGCTGGAGGATGCCGATTTCTCCGGCGCGACCATGCGCTTCGCCCGGCTCGACAAGGCGCTGCTCGACGGTGCCCGCTTCGAGGACGCCGACCTGTGGGGCACCGATTTCACCGGGGCGGATGCCGACGATTCCGTGTTCCGGAAGGCCCGGCTCGATGAAGCCAACCTCTCCGACTGCAACCTGACCGGCGCGGATTTCGAGGGGGCGAGCCTGAAGAAGGCCCGGCTCGTCGGCTCGCGGCTGCGGGGGGCCAACTTCTCCGGCGCCCGGCTCGACGGCGCCGACCTGTCGGAGGCCGACTTTTCCCGCACCAGCCTCGTGCGGCTCGATCTCACCGCGTGCAAACTGCGCCACGCGCGCTTCGCCGGGGCGTGGCTGGAGGGGGTGCGCCTCACCGTCGATCAGCTCGGTGGGGCGGTCGGCGAGGAGGTCGCGGGGGAGTACGAGGCGGCGCAGGCGAGCTATCTCGCGCTGGAGCGCAACCTCCAGAGCATCGGCAGCCCCGAGGGCGCGAGCTGGGCCTATAAGCGTGGGCGCCGGATGGGACGCCGCCACGCCGGCGTGCGCGCCCGCGAAGCCTTTCTCGCCCGCGATCTGCGGGGCACCGTGAGCCACGGCTATCGCTGGATCGCCGATCGCTTCGTCGAGTGGCTGTGCGATTACGGCGAGAGCCTGTCTCGGATCGCCCGCGCCTTCCTCGTCGGCATCCTGCTCTTCGCCGCGGCCTACGGGGCGACGGGCGGGCTGTTCCACGAGGGTGCGAACACCCCGACCTACAACCCCCTCGACCTCGTCAGCTACAGCGCGCTCAACATGATGACCGCCAATCCCCCGGAGATCGGCGTGAAGCCGCTGGGGCGCGTCACCAACCTGCTGGTCGGGCTGCAGGGCGCGGCGGGGATCGTGCTGATGGGCCTGTTCGGCTTCGTCCTCGGCAACCGGCTGCGGCGCTGAGCGGCGGCTCCGACTTTTTGATTTCGCATCGTCCCGAAAGCCGGCCACAGCTTTCAACGCGATGCCGGGACGGCAGCGTCATGACGGGAGACATCACCGTGACCGTACAGGACGGGAAGGTGCCGGCCACCGGGCCGACCATGGCGGATTTCCGCAATCTCGCCGACGCGCTGCCGCAACTCGCCTGGATCGCCGAGGCCGACGGCACCATCGTCTGGTACAATCGGCGCTGGTACGACTACACCGGCACCACGCCGGCCGAGATGGCCGATCACGGCTGGCGCAAGCTGCACCATCCCGATCACCTCGAGCGCGCCGCGGCGCGCTTCGCCGCCTGCATCGCGGCGGGAGAATCGTGGCAGGACACCTTTCCCCTGCGCGGAAAGGACGGCCGGTACCGCTGGTTCCTGTCGCTGGCCGAGCCGGTGCGCAATGCCGACGGCGTCATCGTGCGCTGGTACGGCACCAACACCGACGTCACCGAGACGCGCCTCGCCCAGGACGCGCTGGGCCATTCCGAGCAGCGCTTCCGGGCGCTGGTCGATGCCTCCGCCGCCGTGATCTGGAACACCACGGCCGCGGGCGAACTGATGCCGCCCCAGCCGCGCTGGGCGGCCTATACCGGCCAGAGCGACGAGGCCTACCAGGGCTGGGGCTGGGTCGATGCGGTCCATCCCGAAGACCGTGCGCGGGCCGCCGAGGTCTGGGCGGAATGCGTCGAGGCGGTGAAGACCTACGAGGTCGAGTACCGCCTGCGCCGCCACGACGGGGTCTGGCGCGACATGGAGGTGCGCGGCGTGCCGGTGCTCGCGGCGGACGGCACGATCCGCGAATGGGTCGGGCTCAACATCGACATCACCGCGCGGAAGGAAGCCGAGGCGGCGATCGAACACGCCCGCGCGGCGGCGGAAGCCGCCAACCTCGCGAAGAGCCAGTTCCTGGCCAATATGAGCCACGAGCTGCGCACGCCGCTCTCGGCGGTGATCGGCTATTCCGAGATGCTCGGCGAGGAGCTGGAGGATCTCGGCCAGGCCGAATTGCTGCCGGACCTGCGCAAGATCGAGGCCTCCGCCCGCCACCTGCTCGGCCTCATCAACGACGTGCTCGACATCTCCAAGATCGAGGCCGGGCGGCTGACGCTGGCGGCGGAGAGCTTCGACGTGGCGACGCTGATCGAGGACGTCACCGCCGCGACGCAGTCGCTCATCACGAAGAAGCGCAACCACTTCCGCCTCGACCTCGAAGGCGATCCGACGACCGGCCTGGGTGCGATGCATCAGGACCAGCTGAAGCTGCGCCAGTCGCTGATCAACCTGATCGGCAACGCCGCCAAGTTCTCGGAGGACGGGGAGATCGTCCTCTCCGTGCGGCGCTTCCGGGAGAACGGGGCCGACTGGATGAGCTTCGCCGTTTCCGACACCGGCATCGGCCTGACCGAGGAGCAGATCGGCCGGCTGTTCGAGCGCTTCTCCCAGGCCGACGAATCGACCACGCGCCAGTTCGGCGGCACCGGCCTCGGCCTTGCCATCACCCGCGCCTTCGTCGAGCGCATGGGCGGCACGATCGGCGTCGAGAGCACCTTCGGCGCGGGCGCGACCTTCACGATCCGCCTGCCGGCCGAGATCGACGCCCACGAGGAGGAGGTCGAGGCTGAGAGCGTCGCCGCCCGCGTCCACGAGATCACCGATGGCGAGGCGCATCTGCACGACGTGGTGCTGCTCGTCGACGACGACCCCGCCGCCCGCGACCTGCTCCAGCGCTTCCTCGAACGCGAGGGATTTCGCGTGCGCACCGCCAATGACGGGCGGGCCGGGCTGACTTTGGCCCGGGCGTTGAAGCCCAGGGCGATCCTGCTCGACATCGAGATGCCGCGCATGGACGGCTGGGCGGTGCTGCACGCGATCCGCACCGATCCCGAGATCGCCGAGACCCCGGTGATCATCACCAGCGTGGTCAACGAGTTCAGCCTCGCCCACGTGCTCGGCGCCACCGACTACATGGTCAAGCCCATCGACTGGAGCGCGCTCAAGGAGGCGATGGAGCGCTACCGACCCGTGGACCGCGAGGGCAGCGTGCTCGTGGTCGACGACGATGCGGATGCCCGCGAGCGGGTACGCCGCACGCTCGCGCGCGACGGCTGGCAGGTGCGCGAGGCCGAGAACGGCGCCGCCGCCCTCGAGAGCCTCGACACGGAGCGCCCGAGCCTGATCCTGCTCGACCTGATGATGCCGGTGATGGACGGCTTCGCCTTCCTGCGGGCGCTGCGCGGGCGCCCGGACGGCGACACGATCCCCGTGGTGGTGCTCACCGCCAAGGAGATCACCCCCTCGGAGAGGGAGAGCCTGGGCGCCCAGGCCGACCGGCTGATCATGAAGGGCTCGATGAGCCTGTCCGAGATCGGCCGGCAACTGCGCGACCTCTACGCCCGACAGGACGGCACCCCGCTGCCGGGCAAGATCCAGCGGTTGATCGACAAGCTGCCGCCGTAGCATCGGCCGGCCTTTTTCCGGCCGCCTGCCTCAGGGTGTGGACGGGCGATCGGCGCCTATTCGCGCGCATGCCATCGCCCGCGCCAGCCTCTCGTAGACCCCCGGGTCGGTCATCTGCGCGGCGTTGAAGCGCATGAAGCCGCCGGCCGTCTGCGAGTGGCTGAAGACGTTGCCGGGCGCCAGCACCAAGCCTTCCTGCAGGCCGGCGCGGGCCAGGGCCGCCGCGTCGAGCTCCTCGGGCAGGCGGCACCAGAGGGTGAACCCGCCGCGCGGCACGATCCAGGGCGCGATGCCGAGTGACCCGAGCCGGGCGGTGGCCTCCCGGCGCGCCCGCGACAGGCGGCGGCGCAGGGCCTCCAGATGCTTGCGGTAGCTGCCGTCGGCGAGGGTGCCGGCGATCAGCTCGGCGGCGACCGGGCTCGGGCCGCCGAAGCTCGTCGCCACCTGAAGGTCGACCAGGGCCTCGATCCAGTCCGGCCGGGCCGCGATGTAACCGCAGCGGATCGAGGCCGAGAGCGTCTTGGAAAAACTGCCGATGCGGATCACGCGGGTGAGGCCGTCGAGGGCGGCGAGCCGGGGCGAGGGTTCGGGCTCCAGATCGGCGAAGATGTCGTCCTCGACGATCGTAAGGTCGTGCGCCGTCGCGAGCGTCAGGAGCCGGTGGGCGATCTGCGGCGCGAGCGTCGCGCCGGTCGGGTTGTGGAGCGCGGAATTGGTAACGTAGAGGCGCGGGCGATGCTCGGCGAGCGCCGCGGCGAAGGCCTGTAGGTCGGGTCCCGTCGGCGTGTAGGGCACGCCGACGATCCGGACCGCATGCACGCCCAGCAGGGCCTGGAAATTGAAGTAGCAGGGATCGTCCACGATCACCGTGTCGCCGGGCCGCAGGAGGAGGCGGCCGATCAGGTCGATGGCCTGCGTCCCCGAGGCCGTGAGCAGCAACTGGTCCGCCCCGGCCTCGATCCCCTCCCCCGCCAGCCGGCGCACGAGGTGGCGGCGCAGGGACAGGGCGCCGCGCGTCGCGCCGTAATCGGTCAGCACCGCCTCCCCGGCCTGCGCAAGGCCGCGCACGGCCCGGCGGATCGCCGTCTTCGGCATCCACTCGGCCGGAAGCCAGCCGCAGCCCGGCTTCAGCATGTCCGGCCCGGCATCGAGCGACTGGCGCGAGACCCAGAGCGGATCGATCGCCCGTTCCCGGCGCGGCTCCGCCTCGGTGAGCGCCAGCGGCGAGACCGCGCCCGAGACGTAGAAGCCGGAGCCCGGCCGGGCCCGGATCAGACCTTCCGCCGCCAGCCGATCGTAGGCCTCGACCACGGTCGAGGGCGAGACGCCCATGGTCGCGGCGAAGCCGCGGATCGAGGGCAGCCTTTCCCCCGGAGCCAAGCGCCCGGCCGCGAGCCTCTGGCGGATCGCCGCCATCACCGCCCCGGTGCGACCGCCCGCCTCCTCCGTCATGTCACGCATCGCCGGCCGTGTGGGCACTCGGAGCTATACAGTTCGACCGGGATCGTACGGGACCGTGCCTGTCGCCGCCAGAGCTCACGACCCTATTCTGGTGCCGGCTTCGAGGACGACGATGCAGCGAATGCGCGAAAAATCCTGGGAAGGCTGGGGTCACGGCCTCCTCGGCGTGGTCATCTTCAGCGGGTCGCTCCCGGCGACCCGGGCGGCGGTGAGCGGCTTCACGCCGCTCTTCCTCACGGCCGCCCGCGCCGTGATCGCCGCCGGACTCGGCGCCGCGCTCCTCGCCCTGCTGCGGCAGAGGCGGCCGGCGCGGGACGATCTCGGCCCTCTCGCCGTGGTGGCGCTCGGCGTCGTGGTCGGCTTTCCCCTGCTCACGGCGCTGGCGCTGCGGCACATCACATCGGCCCGATCCATCGTCTTCATCGGCCTGCTGCCGCTCGCCACCGCCGGCTTCGGTCTGCTGCGCGCCGACGACCGACCGAAACCCGCCTTCTGGCTGTTCTCGGGCGCGGGCAGCCTGCTGGTCGCGGGCTTCGCCCTGGCGCAGGGGAGCGGCGGCGACCTCGTCGGCGACGGGCTGATGCTCGGCGCGATCCTGCTCTGCGGCCTGGGCTATGCCGAGGGCGCGCACCTGTCGCGCCGGCTCGGCGGCTGGCAGGTCATCTCCTGGGCACTCCTGCTGGCGGCCCCGGCCATGGCCGTGCTGGCGCTCGCGACCTTGCCCGAGACTTGGCACGGGATCGGCCTGCCGGCCTGGGCCGGGCTCGGCTACGTCTCCGTCTTCAGCATGCTGGTCGGCTTCGTGTTCTGGTATCGCGGGCTGGCGCTCGGCGGCATCGCCGGGGTCGGGCAGCTGCAACTGCTCCAGCCCTTCCTCGCCCTCGCGCTGGCCGGCCTCCTGCTGCACGAGCCGGTCGAGGGCGGGATGATCGCGGTCGCCGCCGGGGTGGTGCTGTGCGTCGTCGCGGCCAAGCGCTTCGCCTGAGGCGATCGGTTCAGAAGCCCGACGTCTGATCGAAGTCGAGAAAGGCCGTTTCGATCACGATCTGCGTGCGGCTGATGACTTCGAGCTTGCGCAGGATCTCGGAGACGTGCGCCTTCACGGTCGAGTCGCCGACCTGCAACTCGTAGGCGATCTGCTTGTTGAGCTTGCCCTGGCGGATCATGCCGAGCACCCGCATCTGCTGCGGGGTCAGGCGGGCGACCCGCTCGGCGATCGGCGCCTTGTCGCCGCCTCGCACCGTGGCCGGCGTCGCGGCGAGGTCGGGCGGCATGAACAGGGCGCCGCCGAGCACCTCGGAAATCGCCCGGGTCAGGGTCGCCTTGTCGACGGCCTTCGGCACGAAACCCGCCGCGCCGTGGCGCAGGGCCTCCTGCATCACGCGCGGTTCGGTGACGCCGGAGACGATGAGGATCGGCACGCGGGGGAAGCGCGCGCGGATCGTGGTGAGACCCTCGAACCCGGTCACGCCCTGCATCGAGAGGTCGAGCAGGGTCAGGTCGATGGCGGGGTTCTGCTCCAGGATCTCGCAGGCCGCGCGGATGCCGTCGGCCTCGTGCAGCTCCGCCTTGGGAAAGGCCAGCGCGATGGCGCTCGCCAGTGCCTCGCGGAAGAGCGGGTGATCGTCGACGAGGAGGAGGCGCAAGGCGCTCTCGACCGCGAGCGCGGGCGGGCCCCCGTTATCCTTCGAGTCCGGTACGAAGTCCGATGCTGCGGTGGCCGTCATCGCGGGTCATGCCTTCCGGCGGGGCCGGCCTTCGGTCCCTGCCCTGCCGTCTTAAGGCATTTCAGGCGCGGCCGCCTCCCGACCTTTCGTCCAATCCGAGCCGGCCCGTGCGGGGAGACGAGGACGGGAAGGCCGGCTTGTCCCGGCCTCCGCGCGATCAGGGCTCTGCCTGGAGCCGCGAAAGGCCGCGGCCTTTCGGAAAAACCCTCGACGGGCGCAGTCTCGGCCGTCACGCCCCTTCGAGGACGAGCTGGCGGCGGCCGGGTCGGTGTCCCTCCGAGCCGGTCTCGCGAAAGCCGAGCTTGTGCAGCAGGCCCCAGGAAGCGACGTTGCCGGGCCGGCACTCGGCCACGATCGCCCGGCGCGGAAAGCGGTGGCGCAGCAGGCCGACGATGGCGGAGACCGCCTCCGTCCCGAAGCCGCGCCCGCGGGCGGCACCGCCGATCCAGTAGCCGATCTCGACCGCGCCCTTCCCCCGCAGGTGCGTGCCGACGACGCCGACGAGCGGGGCGGCGGCCTCGCGGCTCCAGGCCCCGAGGAAGCGGTCGCGTCCGTGCCGGCCGGAGGCGATCAGCGCCTCGGCATCCGCTAGGGTGAAGGGGGTGGCGAGGAAATCGACCGCGCCGGTGATCGCCGGATCGTCGGTGAGCAGCCGCAGGGCCGGCGCGTCGCCCGCGCCGAGCGGCGCGATCCTCAGGCGTGCGGTCTCGAGACCGGGCAGGTCGTTCAGGCTGTCACGGCGGACGCGGCGGAAGAACATGCTCGGCAGACGATGTGGCGCGCGTGAATGGGGGAACGCGCCGACGGGGCCGGTTAATCCCGGCCGTCCGAAAAAATCTTGTCTCGAAACAATGACCCTGGTCCCGCAAGAGTGGCATGCGGGGCGTCGGCGAACCATCGCGGCGGGTGCCGGTTGCCCCGCCAGGAGAGCGCGATGAACGACACCCGTGACGACATCCGGTACGAGCCCCAGGCGCCGCTCTCGGTGGCGGCGCGCAGCGCCTGCCCGCGCTGCGGCCGGGGCCACCTGTTCAAGGGGTTCCTGACCCTCGCTCCGCGCTGCGACGCGTGCGGGCTCGACTTCTCCTTCGCCGATCCCGCCGACGGTCCGGCCTTCTTCGTGATGATGACGACGGCGATTCCGGCGGTCGCCTTCGGTCTGTGGCTGGAACTGACCTACGACCCGCCGCTCTGGCTTCACTTCGTCCTGACGCTTCCGGTGGTGCTGATCGCCTGCACCCTCCCCTTGCGCTTCTTCAAGGGCTGGCTGGTCGCGAGCCAGTACGTCCATCGGGCCGAGGAGGGACGGCTCGCGCGCCCGGCCCCGGCCCCTGCGCCGACGGCGAGGACGGACGCGCCCGGCCAAAGCTGACGCGCGCTCCCGTCGTTCGCCCCGCAACGCGTAGTCCGCCCCTCGCCCGGGGCGAGCGCAGGTGCGCCCGCTTCGATCAAGCGGACGCCGCATGATCCCGACGGGATCGACGGGAATCGAAAAGCCCGCCCCGAGCGATCGGGGCGGGCTTCTGCGTGCCGTGTCGTGCTGTCGTCGACCTGGTCAGTGCGCGGCGGGCGCGAGGTTCGCCGGCGGGTGGATCACCATCTCGGAGAACGGGTAGACGTAGGCCTGGAGCATGACGAGGCCGCCGACGAGGCAGGCCAGCACGATCGAGTGCCAGAACACGAAGCGCAGGATCTTGCTCTCCTGGCCGAAATAGCCGGTGGCGGTCGAGGCCACGACGATCGACTGGGCGTCGATCATCTTGCCCATCACGCCGCCCGACGAGTTCGCCGAGGCCATCAGGATGCCCGACAGGCCGAGCTGCTCGGAGGTGATCCGCTGCAGGCCGCCGAACAGCACGTTCGAGGCGGTGTCCGACCCCGTGAGCGCGACGCCGAGCCAGCCCAGCAGCGTGCCGAAGAACGGGTAGAGGATGCCCGTGCCGGCAAAGGCCAGACCCAGCGTGGCGTCGACGCCGGCGTAGCGGGTGAGCACGCCGAGCGCGAGCATCGCCGCGATGGTGATGAGCGAGTAGCGCAGCACCCAGATCGTCTCGAAATAGGCGGTGACGAGACGCACCGGCGAGAAGCGCATGATCAGGCCGGAGATGATCGCGGCGAACAGCACGCCCGTGCCGGTGTAGGACATGTAGGTGAAGTTGAAGATCGCGGCTTCGGCCTTCGGCGCGGCCTCCACGGGCGGCACCTTCATGATCATGTTGTGCAGACCCGGCACCTCGTACTTCCACGAGAAGATCGGGTTCACGATGCCCTTGAACCAGCCGGTGCCCCAGATCGCGACGATGATCGAGAGGATGATCCACGGCACCCAGGCCATGAGGATCTCCTGCGACGAGGCGGTGCGGCCGCCGACATGCACCTTGGGCAGGTCGCCGGGGACGCCCGCGCCGAGGGAGGCGGGCTTGGGCTCGCCGTAGCCGATCGACGGGTCGTGGCCGCGAAGCGCCGGCGACGACCAGACCTGGGCCGGGCGCCAGACCTTCAGGAACAGGACGAGGGCGGCCATCGAGACCAGCGAGGCGCCGATATCGACGATCCAGGGGTTGATGTAGTTCGAGATCAGGAACTGCGCCGCGGCGAACGAGATGCCGCACACCGCGATCGGCGGCCAGATCGCCATCATGCCGCGGAAGCCCGCGAACACCCAGATCAGCCAGAACGGCACGATCACCGAGAAGAACGGCAGCTGACGGCCGATCATCGCGCCGAGCACGTAGGGATCGTAGCCCGTCACGGAGGCGAGACCCTGCACCGGAGCGCCGAGCGCGCCGTAGGCCACGGGGGCCGTGTTGGCGATCAGCGAGAGGCCGGAGGCGGCCAGAGGCGAGAAGCCGAGGCCGATCAGGATGGCGCCGGTGACGGCCACCGGGGTGCCGAAGCCGCCCGCTCCCTCGAAGAAGGCGCCGAAGGCGAAAGCCACCAGCAGCAGCTGGATGCGCCGGTCCTCGGTGATGCCGGCCACCGATTGCTGGAGGATGGCGAACCAGCCCTTTTCCACCGTCAGGCGGTAGAGGAAGATGACGTTGAGGATGATCCAGCCGATCGGGAACATGCCCGTGACCATGCCGAGGATCGTGGCGCGGACGGCGAGATCCGTCGGCATGCCGAAGGCGACCACCGCCACGAGAAAGGCGACGAGCAGGGCGAGAACGGCGGCGATGTGGACCTTGATCTTGCCGCTCGCGATCATCCCGAGCAGGGCGATGACCGGCAGCGACGCGACGAAGGTCGAGAGCCACTGGTTCCCGAATGGATCGTAGACCTGATTCCAGGGTGTCACGGGTGTCGGCCTCCTCCCATGCTCCGATCTTCTGCCGGAGCCTTCTGGCAGAGGGTGCTAGCAGAGCCGTCAAGCCCGCTCAACGCGCGACATCATGTATTCAATCCGCATCCCAACCGATGTTCGTCGGGTGACGCTTTTTCGCACCGTGACGACATGGGGCGGCCGAAGTCATGGGGCGGGGCAGACGATATCACGCCAGCGTGAGCCGATCGCGCGGCACAACCAGGAACAGGATCGAAAAACGCCGGTTCCCGCTTGACGCCCTCGGGTAATTCCCGAACGCAGCGAGAGGAAACTCCTCCCATGTTCATGCGCGTCGACAAGCTACAGGCCGAGCTTCCCGCCCCGAAACGCAGGGATCCGAACGCGGCCGCCGCGCTGCAGGAATTGCTCGGCGGCAAGTACGGGGAGATGTCCACGCTCGGGAACTACATGTTCCAGAGCTTCAACTTCCGCAGCAAGGACAAGCTCAAGCCGTTCTACAGCCTGGTCGCCAGCATCACGGCGGAGGAACTCGGCCATGTCGAGCTCGTGAGCAACGGCGTGGCCATGCTCAACAACGGCCCCGACAACGACGGCGACGCGACGGACGGCGGCGACATCTCGGGTGCGCCCTTCGAGGACATGAAGGACATCCGCCTCGCCGCGGCCTTCCTCTCGAACGGCGGCGGCTCGGCGCCGATCAACAGCAACGGCGCGCCCTGGAACAACGACTTCATCACCTCGACGGGCAACGTCGTCGTCGACCTGCTGCACAATTTCCACCTCGAATGCGGCGCCCGGCTGCACAAGCTGAGGGTGTACGAGACCCTGTCCGACCCGACCGGTCGCGAGGTCTGCGGCTACCTGCTGGTACGCGGATCGGTGCACGCCCACGCCTACGCGCTGGCGCTCAAGCAGATCACCGGCGTCGATCTCGACAAGTTCCTGCCGACGCCGAACATCAACCTCGATAAGATCCCGGAGTGTCAGAAGTACCTGCAGGAGGGCTCGCACCGCCGGCTCTACACCTGGAGCCCGAACGACTACCGGGAAATCGCCGGGATCTGGAACAGCGGCGAGCACGCGCTGCCCGGCGACCCGCCGGGTGAGCTGGAGGTGGTGGAGGGCATGCCCGACGGCGGCAAGATCCACCAGCTCACCGGCATCCCCTCGGCCTTCGCGCCGGATTACGCGCCGGAGGAGATGTTCGAGATCGCGCAGAAGCTGACGAAGAAAGCGCGCTGAGGCGACCATCGGCGGCCGGCCGGGACGCCGGCCGCCAATCCGGCGGGGCGTCAGCCCACGAGATCATCCAGGGAAACCCCGAGAGCCGCGGCGAGCTTGCCGTAGGTTTCGACGGTACCCTCCCGTGCTCCCGTCTCGATCTGTGACAGGTACGCCTGTGCCAGACCGGCCTGTTTGGCGAGTGCGGCCCCGCTCAGGCCGCGGTGCTCGCGCCAGATGCGGACACGGTTCTCACCGGAAACGAGACGCTCGACGAGGGCAGCCGGAAGCAGCTCTTCATCGCCGGCAGCGAGCTTGCGCCGAAACTCCGCGACGGCGGTCCGGTCCGCATTGTCTTCAGCGGCTGCGACCAGCGCCTCGAAATCCGCCTCGGGCATCAGCACAAGTCGTTCGCCGCCGGGCGTCGTGATGATCTGCCTGGTCATGATCGTCGTATCCTTCACCCGTCAGTCATAAGCGTCACCCCGTGGTGCGATCCTGATGACCGCAACCACGATACCGTTCTCTGTGAAGAGCACGCGCCAATCCCCGACGCGCAGACGCAGGACACCTTGCTCGCCTCGAAGCGCTTTCACGTTGTTGGCGAGTGACTCGGGTGCGGCCGCATACTGCTCGATTTTAAGGCGAATCTTTCGAGAGATGTCGGGCGGAAGCCGAAGCAGGGTCTTCAAGGCAGCTTTGCTGTAGAGGACCTCGGCCATGCGACATGCATAGCAAAATGCTATAGGATAGCAATTCGCTATCGAATGCGGGCGCAATTCGGATGATCGCCGGCTCTCTCCCGCACGCTCACCGCCCAGTGCGCGCCGCCCGCCACAGCCGCCACAGGCGGCGCCAGCGGGGGATCTCGATCACGCTGTTGAGCGGGTCGTAGCCGGGGCGCTCCATCACCGCGAGGTAGGGCTCGACCAGGGCCGTCGGCAGGAAGGCGGGCCGTGCCGCCGGGGCGATGGTGGCGCGGGCCGCCTCGCAGGCGGCAAGATGGCGGCGCGCCAGCGCCCGCAGCTCGGCGCAGCTGCGCACGAGGCCGGGCCCGCCGCGGCCCGAGACGACGTCCTCGCGGGTGACCCCGTTCTGCCGCAGCAGGTCGCCCGGCAAGTAGACCTGCCCCTGGCGCGCGTGCCAGGGCAAAGCCCGCAGAAGCCCGGTGATGCCGTAGGCGACGCCCGCATGGCCGGCCGCCGCCGCGCCGCCGGGCTCGGCCCCGTCGGCGAGCACGAGGCTGGACAGGCGGATCAGCGCGGAGGCGGTCTCGCCGCAATAGCCCTCCAGATCGTTCACCCGCGGCATGGGATCGTCGTAGAGGTCGAACACCCGGGCATCGATCAGATCGACGAAGGGCTGGCGTCCGAGGCGGCGCGTGACGATCGCGTCCTCCAGGGCCGCGGCGACAGGATTGGCCCGGACGTCGCCCCGCGCCTCGCCCTGGAGCGCGTCGCGCCACCATTGCAGGCGGATCTCGCCGGCCATCGGGTTCGAGGCGGCTTCGCGGACGCGGGCGACGGTCAGGCTGAAGGCGGCCAGCGCGAACAGGTGCGGGCGGAACGCGGCGGGAGCGAACAGGGCCGCGAAGTAGCGGTCGGGATCGCCTTCGCGCACCAGTTCCTCGCAGTGCCGGAAGGCGAAGGCGAGCCCGCCGTTGCCGGCCTCCGGGCTCGTCTCGGTTCGGGTCTCGGGGCGCGTCATGGAGCGGGGCTCATGCGGCGTTCAAGGCTCAGGGAACGGCGATCAGCGCGGCCGCGACCTTGCGGTTCTCGGCCATCAGGATGTTGTAGGTGCGCGCCGCCGCTCCCGTCTGCATGGTGTCGAGGCCGATGCCCGCGGCCTTGAGGCGCTGGCGCAGGGCCTCGGGCAGGAAGACGATGTCGGCGCCCGTGCCGATGAGGAGCAGTTCGATGCCCTCGGCCTCGGCGAGGACGGGGGACAGGCTCGGCCCGTCGATGGAGGCCGGTTCGCTCACTTCCCAGGCACGCACGCCGGAGGGCAGGAGCAGGATCGAGCCGCGATGCGACATCTGCCCGAAACGGAAGCCGCCGTTGCCGTAGGCGTCGATGCCGTGGCGGCCGGGCAGGAAGCCGTCGTGGATCTGCCCCGGAACCCGTCCCTCGCTCACGCCGCGACTCCCCTCATCCGGTCCCTGAAGACATCGGGCGCGCAGGCGCCGCTCTCGACCGCCGCGGCTGCGGAGAACGGGCCGGACCGGTGTCGCGCGCCGCGCCGCACGCCACGCCCTACTCGGCCGCCTGCGGCAGGCCGGATTCGCGCTGCGACGCCTTCGCGCCCGAGAGACGCAGGCCGATATAGATCAGCGCCGGCGTCGAAACGAAGATCGCCGAGTAGGTGCAGATCATCACGCCGCAGAGCATCACCACGGCAAACCCCTTGATCGCTTCGCCGCCGAACAGCACCAGCGCGACGAGCGACAGGGTGGTCGAGAGCGAGGTCATCACCGTGCGCGACATGGTGGAGTTGATCGAGAGGTTGAGGAGCTCCACCACGGGAATGGTCTTGTAGCGGCGCATCAGCTCGCGGGTACGGTCGAACACCACCACCGTCTCGTTGAGCGAGTAGCCGACGATGGTCAGGATCGCGGCGATCGAGGTCATGTTGAACTCGATGCGGGTGATGATGAAGATGCCCACCGTGAGCACGATGTCGTGCAGGGTGCCGACGATGGCGCCGAGCGCCAGCTCCCGCTCGAAGCGGAACCACAGGTAGAGCAGCACCGCCAGCACCGAGAGGACCACGCCGATCGTGCCGGACTGCACCAGCTCGCCCGAGACGCGCGGACCCACCGTCTCGGTGCGGCGGAAATCGTACTGCGCGTCGAAGGCGGCATGCGCCTTCTGCATCACCGCGGTCTGGCCCTGCTCGCCCGGCTGGAGCGGAAAGCGCACCAGCACCTGCCCCTGGCCGCCGAGTTCCTGCACCTCGGTCTCGCCGAAGCCGAAGCCGTTGGCGGTGTGGCGGATCTCGGCGACGTCCGCCGTCTGCCCGGGTTTGGCCTGCAGCTCGACCAGGGTGCCGCCCTTGAAATCGATGCCGAAATTGAGCCCGACCGTGACGAACAGCAGCACGGTCACCACCGACATCACCGCCGAGAGCGGGAAGGTGACGCGCCGGAACCGCATGAAGTCGAAATGCGATTCGTCGGGCCAGAGGCGGAGCAGGCGCATGGTCGGTCTCGGATCATGAAGGCCGGCGCGCCGCGCCTGAGCCTTCGAAGCGGTGTCCGCGGCCCGCTTCATGCGGACCGCCTCAAATCCCCGGGCGGGGGTCGATCAGAACGGCAGGGCCTTGGGCCGGAACCAGTTGTACCACACCGCGATCATCATGCGGGTCAGGGTCACGGCGGTGATGACGGTGGTGAGGATGCCGAGGATGAACACCACGGCGAAGCCCTTCACCGGGCCGGAGCCCATGAAGAACAGGAGCAGGGCGGCGATCGCCATGGTCGAGTTCGAATCGATGATGGTGGCAAACGCCCGGTCGAAGCCCGCCTGGAGCGCCGAGACCAGGGACCGTCCGGCGCGGGATTCCTCGCGCATGCGCTCGTAGATCAGCACGTTGGAATCGACCGCGGTGCCGATGGTGAGCACGATGCCGGCGATGCCGGGCAGCGTCATCGTCGCCTCCAGCACCGACATCAGGCCGAGGATCAGGCCCACATGGACGATGAGCGCGATGTTGGCGATGAAGCCGAAGGTGCCGTAGGTCGCGAACATGAAGGCGATGACGAGCCCGGCGGCGACCAGCGTCGCCATCTTGCCGGCCTCGATCGAGTCGCGGCCGAGGCCAGGGCCGACGACGCGGCGCTCGACCACGGTGAGCTTGGCCGGCAGCGCGCCCGCCCGCAGCAGCACCGAGAGGTCGTTGGCGTCCTTGACGGTGAAGTTGCCGGTGATCTGGCCCGAGCCGCCGGTGATCGCCGAGCGGATCACGGGGGCCGACTGGATCACCCCGTCGAGCACGATCGCCATCCGGCGGCCGACATTCTCCGAGGTCGCCTGACCGAAGCGCTGGGCGCCGCGCAGGTTGAACTTGAAGCTGACCATCGGCTCGTGAGTCTGCGGGTCGAAGGCGGGCTGGGCGTCGGTGAGATCGCTGCCATCGGCCATGACGCGGCGCTCGACCGGCACCTTGGCGCCGCCCTCGTCCTTCGAGGGCAGCAGATCGACGTCGCCGGAGGGCGAATCGGCCAGCATGCGGAATTCGAGCTTGGCGGTCTTGCCGAGCTGGTCCTCCAGCTCCTGCGGGTTCTGCAGGCCGGGCACTTGGACGAGGATGCGGTCGGCGCCCTGCTGCTGGATCGACGGCTCCTTGGTGCCGCCGAAATCGATGCGCTTGCGCACCACTTCGATCGCCTGGGTGACGGCGCGGCGGGTGCGGTCGTTGACGCCGGCATCCGTCAGGACGAGCTGGATCGTGCCGTTCTCGGCCTCGTTGACCGTCAGCGTCTGGCCGCCGGCGGCGAGCGGATTGTTGATCGGCTGGGCGAGCTCGCGCAGCTTCGGCATCACCCGGGCGCGGGCCGCCGCATCGGGAATGCGCAGCTCCACGCCGCGGTTGATCACGCGGATGCCGCCCTCGGGCGAGACCGACGCCTCGCGCAGGATGCGGCGCACGTCGTCGCGCAGGCCCGTGACCATCGAGCGGACGAGGTCGGGCTGATCGATTTCCAGGAGGATCTGCGAGCCGCCCTGGAGGTCGAGGCCGAGCACGATCGCCCGGGTCGGCACCATCCACTGGATCGGTTTCGGCAACGCGTTGACGAAGGCGTCGCGCTGCTCCTTCGAGAAAAAGCTCGGTACCGCGAGGCTCAGACCGATCAGGATGACGGCCAGGGTCGCGAAGATCTTGGTTCTCGAGAAGCGCAGCATCCGCCCGGTTCCGACTTTTCTGTCATGGGTGCCGGGCGTTTGAGGACCGGCACGCGCGTGTGGCGCTCAGGAGGCCTTGACCGGGGCGCCCTTGACGCGGACCTCGGAGATCATCGTGCGCACCACCTTCACGCGCACGTTGGGAGCGATCTCGACCTCGATCTCGGAGGCGTCGTCCGCGACCTTGGTGACCCGGCCGACGAGACCGCCGGTCGTCACGATGGTGTCCTCGCGGCGGACGTTCTTCACCATGTTCTGGTGATCCTTGAGCCGGCGCTGCTGCGGGCGCAGGATCAGGAAGTACATGATCACGAAGATCAGAACGAAGGGCACGAATTGCAACGCGACATCCGCGCCGCTTCCGGCACCGGCTCCTTGCGCGAAGGCGGGGGTGATCAACGCCGAACACTCCTGATCGAGGGCATGCGGCCCGTGTGGCCCGGCGACGCCGGAGCCTTGCGACGACGAGCCTGCCGAAAAGCGCGCGGACTATAGCGACGGGTGATTCGAAAGCAACGCCGGGGTGATGCATCCGGGGCCGCACCGCCGTGGTTCCCCTGCCGTCCCGCCTCGGCCTAAAAGGCGCCACCTCAACGAGGGCCGCCGCCCTCCCTCGCAACCGGACCCGCCCATCATGGCCGCAGAGCCGACGCCCGCCGACCTTCTCCCGCTCTTGGAGCGGATCGCCGCAGCCCTGGAGCGCGCCGCCCCGCCCGTCGTCCCGAAGGTCGACACGAGCGCCGCCGACGCCTTCCTTTGGGGGCCCGAGCGCCGGCTGATCCCGGTGCCGCGGGTCAACCGGGTCGAGATCGGCATCCTCACCGGCATCGACCGGGCCCGCGACACCTTGGTCGAGAACACCGAGCGCTTCGCCCGCGGTTTGCCGGCCAACAACGCGCTGCTCTGGGGCGCGCGCGGCATGGGTAAGTCCTCGCTGGTCAAGGCGGCGCATGCCGAGATCAACGCCCGGCGCCCGGCGGGCAGCCTGCCGATGAAGCTCGTGGAGATCCATCGCGAGGACATCGAGGCCCTGCCCGAACTGATGAGCCTGCTCCGCAACGACCCGCACCGCTGGCTGGTCTTCTGCGACGACCTCTCGTTCGACGCCGACGACACCTCGTACAAGTCGCTCAAGACCGCGCTCGACGGCGGCATCGAGGGACGCCCCGGCAACGTGCTGTTCTACGCCACCTCGAACCGGCGCCACCTGCTCGCCCGCGAGATGGTCGAGAACGAGCGCTCCACCGCGATCAATCCCGGCGAGGCGGTGGAGGAGAAGGTCTCGCTCTCCGACCGGTTCGGCCTCTGGCTCGGGTTCCACAAGTGCAGCCAGGACGAGTATCTGGCGATGATCCGCGCCTACGTGGAGCGCCACGGTCTCAAGGTGGAGCCGGACCGGGTGCGGGCCGAGGCGCTGGAATGGGCCACCACCCGCGGCTCGCGCTCGGGCCGCACGGCGTTCCAGTTCATCCAGGATCTGGCGGGGCGGCTCGGGCAAACGTTGGAGGGATAAAGGTCGTCTTCCTTTCCACCCATGCTCCGTCATCGCCAGCGTCAGCGAAGCGATCCCGCCGCGCGGCCTGCCCCGATAGGGCGGCGCCCTGGATCGCTTCGGCCTTGCCTCGCCATGACGGAGGCGGATGATCAAACGAAAACGGCGGCCCCGCGCGGGGCCGCCGTTTTCGTTTCACGCGGTGAGAAGAACTCAGCCGCCGAGATGGGGCATCGGATCGACCGGGGTCGCGCCCTTGCGCAGCTCGAAGTGGAGCTGGGGCGAGGTGACGTTGCCGGTGGCACCGGACTTGGCGATGGTCTGGCCGCGCTTCACCTTCTCGCCGGGGCGCACGTCGAGCTCGCCGTTATGGGCGTAGGCCGAGACGTAGCCGTTGTTGTGCCGCACCAGAACCAGCTTGCCGTAGCCCTTCACGTCGGAGCCGGCATAGGCGACAGTGCCGTCCTCGGCCGCCTTGACCGGGGTGCCCTCGGGCACGGCGATGTTGATGCCCTCGTTGCCGCCGGAGCCGTAGCCGTTGATGATCCGGCCCTTGGCCGGCCAGCGGAACGACTCGGCCGGCGCCTGCGGGGCCGCCGCGGCCGGGATCGGGGCCGAGGCGTCGGCGCTGGCGACCTTCACGGGGGCGGCAGGCGCCGTCTCCTTCGCGGGGGCCTTGGCGGCTTCCTTGCTCTCCTTGGCGGCGGCCTTGGCGGCCGCTTCCGCGGCGCGGGCCTCGGCGAGCTTCTTGGCGGCGTCCGCCTTGGCCTGCTTGGCCTCGGCCTCGGCCTTGCGGGCGGCCTCCGCCTTCGCCGCGTCCTTCGCAGCGTCCTTGGCGGCCTCCTTCGGATCGAGCTTGGTCTCGGCCTTGGCGATCTTCTCGGTGCCCTTCTGGCCCGGACGCGGATGCGCCTTGGCGTCGGCCACTTTCTTCGCCTCGGCGAGCTTCTTCGATTGCGCGGCCTTCTCCGCAGCCTTGGCCTCGGCCGCCTTCGCTTCGGCGATCTTGGCGGCGGCAGCCTGGCGCTCGGCCTCGCGGCGGGCCTCGGCCGCCTTCGCCGCGGCGGCCTCGGCGGCGCGCTTCTCCGCTGCCTTCTCGGCGGCCTTGTCGGTGGGCTTGCCGAACTGGAGCTTGGGCTGCGGCGCCGGGGCGGAGGCGCGCGGCGTCATCGCGCGGCCCGCATCCGGGTTGAGGCCGGAGACGCTGCTCGCCATGCCGCCCGAGATCGGCTCGGCGGTCGCCACCCGGGTCGCGGTCCGGGCCGGGGCGGCGCTGATCGGGCCGGGGCGCGGCGACAGGGCCGGGCCGGGAGCGGGCAGCGCCTGGGACTGGATGCGCGGGGTGCGGATGGCCGGGGCCGGTGCCATCTCACCGCCGGCCCCGTCCTCCGGCAGGCTGCCGGTGGCCGAGGGCTCGCCCGTCAGCGAGGCGAACGGGTTGGTGAAGGGATCGCCGAGGCGCGAGGCGTCCGACGAGCAGGCGGCGGTGCCGCCGCCGATCATTCCGATGAGGGCGAAGCGCGACAGCGTCCTCAAGCCCAGAACTTTCCCCCGAACCCGCATCGACGCACCCGTTTGAACACTGACGCAACGTGATGCGCTATTCAAACGGGATTCAGGTTAAGCAACCGTTCCCGAGATGCTTGCGCGGATCGATTTCGCGCCAGATCCGTAAAGGTTGAGGAATCCTGGCGACGCGCCGGTTCCGTCCTCGATGCGCACAGCCGCCCCGCCGACGCGCGATCGGCGCGTGCGATCCGCTACGGCGCGAGCGACCGCCCCGGGGTGAGCGGGCCGAGGCGCAGGGCCGGCCCTTCCGTCCGCGCGAAGGCTGCCGCGCCGTCGCGCGTCAGGGTCACCAGCCGGCTTCCCCGCCCGGTCCAGAACCCGGCGACCAGCCGCCCGCCGGACTTGAGCGCGGCGGGAAGGTGCGGGGGCAGCGCGGCGAGGCTGCCGTTGAGCAGGATGCGGTCGTAGCTGCCGCCCCGTACGACCTCCGGCGCGAGCCCGTCGGCGGTCTCGACGGTGGCGTCGTCGAAATCGTGCCCGAGATGCGCCCTCGCGGCGCGGGCGAGCCCGTCGTAGCGCTCCAGGCTGCGCACATGGGCCGCGCCCAACCGCACCAGCAGGGCGGTGACGTAGCCCGTGCCCGTGCCGACCTCCAGCACCCGGGCGCCGGGGGCGATGTCGAGGGCGCCGAGCAGAGCGGCGACGACGCTCGGCGCGGTCATGGTCTGGCCGCAGGCGAGCGGCAGGGCGATGTCGCGCCGGGCATGGACGTGCAGGGCCGGCGGCGCGAAGCGCTCCCGCGGCACCCGCTCCATCGCCCGCAGCACGGCGGTGTCGCGCACGCCCCGCTCGCGCAGGGCCAGCACGAAGGCGGCGTTGCCCGTCGCCTCCGCCAGCCCGCGCGCGTCCCGATCCACGGTCTCAGACGGCATGGCCGCCGGATCGACCGCCTCCGCTCATGTCCGGAACGCCGCGGCGAAACGGGTCAGTTCCGGCTCGTCGGTGAGGTCGAGCCGCAGCGGCGTCACCGAGATGCGGTTCTCGGCGATCGCCTTGAGATCCGTGCCGTTGCCCGGCTCGAACCGCGCCTTGGCGAAGGCGAGCCAGAAATAGGGATTGCCGCGCCCGTCGTGGCGGGCGTCGATCTGCAGGAGCGCCTGGTTGCGCTGTCCCTGCGCGGAGACGGACACGCCCTGCACCTGATCCGGCTCGCAGTCCGGAAAGTTGACGTTGACGAGGATGCCGGGCTCGATCCCGATCTCCAGGATCTTGCGGATCACCTGCGGCCCGTGCGCGGCGGCGCAGGACCATTTCAGGTTGGCCCGCCCGCCCGCGCCGTAGGCCTGGCTGAGCGCGATCGCGCGGATGCCGAGGATGGTGCCCTCCATGGCGCCGGCGATGGTGCCGGAATAGGTCACGTCCTCGGCGACGTTCTGGCCGCGGTTGACTCCCGACAGCACGAGGTCCGGCTTCCGGTCCTTGAGGATGTGGGCCACCCCCATGATCACGCAGTCCGAGGGCGTGCCCTTCACCGCGAAGCGCTTGTCCGAGACCTGCCGCAGGCGCAGGGGATCGTTGAGCGACAGCGAGTGCGAGACGCCCGACTGGTCGTATTCGGGCGCGACCACCCAGACGTCGTCGCTGAGCTCGCGGGCGATGCCCTCCAGCGTCTCCAGGCCCGGCGCGTGGATGCCGTCGTCGTTGGTCACCAGGATGCGCATCAGTGGTTCGGTCCCTCGATCCGGGTGAGGCCGCCCATGTAGGGCTGCAGCGCCGACGGGATCGTGACGCTGCCGTCGGGGTTCTGGTAGTTCTCCATCACGGCGATCAGCGCGCGGCCGACCGCGACGCCCGAGCCGTTGAGCGTATGGACGAAATTGACCGCCCTGCCCTCCTTGGCCCGGTAGCGCGCGTTCATGCGCCGCGCCTGGAAGTCGCCGCAGACCGAGCAGGACGAGATCTCGCGATACGTCTGCTGGCCCGGCACCCAGACCTCGATGTCGTAGGTCTTCTGGGAGGCAAAGCCCATGTCGCCGGTGCAGAGCGTCATGACGCGATAGGTCAGGTCGAGCTTTTGCAGCACGGCCTCGGCGCAGGCGAGCATCCGCTCGTGCTCCTCGGCTGACTTGTCCGGCGCGGTGATCGAGACGAGCTCGACCTTGTTGAACTGGTGCTGGCGCAGCATGCCGCGGGTGTCGCGCCCCGCCGCCCCGGCCTCGGCGCGGAAGCAGGGGGTGAGCGCGGTGAAGCGCAGGGGCAGCTCGTCCTCGGCCAGGATGTTTTCGCGCACGAGGTTGGTGAGGGGGACCTCCGCCGTGGGGACGAGCCAGAAGTTTTTGTCGGTCCCCGCGGCGGGATCGATGTCAGGATCCTGCCGCTGCGTCTCGGCGAGCCGCTTCAGCGACTTGATGTAATCCAAGCCGTTGAACACGGAAAACTGATCGTTTTCGAACTTCGGCAATTGCGCCGTGCCGAACATTGCCTCGTCCCGAACAAGGATCGGCGGCGCGACTTCCAAATAACCGTGCTCGGTCGTGTGCAGGTCGAGCATGAACTGGCCGAGCGCCCGCTCCAGCCGCGCGAGCTGGCCCTTGAGCACCACGAAGCGCGAGCCGGAGAGCTTCGCGGCCGCCTCGAAATCCATCATGCCGGTGGCCTCGCCGAGTTCGAAATGCTGGCGGCCCTGGGCGAGGCGCTCGCGGGAGGCGTCGAACCGCCGGTACTCGACATTGCCGTGCTCGTCGGCGCCGGGGGGGACCTCCGCCTTCGGCCGGTTCGGGATCGCGGCGAGGCGCTCGTCGAGGATCTTGGCCGCTTGCGCCTGCGCCGCCTCAAGCTCTGGCGCCTCTTCCTTGAGACGGGCGACCTCGGCCATCAGCTCGGTGGCGCGGGCCTCGTCCTTCGCCTTCTTGGCGGCGCCGATCTCCTTAGACAGGGCGTTGCGCCGCTCCTGGGCGGCCTGCGCCGCCGACACGGCCGCCTTCCGGGCATCGTCGAGAGCGACCAGCTCCGCGCTCAGGGGCGAGAGGCCGCGGCGCTCGAGGTCGCGGTCGAAGGCCTCCGGGTTCTCGCGGATGGCGCGGATATCGTGCATTTCGGGGCTCTCGGAGTCTTGTGCGCGCGAGGGCCCCGCTTTGCCGCATCGCCCCCCGCACCACAAGAGCGGCCGCGCCGGCCCGC
Organism: Methylorubrum rhodesianum; assembly: GCF_014199985.1. Classification (GTDB taxonomy): domain Bacteria; phylum Pseudomonadota; class Alphaproteobacteria; order Rhizobiales; family Beijerinckiaceae; genus Methylobacterium; species Methylobacterium rhodesianum. The sequence goes on along the minus strand of NZ_JACHOS010000020.1, from coordinate 74,547 downwards.
AACGGGCCCGGGCTACGCCTGGACGCCCCGGTTGGGACCCGAAGCGTCGGAGTTCCGGCAAAAGCCGGCGGGAGGAAGCGGCAGGGAGCTGTGCGCAGGATCGCGCCACTCGCGCTTGCGGATCGCGGCGGCGGCACCATTTCGTTGGAGAATCAGCACTTTCTCGCGGTTTCGGCGAAACACGGCTGCCTGCGAGCCCCAGCGTGGCCGTTTCTGAGCGCAGTCTATGAGAAATATAAGTGTAGGGTCCGCTTGAATTGCGCCCAACGGATTGTCTATATCAAGGGCGTCGAACACGAGGGGCCCGGCAAACGAACGGCCACCACCTCAGTTCGAGGTGAGGCGGCCCTGAAGCCGACCTTCGTATTCAAACTGCTACCAGGAGACACGCCATGAAGTGGTCTGCCCCCGTCGTTGCCGAGATCTGCGTCGGCATGGAAGTCACCTCCTATGAGTCCGCCGAGATTGACACCTTCAACTAAGAAGGCGTCGCCGGTCCTAGACCGGTTCGGTTTTGATCCATTCGTCCAACAGGAGAAACGTCATGAAGTGGTCCGCTCCCGTCGTTGCCGAGATCTGCGTCGGCATGGAAGTCACCTCCTACGAGTCCGCCGAGATCGACACCTTCAACTAAGAAGGCGTCGCCGGACTCGATCCGGTGAGATCCAGGGCGCTGCCTGCGAGGGCGGCGCCCTTTTCTTTTGCGCGTCACGACGAAAACCGGAAAGCCGGAGGGTTCACGATAGAACCCTCCGGCTTTCCGGCTTTGTGATGTCTGATTCGCTGATCAGAGGCGGTAGCGGATCTGGTCGGTCCAGAAGCGCTCCAGCCGGGTGAGCGCCTGGTTCAGGCGTCCGAAATCGTCTTCCGAGATGCCGCCGATCGGCTGGATCGTGCGGGCGTGCTTGTCGTAGAGACCCTGGATCAGGTCGTGGATCTCGCGGCCCTTCGGCGTCAGGCTGATGCGCACCGAGCGGCGGTCGGTCTTGGAGCGGGCGTGGTGCAGGAAGCCGGCCTCGACCAGCTTCTTGACGTTGTAGGACACGTTCGAGCCGAGATAGTAGCCCTTGGAGCGCAGCTCGCTCGCCGTCAGCTCCTTGTCGCCGATGTTGTAGAGCAGGAGCGCCTGGACGCTGTTGACGTCCTCCCGGCCGCGCCGGTCGAACTCGTCCTTGATGACGTCGAGGAGGCGGCGGTGCAGCCGCTCCACGAGGTGCAGCGCTTCGAGATAGGAGCCGGCGGCACCCTGGGTCTCGGGGGTCGTCTCGGTGGTCTTGAGGGCGGTGTTGGCGGCCTTCATGCTCATCGTGGTGCCTTCCTGTCGGTTCGTGCCGGCTCTTGCTGGCCGGCCTGGCTTATGAGGTGAACCTAGGCCGCACCGATGAAAGCCGATTTAAGCGACAGGATGAACTCGCGATTTACTTCTGTCGGTAAATGCAAAATGAAACGATGATGTTGACCTCTTGTTCAGCCTACATCGCGCGCCGCCAGCCAGGATAACACGAAGTAAACGGCGACAATGCTTGCCTGCACTGCGATCAGCGGCACCGACATCGGCAGGAGCTGCGGCGTCAGCAGCGCCAGGGTGAGCGCCGAGGTCGCGGCGAGCAGCCAGACCACCCCGCCCCAGGCGCTCGTCAGCCACAGGCCGACCGCCGCCACGAAGTCGATCACCGAGAAATAGACGATCGCCGATTGCCGCCCCATCGGCAGGTCGGCGAACGGCGTCCGTCCCGGAATCAGGTCGAGGATCTCGCCCCAGGTGGCGAGGCCCTTGGCGAGCCAGACCAGGGCGGTGATGCGCATGAACCAGACCAGCACCACATCCCAGCGGGTCTGCACCCGCGGCGCCGTGCCCTCGATCCGGTCGCCGTTCCCGGCGCTCGGGCGCCCGCGCCCGTCGAGGGTGCTGCCCACCTTGGTGAGCGCCCTCACGACCGGTCTCCCGGGCTCGCTTCCGCAACCGGCATTGCGCCGCACGGACCCTGACTGCCGTCGAAGCGGGGGTCAGCATCGTCGGGGGGAGCGAAGGCGGATTCAATCTCCGCACCGTCGACCTCGTCCAGGGAGACGGGGTGCCAGGCCGGCCGGTTGTCCTTGTCGATGATCACCGCCCGCACGCCCTCGTAGAAGTCCTGCCCGCGCATCACCCGCTCGGCCAGCCGGTACTCGGCGAGCATGGCCTCGGCAAAGCCGAGGTCGCCGCCCCGGCGCATCAGCGCCTGGGCGATGGTCAGGCTGGTGGGCGAGCGGGAGCGGATCGTCGCCGCGCTCGTCCCCGCGAAGGCGGATCCCTCCCGGGCCGCGGCATCGAGGCGGGCGAGCACCTCCGCGACGGTGTCGGCGGAGAAGCAGGCATCGATCAGAGCCCGCTCCGCGACGAGGGGCCCAGTTTGTGTCCCCGGCGCTGCGAGGCCGTCGAAGGCGTCGGCGATCGCGCCGCCCGCCGCCAGCCGGTCGATGATCGTCTCGAAATCGGCCGCCCGCGCGGCGTGGGTCGCCAATCCCACGGCGAGGGCGTCGCCCGCGCCGATCCGGGCGCCCGTCAGCGCGAGGTAGCGCCCGGTGCAGCCGGGCAGGCGCGGCAGGGCGTAGGTCGCGCCGACATCGGGGAAGAAGCCGATGCCGGTCTCGGGCATGGCGAAGCTGTAGCTCTCGGCCGCCACCCGCACGTCGCCGTGCAGCGAGATGCCGACCCCCCCGCCCATGACGATGCCCTCGATCAGGGCGATGTAGGGCTTCGGATAGGTCTTCACGGTGGCGTCGAGCCAGTATTCCCCGCGCCAGAACGCCATCACGTCGGCGTGCCGCCCGGCCCGGCCCAGGGCGTGGATCCGGCGGATGTCGCCGCCCGCGCAGAAGGCGCGCCCGCCCGAGCCGCGCACGACGACCCGGCTGATCCGCGCATCCGCGGCCCAGGCCCGGAGCTGGCGGTGCATCGCCTCCACCATCGGCAGGGTCAGGGCATTGAGCGCCCGCGGCCGCGTCAGGGTGATCAGCCCGGCCTCGCCGCGGATCTCGAAAACGATCTCGGGCGCGGCCAATTCCGCTCGCACGTCTTCACGCACGATTCCCGGCCCACCCGACATTCCGCGCTCCACCGCCGCGCTCCTCTCCGCCATAGCCGCACCCGCGCGGACGTCCGCTGCCCGGCGGCGCGGGCCTCTTAGACGAACTCCCGGCCGCAGCGTCAACGCGGCGCGCGGCGTCCGGCCCCGTGGCAGCCCCACCGCGGTCTCCCATGCGAGCGCAGCAGCGGCGCCCACCGCCCGACCGCCTTCGGCGAATTTTCACATTTGTTTGCCTAACGTCCCCTGATGAACGTCGATCTCCTGGCCGAGCAACGTCGATGAGCTGCCCCCATCTCGATCCGGTGACGGCCGATCTTGGCGTCATCGAGCCGCTGTCGTTTGCGAGAATGATCGAGACCCTCCCCATCGGCGCGATGACCTGCGACCTGAGGACCTTCACGATCGACTACGCGAACGCCTGCTCGATCCAGCTCCTGCACACCATCCGCGATTCCCTGGATTTCGACCCGGAACAGATCGTCGGAACCTGCATCGATGTCTTTCACCGCCAGCCCGGCTACCAGCGCGGGCTGCTCGCGAACCCCGATGCCCTACCCCACAAGGCGCGCATCCGCTTCGGCGACGAGTGGCTCGACCTGCACATCCACCCGCTGCCGGACTCGCAGGGCCGGGTCGTGCGCGCCCTGCTGGTCTGGGCGATCGCGACCGCCGAGGTGGCCAAGGAGAACGAGGAGTACAAGCTCCTGCGCATGATCGACGACATGCCGGTGGCGGTGATGACCGTCGATCCGGCGAGCTTCGCGATCACCTACATGAACGAGACCTCGAAGCGCACGCTCTCGCAGATCGAGAACCTGCTGCCGGTCAGGCCGGATGCCCTGCTCGGCCAGTCGATCGACATCTTCCACCGCCATCCCGAGCACCAGCGCCGGCTCCTCGCCGATCCGAGGAATCTGCCCCATCGTGCCCGGATCAAGCTCGGACCCGAAGTGCTCGACCTGCAGGTTTCGGCGGTGACGGGCACGAGCGGCGACTATATCGGACCGATGCTGACGTGGTCGGTGATCACCCAGCAGGTCGCCGCCGAGGCGCGGATCCAGCAACTCGCCCACTACGACACGCTCACGGCACTCGCCAACCGCACGACCTTCCGCGAGCATCTGGAGGCCGTCCTCCACCGGCCGCAATCCTGCCTTGGCCTGCTGTTCATCGACCTCGACGGCTTCAAGCTCGTCAACGACGCGAATGGCCATCTCGTCGGCGACGCTCTGCTGAAGCGGGTCGCCGAGCGGCTGCTCGGGCATTGCCGCGGCCCGGACGTGACCGTCGCGCGCCTCGGCGGCGACGAGTTCCCGATCCTGATCCAGGGCGGCGACACGGGGACCGCGACGGCCCTGGCCGAGGCCCTGGTGGAGGCTCTGGTCACGCCCTTCCAGATCGAGGACGGGCGGCGCCTGCAGATCGGTGCGAGCATCGGCATCGCCGTGGCGCCCCTGCACGGGACCGATTCGGAGACGCTGCTGTCGCGCGCCGACATCGCGCTCTACGCCGCGAAAGCCGCCGGCAAGAATACCTCCCGCGTGTTCCAGACGGAGATGGAGCAGCGGATGACGCAGCGCGTGCGTCTGGAGGCGAAGCTGCGGCAGGCGCTCGAGGAGAAGGAGGGCCTGTTCCTGTTCTACCAGCCGATCACCGATATCGCGACCGGACGGGTGACGGCGCGCGAGGGACTGATCCGCTGGCACCACCCGGCGCGCGGGTGGATCTCGCCCGGCGACTTCATCCCGATCGCCGAGGAGAGCGGGCTGATCGACGGACTCGGCACCTGGGTGCTGCACCGCGCCTGCACGGATGCGATGACCTGGGAGGACGGGGCGCGGGTCGCCGTGAACGTCTCTCCGCGTCAGCTCGGCACCGGGCGCCTGCACCAGGCCGTGCTCGCCGCCCTGGTCGCCAGCGGACTGCCGCCGCAGCGCCTCGAACTCGAGGTGACCGAGAGCGCGCTTCTCAACGACCATGTCGACTGCCTCGGCGAACTGCGCCGGGTCCGCGATCTGGGCGTGCGCATCGCGCTCGACGATTTCGGCACCGGCTTCTCGTCGCTGGCGCATCTGCGCGCCTTTCCGTTCGACAAGATCAAGATCGACGGCTCCTTCGTGCGCGACGCGACCAGCCGTCCCGATTGTGCGGCGATCGTCGGAGTCGTCGCCGATCTCGGCCGGCGCCTCGGCGTGACCACCGTGGCCGAGGGCGTCGAGACCGAGGCCCATCTGGCCCTCGTCACCGCGGAGGGCTGCAGCGAGGTTCAGGGCTACCTGCTCGGCCGTCCGGCACCGCGTCCGCGCGACGTGGAGGTGATCGAAGACCTCGTGGCGGGCGCGATCCGGAGGCGGGCGGAGCCGCGCGTCGAGGGGGAAGCCGCGTGAGGGCGGCCCGGTGAGACGCCAAGGATCCGGGATCCGCCGGACGGACCGAAGCGCCGGGGCGACTTGCGCCGCCGATTCGCGCGACGCTTCGGCGGCACGGCGTGGAGAGCTGCGGCGAAGCGGGAACCTGCCCTGCGGCAACGGCGCCTTTCGGGTCCGAATCCGGATGTGCTAGGCGCATCCGCCATGGCCGCGCGTTCCGCGGCGCTCTCCCCACCCATCCTCCTTGCGGGGAAACCTCCGGCCGCCGGCCGGTTTTTCGGGGATGCGAGCCCGGAATGCTCCGCCTCGGGCCATCGCCGATCGACTTGCCGTCGACCATGGCTCTGACGTCTTTGTCGTGATGCGCTCTTTCCCCACCCGAGCCGGCGCACCCTTCGGCTCGAGAGCGCGCTGGAGCACCGGAGTCCTGAGGGCCATGTCAGACGCCACCCCGCGCCCGCTCGCCATCGAAACCGCGCGTGAAGCCGCGCCGGGCTCGGGGCCGCTGAGCCTCACCCAGCGTCCGCGCCGCAACCGCAAGGCGGAGTGGTCGCGCCGCCTCGTGCGCGAGCATACCCTCACCGTCGACGACCTGATCTGGCCGCTCTTCGTGATCGAGGGGGAGCGGCGGCGCGAGCCGATCGCCTCCATGCCCGGCGTCGAGCGCCTGAGCGTGGACGAGGTCGTGCGCGAGGCCGAGCGCGCGGCGAAGCTCGGTATCCCGCTGGTCTCGTTCTTCCCCTATACCGAGCCTTCTCTGCGCGATCCGACCGGCTCCGAGGCGCTCAACCGCGAAAACCTCGTCTGCCGGGCGGTGCGGGCGGTGAAGCGGGCGGTCCCCGAGATCGGCGTGATGACGGATGTCGCGCTCGATCCCTATACCAGCCACGGCCATGACGGCCTGATCGAGGACGGCGCGATCCTCAACGACGAGACCGTGGCGGTGCTGGTCGAGCAGAGCCTGATCCAGGCCGAGGCCGGCACCGACATCATCGCTCCCTCCGACATGATGGACGGGCGCGTCGGCGCGATCCGCACCGGCCTCGACCGGGCGGGATTCCGCGATTGCCAGATCATGGCCTACGCCGCCAAGTATGCCAGCGCCTTCTACGGCCCCTTCCGCGACGCCATCGGCACCAAGGCGGCGCTGGTGGGCGACAAGCGCACCTACCAGATGGATCCCGGCAACGCCTCCGAGGCCCTGCGCGAGGTGGCCCTCGACCTCGCCGAGGGCGCCGATTCCGTGATGGTCAAGCCGGGGCTCCCCTATCTCGACATCATCACCCGGGTGAAGACGGAGTTCGGCGTGCCGACCTTCGCCTACCAGGTCTCGGGCGAGTACGCGATGATCGAGGCCGCGGCCCGCAACGGCTGGCTCGACGGCGAGCGCGCGATGACCGAAAGCCTGCTCGCCTTCAAGCGCGCGGGCGCCGACGGGGTGCTGACCTACTATGCTCCCCGCGTCGCCGAGCGCCTGCGCGCGGGGGCCTGAGCGGAAGCGGCCGGCAATTGGAGAGCCCGTGTCCCGGGTTCCGGACGGCGGCCGTGTCGCGGCGTTGGTGGGCGCCCTCGCCCTCTGGCTCGCCGCCGGATCCGGCTGCGACACCGCGCTCGACGCGCGCCGGGCCACGCTCTGCCGCCGGGCGGTACCGGCTCTGGCCCCGCCCGGAGCCGAGATCGGTCTGCTGCGGGTCGGCCCGGGCGCGAGCCGCGGCAGCGTCCGCGTCGATTACCGCCTCGTGGGCGGGACCGGATCGCTGCCGAAGACCGAGGCGACCCGGCCCCGCTATCTCGTCTGCCAATTCGGCGCGGGCGACGATCTCACGGTGCTCACGACGGAGCAGGGACCGGTGAACGGCGCCTCGCTCTACCTGCTCAGGCGCTACTATCTGGCGACGCCGGAGGCCGAGGCCGCCGATCCCGGGGCCCGATGAGAGCGGGCGGCGCGCTCCCGCCCCTCCCCTCACCTGCCAACCTTGCCAACCCTGCCAGGGCCCCTTTTGCCCCGCCTCCTTGGCATCGCCGCGCCGCCTCCCCACTTGATCGAACGTGCACGCAACGGTCGAGGAAGCGGCGGCCATGACGGATTTCCAGCCCGGTTATCACCCCGGCTACACCAACCCGGCGGGAATGCAGGGGCCCGGCGGCTTTCCTGTGCCGTATGTGCGGGCCAGTCTCGGCGGGCGAACGGTCGCCTATCTGCTCGACCTCGCCTTCATCTTCGTATTCACGGCCGTGCTCGCCACCGCGATCGCGATCCTCGGCGTCCTCACCTTCGGCTTCGCCTGGATGCTGTTCCCGATCCTCGGCATCAGCGGCATCCTCTACAGCGCGATCACCGTCGGCGGCCCCAAGCAGAGCACCCTCGGCATGCGCATGCTCGGCCTGCGGGTGGTGGCGCCCGAGAGCGGCCGCCCGGTGGATTTCCTGACGGCGGCGGTTCATGCGCTGCTGTTCTACGTGGCGATCTCGACCTTCCTGCTCTGGTGCCTCGACGTGCTGTTCGGCCTCGTCCGCTCCGACCGGCGCCTCGGCCACGACCTGCTGCTCGGCCTCGCGGTCGTGCGTGACTGATCCCTCCTTCGGGTGAGGGGATGGCGGCGGAAAGACGCCGCCGCAGCTCATCAATCCGGTTGAGCGCCGCCGTGATCCCGCTACATTGACGGTGGCCTCGGCGTCCGATGCCGCCGGCCCCGAGGGCGAGCCTTCCCAGCGTGACGAGTCATCCGCGCGACACTCCGCAATTCTACCTCACGGCCCCCTCCCCGTGCCCCTACCTGCCGGGCCAGGAGGAGCGGAAGGTGTTCACCCACCTCGTCGGACGCCGCGCCCGCGACCTCAACGAGATCCTGACCCAGGGCGGTTTCCGTCGCTCGCAGACCATCGCCTACCGCCCGGCCTGCGAATCCTGCCGCGCCTGCGTCTCGGTGCGGGTCGTGGTCGAGGATTTCGCCATCACCGGCAGCCAGCGGCGCATCCTGCAGCGCAATGCCGGGCTGATCGGCACGCCGGAGCCCAACCGCCCGGCCTCCGAGCAATATGCCCTGTTCCGCCGCTACCTCGATGCCCGCCACGGCGACGGCGGCATGGTCGACATGACCGTGCTCGACTACGCGATGATGATCGAGGACAGCCACGTCGACACCCATCTCGTGGTCTACCGCGAGCGCGGCCCCGACAGCGCGATCCACGGCCGCGGCGTCGGCGCGCCCGTCGCCGTCTGCCTCACCGACGTGCTCGCCGACGGTCTGTCGATGGTCTACTCGTTCTACGACCCCGAGCAGGCCAACCGCTCGCTCGGCACCTACATGATCCTCGACCATATCCAGCGCGCCCGCGCGCTTGGCCTGCCGTATCTCTATCTCGGCTACTGGGTCGATGGCTCCCGCAAGATGGACTACAAGGCCAAGTTCCTGCCCCAGGAGCGGCTGATGCCGCAGGGCTGGGTGCGGGTGGATTAGCCCGCGCCGCCGTCCCGGCCGGCCCGCTCACTCCTTCGTCCATTTCACGACCCGCGCCGGGTTGCCCGCCACCACCGCGTTCGGCGGCACGTCGCGGGTCACCACGGCGCCCGCGCCGATCACCGCCCCGTCCCCGACTGTGATCCCCGGCAGGAGAATCGCGCCCCCGCCGATCCACACGTCGTCGCCGATGGCGACCGGCCGGGCCGATTCCCAGAAGGCGGCCCGCGCGGCGCGGTCGAGGGGGTGCTCGGCGGTGTAGATCTGCACGGCCGGGGCGATCTGCGCCCGGTGGCCGATGGTGATCGGGGCGCAGTCGAGGAAGACGCAGTTGAAGTTGCAGAAGAAGTCGTCGCCGACCGAGATGTTGCTGCCGTAGTCGCAGGCGAAGCCGGGACAGATCGTCGGGTTGCGCCCGGCCGCGCCCAGAAGCTCGCGGATCACCGCCTCTCGGCCGGCCGCATCCTCAGGCTCCATGGCGTTGAGCCGCAGGAGCCGGCGCTTGGCGGCGTTGCGCAGCTCGACCAGTTCCGGATCGTCGCCGCGATAGAGCTGTCCGGCGAGCATCAGTTCGCGCGCGGTCCCGGCCATGTCAGCCTCCCCTAAACATCCCGAAAGGATCAGCCGCGGCTGGCGCGGAAGGTGTCGCAGGACTTGGTCTGCCCGCTCTTGTAGCCGGTCATGAACCAGCGCATCCGCTGCTCGGAGGAGCCGTGGGTGAAGGAATCCGGCACGGCGTAGCCTTGCGACTTTTCCTGCAGCTTGTCGTCGCCGATGGCGCTGGCGGCGTTGAGCGCCTCCTGGATGTCGCTCTGGTCGAGGGAATTCCAGCGGTCGTTGGAATTCTTGGCCCAGACGCCGGCGAGGCAGTCGGCCATCAGCTCGACCCGCACAGAGAGCTGGTTCGCCTCCGTCTTGCTGCTCGCGTTCTGCTGACGGTTCTGCACCTTGCCGAGGATGCCGAGCACGTCCTGCACGTGGTGGCCGACCTCGTGGGCGATGACGTAGGCATAGGCGAAATCGCCCTTCACGCCGAACTTGGTCTGCATCTCCTTGAAGAAGCCGAGGTCGATATAGACCTTCTTGTCGAGCGGGCAGTAGAACGGCCCCATCGCCGCCTGCGCCATGCCGCAGCCCGAGCGTGTGCCGCCCTGGTAGAGCACCATCGTGGTCGGCGTGTATTGCCGCCCGGTCTGGTTCGGCAGGATCTCCTTCCAGACGTCCTCGGTGTTGCCGAGGATCTTCGAGGCGAACTGGCCGGCACGGTCGGTCGGCGCCTCGCGGCGGCGCGCCTGCGTCTCGGGATCGACCCGCTGCTCGCGCTGCTGGCCGCCGCCGGCCATCTGCTGGGCGCCGCCGAGCAGGATCGCCGGGTTGATGCCGGTGACCCAGGAAATCAGCAGCACGACGACGATGGTGCCGATGCCCAGGCCGCCCATGCCGCCGCCGGGGAAGCCGCCGCCGCCACCCTCGCCGCGCCGATCCTCGACGTTCTCAGAGGCGCGAAAATCGTCCCAGCGCATACACTCTCCCGCCGCCCGCGACTCGCCCGGCCTGATCGGGATGCCGGGCTTGGATTCTAGAATGGCGAGGCGGATGATACGGTTCCGCTTCTGCCTCGTCCCGCCCTACTGGCCCGGAGCGCTCCCGTCGAGGGCGCTCTTCAGCATGCGGAAGTCGCGCCAGGCGAGCCGCTTCTGCACCGGCTGGCGCAGCAGGTAGGCCGGGTGGAGGGTGGCGAGCGCCCTGATCTCGCGCCCGTCCCCGAGTCGGTAGGGATAGAAGCGGCCGCGCGCTTTCAGGATGCCGTCCTTCGTGCCGGTGAGCGTCTGCGTCGCGGGTGCGCCGAGGCAGACGAGGATGTCCGGGTTGGCGAGTTCGATCTGGCGCTCGACGAACGGCCGGCAGATCGAGATCTCCTGCGGCGTCGGGTTGCGGTTGCCCGGAGGGCGCCAGGGCACGACGTTGGAGATGTAGGCGCTCGACCGATCGAGTCCGATCGCCGCCATCATCCGGTCGAGGAGCTGGCCGGAGCGGCCCATGAACGGCTTGCCGATCCGGTCCTCGTCGGCGCCGGGCGCCTCGCCCACGAACATCACCCGTGCCTGCGGGTTGCCGTCGGCGAAGACGAGGTTTTTCGCGGTGAAGCGCAGGCCGCAGCCCTCGAAGCCGCGCAGCAGCGCCTCCAGCTCCTCGAGCGTCGTCACCTGCGCGGCCCGCGCCCGGGCGTCGTCCGCCGCCTCGCCGGGCTTGGCGCCGGCGGCGTTGCCGTAGGTGCGGGCCGGCTCGCGCGGGGGCGGGTCGCGGCTCGGCAACTCGCGCCGGAAGTCCAGGGGCGAGGCTTGGCCGGAGGGCGTGTCGCGTCGCGGCGGGGGCTCGCGGTCCGGTGCCGGATCGACGCGGGCCGCGGGCGCCCGCGGCGCCGCCTCGGCCTCGGCGAAGCGGTCGTGCGGGTGCTCGTCGAGGGCCGCGTCGACGCCCGCCTCGACGTGGAAGTCGAGGTAGGAGACGAGGTCGGCTCGGGCGTCGGGATCCGCGCGGTTGGCAGTCATGGGTTCCATGTGGCGTGGGAGCGCCCTGTGGACAACGTCGGAGGGCGCCTCGCGGATCGTCGCACCGGCGCACCCTTCGCCGGCCCGCGGCTACCCTAACAGACTTGCCTTCCTACCTTGGAATGGCTTGAGAGACATCTTGACAATGGGTAGGGCCGCATCGGCGTAAGACGGCGCCCAACGAGCGGTTGCAGGAGGAATGAGGATGGCGTTGCCCGAACGCGAAGGCATGGATTTCGACGTGGTGATCGTCGGCGCGGGACCCGCCGGCCTCGCCGCCGCGATCCGCCTCAAGCAGCTCTCCGCGGAGAAGGGCGAGGAGATCTCGGTCGTCGTGGTGGAGAAGGGCGGCGAGGTCGGCGCGCACATCCTCTCCGGCGCCGTGGTCGATCCGATCGGCCTCGACACCCTGCTGCCGGACTGGCGCGACGACCCCGAGCGCCCGCTCAAGACGGCGGTGGAGCGCGACGAGTTCCTGTTCCTCACCAAGAACAGCGGCGTCAGCATGCCGAACCTGTTCTTCCCCAAACTACTGTCGAACCACGGTAATTTCGTCGGCTCGCTCTCGAACACCGTCAAGTGGCTCGGCGCCAGGGCGGAAGGGCTCGGCGTCGAGATCTATCCCGGCTTCCCGGCCTCGGAAGTGCTCTACGACGAGCGCGGCACGGTCACCGGCATCGCGACGGGCGATCTCGGCATCTCCCGCACCGGCGAGCCGCGCGACGACTTCACCCGCGGCATGGAGCTCAAGGCCAAGTACACGGTGTTCGGCGAGGGCGCGCGCGGCTCGCTCACCAAGACGCTGATCGAGAGGTTCGGGCTGAACCGCAACAGCGATCACCAGAAGTACGGCCTCGGGGTGAAGGAGCTCTGGCAGCTCGCCCCCAATAAATTCGAGCCGGGCCTGGTGCAGCACACGATGGGCTGGCCGCTGCCGAACAAGGCCGGCGGCGGCTCGTGGCTCTACCACTTCGACGACAACCTGCTCTCGGTCGGCTTCGTCACGCACCTGAACTACGAGAACCCGACCCTGTCGCCGTTCGAGGAGTTCCAGCGCTTCAAGACCCACCCGATGATCCGTGACGTGTTCGAGGGCGCCAAGCGCATCGGCTACGGCGCGCGTGCCATCATGGAGGGCGGCTGGCAGTCGGTGCCCAAGCTCGTCTTTCCCGGCGGTTGCCTCGTCGGCGATTCCGCCGGCTTCGTGAACGTGCCGCGGATCAAGGGCTCGCACAACGCGATCCTGTCAGGCATCCAGGCGGCGGACGCGATCTTCGACGCCCTCGTCGCCGGCCGTCAGGGCGATGAACTCACGGCTTACGAGCAGGGCTGGCGCGACAGCCCGATCGGGCGCGACCTCAAGCCGGTGCGCAACGTCAAGCCGCTCTGGTCGAAATACGGCACGCTGGTCGGCGTCGGTCTGGGCGGCCTCGACATGTGGATGAATGCGATCGCCAACGCCTCGCTGTTCGGGACGCTGGGCCACGGCAAGCCCGATTACGCCTGCCTGAAGCCTCTCTCCGAGGTGACGCCGATCGTCTACCCGAAGCCGGACGGCAAGCTCACCTTCGACCGACTCTCCTCGGTCTACCTCTCGAACACCAACCACGAGGAGGACCAGCCGCCCCACCTCAAGGTGAAGGATATGGGGCTGCAGAAGGCGTCCGAGCACGACGTCTACGGCGGTCCGTCCAGCCGCTACTGCCCGGCCGGCGTCTACGAGTGGGTCGAGGATGCCTCGGCCAGCGACGGCGTGCGCTTCCAGATCAACGCGCAGAACTGCGTCCACTGCAAGACGTGCGACATCAAGGACCCGAATCAGAACATCAACTGGGTCACCCCGGAGGGGCCGGGCGGGCCGAACTACACCAACCTGTAGGACGCCCCCGATCCTCGCGAGCGAAGGCGAAGCGACCCAGCGGGGCGACCGATCCGGAGATGTCGCGCCCTGGACCGCTTCGGCACCGCCCCGCGATGACCGACAGGTTCATTCTTTGCCGTACAGGTCCTGCCACGCCGGAAGGTCGAGGCAGGGCAGCCGGGTCGCGGCGTGGACGCCGATGGCGACCGCCCGCGCCAGCGTCTCGGCGGCGGCCGCGCCGAGGCGGGCGAGGTCGGCCACTTCATCCCCGAGCGGCACCGCGCCGGTGGCGACGGCGAACACCACGTCGCCGTCGAGCGGGGTGTGGGCCGGGTGGATCGCCCGGGCGAGGCCGTCCTGGGCGGCGATGGCGAGGCGCTTGGCCTGCGCCTTGGTGAGCGCCGCGTCGGTGGCGACGACGGCCAGCGTGGTGTTGGCGCCGGGCAGAGGCGCGCGCGGCCACGACAGGGCGTCGTTGGGCAACGGCGCCGGCAGGCCGAGGCCGCCGAACTCGCCGTCGCGCTCGAACGGGGCGGCCCAGAAATGCGGCCCCTGCCCCATCGTCACCCGGCCGAAGGCGTTGACCGCCACCAGCGCGCCGACCTGCGCCGACAGCCCCGGCACCGTGCTCGAGGCCGAGCCGAGACCGCCCTTGAGGTTGGCGGTGCGCGCTCCGAACCCGGCTCCGACGGAGCCAAGCGGAATGGCTCCGCCGCAGGCGTTCTCCGCCGCCGCGTAGCCGAGGTCGCGGTAGGGCGGGTAGCGGCCCCATGCCTTGTCGCCGCCGTTGAGCAGGTCGAACAGGATGGCGCCGGGCACGATTGGCACCCTCACGTTGCCGACCGCGAAGCCGCGCCCGGCCTCCCTGAGGTAGGCAACCACGCCCGCCGCCGCGTCGAGCCCGAAGGCCGAGCCGCCCGACAGGACGAGGGCGTCGACCGCCTGCACGGTGGCGGCCGGATCGAGCAGGTCGGTCTCGCGGGTGCCGGGGCCGCCGCCGCGCACGTCCACCGCGCAGGTGCAGGGCGTGTCGAAGACGAGGGCGGTGACGCCGCTCGCGACCCGCTCGTCTTCCGCGTGGCCGACGCGAATCCCGGAAATGTCGGTGATGCGGTTGACCCGGATCATCGCCTCTCCCCTGCGAGTGCGGCGCGCCGCCTGCGCTCATGGTGGATCGCATCGTAAGCGTAGAGAACAAGCGCGAGCCAGATCAGCCCGAACAGCACGATCCGGTCCGGTGTCAGGGTCTCGCCGTAGACCAGGGTGCTGAGCCCCATCAGGCAGGAGGGCGCGATGTACTGCATCAGCCCGAGGGTCGCGAGCGTCAGGCGCGTCGCCGCGGCGGCGAACCAGATCAGCGGCAGCGCCGTGGTCACGCCGGTCAAGGCCAGCAATCCCCAGGTGCGGGCGTCGTCGGGCACCGGCGGGGCGGCGAAGACGAGATAGGCCAGCGCCGCGGGGAGCAGCAGGAAGGTCTCGGCGCAGAAGCCGACGGTGCCGTCGACCGCGACGAGTTTGCGCACGAGCCCGTAGAGCGCGAAGGTGACCGCGAGGCCGAGCGAGAGCAGCGGCAGGCGCCCGGCCATCGCCACCGCGACCACCACGCCGAGCACGACGATGGCGACCGCGATCATCTGAACCGGGCGCAGGCGCTCGCCGAGGACGAGGGCGCCGAGCGCCACCGAGACCAGGGGGTTGATGAAATAGCCCAGGCTGGCGTCGAGCATGTGCCCGCTCGACACCGCCACGAGGTAGAGCATCCAGTTGATCGCGATCAGCCCGGCCGAGACGAGCAGCCCGGCATGGCGCGGCCTCAAGGGAAACGGATTGGCGAGCCGCTTGCGCAGCAGTGCGATCAGCCCCGTGACGAGCAGCGCCGACCAGACGATGCGCTGGGCCAGGATCGTTCCCGGCGGGATGCCGTCGAGGAGCCGGAAATGCACGGGGACGACGAGTCCCCAGCTCAGATAGGCGGCGAGCGCGTAGATCAGGCCCACGATGTCTCGGTCGGCGGCGTGGCGGGGCGCCGCTTGTAGCCCGGACGGGACGCGGGGTCAGCGCTTGCGGGAGGGGGCCGGAAACGTCTCGCCGCGCATGAGCGCATTCAGGCGTTCGGTGTCGAAGCCGGTCAGCATCCGCTCCCTGCCGGATTCCGGCGCCGCCGGCCCCTGCGTCACCGTGCCGGTCGTGACGGGATCGGGCAGGACCGGGGCGGCCCGCGCGATCGTCGGCGCCGGCGCGGCGGCGACCGCCTGATGCGCGATGCGGTCCGCACTCACGAGGACCACCGACAGCGTGCCGAAGGCGATGACCGTGCCGAAGGCAATGACGCGCAGGATGCTCACGATGGGGAACTCGGATACGCGGGCGACGCGGGACCGTGAACACTGGCCCCGGAAACAGGATGCGCCCGTTGTCGTTAACGAACCGGACGGGCGGGCCCGCCACGGACCGGCCCTATTCAGGACAACGGCAAGAAACCTCGCCAAGAGACCTCGTCGAGAGACCTCGTCGAGAGACCTTGCCGAGAGAACTGGCCTAGAGACCTTGCAAAGGATCCCACCATGAACGAGCAGGCGACGGCGAGCGACAGTCCCTTCATCCAGGGCCGCAACGCCCGCCTCTACGGAAAGGGCATCGAGGCGTGCCCCTATCCGGAGGGCTCCCAGGACCGCGCGGCCTGGATCCAGGCCTACGAGGAGGCGGCGGCCGACGACCCGGCGGAGTGAGGCGGCCGGAGACCGCCTTGACGCTTCCGGCTTCGGAGGGCTGAAAGGGCCGCAACGCCCGCTCTCTTCCCTCCGAGGCCGATGTCCAAGACCCCTCCCCGCGACCGCGGCCGCTTCGGCGCCGACACCCGCCTCGTGCTCGCCGGGCGCGACCCGGGCGCCCAGCACGGATTCGTCAACACGCCGATCTATCGCGGCTCGACGGTCCTCTACCCGACCTACGACGACATCAAGCATCGGCGCGGGCGCTACAATTACGGCACGTCGGGCACGCCGACGATGGACGCGCTGTGCGAGGCGTGGAGCGAGATCGCGGGCGCCGCCGGCACGGTGCTGACGCCCTCCGGTCTCTCGGCGCTGACGCTGGCGCTGATGGCCTGCGTCAGCGCGGGCGACCACCTGCTGGTCACCGATTCCGCCTATCGGCCGACCCGCATCTTCTGCGACGGCGTGCTGTCGCGCTACGGCGTCGAGGTCGAGTACTACGATCCCGTCATCGGCGCCGGCATCGCCGCCCTGATGCGCCCGAATACCCGGGCGGTTCTCGTGGAGGCGCCGGGGTCGCAGACCTTCGAGATGCAGGACGTGCCGGCGATCGCCGAGGCGATGCATGCCCGCGGCGGCACGGTGGTGATGGACAACACCTGGGCGACGCCGCTGCTGTTCCCGCCGCACGAGCGCGGCGTCGATCTCGCGGTGGAGGCCGGCACCAAGTATCTCAGCGGCGGCTCCGACCTGCTCCTCGGCCTCGTCTCGGCCAATGCGAAGCACTATCCGGCGCTCAAGCGCACCTACGAGCATTTCGCTCCCTGCGCCGGCCCCGAGGACATTTTTTTAGGGCTGAGGGGTCTGCGCACCATGGGCCTGCGCCTGCGCGAGCACGGCGCCCGCGGGCTGGCCATGGCCGAGTGGTTCCAGGCCCGCCCCGAGGTGCTGCGGGTGCTGCATCCGGGGCTGCCGGACGATCCCGGCCACGCGATCTGGAAGCGTGATTTTTCGGGCGCCTCGGGCCTGTTCGGCGTGATCCTCAAACCCGTCTCCGAGGAGGCTCTGGCCGCCTTCCTCGACGGGCTCGAACTGTTCGGGATGGGCTTTTCCTGGGGCGGCTTCGAGAGCCTCGTCATCCCCTTCGACCCGACCGTCTACCGCACCGCCACCCGCTGGCAGCCGGGCGGCCCGGCGCTGCGCTTCCATATCGGGCTGGAGGATCCGGAGGATCTGAAGGCGGATCTGGAGGCCGGCTTCGCGCGGATGAAGGCGGTGGGGTGAGGCGCGAACCCGGCCGGCTTGGACCCCCGTGAGGGACACCGAGGGGGCGAAGGGCGCCTGCTCCGACGGCCCGGACCACGGGCGTTCTCGCATCCGTGAGCTCAACGCACGGATGCCGTGAGGCCGACGTCGCTCATCACCGAACGCTCACCGGTGTAACGCTCGGCGAAGGGCTTCTTTACGGGGCTTCGTGCAGCACCGGACGCCCGGACGATGCCGACAGGCGTCACGGGCTCGAACGCAGTGGCGGCAGGAATCGTGGGCGACGTGAAGGTTCGGACCGGCCAATGTCACTGTGGCGCAGTGCGTTTCGAGGCGTCGCTCAGTGACGGCTTCGACACCGTCCGCCGCTGCACCTGCTCGTACTGCCGCATGCGAGGCGCCGTCGTCGCCATGGTCGAGATGGGCGGGATCAGGATCCTGCAAGGCGAGGACGCCTTGACCCGCTACCGCTTCAACACCGCGTCAGCGGAGCACTTCTTCTGCGCGCATTGCGGAATCTACACCCATCACCAGCGGCGATCCGACACCCGTCTCTATGCCGTGAATGTGGCTTGCCTCGACGGAATCAGCCCGTTCGACTTCCTCGAGGTGCCCGTCACGGACGGCGTCAATCATCCCAACGACACCGGCAAACCCGCGCGTCGGGCCGGCACCTTGCGCTTCATCCCGGCGGAGTGACGATCGGCGCCATAAGCGTCCGCCACGGGATCGCTTGATCGGTCAGACCGCCGACGCGGGGGTGAAGACAGATGAGAGTCGTGCGCAGCCTTTCGCGCATCCGAAGCGGCGTCGGTCCGACCCTCAGGGTGCCACCCATGTCCCCCGCCAGCTCTCTCCCTCGCGGAAAAAGACGGCCCGCCGGTGCCCGCGCCGGTCGAGATAGAGCAGGTCCATCCGCTCCACCGTCAGTACCACCGCACAAAAGTTCTCGCGGCCGAGGCGGGCCTCCGGATCCTCGCCGGGCAGGGCGTAGGCGTCGCCGGCCGCGAGGGCGGTGCCGGGGGCGGGTTTGATGCCGTAGCAGACCCGGCTCATCGCCAGCGCGCCGGCCCAGGCGGCGTCGGCCACCGCGTCGTCGCCGTGCAGGCGCGCCCGCCCCTCGCTGCGGAGCTGAAGCTTGGCCCTGCCGTCGTAGACGTGGAGGGCGGCCAGTCCGCTCTGCGCGATCTCCCGCGCCTTGTCCGAGCGCCGGTCGCAGTGGAAGCGTAGGGCGCCCGCCTCGGTCTCGGCGGCGCGCAGCACCACGGTGCGCAGCCGCGGGCGGCCCACCGCGTCGACGGTCGCCAGCGTCGGCGTGTGGAAGGGGCTGCGCCGGTTCTCCACGCCCTCGGCAAGGCAGCGCCACCCCTCCGCGCGAAAACCGTCGAGGTCGTCGTAGAAGGAGGGCAGCGCGTCCACGGACAGGGCTCCTGCATGGATCGGACCGGGGGGCGGGGAGCCCGTCCGGTCGCGGGACACGCCCGCCGCGCGGGACGCGGGATGCTGGCGCGGCCGGCGCGCCTGCGCAAGGCATCCGCCGGCTCGAACCGGTCCGAGCGCGACGCGCGACCGGAGGCCCGGATCGAGCGTCGTGAGCGAACGTCTTGGCAAGCCCGCGGGTTCGCGCCATGGCACGTATCCGTGACGATCCCGGCGCGGTCCCCCGACTCCTGCTCCCCACTCTTCTGCATCGCATCCTGCAAGAGCGCAGCAAGAGCGCGGCCGGCAATGGCACGGCTGGCCCGTCACCGCGTTGAACGCTTTCGAACACACGGCTCCGCTTTGCGCTCGCTCCCCTCACTCCTGCCTCCGCGCTGACCCACTTGTCCCAGTCCTTCCCCTCTGCCCTCCCCCCGGTCCGTACGGCGTCCGCCGTTCCGCAGGCGGGCCGCGCGGCCACGACGCCCTCCTTCCTCGCCGGCGGCGGCGAGTCCGGCGCGCTGATGCGCGGGATCGATTGGGCGGCGACGCCGCTCGGGCCTGCGGAGGCGTGGCCGGCCGCGCTCAAGACCCTCGTCGGCGTGATGCTGGGCTCGCAGCAACCGATGCTGATCGTCTGGGGCGAGGCGCACATCACGCTCTACAACGACGGCTACGCGCCGATGTGCGGCGCCCGGCACCCGCACGCGCTCGGCCGCCCCTTCGACGAGGTCTGGCACGACATCTGGGACCAGGTGGAGCCGATCCTGTCGCGGGCCTATGCGGGCGAGGCCACGCATATGGACGACATCTCCTTCACGATGCACCGCAACGGCTACCCGGAGGAGACCCACTTCGCCTTCGGCTACACGCCGGTGCGGGTCGAGGACGGTACGGTGGCGGGCATGTTCTGCGCCTGCTCGGAGACCACCGCCGCGGTGCGCTCCGGCCGGCAGATGCAGGCCGAGCGCGAGCGCTTCGCCCGGCTGTTCGAACAGACGCCGAGCTTCGTCGCGGTGCTCGACGGGCCCGACCACGTCTTCGCCTTCGCCAACGCCGCCTATCGCGGGCTCGTCGCCCACCGCGACATTCTCGGCAAGCCGGTGCGCGCGGCCCTGCCGGAGATCGCGGGTCAGGGCTTCTTCGAGTTGCTCGACGAGGTGTTCACCACCGGTCGCACCCACACCGCGCACGGGGCGCCGGTGACGCTGCTGCGGGTGCCCGGCGGCGTGCCCGAGCGGCGCTTCCTCGATTTCGTCTACCAGCCGATGCGCGACGCCGGCGGCACGATCACCGGCGTGTTCGTCGACGGTTCGGACGTCACCGAGCGGATCACCGGCAACGCGGCGCTCGCCGAGAGCGAGGCGCGCTTCCGCACCATGGCGGACGACGCGCCGGTGATGATGTGGGTCACCGATCCGGACGGCGCCTGCCAGTACCTCAACCGGCGCTGGTACGAGTTCACCGGCCAGACCGAGCCGCAAGCGCTCGGCCTCGGCTGGCTCGAGGCCGTGCATCCGGACGACCGCGGGGGGTCGGGCGAGACCTTCCTGAGGGCGAATGCCCGGCACGAGGGCTTCAGCCTCGAATACCGTCTGCGTCGCCGCGACGGCGCCTATCGCTGGGCGATCGATACCGCGAGCCCGCGCTTTGCCGCCGACGGGAGCTTCCTCGGCTATATCGGCTCGGTGGTCGATATCGAGGAGCGCCGCTCCGCCGAGCTGGCGCTCGCCGAGAGCGAGGAGCGCCTGCGCCTCGCCGTCGAGAGCGGCGAGATCGGGCTGTGGGACTTCGATCCGCAGGCCGGCACCCTGTTCTGGCCGCCGCGGATCAAGGCGATGTTCGGGCTGCCGCCCGAGGCGGACGTGACGCTCGACGACTTCGCCGACGGCATCCATCCGGACGACAGGGCGCGGGTGACCGCCGCCTTCGCCGCGGCGCTCGATCCCGGAACCCGCGCCCTCTACGACGAGGAGTTCCGCGCGATCGGCCGCGCCGACGGCACGGTCCGCTGGATCGCGGCCAAGGGGCGCGGCGTGTTCGATGCGGAGGGGCGCTGCGTGCGCGGCGTCGGCAGCGCCATCGACATCACCGCGCGAAAGGCGACCGAGGAACGTCTCGTCGAGACCACCCGACGCCTCGACGCGGTGCTCGACAACGCCACGCAGGCCATCTTCATGATGGATGAGCGCCAGCACTGCGCCTACATGAACCGCGCCGCCGAGCGGCTGACCGGCTACACCCTGGAGGAGACGCAGGGCCGCGCGCTCCACGACGTCGTCCACCACACCCGGCCCGACGGCAGCCCCTACCCGCTCCACGAATGCCCGATCGATCAGGCGTTCCCCGAGAACAACCAGGAGCAGGGCCAGGAGATCTTCGTCCACCGCGACGGCTCGTTCTACCCCGTCTCCTTCACCGCGAGCCCGATCCGCGACGAGCGCGGCGCGCCGATCGGTACGGTGATCGAGGCGCGCAACATCGAGGACGAGCTGCGCGCCAAGGCGCAGCTGGAGGCCTTCAACGCCAGCCTGGAGCAGCAGGTCGCGACGCGCACCGCCGAGCTGATGCGCACCGAGGAAGCCCTGCGCCAGTCGCAGAAGATGGAGGCGGTGGGCCAGCTCACCGGCGGCCTCGCCCACGACTTCAACAACCTGCTCACCGGCATCACCGGCTCGCTCGAACTGCTCCAGACCCGCCTCGCGCAGGGGCGGCTCACCGAGATCGACCGCTACGTCAACGCCGCGCAGGGGGCGGCCAAGCGGGCGGCGGCGCTCACCCACCGCCTGCTCGCCTTCTCCCGCCGCCAGACCCTCGACCCCAAGCCCACCGACGTGAACCGGCTGGTGATGGGCATGGAGGAGTTGCTCCGCCGCACCATCGGCCCCGCCATCACCCTCGAAGTGGTGGCCGCCGGTGGGCTGTGGTCGGTGCTGGTCGATCCGAGCCAGCTCGAGAACGCGCTGCTGAACCTCTGCATCAACGCCCGCGACGCCATGCCGGATGGGGGGCGCATCACCATCGAGACCGCCAACAAGTGGCTCGACGACCGCGGCGCCCGGGAGCGCGACCTCGATCCCGGCCAGTACCTCTCGCTCTGCGTGACCGATACCGGCACCGGCATGAGCCCGGACGTGATCGCCAAGGCCTTCGACCCGTTCTTCACCACGAAGCCGATCGGCCAGGGCACGGGGCTCGGGCTGTCGATGATCTACGGCTTCGTGCGCCAGTCGGGCGGGCAGGTGCGGATCTACTCGGAGGTCGGCCAGGGGACGACGATGTGCCTCTACCTGCCGCGCCATTACGGTGCGGCGGAGGAGCCGGATCCGGCTCCCGACCTCGCCGCCGCGCCGCGCGCCGAGCAGGGCGAGACGGTGCTGATCGTCGACGACGAGCCGACGGTGCGGATGCTGGTGACGGAGGTGCTGGAGGATCTCGGCTACACCGCGATCGAGGCCGCCGACGGCCCGTCCGGCCTCAAGGTTCTGCAATCGGACGTGCGCATCGATCTCCTCGTGACCGATGTCGGGCTTCCGGGCGGCATGAACGGGCGGCAGGTCGCCGATGCGGGCCGCGCGCTGCGCCCGGATCTCAAGGTGCTGTTCATCACCGGCTACGCCGAGAACGCGGCGGTGGGCAACGGCCACCTCGAGCCCGGCATGCAGGTCATCACCAAGCCCTTCGTCATGGAGGTGCTGGCCGCGCGCATCAAGGAGATGATCAACGCGCGGTGAGAACCTGGTCGCGGTCCCTTCGGCGCGACCTTTCCGGAAGGGTCGCGCCTTGGAGCGCTTCGGCTTCGCCTCGCGAGGACGGGCGGGGCTTCAGAACCGCGCCGGATCGAGCTCGAAGGTCGGCGGCAGCGCCTCGAACCATTCGCTGTAATAGGGATCCTTCGGAATCGCCTTCGCCCATCGAGCGCGGAAGCGGGCCTGCTCGTCGGCGGCGACGGTGCGGGCCCGGTTGCGGCTCTCGTAATGGTACAGCTCGATTTCGGCGCAGTAGACGCTGCGCAGGCCCCGCTCGCGCAGACGCAGGCAGAGATCGACGTCGTTGTAGTTGACGGCGAAGCCCTCGTCGAAGCCGCCGACCGCCTCGAAATCCGTCCGGCGCACCATCACGCAGGCGCCCGTCACCGCGAGGTAGTTGCGGTTGCCCGCGGTCGAGAAGAAGTGGCCGGGATCCTCCCGCGGATAGGAGCGGCGGGGATGGTCGGGGGTCGCGTCGATGACGGTGACGCCGACATGCTGCAACTCGCCGGTCTCGAACAGGAGCTTGGGGCCGACCGCGCCGACGCCGGGGATCTGCAGGAGCGCCAGCATCGCCTCGATCCAGTCGGGGCTGATGATCTCGATATCGTCGTTGAGGAAGACGAGTACCGCGCCGGTCGCCGCGCGGGCGCCGAGATTCATCTTGGCGGCGACGTTGAAGACGGGCTGGTCCCAGGTCACGGAGCGGGCGCCGAAGCGCTGCAGCGCTTCCTCGGTCGCGGGCCGCAGGTCGCCGTTGTCGACCGCCACGATCTCGATGGTCTCGTAGCTGCTCCGCTCGCGGATGCTGGCGAGGCAGGCGGCGAGCAGATCGACGGTGCGGCCCCTCACCTCGCTGTCGCGGCCGGCGGTCGGGATCACGATCGAGACCACGGGCCGCTCCTTGAGCGGCCGGCGCAGGTGGAAGCTGCCGGCGAAGGCGGTGGGGCGCACGAAGTCCAGCCCGCCCGTGCGCCGCGCCCGGTCCTCCAGCGCCCGCACGGCGGCGGCGACCACGTAGCCCTTGTTGTCCATCGCCTGGGCGGTCGAGCCGGGGATCGCCCGCCAGTGGTAGAGCACCTGGGGCACGTGGCGCACGCGTGAGACGTGCTCGGTGTAGCGCAGCACGAAGTCGTAATCCTGCGCGCCCTCGCATTCCGGCCGGAACCCGCCGATCCGGGCGACGATGTCCCGCCGGTAGAGCGCCAGATGGGCCGTGTACATGCAGGCCTCCAGCGTCTCGGGCGACCAGTCCGGCTTGAAGAACGGCTCGTAGCGCTCGCCCTGGACCGTGATCTTGTCCTCGTCCGAGTAGAGGAAATCGATCTGCGGATCCTCGTTCAGGGCGGCGACGAAGGCGAACAGCGCGTGGGGCGGAATCACGTCGTCGTGGTCGATCAGGGTGATCCAGTCGCCGGTCGCGAGCGCCAGGGCGTCGTTGCTCGCCCCGACGATGCGGCCGTTCTGCGTCCGCCGGTGCAGGCGCACGCGCGGCTCCTCCGCCGCCAGCGCGTCGAGCATCGGCGCGATGTGGGGGGCGGTCGAGGCGTCGTCGGTGAGGCACAGCTCCCAGTCGGGATAGGCCTGGGCGCGAATACTGGCGAGCGCCGCCGCGAGATAGGGTTTGGGCGTGTTGTAGACCGGCATGACGATGGAGATGCGGGGCCGGAGCCGGAAGCCCGCGATCGCCGCCCGCATCGCCTCCGGCGTGGGCCGGGCCGGGCGCTCGACCTGCTCGATCCAGGCGGCGTAGGAGGCCGCGGCCGGGCGCGGCCGGGCGCTCTCCCAGAAGTCGCGCCAGAGGGCGGCGGGCGACCGGCTCAGGGCGAGGCGCGCGAGGCGCCCGAGCAGGGCTGCGCCCCCCCGCTCCTCCTCCGGCAGCCGCGACAGGAGCCGGCGGGCGACGGCGAGCGCGGCGGCCGGGCCGGCGAGGGGCTCCAGCGTCGCCCGCGCGAGGCGGAACCGTCCGCTCGCCGCGAGCGGATCGAGGCGCAGGCCGCGCACCCGTCGCGGCAGGCGCACGAGGTCGTCGATCCCTCCCCCTTCCCGCATTTCCAGCCGGACCGCCTCCTCCTCGCGAAAGCCCGCGCCGTCATCGACGTAGAGCAGCGGCACCGGCTTCGTTGCGCCGAGCCCCTCGAGATCGGCGCGGATGCGCACCCACCCCCCCGCGAGCCGGAGCCGGAACAACCGCCCGCCGCGGGGATGGGTCAGTCGGAATTGCGGATCGGATCCGGTGGAGCGCCAGACGCCCTCCCCCTCCGGCTCGACCTGTCCCTTCGGTTCGATGCGGCACGCGATCATGAGGACAGGCGTTAGAGCGCATTCCGACGAAGTGGAAGCCGGACCGTCGAGAGAATGCGCGTCAAAACAAGGGTCTAGAGCCGGATCCGGCCCGACCCAGTCAGGTCGGATCCGGCTCTAGCGCGGCGCGAGGTGAACCGCGAGCCAGATCGTCGGATTCTGCGTGCCCTCGACGCGATGCCGGCGGTGCGCCGGGATCAGCAGGTGATCGCCCGCCGCCAGGCGACGCGGCGCGGGTTCGTCGTCGAAACGGAGTTCGGCGCCGCCCTGGAGGACCGCGACCCACTCGTCCTCGTCCTGGTCGTACCAGAAGCCCGGCGGGCTCGCCTGCCCCGTCGAGACGATGCGCTCGACCCGCAGGCCGGGGCGGGCGAGCAGGGTCTCGAAGACTTCCTCATCCCCTCGCGCCGGCAGGACGGCAAACAGGTTCGGGCAAGCGGTCATGCGCACGATTCTCCGGCACGGTTCTCCTCGTGGCGCGCCGTGCCACCGAGCGGTCATCCCGGCGTTGAGTCAGGGAAGGCGGCGCGACCCGCGCCGCCGCAGCTTGCGACGGATCGATGCCAGAGACCAAACCCGCGCCGCTCCCGCCGGCCGACGAGGAGGCCGGCCTGCCGACGCCGCCGAGCCCCGGCCGCCTGCCGCCGCCGAACCTGCCCCCTGCTCCGCCCCCTGCCCCGCCCCCTGCCGACGGGCCGTCCGCCGGCGACAGCACGGGCGACGCCGACACGGAGTGAGGCGGTGCCGGATCGTGCCGAGGCCCGAGCCCGGATGGTCGCAAGGCAACTGATCGCCCGCGGCATCGCCGATCCCGCCGTCCTCGACGCGATGGGGCGCGTCCCGCGGGAGACCTTCGTGCCGGCCCACTTGGCGGCGGACGCCTACGGCGACGGGCCGTTGCCAATCGGTGCCGGGCAGACGATCTCGCAGCCCTTCGTCGCCGCCCTGATGATCGAGGCGCTCGCCCTGCGGCCCGGTGACCGGGTCCTGGAGGTCGGGGCCGGCTGCGGCTACGCAGCGGCGGTGCTGGCGCAGATGGGGGCTCAGGTCTTCGCGATCGAGCGCCACCGCGCCCTGGCCGAGCCCGCCCGGGACAGGCTCGCCGCGCTCGGTCTCGCGGTGGATCTGCGCGTCGGCGACGGACAGGCGGGCTGGCCGGAGGCCGCGCCCTTCGACGCGATCCTCGTTTCCGCGGCTGGTCGCGCCATTCCGGAGGCGCTGAAAGGTCAGCTCGCGGACGGAGGCCGCCTCGTCATCCCGGTCGGTCCGCCGGGCGGGCAGACGCTGGTGCGGCTGACCCGGCGCGGGGCCGACCGGTTCGACAGCACCGATCTCGGCCCGGTCTCCTTCGTGCCGCTGCTGCGGGGCCTGGGGAGGGCCGACGGTGCGTGACGCGCGAAGGGCCCCTCCCGGCAGGGCGGCGTCGCGTCGCCTCGAGTCGAAAGCATCGCGGCGGATTGCGCCCCTTCGGAAAAATTCCAAGAAAATTGACAATGGGTCGGAACTCGGTCCGGTCGAACGCGTTACGCGCGTGCGAGGCCCTTTCGGGCTCGCGGGTTGGGCGCCGGACCAAGGGTGTCCGGCGGCCCTTGTCATCACGTTGCTCCGAGGAGGATGTGGTTATGAGAACCTTCGACTTCGCTCCCCTGTACCGTTCCACCGTCGGTTTCGACCGGCTGTTTTCCCTGCTCGACCAACCCGAGACCTCGGCCGCCTGGCCGCCCTACGACATCGAGAAGGTGTCCGAGGACGCCTACCGCATCACCATGGCGGTCGCCGGGTTCGCGCAGGACGAGATCGAGCTGACCCAGCACGACACCACGCTCCTCGTCTCGGGGCAGAGAAAGGGCGAGGAGCGCGAGCGGCAGTTCCTGCACCGGGGCATCGCCGGGCGCACGTTCCGCCAGACGTTCAACCTCGCCCAGCACGTGCGGGTCACGGGCGCCAGCCTGAACAACGGACTGCTCACGGTGGAGCTGAAGCGCGAGATGCCGGAAGCGCTCAAGCCGCGCCGGATCGCCATCGGCGGCACGCAGGCCACCGCGGGGCAGGACAACGCGCCGTCTCAGAACGCGCCAACGCAGGTCGAGGACCGGTCCGAGGCCGCCTGACCCTTCGCGCGTGACCGCACACGAGCCGACATCCCCGGAGGCCCCGCGCCTTCGGGGACAGCTTCCTTTTCGCACGCAAGTCCCGTGCTTTCAGGGAGATGACCCGTGACGATGATCGACCCTCGTTCCACCCCATCCCGTCCCGATTCCGGCCCGATGAACCCGGCCGACGCGCCCGCCGCCTCGTTCGAGGCGTGGCAGGCGCTCGTCGCCCCCGGCGACGTGTTCCGCCACCCGCGCGAGGTGCTGGCTCACCCACTCCTCTCGCGCGCGGACAAGCGCGCGATCCTAGCCTCCTGGGCGTCCGATGCCTGCGCCCTCGAGAACGCGCCCGCGATGCGGTGCCTGACCGGCTGCAGGGCCGAACCGGTGCCGGTCGACGCGGTCCTCGCCGCGCTCGGCACGCTCGACCGGGGGCCGTCCCCGGCGCCCGCTCCCCCTCCGATCCGTCGCGCCTCGGCCCGGCGGCCGCGCCGGCTCGCGAGTCTGTATCGGTTCCCCCGCCCCGGGCGCCGCAACGACGACGACGATCCGCCGCCCTGCCCGGCGGCGGTGATGCCGCGTCCGAGGACGCCGCCGAGCGCCGCCGCCGTGACGATTCCTATCCCGGCCTGATCGTCCGGTGGCACCCGCCTCGGGCGGGCGTCACCGCCGTCCGAACAGCCGCTCGATATCGGCGAGACCCAGGGTCACGAAGGTCGGGCGGCCGTGATTGCACGAGCCGGAGAGCGGCGTCGCCTCCATCTCGCGCAGGAGCGCGTTCATTTCCTCGGGCTTGAGGCGCCGGCCGGCGCGGATCGAGCCGTGGCAGCTCATCCGCGAGAGGATCGCGTCGAGGCGGCGGCTCACCGGGTCGGGATCACCCGCCCCGGCCGGGCCGCCCTCCTCGACGCCGCTGGCTTCGAGCGCGTCGAGCACGTCGAGCACGAGACCCTTCACCGAGCCGCCCGCGAGCGCCGACGGCACGGACCGCACCAGCACCGCGCCGGGGCCGAACGCTTCCAGGCTGAGGCCCAGCCGCTCCAGATCGGGCGCGGCCTCGACGAGGCGGTCGGCCTCCTCGGGCGCCATCTCGATCACATCGGGGATGAGCAGGCCCTGGGCGAGCACGCCGCCGCCGGCCCGCTCCCGCTTCAGCCGCTCGTAGACCAGCCGCTCGTGGGCGGCGTGCTGATCGACCAGCACGATCCCGTCGCGGGTCTGGGCGACGATGTAGGTCTCGTGGATCTGCGCCCGGGCGGCACCGAGCGGATAGGTCTCGGGCGCGGTCTCGGCCTCCGGGAGCGTCTCCGGCTCGGGCCGAAGGTCGGCGCCCGGCGGGGCGAGATCGGCGGAGAACAGCGCCTGCGGCGTCTCGGCGAAGCCCGGATGTCCGGCTTGAGACGCCGGGCGCGGGGCCGGGCGGTAGCCCGCGGGCGCCGCCACCGAGGGCCCGGAGAACAGGCGGCTCGCCGGGCGGGGCATGAGCGGGCTCGCGGCGGAGAGGCCGGTATGCACGGCGAACCCGCCGCCGGATCCCGTCGGCTGGAAACCCCCGCCGCCGGCGCGCAGGGCATCGAGGGCGGCCTGGGTGCCCGTGCTGGCGGAGCGCGCGCCGGCCCGGCGCAGGGCCTCGTGGATCGCGCTGACGATCAGCGCCCGCACCAGCCCCGGCTCGCGGAAG
Source organism: Methylorubrum rhodesianum (assembly GCF_014199985.1). Classification (GTDB taxonomy): domain Bacteria; phylum Pseudomonadota; class Alphaproteobacteria; order Rhizobiales; family Beijerinckiaceae; genus Methylobacterium; species Methylobacterium rhodesianum. The sequence continues at coordinate 46,007 of NZ_JACHOS010000020.1, read as the reverse complement.
CGCAGCTCGGTCTTGGCCGGATGCACGTTCACGTCGACGAGGGCGGGATCGCAGGTGAGCGCGAGCGCCAGGACCGGATGGCGGTCGGAGCTCATCGTATCGGCGTAGGCGCCCCGGACGGCGCCGAGCAGCAGCCGGTCGCGCACCGGGCGCCCGTTGACGACGAAGTGGATATGGTTCGCCGCCCCGCGGTGGAAGGTCGGCAGGCCGACATGGCCGGCGAGCGCGAAACCCTCGCGGGCCATGTCGACGGGCACGGAATTCCCGGGAAAGTCCGGCCCCAGCACCGCGCCGAGCCGGCGCAGCAGCGCGGCCGGGCCCGGCTCGCTCTCGGCGGGAAACACGATCGGGCTGCCGCTCTCGGTGCGGAGCGTGAAGCGGATCTGCGGCTGCGCCACCGCGAGCCGACGCAGGATCTCGGAGACCGCCGCCGTCTCGGCCCGGTCGGATTTCAGGAATTTCAGCCGGGCCGGGGTCGCGGCGAAGAGCTCGGTCACCTCGATCCGGGTGCCCCGCGTCGCGGGCGCCGGCCGCACCGGGCCCTTGAGGCCGGAATCGATCGTCAGGCTCACCCCCTCGCCATCGGCGGTGCGCGAGGTGATGACGAGCCGCGAGACCGCGCCGATCGAGGGCAGGGCCTCGCCGCGAAAGCCGAGCGAGCCGATCCGGGTGAGGTCGCCGTCGGGGAGCTTCGAGGTGGCGTGGCGCTCGACGGCGAGCGCCAGATCCTCCGCCCCCATGCCGATCCCGTCGTCGACGACGCGGATCAGGCGCCGCCCGCCACCCTCGATCGCCACCTCGATGCTGCGGGCGCCGGCATCGACGGCGTTCTCCACCAACTCCTTGACCGCGGAGGCCGGCCGCTCGACCACCTCGCCTGCGGCGATGCGATCGACCAGGATCGGGTCGAGGCGGCGGACGGCGGCACGCGGTGGATCGCGGACATCGGGGGCAGCGGACATGGTCCGCGAAATATAGGAGGTCCGGGGACCGCCTCATAGCAAGCGGCCCCCGCTATCCTCACACCTCGTCTCGCTTCTCGTCTCACCCGCGCGGTCTCAGCCTTGCGGACTCAGCCTCGCGGCAGCATCCGGTCGCTGATGATGCGGCGCTGGATCTCGCTGGTGCCCTCGAAGATCGTGGTGAGGCGGGCGTCGCGCCAGTAGCGCTCGATCCGCCGCTCGGTGGTGTAGCCGTTGCCGCCGTGGAGCTGCATCGCCTGGTTCGTCACCCGCACTGCCATCTCGGTGGCCAGAAGCTTCACCGCCGCCGATTCGCTCTCGGCGGGCAGGCCCTCGTCGAGCAGGTGGGCGACCTGCTGCCAGTAGGCGCGGGCCTGCGCCACCTCCGCCGCCATGTCGGCGAGCGCGAAGCGCAGGGCCTGGAACTGGCCGATCGGCTGACCGAACTGCTCGCGCTCCTGGAGGTAGGCGGTGCAATCCTCCACCGCCGCCCGCGCCACGCCGACCGCGCGGGCGGCGGTGTGGACGCGGGCGATGTTGAGGCCGCGCTGGACCGCGGCGAAACCGCCGGAATCCGCGTCCGCCCCCTCGTCGCCGTAGAGGCCGGTGAGCCGGTCGCGCTCGGGCACCCGCACGCCGTCGAGGGTCAGCTCGAAGGTGAGGAAGCCGTGATACCCGATCTTGTCGATGACCGTGCCGGTCATGCCCTGGGGAAAGGTGCCGGGCTCCTTGACGACGAGAAAGGGCTCGAGCCCCGCCGAGCGCGGCTCGCCGGGCTCGGGATCGCGCACGCGGGCCAGGACTTCGACGAAGTCGGCGCCTTTCGCGAAGCCGGCCCAGCGCTTGGTGCCGGTCAGCACCCATTCGTCGCCCTCGCGCACGGCCCGCGTCTGCACCCCGGCCAGATCCGAGCCGGCGGTCGGCTCGGACAGCGCGATCGAGCCGATCCACTGGCCCTTGGCCGACTTGGCGAGCAGTGCCCGGCGGCGTTCGTCGTCGAGCGTCTGCGTGCCGAGGCCCTGGCCGCGGGCGAGGATCGAGCCGGTGGAGAGCCAGGCGCGGGCGAGTTCCTCGGAGACGAGGCAGTACTCGAACACGCCCAGCCCCATCCCGCCATACTCGGCGGGAATGGTGATGCCGAACCAGCCCTTCGCGGCCATCTGGTCGATCAGCGAGCGGGGCATCTCGCCTTTGCGCGGGTCGAGCTCGTCGGCGAGGGGAAGGATCACGTCGCGGGCAAAGGCGCGGGCTTCCTCCTGGAGCGCGGCGCGGGCGTCCGTCCGCCAGGGGGAGAGCAGCTCCGGCGGGCGCGGCGCCTTGAAGTCCGGCTGCGGGGCGTCCGGTTTGGCCATGGTTCCTCCGCGGATCCTATCGTTGTTCTGCGAGCCGAACGCTCAAGCTGGCAAAACGTTCGCGCCGAGCGCTGGCGCATCGACTCCCTCGCGATCGACTCCCTTGCGATCGACTCCCCTGCGCTTGTCTCCCTTGCGCTTGTCGGCGCCCGCCCCCAGAACGCCGCTCATGCTGCGCGTCAACGATCTCACCTACCGCATCGGCGAGCGGGTCATCCTCGATTCCGCGACCTTCGCGATCCCCGACCGGGCCCGCGTCGGTCTGGTCGGCCGCAACGGGGCGGGCAAGACCACCCTGTTCCGGGCGATCCTCGGCGAATTGCCGACCGATGCCGGCGCGGTCTCGCTGCCGAAGGGCATGCGCATCGGCGCGGTGGCCCAGGAAGCGCCCGCCGGCCCCGAGACCCTGCACGAGGTCGTGCTCGCCGCCGACCTCGAGCGCACCCGCCTGATGCGGGAGGCGGAGGACGCCGACGGCCTGCGCCGCGCCGAGATCGAGACGCGGCTCGTCGATATCGGGGCGCACTCGGCCCCGGCCCGCGCGGCGGCGATCCTGCACGGGCTGGGCTTCGACGCGGCGGCGCAGGCGCGGCCCTGCTCCGCGTTCTCCGGCGGCTGGCGCATGCGGGTGGCGCTCGCCGCGGTGCTGTTCTCCGAGCCGGACCTGCTGCTCCTCGACGAGCCCACCAACTACCTCGACATCGAGGGCACGCTCTGGCTCTACGACTACCTCGAGAAGTACCCGCGCACGGCGATCATCATCAGCCACGACCGGGAACTGCTCGACACGAGCGTGGACCACATCCTCCACCTCGACCGCGGCAAGCTGACGATCTACCGCGGCGGCTTCACCAGCTTCTCGCGCCAGCTCTCCGAGAAGCGGGTGCTCCAGGCCAAGGCGAAAGCCAAGCAGGACGTTGAGCGGGCCCATCTCCAGAGCTTCATCGACCGCTTCAAGGCCAAGGCGACCAAGGCGCGCCAGGCGCAGTCGCGGATGAAGCGGCTCGCCAAGATGGAGCCGATCGCCGCCCTCCTCGAGGACGAGGCGCCGGTGATCCACCTGCCGAGCCCGGAAAAGCCGCTCTCGCCGCCGATCGTCGCCATGGAGCGGGTGAGCGCCGGCTACGGCGAGCGGATCGTGCTCTCGGGGCTCAATCTCTCGCTCGCCCCCGACGACCGGGTGGCGCTGCTCGGCGCCAATGGCAACGGCAAGTCGACCTTCTGCAAGCTGATCGGCGGACGGCTCCCCCCCTTGGCGGGCGAGCTGAAGCGCTCCTCCAAGATGGAGGTCGCCTATTTCGCCCAGCACCAGCTCGACGAACTGCGCCCCGCCGAGAGCGCGGTGGCGCATGTGCGTGACCGCATGCCCGACGCGCCGGAGGCGAAGGTGCGCTCGGCCGCCGCCCGCCTCGGCTTTCCCGCCTCGAAGGCGGACACGCCGGTGGAAAAGCTCTCGGGCGGCGAGAAGGCGCGGCTGCTGATGGGGCTCGCCGCCTTCGACGGCCCGCATCTGCTGATCCTCGACGAGCCGACCAACCACCTCGACATTGAGAGCCGGCAGGCACTGGTCGAGGCGATCAACGACTACGAGGGGGCGGTGATCCTCGTCAGCCACGACCGCTTCCTGATCGAGGCCTGCGCCGACCGGCTCTGGATCGTCGGCAACGGCTCGGTGAAGACCTTCGACGGCGACATGGACGATTACCGCCGCCTCGTGCTCGCCGGTCCGGAGCGGGCGGACACTTCAAGCGAGGGCACCGGCGGCCAGAAGGCCGAGGCCCGCCGATCGGCGGTGGAGCGCCGCGCGGCGCTCGCCCCCCTCAAGAAGCGCCTCGACGCCATCGAGGCGCGCATGGCCAAGCTCTCGGGCGCGATCGAGAAGATCGATGCGGCGCTCGCCGACGGCACCGCCTTCCTCAAGGACGCGGCCAAGGCCGGCGACCTCGCCCGCATGCGCGCCGAGGCGGCCGAGGCTTTGGCCAAGGCCGAGGAGGAGTGGCTGGAGGTGAGCGGCGAGATCGAGGCGGCGGCCTGAGGCCGCAGCGTGCCTGATTCACTGGGTTCAGGCCGGCTCCTGGGAAAGGCGTCCGCTGCGCCGCCCGGTCGCCGCGCCGGACCGGCAGAGCAGGGCCGCGACCAGCGCCGCTCCCGCCGCGAGGCCGAACCGGATTCCCGCGGAGTTCGCGCCCTCCGCAAGGAACAGGGCCGGGAGCTGCACGAGTGAGGTCGAGCGGCAGGGAAGCGGCGGGAACGAGCCCGGCAAGGGCGAGGAGGGCGGCGAGGAAGCCCCGGCGCGGCCCGAGGCGCGCGGCGAGCGCCGCCATCGGCAGCGCCCCCAGGACGAGGCCGTAGGTGTGGCCCGCCTGGATCAGCGCGGCCGTGCTGGCCGGGATCGCGCCCTGCTGCATCAGCCACGGCATCAGGATCGCCATCCCCGTGGTCGGCAGCGCCGCCATCCCGAGGCCCGTCAGGAGGGCGGCGACCGCGAGGACGCGGCGCTCCGGTTTCCGATCCTGCATCCGCTTCCTTTCCCCTTCCGCGGCGCCACAGGCTTAACGGGAAGCCGGAGCGGCGTGAACCGTGGGTGGCAGGCGGAAGGGCACCGGCAACGCCGGCCTCCGCTCCGCGTTGTCCGACGCGAGGCCAGAACGGAGGAACCATGCGCGGCACGAGCCATCCCGGAACCCGTCGGAGCGGCAAGGCCCTCGCGCTGCTGCCGCTGGCCGCGGCTGGCGCCTGGATCGCCTGGAGCCATCTCGGGCTGAACCGGGCCGGCCCCCTGCCCCCGGCCCTGCCGGGCCGGCGGAGCAGCCTGCGCACGCGCGCCGGACGGGTGAACCTCTACGCCTCGGATGCCCAGGGCGGACGGCCCTTGCTGCTGATCCACTCGATCAACGCGGCGGCCAACGCCTACGAGGTCAAGCCGCTCTACGAGCACTACCGGAACAGCCGCCCGGTCTACGCGCTGGAGCTGCCGGGCTTCGGCTTCTCCGAGCGGGCGGACCGGATCTACACGCCCCGGCTGATGACCGACGCCATCCTCGACGCGGCGGCCGAGATCGCCGGCCGCCACGGCGGCGCAGGCCTCGACGCCATCGCGCTCTCGCTGCCTTGCGCCTATCTCGCCGGCGCCGCGCTGGAGCGGCCGGACCTGTTCGCCAGCCTCGGCCTCATCAGCCCGACCGGCTTCGACGCCCGGCTGTCGGGCCGCGGACCGAAAGACGCCAACCGCGGCAACCCGCTGGCGCGCGGGCTCGCCGCCTTCCCGCTCTGGGGCCGCCCGCTCTTCGACGCGCTGGTGAGCGGCCCGAGCATGCGCTTCTTCCTGGAGAAGACCTGGGGCAGCCGCGACATCGACGAGGGCCTGTTCGCCTACGACCAGCTCTCGGCGCATCAGCCGGGGGCCGAGCACGCGCCGTTCTCGTTCCTCTCCGGCTACCTGTTCCCCGACGACACCACGCGGGTCTACGAGGCGTTGCGCCTGCCCGTCTTCATGGTCCACGGGGCGCGGGGCGACTTCGTCGATTACCGCTACGTCGGCGAGGTGGCGGGCCGCCCGAACTGGACGATCCTGCGGCTGCCCACCGGCGCCTTCCCGCATTTCGAGGACCGGGCGGCGGTGACAGGCGCCTACGACGTCTTTCTCGCCGCCCACCGCCCGCAGCGGGATCAGCCGGCCGCTTCGATCCGGTAGTGCAGCCAGACGGTGCCGTCGTCGAACGGCTCGCAGGCGGTGCGGGTGAGGCGGCGGCGCGAGCCCATGGACTCTTCCTCTCCGCCCTCGATGTCGAACAGGGCCGGCGTGCCGATCACGCCGTCGACGGCGGGGGCGAGCAGCAGGCTGAGTTCGTCCACGAGCCCGGCCTTGAGCATCGAGCCGTTGATGCGCCCGCCGCCCTCGACCAGCAGCCGCTCGATCCCGAACAGGCGCTTGAGCTTGGCCAGCGCCTGGGCGAAATCGACCTCCCGCTCGCCGGCCAGGATGTAGGACTGGCCGCCCGCCTTCAGGCGGCGCAGGCGGTCGTCGGACACCTGTCCGGTGGTGAGCACGATGACGTGATCGCCCTCGATCTCGTTGCGCGCGCCCCAATCCAGGGCGCCGCGGGCATCGAGCGCCACCGCGAAACCGGGCGCGTCGGTGCGGGCGACGTGATCCTCGCGCGACACCGGCTCCTCGGGCGGCGCGCTGGCCAGGGGCTTCGCGCTGTCGGCGTAGCCCTGCATGGTGATGCGCCCGCACATCCAGGCGTCGCCCTTGAGCCGCCTGTGGACGTCCTCGTAGTGCGAATCCGCGTCGATGGTGGTCCAGCGCCGGACCTTGATGCGCCCATCGACCGAGGTGGTCATGTGGCACAGGACGTAAGGGCGCTCCGAGCTGTCGGCCATGGCGGCGGGTCATCCTGCTGTTGTGGATCGGAGGCCGGAACTAGACCGCCCTCGCCCGCCGGCCAGGGCCGGCTGCCCTTGCCGGGTGCCGCCGTGCGGTTAGGCTCTCCGCCTCGACGAGGGGGAGAGGGGCGATGGCGAGCTACACCGCCGATATCCGCTGGGCGCTCGCGGCGGGCGAGGATTTCGCCGCCGGACGCTACAGCCGCGGCCACACGTTGCGCTTCGACGGCGGCGTCGAACTCGCGGGCTCAGCCTCGCCCCACGTCGTCGGCAAGTGGGCGGTGGCGGCGGCGGTCGATCCCGAGGAGATGCTGGTGGCGGCGCTCTCCTCCTGCCACATGCTGAGCTTCCTCCACGTCGCCAGGCTCGCCGGCTTCGTCGCGCGGGCCTACCGCGACCACGCCGAGGGCAGCATGGAGGAAATCGCCCCCGGCCGGCACGCGGTGACGCGGGTGGTGCTGCATCCGCGCGTCGAGTGGACCGGTGCGGCCCCCGACGCGGAACGGCTCGCCGCCCTGCATGAGGAGGCGCACGAGACCTGCTTCATCGCCAATTCGGTGCGGACCGAGGTGACGGTCGCCTGATACCCCGCTTGGCGAAACCGCCTCCGCCGGTGCATGTCCTCGCGGACACGATCCTTCGAGGACATCCGGATGACCGACCTGACGCTCGCCGCCGCCCAGACCCTCGTGGCGACCGCCCTCAAGACCGCCCGCGAACGCAACCTGAAGCCCCTGGCGGTGGTGGTCTACGACGCCCGCGGCGCCCTCAAATGCCTGGCCGCCGAGGACGGCACCTCCCTGCGCCGTGCCGAAGTGGCCCGTGGCAAGGCCAACGGCGCGCTGGCGCTCGGCCTCGGCTCGCGGGCCATCGCCAAGCGCGCCGAGGAGCAGCCGCATTTCGTGGCCGCCGTGAGCCACCTCGTCGGTCCGGATGCGCTCGTGCCGGTGCCCGGCGGCGTGCTGATCCGCGATTCCGCCGGCCGCCTGCTCGGCGCGGTCGGCGTCTCCGGCGACACGTCCGACAACGACGAGATCTGCGCGCTGGCCGGCATCGAGGCGGCGGGGCTGAAGGGGGATACCGGGGCCTGAGAGAGACGGGGATGCATCGGGAGGCTGAAGGCCCGTCCGCGACCCTCCCGGCGCCCCGCCACCGCTGGAGCGTCGGTTAAGCGATGAGCCTCCTCAGGCGCAGCGTCCTGCACGGCGGCGCGGCTCTGGCCGCCGGGCTCGCCTTGCCCGGTCCCGCGCGGGCGGCCGCCCCCGTCTACCGCCGCGGCAACGACGCCGATCCCGAGACGCTCGATCCGCACAAGACCTCGACGGTCGCCGAGGCGCATCTCCTGCGCGACCTGTTCGAGGGCCTGCTGACCTACGACAACCGCGGCGCCATCATCCCCGGCATGGCCGAGCGCTGGACCGTCTCCGACGACCGCCTCACCTACCGCTTCCATCTCCGCCCGGACGGGCGCTGGTCGAACGGCGATGCGGTGACCGCCGACGACTTTCTGTTCTCCCTGCGCCGCATCCTCGATCCCAGGACGGCGGCGAAATACGCCGAGGTGCTGTTCCCGATCCGCGGCGCGGCGGCGGTCAACGCGGGCGGGCAGCCGCCGGAGACGCTGGCGGTGGCGGCCCCCGACCCCCGCACGCTGGAGATCGGGCTCGCCGAGCCGGTGCCCTACCTCCTCGAACTCCTCACCCACCAGACCTCGCTGCCGGTTCATCGCCCCTCGCTGGAGCGCTGGGGCGACGCCTTCGCACGGCCCGGCAACCTCGTCTCGAACGGTCCCTACGCCCTGGTCGACTGGGTGCCGAACGACCGCATCACCCTGACGAAGAATCCGCATCATCGCGACGCCGCCGCGATCCCGATCGAGCGGGTCGACGTGATCCCGACCCCGGATCTCGCCGCGGCGGTGCGGCGCTACGCGGCCGGCGAGATCGACTCCCTCTCCGATCTGCCCGCCGACCAGATCGCCTCGCTGAAGAACCGCTTCGGCGCGCAGGTGCAGCTCGGGCCGGGGCTCGGCCTGCTCGCCATCGCGTTCAACCTGCGCAAGAAGCCCTTCGACGACCCGCGGGTGCGCCGGGCCCTCTCGCTCGCGGTCGACCGGGAGTTCCTGGCCGAGATCGTGTGGGGGCAGACCATGGCCTCGGCCTATTCCTTCTGCCCTCCGGGCCTCGACAACGCGCTGCCGCCGCCGCTGCTGCCGGGCCGCGAGGACGGGCCGATCGACCGCGAGGAGGAGGCGCTGCGGCTGCTGGCGCAGGCCGGCTACGGGCCGGGCAACCCGCTGCGGATCGAGTACCGCTTCAACGTCACCGACAACAACCGCAACACCGCGATCGCGCTGGCTGATGCCTGGCGCGGCATCGGTGTCGAGACCCGCTTCGTCTCCACCGACGCCAAGACCCACTTCGCCTACCTGCGCGACGGCGGCCCGTTCGACCTCGCCCGGATGTCCTGGGTCGCCGACTATTCCGATCCGCAGAATTTCCTGTTTCTGCTGCGCACCGGCAATGACGGCTTCAATGCCGGGCGCTGGTCGAACCCGCGCTTCGACGGCCTGCTCGCCGCGGCGGCGCAGGCGCGCGACGTGCAGGCCCGCGCGCGGATGCTGTTCGACGCGGAAACCATCGTGCTCGACGAACTGCCCTGGCTGCCGCTGCTGCACTACCGCTCGAAGGCGCTGATCGCGCCGCGGCTGCATGGGATGCACCCGAACATCCGCAACGTCGCCCCCACCCGCTATCTCCGGCTCGATCCGTGATCGCCCTCATCGCCCGCCGGATCGCCCAGAGCCTGCCGACGCTGTTCCTCGTCGTCGCCGGCAGCTTCTTCCTGATCCGGCTGGCGCCGGGCGGCCCGTTCGATCTCGAGCGGCCGCTGCCGCCGGCGGCGATGGAGAACCTGCGCCGGGTCTACGGGCTCGATCAGCCGTTGATCGTGCAGTTCGGGCATTACCTCCTGAGCCTGCTGCGGGGCGATCTCGGTCCCTCCTTCACATTCCGCGACCTGACCGTCACCGACCTGTTCGCCCGCGGTCTGCCGGTCTCGGCGACGCTCGGCAGCCTCGCCCTCGTGCTCGCGCTGGCCCTCGGCCTTCTTTTCGGCAGCCTCGCCGCGAGCGATCGCGGCGGCATCGCCGACCGGCTGGTGGGGCTCGCCGCCTCCCTCGGGCTGGCGGTGCCGAACTTCGTCACCGCCCCCCTGTTCCAGATCGTCTTCGGCCTCGGGCTCGCATGGCTCCCCGTCGGCGGTTGGGCCGACGGGAATCCCAGGAACCTCGTCCTGCCGGTCCTCACGCTGGCCCTGCCCCACGCGGCGGGCATCGCCCGGCTCACCCGCGCCTCGCTCGGCGAGGTGCTGATCCAGCCGCATATCCGCACCCAGCGCGCCATGGGGCTGTCGCGGGCGCGCATCGCCCGGCATGCGCTGCGCGGGGGGCTGCTCCCCGTGGTCGCGACGCTGGGGCCGCTGGCGGCGGGGCTGATGACCGGTTCGGTGGTGGTCGAGACCATCTTCGGCCTGCCCGGCATCGGCCGCTACTTCGTCGAGGGGGCGCTCAACCGCGACTACACCCTGGTGATGGGCACGGTGGTGCTGGTGGCCGTGATGGTGATCGTCTTCAACCTGATCGCCGACGTGATCGCCGCCGCCCTCGATCCGCGCCTGAGGCCGTCGGCATGAGCGCGGCGCTGGCCGGTCTCGCCCGCCGCCGCCTCGCCCGCGACCGGCCGGCGCTCGCGGCCCTCGCGAGCCTCGTGCTGATCGCGCTGGCCTGCCTGATCGGCCCGTCGCTCACCGGCCATCCGCCGGAGCGGATCTACCCGGACGTCGTCCGGGTCGCCCCGGGCCTCGCCGCCCATCCGCGGCCCGACGAGGTGCGGCCGGCGCTGCAGCGCCTCGCCTTCCGGATGCGGGTCTCGCTGGAGGAGGTGGTTCAGTACGGCGACCGGGTGCGCCTGACGCTGACGGCGCAGAAACCCATCGACCTGCGCGCCTTCCGCCTGCTGCCCCGCTCCGGCCTGTTCGGCGAGGCGGCCGTGCGGGAACGCTCCGCGGACGGCCGCCGGCTCGTCGCCGAAGTGCCGATCCGGAAACGGGTCTTCCTCCTCGGCACCGACGCGCTCGGGCGCGACCTCCTCTCCCGCTGCCTCGCGGCGGGGCAGGTCTCCCTGCTGATCGGGCTGACCGCGGCGCTCGCCGCGCTCCTCATCGGCGTCGCCTACGGCGCGGTCTCCGGCATGGCCGGGGGCCGGGTCGATGCGCTGATGATGCGCCTCCTCGACATCCTCTACGCCCTGCCCTTCGTGTTCTTCGTCATCATGCTGCTGGTGTTCTTCCGCGCCGGCCTGTGGCTGGTGCTGGTGGCGGTGGCGGCGGTTGAGTGGCTCGACATGGCCCGCATCGTCCGCACCCAGACGCTCTCCCTGAAAAGCCGCGACTTCGTCCGTGCCGCCTACGCCCTGGGGCTCTCGACGGAGTCGGTCATCGCCCGCCACATCGTGCCCAACACGCTCGGGCCGATCATCGCGGCGGCGACGCTGCTGGTGCCGCGGGTGATCCTGCTGGAGAGCTTCCTGTCCTTCCTCGGCCTCGGCGTGCAGGAGCCGGCGACCTCCTGGGGCGTGCTGATCGCGGAAGGGTCGCGGGCGATCGAATCCGCGCCCTGGATGCTCGCCGCACCGGCGGGCTTCCTCGTCGTCACCCTGGTGGCCTTGAACCGGCTCGGCGACGGCCTCGGCGAGGCGCTCGACCCGAGGCTGTAGAGCCTCGTTCCGAACGGTGCCCGCCGGCCTTCGAGAAGAGCACGGTCCGGACGACAGGGGCTAGCGGGACTCGGCCGGCAGGTAGCCCTGATAGACGATGCGCACCGTGCGCCGCTCGCCGGGCAGATCCGAGACCGGAATGGCCCTCGAGCCGCGCAGGGCGGGCGCGGCCACGATCGGGCCGGGCTCGGACATGGCCGGAGCAGGCGGCGCCTTGGGGCGCAGGGCCCAGCGCTCGGCCCCGCCGGCGCTGGCCAGCGTCGAGAGTGCGATGACGGCCCCCATGGAGGCCAGTCCGGCGGCGATCGGAGGAAGCAGGGTTCTGGCGGAACGATGCGCGAAAAAAGTCATGGCGGGCAGCCCGGCGAATGGGGCCATTCCACAACCTGAAGCGTTTCCGAACGCCGTCGCGTGCCCCTGGCGGGCCGGGTTGCGAACACTTTTGCCGAGTCAGGGTAAACGGAGGGTCCATGACGAGCCGAGCGGAAGGTCAGGCCGGGGCCACGGCGCCCGAGCGCGTCGCGGCCGGCACCGTCATCGACACCGACATCTCCGCCCGCCTCGACCGTCTGCCCTTCGGCCGCTTCCACACCCTCGTCATCGTCGCGCTCGGCATCACCTGGGTGCTCGACGGACTCGAAGTGACGCTGGCGGGCGCTCTCGTCGGGGCGCTGCGCAAGGAGCCGATGTCCTTCACCGAGTTCGATGTCGGCCTCGCCGCGAGTTCCTACCTGATCGGCGCCGTCGTCGGTGCCGTCGGCTTCGGCTGGCTCACCGACCGCATCGGCCGCAAGAAGCTGTTCTTCATCACGCTGGCCCTCTACCTCATGGCGACCGCGGCCACCGGCCTGTCGTGGGACATCTACAGCTTCTGCCTGTTTCGCTTCCTCACGGGGGCGGGCATCGGCGGCGAGTACACCGCGATCAACTCGACCATTCAGGAGCTGATCCCGGCGCGCGTGCGCGGCTGGACCGACCTCGTCATCAACGGCTCGTTCTGGATCGGGGCGGCGCTCGGCTCCTTCCTGTCGATCGCGCTCCTGCGCCCGGAATGGATCGACCCGGCCTGGGGCTGGCGCATCGCCTTCTTCGTCGGCGGCGGCATCGGCCTCGTGATCCTGCTGCTGCGCACCTGGATCCCCGAAAGCCCGCGCTGGCTCGTCACCCACGGCTACGCGGCGGAGGCCGACCGGGTGGTGTCGGGCATCGAGAAGCGCTTCACGGACGAGGGCATCACCCTGCCCCCGCCGGACGAGTCGCGGCACCTCAGGCTCAAGGTCCGCAGCCACACGCCCCTGTCCGAGGTGGCGCAGGCGATGTTCGTCACGAGCCGCCGCCAGACCATGGTCGGGCTGGCGCTGATGATCGCCCAGGCCTTCTTCTACAACGCGCTGTTCTTCACCTACGCGCTGGTGCTGGAGCGCTTCTACGACGTGCCCGGCGGCGATGTCGGCTGGTACCTGCTGCCCTTCGCGCTCGGCTCCTTCCTCGGCCCGCTGGTGCTGGGGCGGCTGTTCGACACGGTGGGACGGCGCCCGATGATCGGGGCCACCTACGGCATCTCGGCGGTGCTGCTCGCCGTCGTCGGCCTCGTCTTCCGCGCCGACCTGCTCGGCCCCGTGGGCCAGACCGCGGCGTGGATGGGCGTGTTCTTCTTCGCCTCGGCGGCCGCGAGCTCCGCCTACCTCACCGTGGCCGAGACCTTCCCGCTCGAGATCCGGGCGCTGGCCATCGCCGCCTTCTACGCCATCGGCACCGGCATCGGCGGCGTCTCCGGCCCGCTCCTGTTCGGCACCCTGGTCGAGACCGGCTCGCGCGACCTCGTGCTGGTCGGCTACCTCATCGGCGCGGCGCTGATGGCGGTGGCGGCCGTCGTCGGCGCGGTCTGGGGGACTGCGGCCGAGGGCAAGTCGCTGGAGGACGTGTCGAAGCCGCTGGCCTCGGCGTGAGCCAGGACGCTACGGCGTCTCGTCGGCCGCGAAAACATCGTCGATGTCCCGCCGGGAATGAAGGATGTTCACGATCTCGAACCGATCGCCGAGATAGCGGAAGAAGATGATGTAACCCCGGTACGGGCTGCTGCGAATGTCGGGCTGCAGGTCCGGCCGGGCTCGGCCCAAGGTACCGGGAAGACCTGCGAGACGGTGGCACTGCGCCCGCAATTGGCGAACGAAGCTCTGCCCCGTCGCAAGGCTTCCGCTGGCGCGGGTCACATCCTCGAGAATCTGCAGGAGGTCGGCTCTGGCGGCGGCCAGGAAGACGGGTCGTCTCACGCTCGGACAGTCGAGATCAGAAGCCCTCGGCTTCGAGCTGCGCGCTCCGAGCCGCGAGCGCGGCATCGATCTCGCTCTCGCTGACCTCTCCTCCCGCTGCAAGGGACGCAGCAAGCGTTTCCCGAAGAGCGCCGAGGCGCGCTTCCCGTTCCTCGACCAGCCGCAGCCCCTCGCGCACGACGTCACCCGCGGACGCATAACGCCCCTCGCGCACGACCTGCTCGATGAATCCTTCCCAGCGATCGCCCACGGAAACGTTCATGCCGCTCTCCTCACCCTGTCGAGGATAGCAGAAAACGCGCGGATTGGATCAGCCGCTCATGGTTGAGGCCGTCGACGGCTCTCCGGATCGATCCTTCCGCCGCAACCAGATCGCCGAGGCCACCGCCAGGGCGTCGAGCGGGAGCGTCACGGCGCCCTGGCGCTTGCCCCACAGGTCGAGGCCGCCGAAGCCGACGCGGCGGATCTCCAGCCACGCGCCGAACGGGAACACCGTCTCGGTTCCCTCACCGGGGCCGAAGCATTCCTCGAATGCCAGGGGATCGACCATGATCGCGTCGTACTTGGCGAGGTGATCGACGATCGCGACCTTGGAGCGGAACGGGCCGCGGTCGCGGCGGAACGAGGCGAAGCAGGGCTCGAACTCCGTGAGCGTCACCCGCAGCTTGCCGCCGATGCGCAGGTAGGGCGGGTTCGGACCGTCGGTGCAGAAATTCTCCGGCCCCCAGCCGGCTTCGCTGATCAGGGATTCGGCGAGCGTCACCGGCTCGCCGGACAGCTGGGGGGGCGTCCGCTCCGCGAGCGCGGCCGCAGGTTCGTCGGACAAGGCGGGACCGGTCATGCCGCCCTCCGCCAGGCCGCCGGGACTCGAGCCGCTCGGGGGAGAGCCGCTCTCGGTCACGCCACCGTGGATCATACCACGTCCTCGCGCTGCCGCCGCTCCGCGGGAGCGGCCGACCAGCATTATTTCTCATTTGGTGCGTGCGGGCGAGCAGTTTCTTTCTTTGGGTCGGCCGCCCGCGGGCGGGGCCGCGGCGCCGAGGAGATCACTCCTCGTCGTCGTCCTCGTCGATGCGGCTCATACCCTTGAGCTTGGCGAAGACCGCGTCGGCGTTGAGATCCTCCTCGTCGCGCTCCTCCTCCCGCTCCTCGGCGGCCGGGGCGGTCGAGATCTCGGTCGGCAGGAGCTTGGCGCCACCATCCGTCGGCAGCACGGCGGGGCGGTCCTTGGCGGCGCGCTGCACCTCGAAGTCGAGGTCGATCTGCGAGCACAGGCCGAGCGTCACCGGGTCCATCGGCTGGAGCGAGGCGGAGTTCCAGTGGGTCCGCTCGCGGATCTGCTGGATCGTCGCCTTGGTGGTGCCGACGAGGCGGATGATCTGTGCGTCCTTCAGCTCGGGATGGTTGCGGATCAGCCAGAGGATCGCGTTCGGCCGGTCCTGGCGGCGCGACAGGGGCGTGTAGCGCGGGCCCTTGGTGGTGCGCTTGACCTCGGGCAGCTTCACCTTCGAGACCGCGACCTTGAGCCGGTAATGCGGCGACTTCTGCGCCTTCTCGATCTCGTCGCGGGTGAGCTGGCCGGTGGTGATCGGATCGAGGCCCTTGATGCCCGCCGCGACCTCGCCGTCGGCGATGCCCTTCACCTCGAGCGGGTGCAGCTTGCAGAAGTCGGCGATCTGCTCGAAGGCGAGCGAGGTGTTCTCGACGAGCCACACGGCGGTCGCCTTCGGCATCAGCGGACCTTGGGACATCGGACAAAGCTCCAGGCGGTTTTTCGTGGTTCGCGGCGGGGAAAGGCGCAGGAGTCCGGAAAGGCTCTCCCGCGGCCTCCGGCCCGGTCAGGCCCGAAGGATCCCATGTCGCGATGAATGAGGGGATTGCCTCTTATACAGGCGGGACCGGCCGTTGCGCAATCTGGTTCACGGTACGGATCCGTGGCTCGGACGCCCCTCCAGGGCAGGGCGCAGGGGCGCGACCTCGGCGGCGACATGATCCATGAAGGCGCGCACCCGCGCCGCGTGGCGCAGGTCCGGATGGGTCAGGAGCCAGAGCGTGCCGGCCAACGCCGGCTCCGGCCCCGAGAGGCGGCGCAGCTGCGCGAGCCGGTCGCCGCGATAGCAGGGCAGCGGCCCGATGCCGATGCCCTCGCAGATCGCCTCGCACAGGCCCTGCACGGTGTTGAGGCGCAGGGCCACCCGTTCCGGCCCGGCGCGGGCGGCGACGAAGCGGGCGAAGAGGCCGCCGGCTACCGCCTCGCTGGGGCTGACCCAGTCGGCCTCGGCGCCGTCCACCATCGCCTGGGCCGGGCCGTAGACCGCCCAGGCGATGGTGGCGAGCCGGCGCCCGACGAGGTTGGGCGGCGGGTCCCGGGTGGCGCGCAGGGCCACGTCCGCGTCGCGGCGGGACAGGTTCAGCGCCTCCTCGGAGGTGATGAGCTCGATCTGGACTTGTCGGTAGCGTGCCCGGAAGCGACCGAGCATCGGCATCAGGAGGTCGGTCACCAGGGTCCCGGCGGCGGTGACGCGCAGAAGGCCCGAGGGCGTCTGCGCCCGATCGGCGACCTCCCGGTCGAAGCGGGCGACCTCCTCCTCCATCCGCGCGGCGGAGGCCGCCATCGCCTCGCCTGCCGGCGTCGCCACGTAGCCGGAGCGGTGGCGCTCGAACAGGCGTGCGCCGAGCTCCGCCTCGATGGCGGCGAGGCGGCGGAAGGCCGTGGAGGGATTGATGCCGAGATGGGCCGCGGCCGGTGCCAGCGCTCCCCGCTCGGCGATGGCCCGCACGAGGCGGAATTCGTCCCACGCCACCGGCACTCCACCCTCCTCCTTGCAGACTTGCAAGGATGGTCTTGCACGACGGGGCATTTCTGCAAACAGGGCGAACCTTCATATGGGTGGCGCATTCGACGCTCGGGCTCGAACCGAACGCCTCGCTTCCGTCCAGGGCCGAGAGCCCATCCCGGACGAGGCGCCGGGCCCGCGAACAGGAGAGATGACGATGGCGAAGGTTCTGGTGCTCTACTACTCGTCCTGGGGCCATGTGGAGCAGATGGCCCGGGCCGTGGCCGAGGGCGCCCGCGAGGCCGGGGCCGAGGTCGCGGTCAAGCGCGTGCCGGAGCTGGTGCCGGAGGAGGTGGCCCGGCAGTTCCACTACAAGCTCGATCAGGAGGCGCCGATCGCCACCGTCGAGGAACTGGCCGAGTACGACGCCATCATCTTCGGCACGCCCACCCGCTACGGCAACATGGCCTCGCAGATGAAGCAGTTCATCGACCAGACTGGCGGCCTGTGGGCGAAGGGCGCGCTCGTCGGCAAGGTCGGCTCGGCCTTCACCTCGACCGCCTCGCAGCACGGCGGCCAGGAGACCACGCTGACGAGCTTCCACACGGTGATGTTCCACCACGGCATGGTGGTGGTGGGCCTGCCCTACAGCTTCGCGGGCCAGAACGGCGTCGAGCAGGTGAAGGGCAATTCGCCCTACGGCGCCACCACGATCGCCGACGGCGACGGCTCGCGCCAGCCCTCCCAGGTCGAGCTCGACGGCGCTCGCTTCCAGGGCCGCCACGTGGCCGGCATCGCGGCCAAGCTCGCCGGCTGAGGCAGTCCTCGGTGGTGGTGAGGGGCGCATTCGAAGGGGTCTCTTAAGGGGACCCTTGCGGCTCAGGCCCCCTCACCCTCGCCGGCCGGCTTGCTTCGGCCGCCACAAGATCACCGAAGCCCTCTCCCCGCATGCGGGGAGAGGGAATGCGCTGAACCGGATCGAGCCCTATCGGGCCGCCGCGACGTCCTTCTGACCGATCGCCGCGAGCACGATCCCTTCCGTCAGGATCTGCGGCAGCACCTGCGCCTCGCGCGTCCCGCGATAGACGAGGTAGAGCGGCACGCCGCTGCGGCCGTGATGCTCCAACAGGCGGGTGATCTCCGGGTTCTGGTTGGTCCAGTCACCCTTGAGATAGGCCACCTGTCCCGCCCGGAACGCCGCCTGCACGCCGTCGCGGGCGAGCACCGTGCGCTCGTTGACCTGGCAGGTGATGCACCACGCCGCCGTCATGTCCACGAACACCGTGCGACCCTCCGCCCTCAGGGCGTCGAGGCGGGCCTGCGTGAATGCCTCCTCGCCCTGCGCCAGGGCCGTGCCGCGGGCGGCGGCGCGGTCGCCGTCGAGGACGACGACGAGACCGAGGGAGGCGGCGAGCGCGACCACGGCCGCGGCCCGGCTGAGGCTCGTGCCGAGCCGCCCCGCATGGCGGGCGCGCTCCCAGGCCCAGGCGGCGAGCGCCACCAGCACGAGGCCGGTCAGCCCCGCGAGCAGCCCGTCCGGCCCGACCTGCTGGGCCAGCACCCAGACGAGCCACGCCACCGTGGCGTAGACGGGGAAGGCGAGCGCGCCCTTCAGCACGTCCATCCAGGCACCCGGCCGCGGCAGCAGCCGCAGCGCCCGCGGGAACAGGGTGAGTCCCAGGAACGGCAGCGCGAGCCCGAGGCCGAGGCTGGCGAAGACGGCGAGCGCGGCGGGTGTCGACTGCGTCAGGGCGAAGCCCACCGCCGCGCCCATGAACGGCGCCGTGCAGGGGGTGGCGACCAGGGTCGCCAGCACGCCGGTGAAGAACGAGCCCTGATAGCCTGCCCGCCGGGTCAGCCCGTCGCCGAGCCCGACGATCCCGCCGCCGAGATGCACCACGCCCGACAGGCTGAGACCCATGGCGAACAACCCGTAGGCCAGCAGCGCCACGACGACGGGGGACTGGAGCTGGAAGCCCCAGCCGATGCCGGCGCCCCCCGCCTTGAGCGCGATCAGGAGACCCGCGAGCCCGAGGAAGCTCGCGAGCACGCCCGCGGTGTAGGCCAGCCCGTGCAGCCTCACACGGGTGGCGGATTCACCGGCCTGCCGCACGAGGCTCAACACCTTGATCGAGAGAACGGGAAACACGCAGGGCATCAGGTTGAGGATGAGGCCGCCCAGCAGCGCCAGCCCGGCCGCGCTCCACAGCGTCAGGGTCTCCTCGCCCGACGGGGCGGGAGCCGCCTCGGGCGCGGTGGCGACGACAGCGGCCGCCGACGGCGCGGGCGTGGGCTCCGGCCCCAGCGCATAGGCCCTGCGCGCGCCGGCCTCGGTGAGGGTGAGCACGCCGGCGAGCGCCTCGGCCGGCTGCCCCGCATCGCCCGGCGTGAGGGTGAGGCGCAGTCCGGCGGCATCGACGGTAAGATCCTGCGGCGCGGCGTTGTCGAGAGCCCCCTCCGCGTAGGGGAAGAAGGCGGCTCCGCTCACCTCCGCCAGGTCCGGACGGTCGAGACGCAGCACAAGGCGGTCGCCCTCGCGGGTGGTGCGGACCGGGCCGGGGGCGGTCTCGGGCAGGGCAGCGCGGGCGCGGGCGAACAGGGCGGCCTGCCCCGAGGCCGGCTCCGCCGATCCCGCTACCGGCAGGTCGAGGCTCAGCTCCGCCGAGCCCGGAATGCAGATCTCCTCGCAGACGAGGTAGGACAGCGTGCCCGCGAGCCGCACGGTCTCGCCGACCCTGGCGCTCTCGGGCACCGTGAGCGGCACCAGCAGCGTGACGGTGCCCTCGTAGCCGAAATTCATCAGGGTCTGGACCGGGATCCGCTCCGGGGCCGGCCACTGCACCGGGCCGACCGAGAATCCGGCGGGGAGACGCCATGCCATCTCGGGCGGCAGGCCGGAATCGCCGGGATTGCGCCAGTAGACGTGCCAGCCCGGCTTCATCGCCATGCGCAGGCCGAGCGTCACCGTGCCGCCGGGCACCAGCGCCTCGCTCTCGGCGACGAGGCTCGCCCGCACGAGATCCTTGGCCTTGGCCGTCGTCATGGCTCCCTGCGCGGCGGCCAGGCCGGGGGCGGCCAATGTCAGGAGGAGGGCGAGGAGGAGACGGAGCATCGATCTGTTTCTGAACGGCCCGGTGTCCTTGCCCCGCGAGACCATCCGGATCCGCGGGGCAGCCACCTGTCGGGCCGGAGCGGGCCGGCTGTCATCAGCGACGCTCTATAGCAGATCGTCCCCGCCCCGTGATCCGCCCCATCCCGCGGCCTCGAACCGCGCCGCCGGTCCGACCCGGCGTCACCCCGCCGCCCGCTCCTTCTTCAGCCGGTAGAGCGCGTCGAGCGCCTCGCGCGGGGTCAGCGCGTCGGGATCGAGGCTGTCGATCAGCCGCCCGAGCCGGTCGTCCGGCTCGGGCTTCACCGGCTCCGTCGGGGGCGGCGGTGCCGAGGAGAGGCTCGCGAAGAGCGGCAGGTCCTCGATCTTGCGGCGGGCAGGGCGCTCACGCTCGGAGTTTTCGAGACCTTTGAGGATCGCGCCGGCGCGCGCCACCACGCTCGGCGGCAGGCCGGCGAGGCGGGCGACCTGAAGGCCGTAGGAGCGCTCGGCCACCCCCGGCACCACCTCGTGCAGGAACACCACCTCGCCGCGGTCCTCGGCGACCTTCAGCGTCGCGTTGTCGAGGCGCGGCAGGCGCTGGCTCAGCGCCGTCAATTCGTGGAAGTGGGTCGCGAACAGCGCCCGGCAGCCGTTCTTCTCGTGCAGGTGCTCCAGGCAGGCCCAGGCGATGGAGAGCCCGTCGAAGGTCGCGGTGCCGCGGCCGATCTCGTCGAGCACCACCAGCGAGCGGCGCGTCGCCTGATTCAAAATCGCGGCCGTCTCGACCATCTCGACCATGAAGGTCGAGTGCCCCCGGGCGAGGTCGTCGGCCGCGCCGACGCGGGAGAACAGGCGATCGACCACGCCGAGCCGGGCGGAGGCGGCCGGCACGAAGGCGCCCATCTGCGCCAGCACGGCGATCAGCGCGTTCTGGCGCAGGAAGGTCGACTTGCCGCCCATGTTCGGGCCGGTGACGAGGCGGATGCGCCCGGCCTCACCCCCTGAGAGATCGCAATCGTTGGCGATGAAGGCTTCGCCCGCTCGGGTCAGCGCCGCCTCCACCACGGGATGGCGCCCGCCCGCGATCTCGAAGGCGAGGCTGTCGTCGATGACCGGCCGGGTCCAGGCTTGCTCGACCGCCAATTCGGCGTGGCTCGCCGCCACGTCGAGGCCGGACAGCGCCTCGGCGATGTCGGCGATCGTGTCGGCCCGTTCACCCACCAGGGCCGCGAGGCGGTCGAACACCTCGGATTCGAGCGCCAGAACCCGGTCGGAGGCCCCCGCGATCTTCGATTCGAGTTCGCCGAGTTCGACGCTGGTGAAGCGCATCGCGTCGACCATGGTCTGGCGATGCACGAAGTCCTGCATCAGGCCCTTGAGGCAGGCCTCGCCCACCGCCTGCGGCACCTCGATGTAGTAGCCGAGCACGTTGTTGTGCTTGATCCGGAGCGTCCGGCAGCCGGTGGCCTCGGCGTAGCGCGCCTGGAGCGCGGCGATGACCTTTCGCGAGTCCTGGCCGAGCAGCCGGGCCTCGTCGATCTCGGCGTGGTAGCCCGCGCGCACGAAATTGCCGTCGCGGCGGTTGAGCGGCAGGTCGTCGGCGAGCGCCCGGGCCAGTTCGTCCGCGAGAGCCCGGTCGGCCCGGTCGAGGCGGCGGGCGAGACGCGTGAGGCCGTCCGGCAGATCCTCCCGCGCCAGGCGCGCGCTGAGGGTCGCGGCGGCGTCGAGCCCGTCGCGCAGGGCGGCGAGATCGCGCGGGCCGGCGCGGTTCAGGCCGACGCGGGAGAGCGCGCGGGCGATGTCGGGGGCGGCGCGCAGGGCGTCGCGCAGATGCGCGCGCAGCGCCCCGTCCTCGGCCAGGAACGCGACGGCATCGTGCCGCCTCGCGATCTTTCCCAGGTCGGTGAGCGGGCCGGCGAGGTGCTCGGCCAGCAGCCGGGCGCCGCCCGCCGAGACCGTGCGGTCGATCGCGTCGAGCAGGCTCCCCTTGCGCTCGCCCGAGAGAGTGCGGGTGAGTTCGAGATTGGCGCGGGTGGCCGCGTCGATGGCGAGCGTCGCCCCCGTGGCCTCCCGGCTCGGGGCGGAGAGCGGCACGCGGGTGCCGAGCTGGGTGCGTTCGAGATAGAGCAAAGCCGCCCCGGCCGCGGCGATCTCCGCCCGGGAGAAATGGCCGAACCCGTCGAGGGTCTTGACGCCGAACTGCTCGCGCAGGCGCCGCTCGGCCGAGGCCGGCTCCAGCTCGCCCTGGGCCAGCGGCACCACCGCCGCGCTGGTCTCGCGCCACAGCTTGGCCAGCGCCGGGTCGGCGTGGATCACCTCCGAGAGCACGATTTCCCGCGGCTCGTGCCGGGCGATGGCCGCGGCGAGTTCCGGGCCGTCCACCTCGCTCAGGGAGAAGCGCCCGGTCGAGATGTCGAGGGCGGCGAGCCCGTAGGCTTCGCGGGTGTCGGAGACCCTCCGCCGCCCGATGGCGAGCAGCAGGTTGGCCCGGGTCGGGTCGAGCAGGCGGTCCTCGGTCAGCGTCCCCGGCGTGACGAGGCGAATCACCTCGCGCCGCACCACCGATTTCGGGCCCCGCTTCTTGGCCTCGGCCGCGTCCTCGGTCTGCTGGCAGACAGCGACGCGGTGGCCGAGCGCGATCAGCCGGTGGAGGTAATCGTCGGCCCGCTCCAGGGGCACGCCGCACATCGGGATGTCGGCGCCGCCGTGCTTGCCCCGCTTGGTCAGGACGATGCCCAGCGCCCGGGAGGCGATCTCCGCATCCTCGAAGAACAGCTCGTAGAAGTCCCCCATCCGGTAGAAGAGCAGGCAGTCCGGATTGGCGGCCTTGATCTCGATGTACTGCGCCATCATCGGCGTGGCGCCGGGGATGTCGAGGGGCGAGGAGGTCACCGTATCCGCCGCCTGGGCACGCCGTTCGAGGGGTTGGGGACGCTGGGGTCTGGGCATGGAGCGGAGGCTAGCAGTCCCGCGCCGGACGGGCATCGTCGGCCGCCCGTGAAGTCCGTGGACAAGTGGGCGCTCTCCCCAGCCCTCGCAAGCGGCGGCGGCGACGGCGCCGCGAGAACGGCCGAGGCCCGCCCGGCGTCGCGCCGGACGGGCCTCTTCCAACAGACGTCGCCTCCGGAGGGCGAGGGCCTCAGTAGCGCGGGCCGCCCGTGGTGTTGCCGAGCTGCTGCTGGTAGCCGGGCCGCTCCGGGTTGCGGGCGTTCGGGTTGCCGTGGCGATAGGTGTTCATGCGGCGGCGGTGGCGCTGCGCCTTGGTCGAGTGGTGGTGGCCGAGGACACTGCGATGGGAGCGGTGCCAGCGCCGGTGGTGCCGGCCATGGTCGCGCACGGTCTCGACCGTGTCGCCGGCGATCACGCCGGGAGCCGGCATCGCGGGGGCGGCCGACGCGGCCCCGATTCCCAGGCCGAAGCTGCCGAGCAGCACACCGGCTGCGAGTGTCAGGGCAATACGCATCGTCGTCTTTCTCCGTCGCGTGCATGGAACGCACGCCGAGCGCACAATTCGTCGTTCACCCCTCCGTTCCGAGTAGAGATCAAGCTATGTTAACAAATTTTCGTGTTGGATTACTTTGATCAATCGGCCGTAGCGGGACGGTTGCGCCCGCGCGCGAACCGCGGCACCTCCCGGGCCATGTCGCCGCCCGCCTCCGCGCTTCCGATCGAAACCGCCCTCCCCGCCCTGCGCGGGGCCCTGTCCGAGCGCAGCTCCGCTGTGCTCGTGGCGCCACCCGGCGCCGGCAAGACCACGCGCGTGCCGCTCGCGCTCCTCGACGAGCCCTGGCTCGGCGGGAGGAGAATCATCCTCCTCGAACCCCGCCGCCTCGCGGCCCGCGGCGCGGCCGAGCGCATGGCGGCCACCCTCGGCGAGCGGGTCGGCGACACGGTCGGTTTGCGGGTGCGGCTCGGTTCCAAGATCTCGGCCCGCACCCGGATCGAGGTCGTCACCGAGGGCGTGTTCACCCGCATGATCCTCGATGATCCGGAACTCGCCGGCATCGGTGCGGTGCTGTTCGACGAGTTCCACGAGCGCTCGCTCGACGCGGATCTCGGACTGGCCTTCGCCCTCGACGCGCAGGGGGCGCTGCGGGAGGACCTGCGGATCCTGGCCATGTCGGCGACCCTCGACGGCGCCCGCGTCGCGGGGCTCCTCGGGACTGCGCCGGTCGTGGAATCCGAAGGGCGCGCCTACCCGGTCGAGACGCGCCATCTCGACCGCGACGGAAGCGAGCGGATCGAGGACGCCATGGCCGCCGGGATCCTGCGGGCGCTGCGAGCGGACCCCGGTTCGGTGCTCGCCTTCCTGCCCGGTCAGGCGGAGATCCGCCGCACCGCCGAGCGGCTGGAGGGCCGCCTGCCGGACGACGCCGACCTCGCCCCCCTCTACGGCGCGCTGACCCAGGGCGAGCAGGACCGGGCAGTGGCGCCCGCACTGCCGGGACGGCGCAAGGTGGTGCTCGCCACCTCCATCGCCGAGACCTCGCTGACGATCCAGGGCGTGCGCATCGTCGTCGATTCCGGGCTCGCCCGCGTACCGCTCTACGAGCCCGGCAACGGCATGACCCGCCTCGTCACGGCGCGGGCCTCGCGCGCCTCGGTCGATCAGCGCCGCGGCCGCGCCGGCCGCACCGAACCGGGCGTGTGCTGGCGGCTCTGGCCCGAGGCGGCGACCGCTGCGCTCGAACCCTTCGCCCGCCCCGAGATCCTCTCCGCCGACCTGGCCGGCCTCACCCTCGACTGCGCCGCCTGGGGCGTCACCGATCCGACCGCCCTGCCCTTCCTCGATCCGCCGCCGGCTCCGGCGCTGGCCGAGGCGCGGGCGATGCTGACGGATCTCGGCGCCCTCGACCCGGACGGGCGCCTCACGGCGACCGGCAACACCCTGCGCAGCCTGCCGCTGCCGCCCCGGCTCGCCCGGATGGTCGCCCGCGCCGCGGAATCCGGGCAGGCGCGGGCTGCGGCCGATCTCGCCGCCGTGCTGGTCGAGCGCGGCCTCGGCGGCGATGCGGTGGATCTCGCCGAGCGCCTCGACCGCTTCCGCCGCGACCGGGGCGGACGGGCCACCGATATGCGCCGCCTCGCCGAAGGCTGGGCGCGGCAGGCGGCCCGGGCCGCGGGTGATGCGGCCGAGCCCGATCCGGGTCTGGCCGAGCCCGGTGCCCTACTGGCGCTGGCCTATCCCGACCGCGTGGCGCGGGCACGCGGCCGGGAGGGCGCCTTCCTGATGGCCAATGGCCGCGCCGGCCTCGTCGATCCCGCGAGCCCGCTCGCCCGCGAGGCCTTCCTCGTCGTCGCCGACCTCACCGGCGCCGCGGCTTCCGCCCGCATCCTCTCGGCCGCCGCGATTTCCTCCGAGTCCATCGACGCCCTGTTCCGCGACCGGATCGAAACCGTGCGCAGCGTCGGCTTCGACGGGCAAGCCCGCGCGCTGCGCGCCCGCGAGGGGCGCCGGCTCGGGGCCGTCACCCTGGACGAGCGCACGATGCCCGTCCCCGCCGACGCGGAGGCGGCGCGGGTGCTGGCCCGCGGCGTGGCCGGGCTCGGCCTCGACCGCCTGCCCTGGACACCCGCATTGGCGCAGTGGCGGGCCCGCATCCGCTTCCTCCACGAGGCCGAGGGCGGGGAATGGCCGGACCTGTCCGACGAGGCTCTGGCCGCCGGTGTCGAGGAGTGGCTCGCCCCAGCCATCCTCGGGCGCGCCTCGCTCGGCGCGATCACCGCTGACGATCTCGGCCAGGCGCTGCAGGGCCTGCTGCCCTGGACCCTGCGCGCCCGCCTGGAGGCGGAAGCGCCGAGCCATATCGAGGTGCCGACGGGCTCGCGCATCCCGATCGACTACGAATCAGGCCCCGAACCCGTGCTCGCGGTGCGGGTGCAGGAGCTGTTCGGGCTCGACCGTCACCCCACCCTCGGCGGCGGACGCGTGCCGCTGGTGCTCCACCTGCTCTCGCCGGCCCACCGCCCGATCCAGATCACCCGCGACCTGCCGGGTTTTTGGCGCGGCTCGTGGAGTGCCGTGCGCTCGGAGATGCGGGGGCGGTACCCGCGCCATCCCTGGCCGGAGGATCCGCTCAGCGAGGCGCCGACCCGCCGTGCGAAGCCGCGGGGGACGTGACGGGGACTTTGGGCATCAGCCGGATCAGGAGCCGGTGGGTCGGCCAGCAGATCAGCAGCGGGATGCCGGCGACGAGGCCCGCGAACCATGCCCAGGCCGGCATCATCGTCTGGGCGGCGTGGTCGCTCATGCCCCAGACGTAGTTGATGTTGACCGGCGTCAGCCCGGGATCGGGCCGCGGCGGCGGCATCAGGAAGAAGCAGACGAACAGGACGACCACGGCCAGCGCCGACCACGCGGTCCAGGCGCGGCGGTCGTAGCCGAGCCGCCAGACGAGGAAGACGAGCAGGAACGGCAGCCAGCCGTGGAACAGCGACAGCCCCCGAAGGAACGGCGAGGTCTCGCGGTTGAACATGTAGGCGGTCATGCCGGTCAGCGGGGTACCCGCCGCCTCGGCCGCGAAATCGACGACCCAGAGCGTCTGCGGTGCGAGGAGACCGACGGCGCAGACCGAGACGAGCAGCGCGCTCTCGGCCCAGATGCCGACGAGGGTCAGGATCAGGGCGATGTCGCAGAAATACAGGAAGTTCGTGGGCCCGTACTGGGTGAGATAGACCGGGAGCAGCACCGCCATGAAGGCCGAGTAGGCGAGCTTGAGGCTCAGGGGGATGCGCGCGGGGCTGCGCGTGCGGACGCCCCTGACGCCGTCTCTGACGCCGTCCTGCCCGATCACGGGCTCATCCGCCGTCGCCGCATTGCCGGAAGGACTCATTGCCGCCCCCTGTCGTTTCCGGCTTGACCGTGGCCGAGATTCGCTCGCCTGAGCGTGAGGGAACGCACGCGGCACGCCGCGCCCACGCGAGACGGGAAGGATACGATTCCATGGGTTCAGCGACCGGCCGCACCGGCGTACCGATCCCGGCCCTGATCCCGGCGCTCATGCTCGCAGGCCTCGTCGCCGGTGCGGCCCGCGCGCAGACGACGCCCGACGCAGGTCCCGCCCGGCCGCTGGTCATCCCTCAGGCCGAGGGTGAGCGCCAGGGCAAGGTTCTCGGCCGGGCGCTAGCCTGCGGTGCGGCGCGCGACCGGATCGAGCGTGTGCTGCGGGCCGGCCGCGAGCGTATGCTGGCGGCGGTCGGCCGGGCGCTCACCGAGGAGCGTTACGCGCTCGCCCTGGACGACGCGATGCGTCTGGAGACGAGCCTGCCGGCACCCTCTCCGGGCGCGTGCGAGAAGGCGCTGTCGGCCTTCGAACGGCTGGAGAAGGCCCCGTAGGACTCCAGAGGATCAGGCGAAGCGGCCGCCCTTCTGGATCACCTCGATCTTGTAGCCGTCCGGATCGGTGGCGAAGAAGAAGGTCGCGAGCGCCGTGTCGCCGTGCTTGAGCGTCTTGACGGGGGTGACCGGAAGCCCCTCGCGCTCGAAGCGGGCGTGCTCGGCCGCCGCATCCTCCACCACGAAGGCGAGGTGACCGTAGCCGTCGCCGAGATCGTAGGGCGCTGTGCGGTCCTTGTTGACCGTCAGTTCGAGCTCGAACGGCGAGGACGGGTCGCGCAGGTAGAGCAGCGTGAAGTCCGGGAAGTCGAAGCGGTCGGCCGGTTCCAGGCCGAAGGCGCGGGCGTAGTAGTCGCGTGAGCGCGCCTCGTCGCGGACGCGGATCATGGTGTGGACGGGCTTGGCCATCGGCCCTCTCTCCCTTGAACGAAGTTGCCCTTGAGCGAACTTGAGCGAACGGGCGCTCATCTGGCGCGAGGGCGGCCGGGTGGAAAGAGCCCCTCGGCTTAACCCTTCGTCAACCTTAAGGGATCTTTGCTGGCCGCGATGATGCCAGCCGCGTCCCCCGATGCCGTCGATGCCGACGCTCTGCTGCCGCCGGGCGACGCCGCCCTGCGTGCGGCGATGCGAGGCTGGCGCGAGGCGCTGGCACAGGAGCGGCGCTTGGCCGCCAATACCGTCGAGGCCTACGAGCGGGATCTGCGCCAATTCCTGATCTACCGTGCCGCCCGTGCCGGCACGCCGACCATTCCCGGTCTGATCGCCCTCAAGCCCCGCGACCTGCGCGCTTTCATGGCTGCGCGCCGGGCGGAGGGCGTCGGCGGGCGCTCCCTGATGCGGATGCTGGCGGGTCTGCGCTCCTTCGCCCGCTTCCTCGAACGGGAGGGGCATGGCAGCGTGGCGGCGCTCGGCGCGGTGCGCTCGCCCAAGGTCGAGCGGCGCCTGCCGCGCCCGCTGCCGGTGACCGCCGCCCGGGCGATGACCGCGCCCGAGACCCGCCCCGACGATGCCCGCGACCCTTGGGTGCTCGCCCGCGACGCGGCGGTGATCGCGCTTCTCTACGGTTCGGGCCTGCGCATCTCCGAGGCGCTGGGGCTCGCCGCCCGCGACGCGCCGGTTCCCGGCATCGACGAGGTCCGCGTCACCGGCAAGGGCGGCAAGGTCCGCGCCGTGCCGGTGCTGCCGGCGGTGGCCGAGGCGGTGGCGGCCTACCTGTCGCTCTGCCCCCACCCCCTCGATCCGCAGGGGCCGCTCTTCGTCGGCGTGAAGGGCGGGCCGCTCTCGCCGCGGGTGGTGCAATACGCGGTGGCCGCCCTGCGCGGCGCCCTCGGCCTGCCCGAGAGCGCGACTCCGCACGCCCTGCGCCATTCCTTCGCGACGCATCTTCTGGCCCGCCAGGGGGAGTTGCGGGCGATCCAGGAACTGCTCGGCCATGCCTCGCTCTCGACCACGCAGATCTACACCAAGGTCGATGCCGCCCGCCTGATGAGCGCCTTCGAGGACGCTCATCCCCGCGCCCGGCGGCGGCCGCCGCACGCCGAAGCGGGCCGGGCGCCCGGCGAAACCGTTGACGCGGAGCAAGGTTCGGGCGTCCATGCCGGCTATGCTGTCCGGCAGGCCGCCCTGGGAGAGCCGAGACGAAAGCCCGGCGCGGAGCGCAGAAATGCGTGAATGTGCGCCGTTTACCTTGGTCTTGCCGCGATTGGGTGGCGGACTGTCCTCAACCGGGTGGCCCGGCGCCGCCGAGTCAGAAGCTTCAGGGAGTGTCCGATGCGCGTGAGCGGAATCTGTCTCGCAATCCTGCCCGTCGTCGCCGTCCTTGCCGTGACCGCGACGGTCAAGACGCTGCTCCTCCCGGTCACGGCCGTGCGCCTGCTGACCCGCGGGCGTGCCGCGCGGGCCTGACCGGCCCAACGCGAGCACGTCCGGCGCGACGGAGCGGACGCCGCCCGCGTGGGGCGGCTTTCACGGCGTGCGCCCGTCCCGAAGGGCGCTCACGCCCAGCGCCAGCCCTTGGGCTCGATGACGAGGATGCTGCCCTGGCGGATGCCGATCCGCGGGGCGGCGTAGATGTCGAGATGGCCGAGGATGACCAGCAGCACCCGGGCGACCCCGCCATGGGCGACCATCACGGTCGGCCGGCGTAGCTCGGCCACCACCTCCTCCACACGCGCCTCGACCATGGCGTAGCTTTCCGCGCCGTCGCCGCGCGGCTGATAGCCCCAGCGGTCGCGGTCGCGCGCCGCCGCCCCGGATGGATCGCGCCGCCGGATCTCGGCCCAGGTCTGACCCTCCCAGGCGCCGAACCCGATCTCCTTCAGCCGCGCATCGGCCCGGTAGCCGGCCGACGGCAGACCGATGCCGGCGCGCAGGATCTCCATCGTCTTCCGGGCGCGGGTGAGCGGGCTCGCCACGTAGTCGGCCGTCGGCAGTTCCGCTCCGGCGACGCGGCGCAGCCGCTCGGCCGCCTCCGCCGCGTGGGCGAGCCCGCTGGAGTTGAGATCGGTGTCGCGGTGGCCCTGGAGGCGCCCTTCCGCGTTCCAGTCGGTCTGGCCGTGGCGCACGAACCAGATCGTCGGCACTCCGCTCATGCCATCGCTCATGCCGCCGCTCCACCGCGGCCGGCGCAACTCGTCGCAAACCCCGACGCGCCGGATCGGGAACGGCGAAGGCGGCGCATCTGTTGGGGCTCCAAGCTTTTCCCTTCCTGCGGGCCCGCACCGGCGGCCTCGCGAACGGCTCGTGAGCGGGTAATCTTCGGCATGGCGCGCAAGAACGGCAAGGACGGCAGCGGCTCCGCAAGTGACAAAGCGGCCGACAAAGCCGCGGAAACGAAGTCGCAGGCGGGCTGGCGCGACCATCCGCCCTCCTTCGCCGGCTGGGCCCGGGCCGCGATCGCGGGCAGCGGCACGGCACCGAGCCTGTCGCCGCACCTCCACCCGGTCCTGCCGCCGGCCGCGCCCGGCATCGTCACCGTCGAACCCGGCCAGAGCGTCGATCTGGCGGCGATCGATCCCGACGCCACGGGCGGCCTCGACAAGGCCGAGGCCAAAGCCGCCCTCGAGGCCGAGCGCGCGCGCATCAAGGCCCTGCAGGAAAAGCTCTACGCCGAGCACCGTCACGCTCTGCTCGTGGTGTTCCAGGCCATCGACACCGGCGGCAAGGACGGCACCATCCGCAACGTGCTGGAGGGGGTGAACCCACAGGGGTGCCGGGTCTGGTCGTTCAAGGTGCCGAGCGCGCAGGAACTCGATCAGGACTTCCTCTGGCGCTACCACCTGCGCACGCCCGGCCGCGGCCTGATCGGCGTGTTCAACCGCAGCCATTACGAGGATGTGCTGGTGGTGCGGGTGAAGGGGCTCGTGCCGGAGGAGACGTGGCGCGAGCGCTACGGGCTCATCAACGATTTCGAGCGGCTGCTGACGCTCTCGGGCACGGTGATCCTCAAGTTCTTCCTCCACATCTCGAAGGACGAGCAGAAGGAGCGCCTCGAAGCGCGCCTCGCCGACCCGGCGAAACACTGGAAGTTCGATCCGGCCGACTTGGTGGAGCGCAAGAGCTGGGACGCCTACCAGACCGTGTTCAACGACGCGCTCGCCCGTTGCTCGACACCCTACGCCCCCTGGCACGTGGTGCCGGCCAACCGCAAATGGGCCCGCAACGTCATGGTCGCCCGCACCATCGCCGACACCCTGGAGGCGATGGATCCGCGCTTCCCGGAGCCGCGCATGGCGCTCGAGGGGATCAAGGTGCCGGATTGATTCCTTTCTCCGACTCGACATCCGAGGCCAGGGGGCCGGGAAGGGTCGAAGCCATCCCGCACGTCGCCGCGACCGAGCGGAGCCGCCGCATCATCTCGGCCGGTTCGGGGGCAGCGCTGGGCATTCGATCGATGCGAGATGCCATCCGTTCGAGGGAGAACAGCCGGGACCTGACGCCGGATAGGATCCAGTTCTGATCCTTCTCTCTCCAGGCTACGACCTTAGCCAAGGCCACATCCTCGATGTCGGGCACGATCGCGGTCACGCCGGGGCATCCGGTGCCTCGATAGTGCTGAACGCGATCCATCCAGTCGCTCGGCATCACCGATGTGCCGGGCGAAACCCCGTCTGCGTAGTATCCGTACTGGCGATGGAAGGCGGATCCCTGGCCGATATTGGCGTCGATCATATCCGATAGCGCTTCGGTCTCGCTCGTGTCGGGGACGTAAACGTCCGCCTCGCGCGTCATCAACATGTCGCCGGGGATATTCCGGCATCGAACGACGACCACCGATGAGCCGACAAGAACGAAGGTATCGTGGCCCGTGACGCCTGCCGCAGCACGCAGGATGTGGTCGAGCCTGTCCCGCCGCATCATTCACGGCGTTCCGGACTGGCAGTGGGTCGGTTCTGAAGTCCGACGACCTCGGCCATTTTGCCTCCTTGCGAGGAGATGACCGTGAAGACGGGCTGCGTATCCCGGAGCAGTTCGCCCTTCGGCGAATCCTCCAGCATCTGGCGCACGATCTGGCTGATGTCCTGATCCAGAAGCGCGTTCCATAGGGAGTAGGCGTGGGCCTGGGCCGGATCAGGGCGGACGAAGCGGTCCAGGTAGGACCTGCCGCTGGCGACGAGTTCGGGATCGTCGATCAGGCGCGCCGCGATCCGTCGCGTCAGCTCGTAGGACCGACGCTTGTTCCCGTCGTGGAAGTCGGCCTTGCGCGGAAGTGATCCGACAAAGCGCTCTCCTTCCGTCATGTGGCATCCCCGGCGATCGGCAACGGCTCTTCTCGAATGCTAACCTCTTCTCGTCATGGGAAAAAGATGGACGAGAGCGATCAGGGCCGCACGTTCGTTCCCGAATCATGCCAACGGTCTAGATTGTTCCCCTTCAACGCGTGAGGTCGCCGATGCCGACGGTTCGCGAGATCGAGGCGGCCGGGTACCGGTCGCTGAGGAGCATCCGCTTTCCGGTCGGGCCGCTCTCGGTCTTCGTCGGCGGCAACGGCACCGGCAAGACCAACCTCTACCGCGCCCTCTCCCTGCTCCAGGCGGCCGCCTCCGGCCAGTTGACGCGGGCGCTCGCCGCCGAGGGCGGAATGGAATCGGTGCTCTGGGCCGGGCTCCGCCGCAAAGGCGAGCCCGCGCGGGTGCGGCTGTCCGCCGAGCTGTCCGACGACGTCACGGGCCACGTCTACACCTACGCCGTCGAAGTCGGCATCCCGCCGCTGATGACGGCCGCGGCCTTCGCCCTGGAGCCGCAGGTGAAGACCGAGCGGCTCACCGTGCAGACCGGCGCGCGGCCGGTGACCGTGCTCGACCGCGACGGGCCGGCGGGCTTCGTGCGCGACGAGGAGGGCCGCCGGCGACCTTTCGGCGCCGACCTGCTGCCGACCGAGACGGCGCTCGCCGCGCTGCAGGACGCCGTGCGCTTTCCCGAGTTGCAGATCGTGCGGCAGGCGCTCGGCGCGTGGCGCTTCTACCACGACGTGCGCACCGATGCGGGCTCGCCCCTGCGCCGCCCCTGCCTGGCGGTGACGACGCCGACGCTGGCCTCCGACGGGTCCGACCTCGCCGCCGTGTTCGCGACGCTGGCGCATATCCGCGAAGACACCGCCGAGCTCGACGCGGCCTTCGCCGACGCCTTTTCCGGCGCCCGCCTCGTGGTGCCGCCGCCGGACCGCGAGGCGCGCTTCGGCGTCATCTTTCCCGAATATCCGAAGCGGACCTTCGACCCGTCCGAACTCTCCGACGGGACGCTGCGCTACCTCGCCCTCGCGGGCGCGCTGCTCGCCTACCGGTTGTCGCCCTTCCTCGCGCTCAACGAGCCCGAGGCCAGCCTCCACCCCGACCTGACGGAGCCGCTGGCGCGGATGATCGTGCGGGCGTCCAGACGCACGCAGGTCTGGCTCGTGACGCATTCCCAGAACCTCGCCGCAGCGGTGTCCGAGCACGGAGGGGTGCGTCCGCGGGTCGTGCTGAAGCGCGAGGGGGCGACCTGGATCGAAGGTCTTCGGCTCGCCGGCGATTTTTCCGATGGGGACGATTGAGCGATGCGAATCGTGATCGGGGCCGTTCTGACCGGGCGCGTCGCGCCGCTCGGGACCGCGGCGAGCGCCATCGCCAAGACCGCCGTGCGGGGACCGGTCGCGGTGGGCCCGCTCGGTCTCGCGGGCGACGCGCAGGCCGACCGCCGCGTCCATGGCGGTCCGGAAAAAGCCGTCCACCACTACGCCCTCGACCATGCCGCCGCGTGGCGCGCCGACCTGCCCGGCTTGCCCGACCTGCTGGAGCGGCCCGGGGCCTTCGGCGAGAACTTCTCGACGGTGGGCCTGACGGAGCGCGACGTCTGCGTCGGCGACCTGTGGCGGGCGGGCAGCGCCCTGCTCCAGGTCTCGCAGGCGCGCCAGCCCTGCTTCAAGCTGAACCTGCACTTTGCCGTGCCCGACATGGCGCGCCGGGTGCAGGCGAGCGGGCGCACCGGATGGTACTACCGGGTGATCGAGGAAGGGATCGTCTCGGCCGGCGACGCGCTGGAGCTGGTCGGGCGGCCGCATCCGGACTGGCCGCTGTCGCGGCTCCTGCACCACCTCTACGTCGACCGCCTCGACGCGGTGGCGCTGCGGGAGATCGCCGGACTCGCGTCTCTCACCCAATCCTGGCGCATGCTCGCCGCCCGCCGGCTCGCGAGCGGCGCCGTGGAGGATTGGCGCCGCCGGCTCGGGGAGGAGGGCTGACCCCGAGAGCCGGATCCGACCTGATTGCATCAGGTCGGCGTCTCTAGATCCGCGGCGCAACGCGCCTTCGTTCGACGAACCGGTGACCGCTTCGTCGGAACGCGCTCTAGTCCCGCTCGCGGGTGATGTCCGGCGCGTCGGGGTTCTTCATGCCGACGACGTGGTAGCCGGCATCGACGTGGAGGATCTCGCCGGTCATGCCGCGGGACATGTCCGAGAACAGGTAGGCGGCGGTCTCGCCGACCTCCTCGATGGTCACGGTCCGCCGCATCGGCGCGTTGTACTCGTTCCACTTGAGGATGTAGCGGAAGTCGCCGATGCCGGAGGCCGCCAGGGTCTTGATCGGGCCGGCCGAGATCGCGTTGACGCGGATCTGCTTCGGGCCGAGATCGGCGGCGAGGTAGCGCACGGAGGCCTCCAGCGCGGCCTTGGCGACGCCCATCACGTTGTAGTGGGGCATCCACTTCTCGGCGCCGTAATACGTCAGGGTCAGCATCGAGCCGCCCTCGCGCATGATCTTCTCCGCCCGCTGCGCCACGGCCGTGAACGAGTAGCAGGAGATCAGCAGCGACTTCGTGAAGTTCGCCTCCGAGGTCTCGAGGTAGCGGCCCGTCAGCTCGTCCTTGTCGGAGAAGGCGATGCAGTGGACGACGAAGTCGATTCCCTCGGGAAAGACCTCGGCGGTGGCCGCGAAGGCGGAATCGATCGAGGCCGGGTCGGTGACATCGCAATGGCCGACCACGCGCGCGTTCAATTCGCGCGCCAGGGGCTCGACGCGCTTCTTGAGCGCCTCGCCCTGATAGGTGAAGGCCAGCTCCGCCCCGTGGGCGGCGGCGCTGCGGGCGATGCCCCAGGCGATCGAGCGGTTGTTGGCCACTCCCAGCACCAGCCCGCGCTTGCCCGCGAGCAGCCCGCCCGGCTTCTGTTCCGACATGCGTCACCTTCGCTTCGGCCGCGCGGGCGCCTCTCGAGGGACGGCCCTGCGCCGGGGGCTTCCTTAGCGGAGGGTGGCCGGAGGGGGAAGCCTCCCGCCAACCGGGATCGCCTCCCGGCGAGCTCGCTCGTCCGGTTTCGGCCCCGAGTACCGGTGGCGGCACGCGGAGCCCCGGGCTGAGGCGCCATCCGATGCCTCGGATACGGCCCCTTCCATGGGCGCGCGCCGCGCCCGACCGGCGGAGCTTGCCTTAGGCGGTCCCGGCCTTCGCCTCGCGGCGACGGCGGGCATATTCGGTGAGCGCCGCATCGTCGCCGGCCGGCAGGGTGATGGCGGTGGTGGCGAAGAGATCGCCGCGGCTGCCATCCTTCTTCGGCAGCCCCTTTCCGCGCAGGCGGAAGGTGCGGCCGGAACTCGTCATCGCCGGCACCTTCATCTCGACCGCGCCGGTGAGCGTCGGCACGCGCAACGAGCCGCCGAGCACCGCATCCTCCAGCGGCAGGTCGACGGTGGCGCGCAGGTCCGCTCCGTCCACCTTGAACAGCGGGTGGGGCAGGACGCGGATGGTCAGGAGCGCGTCGCCCGGCTCGCCGCGGGGGCCGCCCGAGCCGCCGAGGCCGCGCAGGCGGATCGTCTGCCCGTCGACGACGCCCTTGGGGATCATCACGTCGACGTCGCGCCCGCCCGGCAGGCCGATTCGCATCTTCTCCTCGCCTGCGACCTGCTCGAGCGTGACGCTGAGCTCGGCCGCGACATCCTCGCCGCGGGCCGGTCCGCCGCGGGAGAACCCGCCGGGCCCGGCGCCGCCGGCGCGGAACGCCTCGCCGAAGATGTGGCTGATGAAGTCCTCGCCGATGCCGCCGGGCCCCGCTCCGCCGCCTCCGCCCGCGCCGCGGCGCTGGGTGAAGCCCTCGAAGTCGAAGCCGCCGCCGCGGCCGCCGCCGAAGCCAGAAAAGCCCTCGAAGCCGGTCGCCCGCGGCTTGCCCTCGGCGTCGATCTCGCCGCGGTCGAACTGCGCGCGCTTCTCCTTGTCGCCGAGGATCTCGTAGGCGGTGTTCGCCTCCGCGAAGCGCTCGGCGGCCTTCGGATCCTTGTTGCTGTCGGGGTGATAGGCCTTGGCGAGCTTGCGGAAGGCCTTCTTGATCTCGGCCTCGCCCGCGCCCTTGGGCACACCCAGAACGTCGTAGGGGTTTCGCATCGGGGTTCTTTTGTGGGGATCGCAACCGTGCAGGGATACGGCCTCTGCCGCGTGGCTTCAACGTGGGAAGGGCGTTGCGGTTCTGCAACACCCTCGAAAGCCCGCTTCACCGATCCGCGACCGGCCGTTTCGCGCAAGCCTGTTCGGCCTTGCCGGGATCCGGCCGCGTCAGGATTTGGCCTCGCCGGAGCCGCGCAGCCGCTTCAGCTCCCACTCGCCGCCGGAGAGTTTGCAGCCGGTGCCGCGCACGAAGCGGCTGCTGGCGCCGCCCACCACGGTGGCGAGGAAGTCGCGGCAGATCTCGTCGCCGGCCACGTAGGGCAGTCCGGTCGGATTGATCGCGCCGCGCATGGCGGTCTCCGGGTTCTCCCACTTCACCGGGCGCCCGTTGCCCTGGGGATCGAGGGCGACGGAGAGGGCAGCGTGGGCCCGGCGCCAATCCTCGCCGTCGAGGTCGCGTCCGAAGCTCGCGGGCCGCTTCGGGATGCTGCCGGTGACGAGCGGTTCGGGCGCGGCCGGCGCCTCCTCCGCCTTGAAGGACAGGATCGGACCGCTGCAGGCACCGCAGGAGAAGGCGGCGAGGCCGAGCGTCAGAAGGCCCGCGATCCGCCCCGCGAG
This sequence comes from Methylorubrum rhodesianum, assembly GCF_014199985.1. Taxonomy (GTDB): domain Bacteria; phylum Pseudomonadota; class Alphaproteobacteria; order Rhizobiales; family Beijerinckiaceae; genus Methylobacterium; species Methylobacterium rhodesianum. The sequence continues at coordinate 9,584 of NZ_JACHOS010000020.1, read as the reverse complement.
GCCGTGCCGGATCGCGGGCCCGCGCGTCGGACCGGGCGCCCCGACGGCGGGGAGCGCTCGGGCGAGGGCTTCACCGAGGTCTTTACACGGACGCAGACGCATTACACCTGAACTCGAGACAGAACGGGGTTCCGACGGGTGTGCTGCCCGACGTCGGTGCCCCCCGACCCGGCTGCCACAGGGATGAAAATGGCCATCGATCGGTTAAGAGAGGGTGATGCCAGCGGGCCCGCGGTCCACCCGCAGGATTTCACGTTGTCGTCAGACCCCTGGGCGCTGTTCGCCGACTGGATGGCGGAGGCGGAGGCCTCCGAGCCTTGCGACGCCAACGCCATGGCCCTCGCCACCGCCGGCCCGGACGGCCTGCCCGACGTGCGGGTGGTGCTGCTGAAGGGTTTCGATCCGCGCGGGCTCGTCTTCTACACCAACGCCGAATCGGCCAAGGGCGAGCAGTTGCTGGCCAACCCGCAGGCGGCGACGGTGCTGTACTGGAAGTCCCTCGGCCGGCAGATCCGCGCCCGCGGTCCCGTCTCCCGCGTGACCCGCGAGGAGGCCGATGCCTATTTCGAGAGCCGCCATCGCGACAGCCGCATCGGCGCCATCGCCAGCCAACAATCGCGCCCCCTCATCGATCGTCCGACCCTGATGGCGGAGGTCGCCGCCCTGTCGGAGAAATACGAGAACGGCCCAGTGCCGCGCCCCGAGCACTGGCTCGGCTTCCGCATCGCCCCGGTGCAGCTGGAATTCTGGCAGAACGGCGCCTACCGCCTGCACGACCGCGTCCGCTTCACCCGCGCGGGCGACGGCTGGGACCGGGCGCGGCTCTACCCCTGATATCGGTCTCCCCGATATCGGCGCCCCGACCGGAGCCGGCCGGGGCCCTTCACGGCATCACCGAACGGATCGCCGAGACAAGGCCTTCCTCGGTGTAGGGCTTGCGGATGAACAGGGCGTCGGCCGGCACGTCGCCGGGCGCAGGCCGCACCTTGCCGGAGGTGATGACGATGCCGATCCCCGGCCAGCGCCGGTCGATGCAGGCCGCGAGCTTGATGCCGTCGATGCCGAGCGGCATGTCGATGTCGGTCACGACCACGCAGACCGTCTCGCCCGCCTCCTCACTCGCGTCGAGCATGCGGATCGCCTCGTTGCCGTTGCGGGCTTCGCGCACGGCGTATCCCGCTTCGGCGATCAGTTCGACCGCGGCGTGCCGGGTCACGGCGTCGTCCTCCACGACGAGGATGGTCGATCTCGCTTCCGCCTCGCTCACGCGCGTCGCATCCCTCGGTCCGGCTTCCTGTTCGCTCTCTTGAACACGGGACCCCTGCCCCGGGGTTGCACGAAGGTCGAGACAGAACAAGCGCGGAAAGCGGGCGGGGCCGCCGGTCGGGGACCACTGGCGGGCGCGCGGCGTGCGCGGTTTCGCGACCCTTTCCCGGGCTCAGGCGGATTGCCGCTCCTCCGGCGCATTTCGCAATGCAGCGCCGCCCTGGATTTCCGGCGGAGCGCGTCTTATCCCTTGAGGCGAAGACCCGCTCAGGCCCGCTCACCGCGGTGCGCATCGCGGGCAGCGAGGGACCCCGGCCTTGGCCTCATCCAACGACCGTCGACGGGTGATGCTGCTCACCGGCGCGAGCCGCGGCATCGGGCACGCCACCGTCAAGCGCTTCTCCGCCGCGGGGTGGCGCGTCATCACCTGCTCGCGCCACGCCTTCCCCGAAAATTGCCCCTGGGAGATGGGCCCCGAAGACCACCTCCAGGTCGATCTGGCGGACGCGGCCGACACCGTGCGCGGCGTGCGCGAGGTGGCCGAGCGGCTGGCCGCCGAGGGTGGCCTGCTGCACGCGCTCGTCAACAATGCCGGGATCTCGCCGAAAGGGCCGGAGGGCGAGCGCCTCGGCGCGCTGAGCACGGAATACGAGGATTGGGCCCGCGTCTTCCAGGTCAACTTCTTCGCGCCGATCCTGTTGGCGCGGGGTCTGTGCGACGAGCTGACCCGTGCGCGCGGATCGATCGTCAACGTCACCTCGATCGCCGGCTCGCGGGTCCACCCCTTCGCGGGCGCGGCCTACGGCACCTCGAAGGCCGCGCTCGCCGGCCTCACCCGGGAGATGGCCGCGGATTTCGGGCCGCTCGGCGTGCGGGTCAACGCGATCTCGCCGGGCGAGATCGACACCTCGATCCTCTCGCCCGGCACCGACAAGCTGGTGCAGCAGATCCCGCAGCGCCGGCTCGGCACGCCGGACGAGGTCGCCAAGGCGATCTACTTCCTCTGCACCGAAGCCTCCTCCTACGTGAACGGCGCCGAGCTCCACATCAACGGCGGCCAGCATGTTTGACCGCCGGGCGGTGCTCGCCGCCCTGGTCGCGCTGCACGCCCTTCCCGTCCTCGCGGCCGAGGACGGGCCGCGCGTCGAGCCGGTCACGTTGCCGTTTGCCGTCAAGGCGATGCGCGGCCCCGGCAGCGACGTCGCGCTCTCGGTCGCGACGTCCGGCCTCCTGCCGATCGCGCGCGCGCCCGCGAGCGCCGACCCGAAGGCGAGCACCGACATCGCGCCGCCGCCCGTCGTCGTGGTCTGGGGCGAGGGCGGCGGCGCCGTGCTCAGCCTCGACGGCGACCGCCTGCGCACCACGCTGATCGGTGCCGAGGCGATCGAGGGATTTTCCGCCGCCGAGACGCCGCGCGGCGCCGTGCCGGGTTCGCGCCGCGCCCTCGACGGACCCTTGAGCGCCTATCTCACCGGGCCGACCCGCGCCCTCGGCGGCGCCCCGGGCCAGGGCGCGGTGCTGACCCTGCGCGAGCGCCAGCCGCTCGGCGTCACCGCCGAGCCGAAGGCGGTGCCGGTGACGACGCACACCCTCGCGCCGGGGGACGACCGGGTCTTCGCCGGCCGCACCCCGCGCATCACCCGCCTCGACGGCCGCCCGGCGGTGGCCGCCGTGACCGCGCAGGGCGCGGCGGGCTCCGGCCTGGCGCTCGCGGCGAAGGGCAAGGACGGGGCCTGGACGCTCGCCGCGCAGACGCCGCCGCAGGCTGGCAAGGCGCCGGAGGGCGCCCCGCTGTCGCTCGCCGGCCTGGCCGATTTCATCGGAGCCGGCCAGCCGCAGATCGCCACGATCCGCGCTCCCGACGGCGAGGGCGTGCTGCAGCTCTGGCGCTTCGCCGACGGTGCCTTGAGCCTCGTGGGCGAGGGACCCGGCTACGCCGGCCCGGCCGCGGGCGAGGAGGCGGATCTCGCCGCCCCCGTTCCCCGCAGCGGTCGTCCGCCGGACCTCGCCCTGCCCGTGGCGGGCCGCGGCGCCCTCGCCGTGGTCGCGTTCAAGGGCGGCAGCCCGGAGGAGCGCCTCCGCATCCCGCTGCCCGCTCCGGCCGCCCACGGCGTCGCCGTGCTCGATGCGGGCGGAGTCGCCCGAAAGATCCTCGTCGGCCTCGCCGATGGCCGCCTCGTCGCGGTACCGGCTCCGTGAGTGGCCGGGAGCAGGAGGACGGGCGGCTGTTTCCGGCCCGCCCGCTGATCGGCGTGTCGATCGCGGTGATCCGCGGCGGCCGCGTCCTGCTGGCCGCCCGGGCCAACGAGCCGATGCGCGGCGTCTGGACCTTGCCCGGCGGACTCGTCGAGGCCGGCGAGTCCCTCGCCGCCGGCGCCCTGCGCGAGTTGCAGGAGGAGGTCGGCGCGCTCGCCGAGATCGTCGGTCCGAGCCTGACCCCGACCGAGATCATCCTGCGCGACGAGGCCGGCCGCATCCGCCACCACTACGTGATCCATCCCCACGCCGCGCTCTGGCGCGCGGTCGAGCCGGTGCCGGGCCCAGAGGCGCTCGACGTGCGCTGGGCCACGCTCGACGAGGTCGCGGGCCTGTCCACCACGCCGGGGCTGATCGACACCCTGCGCGAAGCGTTTTCCCGTGTGGGCTCGGTGCCGGAAGGTTCGGCAGAAGGTTCGGCAGAAGGTTCGGTATGAGTACGGGATTCGTCCGCCTGATCCTCGCCGCCCTGCTCGCCCTCACGCCTGCGGCGGAGGCGTTCGCGCAGCAGCGCTCCGGCTCGACCAAGTCTGCCCCGAAGCCGCCCGAGAAGGAGAAGGAGCCGCCACCCCCGGCCGAGCCGCCGCCCGCGCCCTACGATCGCGACCTGATGCGGCTCTCGGAGATCGTCGGGGCGCTCGCCTTCCTGCGCAGCCTCTGCTCAGAGCCAGACGCAGTCGAATGGCCGGCGCGGATGAAGGCGATCCTCGACAGCGAGGGGGTGACGCCGACCCGCCGCGACCGGCTCGCCGGCGCCTATAACCGCGGCTTTCGCGGCTACAGCCTGACCTATCGGGTCTGCACCCCCGCCGCGGGCGAGGCTGCCCGCCGCTACATCGCCGAGGGCGAGCGGCTCTCGCACGCCATTGCCGGACGGTTCGGAGGGTAGAACAGCGCCTGTGGCGGGATCGCCACATTGCGGGGCCGTTGCGAAAATCCTTCGCAATTGCGCCTTCGCATTAACCTCTTCGCAATTCCCTGCTTCCCGGCCCGCTAAGGCTGCCGTATCGTGGCGATGTCTTGCCGGCACTGTTCCGGCCGAGAAACGAAGCCGTTCGCCATGATTCACGATTCCGACACCGCAGCCTTCGACGTCGATGCGGAGAGCAAGCGCCTCGCGCTCGGACTCGTGACGGAGGCCTTCGCCGAAGGCTGCCTCGACGGGATCGACGGCGACTGCATGGCCCAGGCCGCCCTGTTCGCGGCCTTCCAGGAACTGGTCGCCACCTACGGCGAGGACGCCACCGCCCGCTACGCCGAGACCCTGCCCGAGCGCATCCGCGGCGGCGGCTTCACCACGACGCTGCAGCACTGACGAAGACGGGCGCGCGGGATCCGCTCGCGACGAGCGGGGGCAAGATCCGGCCGCTCTGGCGAGGCGAGGGTTAAGAACGCGAGAGCCGCGTCCCGAACCCGGCGCGGGCTCAGCCCGCCGCCGGCAGCGCCTCCTCGAACAGGACCGCCTCGCCCCGCGACGGGTTGGCCAGCTCGCCCTGCCACATCACCGGCGTGCCCCGCACCACGGTGCCCACCGGCCAGCCGGTGACGGTGACGCCGTCATAGGGGGTCCAGCCGCATTTCGAGGCGATCCACTCGTTGCGGATGGTCTCGCGGCGCTTGAGGTCCACCACCGTTACGTCGGCGTCGTAGCCCAAGGCGAGCCGCCCCTTGCGGGCGATGCCGAACAGCCGCTTCGGCCCGGCGCTGGTCAGATCGACGAAGCGGGCGAGCGAGAGCCGGCCGGCATTCACGTGGTCGAGCATGATCGGCACCAGGGTCTGCACGCCGGTCATCCCCGAGGGGGAATCCGGATAGGGCTTGGCCTTTTCCTCCAGCGTGTGCGGCGCGTGGTCGGAGCCGAGCACGTCGACGATGCCCTGGGACAGCCCGCGCCAGATCCCGTCGCGATGCCCGGCGTCGCGCACCGGCGGGTTCATCTGCACCAGCGTCCCGAGCCGGGCATAGGCTTCCCCGCCGTCGAGCGTCAGGTGGTGCGGCGTCACCTCGACGCTCGCCACGTCCTTCGCTTCCGCGAGGAGGGGCATCTCCTCCCTGGTCGAGATGTGCAGGATGTGGATGCGGGCCCCGGTCTCCCGCGCGATCGCGATCAGGCGCTGCGTGGCCTTCACCGCGGCCTCCGGCGAGCGCCAGACCGGGTGCGAGGCGGGATCGCCCGGCACGCGCAGGTCTTTCCGGGCGCGCAGCATCGGCTCGTCCTCGGAGTGGAAGGCGGCGCGGCGGCGGATGCGTTTCAGGATCTCGCGCACGCCGGCATCGTCCTCGACCAGGAGCGAGCCGGTGGAGGATCCGATGAACACCTTGATCCCGGCCGCGCCGGGCAGCCGCTCCAGTTCGGCCACCTCGGCCGCATTCTCGTGGGTGCCGCCGACCCAGAAGGCGAAGTCGCAATGCATCCGGTGACGGGCGCGGGCGACCTTGTCGGCGAGGGCCGCGGCGCTCGTCGTCTGCGGGTTGGTGTTGGGCATCTCGAACACCGCCGTGACGCCGCCCATCACCGCGGCGCGCGAGCCGGTCTCCAGATCCTCCTTGTGGTCGAGGCCGGGCTCGCGGAAATGCACCTGGCTGTCGATCACGCCGGGCAGGAGGTGCAGGCCGCGACAGTCGCGCCGCTCCGCCGTCGCGGCCCCCGCGAGGTCGCCGATCGCCGCCACCCGTCCGCCGCGGATGCCGAGGTCGGCACGATGCTCGCCGTCGTGGTTCACCAGCGTGCCGCCGGACAGGACGAGGTCGAAAGGCGCTTCCATCGGGCTCTCCCGGTTCGCATCATGCGATTGAGACGAGGATAGGCGCGGCTTATGTCAGGCGTCCCACACGCGCAACGCCGCCGCCCCTTCCGCCCTTTCGAGGAGACGCCATGCCGATCGCCCTGCTGCCGGACCGTGCCGTGGTCGCCGTGTCGGGGCCGGACGCGCTCCCCTTCCTGCAGGGCATCCTCACCTGCAACGTCGAGACCCTGCCGGAGGGCGAGGCGCGGCTCGGCGCGCTGCTGACGCCCCAGGGCAAGATCCAGTTCGATTTTCTGGTGTCCCGCGCGCAGGACGGCTTCCGCCTCGACGTCGCCGCCGAGCGCGCGGCCGATCTCGTCAAGCGGCTCGGGCTCTACCGCCTGCGGGCCAAGGTGACGGTCGCCGCCGATCCGACACTCGGCGTGGCTGCCGCCTGGGCGAAGGACGGGACCATGGCTGAGACGGCCGCCGAAACGGTGTGGGTGCGCGACGGGCGACTGCCCGCCCTCGGCGAGCGGCTGTACTTCGCCGAGGGCGCCTTCTCGGCGGATGCAACGGAGGAGGCGTATCACGCCCACCGCATCGGCCTCGGCGTGCCGGAGGGGGGACGCGACTTCGCCTTCAGTGATGCCTTCCCGCACGAGGCACTGATGGACCAGCTCGGCGGGGTGGACTTCAAGAAGGGCTGTTATGTCGGCCAGGAGGTGGTTTCGCGGATGCAGCACCGCGGCACCGCCCGCACCCGCATCCTGCCCGTCGTCTACCGCGACGGCCCGGCGCCGGCGCCCGGCACCGAGGTGACGGCCGGGGCCCGCAGTCTCGGGGTCACGGGAAGCGCCGCGGGCGAGCGGGGGCTTGCCACGATCCGCCTCGACCGCCTCGGCGACGCGCTCGCCGCGGGTGAGCCGGTGCGGGCGGGCGGCACGGTCGCGGGCCTGGGCAAGCCCGACTTCGCCAGCTTCGCCTTCCCCTCCGACACGGCCGCCGCCGGATGAGCACGGAGTCCGGCGGACTGATCGCCACCCATCCCGACGGCTGCCCGCGCTGCTGGTGGCCGGGGCTCGACCCGCTCTACGTCGCCTATCACGACACCGAGTGGGGCGTGCCCGAATTCGATTCCCGCGCGCTCTACGAGAAGCTGATCCTCGACGGGTTCCAGGCGGGCCTGTCGTGGATCACCATCCTGCGCCGCCGCGACGGGTTTCGTCGTGCCTTCGAGGGCTTCGAGCCGGAGCGCATCGCCCGCTTCACCGAGGCCGATGTCGAGCGGCTGATGGGCGACACCGGCATCATCCGCAACCGCGCCAAGATCCGCGGTGCGATCGCCGGAGCGCGGGCGTGGCTCGCCATCGAGGAGGCGGGCCCCGGCTTCGCGCCCTTCCTGTGGGACTTCTGCGAGGGCCGGCCGATCCAGACCAATGCGGCCACCCGCGCCGAGATCGCGACCGAAACCGACGTCTCGCGGAAAATGGGCAAGGCCCTGAAGGCGAAGGGCTTCACCTTCTGCGGGCCGACCATCGTCCACGCCTTCATGCAGGCGGTCGGCATGGTCAACGACCACCTCACCGGCTGCCATCGCCACGCCGCCTGCGCCGCTCTGGGCGAGGGCCGCCATCCGTGAGCGCGGCCGTGGGCGCCTCCAAGAAGCCGGTGCGGGCCTGGCAGCGGATGCTGTCCGGGCGGCGGCTCGACCTGCTCGACCCCTCGCCCCTCGATATCGAGATCGGCGACATCGCCCACGGTCTCGCCCGCGTCGCCCGCTGGAACGGGCAGACGGCGGGGCCGCACGTCTTCTCCGTGGCGCAGCACTCGCTGCTGGTCGAGGCGATCGGCGGCGCCCTCGATCCGCGGCTCGGGGGCCCGGAGCGGCTCGAATTGCTGCTGCACGACGCGCCAGAATACGTCATCGGCGACATCATCTCGCCGCTGAAGAACGCGATCGGCGACGCCTATCGCAGCGTCGAGCGGCGGCTGCTCGCGGCGATCCGCCAGCGCTTCGGGCTCGAGCCGCCCTCCCCGGCCCTGTCGCGCCTGGTCAAGCGCGCCGACCGCATCGCCGCGGCGATCGAGGCGACCCGGCTCGCCGGATTCTCGCAAAGCGAGGCCGATCAGATCTTCGGACGCCCCCCCGCCCTGCCGGACCTCCTTCGCTCCGACATCGAGCGGCTGGTCGCCGGATGGCCGACGGCCGAGGCCGAAGCGTGCTATCGCGCCCGCTTCGAGGCGCTCCAGTGCAGGGCGTGAGCCTGAGACCACCATGCCGAGCCTCTACGTCTGCCCCCTCTCGCGCCTGCCCGAGACCGTCGCCGCCTGCGGCGCGAGCCATCTGGTGACGCTGGCGACCCTCGGCAGCACGGTGGAGCGCCCGGCCGCGATCCGCCCAGAGCACCACCTGCGGGTCGGCTTCAGCGACATCGTCGCACCGCTGGAGGGTCACCTGCCACCGGGTGAGGCGCATGTGCGCAGCGTGCTCGACTTCGTGTCGGCATGGCCGCGCGAGAGGCCGATGGTGATCCACTGCTACGCCGGGATCAGCCGCTCCACCGCGGCGGCCTACGCCGTCGCCTGTGCCCTGCGGCCGTCCGTCGACGAGGCGGATCTCGCGCAGGAACTGCGGCGGCTCGCGCCCAGCGCCACGCCGAATCGCCTGTTCGTGGAGATCGCCGACCGCCTGCTCGGACGCGGAGGGCGGATGAGCGCGGCCATCGCCGGAATCGGGCGCGGCGCGGAGGCTTTCGAGGGAACGCCGTTCCACATCACCCTGTCGTGACCGGCTCGGCGCCGGCCGGGGGGATCGGTAGCACGCAATCGACTCGGGCTTGTGCGACCGCACGTCGCCCGTCATAACGCGCGCCAAAGGGAATCCGGATGAACGATCATACACCCGACGCGTCGGCGGCGGCGCTGGACGATCTACCCTTCGAGCGGGCGATGGAGCAGCTTGAGGAGATCGTGCGCCGGCTGGAGCGCGGCGACGTACCCCTCGACGAGTCGGTGGCGATCTACGAGCGCGGCGAGGCGCTCAAACGCCACTGCGAGACGCTGCTGAAGCGGGCCGAGGCGCGCATCCAGAAGATCGCGATCGGGCCGGACGGCCGGGCCGCGGGCACCGCAGCGCTCGACGTCGAATAGGCGGTCGGGTGCGGGGGCGATTCCAAAAAACTCATCGTGCGCAAGGATTTGCGCGCCTTTTCTCAATTCGGGCATGAGGCTGGTCCGGTGGCACTAGCGGACACGACGATCCTCGAGGGTCTTGAGACGCCGGATCGTCTCCGGCTTCTGCCGGAGAGCGAGCTGCAGAAGGTGGCCGACGCG
>NZ_JACHOS010000019.1 GCF_014199985.1 Methylorubrum rhodesianum | reverse complement strand
TGCGAGCCCATTCAGAGCCTCGCACGCGCGTAACGCAGCACGTGCGGGCCGGTTCCGGGGCACGTCGGACATTTTCGTGCCTGCATTCGGAAGCTATCGCACAGTGCCACTGCTGATGAAGTAGCCGCCGCTGACGGAGCGCTTCTGCCTAGGTAACGGACGTTCGAAGCGACTGCAGGGAAAGTCCGCGGGGGGCATGGTACTTGGATTTCAACCGCGGGGGCGTGGCCGGGCTCCGCCATCGACGTAGACGACTGCCGTCAAGCCGTCGCCGCAGCATTCGGGCTTCAGGCCGGAGACCGGCTGAGCGTCGCACCTGTCCCTCGGGCGCCCCGCACGGAACAGGGCAAGCCCGACCGCGAGGCGATTCGCAGCCTCGGAAGGGAGGAGCGCCTGAGCCTCGGGGGCCGAGGGCCAGCACCTTCATAGAGCGGAGAAGCGGGATTTCGGTCGTCAACAGCAACCAACTGAAAGCCGTATCAACGAATCATGCGCAAGACACTGCTCGCCGTCGCGTTCTTCGTTGTCTCGACCCGCTCGGGGCTTGGAGACGAGCCGCCGGTTCAGGGGCCTGAGGACGCGGCCTGCCGAGCGCAGGCTCGGACGGAGGTCTTCACCGCGCCGAACCCGAACCACCTGAGCCTCTGGGACCTGGGCTCGCAGATCTGGCATAGCTGCATGGCGGCCTACCACGGCGCGGCCCCAACCCAGGCCGTCAGGAACAGCGATTCTAAAGCGCCGGCATTGCGACAAGAAGGCGGTTCCCCGCAGCCTGTATGCACGAGTGGCGTGCAGCGCATAACAGCGACGTCGAAGGAGGAGGCGATGCTTACTCTCTACTCCTATCCGAGCCTGTTCGGTGTAGCCGACAACAACGGCTACGGCCTGAAGGTTTTTGCCTTTCTCAAACTCGCAGGGCTGCCCTTCAGGCACGAACACATCATGGATGCTTCGGCTGCTCCACGGGCGCAGCTTCCCTACATCGTCGATGGCGCGAACATGGTCGGCGACAGCAACCTCATCATCTCCTACCTCACTCACCACTATGGCTTGACCATCGACGCCGGGCTCAAGCCGGGCGACCGGGACATGGGTCACCTCGTCACCCGTATGCTGGACGACCTCTACTGGGTGATGTCCTACTCACGCTGGAAGGACGAACGGTTCTGGCCGGCGTTCCGGGATGCCCTGCGCCGCGAGCATCCCGAGCTTTCGGACGAGCATCTCCGGAAGGCGCGAGAGTTCAACGCGCAGCGCTACTATTATCAAGGGATCGGTCGTTACGCGCCGGAGGAGGCCTATGCCCGGGGCACCGCCGACCTGCAGGTTCTAGCAAACCTCGTCCCAGCCAGCGGTTTCCTGTTCGGACCGAGGCCGTCCAGTTTCGATGCTGCCATCTACGGCTTTGTTGCGAATATATACTTCTACGGCATCGAAACTCCTTTGAAGGAATTCGTCTCATCTCATGCCAACTTGGTCGATCACTGCAAGGCGATCCACGGCCTGATTGGCTGAAGCCAAGGGTGGGAGCACGGCGTTTGGTGAAGAGCCTCGAACAAATACCCCCGGCTCGCACCGCCTCGTCAAAGGCCTGTGGATCGTCACATCGTACGCCATCGCGGCGATGTGCGGTGCCCTGGTTGGGCGACACGACCTGGTCGTACGGTGAAGGCGGATGCGTGTCCGCGAAGTGGGTCGGCGGCCCGCCCGCACAACACCGACTGGGAGCGGGCCAAGCGGAACTTAACCTGACCGGCATTTTTTTGGACCGAGCCGAGTGAGAGTCTGCTGCAAGGCAGCAGCCATGGGTAATCCGGAAGGCTAGATCCGGGAAGGTGACGGGCGCCGGCGGCTGATAGCCCAGCGACGAATGCGGCCGGACGCGGTTGTAGGTGTTTGGCCACAGCCCTATCACGATCTGCGCTTCCCTCAGTGAGTAGAAGATTTCCTGCCGTAGGCACTCATCGCGCAGCTTGCTGTTGAAGCTCTCACAGTACCCGTTCTCCCACGGCGAGACCGGCGCGATGTACTGGATCTGCGGGCCCGTCTTGGCGACCCACTTGCGCAACGCCTTCGCGATCATCTCAGAGCCGTTATCGCAACGGATATGCTCTGGGATGCCGTGCAGGCACATCGCGTCGGCCAGCGCCCCGATCACACCCAGGCTGTTGATCCGCCGGGCCGCCTTCAGCGCGAGGCAGGCCCGGCTGTGCTCGTCGATCAGCGTCAGGATGCGTAGGGAGCGCCCGTCATGGGTCTGTGCCTGCACGAAGTCGAAGCTCCAGACATGGTTGCGGTAGAGCGGGCGCAGCCGCACGCACGAACCGTCGTTCAGCCAGAGCCGGCTGCGGGGTCTATGTCGGTTGGGGACCTTCAGCCCCTCGCGACGCCAAATGCGCTGAACCCGATCCTTGCCGACCTGCCAGCCATCTGCTTGCAGCAGCGCGGTGAGGCGGCGGTAGCCGTAGCGCCCGTATTCGGACGCCAAGGAGACGATGGCGCGGGTCAGCCATCCTCGTCGGCCGGCAGCGTGGGCATGTAACGCTGTGTGCCCCGATGCTGACCGGCGATGCGGCAGGCGTGACGCTCCGAGAGGCCGTACTTCTCTTGGATGGCATCCACCGCCTGCCGACGTCGTTCTGGGGCTACAAGTTTCCCGAGGCGACGTCCGCCAACACCTGCTTCTCCCAAGGACAGGTCGGCCACAAGCCGCCGCAGCCGAGCGTTTTCGCGCTCCAGATCCTTCATCTTCCGGGCTTGATCGACTTGGAGCCCGCCGTGCTCCTTGCGCCAGCGGTAGTAGCTCTGCTCGGAGATCTCCGCCTCCTTGCACGCCAGCGCCAAGCGCTTGGCCTGGGCTGTCTGCACCTCGATCTGGCGCAGCTTCAGCACCACCTGCTCCGCGCTCGTTTTCTGTCCTCGCCGCATGTCCGACTCCTTCGGTCCTGGCTGATCCTCTCAATCAGCCCGGTCCAAAGCCAACTGGTCAGGTCATCCGCGCCGGCAACGCGACCGACATGAAACCGTCCCACTCTCTGGACAGCCGGGTATTTAGAGAATTCGTTGATACCGGCGGCTGCTTCGCCACCTCGAAGGTCAGTTCGAGATCGAAGGGCAACTTGCCGCCGATTTCCCTGGTGGGACGCGCCTGAGACGACTTCCGCAGTTGGAGCAGGTCATTCAGCGCGATCGAATGGGTTGAGGTTGTCGTCAGCCTCTTCGATCTCATGCGACGCGAACCCGATGGAATGACACATCGGCGGGCAGTCCGGCACGCCGGGGGCGACGATGTGGGCGTTGCGCGGCATTCCATTCCTGTCCAGCAATCGATTGAAGGAACGAAATGATCTTCGGAGCGAATCGAATCCCTCGGCATCGGCGCCGCTCGAAGCATTACAGCGCTGCAAAGAAGCCGATACGAAGCATCACGGTGCCGCGCTGATACCTTCAGGCTGTCGCTTCCAGAACCAGAAACGTGAAGCCTCGGTGAAGCCCCGGCATATCCTCGGCGTGACAAACTCACCGCAGAGTGGCCCTAAGGCCTTGATTTGGTTGGGAAACTGGAGCGGGCGAAGGGATTCGAACCCTCGACCCCAACCTTGGCAAGGTTGTGCTCTACCCCTGAGCTACACCCGCTCTCTTGTCCGTCCGTTCGGCGCCGTGGGCGCCCCCGTCGGTGGAGGTGTGTAAACACTATCCCGCCGGAGGATGCAAGCGCCAAGTTCGGGACGGATCCGAGATTTTTGTCGCGGCTCACCAAAGCTCGGCCGGAGGCCGTCCGTCGCGGATTTCGGCGAGGCGCGCGCGGGTGGCGCGGGTGGTGTCGGCCGGCAGGGCGTCGAGGGGGAAGAAGCCGGCTTCGGCAATCTCGCGGTCGGGCCGCTTTGGCCCCGTCACCGTGAAGGCCGGGACGACGTAGACGGCGATGTGGTCCCGGCGCAGCGCCCCGGGATTCAGGAAGAAGCCGTGCAGCTGCAGGCCGGCCTCGGGCGTCACCACGATCTCGGCCTCTTCACGGAACTCGCGGGCCATCGCCGCGGGGCCGCTCTCGCCCGGATCGATCCCGCCGCCGGGCAGGTGCCAGCCGCCGACATAGGTATGGCGCACGAGGCAGACGCGTCCCTGCCCGTCGATGGCGACGCCACGCACTCCCAGCGTCATGCCGCGGGTCAGGAGCGCGACCCGCAGGGACAAGCGGTGAAGCCAGGGGCGATCGAGATTCAGGATCATGCCGGGTCTTGTAGACGGTGGCGCCCCCTCCGTCCCGTCTCCCTCACACGACCCTCAGCGCGATCGACCCGACCCCCTCGATCCGCGCGCTCATGGTCTGCCCGCGCCGCACCGCCCCGACGCCGGACGGCGTGCCGGTGAAGATCAGGTCGCCGGGATGCAGTTCGAAATAGGTCGAGAGCAGCGCGACCTGCTCCGGCACCGACCAGATCATCTCGGACAGGTCGCCCCGCTGGCGCTCCTCGCCGTCGACATCGAGCGTGATCGCGCCCGAGCGCGGGTGACCGATGACGCCGGCCGGCCGCAGCGGGCCGATCGGGGCGGAACAATCCGCCGCCTTGCCGAGCTCCCAGGGACGCGCCTGCCGCTTGGCCTCGTCCTGCAGGTCGCGCCGGGTCATGTCGAGGCCCACCGCGTAGCCGTAGACATGGGTGCCGGCGCTCTCCACCGGGATGTCGCGCCCGCCGCGACCGAGGGCGGCCACCAGTTCCACCTCGAAATGGTAGTTCTCGGTGCGTGGCGGGTAGGGATGCGCGATCGTCGCGCCCTCGGGCACCACTTGCAGCGTGTCGGCGGGCTTGAGGAAGAAGAAGGGCGGGTCGCGCTCGTCGGCGCCCATCTCACGGGCATGGGCGCGGTAGTTGCGGCCAACGCAATACACCCTGCGCACGGGGAACAGGTCGGGGCTGCCCTGGATCGGCAGCGTGGTGCGCGACGGGTTCGGAATCACGGACAGCATGGCGCCTCAAGCCTCGTTTCGGTCGGACGATCAAACAGGATCGGTCGGGCGGCGACCCGCCGCAGGAAGGAAACCCGCAAGAGAACCTCCGAGTGCCCTGAGCGTGCCGTCCCTCGATCGGGCCTTTCCCCGCCATCCACGGCGCTCGGTGCAATCTCCGGTCCCGCGGCCTATCTGAGGCGGACGATGCCCTCGCCCGCCCGCCGATGACCGACGCCCGCCCCGCTCAGGACCGCCCAGCTCAGGACCGCCTCCTCGCCGCGCTCTCCGAGCGGCTCGGCGCGCGGCACGTCCGCACCGATCCGGCCGAGATCGCGCCGCACGTGGTCGAACCGCGCGGGCTCTATCACGGCCATGCGCTCGCCGTGGTCGCGCCGGGCTCGACCGAGGAGGTCGCCTTCGCCGTGCGGGCCTGCGGGCAGGCGCGGGTGCCGGTGGTGGCGCAGGGCGGCAATACCGGCCTCGTCGGCGGCGGCGTGCCCTTCGGCGGGATCGTCCTGTCCCTCAACCGCCTCGACCGGCTGCGGGCGATCGATTCCCTCGGCGCCAGCATGACGGTGGAGGCCGGCATGATTCTCGCCGACGTGCAGGCCGCCGCCGACGCGGCGGGGATGCTGTTCCCGCTCTCCTGGGCGGCGGAGGGCACGGCGCGGATCGGCGGCGGGGTCGCCACCAATGCCGGGGGGCTCGCCGTGCTGGCCTACGGCAACGCCCGCGACCTCGTTCTGGGGCTCGAAGTCGTGCTTGCCGACGGGCGAGTCTGGAACGGGCTCAAGGCCTTGCGCAAGAACAACGCGGGCTACGACCTCAAGCACCTGTTCATCGGCTCGGAGGGCACCCTCGGCATCATCACGGCCGCGACGCTCAAGCTCTTCCCCAAGCCGCTCTCTACCTGTGTCGGCTTCGCCGGCCTCCCCTCGGCGCGGGCGGCGCTCGCCCTGTTCTCGCGGATGAGGGCCGGTGCCGACCGGGGGCTGACGGCCTTCGAGTACATCCCCCGCTTCGGCCTGGAGATGGTGCTGCGGCACGGGATCGGCGTGCGCCCGCCGCTCGCGGGCCCGCACGCGGCCTACGCCCTGATCGAGCTGTCCTCCCCCCGCCCCGGCGCCGACACCCGCGCCGAGATGGAGGCGCTGCTCGCCGAGGCGATCGAGGCGGGGCTGGTGGAGGACGCGGTGATCGGCGCCAGCGCGGCGCAGGACGCCGCCCTCTGGCGCCTGCGCGAATTGCTGCCCGAAGTGCAGAAGGCGGAGGGCGGCTCGATCAAACACGACGTCTCGCTGCCGCTCTCGCGGCTGGCCGATTTCCTCGAGGAGGCCGGCGCGGCCTGCGAGGCGGCGATGCCGGGGCTGCGTCCCTGCCCGTTCGGGCATTTCGGCGACGGCAACATCCACTTCAACCTGACCCAGCCGCCCGGCATGGATCGGGCGGAGTTCCTGGGCCAGTGGAGCCGCTTCAACGCCATCGTCCACGGCATCGTCGAGGGGATGGACGGCTCGATCGCCGCCGAGCACGGCATCGGCCTGATCAAGCGCGACGAACTCGCACGGACCGCCGATCCGGTCGGTCTCGACCTGATGCGGCGGCTCAAAGCCACGCTCGATCCGCACGATCTGCTCAATCCGGGCAAGGTGGTGGCCCTGTCCGACGATGCGCCGCCCGCACTCCCCGTCTGAGGAAGGGGACAACCGGGAAAGAACGTGACGGGGCGCACGTGGGAACGCGTAGGCTCGCCGGTTGGTTATTGTGCGACGCACAAGATGGCGGCATGATCCCGGCCGGCGAGGCGAGAATCATCCTTGCGCACAATCGGAATGACGTCCCAGATGGTCAGTTCGTTAACCCTTGCGACCCGACAATCGCCCTCTACGGCGACCGGTCACGGAACGATCTGCCGCGGTTTTGTCGCATGACGATTTTAGGCCCTCGTCCCACATGCTGCATTGCGGTGCCTCCTTCCCGGAAGGCGGTGTGCCGCAGTGGCGGGCGGCGGGGGCGACCGGCCCCGGCGGGGGCTCGGCGACGGGTCCTTGGCGACGGGTCCTTGGCGCGATCCCGTCCGCACCAATCTTGAAGGAGACCATCAATGCCCATCTCACAGGCCCGGGTGCCGACCGCGGAAGCGAGCCGCTATCTCAAGCAGCTCTGCCGCCACTGGAGCCATAAGTTCCCCGTCGAGGAGAGCGGCGACCACGGCCGTGTTCCGTTCGGCGAGGACCGCATCTGCACCTTCGAGGCGAGCTCGGACGCCCTGCTGATGCAGGTCGCCACCCCCGACCCGGCCGGCCTGACACGACTCGAGAATGTCGTCTCCGATCACCTTCTGCGCTTTGCCTTCCGCGAGAATCTGGGCGAGATCACGTGGTCGCGCGCGGCCTGAGCCGCGTCAGGGTCTGACACCCGCATCGAGCCGGGGAGATCGCGCGCGGCGGGACAGCCTGGAGATCGCCCCATGAGCCAGATGCCGGGAACGGCCGCCCTCCCCTTCACCGAGCGCCTCGACCGGCTGGCGGAGGTCGCCGTGCGGGTCGGCCTCGGGCTGCAGCCGGGCCAGGAGCTGGTGATGACGGCGCCCCTCGAAGCGGTGCCGCTCGCCCGCGCCATCACCGAGCACGCCTACAAGGCCGGTGCCTCGCTGGTCACCACCTTCTACGCGGACGACGCCGCGACCCTCGCCCGCTTCGCCCACGCGCCGGACGACGCCTTCGACCGGGCCGCCGGCTGGCTCTATGCCGGCATGGCCGATGCCTACCGCAGCGGAGCGGCCCGCCTCGCCATCTCCGGCGACGATCCCTCCCTGCTGGCGGGGCAGGACCCGACCAAGGTCGCCCGCGCCAACCGCTCGCGCTCCCAGGCCTACGTGCCGGCGCTGGAGCTGATCGCGGGCTTTTCCACCAACTGGACCATCGTTTCCGCCGCGACGAAGCCCTGGGCCCGCACCGTCTTCCCCGACCTGCCCGAGGACGAGGCCGTCGCCCGCCTGTGGGACGCGGTGTTCTCCGCCTCGCGCATCGACGGGCCTGACCCGATCGCGACCTGGGCCGATCACAACCGGGACCTCGCCCGTCGCACCGAGCGGCTCAACGGCTCACGCTTCTCCGCCCTGCGCTTCCGCGGTCCCGGCACCGACCTGACGGTGGGGTTGGCCGACGACCACGAATGGTGCGGCGGCGCGACCACCGCCAAGAACGGCGTCGTCTGCAACGCCAACATCCCGACCGAGGAGGTGTTCACCACGCCGCACCGGGCGCGGGTGGAGGGTACCGTCGCCAGCACCAAGCCGCTGTCCTACCAGGGCACCCTGATCGACGACATCCGCGTGCGCTTCTCGGAAGGTCGCATCGTCGAGGCGCAGGCGCGCACCGGCAGCGACGTGCTCGCCAAGGTGCTCGACACCGACGAGGGCGCCGCCCGCCTCGGCGAGGTGGCGCTGGTGCCCGCCTCCTCGGCGATCTCGGCCTCGGGCCTCCTGTTCTACAACACGCTCTACGACGAGAACGCGGCGAGCCACATCGCCCTGGGGCAGGCCTACTCCAAATGCTTCCGCAACGGCGGCGAGGGCCTGAGCGAGGCGGATCTCGCCGAGCGCGGCGCCAACCGCAGCCTGATTCATATCGACTGGATGATCGGCTCGGCGCAGATCGACGTGGACGGCATCACCGCCTCGGGCGAGGCGGTGCCGGTGATGCGCCGCGGCGAGTGGGCCGACTGATTCTTCGTGAAACCGCCGGGATCGGGCGCCGGAATCCGGCGCTTGATCAGATGCTCTTGGTCTCCCCGGCGGCCTGCGTCGGCAGCGTCCCCTTCGGCAGCATGTTGGGGCGCCAGCGGCGGTGCATCCACAGCCATTGGCCGGGATGCTCGCGCACCCATCCCTCGACGACGCTCGTCATCGCCTGCATTGCGCCCTGAACCTCGATCAGCCCGTCGGGGCCGCGGGGAAGATCGAGGGGCGGCGTCAGTTCGAGCAGGAAGCGCCCGTTCTCCTTGCGCACCACCCGGGCTCCGTGGACCGGGCAATCGTGGTGCCGGGCGAGCTTGCCGAGCAGCGGGTTGACGAGAACCGGCCGGCCGAAGAAGCGCACCACCACGCCGCGGGTGAAGTGTTGATCGATGAGCTGGCCGAGGTGTCCGCCGCGCTCCACCACGCCCTGCATAGCGAAGACGGCACCGGGGCCGGAGGCGGCCAGCCCTCCCATGGTCTTGCGGCGCACCTCCTGCACCAGTTGGGCCGCGGCCGGGTTGTTCGGCGGCCGGAACACGGCCGTGGCCTCCAGCCCGAACTTTTCGGCGCAGATCGCCGGCAGTTCCCAGTTTCCGAGGTGGGCCGAAAAGATCAGCCCCGGCCGGCCGTCGTCGCGGATCGCGAAGAACTGCTCCAGCCCCCGCACCTCCATGCGCTGGGTGGCGAGGTTCTCGGGGTCGTAATCGAAGATCGTGTCGAGATGAGCGTATTCGGCGCCGGTGCGCCCGAGATTGTCCCACGCCTCCAGCGCGATCGCGCGCAGCCGCCGTTCATCCTCCTTCGGGTAGGCCGCGCGGAGGTTCGCCATCGCCGTACGGTGGGAGGGCAGGAACGGACCGACGAGACGCGCGAGCCGGCCGCCGGCCGTGCTCGCCCGGTCGGTGCCGAGCATCCGCGCCAGAAGGAACACCGCCCGGATCAGCGGGATGGTCGCGAGGCCCGCCAGCCGGGGCAGGTTTCGCCGCAGGATCAGCGCGAGGCGCAGCACAGCCAGGTCATCGAAGAGAGTGGGTCGGGGAGGGTCGAGGGCGGCATAAAGTATTTTCTCGGGGCAGGCGAGCAGGCGGGCGGTCAAACGCGCGCCCGGGTCCCGGCTCGCGGCCGGACGGCGGTGGCGCGAGGCGGTCGGTCGGGGCGGGCCGGTATCCGATCCGGTCCAGGGAGGTTGCGCGTAAAACGGCGGAGGCCGCCGATCCGTCGCGCGGACCGGCGGCCTCCGGAAGGCGGGGGAAGAGGTCCCTCGATCAGACGAAGTGCTGACCGCCGTTGATCGTCAGGGTCGAGCCGGTCACGAAGCCCGCCTCGTCGCTAGCGAGGTACTCGACCGCGTGGGCGATCTCGTCGGCCTCGCCGAGGCGGCCCGTCGGAATCGTCGAGATGATCTTGTTGCGGATGTCCTCCGGCACGGCCATCACCATCTCGGTGGCGATGTAGCCCGGTGCCACCACGTTGACGGTGACGCCCTTGGAGGCGCTCTCCTGCGCCAGCGCCTTGGCGAAGCCGATCACACCGGCCTTGGCCGCCGAGTAGTTGGTCTGACCGGCCTGGCCCTTCTGGCCGTTGATCGACGAAATGATGATGATGCGCCCGAAGTTGCGCGAGCGCATTCCCTCGATCAGCGGACGGGTGCAGGTGAACATCGAGTCGAGATTGGTCTTGATGACCGCCTGCCATTTCTCGAAGGTCATCTTGTGGAAGGCGCCGTCGCGGGTGATGCCGGCGTTGTTCACCAGGATGTCGATCGGACCGACTTCCGCCTCGATCGCCTTGATGCCGGCCTCGCAGCTTGCCAGATCGCCGACGTCGAACTTGAACACCGGGATACCGGTCTCGGCCTTGAAGGCGTTGGCGGCCTCGTCGTTGCCGCCGTAATTCGCGGCGACCTTGTAGCCCTTGTCCTTCAGGCGCTTCGAGATCGCGGCGCCGATGCCGCGCGTTCCGCCCGTGACGAGGGCGACGCGTTCCTGAGCCATGCTTTCCTCCGTTTTCCCGTATCGGGTTATTGTTAAGACGCTTTGCAAAACACCCGCTAGGCTCGTGACCGACAGGTCAACGATCCTGTCACGGCGCTTCCGGGGCGCGATCCGTCATCTCCGCCTGTGTAGCCGGACGGTGACGGGCTCGCATCGCATTTAAATTTCACAAACTCTCAAGCTGATTTCGTCAAATTCAGCTTGAGGTCAGGAAGAGGGAGGGCATGTGACCCTCCCCTCCGAGTCCACTCGCTCAGACCCGCTCGCTCAGACCCGCTCGACGCACATCGCGACGCCCATGCCGCCGCCGATGCAGAGCGTGGCGAGGCCCTTCTTGGCATCGCGGCGCTTGAGTTCGTGCAGCAGCGTGATGAGGACGCGGGCGCCCGAGGCGCCGATCGGGTGGCCGATGGCGATGGCGCCGCCGTTGACGTTCACCTTCTCTTCGTCCCAGCCCATGTCCTTGTTCACGGCCAGGGCCTGGGCGGCGAAGGCCTCGTTGGCCTCGATCAGGTCGAGGTCGGCGGGCTTCCAGCCGGCCTTGTCCAGCGCCTTGCGCGAGGCCGGGATCGGGCCCGTGCCCATCACCTTCGGGTCGACGCCCGCGGTCGCCCAGGAGACGATCCGGGCCAGCGGCTTGATGCCCCGGCGCTCGGCTTCGGATGCCGACATCAGCACCAGCGCGGCGGCGCCGTCGTTGAGGCCCGAGGCGTTGGCGGCGGTCACCGTGCCGTCCTTGGTGAAGGCGGGCTTCAGCTTGGCCATCGCCTCGACGGTGGCGCCGTCACGGATGTACTCGTCGGTGTCGACGACGGTGTCGCCCTTCCGGCCCTTCACCGTGACGGGGACGATCTCCTCCTTGAACCGGCCCTCCTTGCGAGCGGCCTCGGCCTTGTTCTGCGAGCGGACGGCGAACTGGTCCTGCTGGTCGCGGGTAAGCTGAAAGGCCTGGGCCACGTTCTCGGCGGTCTGGCCCATGTGGTAGCCGTTGAAGGCGTCCCACAGGCCGTCCTTGATCATGGTGTCGACGAGCTTGAGGTCGCCCATCTTCTGGCCGCCGCGCAGATACTGCGCGTGGGGCGCGAGCGACATCGATTCCTGGCCGCCCGCCACGATCACCTTGGCGTCGCCGTTGGCGATCTGCTGCATGCCGACGGCGACGGTACGAAGCCCGGAGCCGCAGACCTGGTTGAGACCCCAGGCGGTGGCCTTTTCCGGGATGCCGGCGGCGATGGCGGCCTGGCGCGCGGGGTTCTGCCCGGCGGCCGCCGTGAGCACCTGGCCGAAGATCACCTCGTCCACGTCGTCGGGCGAGACGCCCGCGCGCTCCAGCGCGGCCTTGATCGCCACGGCGCCGAGTTCGTGCGCCGGCACGGAGCCGAAGGCGCCGGCGAACGAACCCACCGGTGTGCGCGCCGCCCCGACAATGACGATATCTTCGCTGGCTGCCATCGTGACGTTCTCCTCGTTCGGCGGCGCGATATTTGGTAGACCAGAATGTCCAGTGCGCGACCTGCCGTTCACCGGATGAAGAGCGCAGGACTGGCGAAGTCAAGCGTGCTTTCGGACAAGATGGCTCGAACGTCGCGTTGGCGTCGCACTGGCACAGCCGGATTCTGCGGGGACAGAGATAAATTGCTGTTTTCGCCGCGTCGCGAAAGCCTTAAGGTCGGCTCTGAAGAATGCAGAACCCGGCCTGCGCAGGCGGGCAGCCGATCATGGCGGGGCGTTGAGCTTTGCGCAGACTCATGACCGAAGCGGGAGGTGTCGCAACGATGGCCGAGAACGGCAGGGCGCATCAGACCGTCATCAAGAAGTACGCCAATCGCCGGCTCTACCACACCGGCACATCCACCTACGTCACGCTCGAAGACCTCGCGACGATGGTGCAGAACGGCGAGGACTTCATCGTCTACGATGCGCGCTCGGGCGACGACATCACACGCTCGGTCCTGACGCAGATCATCTTCGAGCAGGAGAACAAGGCCGGCGAGGACAACCTGCTTCCGGTCGCCTTCCTGCGGCAGCTGATCCGCTTCTACGGCGACAGCATGCGCACGATGGTGCCGAGCTTCCTCGAATTCTCCATGGCGAACTTCGCCAAGGACCAGGACGGCCTGCGCGAGAAGCTCGCCCAGAGCTTCGGCCCCTCCGCCTTCCAGCAGGCGCTGCAGGAGCAGGTGCGGGCCAACATGACCTTCTTCGGCGACGCGATGAAGATGTTCACCGGCGGCTTCGGGCCCCCTGCCCCGCCGTCGAGCGCGGTACCGGCGTCGCCACCCGCCCCAACGCCCGTCGCCTCCGCCGGAGCGAGCGACCTCGACGAGTTGAAGAAGCAGATGGCGGAGATGCAGGCCCGTCTGGAATCGCTGGCGCGCAAGTAGCTCTCGAGCCGCGTGGCCGTTCTTCCCCAGGGTCATCGCTCGCGGGCGATGACCCTGTTTTTGTTGGGCTTCGAGCACCGGCGGCCGCCGAGCAGCGCTTCCGGCCGAGCGGATGCGCTCCCCGTGTCCTGGCGGCCGCGCCGGATGGCCCGAGACAGATCGTTAAGATCCGGTTAACGTCGGCCCCGGCCTTGCACGCGAACCCGTGCGAGGCCGGAGGCGTGGTGCGAGATGGACCGTTCCGAGACCGATTGTGCCGATCAGGGCCGCGTCGCCGGCCCGGAGGCGTCCTCGCGCGCCCTCGTGGCCGGATCCTGCAACGGCGCCGGGCCCCGCCTCCGGGGCGGCCGCCCGATGGCGGGCTTCCTGACACAGCTGATCGTCAGCGCCGATCCCACACTACGCCCGGCCCGCCCTGAACGCACGAAGGCCGCGGCCGCACTCTACGCACGGGCCGCGGCCTCCGGACGACGGTTCTGACCGTCAGATGGCGACCGCCGGACGCGCCGGCGGCCCACAATCATCACGCCTCGGCGGACTTCACCTTCAACACCTGACGGCCGCGGTACATGCCGGTCTTCAGGTCGATGTGGTGCGGGCGGCGCAGCTCGCCCGAGTCCTTGTCCTCGACATAGGTCGGGGCCTTGAGGGCGTCGGCGGAGCGGCGCATGCCGCGGCGGGAGGGGGAGGTCTTTCGCTTCGGAACGGCCATGGGAGTGTACCTCAGGCAAAAAGGGCGCCCAAGGCCCATCCTCCTGATCGGAGGATCGCCGATGGCACCGCGTTGAGTAACGGAGATTCGAGGCGGGCTGTATAACCGCAGGAAAGGCGACTGGCTAGAGTGCCGGTCTGGCTATGGACAGGCGGCTGATGCACGCTGGATTCACGGCGTGCCGGGAGCGGCCGAAGCCTCCAGGATCGGAGCGGGCTCGGCGGTCCTGCGGGCCACAGCGACAGGCGGGCGGGCGATCGCCGCGAGCACGGTTTCGGAGGGGCGGCGCGGCGGCAGCGGCACCTCGACGGCGTCGGACATGGCGGCGGCCACCTGCGGCGCGGCCGTGCCTTGCGGAGCGGGCTGAGCCTGGGCGGCGGCCTGAACCGCGGCCTGCGGCTGCGCTGAAATCGGCTGCGCGAGGCTCGCCACCTGAACCGGTTCGGCGCCGCCGGAAAGGGCGGCGGGGCGGCGGGGCGGCAGCGGGACTTCCACGGCGTCGGTCGGCCCCGGGCCCGGCGCGGCGTAGGCCAGCGCCTGCTGAACCCCTCCCGCCGGAGCGTTGCCCGAAGTGGTCCCGGTCGAGCTGCCGCGCAGCGCGAACAGGCCGTCGAAGCCGTTGGCGGAGCGGGCGGTCGCGTTGGCGGGCGGCGCGGCGGCGACGGTCGTCGTGCCCGCGTCGTCGGGCGGCGTGGCATCGATCCCGAGGCGCTTGGCGGCGTAGTAGTAGCCGCGGTTGTAGTAGCGATAGGCCTGCTCCAGATCGCCTTTGGCGGCGCGATAGGCGCCGGCGAGATAGGCGATGCCGTATTTCAGGTTGGTCTCGGGATCGAACAGCCCGGCGGCGTCGCCGGTATAGCCGAGGCCCCGCGCCGTGGCGTGCTTGATCTGCATCAGGCCGAGTGCCGAGCCGCCCTTGGCGCGGGCGTTGTAGTTGCTCTCGCGCTTGACCACGCGATGGACGAATGCCTCGGGCACCTTGTTGGCCCGGGCCTGCTCGGCGATCAGCGCATCGATGTTGTCCCGCGCCGCCTCTTGAGCGAAGGCCGACGCCGGAGCGGCGGCAAGCAGGGCGGCGAGGAGAAGGCGCATGGGAGACCCGGTCGTTTTGGGCGCCTCGCTCGGGTCTCCGGCTGACCGGCCGCACGCTCCGATCGGAGGGCGGCGATCGCGGAGCCTCGCGAGGATCGCTCGTTACGGCTCAGTTTGTCTCGCCTCGGTCGGGGCCAAATGAGGCGGGAACGTGGAGCCCGGGGAAATCCCTGAGGATGCCGGAGCGCGCGGACCCGCCCCTGTCGCAGAAGGGGCACAGGTGGCCGCGGCGGCGGCGGGCGCGAACCTCAGGTGTCGCCGAACACGAACCGGTTGATCGCGCGGGCGAATCCGTCCTCGTTGTTGCCCAGCGTCACCCTTGAGGCCGCCCGCTGCACGGCGGGACCGGCGTTGCCCATGGCGATCGACAACCCGCTCTCCCGGAACAGGGCGATGTCGTTGGCCGCGTCTCCCAGCGTGGCGATTCGCTCCCGCGGAAGACCGAGGCGCCGTCTGAGATCGGCGACGAAGCTGCCCTTGTCGATGCCGGGCGGCGTCACGTCGAGGTAGTAGGGCTGCGAGCAATGCACGGCGGCCCGCCCAGCCAGATCCGCCGCGAGCGCCTTCTCCAGTCGCGCGAGCCCGGCATCGTCGCGGCTCACGCCGACGATCTTGGCCGCACGCCCGAGCAGCGGCGACAGATCCGGTACGACCTTCGGCTCGGTCCGCAGGGTGCGGCGTTCGAGGTCGGTGTAGGGGGCCTGGTCGTCGCGCAGGTTCCAGACCCCGTCGGCGAAGACCCAGAGATCGATGCCGCCCGCGTCGAGGCGCGCGGCCGCCTCGCGGGCGACCGCCTCGGGGATCAGCCGCTCCGAAAGCGGCCGGAGATCGGGCGTGCACACGGTGCTGCCGTTGAACGCGCCCATCGGCAGCTTGAGGTCGAGCGCTGCCGCCAGGTGGCGCAGCCCGACCGGCGGCCGGCTGGAGGCCACGGTGAAGCCGATGCCCGCCGCGCCGAGTCGCCGCACCGCCTCGACGGCGGCCGGTGTGAGCTGCTTGTCGTCGGTGACGAGCGTTCCGTCGACGTCGGAGACGACGAGGGCGATATCCATGAGCTCTCCTGTGGGCTCCCCTATCCGCAGACGTCGTCTGCCGGGATGTCGAGCTGCGCCGCGACCGCCGCGACGATGGCGTCGGGGCTCTCCTCGATGCCGACGGTGATCGGGGCCTCGTCCGGTCCCGGCGGTTCGAGGGCGGCGAACTGGCTGTCGAGCAGGGTCGCCGGCATGAAGTGACCGTGGCGCGCCCGGACCCGGCTCTGGATGATGTCCCGGCTCCCCTCCAGGAAGACGAGGCGGACTCGAGCGGTCCCGTCGATCAGGGTCCGACGGTAGGCGCGCTTGAGAGCGGAGCAGGCGATGACGGCATTCTCTCCGGCCGCGAGCCGCCCGTCGATCCAGGTGCGGATGCGTTCGAGCCAGGGCTGACGCGCCGCATCGTCGAGGGGATGGCCGCCGCGCATGCGGGCGATGCTGTCCGCCGTGTGGAAATCGTCCCCGTCGGCGAAGGTCCAGCCGAGCCTCTCGGCCAGCAGCGCGGCCACCGTGCTCTTGCCGGAGCCGGAGACGCCCATCACGACGAGGACGGTCGGGGCGGCGGGACGAGGGTCAGTCATTCGGCCTCATGGCGGTTTCTCGCAGGAGCGATGAGGGGCCGTGCCGGGCGCCTCGACCCATCCACGGACCGGACGGCGACGGCTTGGTGGAGACTGGGCCGAAACCTGGACGAGGCTCGGCCTGGGCTTGACCGGCACTTGGCCGAAACCGGACAGCTAGCGGACGGAGGCCGCAGGACCATCCTCGCAGGGCGGCGTCGCTTCCGGGAGGCGCCGTATGCAGAGCGCGGGACAAGTGTGAGCACCGGGGAAAGACCGACCCGTTCCGTGCTCCCTCGCCCGGTGTGGCGGCCTCGCCACGGACAGCTTGGCCGCTTTCGGCTACCCACCCGATGAGAGAAACCGCCAGGCGATCTGAATGCGCGCTCTAGCCATTGCCCTCCTCGCCGCCACGGCGGTGTCGGGGTGCTCGATCCTGCCGGCGGCGGGGCCGACCACCTCGGCGATCGAGAGCGGCGCCGACATCGCCACCGCCGAGGGCCTGTTCGCCCGCTACGAGATCATCGACGTCACCCCCGCCATCGTCGAGTCCCTGCGGACCCGCCCCCTCGACAGCCTCCTCGTCACCTTCGGCGACAACCGGCCGGCCCTGGAGCCGGTGATCGGCGTCGGCGACTTCGTGGCGGTCCAGGTCTGGGAAGCCGGGGCCGGCGGCCTGTTCTCCGGCCCGCTCGTCGCCGACCGCTTCTCCGCCGGATCCAAGTCCGCCACGATCCCCGAACAGGTGGTCGGGCCCGACGGCGGCATCACCGTCCCCTATGCCGGCCGCATCAAGGTCGTCGGCCGCCGCACCCAGGACGTCCAGGCGCTGATCGAGACCGAGCTCGCCGGCAAGGCGATCCAGCCGCAGGTGCTCGTCTACGTCACCAAACCGGTCTCGCAATCGGCCACCGTCACCGGCGAGGCGGCCATGGGCATGCGCGTGCCGCTCTCGGGCCGCGGCGACCGCCTGCTCGATGTCATCGCCCAGGCCGGCGGCGTGCGCACGCCGGTGGCCGAGACCTTCGTGCGGCTGTCGCGCGGCAACCGCACCGTCACCGTGCCGATGAGCACCGTGGTTGCCAACCCGCGCGAGAACATCTTCGTGCGCCCGAACGACACGCTGACGCTGGTGCGCGATCCGCAGACCTTCCTGGCGGTCGGCGCGCTCGGCTCGACCACCGAGGTGCCGTTCTCGGCCGAAGGGCTGACGCTGTCGCAGGCGCTGGCCCGCGCCGCGGGCCTGCGCGAGGCCCAGGCCGATCCGGAAGGCGTGTTCATCTTCCGCTACGAGCCGGCGGCGGTGGTGCGGCGGCTGCGGCCGAACTCGCCGCTGCTGGCCTCGCCTCAGGTGCCGGTGGTGTACCGGGTGAACCTGCGCGATCCGCAGGGTCTGTTCCTGTCGCAGAGCTTCCGCATGCGCAACCGCGACCTCGTCTACGTGTCGAGCGCGCCGTTCGCGGAGCTGGGCAAGGTTCTGGGCGTGTTCTCGACCGTGACGGCGCCCGTCGCCGCCGGCGCCTCGCTCTACACCGTCACGCGCTGATCCGGCGCGCGGCGCAGTCCGGGGACGCGGCGATGGAAGGCGGCACGGTTCTGGCGGTCATGGGCCTTGCCCGCGAGGCTCGCATCGCCGCAGGGCCGGGTGTCGAGACGATCCAGGCCGGCGGCAACCCCGCCCGGCTGGGCCTCGCCCTCGACGGGCGTTCCTCGCGCAGCCTGCGCGCGGTCGTCAGCTTCGGGATCGCCGGCGGCCTCGATCCCGCCCTGCGGCCGGGGGACGTCGTCGTCGCGACGCATGTCGAGGCCGGGACGCATTATCCGGTCGATCCCGAGATCAGCCGCCGCCTGTCCGCGGCCTTGAGCGGCGTGCCGGGCCGCGTCGCCGCCGGCGGCCTTGCGGGATCCGACGTCGCGGTCATGACCGTTTCCGACAAGGCGGAGCTTCATGCGCGGACCGGCGCCCTGGCGGTCGATATGGAGTCGCACGTGGCCGCCGCCTTCGCCGCCCGTCACGCCCTGCCCTTCGCGGCCATCAGGGTCGTCTGCGATCCCGCGGAACGCGCCCTCCCCGCCTTCGCCGCCGCAGCCCTGACGCCGGAGGGTGAGCCCGACATCCGCGCCGTGCTCGGCGCCCTGCTGCGCGGCCGCGCCCGGCTCGGCGATCTGATTCGACTGGGCCGCGATTCTTCGGCGGCCTTCGCGGTGCTCGCCCGCTGTCGCGCCCGGCTCGGGCCCGGTCTCGGGGTGGCCTAAGCGGCCGCCCGGTCGCTGCGCGGCGTCGATCCCGGAACGAGAAGACCCGCGCGGCCGGAGCCGCGCGGGTCTTCGCATTCAGAGCGTGGAAGCCGGGTTCAGGCGGCGGTGCGCTTGCGGGCTTCCTGCTTGGTGTCGACGCCCGAGGCTTTGATCTCGGACAGCTTCTGGGCGACGTTGCGCGAGAACACGAACTCGGCGGGGCGCTGGTTCTCGAGCGAGATCTCCGGCGCCATGTCGCCCTCCGTCCGGATGCCGCGGATCGCGTGCACCAGCGGCTTCCACGGCTTCTTGACCGAGTCGACCACCGAGGAGGCCTCGTAGCCCGAGTGGACCATGCAGTCGGCGCACTTCTCGTAGTTGCCGGTGCCGTAGGCGTCCCAGTCGGTCTCCTCCATCAGCTCCTTGAAGGTCGCCGCGTAGCCCTCGCCGAGCAGGTAGCAGGGCTTCTGCCAGCCGAACACGGTGCGGGTCGGGTTGCCCCAAGGGGTGCAGTGGTAGGTCTGGTTGCCGGCCAGGAAGTCGAGGAACAGGCCCGACTGCTGGAAGGTCCACTTCTCGCGGCCCTTCTCCTTGCCGTGCCGGAACACGCCGCGGAACAGGTCCTTGGTCGCCTTGCGGTTGAGGAAGTGCTTCTGGTCCGGGGCGCGCTCGTAGGCGTAGCCGGGCGAGACGGTGATGCCGTCGATGCCCATGCGGGTCACCGAGTCGAAGAAGTCGGCGATCTTATCGGCGGACGAGTTGTTGAAGAAGGTGCAGTTGATGGTGACCCGGAAGCCCATCTCCTTGGCCTTGGCGATGGCCGCGACCGCCTTGTCGTAGACGCCGCGCTGGCACACCGACTGGTCGTGCATCTCCTTGTCGCCGTCCAGGTGGATCGACCACGTGAAGTAGGGGCTCGGCTTGTAGTCCTTGATCTTCTTCTCGAGCAGCAGCGCGTTGGTGCAGACGATCGCGAATTTCTTCTGCGCGATGATGCCCTGCACGATCTGCGGCAGATCCTTGTGGAGCAGCGGCTCGCCGCCGGCGATCACGACCACGGGGGCGCCGCACTCGCGCACGGATTCCAGCGCCTCGTCCACCGGCAGGCGCTTGTTCAGGATCTCGTCGGGGTAATCGATCTTTCCGCAGCCGGCACAGGCGAGATTGCAGCGGAACAGCGGCTCCATCATCATGACGAGCGGATAGCGCTTCCGCCCCGTGATGTGCTGCTTGAGGATGTAGCCGCCGATCTTCGCGACGTACCGTATGGGGATTCCCAAGACGCGGCTCCTTAGATGCTGTGGTTCCGGACTTAGCCGGGCTGCTTAGCGTGAGAAGGACAGAAATTCCAGCGCATTAGGCTGGAACCGTTCCGAGAGGGCGCTTGTCAGGCGCGATTTCGAGGGAGTGTGTCGTGCCGGTGTCGCAGCCGGCTGCCGGCCTCTGGGAGGAAGCCGGCGATCGTGCGATCCGGAACGGAATGATCTCCTGATTTCCGCCTTCTGCGGCGGATTTTTGACCTTTTCCCGTACAGGGCAAACCGCAGGGGACGGAACGAGTTCACGATTTCTCGTGCACGGTCCGTGCCGGTTTCCCAGGACTCGTTTGCCCTACGACCCGTTGCCGCCTGGCCTGACCCGTCGTCAGAGCGTCGCCTCGAGACGATATCCGCCGGCACGCTTGTGCGAAGCGATATCCCCGCGCAATCGGGTTGCAGTGCGCAATCGCACGATCGTCGCCGGAGTGGGCCGGTTTGCCGGGGCGCGTTGCATTCCCTCGCCGGGACAAGTAGGTAGCGCGCCAACGACACGGATGATCGGCGTGGAGTCTGTTCGCGTCTCCCCGCGCATCCGGTGTCCGCTGGACAAGGGGCTGCCGACCGACGGCGTCCCATCCGGGTTTCTTGCTCGCGAGGGTCACGTCCCGCGGGTCATGACGAGGATCGATTCGGCGCGTCGCCGCCTGCTGAGGACGCCGCGTCCTGTGTCGCGGGTGAAGGACGGGACAGGACGTCCCGGCCCGTCGTCACGCGGGGACAGGCCGGATCGTTAGGCAGGCAGGGTTTTACGTGATCGAACGTCTCGTCGCGTTTTCCGTCAGGCGCCGCTGGCTGGTACTGGTGGCCGCGGCGCTCCTCACGGTCGCTGGCGCGGGCGCTGCCGCCCACCTGTTCCGCATCAACACCGATGTCGAGCGGCTGATCGAGCCGAGCGTTCCCTGGCGCCAGGACGAGATCGCCTTCGAGAAAGCGTTCCCGCAGCGCACGAACCTCGTCGCCGCCGTCATCGACGGGCAGACGCCGGAGATCGCCGAGGAGGCGGCCGTGCGCTTCGCCGAGGCCCTCAAATCGCACCGCTCCGAGATCGAGACCGTCTACCGGCCCGACGGCGGGCCGTTCTTCGACCGCAACGGCCTCCTGCTGATGTCGCAGGAGGAGCTGGAGCAGACGACCCAGCGCCTGATCGAGCAGCAGGGTCTCCTCGGGCCGCTCGCCGCCGACCCGTCGCTGCGCGGCGTGATGCGGGTGCTCAGTCTCGGCGTGAAGGGCGTGAAGAGCGGCGACGCCAAGCTCGAAGATCTCGCGCAGCCGATGACGCAGATCGACGACACCCTGCGCAAGGTGCTCGACGGCCAGCGCGCGCGCATGTCGTGGCAGACCCTGCTCGCGGGCGGGCGCAGCGAGACCACGGACACGCGCAAGTTCGTGATGATCCAGCCGGTGCTCGACTACAACGCCCTGGAACCGGGCCGCGAGGCGACCAAGCTGATCCGGCGGGTCGCCGCCGAGCAGAACATCGACGCCGCCCACGGTCTGCGCATCCGCTTGACCGGTCCGGTGGCGGTGGCCGACGACGAGTTCGCCACCCTCGCCGACGACGCCTTCCTGAACTACTCGCTGACGACCGCCGCCATCGTCCTGTTCCTGTGGCTGGCCCTGCGCTCCGGTCCGCTCGTCGTGGCGGTGCTGATCACCACCTTCTCGGGCCTCGTCGTCACGGCGGCGCTGGGGCTCCTCATGGTGGGCGAGCTGAACCCGATCTCGGTGGCCTTCGCCGCCCTGTTCGTGGGCCTCGGCATCGATTTCGGCATCCAGTTCGCCGTGCGCTACCGCGCCGACCGGTACGAGCTCGGCAATGTCGAGGCCGCCTTGCGCGGCGCGGCGCGGGGCGTCGGCTGGTCGCTGACCCTGGCGGCGGTCTCGCTGCTCGCCGGCTTCTTCGCGTTCCTGCCGACGAAGTTCCGCGGCGTGTCCGAGCTCGGCCTCATCGCCGGCGTCGGCATGATCGTGGCCTACCTGTTCTCCCTTACCCTGCTTCCGGCCCTGATCGCGGTGTTCAACCCCCGCGGCGAGAAGCGGGCGGTCGAAACGACGTGGATGGCGGGCGTCGATCACTGGATCATCGAGCACCGCAAATGGGTGCTGATCTTCGTCGGCCTGATCACGGTGGCCGGCATCCCGCTGCTGCTGAAGCTGCCGTTCGACTCCAACCCGATGCATCTTCGCAGCCCGAAGGTGGAATCGATCGCGACCTATCTCGACCTGATCAAGGACCCGGCCACCAGCCCCAACTCGATCGACGTGCTGGCTCCGAACGTCGATGCGGTTCCCGAGCTGACCAAGCGCCTAGAGGGGCTCGACGCGGTCGCCAAGGTGATCTCGATCGACACCTTCGTGCCCCGCGATCAGGACCAGAAGCTCGCCACCATCCAGGAGACGGCGCAGCTCCTCGCCCCCGCCCTCAACCCGGCCCGCAAGCCGCCGCCGCCGACGGATGCCGAGAACGTCAAGGCGCTCAAGGACACGGCCGCAGCCCTGAAGACCATCGCCAACGGCGATTCGGCGGGCGCCAAGGCGGCGGATCGCCTGTCGGGCACCCTCGATACCCTCGCCGCCGCCCCGGCGGAGAAGCGCGAGGCGGCCAGCGTCGCGCTCACCACCGACCTGAAGACGCTGATGAGCCGCCTGTCCGGGCTGCTCGATCCGAAGAAGATCACCCTCGACAACCTGCCCAAGCCCCTCAAGGCCGAGTGGGTGACGAGCGACGGCCGTGCCCGCATCGAGGTGCATCCGAAGGGCGATTCGAACAACGACGAGGTGCTGCGCCGCTTCGCCAAGGAGGTGCAGACAATCGATCCGCACGCCACCGGCGCGCCGGTGGCCACGACGGAGTCGAGCTACACCATCCTGGGCGCCTTCGTTCAGGCGGGCCTGACGGCGCTGGCGCTGATCTTCATCCTGCTCTCGGTCGCGCTGCGCAAACCCTGGGACGTGGCGATGACCCTGGGCCCGCTGGTGCTGGCGACGCTGTGGACCCTGATGGCGCTCAAGGTCATCGGCATGCCGCTGAACTTCGCCAACATCATCGCGCTGCCGCTGATGCTGGCGGTGGGCGTGGCCTTCCACATCTACTACGTCATCGCGTGGCGCGCCGGCGTCGTCGACATGCTGGCCTCCAGCCTGACGCGGGCGATCTTCTTCTCGGCGATGACCACCGGAACGGCCTTCGGTTCGCTGATTCTGTCGAGCCATCCGGGCACGGCGAGCATGGGCGAGTTGCTCGCCCTGTCGCTGTTCTTCACGCTGATCGCGGCGTTCTTCGTGGTGCCGGCCTTCCTCGGGCCGCCGCCGAAGCAGCCGGATGCGGATCGCCCCGAGGGCACCGAAGCCGCCCGCCCGCCGGGCGAGGTCGTCCGCGAGCCCGCTGCGGTGAAGTAGCCCCCGCTCCGGGGGCTCAGTCGCCCGCCAATCGGGCCTGGATCGCCTCCAGGATCCAGGCGTCGCGGGTCTTGCCCGCCTTGGCCGCGGCGGCATCGATCTGCAGCGACAGCGCCGGCTTGACCGGCAGGCTGAGGATGAACGCGGTCTCGCCCTGCGTCGGATCGGGGGGATCGTAGACGAGGCTCGTCAGGGTGGAGGCGAAGCGGCGGACCGCCTCGCGCTGGCGATCGAGTGTCAGGCTCCCGTCGCGGGCGACCAGCGGGCAATAGGCGGCCACCGCGTGATCGACGATGACCGCGCGGCACGCCCTCGCTCCTGAGACGCCGGACGGCGGAAGCGAACGCCGTGCCGGCATTCGTGTCGAGTTGCGGCGAAACGATCGCCTGCGTCAGGACGGCATCGGCTTCCGGGTGCGGTGCCGGCGGCGGGCCGCAATCGAGCCCGGCGGACGAGGCGGGGGTGCCGGCCAGGGCGCCGGCCAAGCCCGCCGCGATACCGAGCCCCTTGAGGGTGACGCGTCGTCTCATGGATCTGCGTGCCTCTCGGATGGGGAGCGGCCGGCCTCCGTCCGGTCGATTGCAGGCGGAGTTCGAGCGACGGCTCCCTTCGGAATCGTCTCCCTTCGGAACATGCCCTTCGACGCCTCGCCCGGCGTTGATTTCGATCAGCGTGCGATCCGCAGCCGCATCGGCCCCGGCATGATGGATCGGGTCCGATCGCACCGTCTGCCGGACCGTCTGCGGACGACGCGCGAGGCCGTCATGCAGGTTCTCGCGCGGCTAAGCCGGGGGCATCCCGCCGCGAAGAGGCTCAGGAGAGGAAATCCGAGAATCCGCCCCGCGCCGCCCCGCTCCGGTCGGCGGCCTGCCGCGCCTGCGGTGCGACCAGTGCGTCCCGCTCGGCCGCGTACAGGTAGCCGGGCGCTTCGCCGGGGAAACCGCCCGCTGTCGCAGGATGGGTGTAGAGCTCGGTCAACCCGTCCGGCAGATGGCGCAGCAGGGCGGTGACGCGCTCCGGAGTCATGGCCCCCGACCATGCGAGGCCCAGTGTCCGGGTCGGGATCAGCAGGCCGGCCTGGCGCGCGCGGACGGCGAGGAGGGCGGCCCAGGGGGCGGTGTCGAGGGCGGGCCTGGGCTCGAAGCCGGGCTCGGCGCGGCGCAGCAGGTCGCGCGGCTCGCGCGGGACCCGAAGCGCCCGCATTCCGTACTCACGGCCGATCCGCAGCACCATGCCGGCGATCAGCGGGTGAATGTGAAAGTGCTTGTGGGCGTTGACGTGGTCGAGGGGGAGGCCGGTCGCGCGGAACGCCTCGAACTGGGCTCGGATCTCGGCGGCGAGCTGGCGCCGGGCGCTCGCCTTCAGCGCGAGATCGAGGCCGAGCCGCTCCATGTCGCGCCGCATCAGACCTTGCGCGTCGGTGAGATCCGGCAATTGAGCGGCGGGCAGCGTCGGCCAAGCCTCGACCAGAACGAGGTGCAGCCCAACCCGCAAGGACGGCACGCGACGTGCGCGCTCGACGGCGTCGGCGGCGTCGGGCGCCGAGACCATCAGGCTGGCGGCGGTGAGGATGCCGTCCCGATGCGCCTGCTCGACGGCCTCGTTGACCGCGCGGCTCAGGCCGAAATCGTCGGCGGTGACGACCAGTCGCTTCAAGCTCTGCCCCATGTCTCGGGTGTCGCGAGGGCGAGGCCCCTCGCGGGTCAGGCGCGGAGCCCTGAAACAGGAATGGCCGGGCCCCGGGGCCCGGCCATTCCTGCACTCGATGCCGATGGTCGGCGTTACGCGGCGGCCTTGCGGTCCCGCAGGAAGTGCCAGAACTCGACGCCCTCGCGCAGACGGCGCTTCATCATCTCGGGCGAGCGGACCATCTCGTTGACGATCGAGGCGATCTTCGGGGCGCGGAAGTAGAACTTCCGGTAGAACTCCTCCACCGCGGAGAAGATCTCCGAGTGCGACAGGTGCGGGTAGTGGAGCGGGGCGATCTGCACGCCGTTCTCGTCGACGAGCTCGGCGTTCTCGACGTCGAGCCAGCCGTTCTCCACCGCCTGCTTGTAGAGGAAGGTGCCCGGATAGGGCGCGGCCAGCGAGACCTGGATCGTGTGCGGGTTGATGCGCTTGGCAAACGCGATCGTCTCCTGGATCGTCTCCTTGGTCTCGCCGGGCAGGCCGACGATGAAGGTGCCGTGGATGGCGATGCCGAGGTCGTGGCAGTCCTTGGTGAATTTTTCCGCGACTTCGACGCGCATGCCCTTCTTGATGTTGTTGAGGATCTTCTGGTTGCCGGACTCGTAGCCGACCAGCAGAAGGCGCAGGCCGTTCTCCTTGAGGACTTTAAGGGTCTCGCGGGGCACGTTGGCCTTGGCGTTGCACGACCACGTCACGCCGAGCCTGCCGAGTTCGCGGGCGATCTCTTCGGCGCGGGGCAGGTTGTCGGTGAAGGTGTCGTCGTCGAAGAAGAATTCCTTCGTCTGAGGGAATTCCTTCATGCAGTACTTGATCTCTTCGATCACGTGGGCGACCGAACGGGTGCGGTAGGTATGCCCGCCGACGGTCTGCGGCCACAGGCAGAAGGTGCAGCGGCTCTTGCAGCCGCGGCCGGAATAGAAAGAGATGTAGGGGTGCTTCAGGTACCCGATGAAGTACTTCTCCATCTCGAGATCGCGCTTGTACACGCTCGTGACGAAGGGCAGCTGGTCCATGTCCGTCATGATCTCGCGGTCCTCGTTGTGGACCACGACGCCGTTGGCGTCACGATAGGACAGACCCTTGATCTCCGACATCGGCACGCCCTCGGCGACTTCCTTGACGGTGAAGTCGAACTCGTTGCGGGCGCAGAAATCGATGCAGGGGGCCTGGGCCATGGCGCCGGCGGCGTCCACGGCGACCTTGGCGCCGATCAGGCCGGCGATCAGGCGGGGGTTGGCGGCCTTGAGGGCCTCGACGGTCTTCACGTCGGACTTGAAGGACGGGACCGAGGTGTGGAGCACCACGAGGTCGAAGTCGTTGGCCTGGGCCACGATCTCGTCGAGCTTGATGTTGTGGGGCGGCGCGTCGATCAGCTTCGAGTTCGGCACCAGCGCCGCCGGCTGGGCCAGCCAGGTCGGATACCAGAACGACTTGATCTCGCGCTTGGCCTGGTAGCGCGAGCCGGCGCCGCCGTCGAAGCCGTCGAAGGTGGGGGCCTGCAGGAAGAGCGTGCGCATGGGGTTCAAGGCCTCAAGGCTCGGGACAGTATTCATGTGAGGTTTTGAGAGTTCAGACCGAGGTGGCGCGCGACTCGCGACCGAGGCCGTGCTCCGGAATCAGCGTACCGTCCGCAACCACACGGTAATCGTGACCTTTCCATGTCACCGCACCCGAGACGAAGCTCCAGGTGAAGTTGATGAAGGACAGCATGTCACGAATCGGCAACAGCCAGTAGGCGTGGGGGGCGAGCCCGAAGGCCCGCTCGATGCGAAGGCACAGCAGGATGCGGCAGGCGAGCGCCAGGGCGGCGACGGCCAGCGCGCCGGAGCCGGCACCGGGCATCAGCGCGGCCAGCAGGGCCAGCGGGAAGGCGTGGGTGACGACCGAGCCGGCATAGCCCTTGGGATCGACGTTGCGGATGGTGCGGTTCCAGCGCAGCTCGTGCCGCCACAGGCCGGACAGCTCGGTATCGACGCAGGCATGCCCGATGGTGAGGGCGGGGATCGCCACCGTGCCGCCCTCGGCGCGCAGGGCCTCGCCGATGGCGTAGTCGTCGGCGAGATCGTCCTTGAAGGCGCGGAAGCCGCCGATGCGGGCGAGCGACTCGGCCGTCATCGCGATGGTCGAGCCGAAGCAGGGCCGGGCCAGATCGAAGGTGGTGCCGAGGATGACGTTGGGCACGAACTGCACGTCGATGGCGAGCGCCGCGAGCTGGGCGCAGAGGCCGCGCTCACCCGGCACGCCGTGGTAGAGGCAGGTCACCCCGGCGACGTTCGGCTGCGACAGGGCGGCGACGACGCGCTCCAGATAGTCCGGCTTCACCGACATGTCGCTGTCGGCCAGCACCACGACTTCGTGGGCGATCCGCTCCGACATGTTGATGAGGTTGGAGACCTTGCGGTTCGAGCCGTGTTGGCTCGCATCCACCACGAGGTCGATCCGAAGGCGCGGATGGGCCTCGCGCAGGCGCTGCACCACACTGAGCGCCGGGTCGGCGGCGTTCTGGACGCCGAACACGACCTGCAGCGGGCCGGCGTAAGTCTGGCGGCAGAAGCTCTCGAGGTTCTCGAACAGGTCCGGCTCGAGGCCGCAGAGCGGCTTGAGGATCGTCACGCTCGGCCGCGGCGCGTCCTGTGCCAGAGCGGGTGACGGTCGGGCGGCGAAGCGGCCGACCAGGCAGGCGGCGAGCAGGGCGTAGACGCAACCGGCGAGCGCCATCAGCAGAAGCAGGGGCGCGATCCAGGCCGGCAGCTCGTTCAGGTCCATGGCGCGGCGTTGCTCGCTGCTGTCTGGGGTCGGGGCCGCGGGCGGCGTTCGGGATGGATCGAGGCCCGGATGCCGACCCGACCGGGTCGCGGCCGGCTCCGGGCCTCTTCGTCCTGAGGGACTCGTTGCTGCCGAATCGGGAAGGCGCTTCGGCAGGAGGGATCGCTTCTAAGCCCCTACTCTCGGGGCGAGACTTTGGCGGCGAGCATTCCGTCGGTGCGGTCGCGCATGAATTTCAACAGGCCGTCGGCACCACCCTTGAGTGGATCGGCGAAGCTCGCCCGCATTGAGGCGACCTCGCTGACATTGCCGTTGAGCAGGACGTCCTGCACCCGGTTGCTCGCGTTGACGACGTAATCGACATCCGATTCGTCGCCGTCCTTGTTCGAGACGCGGGTGGAGACGACGCGGTTGGGGCCGCGCTCCTCGCTCTGCGGCTTGATGTCGAACTTGCCGCCCGCCGCCTGCGAGAGGCGGTTGGCGTAGAGCGTGACGAAGTACCGACCGAAGGTTTCCGTCAGCGCCTCCTGCTGCTCGGGCTTGAAGGTCTTCCACTTCGGGCCGACGGCGGTGCGCACCATGGCCGGCGTGTCGAAGGTCGCGGCGAGGGTGTCGCCGACGATCGCCAGCCGGCTCTTGAGGTCGCCCGCGCCGTTCTTCAGCGCTTCCTCGAAC
Organism: Methylorubrum rhodesianum; assembly: GCF_014199985.1. Lineage (GTDB taxonomy): Bacteria > Pseudomonadota > Alphaproteobacteria > Rhizobiales > Beijerinckiaceae > Methylobacterium > Methylobacterium rhodesianum. Next base: position 93,208 of record NZ_JACHOS010000019.1, on the reverse strand, counting down.
TTGGCGTAGAGCCGCCGGATCGGCTCGACCGCCGGATCCTCGGCGGCGCGGACGATCTGCGGCGTTCCCGAGGCGGCGACCGTGGCGAGCGCTGCGGCGAGGAGGGTGCGGCGGTTCAGGCGCACTTCTGGAGCGCTCCAGCTTCGTTGTCGGAGGAGAGGGGGGCCGAGGGGCGGGACGCGGGAAAGCCGTAGGCCGGAGCGCGCGGGGCGGGCCCGAGGCGGCGGCCGAGCCGGGCCCGGATCGCGCCGAGTCCCTCGCGCACCGCCTCGGCGCCGTCGGGCTCGGGAGAGGCCGAAGCCTTCCGCTCCATCAGGTTCCAAAGGGCGAGGCTCGGCAGGCCGACGGCGAGGTCGGCGACGCGCTTGACCAGCGACAGGGCGAGCGCGGCCTCAGCAGGGATGCCGAACAGGGCGCCGAGCGCGATCAGGCCGCCCTCCTGGGCGCCGATGGCGCCGGGCACGACGAAGGCGGCGCCGCGCACGGCCTGGGCGAGGCTCTCGATCACCAGGGCGTCGAGGAAGCTGATCGAGTAGCCCATGGCGTTGAGGGCGACCCACACCTCGACCGTGCCGGCGACCCAGCCGGCGAGATGGATCAGCAGCGCCGCGCCGACGCGGGCCCGGTTGCCGTAGAGCCGGCGCAGGTTCTCGTACAGCACGTCGATCGCGCCGAGCGCCCGCCACTCGCGGCCGGCGGCGAAGCGGCTGAGCGCCGCCTCGATCAGACGGTGACCGCTGCGGCGCTGGATGACGTAGAAGGCGGCGAGCGCCGGAATGGCGATCAGCACGCCGCCCGAGACCGTGCGGACCAGCGGCCCGTCGCCGGTGATCTGCATCAGGAGGAGGAGCCCGACGACGGTGAAGACGAGCTGCGTCACCGCCTGGGTCATCAGGTCGACGAACATGCTGGCGCCGGCCATGCCGCCCGGCGTGCCGCGGCGGGTGAGCAGGCGCGCGCCGATGAGGTCGCCGCCGACCTGCGCCACCGGCAGCAGCGTGTTGATGCCCTCGCGCACGAAGCGCAGCGAGATGCAGTCGCGCAGGGTCGGCCCGGCGCCCCGGGGGAACACCGCGTGCCAGCCGAGGCCGGCCCACGCGACCGCCGCGAAGCGGGCGAGCACGACGGCGAGCGTCCCCCAGCCCGCGCTCACGACCGCGGCCGTGACATCGGACACGCCGGAGGACAGGAACAGCGCGAGCGCCGTGCCCAATCCAACGATCGATGCCAGTGTTGTGAGACGCTTCATCAGCCTCTTTCGAATGATCGCGAAGGCTTGTGTTGTCGAAATCCCACCCGAAGCGACCATCGAAGCTTAGCCGGTGGCGGGAAGCGTACCGGCAGGTTGCAGCTTTGCCCTGCCGTGTCTATCACCCGATTGACACACCGGGGAGCAAAGCGGCGCCCGCGGTGGACGCTGGCGACGATTGTCGCGCGATGCCGCTTCTAGGGAGCCTCAAATGGATCGCGAGCCGCAGATCACGGCGGATTCCGCCCTGATCGACGACGCCTCGGCGAACGGATTTTCGCAGGGCTACGAGAGCCGCCACGAGGTGGAAGGCCGTTCGCCCGCCCCCCACAGCCCGGTGATGGCCTGGAACGAGTGGGATCCGCTGGAGGAGGTGATCGTCGGCTCCCTCGATGGCGCCACGATCCCGACCCATCACCTGACCGTGATCTTCAACCTGCCGCGGGCAGCCCAGCCGTTCTATCGCTTCGCGTCCGGCTGGAAGTATCCGAAGTTCATGAAGAAGCTCGCCCAGGCCGAGCTCGACAACTTCATCTCGATCCTGGCCGGCGAAGGCGTGAAGGTCCGCCGCCCCGATTCGGTCGACTTCTCGAAGAAGTTCAAGGCACCGCGCTGGACCTCGCGCGGCTTCTGCGTCGCCTGCCCGCGCGACCCGTACCTCGTGATCGGCGACGAGATCATCGAGAGCCCGATGTGCTGGCGCTCGCGCTACTTCGAGGGCGACGCCTACCGCTCGCTGTTCAAGGAATATTTCCGCGCCGGCGCGCGGTGGACCTCCGCGCCGCGCCCGCAGCTCACCGACGACCTCTACAACTACGACTATCGGGTGCCGAACCTGAAGGCCGGCGAGCCGATGCAGTTCACGGTCAACGAGTTCGAGCCGGTCTTCGACGCCGCCGACTTCGTGCGCTGCGGCCGCGACCTGTTCGTGACCCGCTCGAACGTGACGAACCTGATGGGCATCGAGTGGCTGCGCCGCCACCTCGGCCCCGGCTTCCGCATCCACGAGATCGAGAGCCGCTGCCCGCAGCCGATGCACATCGATTCGTCGTTCATGCCGCTCGCGCCGGGCAAGGTGCTGGTCAACCCCGACTACATCGACGTCGAGAAGCTCCCGGCGGTGCTCAAGAAGTGGGACGTGCTGATCGCCCCGCGCCCCGACCCCGTCTCGGGCTTCATGAGTAAGATCTCGATGTGCTCGCCGTGGACCTCGATCAACGTGCTCGCCATCGATGAGAAGAAGATCGTCGTCGATGCCAGCCAGCCGACCCTGATCAAGGCCCTGAAGGATTGGGGCTTCGATCCGATCCCGGCGCCGTTCCTGTCCTACGGCCCGTTCGGCGGCTCGTTCCACTGCGCCACCCTCGACGTGCGCCGCCGCGGCGTGCTGAAGTCGTATTTCTGAGGGGCGGCCTCGCCCGCGGGGCGAGGCCCTTCACCGATCCGGAGCCTGCCGCGAACGCCTCGCGGCAGGCTTTTTTCTGCCCGGCCACGATCGCTCCTGTGAGGACGGAGACGGCCATCCAGGCCGTCATCGCGCGGCGAGGCCGAAGTCATCCCGTTGCTCAGCCGTTCAGAGCAAGGCGCTGAAACGCAAGCCTTTCTCGCGCCGGAGACGCGTCACTCGGCGGCGAACCGCTGCGGCACCCGCGTCGCCCGCCGATAGGTCGTCCCGGCGAGCAGCAGCGCGCCGCCGTATTGCAGGAACCCGTTCTCGGCGAGGCCGTCCGGCGCCAGATGGGCCTGGAGCGCGAGGCGGGTCAGCGCATTGAGCGCGATCACCCCGAGGCAGAAAACGGCGGATGCGAGCGCGGCGGCGACGAAATCGGGCATGGTGGCCTCCCGGTCGGGGCCGCCCAAGCTTAGCAAGGGCCGAGCCAGCCGGAAGGCCCCCGAAAGGCTAAGCGGCGGGCGGGCGCGTCGCCACCATGGCCGGTCGCTCCCCGAACCGGGCGAACCACGCCGCGAGCCGCGGAGCGTCGTCGCGCCACGCGATATCGGAGAAGCGCAGGTCGAGGTAACCCAGCGCGCAGGCAAGCGCGATGGTGCCGATATCGACCCGCTCGCCGAATGCCTCCGCCTGCTCCTCGAACCACGCCAGCGCGCTCTCGATCTTGGCGGTCTGCCCCTCGATCCAGGCGGCCGAGCGCTCGGATTCGGGTCGCGCCGTCAGCTCGTAGCGGATCAGCAGGGCGGCATCGAGCACGCCGTCGGCGGTGGATTGCTCGTTGAGCGCCCGCCAGCGCGCCGGCCCCTGCCCCGGGAAGAGGCGACCGCCGGCCTCGGCATCGAGATACTCGCAGATCACCCGGCTGTCGGCGAGGCTCTCGCCGGTCTCGAGAATCAGGGTCGGCACCTGGGCGAGCGGGTGCTGCGCCAGCACCGAGCGGTCGCGCTTGACCGGGTGGACGGCGCTCGGGAGCAGCTCCAGCCGCTCGGCGAGGCCGAGTTCGTGGGCAACGACCATCACCTTCCGCACGAAGGGCGAGCTGTGCGAGTGGAACAGCTTCATCGGCGTCAAGGAATCCTCTGCGGTTGTGGATGAGGCGAAGGGTCAGCGCTGCACGGCGGCGGGCGACGCCGGCAGCTTCGGCGTCTCGACGCCGAGGCGCTTCACCGGCCAGCCATCGCCCCAGCGGCGCATGTCGCTGAAGGCGGGGTCGTTCTTCAGGCTCTGGGCGTCCTTGCCGGCGAAGGCGGCGGCGGCGGCCATGTCGAAGGTGCGCCAGTAGGCGAGGAAATCGAGGCTGTCGGCGCGGGCGTTGTTGATCTGCGAGACCAGCGTGGTCTGCTCGCCCGAGAGCGCCATGTCGGCCGACCAGCGGAAGGGCGGCGGCTTCTCGCCGGGCGGGTCCGGCGGCAGCTTGATCGCCCCGCTGTCATAGGCCGCGTCGAGCCCGGCGGGCGAGGCGAGCGTCGCGGTGAGCGCCGGGAAGCCGTGGTCGTCGGAGAGCGCGCGCACGAACAGCTTGCGCTCCGGCGGCACGGAATGGGCGTCGCGCAGGATGCGGCGGGCAGCGGCGTCGGCGGCGCGCGCGTCGCGGTCGCCGATCACCGTCACCAGCAGGGTCTTGGGGGACATGCCGTCGAGGTCGCCGAGCGGGATGCCGCGGGACTTGGCATCCCGGGCGATGCCGCCGGGCATCACGACGTAGACGAGTTTCGGCGCCGGCAGGCCCTCCTTCTCGGCCTCCGCAGCGAGATGGGCGGCGAGCGGCGCGCCGGCGAGATGCCCGATCAGGGCGAGGCGACCGGTATCCGGCCGCGCATCGGCGTCGTTCGCGAGCTCGGCGAGCGCGGATTTCAGCAGGCGGGCGGCGATGGCCGGGGCGTCGGACGGCCGGGTGCGGTTCACCTCCTGGAAGCGCGGGTAGAGCACGAGCCAGCCGTGGCGCGCGAGGTGGTCGATCCAGGCTCCGTAGGCCTGCGGGTTCGGGGCGCCCCAGGCGTGCAGCAGCACCGCGACCGGACGTCCACCGTCGGGCGCCGGACCCGCCTTGTAGAAGGCGTAGGTCGCCGCGCTGGCCTTGCCGACCGCGCGCTTGGTGATGGTGGCGGACTTGTCGCCGACGCCCCCCGGTCCCTCCGTCGGCTGGGCCGGCGGCGCGGCGGCGAGGGCCGGCCCGGCGACGGACAGGGCGGCCAGCAGGCCCAGTGTGGGCCAATGCAGGGCGGCAAGTCCGGACTTCAGGCGCATCAGTCTCTCGACGATCGGCGAAAATCTGCGCCGGCCCCGTTCGCCCGAGCGAATTTCAGGGGTCGGCCGCGCCTGAATAGCAGATTCCGGCGCGGAGGCGACGCCGGAGACGCTTCGCTCTGGTTCTATTCGCGTGCTATTCGCGCTCCTTCACCCGGCGGCACTCGGTCTTGAGGTAGCTCGTCTTGCCGACCTCGTCGCGCAGGTCGGTGCGGGCGATGATCTCCTGCCAGCCGCTGGTGCAGCCGAGTTCATTCGCGACGCGGACCTTGCGCACCTCGCTCGCCCGGTCGTCGGTGCAGTCCTGCTGCGGGATGCCGTTGGCGCAGACGAGCACGACGGCGATGAAGGCGTTCACGGCGAATCTCCCGGAATTTTCGTCCATTCTATCCGCATGGAGCGGCCGGAAGGCTACGCACGATGTCGTCACCGGGTCGCGCCGGTGGGACCGTCAGCCCAGCGTCGCGATCAGATCGCTGCGAAAGGTCTTTCCTTCCACGGGGTTGGCGAGCCAACGGGTGCGCCCGATCCGCAGGTCGTGCCCGGCATGGAAGTGCCCGGAGATCCAGAGATCGGGGCGGTCCGCGTCGGGGAGATCGTCGAGGATTGTGGTGGCGTAGAAGGCTGGCACCCACCACGGCACGCCGGGAGCGTCGCGGAACGCGTCGGCGGCGAGCGGGCTCGGCGGATGGTGCGTGACGGCGACCGTCGGCCCGTCATGCGGCCGGGCCAGGGCTTCGAGCAATGCGGCCTTCTCGCGGGCATGGGCCGCCATCGCGTCCGCCGGCGACCAGGCCGCGCGGTCGGCGCGACGGATCGAGCCGCGATATTCCCGCGAGCCGGTGACGGGATCGGTCATCCGCGCGGCGGCGTAACCGACCGGGTCGTCGGGCCGGTCGGGCGTGTCGTCGGTGAGCCAGCGCCCGGCGAGCGACCAGTCGCTCCATAGCGTCGTGCCGACGAAGCGGACGCCGCCGATCACCACGGCTTGGCCGCCCTGGAGCAGGTGAATGCGGTGCCCCGACCCGTTCAGCCGGGCGACCTCGCGCTCAAGGGCGGCGAGGAGTTCGGGCGCGGTGCGCGGATCGCCGGTCGGGGCGTAATGCTCGTGGTTGCCCGGCACCAGCACCACCGGCCGCCCGCCTGCCAGCGCGAGCACCGTGGCGAGCCCGGCCTCGGGATGGCCCTCGTGCAGGTCGCCGGCGCAGACGAGCACGTCGAAGGGCGCGGCCGGCGGTGGGATCATCTCCGGCCGGCGCCGTTCGAGATGCAGATCGGAGAGAGGAAAGAGGCGCAGCACGGAATCCGCGGGTTCGAAGACGAGGGGAAGGGTCAGGCGCGGGCCTGCGATGCGGCGTCCTCGGCCGCGGCGCGCCATTCGCGGCGGGCGGCCTTGAGCACGTCGAAGGCGGAATCGGCGTTGAGGACGGCGATGCCTGCCGCCACCACGAGGTCCGGCCAGGGTGAGAGCGTCAGGGCGGTGACGAGGCCGGCGGCGATGATGGCGAGGTTGGCGGCGACGTCGTTGCGGGCGGAGAAATAGGCCGCCCGGGTCAGGCTGCCGTGGCCGTCGCGGTGGCGAGCGAGCATCAGGGCGCAGGCGAGGTTGACGAGGAGCGCGCCGAGGCCGGTCAGCGTCAGCGGGACGGGGGCCGGCGCGGTGAAGTCCGAAAACTTCTCGTAGGCGGCGTACGCCGTGGCGAGGCCCGGCACCAGCAGGATGCCGGCGAGGAGCGTCCCGAGCCGGGCCCGGTTGCGCACGCTCCAGCCGAGGCCTGCGAAGATCAGAAGGTTGATCGCGGCGTCCTCGAGGAAGTCGAGGCTGTCGGCGATGAGCGCCACCGAGCCGATGGCGAGCGCCACCGCGATCTCGACGCCGAAATAGCCGAGGTTCAGCGCCGCCACGCGGGCGACGACCGGGCGCAGGCCCGGCGAAGGCGGCAGACGAGGCACCGATGGATTCCCGGGGGTGGAGCGGAGCGGGCCGGTGATTGCCCGAGGCGCCGGGCCCTGTCGAGGGCCTTCCCGCTCGAAGCCGCTTTTGCGCCTATTGTCCGTCTGGATTTGCGCGCGCGGCTGTGCAAGGCGAAAGGACTGCCAAAGGATAGCCAAGCCGCCTTCCGAGCGGCGGTCCGGACCGGGGAGGCCTTGAGAATGTTGCCCGAACTGCGCGTGCTCTATTTCGAGGATCTCGAAGTCGGGCTCACCGAGATCCTGAGGAAGGAGATCTCCTCCTCCGACGTGGTCGGCTTTGCCGAGATCACCGGCGACCGCAACCCGATCCACCTCTCCGAGCATTTCGCCGCGCGCACGCCCTTCGGCACCCGCATCGCCCACGGCCTCTACACCGCCGGCCTGATCTCGGCGGTGCTCGGCACCCGCCTGCCGGGCCCGGGCGCGGTCTACATCTCGCAAACCCTGAACTTCCGTGCCCCCGTGCGCATCGGCGATATCGTCGAGGTGAAGGTCGAGGTGGCCGAGCTGATTCCCGAGCGCCGCCGCGCCCGGCTGGCCTGCACCTGCTCCGTCGGCGACGAGGTGGTGCTCGACGGCGAGGCCCTGGTGAAGGTGCCGAAGAAGGAAGAGGCCGACCCGCTCGCCATGCGCATGGGCGGCGGACGCGCCTAAGAGTGCCTCACAAAACTCCCGATCACCCGTCGTCTTCCCTTCCGGGCACGGCGGTGCAGCGAGAGTTTCGTGAGAGACACTCAGCATCGTCCCGAAAGGTGGCCGCCGGCTTTCGGAAAAGGACGATGCGATAGCAGGGAAGACCCCTTGTCCGAACCGATCGCCATCGAAGATCCGGACGATCCGCGGCTCACCGCCTACCGGTTCGTACGCGAGCGCGACCTCGTGGGCCGGCAGGGCCGCTTCATCGTCGAGGGTGAGGTGACCCTGCGGCTGCTGTTCTCGGACCGCGCCCGCTTCGCCGCGGAATCGGTGCTGCTGGCGCCCGAGCGCTTGCCGGGCTTTTCGGATTTGCTGAGCGGGGACGGGCCGCCGGTCTACCTCGCCGGCAAGAATGTGATGAGCGCGGTGGCGGGCTTCCCGATCCATCGCGGCGTGCTGGCGGTGGGCCTGCGCGGCGCCGAGCCCGCGCCGGAGGAGCTGATCCCGCCCGCGCCCGCACCGGCGCTCGTCGTCGGGCTCGTCGGGCTGACCAACCACGACAATGTCGGCGGCTTGTTTCGCAACGCCGCCGCCTTCGGTGCCGACGCCGTCTGGCTCGATGCCGAGACCTGCGATCCGCTCTACCGCAAGGCGATCCGCGTCTCGGCCGGCGCGGCACTGACCGTGCCCTTCGCCCGCGCTGCGAGCGGGGCGGCGCTCTTAAATCTCGCTGAGCGCCACGCCCTGACACCGCTGGCGCTGACCCCCGGTGGCTGCGAGACACTCGACCGGTTGGAGCCGCCGGCCCGCGCGCTGCTCCTGCTCGGCACCGAGGGGCCCGGCCTGCCGGAGGCGCTGATGGCGCGGGCCCGCCGCCTGCGGATCGCCATGGCGCCGGGCTTCGACTCGCTCAACGTCGCGACGGCCGGGGCGATCGCGCTGCATCATCTGGCCGGACGGCGGCTCGCCGGCTGAAGCCGCTTCCTCAAGCAGCGGCTGCGGCCTCCCGCCTGTGGACGGCTTGCGCCCTCGCGGACCCCGGCCGGTCCGCGCATGTTAGAATGCTCGGGCGCCAGCGGGGAGCGGGATGGGCTACGAGATCGATCTGGGGCGGGCCGGCGACAGGCCCGGGACGATGGACCTCACCGAGCTGCTGGCGACACGCCTGCTCGTCCAGGGCAATTCCGGCTCGGGCAAGTCGCACCTGCTGCGCCGCCTGCTGGAGCAGAGCGCCGGCCTCGTGCAGCAGGCGATCATCGATCCCGAGGGCGATTTCGTCACGCTCGCCGAGCGCTACGGCCACGTCGTGGTCGAGGCGGACGGCAACGAGGCCGAGCTGCTGCGCATCGCCGCCCGCGTGCGCGAGCACCGCGTTTCCGTCGTGCTCTCTCTCGAAGGGCTCGACGCCGAGGATCAGATGCGCGCGGCCGCCGCCTTCCTCGGCGGGCTGTTCGATGCCGACCGCTCCCTCTGGTACCCGATGCTGGTGGTGGTGGACGAGGCGCAGCTCTTCGCACCCGCTGCCGCGGGCGAGGTGTCCGACGAGGCCCGCCGCCTGTCGCTCGGGGCCATGACCAACCTGATGTGCCGCGGCCGCAAGCGCGGGCTCGCCGGCATCATCGCCACGCAGCGCCTGGCCAAGCTCGCCAAGAACGTCGCGGCGGAAGCCTCGAACTTCCTGATGGGCCGCACCTTCCTCGACATCGACATGGCCCGCGCCGCCGACCTGCTCGGCCTCGACCGCCGCCAGGCCGAGACCTTTCGCGATCTCGCCCGCGGCCATTTCGTCGGTCTCGGGCCCGCGATCTCGAAGCGTCCGCTGCCGATCGCCATCGGCCCGACGGTGACGGAGAGCCGCAACGCCGCCCCGGCCCTCTTGCCCCTGCCGACCATGGGCGAGGAGGCCCGCGCCCTCATCCTTACCGCCTCTCCCGAGGAGGAGGCGCGGCCGCTCCCCACCCCCCGGCCGAAGCCGGTGCGGGCGCCGGGGCCGGACGTTCTGGTCCAGCTCGCCAATTACCGCCCGCCGGTGCGCGAGGATCTGCCGGAGGAGGAGCCGATGGACCCGGCCGAGCGCGAGGCGGCCATGGCCGAGATCCTCGCCTCGGTGCTGGCGGATTCGGATGCCGCCGCCTGCACGCCCGCCACCCTCTATCAGGATTTCACCGTCCGCTGCCGCATCCGCCGGATCGGCGGCGAGGCGATGGGCCTGCCCGAGTTCAAGCGCCGCCTCGCCGTGGCGCGGGCCGGCGTCCAGGGCGCCACCGCCGAGGGGCCGGGCTGGGAGCGGGCGCAGGAGATCGCCGCCGGTCTGCCCGAGGATCTCGCCGGGCTGTTCCTGCTCATCGCCCGCACGGCGCTCGAAGGATCGCCCTGCCCCTCCGACGCGGCGCTGGCGGAGGCCTACGGCACCTCCTCGGCGGGCCGTGCCCGGCGCATGCTCGGCTATCTCGAAGAGCGCGGCGCCATCGTCATGCGCCGGGATCTGCGCGGTGCGCCGATCATCGCCGTGCCCGATCTCGACGCCGAGACCGGTCCGCAGATCGGCGCGGCCGCCGTGCTTCCGCTGCGGCGGCGCGGTCGCCCCTGAGGGACAAGGGGTGCGATCCCGCACGACGCTGCCTCAGGTTGATCGGGCGGTGTCGGGGATACAAGACTGGAACCTGTTGAGGGCGGCCGCACGCGACAATCCGCGCCCCTTGCCCCTGGCGCGAGTCCGGCCAAGATTGGCCGCACAATTTCAGGTCGGGAGTCCCAGAGCGTTGCTGCAGTCGCGGGAAGGTTTGCGTACCCTGTCGGGCCGCCGCGTCGTCGTCGTCGGGGCCGGCCCCGGAGGGCTCGCCACTGCACTGCTCCTGGCCAAGGCCGGTCTGCACGTCACCGTCATCGAGCGTGATACGGCGGTCGGCGGTCGCACCAAGACCGTCGAGGCGCCGGGCGGCTACCGCTTCGACATCGGCCCGACCTTCTTCCTCTACCCGCAGATCCTCGCCGACATCTTCGAATCCTGCGGCGAGCGCCTGGAGGACCACGTCCGGCTGGAGCGGCTCGATCCGCAATACAACCTCGTCTTCGAGGGCGAGGGGGGGATCTCGGGCCAGATCCAGGCCACCGGCGACGTGCCGCGGCTCAAGGCCGAGATCGCCCGGATCGCCCCCGCCGACGCGGAGAACGTGGAAAAGTTCTTCGAAGAGAACCGGGCCAAGCTGAACTACTTCAAGCCGGTGCTGGAGCAGCCCTTCGACAACTTCCTGTCGATGGCGAGTCCGTCGATGCTGGCGGCCCTGCCCCACCTCCATCCCGGCCGCAGCGTGGACCGGGATCTGAGGCGCTACTTCGCCGACCCGCGGGTGCGCCTCGCCTTCTCGTTCCAGACCAAATATCTCGGGATGAGCCCTTTCCGCTGCCCGAGCCTGTTCACGATCCTCTCGTTCCTCGAATACGAGCACGGGGTCTATCACCCGGTCGGCGGCTGCGGCGCGGTCTCGGAGGCGATGGCCGGGCTCGCCCGCCGCATGGGCGTCGATATCCGCCTCGGCCAATCGGTCGATCGGGTGCTGTTCGAGGGCAAGCGCGCCTGCGGTGTGGTCGTCGGCGGCGAGACGCTGAAGGCGGACGCGGTGGTCGTGAACGGCGACTTCGCCAAGGTGATCCGCGATCTCGTGCCGGAGGAGCGGCGCCCGCGCTGGCGCGACGCCAAGATCGCCAAGGCCCGCCTCTCCTGCTCGACCTACATGCTCTACCTCGGCATCGAGGGCAAAATGCCCGAGAGCCTCGGCCACCACACGATCCTGCTGGCCAAGGAATACGAGCGCAACATCAACGAGATCACCGGCGGCACCCTGCCGATGCAGCCGTCGATCTACGTGCAGCATGCGGGTTTCACCGATGGCGGCATGGCGCCCCCCGGCCACACCGCCCTCTACGTGCTGGTGCCGGTGCCGAACCTGAAGGCGGGCATCGATTGGGCGGCGGTCGGCCCCAGCTACCGCAAGCTGGTGCTGGAGCGCCTGAAGCTTCTGGGCCTTCCCGACATCGAGAGCCGGATCCGCTACGAGCGCGTGATCGATCCCCGCGATTGGCAGGACGAGTTCGCCGTGCACGAGGGGGCGACCTTCAACCTCGCCCACGATCTCCTGCAGATGCTGTGGTTCCGCCCGCACAACCGCTTCGGGCCGGGGCTCTACCTCGTTGGCGGCGGCACGCATCCGGGCTCGGGCCTGCCCGTGATCTACGAGGGGGCGCGCATCTCGGCCCGGCTCCTGATCGAGGATCTCGCCAAGGAGCAGGCGCCGGCCATCCTGGCGGACCTGCCGACGACCTCCCCGCTCGCCACGCAGGGCGACCCGAGCTGATGCGGGCCGCCTTTCTCCCGGGCCTTGCCGTGCTGGCCGCCCTCGCGGGCCCGGCGCGGGCCGCGGGCCTGGAGGTGGTCGTCGAAGGGGCCGATCCGGGGTTCGGCGAGGTCTACGTCACCCTGTGCCAGGGCGGGCTGAGCGAGGCCGCCTGTCCCATCGGCCGGAGCGTGCCGGCCCGCGGCGGTGCCGAGCGCTTCGTCTTCACCGACGTGCCGGCGGGCGTCTGGGCGGTCGCCGCCTTCCAGGATGAGAACGGCAACGGCCGCCTCGACCGGACGGGGCTCGGCCTGCCGCTGGAGCCCTACGGCTTTTCCGGCGCGGTGGGACGACGGGCGCGGCCGGATTTCTCCAGCGCGAGCTTCGACCTGCGTGAGCCCGGCGCCGCGGTGCGGGTTCGCCTCGCCCGTCCCCTGCCGCGGCGCTGACGGGCGGGTGATGCACGACGAGGCCCCGCTCCTCGCCGCCGTCGAGGGGGCCGCCTTCGCCTATCGCGGCCGTCCGGCCCTGCGCGGGCTCGACCTCACCCTCGTGCGCGGGACGACGCTGGCGCTGCTCGGGCCGAACGGGGCCGGCAAGACCAGCCTGATCCGCCTGCTCGCCGGGCGGCTCGCGCCGGATGCCGGTCGCGTCCGCGTCCTCGACGGCGACCCCTTCGCCGACCGGGCGACCCGGAAGCGGATCGGCTTCGTGCCGCAGGAAATCGCGCTCTATCCCCGCCTCACCGTTGCGGAGAACCTCGACGTGTTCGCCCGGCTCGCCGGCCTGAGGCGGGCGGAGCGGCGCGAGGCCGTCGCGGCCGCGGTCGGACGCTGCGCCCTCGCCGAGGTGGCCGCGCGGCTCGTGGCCACGCTCTCGGGCGGTTACCAACGCCGGGTCAACATCGCCGCGAGCCTCCTCAGCCAGCCCGACCTGATCCTGCTCGACGAGCCGACCCAGGGCGTCGATCTCGATGCACGCGCGGCGATCCATGCGGTGCTGGCGGGTTTGCGCGCGGGCGGTGCCGGCCTCGTCATCAGCACTCATGATTTTTCCGAGGCCGAGCGCCTTGCCGACCGCGTCGCGATCCTCGCGGACGGCCGGATCCGGCTCGAGGGCTCGCTCGCCGCGCTGATGCGCCCGCTCGATGCCGCTCCGCCCGAGCACGAGGCGGTGCTGGAAGGCGCTCTCGATGCCGCCGCCGAGGCAGCCCTGCGACGCTCCGGCTTCTCGCCGCTCCCCGGCGACGCGCGGTTCTGGCGCGCCGACCACGGCGCGGCGGGCGGGCTCGACGGCGCGGCGCTGCTCGCCGCCCTGCGCGCCTCCGGCGTGCCGGTGGCCGAGATCCGCGTGCGCCGCCCCGGCCTGGAGACGCTCTACCGCGACGGCCTCGCCGACCGCCCGGACCTGGAGAGCGCGGCGTGATCGCGGCGGCGTTCCGGGTGATGTGGCTCTCGCTCCTGCGCGACCGCGCGGCGCTGACCATGGCCTTCGTGCTGCCCACCGTCATCTTCGCGATCTTCGCCGCGATCTTTTCCGGCGCGATCGGGGACCGCATCCGCATCCATCTCGGGCTCGCCGATCTCGCGGGCACCGCCACCACGCAGCGCCTCGTGACCGCCCTCGAGGCCGAGCCGTCCCTGCGCGTCGAGCGCCTGGCCGTGGCGGACGAGGCTGCGGCGGTTCGGGCGGTGCGGCGCGGCGAGGTCGACGTCGCCCTGGTGCTGCGCGGAGATCTGGCGGCGCCGGGCGGCGCCGAGACGGCGAATCCGGCGCCGGGCCAGCCGGTTCTGCTGATCGAGAGCCCGTCGCGGGCGCTCGCCACGCCGATCGCGCTGGGCCAGCTCCAGCGCGCCCTCAACGACGCCCTGCCCGACGTGGTGCTGTCGCGCATCGTCGCGGACGTGGAGCGCTCCGGCAAGATCGGCCCGGACGAGCGCGCCTTCCTCGACGAGGCCTTCGCCGAGCCGCGGGCGAAGAAGGAGCCGTTCTCCTTCACCCGCTTGGTCGAGACCCGCACCACCGCGAGCGGGCGTGGCAACGAGCGGGTGAGCTACTACGCGGGCGCCATCGCCGCCGTGTTCCTGCTCTTTGCCGCGATGCAGGGGGCGCTCTCCCTGGTGGACGAGCGCGAGGGCGGCCTGGCCGACCGCCTCGCCGCCGGCCCCGGCGGCCTGCCGGTGATCGTCCTGGGAAAATTCCTGTTCCTGCTCGGGCAGGGCGTGGTCCAGGCCGGCCTCATCTTCGCCGCCGCCGCGCTGCTGCACGGCGTCGATGTCTCCGGCCACTGGATCGGCTGGCTCGTCACCTCGCTCCTCGTCTCCGCCATGGCGGCCGGCCTCGCCCTCGCCGCCTGCGCCCTCTCGGCGACCCGCCAGCAGGCGCATCTCGCCGCGACCTTCGGCGTGCTGCTGCTCTCGGCGGTGGGCGGCAGCATGGTGCCCCGCTTCCTGATGCCCCCCTGGCTGCAGCAGGCCGGCTGGCTGACCCCGAACGCCTGGGCGATCGAGGCCTATCAGACGGCTTTGGGCGAGGGCGTCTCCGCCGCCTTGCCAGCCTGGGGCGTGCTGGCGGCGTTGGCGGCGGCGGGGCTGGCGGTGGCGGTCGGCGTGGTGGGCCGCAGGCGAATCTGAGGCGGATCGCCCTGCGGCGACCTGCGCCCGCGACCCGCGGGCCCGGATCGGGCAGAGGCAGCGGCCCCGCCCTGTCTTTCCCGAGCCGCGCGAACCCTCATGACCAACGCGATGCTGCGCCTCTTGATCGCCGACGGCAACGACCGCGACGGTCGCGCCAAGCGCGCGGACGCCGTCGGCCGGACCACCTCGCAGGCCTTCGCCGCCGTGGTGGCCGACCTCGCGCCCGAGGCGGTCTGCACCCTGGTCAATCCCGCCGATGCCGATGCGGTCTCTGGAGCCGACTTCGCCGCGTTCGACGGGATGGTGCTCACCGGTTCCACCCTGCGGCTCGCCGAGGACGGGCCGTCCGTCCGGCGGCAGCTCGACCTGATGCGCGCGGCGCTGGAGGCCGGCCTGCCGGTGTTCGGCTCGTGCTGGGGCATGCAGGTCGCTGCGGCGGTTGCGGGCGGGGATGTGGGGGCCAATCCGCGCGGGCCGGAATACGGGTTCGCCCGGCGCATCGCGCCGACCGGAGACGGCGCCGCGCACCCGCTGCTGGCCGGTCGCGGCCTCGCCTGGGACGCGCCCGCGATCCATCTCGATGCGGTGGTCGGCGCCCCGCCCGGCGCGCGGGTGCTCGCCGCCAACGCCGTTCTCGACGTGCAGGCGATCGAGATCCGTTACGGTCGAGGGCTGTTCCGGGGCACGCAATACCATCCGGAGACCGATCTCGACGAACTCGCGGCGATGCTGCGGCTGAGCGCCGACGACGTCGTCGGCGCCGGTCTTGCCGCCGACCACGCCGCGGTCGACGCCTATGCGGGCGAGGTCGAGGCCCTGGCCGAGGACGACGGTTCCGCCCGCTGCCGGCGTGCCTGGCGTCTCGGGATCGGGGACGACGTGATCGAAGCCGTGCAGCGCCGCCGGGAGATCGGCAACTTCCTGACGTCTCTCTCCTGAAGTTCCCTGCCCGGGGTCTCTGTCCACAGCCCGCGGCGCGGAATGGCCGGTGCGCGACCGGGTGGCACGTTGACCCTTCCCCATCTGGATCTAGCTTCGCTTTGAGGGTCTTCTTTGTCCGGCCCCGCGGGAGACGCGTGTTCAATGAGCCAGGGTAGTTCGGTCGCGGTCGTCGGCAGCGGTCTCGGTGGGCTGGCCTCCGTCTGCGTGGCGGCGGCCCGCGGCCATCGCGTCACGGTCTACGACAAGAACGACTGGATGGGCGGCAAGGCCGCGGTGCTGCACGAGGGCGGCTTCCGCTTCGATATGGGCCCGACCATCCTCACCGTGCCCCGCGTGCTGGAGCGCATCTTCGCCGAGGCCGGGCGCTCGGTGCACGACTACATGGATCTGCGCCGCCTCGACCCGCAATGGCGCTGCTTCTTCGATGACGGCTCCCGCATCGACCTGATCGAGGATGTCGACGCCATGGCCGCCACCATGGACCGGTTCGCGCCGGGCCAGGGCATCGGCGACGGCTACAAGCGCTTCATCGCCATCTCGGAGCACCTGCACGGCGTCTCCGAGCGGTTCTTCTTCTGGAAGGCGGTGCAGGACCTGTTCGACACGATCGACCTCCGCGCCAACATGAATCCCGGCACCCTGCGCGACGTCCTGTCCCTGCGCATGCACGCCACCGTCGCGAGCACGATCCGCGGCAAGGTCAAGGATGCCCGCCTCGCGCAGATGCTCGACCACTTCGTGCAGTATGTCGGCTCCTCGCCCTACGGCGCCCCCGCCGTGCTCTGCGCCATCGCCCACATGCAGACGGCCGAAGGCGTCTGGTACCCGATGGGCGGCACCCGCGCGGTGGCCGAGGGGCTGATGCGGCTCGCCACCGAACTTGGCGCCACGTTGAAGCCCGCCGACGAGGTGCTCGGCCTCGACATCGCCGACGGCCAGCTTCGCGGCCTGCGCACCCGCGACGGGACCAGCGCCTACGACGCGGTGATCTCCAACATGGATTCGGTGCGCACCTACCGCGAACTCGTCGGCGGCGAAGTCGGCAAGGCCTACGAGAAGAAGAACTTCGAGCCGGCCTGCTCCGGCGTGGTGCTCTATCTCGGCCTGAACAAGCGCTACGACCACCTCGCCCACCACGACTTCGTCTTCTCCCGCGATCCGGAGGAGGAGTTCGACTTCATCTACCGCAAGGGCGAGCCGGCCCCCGACCCGACCGCCTATCTCGCCGCCCCCTCCTCGACCGATCCGAGCGTGGCGCCGGAGGGCGGCGAGGCGCTCTACGTGCTCGTCCACACGCCCTATCTGCGGCCGCACCACGATTGGTCGAAGATGTTCCCGGCCTATCGCCGGACGATCCTGGAGAAGCTCAAGCGCACCGGCGGGATGCCGGACATCGAGGAGCGCATCGTCGTCGAGCGCCACCTCACCCCGCAGGACATCCACGACCGCTACAAGGTCCTGAACGGCGCGATCTACGGGCTGGCCTCGCACGGGCGGATGATGGGCGCGTTCAAGCCCGGCAACCGCTCCCGCGAAGTGCGCGGTCTCTACCTCGCGGGCGGCGCCGCCCATCCGGGGCCGGGCATGCCGATGGTGATGATGTCGGGCTGGATCGCGGCCGACGCCCTCGATCAGGACCTGCGCGGAAGCCGGGAGCCGGAACTGCGCAAGAGCGCCTGAGCTTCTCCCGCCATGATGCGGTCGACAAAGCCGCCCGAGCGCTCACCGCGGCTCTGGCGGTTCATGGTTGCCTATTTCGACCGCTTCGTGCGGCGCCACCTGAACGCCCTGCGGCTCGCCCGCTGGGGCGTTCCGGCCGACGGGACGGGCATGGGCGCGCTGGTGATCTATTCCAACCATCCGGCGTGGTGGGATGCGGCGATCCTGATCGTCGCCGCCGACCGCCTGTTTCCGCAGCGCGAGAGCTTCGCGCCGTTCGATGCCGCGATGCTGGAGAAGTACGGCATCTTCCGGAAGATGGGCGCCTTCCCGGTCGATCTCGACAGCGCCCGGGGCGCCGCGCAGTTCCTCGCGGCCTCCCGCGCGATCCTGAGGGCGCCGAACCGCGCGGTCTGGATCACCGCGCAGGGACGCTTCGCCGACGTGCGCGCCCGGCCCCTCGGCCTGAAGCCCGGCGTCGCCCGGCTCGCCGAGATCGCGCCCGAGGCGACCTTCCTGCCGCTCGCCGTGGAATACGCCTTCTGGGACGAGCGCGGCGCGGAGGCCTTCCTCGCCTTCGGTGCCCCGCTCGCCGCCGCCGAGCTGCGGGCCCTGCCCCGCCCGGAGCGGCTCGCCCGGCTGGAGACGGCGCTGACCGCCACCCTCGACCGGCTCTCCGCCGACGTGGTCGCCCGCGAGCCCGAACGGTTCGAGACGCTGCTGGCGGGCCGGCGCGGCGTCGGCGGCGTCTATGACGGCTGGCGCCGGCTCGCGGCGGCGCTGACCGGCCGCCGTTTCGAGCCCGGACACCGAAGTGGCGATGCCGAGGAGATGCGATCGCGATGATGCTGGCGCTCCTCGTCCTCGCCCTCGTCGCCCTGGCGCTGGCCCTGCTCCCGGCGGGGCTGGCGGCGGTCAACCTCGCGATCCTGCGAACCCCTGCGCCCACGCCGACCGACGGCCTCGTCTCGATCCTGATCCCCGCCCGCAACGAGGCGGCGGTGATCGAGGGCACCGTGCGGGCGGCGCTGGCGAGCCGCTGCGTCCCGGTCGAGGTCCTGGTCGGCGACGATCACTCGACCGACGACACCGCCGCGATCGTCGCGCGCATCGCCGCGACCGATCCGCGCCTACGCCTCGTCGCCGTGCCCGCCCTGCCCGAGGGATGGACCGGCAAGAACCACGCCTGCGCCGCGCTCGCCGGCGCGGCGCGGGGCGAGCGCCTGCTGTTCCTCGATGCCGACGTGACCCTGGCGCCGGATGGCGCGGCGGCGCTCGCCGCGCACGCCGGCAAGAGCGGGGCCGATCTCGTCAGCGGCGTGCCGCGCCAGGTGATGGGGACGCTGGGCGAGCGCCTGACCGTGCCGATGATCGACTTCCTGATGCTCGGCTACCTGCCGATCGCCATGATGCGGGCCTCGCCCCGGACCTCGCTCGGCGCCGCCTGCGGGCAGATGATCCTGATCGCCCGCGAGGCCTACGCCGCCACCGGCGGTCACGGCGCGATCCGCACCTCGCTGCACGACGGCGTGCGCCTGCCGCGGCTGTTGCGCGAGCGCGGCTATCGCACCGATCTCGTCGCCGGCCACGCGCTCGCCGCCTGCCGGATGTACCGCGACTTCGCTCAGTCCTGGGCCGGCTTCTCGAAGAACGCGCACGAGGGCATGGCGACGCCCGCGGCGCTCCCCGTTTGGACGGTTCTGCTGTTCGGCGGCCATGTCCTGCCCTGGCTCGTCCTCGCCGCCGCGCTGGCGTTCGGCGCCGGCACCGCCGTCGCGATGGCGGGCGCGGCCGCTCTCGTCTCGCTCGCCACCCGCGCGGCGATCACCTTTCGGGTGGCCGAGCCGGCGGCGACGATCCCCCTCCACCCGCTCACCGTCTGCACGGCCCTGGCGATCCAGTGGAACGTGCTGCTGCGCCCGGCGCGTGCCGGCCGGGCGGTGTGGAAGGGCCGCAGCTACGCGGTGGGCGGATCGATGGGCGGATCGATGGGCGGACCCGTGGGTGGATCCTTGGAAGGAGCGTCGAAGCCGCAGCGGAAGCCGGGCTGATCCCTTTCAACCCAAAACAATCCGTGCGGCAAATCGTGTTAGGCGCGTCATCCAGCCTTTGCAGTTCCTGAACAACGCCTGTAGCCTTGGTGACACGACGGCCCGGCACCTTGCCGGGCCGCATCGCCAGGAAGTTCGGTCGCGTCGATGAGGGATGAGAGCGCCGCCGCCGTGTCGGCCCGCCCCACCGCCGACCCGCACACATCGCGGGAGGGATCCCGCACGGTCACGGGCGGACGTCCGATCGAGAGCTACCCCCCGCGCTACGAGACCGGCCGTCACGGGCGACGCGAGGCCTACGCCGCGCTGGATCTCGGCACCAACAATTGCCGCCTGCTGATCGCCGAGCCGACGCCCAACGGCTTCCGGGTGATCGACGCCTTCTCCCGCATCGTCCGCCTCGGCGAGGGCCTGGGCAATTCGAACCGCCTCACCGAGGCGGCAATCGAGCGCACGGTGGAGGCCCTGCGCATCTGCCGGGGCAAGATGAAGTCCCGCGCGGTGGCCCGCTCCAAGGTGATCGCCACCGAGGCCTGCCGGCTCGCCGTCAACGGCGCCGAGTTCGTGGCCCGCGTGCGCGCCGAGGTCGGGCTCGATCTCGAGATCGTCGACCGGCAGACCGAAGCCTATCTCGCGGTCACCGGATGCGCCGCGCTCGCCGACCCGCGGGCGGAATCGGTTGTGATCTTCGACATCGGCGGCGGCTCCACCGAGATCGCGTGGCTCGACGGTGCCGCGGCCAATCCCTCGACCGACCCGACCCTGCGCATCCGCGCCTGGGATTCGCTGCCCGTCGGCGTGGTGACGCTGGCCGAGCGCCATGGCGGCACCGAGGTCACCCGACGCACCTTCGAGGGCATGGTGGAGGAGGTCGGCGACCTCATCTCCCCGTTCGCGATCCGCGCGGCGGCGGCGGCCACCGCGCCCTACTTTCACCTGCTCGGCACCTCCGGCACCGTCACCACGCTCGCCGCCATGCACCTGCGGCTCGCCCGCTACGAGCGGCGCCGGGTCGACGGGCTCTGGATGAGCGACGACGAGGTCGGCGACGCCATCGAGGATCTGCTCGACACCCGCCTCGAACAGCGCGCCGACAATCCCTGCATCGGCCGCGACCGGGCCGATCTCGTGCTCGCCGGCTGCGCCATTCTGGAGGCGATCCGCCGGGTCTTCCCCTCCGACCGCCTGCGCATCGCCGACCGCGGCCTGCGCGAGGGCCTCCTGATGAACATGATGCGCGAAGACGGCGTCTGGCGCCGCGGCCGCTACCGCTGAGCATCGTCCCGAACGATGGCCTCCGGCTTTCGGAAAAGGACGACGCGAGAACAAAAGCCCCGCGCACTTCACGGGCCGGACGGACCGCGATAGGGACGGACCCGTGAAGGAATCGAGATCATGAGCGACCGGCGAGGCGGGACGGGCGGCCTGCGCGGCGACCTGAAGCAGCGGGTGAAGACCGGCCGCGGGCGCACCCTCTCCCAGAAGCGCTGGCTGGAACGCCAGCTCAACGATCCCTACGTCGCCCGCGCCAAGCGCGAGGGCTACCGCTCCCGCGCGGCGTTCAAGCTCGTCGAGATCGACGAGCGCTTCAAGCTGCTGAAGCCCGGACAGCGGATCGTCGATCTCGGCGCCGCCCCGGGCGGCTGGTCGCAGGTGGCGGCGAAGATCGTCGGCGAGAGCGGGCGCATCGTCGGCATCGACCTGCTCGACGTCGAGCCGATGGCGGGCGCCACCTTCATCACCCTCGACTTCCTCGACGACAGCGCCCCCGAGCGCCTGACCGAGCTTCTCGGCGGCAAGGCCGACCTCGTCCTGTCCGACATGGCCGCCAACACCACCGGCCACAAGAAGACCGACCACCTTCGCACCATCGGCTTGGCCGAATCCGCCGCCGCCTTCGCCGCAGAGATCCTGGCGCCGGGCGGCGCCTTCCTGGCCAAGGTGTTCCAGGGCGGCACCGAGGGAAGCCTGCTGGCCGACCTGAAGCGCGATTTCGCGGTCGTGCGCCACGTCAAGCCGGCGGCGAGCCGGGCGGATTCGAGCGAACTCTACGTGCTGGCCACCGGATTCCGCGGGCCGTCGGCCGATCCCGTGGCGGACGACGAGGGCTGAGCCTCAAGACGCGTTCCGTCGGGGTGAGGCGAAGCCATCCGGCGACGCGGCCCTTCCAGGGTTGGGCGGCGCCCTCCGATGGCCTCGCTCCGCTCGCCGTGACGAAATCGGTCGGGGCGGCTGCCCGCCGCCGCCCGGTCGTGGCACGATAGCTGCGCGTTCCATTCGAGAGCCCGCGCAAGCCTGAAGGCCCCGATGACCGTCAAGCCCCTCAACCGTTTCGCCGTCGCCCCCCTGGCCCAGATGACGCGTCGCCTCGCCGAGGTCGCCGCCGGGCGGGCCGAGCCCGATCTCGTCATCACCGGCGCGCGGGTGCTCTCCACCTATTCCGAGCGCATCCTGCCCGACCGCGAGATCTGGATCGCGGGTGGGCGCATCGCCGCGGTGAAGCCGGCGGGCCAGCATCGCGGTCATGCCCCGCGCCACGACGCGGCCGGCGGCCTGATTGCGCCGGGTCTGGTCGACCCGCATCTGCATATCGAGAGCAGCATGATCACGGCCTGCGCCTATGCGGAGGCGGCGCTGATCAACGGCACCACCACGATCGTCTGCGACAGCCACGAGATCGGCAACGTGCTCGACGTGAACGGCGTCGAGTGGATGCTGGAGGATGCCCGCGCCGCGCCGCTCAACATCTTCCTCACCGTGCCGAGCACGGTGCCCGCCACCACGTCGGAGCTCGAGACCGCGGGCGGCGACCTGACGGCGGAGAAGATCGCCGGGCTGTTCGATGCTTGGCCCGAGGCGGTCGGGCTCGGCGAGAAGATGGATTTCGTCGCGGTGGCTGCCGGGGACGAACGGGCGCACGCCATCCTCCGCGCCGCCCTGGAGCGGGGTCGCCCGGTCTCGGGCCACGTCTACGGCCGCGATTTCGTGGCGGCCTATGCCGCGAGCGGCGTCACCGACACCCATGAGGCGGTGGATGCCGACATCGCCGACGACCTCCTGGAGGCCGGCCTCTGGATTTTCCTGCGCGGCGGCCCGCCGACCACTCCCTGGCACTCGCTGCCCAAGGCGATCGGCACGGTGACCGAGTACGGCGCCGCCTGGAAACGCGTCTGCGCCTGCACCGACGACCGCGACGCCGACGACCTGCTCGCCTTCGGCCTCGACTGGGTGGTGCGCGAGGCGGTGGCGCGCGGCATCCCGAAGCCCGCGGCCTGGGCCATGGGCTCGCTGCACGGGGCCACCCGCTACGGCCTCGACGGGGAGATCGGCGGCCTCGGCGGCGGGCGCCGGGCCGACCTCGTGCTCTTGAACGACGATCTCGTGCCGCAGGCGACGTGGTACGGCGGCGAACGGGTGGTGGCGGACCGCAAGCCGACGCCGCGGCTGGAGGAAGCCCTCGCCCGTCCCTACCGCTACCCGGCGCCGGCCTACGCCACGGTGCGCCTGCCCGATCCCCTCCCCGCCCTGATCCCGCCGCTGCCCGCCGGGCCCTGCACGGTCAACGCGATCCGCACGACGCTGCCGGGGATCGAACTGAGTCATGAGCGTGTCGCGCTGACACCCGGCGCCGATTGGCCGGCGACGCTCGCTGCGCATGATCTCTGCCACGTCGCGGTGATCGAGCGGCACGGCCGCTCCGGCGGGATCGCCCACGGGCTGCTCTCCGCCTTCGGCCTGAAGCGCGGCGCGGTGGCGAGCAGCGTCGGTCACGACTCGCACAACCTCATCGTCGCCGGACGGAACGAGGCCGATATGCGGGTGGCGCTCGACGCCATCGCCGCCGGTCAGGGCGGGGTCTGCGTCGTCGAGGAGGGGCAGGTCGTCGCGATGGTGCCGCTGCCGGTGGCGGGGCTCCTCTCCGACAAGCGCGTCGGCGCGGTCGCGGAGGAGGTGAGAACCCTGAAACGGGCCTGGGACCGGGCCGGCTGCAGCATCCCCTATATGGGCTTCAACCTGATCCCGCTCTCGGTGATCCCGCAGATCCGCATCACCGACAAGGGCCTGGTGCTGGTGCCGGAGATGCGACAGGTGCCGCTGTTCGAGGCCGCTTGAGCGCGGCGACCGGCTTTCCCTCTCCCCGCAGGCGCGGAGAGGGGATGTCCGGCCGGTTTGAGGGGACGCGGCCGCGGCTCAGCGCGCCGTGGAAATGCCGGGTCCCTTATCGGTCCATTCCGGCGGCAGACCGAACATGTCGCCGATGATGCCGTCCACGCCCGGAGCGCGGCCGAAGGCCTCGCAGTCGGGATCGAGCGGGGCCTCGCCCAGCGTGGTGATGCGGATGCGGTCGTAGGTCGGGAGCTGCAGCTCGCCCTTGAACGGGTCCTTGCCGGTGGCGAGGTAGGAGCCGAAATCCTGGCCGAACTCGCCCGCGAGGTCGTAGGCGTCGCCGGCCGCGGAGAAGCGGGCCTGGTTGGTGAAGGAATTGGCCGCGCCGGCCCAGATCATCGCCGCGCGCTGGCGGTTGCGGGCGTCGAGCGCCTCGGCCTCGATGGTCAGGCTGCCCAGCCCGATCGGCACCCGCGGCACCGGCACCTTGCCGATCGTGTTGGCGAATCCGACGCCGACCTGCGCGGCGACGGAAATCGCCGCCGAGGCGCCGATGGTCGCGCTCGCCCCCGGAACGTTGGTGACATCGACCCGCGTGATCGCCGAGCGCACCGTGAGGTCGGCGCGCCCCGAGGACACGATGTCGTAGCGCAGCGACAGGTCGTAGCAGAGCGCCCGGTCGGCGGCGTTGGCGATCACGCGCCGCTCGGCCGGCGTCAGGCCGGGGCCGGAGACGGCTTCGGTGAACACGGTCGGCACGATCCGCACGGTGCGCACGGTCTGCGGCAAGGTCGGGTCGATGAACAGCTTCGACTCGGAGGCGACCGCGTCGCTGGTCACGAACTGGTCGCGGCGCGAGAGGGAGCCGCCGTCGGTGAGAACCACGTCGCCGCAGCCGGCGAGGCCGGCGAGCAGGGCCGCGGCGAGCGCGAGGCGGGACAAGCCGGAACGAGGATACGACCGCAGGGGCATCAGGCTCTTTCGCGGGATGGGAGGCCGGCGCCGTCGGGCGCGCGGGGTACGGATCCGACCGAGGCCGGACAGCGCCGCTTTTCGGGCGGAAGCCTAGCGGTAAGGTGGCGGTCCCGGAAGGATTTCGCAGGCCCCTGCGCGCGGATCTCGCGGGTCTGTGACCGTTCAGCCACGTTGTTTCATCCCGCAACACTCCGGTAGTCGATCCCGCCGCCCCACCGAAACGATGGGGCGCCCCCGCTCCCCGTGGCGCAACCCTTCGGCGCGTTGCACGCTTCTTCCTGCCGATGCGTCCCGCCCAGATCGTTCCCCTCGTCGTCGCCACCGCCCTGTTCATGGAGAACACCGACTCGACGGTGATCGCCACGGCGCTGCCGGCAATCGCGGCGAGCCTCGGCGTCGATCCGATTGCCCTCAAGCTGGCGCTGACCGCCTATCTCGTCAGCCTCGCAATCTTCATCCCCATCTCGGGCTGGGCCGCCGACCGCTACGGCGCCCGCAACGTCTTCCGCGCCGCGCTCTGCGTCTTCATGGCGGGCTCGCTGGCCTGCGCCGCCGCGAATTCGCTCGCCGGCTTCGTCGCCGCCCGCTTCGTGCAGGGGATCGGGGGAGCGATGATGGTGCCGGTCGGCCGCCTCGTGATCCTGCGCTCTGTACCGAAATCCGAACTCGTCGGGGCCCTGGCCTACCTCACGATTCCCGCGCTGATCGGCCCGATCCTCGGGCCGCCGCTCGGCGGCTTCATCACCACCTACGCCGACTGGCGCTGGATCTTCTTCATCAACATCCCGATCGGGCTCGCCGGCATCGTCCTGGCGACCCTGTATTTCGGCGATATCCGCGAGGAGACCCGCCCGCCGCTGGATGTGACGGGCTTCCTGCTCTCGGGGGGCGGACTCGCCCTCCTGATGCTCGGCTTCGCCTCGACCGGGCGCCATCTCCTGCCGGACGGCGTGTCCTGGGCCTGCATGGCCGGCGGGATCGTCCTCGTCGGGCTCTATCTGCGCCACGCCAAGCGGACCGAGCACCCGCTCCTCCGGCTCGACCTTCTCAGGCACGACACCTTCCGCGCGGCGGTGACGGGCGGAAGCCTGTTCCGGATCGGGACCGGAGCGATCCCGTTCCTGCTGCCGCTGATGCTGCAGATCGGCTTCGGCCTCGATCCGCTGCATTCGGGCCTGATCACCTTCGCCGCGGCCGCCGGCGCGCTTCTCATCAAGATCGTCGGCCCCCGCATCCTGCGCGCCCACGGCTTCCGCCGGGTGATGGTGACGAACGCGCTGGTCGCCTCCGCCTTCCTTGCCGCCAACGGGCTGTTCACGGCGCAGACGCCGCATTGGATCATCGTCAGCGTGCTGCTGCTCGGCGGCTGCGTGCGCTCGCTGCAATTCACCTGCGTCAACGCCATCGCCTATGCCGACCTCGAATCGCGCGAGATGAGCGCGGCGACGAGTCTCGCCAGCGTGGCCCAGCAGCTCTCCCTGAGCCTGGGCGTCTCCATCGGCGCCCTCGCCTTGGAGGGCGCCGCCGCGTGGCACGGCCACGGGGGAATCGCGGCGGACGACTTCCCCCTCGCCTTCCTCGGGGTGGCGGTGGTCTCGGCGGGCTCGTTCTTCGTGTTCCGGAGGCTGGCACCGGATGCCGGGGCCGAGGTCTCGGGTCAGCGCCGCCTGCGCGACGCCGTGCCGAGACCCGCCGACGGATCGCCTCAGAGCCTCGCCCCGGTCACGCCGCAGCACGCGCCGGAGCCCGGCCGCCCGTCGTCCGCTTGACGCCGCCCGTCTTGGCGCGCGCCGGTGCCTTGGCCGGTGCCTTGGCCGATGCCCGTGCCGGCGCGTCGCCCGCCTGGAAAAAACCTCGCCAGCTCCAGGCGCCGGGCCCCGTCATCGCGTACATCAGGAAGGCGCCGGCGAGCCCGAGATCGGCGAGGAGGAAGCTGCGCTCGGTCACCGCGGCGGCCCCGGCATGGAGCCAGAACGGGTGGAGAAGGGCCGCCATGCCGGCGACGAAGCCGGCCATGGCGAGCCCCGTGAGCCGCGGCATCACGCCGAGAACCACCGCCAGCGGCCCGAACACCTGCACGATCACCGCCGCGGTCGCGACCGCGTTCGGCGCGGGGCAGCCGGCGCCCGCCAGCGTCACCGCGAAGCCGGAGACGTTGAGCGCCCGCGCGACGCCGGTCGGCAGCAGGGCCGAGGCCATGAGGAGACGGGCGGCGAGAAGCACGCCGTTCTGGGCTGAACCGAACACGGGCCGAGGACTCCGGGAGAGAGGAATGCCGGGAAGCCTCGGGGGGCGGCGTGAATCGCCGGTTAAGCGGATCGCCCGAAGGCGCGGATGGCTGGGGATCGTCCGTCAACCATCGGCGAACCATCGACCAACTATGGGCCCACCATGGACTTGCCCGTGCGATGGGCTTAAGCCCGCAACCCGAGACCAGCGCAGGACGGTTCGAGGGGTCGAGAAGCCGTGGTTCAGTCGATGGCCGACGTGCGGGAGGCGATCTTCGCCTTCATCGCGGCCCGCAACCCGGGCCTTCCCTCCGGCGCCGTCACCGGGGACACCTCCCTCGTGACCAGCGACGCGCTCGATTCGATCGGCATTCTCGACCTGATGATGCATCTCGGCGACCGCTTCGGCGTCGAGATCGACGAGGACAGCTTCGACCTCGCCAACTTCGCCAGCGTCGACACGCTGGCCCATTTCATCGACGACCGGCGTTCCGACGTCTGATCCCCGCCTGATCCGTTCCATGGCCCCGACGCTGCTGCACCACCTGCTCGATGGAGCCGGCGCGGACGATTGCCCCGCGATCGTCGAGGAGGCCGAGCGCCTCACCTACGGCGGCTTCCGCGCCCGCGTCGCCGCGCTGGCGCGGCGCTTGAGAGATCTCGGGCTCGCGCCGGGCGACCGGGTCGCGATCCTTCTGCCGAAATCGGTCCGCGAATGCGTCGCGATCTTCGCC
Organism: Methylorubrum rhodesianum; assembly: GCF_014199985.1. Classification (GTDB taxonomy): domain Bacteria; phylum Pseudomonadota; class Alphaproteobacteria; order Rhizobiales; family Beijerinckiaceae; genus Methylobacterium; species Methylobacterium rhodesianum. The sequence goes on along the minus strand of NZ_JACHOS010000019.1, from coordinate 65,986 downwards.
GTCAGCGCGGCGGGCGGCGTGTTCGTGCCGATCCATCCGTCCTTACGCCCGCGCCAGGTCCACCATATCGTCGCCGACAGCGGCGCGCGGGTGCTGCTGACCGATGCGGCCCACGCCGCCGGGCTGGAGGGCGCGCTCGACGATTGTCCGGGTTTGCGCGTCCTTGCCGAAGAAGTCGGTCCGCCCGAGGAAACCGGTGAGGACGCCGCCGCCCTCCCGCCCGGCGAGCCGGCGCCCGACGGGCTGGCGGCGATCCTCTACACCTCGGGCTCGACCGGCCTGCCCAAGGGCGTGATGCTCTCCCACGCCAACCTGATCGCCGGCACCCGCATCGTGCGGACCTATCTCGGCATCGGCCCGGGGGACCGCATCCTCTCGGTGCTGCCGTTCTCGTTCGATTACGGGCTGAACCAGCTTCTCACCAGCGTGGAGCAGGGCGCGCGGATCGTGCTGCTGACGCCGCGGCTCGGCGACGACGTGGTGCGGGCGCTGGAGGCCCACCGCATCACCGTGCTCGCCGGCGTGCCGACGCTGTGGACCCTGCTGACGCGGGCCGCGCCGCATCTGGCCAAGGCCGATCTTTCGGCCCTGCGGACGATCACCAATTCCGGCGGCAGCCTCGCCCTGCCGACGATCGAGCGCCTGCGCGCCCGGCTGCCGCACACCGCCATCGTGCTGATGTACGGCCTGACGGAAGCCTTCCGCTCGACCTACCTGCCTCCGCACGAGATCGACCGGCGGCCGGATTCGATCGGCCGCGCCATCCCCGAGACCGACATCTTCGCGCTCACCCCCGAGGGGCGGCGGGCCCGGCCGGGCGAGCCCGGCATCCTGCACCACCGCGGCCCCACCGTCTCGATGGGCTACTGGAAGCGGCCGGAGGACACCGCCCGCGTGCTGGTGCCCGACCCGTTCCCGCCGCCGGGGACCGAGCCGGGGCTCGTCTGCCGCTCCGGCGACCTCGTGATGGAGGACGCGGACGGCTTCTTCCGGTTCATCGGCCGCGAGGACACGATGATCAAGACGCAAGGGTTCCGCGTCAGCCCGACCGAGGTCGAGGCGGCGCTGATGGAGACCGGCGCCTTCCGCGCCGCCGCCGTGATCGGCCTGCCGGATCCGAGCCTCGGCCAGCGCATCCACGCGGTCACCGTTCCCGCCGAGGGCGCGCCGGGCACGGCGGACGTGCTGCAGCGCCTGCGCACGGCCCTGGCGCCCCACCTCGTGCCCCGCACCATCGAGGCGGTGGCGGCGCTCCCGACCACGCCCAACGGCAAGGTCGATTACAAGCGCCTGACCGCCGAGCGCGCGGCGGCGGAGATCTAGGCCGATGGCGGTCCCTCCCGATCTCGCCGCCGCCCTGATCGCCGAGAATTTTTCGCGCGACGCGGGGGGCGTTCTCCGTGTCGGCGGCCTGTCGGTGATCGACCTGACGAAGGAATTCGGCACGCCGCTCTTCGTCTACGATGCCGGGACGATGCGCCGGACCTACCGCGCCCTGTGCGCGGCGGTGACCGGTTTCGCCGAGGTCGACTTCTCCGTGAAGGCGAACCCGAATCCGGCGGTCATCCGCGTCTTCCACGAGGAGGGCGCGGGTGCCGAGATCGCCTCCGGCGCCGAGTTCGACGCGGCACGCGCGGCCGGTGTCCCGCCCGAGCGGATCCTGTTCGCGGGGCCGGGCAAGGGCGCGGCCGATCTCGACCGGGTGATCGCCGGCGGCATCGGCGAGATCCACCTCGAGAACCGCGAGGAGATGGTTCGGGTCGCAGCGGCAGCGGAGCGTCACGGTGCGACCGTGCGGGTGGCCCTGCGGATCAACCCGGGCGCCGCTGCGCAGGGCGGGGCGATGCGGATGGGCGGCAAGCCCTCGCCCTTCGGCTTCGACGAGGAGGCGATGGACGCCGCCATCGACGCGGTGGAGGCGCAGGCCGCGCTTCGCCTCGTCGGGCTTCATCTGTTCGCGGGCACGCAGGGGCTGAAGGCGGAGACCCTGCTCGGCCAGTGGGCCTACGGCCTCGGCCTCGCCGCGCGGATCGCCCGCCGGACCGGTCGCCCGCTGGAGACGATCGACCTCGGCGGCGGCCTCGGCATCCCGTATTTTTCCGGTGACGCCGCCCTCGACCTCGGCGCGCTCCGCGCCGGGCTGCCCGACCTGATCGCGACACTGCGGGCCGATCCCGGTCTGGCCTCGGCCCGCGTGGTGCTGGAGCCGGGCCGCTATCTCGCCGGGCCGGCGGGACTCTACGTGGCGCGGGTGCTGGCGGTGAAGGAATCCCGCGGCAGCCGCTTCGTCATCACCGACGGCGGCATGCATCACCACCTCGCCGCGAGCGGCAATCTCGGTCAGGTGGTCAAGCGCGACTTTCCCCTCGCGGCCGTCATGGACGGCGGCGGTACGGAGCGCGGGGCCACGGCCGTCGTCGGCCCGCTCTGCACGCCGCTCGACATGCTGGCCCGTGCCGCGCCGCTGCCGCCGCTCGCCGAGGGCGACCTCGTCGCCGTGCTGCAGTCGGGTGCCTACGGGCTGACCGCGAGCCCGACGGGTTTTCTCAGCCACCCGCTGCCGGCCGAGGTGCTGGTGGAGGACGGACGGGCGACCGCGATCCGGGGTCGGGGCTGATCCCGCGCGTCGGCGCTCGCCGCATGCGCAGCCGGGAGCGGCCCCGCATCGGCGGCGTCAGGGCGCGCGCCGCGGCCGGCCGATGAAGTCGATGAAGGCCCGGAGCGGCGCGGGAAGATAGCGGCGTCCGGGATAGTACAGGAACGGGCCGGAAAAGCGTGGCCACCACGGCTCCAGAATGGGCTCCAAGGCTCCGCTGTCGAGATGCGGCCGCAGCCAGTCCTCGAACAGGGTGAGGATGCCGACCCCGGCGACCGCCGCCTCGACCGCGAGGTCGGTGGCGGCGCCGACGCGTACGGTGAGCGGCCCGCTCGGATCGACGCGCAGGATCTCTCCGTCCCGCTCGAACTCCCATTCCGTCGTCCGGCCGCTCGCGAAGCGGCCGCCGATGCAGGCATGGTGCAGAAGGTCGCGCGGGTGCTCCGGACGGCCGCGCCGGTCGAGATAGGCCGGCGCCGCGACCGTGGCGAAGCGTTGCTCGCGCGGGCCGATCGGGACGGCGATCATGTCCTGTTCGAGTCGCTCGTCGTAGCGGATGCCGGCATCGCAGCCCGCGGCCAGCACATCGACGAAGCTGTCCTCGGCGATCACGTCGAGACGGATGTCCGGATAGGCGGCCAGGAACGGCGGCACGATTCTGGGCAGGACCAGTCGGGCCGCGCTGACCGGCACATTGAGCCGGAGCGTGCCGGCCGGCCGGTCGCGGAAGCCGTTGACGACGTCGAGCGCCGCCTCGACCTCGCCCAGGGCCGGCATCAGGCGTTCCAGGAGCCGCATGCCCGCCTCGGTCGGGGCGACGCTGCGTGTCGTGCGGTGGAGCAGGCGCACGCCGAGCCGCCGCTCCAGCCGGCGGACGGCCTCGCTCAGCCCGGACGCGCTCATGCCGGAGGCCCGCGCGCCGTCGCGAAAGCCGCCGGCCTCCGCCACCGCGACGAAGGCGGCGAGGTCGCCGAGATCCGCCGGCATTGTTCGTTTTTCCGCACAGCCCGTGCCGATATATCCGTATTATCGCGCGGTCCGGCAGGGTCTAGAGCCGCGGGTGTCACACAGGAGAGACCCCGATGAACGATCTCGAACGAGCCGGCACCTACGCCTTGGGCGATCGCACGGTGAAGCGCCTGGGCTACGGCGCGATGCAACTCGCCGGGCCGCACGTCTTCGGTCCGCCGAAGGACCGGGACGGCGCCGTCGCGGTGCTGCGCGAGGCGGTGGCTCGGGGCGTGAACCACATCGACACGAGCGACTTCTACGGCCCGCACGTCACCAACCAGATCATCCGCGAGGCTCTGCACCCCTATCCGGACGATCTCGTCATCGTCACGAAGGTGGGTGCGAAGCGGGGATCGGACGCCTCGTGGAACCCGGCCTTCTCGGCCGAGGACCTCACCCGGGCGGTCCACGACAACCTGCGCAATCTCGGCCTGGACGCGCTCGATGTCGTCAACCTGCGGATCATGTTCGACGTGTCGGGGCCGGCCGAGGGCTCCATCGAGGCGCCGCTCGCCGTCCTGGCGGATCTCCAGCGCCAGGGTCTGGTGCGCCGGATCGGCCTCAGCAACGTGACGCAGCGGCAGGTGGCCGAGGGGCGGAGGATCGCGGAGATCGTCTGCGTCCAGAACGCGTACAACCTCGCACACCGGGCGGATGACGGGCTCGTCGACGACCTCGCGGCGGCGGGGATCGCCTACGTGCCGTTCTTCCCGCTCGGAGGCTTCAGCCCGCTGCAATCGACGACGCTGTCCGGAGTCGCCGAGCGGCTCGGCGCCACGCCGATGCAGGTCGCGCTCGCCTGGCTCCTGCGCCGCGCGCCCAACATCCTGCTGATCCCCGGCACGTCGTCGGTGGCGCATCTGCGCGAGAACCTGGCCGCCGCCGATCTCACCCTGCCGGACGCGGTGATGGCGGAGCTGGACCGGATCGCGGCCCCGGCCGAAATGGCCTGATCCTTCCAAACGCAATCGAAGCGGCGACCCGGATCGTCACGCCCCGCGCGGAGCCCGGGCGGGGTCCGAACCCGCAGTTCGGAGGGATCGCTCGGATCAGGTCCGGGGCGCGGTGGGAGGCGCTTCGGAAGGCTGAAGCGCCTCCGCCAGATACGATACGAAGGCCGACACCTTCGGGCTGACCAGCCGGCGCGAGGTGTGCAACGCCCAGACCTCGTTCGGCGGTCCTTCGAGCCCACCCCACAGCGCCAGCCGGCCCGCCGCCACGTCGCCGCCGACGAGGGAGCGCGGGAGCACTGCGGCGCCGGCACCCGCGACGACCGCGTCGCGCAGCATCGGCAGCGAGGACAGCCGCAGAACCGGCACGGGCGCGTAGGCGGTGCGCGAGGAGCCGTCGCGCACGGTCCAGACCTCGCCCGGCCGCGGTTCCGCGCGCACCACGCAGGAGAGCGGGGGCGGCCCGCCATCTGCCCTCGGATCCGGGCGGACTGCGTCGCCTGCGGCTACGAGCCAGGGCGCGTCGCGCAGCACGCAGCGCCCGACTAGGCGCGCGTCCGGCCTCGGATTCACCCGGATGACGACGTCGAAATCCTCCTCGACCGGATCGACGAGGCGGTCCTCCGATCGGATCGTCAGATCAACCTCGGGATAGGCGCGCACGAAGCGGGCGGCGATGCGACCGAGCGCGGTATCGGAGAGAAGCAGCGGCGCGCTCACCCGCAGGCGCCCGCGCGGCCGGTCCATGCCCCCACGCACCGCCGCGCCGGCCTCGGCAATCTCGCCGAGCAGCGGCCCGGTGCGGGCGTGCAGGAGGGTCCCCGCCTCGGTCAGGCGCAGGCTGCGCTCGCCCCGCTCGATCAGCCGCGCGCCCAGGCTCGCCTCGAGCTCCGCGACGCGGCGCGACAGCGTCGCCTTCGGCCGGCCGCTCGCCCGGGCGGCGCGGCCGAACCCGCCGTGGCTGGCGACGAGAAGAAAGTCCGAGAGCGCCGAGAGGTCCATGCCCGTTCCAATTTCGAGACACCCAGTCCCGATCTTGCCGTCTATGGCCCAGGAGGGGAACGGCACATTTTCCGGTCATCGGCGGCGGCCCACAGCGGACCGCCCCGCTTCAACCCGGAGAACGACCATGACTATCCTCGTGACAGGCGCCACCGGCCGCATCGGCTCCAGCGTCGTCGATCACCTCGCCGGGGCCGGCGCTTCCGTCCGCGCCCTGACCCGCTCGCCGGACACGGCACGCTTCCCCGCCGGCGTCGAGGCCGTTCGCGGCGACCTCACCGACATCGATGCCCTGCGCGCGGCGCTCGTCGGCATCGACACCCTGTTCCTGCTGGTCGCCAACGTTCCGGACGAGCTGACGCAGGCGATCACGGCCCTCAACCTCGCCCGCGATGCGGGTGTCCGCGGCATCGTCTACCTCTCCGTCTACCGCGGCGAGGCCTATGTCGACGCGCCCCATTTCACCGGCAAGCACGCCGTCGAGCGGATGATCGCGGCCCTCGATCTGCCGGCCACGGTGCTGCGGCCGGCCTACTTCATGCAGAACGACCTCGCCCATAAGGATCCGCTCCTCGGCGCCGGCCTGTATGGGTCGCCGATCGGCGAGCGCGGGATCTCGATGGTCGACGCGCGCGACATCGCCGAGGCCGCGGCCCGCGAACTCCTGCGCCGCGATCGGTCTCCCGCGCCACTTCCGGCCGAGACCTACGAACTCGTCGGGCCGGATGCCCTCACCGGTCCGATGATCGCCGCGGTCTGGGCGGAGGTGCTGGGCCGCGACGTGCGCTACGGCGGCGACGACCTCGACGGGCTGGAGGGCCGCCTGCGCGCCTTCGCTCCCGCCTGGCTCGCCTACGACCTGCGCGTGATGATGCGCCGCTACCAAGAGGACGGCGCCTCGGCGAGCGCCGCCGAGGTCGCACGCTTCGCGGCCCTGCTCGGCCGTTCCCCGCGCCGCTATCGCGATTTCGCGGCCGAGGCGGCGCAGTCCTGGCGGGGGGCCTGACCGGTCTGCCGGCCGAGCCGGTGCGGGCTGAAGCGCCCGTCCATTCCCGCATCGGGAGCGGTCCGTGAGTCGGGCGCCCGATGCCGGGCATGCCGCGCCGCCGATGCGGCCCCGACAACAAAAGACCCCGGCCTTTCGGCCGGGGCTGAAGTTGGTCTCGAACGCTTTGAGGCTCTTAGAAGAAGCCGAGCTTCTTCGAGGAGTAGCTGACCAGCATGTTCTTGGTCTGCTGGTAGTGGTCGAGCATCATCTTGTGGGTCTCGCGGCCGATGCCGGACTGCTTGTAGCCGCCGAAGGCCGCGTGCGCCGGGTAGGCGTGGTAGCAGTTCGTCCAGACGCGGCCGGCCTGGATCGCGCGGCCGAAGCGGTAGGCACGGGTTCCGTCGCGGGTCCAGACGCCGGCGCCGAGGCCGTAGAGCGTGTCGTTGGCGATCGAGAGCGCCTCCTCGTCGTCCTTGAAGGTCGTGACCGAGAGGACGGGCCCGAAGATCTCCTCCTGGAAGATCCGCATCTTGTTGTGGCCCTTGAACACCGTCGGCTGCATGTAGAAGCCGTCGGCGAGATCGCCCTCGCGGTTGCCGCGGGCGCCGCCCGTGAGGCACTCCGCACCTTCCTGCTTGCCGATATCGACGTAGCTCAGGATCTTCTCGAGCTGCTCCGAGGAGGCCTGGGCGCCGATCATGGTCGCCGGATCCAGCGGCGAGCCCTGGGTGATCGCCTCGACGCGCTTGATCGCGCGCTCGATGAAGCGGTCGTAGATCGACTCGTGCACCAGCGCGCGGCTCGGGCAGGTGCAGACCTCGCCCTGGTTGAGGGCGAACATGGTGAAGCCTTCGAGCGCCTTGTCGAAGAAGTCGTCATCCTCGTTGGCGACGTCCGCGAAGAAGATGTTCGGCGACTTGCCGCCGAGCTCCAGCGTCACGGGAATCAGGTTCTGCGAGGCGTACTGCATGATGAGGCGGCCGGTGGTCGTCTCACCGGTGAAGGCGATCTTGGCGATCCGCGGGCTCGAGGCGAGCGGCTTGCCGGCCTCGAGGCCGAAGCCGTTGACCACGTTGATCACGCCCGGCGGCAGCAGGTCGCCGATCAGCTCCATCACCACGAGGATCGAGGCTGGGGTCTGCTCGGCGGGCTTGAGCACGACGCAGTTGCCGGCGGCCAGAGCCGGGGCCAGCTTCCACACCGCCATCAGGATCGGGAAGTTCCACGGGATGATCTGGCCGACGACGCCGAGGGGCTCGTGGAAGTGGTAGGCCACCGTGTCGTGGTCGATCTCGGAGATCGCGCCTTCCTGGGCGCGCACGCAACTGGCGAAGTAGCGCCAGTGGTCGATGGCGAGCGGGATGTCGGCGGCGGTGGTCTCGCGGATCGGCTTGCCGTTGTCCCAGGTCTCGGCCAGCGCGATCAGATCGAGGTTCTCCTCCATCCGGTCGGCGATCTTGTTGAGGATGCGGGCGCGCTCGGCCGGGGCGGTGCGGCCCCAGGCGTCCTTGGCGGCGTGCGCGGCGTCCAGCGCCTTGTCGATGTCCTGCACGTCGGAGCGGGCGACCTCGCAGATCACCTTGCCGGTGATGGGGGAGGTGTTCTCGAAGTAGCGGCCGCCGACGGGAGCGACCCACTGGCCGCCGATGAAGTTGTCGTAGCGCGCCGAGAACGGGGACTTGGTCTTGGCGTCGGCCAGGAATTCGGGCTTGTTCATCGCGTTTCCTCCATTGCGCTCGTTCGGCGACCGCTCTTCCGCGTTGTGGCGGGAGACAAGAGCAGTGGCCCCGTCTGATCAAGGTGGACTTTTGGCCAACGCGGCTTCTGGCGGCCGCCGACTTGATGGATGTCGCAACTGTTTTCGGCGGTCGCAGGGGGCGGCGAGGCCACCGCCGATGCGACCGGCGACAGGTCTATCAGTTAGACCCTTTCGGATCCTGTGGCGACCCCGCCCTTGGTCCAAGGCGCATCGTCGGCTCGCCTCCGTCGGGGAGGCGGGGCGCATCGGTTTCGAGGCCGTTCTGGTACAGGATCAGGCCGGTGACGCGGCCCGCCTCGTCGACGGTGAAGGTGATCTGCGCATCGACCGCGCGGAGGAAGAAGGTGCGCTCGGCCTCGGGGACGAGTTCGTTGCGCGGCTGCCGGGGCGCCTGCGCGAAGATCCGCCCGTCCTCGACGGTGACCGCGATCTCGAAACCCGGCGACAGGACGTAGCGGCCGGCGAGCGCCGTCAGGCCGGAGCGATCGATGGCGACCTCGCGGTGCTCCCGCGGCGGCTGGGCGAGCACGGCGCCCGCCTCCGCCTCGCTCACCCGCGGCCCGGTCCGGTCGCGGTGCTCGCGATGCAGGATCACCCCGGTGGGGCTGCCGTCCGGCTCGGTCTCGAAAGTAAGCCGCATGTCGGCGACGGGGCTGACGAAGGTGCGGTCGCTCTCGGGCACGAAGGGAAAGGCCGGCTCGCGCAGGCCGGGCCCGTCCAGCCGCGCCGTCAGGCCCCTGCCCTCGCGGGCGACGGTGAGGACGGCGCGCGGGCCGAGGCGGTAGGTGCCGGGATAACGGTCGAGGATCACGTCCTCCAGCACGATCTCTTCCGGCGCCTCGTAATGGCCGAGATGAAGCGCGGCGAGGTCGCGGGCGATCTTCTGGGCCGGGGCGGTCTCGGTGTTCGAGAGCACGATCACGGTCAGGCGATCGTCGGGATAGAGGTCGTTGATCGACAGGAAGCCGGGGATCGACCCGGCATGGCCGAAGACGCGGTGGCCGCTCCCCGGCACGCCGGGCTTGCCGAAGGCGCGGGCGACGAACCAGCCGAGGCTGTAGCCGGTGCCGCGGTCGTCGAACATCGCCGCGCGCGAGGCCTCCGACAGCAGACGCGGGCCGGAGAGTGCCTCGTCCCAGGCGAGCAGGTCGTCGACCGTCGCGTAGAGCGCTCCCGCGGCAAAGGCCGAACTGGCCGCCATCGGCACGGCGTTGCGCCACTGCGCCCGGCCGCGGCGGTAGCCGGCCGCCCGCCGCGGCAGGATCACCGTCAGGTCGTCGTAACCGGTCTCCTTCAATCCCAGCGGCGCGAGGATCGTTTCGCGCAAGTAGGCTTCGTAGGATCGGCCGGAGGCGGCCTCGATCACCATGCCGAGCAGCACGTAGTTGGTGTTGCTGTACTCGAAGCGCTCTCCCGGCGGGAACAGCAGCGGATCGCCCGCCGTCAGCGCCACGATCTGCGCCGGCGTGTGATCGACCCGCGCGATCTGGTCGTAGTAGTTCGGCAGCGCCGTGAAGTTGATGATGCCGGAGCGGTGCTGGAGCAGGTGCCGCAGGCTGATCCCGGCCCAGGCCTCCGGAACGGAGGGGACCCAGCGCCGGATCGGGTCGTCGAGGCCGAGCCGGCCGGCCTCCGCGAGCTTCAGGACGGCCGCCGCGGTGAAGGCCTTGGTGAGCGAGCCGATGCGGAAATGGGTGCGCGGCGTGTTGGGGATCTCCCATTCGCGGTCGGCGAGGCCGTAGGCGCGGCGGAAGACCGGCTGACCGTCCTTGGCCACGAGAATGACACCGGAGAACAGGCCGGCCTCGATGTAGGGCGTGACGAGGGCGTGGGCCCGCTCGGCGAAGTCCTCCTCGGCGCGCGCCGGAGCGGCGGCCCCGTGCGCGAGCGCGGCGAACAGGGCGGCGATCAGAACGGCGAGGCGGGACGGCCCGCGGGGCGGTCGGGCGCCGGGCCGCCGGCAGGCCGGTTTCGGGGCGGTCTGGCTCACGGGGCTCCTGTCTCCTCTCGGCCTTCCGTCGGCCTCCGGTCGGCGGGGGCAGCGAGCAGAGGCGGCCTTTGCGGCCGGGGCGTGGCGCGTCCGGCCCGGCCACGGTGCATGGGCCTGCGCCGGGCATGCGATCACGGTTTCGCCGCGACCCGTTGCGAGAAGCGCGCCGCCCGGGGCCGGAGCCGCATCAGGCTGTGCGGAACGGTGCCGGGCGCAGCCGACGAGACATCAGAGGCAAACGATCATGACGATGCTTTCGCGCGCCGTTCGCGCCGCTTCCCTCTCCGCCCTCCTCGCAGGCGCCGTGCTCGCTCCCGGGGCCGCGCTCGCGCAGGCCAAGCCCCCCGCCGCCCCGCAGGACCGCGTGCCCGCCGGCGCGCCGGAGCCGGGCAAGGAGATCGCGCTGACGCAGGTGCAGATCGACGGCCTCCTCGCCGCGCAGCCCGAGCTCGCCAAGCTGTCCGGCGGCGCGCCCGACAAGCCCGATCCGAAGGCGGAGGAACAGGCCCAGGGCCAGGCCGAGGCGATTGTGAAGCGGAATGGATTCGCCAGCCTCGAGGAGTTTCAGGATGCCAGCGACACCGTCGATGCGGTGCTCGGCGGGATCGATCCCGAGACGAAGAGCTATGTCGGTCCGACACCGCTCCTGAAGAAGCAGCTCGCAGCAATCCAGGCCGACAAGGGCATGCCCGCCAAGGAGAAGGCCGAGGCGGTCAAGGAGATCAAGGAGGCGCTCGCGGCGGGCGAGCCGGCCAAGCCGTCGCAAGGCAACATCGCCCTGGTGACGAAGAACTATGCGCGGCTCAGCGCGGCGATGGGCGGCGAGGACAAGAAGTAGAGGCGGCCGCTCTTTCCCTCTCTCTGGCAGGAGAGGGAAAGTGCTCCGTCCCTGAACGTTGACGACAGCCCGTTGAAGACACCGGCATCCGAGCCCGGCCGGCACCGATCCTGAGAGCATTCCCGACCGTGAAACCCTCGCCCCGGCCCTCCCCCGGCAGCCCCGTCTCCGAGGCCGCGCCGGGCGCAACTCCGAGTGTGCCGCCGTGGGTCGGGCCGGGATTTGCCGAATTCGTCGGCATCGTCGCCCTGATGATGGCGGTCACCGCCATGTCGATCGACAACCTGCTGCCGGCCTTCCCGCTGATCCAGGAGCGGTTCGCGGTCGCCGACCCCAACAGCCTGCAGCTTCTCGTCTACGTCTACATGATCGGCTTCGGTGTGGCGCAGATCGTCTACGGGCCGGTCTCGGACGCACTCGGCCGCCGGCCGACGCTTCTGATCAGCCTCGGCATCTACACCGCCGGCTGCATCCTCTCGATGCTGGCGCCGAGCTTCGAGTGGCTGCTCGCCTCCCGCGTCATCCAGGGCATGGGCGCGGCCGGCGGGCGCGTGCTCTCCACCGCGATCGTGCGCGACCGCTTCTCGGGCCGCGAGATGGCGAGCGTGATGTCGCTCATCATGATGGTGTTCCTGATCGTGCCGATGCTCGGGCCGGCGATCGGCGCGACCATGCTGCTGCTCGGCTCGTGGATCTGGGTGTTCGTGTCGATGCTGGCGCTCGGCGGCGTGCTGACGCTGTGGTTCGCCCTGCGGATGCCCGAGACGCTGCACCCGGAATACCGCCGTCCGCTCTCGCTCACGGCAACGGGGCAGGCGCTGCTGACGGTCCTGCGCACCCGCGCGGCGATCGGCTACGCCACGGCCCTCGGCCTGCTGACCGGCTGCATCATGGGCTATGTCGGCTCGGCCCAGCAGGTGTTCGACACCGGGCTCTACCATCTCGGCGGGCTGTTTCCCGTCGCCTTCGGCGTGGTGGCGGGTGCCATGGGCGCGGCGACGCTGATCAATTCCCGGCTCGTGCGCCGGCTCGGGATGCGCACGCTCTCGCATGCCGGCGTCACCGCCTTCACCGCCGTGGGCTTGGTTCAGGTCGGAATCGGCCTGCACTACCAGGGCCATCCGCCGCTGGTGCTGTTCCTCTCGGTGCTGGCGCTCAACCAGTTCCTGATCAGCTTCGCCCTGCCGAACTTCAACGCCCTGGCGCTGCAGCCGCTGGGCGCGATCGCCGGCACGGCCTCGTCGTTCCTCGGCTTCTACACCACGATCCTGGGCGCCTTCTGCGGCTTCCTGATCGGGCACGCCTTCGACGGCACGGTGATGCCGGTGGCCTACGGCTACGCCGTCCTCGGCGGCCTGGCCCTCGTCACCGTCGCCTGGACCGAGCGCGGGCGCCTCTACCGGGCCGGCGTTTCCGGCTGAGACCGGCGGCCCGGATCGCATCCGGGCCGCCGCCATCGATCAGGCGTTCGCGCCGCCATCGACCGTGAGAGTGGTACCGGTGATCTGCCGCGCGGAGGGGCTTGCCAGGAAGGCGACCGCGGCGGCGATATCCTCCGGCCGGCCGTAATGGCCGAGCGCGGTCATGGAGCGCTGAAGGTCCGACTGCGCGCCGTCGGACGGGTTCATGTCGGTATCGGTCGAGCCCGGCTGCACGAGGTTCACGGTGATGCCCTGGGGCCCGAGTTCGCGGGCCAGCCCGCGGGTGAACGACAGCAGGGCGGACTTCGTCATCGAGTAGACCGTCACGCCGGGAAACGGCACCCGCTCGCCGAGGCACGAGCCGATGGAGATGATCCGTCCGCCCTCCCCGAGATGCGGGATCGCTGCCTGCGAGGCGAGCACCACGGAGCGGACGTTCACGGCGAGAAGCGCGTCGATGTCGGCGAGCGCCATCTCCGCCACCGGGCCGCCGCGGGCGATGCCGGCATTGTTGACGAGGATGTCGAGGCCGCCGAGTTCCCCGGCGGCCGCGTCGACCGAGCGCTTCACCGCCGCCGCATCGGCGCTGTCGGCCTGAAGGGCGAGGCCGCGCCGGCCCCGTCCCTCGATCGCCCGCACCACCTCGGCGGCCCGCTCGGCCGAGCGCTCGTAGGTGATCGCCACGTCGGCGCCCCGCTCCGCCAGCGCCAGGGCGATGGCCGCCCCGATCCCGCGGGAGGCGCCGGTGACGAGGGCGCGCTTGCCTGCCAGTTCACTCATCGCTTCATCTTTCTGTATCGAACGACACAGAAATGGCTATGAGCATTGCGAGACCGGGTCAAGCGATTTATAGAACGATCGATGCAGAATTCAGAACCGGCCTCCTCCCCCGGCGCCGCGTCGCCCCGCGGGCGGGGCCGGCCGCGGGCCTTCGACCGAGACGAGGCCCTGACCCGGGCCATGCACCTGTTCTGGCGCAAGGGATTTGCGGCGACCTCGATCGCCGAACTGACCGCGGCGATGGGGATCGGTTCGCCGAGCCTCTACGCGGCCTTCGGCTCGAAGGAAGGGCTCTATGCCGAGGCCGTGCGCCACTACCGCGCGCGGTACGAGGCGCATGTCTGGGGCAACTTCGCCGCGGCTCCGACCGCCCGCGCGGCCGTCGAGGCGCTGCTGATGGACACGGCCGCCGCGCTGACGGACGTGTGCGCGCCCGAGGCGCCGCGCGGTTGCATGGTGACGCTCTCGGCAGTCGGCGGCGAGGGCCAGGCGGAACTCGGTGAGTGCGTGCGGGCGGCCCGCGCCCTCGGATACGAGCAGGTCGTGAAGCGGCTGAGCCGCGCCGTGGCGGCGGGCGAGATCGGCGCCGCGGTCGATGTGCCCGCCCTCGCCCGCTACGTCATGACGGTGCAGGGTGGCCTGTCGCTCCAGGCCCGCGATGGCGCGAGCCGGGCCGAGCTGGAGGCCGTCGCCAGGCTGGCGATGGCGGGATGGGACGCGCGGATCGGCGGCTGACCGCAGCGGCCGTCAGGCGGCCTCGTCCTCGGGGATGACATCGACCTCGACGGTGAGCTTCTGCGCTCCGGCCGAGGCGACGATCCCGTCGATGGGGGCGACGTCGCCGTAGTCGCGGCCCCGCGCCACCACGATGTGGTCGTCGCGCACGACGCAGGCATTGGTCGGGTCGAGGCCGATCCAGCCCCCCTCGCCGATCCCCTCCCCGGCTCCGTGATCCGCGCCGCACCACAAAGCGACCCAGGCGTGGCTGGCATCGGCCCCGCGCAGGCGCGGCCGGCCGGGCGGCGGCCGGGTGCGCAGGTAGCCGCTGACATAGGCGGCCGGCAGGCCGAGGCCGCGAAGGCCCGCGATCATCACGTGGGCGAAGTCCTGGCAGACGCCCGCCCGCAGAGCGAAGGCCTCCGCCAGCGGCGTCGAGACGGTGGTGGCCTTGGCGTCGAACCGGAAATCGTCGCGGATGCGGTGCATCAGCTCGACCGCCGCCCCGTAGGCGCTGCGCCCGGGCGAGAAGCTTGTCCGGGCGTAATCCGTCACCTCGGGCACCAGCGGCACCCGATGGCTTGGGAATTGGAAATGCGCCGGCCCGTCCGGCCCGAGCGAGGGCAGCGCGAGCGCCGCCTCCCGCACCCGTTCCCAGGCGAGGCCGGCCTCGGGCGGCGGCGGGACCGGCCGCTGGATGGTGACCTGGGAGACGGCCTCGACCGAGAATTCGCGGTGAGGCTCGTCCAGCGTCAGGGTCAGGGTGTCGACACCGAAGAAGTCGCGCCGCTCCAGGCGGCGGGTCGGCTCGGGCGTGACGTGAACCGCGCTCTCCAGCACCCGCTGCCCGTCGCCGTCGCGGGGGCGCAGGCGCAGGTTGCAGCGTGCGAAGCGGACGGTCCGCGCGTAGCGGTAGGTCGTCAGGTGACGCAGGGTATAGATCAAGCGAGACCCGTGAGCTTCTCGGGCCGCAGCGCGTCGGGGCCGTTGGGAAAGTAGCGGCCGGCGATCCGGTCGGCGAGGCCCTCCAGATCCGTCTCGAAACGCTCCAGGGCTTCGGCGTCGAACTCGTCGGCTTCCGCCGTCTGGAGCGTCGTGGCGAGGGCCAGCGCCCGGCGGCGGTGCGGCTCGGGCAGCCCGTCGGCGGCGAGCGCCGGCAGGGCGTCGAGATGGGCGGTGATCGCCTGGAGCTGGTAGGCGACGGAGCGCGGATTGTTGGGATCGAGCACCGCCATGTCGCAGACGGCGTTGCGGCTCACACCGACGAGGTAGCGCGCGCCGTAGGCGATCTGCGAATCGGCGAGCGAGAGCATCACGCCGAGATCCTCGGCGCTGGCGTCCTCACGGCAGAAGCGCAGGGCGAAGGTGCAGGTGTTGATCGCCCGCTCGATGCGCCGGCCCATATCGGCGAAGCGCCAGCCGGCGGCGTGGCCCATATTCTCGTGGATCAGGCCGGTCAGCGCGGCGAGATGGCCGAGCGCCCGCTCGGCCTTGCCGAAGAGCTGCGCCTCCGTCGGCGCCCAGGCCTCGGCATAGACCAGGGTGTCGCGCAGGTCGGCCAGCGCCCGCCAGGATTCCTTCGGCAGCCGCTCGCGCAGGGAGGCGGCGATGCGGCGCGCTTCCATCACGTGCGACAGGGCCGAGCCGTGGACGGTCTTGCCGGACAACGCCTCCTGGGCGAGCGCGGCGGGGCCGAGATCGGCGGCGCTGACCGAGCCCCAATCCTTGAGAAGGGCGCGGATGGCGAGCGCCGTCGGCGCGCCCTCCTCGCCCGAGGCGTCGGCGGCGACCGCCTCGCTGAACACGCCGAGATGGGCCTGGACGAGCCGGATCACGGCCTCCGCCCGCTCCAGGTATCGCCCGAACCAGAACAGGTTGTCGGCGGCCCGGGACGGCAGGTGACCGGCGATGCGGCGGATGCGCGGGGTGCTCGCATGCACCAGGGTCGGCGTGTCGACGGGGGTGTCGGACAGGACCCAGACGTCGGCCGAGCGGATGCCGGCGCGCATCTCGCTCGGATCGGCGCCCTCCCGCTCGGCGACGCGGCAGAAGGCGCTCGGCAGCACGCGCCAGCCCTCCGGCGTCGCGGCGGCGAAGACGCGCATCACGAACGGCCGGGCGACCAGTCGCCCATCCTGCCAGGCCGGCATCGTCGAGAGCGGCGCGGGTTCCTGCGCCACCCAGTCGAACGGGCGCTCACGCAAGGCGGCCACGGCCTGGGCGCGGGCGGCGTCGAGGGCCGGGCCGGCGAGCATCGCGTCGCGCTCCGGGCCCCGGACCGGCGTGGCGGCGGGCCGCAGCGTCAGGCGGTCGAGGTTGGCGAGCGCGTGGGCGAGCCCGTCGGCATCGCCGCACCACCACGTGCGCGGGCCGGTGAGCCGCAGCTCCTCGCCGGTGAGCCGCCGGGCAATGGCCGGCAGGTAGGGGCTGAGCGCGGCCGATTCCAGCACGCCGGAGCCCGGCATGTTGCCCATCACCGCCCCGCCCCGGCGCAGCACCTGCAGGATGCCGGGCACGCCGAGGCGCGAATCCGAGCGCAGCTCCATCGGATCGAGATAGTCGGCATCGATCCGGCGCCAGATCGCGTCGGTGCGCTTGAGCCCGGCAATGGTGCGCACGTGCAGCAGTCCGTCGCGCACGACGAGGTCGTCGCCCTCGACCAGGAGGAAGCCGAGATAGCGCGCGAGCGCGGCCTGCTCGACATAGGTGCTGCTGTAGGGGCCGGAGGTGAGCAGGCAGATGCGCGGATCGCTGCGCGCGCAGGAGGCGGCCAAGCCGGCGCGGAACGCCTGGAAGAAGCCGGGCAGGCGCTCGACATGGAGGTCGGCGAACAGATCCGGGAAGGCGCGGGCGAGCACCATCCGGTTCTCCAGCGCGTAGCCGAGGCCGGAGGGGGCCTGGGTCCGGTCGGCCAGAACCTGCCAGCGCCCGTCGGGTCCGCGCCCGACATCGGCCGCATAGATCGGCAGCCAGCGCCCGCCGGGCGGCGCGATGCCGTGGACGGGGCGCAGGAATTCGGGATGCCCGGCCACGACGCCCGCGGGCAGGAAGCCCTCCGCGACGAGCCGGCCGGACCCGTAGATGTCGGCGACGATGCGCTCCATCAGACCGGCGCGCTGGACGATGCCGGCGGACAGCTCCGCCCAGTCGGCGGCGTCGATCACGAGGGGCAGCGAGCCGAGCGGCCAGGGATGCTCGCGCCCGTCGCCGTAGACCCGATAGGAGATGCCGGCGTCGCGGATATGCCGCTCGGCGGAGAGGAAGCGGACGGCGACCTCGCGGTCGTCGAGCGCGGCAAGGCGCTCGAGGAAGCGGGGCCAGCCGCCGCGCAGGGTGCCGTCCGCCTGCATCAGCTCGTCGGCGAGGCCGGGCCGGGGCGCGTAGCCCTCCGTCCAGCGGCGCATGCGCGCGGCCGGGTCGTCGGCCGCCCAGGCGGAGGCGTCGGGCAAGGACCCGTCCGCAAGGGCGGCCGAAGAACTCATCGGGGTGCGGGCGTGCGCAGGTCGAGGGTCAGGGGGAAGTCTCCGGTGCGCTCCTCGGCCGGCATCGCCACGCGGCCGGGGGTGTGGCCCATGGCCTCGAAGCGGGCGAGGCGGCGCCCCTCCGCCTCGTAGGCGTTGACCGGGAAGCTGTCGTAGTTGCGCCCGCCCGGATGGCTGACATGGTAGCGGCAGCCGCCGAGCGCGCGGCCGCTCCAGCTGTCGAGGATGTCGAAGGTCAGCGGCGCGTGCGGCGGGATCGTCGGGTGCAGCGAGGAGGCGGGCTGCCACGCCTTGAAGCGCAGGCCCGCGACCGCCTCGCCGCTGGCGCCGGTCGGCGTCATCGGCAGGCGCCGGCCGTTGCAGGCGATCACGTGCCGGCCGGGGACATAGCCCTCGACCTTCACCTGAAGCCGTTCGACGGATGCGTCCACGAAGCGCACGGTTCCCCCGGCGGTCCCTTCTTCGCCCAGCACGTGCCAGGGCTCCAGCGCCTGGCGCAGTTCGAGGCTCACGCCGCCCTGCTCCACCCGGCCGAAGACGGGGAAGCGGAATGCGGCCTGTGCCGCGAAGGCCTGAGGGTCGAAGTCGTAGCCGCCGGCGCGCAGGTCTTCCAGCACCGAGAGGAAGTCGGCCCAGAGGAAATGCGGCAGCATGAAGCGATCGTGCAGGGCCGTGCCCCAGCGGACACAGCCGCCCGTCTGCGGCTCGCGCCAGAGCCACGCCACGATCGCCCGCAGCAAGACTTGCTGGGCAAGGCTCATGCGCGCGTCCGGCGGCATCTCGAAGGAGCGGAATTCGAGGAGGCCGAGCCGCCCCGTCGGTCCGTCGGGCGAGAACAGCTTGTCGATGCAGATCTCGGCCCGGTGGGTGTTGCCGGTGACGTCGGCGAGGATGTTGCGGAACAGCCGGTCGACGAGCCAGTGCGGGATGTTGGCCTCGTCCGGGCCCGGCACCTGGGCGAGCGCGATCTCCAACTCGTAGAGCCCGTCATGGCGCGCCTCGTCCATGCGCGGCGCCTGGCTCGTCGGGCCGACATAGAGGCCGGCGAACAGGTAGGACAGGCACGGATGCCGCTGCCAGAACAGGACGAGGCTCTTCAGCAGGTCCGGCCGGCGCAGGAACGGCGAGTCGGAGGGGCTCGCGCCGCCGAGCACGACGTGGTTGCCGCCGCCGGTGCCGGTATGGCGCCCGTCGATCATGAACTTTTCCGCGCAGAGGCGCGTCTGGCGGGCCTCCTCGTAGAGGCCGGCGGTGATGTCGACCGCCTCGCGCCAGGAGGCGGCGGGGTGGACGTTGACCTCGATCACGCCGGGATCGGGCGTGACCTTGATGACCGAGAGGCGCGGATCGTAGGCGGGCTCGTAGCCCTCGATATGGATCGGCTGGCCGACGCTCTCCGCGGCGCGTTCCAGATGCCCGACGAGGTCGAGATACTCGTCCACCCGCTCCAGCGGCGGCATGAACACGCACAGCACGCCGTCGCGCGGCTCGACCGCCAGCGCGGTGCGCACCGCCACGCCCTCGATGCCGGCGCCGTTCGCCCGGTCTTTCCCCTTGGGGAGCGGTGCGCCGGGCTCGGCGGGCAGGTCGCCGCGGGCCTCCATCGGGTCCTGCGGGTGGTAATAGGGGTAGGAATCCGGCGGTACGTAGGGAAGCGAGCCGAGCGGCAGGCGGAAGCCCATCGGCGAGTCGCCGGGGCTCAGGTAGGCGCCGCCGCGGCGGAAGGCCCAGGCTTCCGAGATCCAGGCGCGGCCATCGTCCACCGCGAGATTGGCGAGCGGCAGCACGTAGCCGACGGGGGTGTCGAGGCCGCGCCCGAACACGCGCTTGAACCGCGCGTCGGCCTCCGGGCTGCCGGTCTGGGGCGCCGCGGTCGTGACGTTGACCGGCAGCTCGCTCTCGCGGCTCTTCCAGTAGACCGCGTCCTCGTAGGCCGGGAAGACGAAGCGGGCGAGTTCGAGCCGCCCGGCGAGCGCCCCGATCAGGCGCTCGGCATCCGCGATGGTGGCGGTCTTCGGACCGTCCTCCACGGCGATCAGGTCGGCGTTCTTCCAGACCGGCCCGCCGTCCTTGCGCCAGTACAGGGCGAAGGCCCAGCGCGGCAGGCTCTCGCCGGGATACCACTTGCCCTGGCCGTAATGCAGCATGCCGCCGGGGGCGAAGCGGTCCCGAAGGCGGCGAACCAGCGTGTCGGCGAGGCCCCGCTTGGTCGGGCCGACCGCGGCGACGTTCCATTCGGGCGATTCGAAGTCGTCGACCGAGACGAAGGTCGGCTCGCCGCCCATGGTCAGGCGCACGTCCTGCGCGGCGAGATCCGCGTCGATGCGCTCGCCGAGCCGGTCCATCGCCCTCCAGATCTCGTCCGAGAACGGCTTGGTGATGCGCGGGGCTTCAGCCACGCGGCTGATCGTCATCTCGTAGGTGAACTCGACCTTGGCCGGTTCGGCGAGCCCCGAGATCGGCGCGGCGGCGTTGTAGTGGGCGGTGGCCACCAGCGGGATGTGGCCCTCGCCGGTGAGCAGGCCGGAGGTGGCATCGAAACCGATCCAGCCGGCGCCCGGCAGGTAGACCTCGGCCCAGGCGTGGAGATCGGTGAAGTCGGTGCTGGTGCCGGTCGGCCCGTCGACGGCGGTGGTGTCGGGCACGAGCTGGATCAGGTAGCCCGAGACGAAGCGCGCCGCGAAGCCGAGGCGCCGCAGCACCTGCACCAGGAGCCACGCGGAATCGCGGCAGGAGCCGCTTTTCAGCGTCAGCGTCTCGGCGGCGGTCTGCACGCCGGGCTCCATCCGGACGCCGTAGGCGACGTGCGAGCGCACCCTCTCGTTGAGGGCCACGAGGAAGGTGACCGTGTGCGTCTCGTCGGGGATCTCGGCGAGGAAGGCGTCGATTTCCGGCCCCTGCGCCTCGTCGAGCACGAGGTAGGGTGCGAGCGCGACCTTCAGCTCCGCTTCGTAGTCGAAGGGGCGGCGCTCGGCGTAGGGCTCGACGAAGAAGTCGAACGGGTTGATGACCGCGAGGTCGGCGGTGAGATCGACCTCGACGCGCAACTCCGTCGTCTTCTCCGGAAAAACGAGGCGGGCCAGCCAGTTGCCGGCCGGATCCTGCTGCCAGTTGATGAAATGGTTCTCCGGACTGACCTTCAGCGCGTAGGCCGGCACCTTCGTGCGGGCATGCGGCGCCGGGCGCAGACGGATGGTCTGCGGCCCCAGCGCGATGGGCCGGTCGTAGCGGTAATGCGTGACGTGGTGCAGGGCGGCTTGAATCGACACGGAGGCTCCGGACGTTTTCGAGGTCTCTCGACGCGATGGGGGCGGCGCGCTCTGCCGCTGGTTGCGCGCCTTATACATCCCGGTGACCGGAATGGAGGGATTGGAAAAGCAAGAACCATGCAGCCGGCAGGGCGCGCGTGGCCGCTCGGGAGGGTGGAACCTCACCCAGCTCACGACCCTTGGTCTGACTGCGGCCCGGTTCTTGTCTGGTCCCCGCCGCAGCCGGAGCGGGGCGTTCCATGAAGATCTTCCAGTGTCAGGCCTGCGACCAGCCGCTCTCCTTCGAGAGCATGGTCTGCGAGAGCTGCGAGCGCCGGCTCGGCTACGTCTGCGACCGGCACGAGGTTTCGGCGCTCGAGCCCTGCGGCGAGGACGAGCGCGGCGCCCTCTTCCGCGCCTACGCGCATCCGGGCCGGAAGTATCGCCTCTGCGCCAACGCGGCCCATCACGCCTGCAACTGGATGGTGCCGGCGGAGTCCGGGGAACGCTATTGCATCGCCTGCCGCCACAACCGGGTGGTGCCGGATCTCAGCGTGGCGGCCAACCTCGACCGCTGGCGCCAGATCGAGGCGGCCAAGCACCGGTTGTTCTACTCGCTCCTGCGCCTCGACCTGCCGCTGGTGACGCGGGCACAATACTCCGACGGCCTCGCCTTCGACTTCCTCGCCGATTCCGCCGGGCCGCCGGTGATGACGGGCCATCTCGACGGACTCATCACCCTGTCGATCGCCGAGGCCGACGACGTCGAGCGGGAGCGCCGTCGCAAGATGTTCGGGGAATATTACCGCACCCTGCTCGGCCACTTCCGCCACGAGATCGGGCACTATTTCTGGAACCTGCTGGTGCGCTTCGATGCGAGCCTGCCGGCCTTCCGCACGCTGTTCGGCGACGAGAACATGGATTACGGCGCCGCGCTGCGGCGCCATCATGCCGTGGGGCCGCCCGCCGATTGGCAGGAATCCTTCGTCTCCTCCTACGCCACCGCGCATCCGTGGGAGGATTTCGCCGAGACCTTCGCCCACTACCTGCACATCATCGACACGCTGGAGACCGGCAGCGCCTTCGAGATCCGCCTGCGGCCGAAGCTGCGCGGCATGGCCGAGCCGGCGGCGTCCTCGACCTGCGTCGATTTCGATCCCTACGAGACGCCGGATTTCGAGCGGGTGGTCGAGGCGTGGATTCCCCTCACCTACGCGGTGAACTCCCTCAACCGCTCCATGGGCCAGCCGCCGCTCTACCCGTTCAAGCTGACACCCGCGGTGATCGCCAAGCTCGCCTTCGTGCACGAACGGATCTACGCCGCGCGCACGCCCGGCGGCCTCTCGGAGGAGGCGAGCGCCGAGATGCTGAAGGCGGTGATCGCGGGCCTGCGTCAGCGCGTGGCGGCGCCGACGGTCTGACGTCCTTCGGACGCTCTGCGGTTTGTCCGCGACCGCCATTTCCGGGTCCGCGAGGCGGAACCCGGAATCATACGGGCTGTGGTGCGGGGCCGCTTACTGCGCCGGGGCCGGAGCGGCCGGGGCCTTCGGCGCGGCGGGCTTCGGAGCCGGCTTGGCGGCGGGGGCCGGGCCGGTGGTGCCGGTGGCGGCGGGGCCGTTGGCCGTCGCGCCGGGAGCGGTCTTGGGCGCCCACTCGGCGTCGGCGCGGGGGCCGTTCGGCCCGTTGGTCGGGCCGGTGAGCTGGCCCGGCAGGGTGTCGCCGACCTTCTTCCAGGTCTGCGACTGGCACAGGAAGGCGATCAGGCAACCCTTGACCGTCAGCTCCTCCGGCTCATCCGACCAGATCGTGACGTCGTAGAACTTGCCGTCCTCGGCGTTGTAGATCTTGCCCTCGTAATGGGCATCCTCGTTCAGCTTCAGGCCGAGGATGAGCTGGTGGCCGAGCGAGGCGCGGGCGCGCTTCTTCGGATCGGGGTTGCGGAAATCGACCCGCGGCTTGCCCTCGTCGTTGAGCGGGGTCTTCAGCCACACCGCGTAGCCGCAGAGGTTCTTCTCCTGCGGGCCGCACTTCTCGACGCGGATGCGCGCCTTGCCGTCCTGCGTCAGCCACGTACCGCTCGGATCATGCGCCGGAGCGGCGGCCGTGGCGGGAGCCGCCGACAGGACGCCCAGGGCCGCCATGCCGGCGGCGAGGGCCGCGGTGCGGCCGGTGCGGAGGAAAGGCGCGCGTGCACCGATCGGTCCGAAGATCATGCAATCATCCCCACTCGGGCGCGGCGGCACGTGCCGGCCGCGCCGTTCAACCTGACGACCGGGCCGTCCGCTCACGGACCGTTGCCCCTTCGCCGCAGCCATCGAATCGGAAGGTGACCGGATCATGACCGCCGCAGGGCGGTTGCGACGCAATTCGCCGGCGTTTGCGCGGCGCATGCGAAAAGGGCCGGTGCGCGCGGCACCGGCCCTCGTGGACGCGTCCTTTCGGACGATCCTTTCTTACTCGGCCGCGGTGACGTCGGCGGTGAAGTGACCGCACCAATCCTTGGAGGCGACCACCGGCCACAGGCCCTGGCTCTGCGGGTCGGGCTGGCTCACCGGGGGGTTGTACCGGCACAGGCCCTGATCGCCCGCGGCCTGGGCGCCGTTGGTCTTGTGATCGTCGAAGAAGCGGCAGCTCTGGCAGGCGGCGTTGCTCGAGGTGGCCATGATCTCTCTCCGGTTTCCGTTGCGTCGTCCCTGGCGGTCATTTCCGCAGTCCGGATCCTTCCGGCCCCGGTTGCCCCGCCGTCACGGTTCTTAATTAGAACAACTCCAAACTTGCGTCCAGCTCTTTAGAACGATTCCGATTTATGAGCCGGCGTCGGAAGCATCCGGGGTCGGTTCGTTCGAAACAGCAGCAAAGACAGAGGATTAGGATCGGCGGCGCCCTGATCGGAACGAGCGCGACGGGGATCTGCGCCTGTCACGAATGCGTGAAGCGGCGGAGAGTCGTGCCTCTCCGCCGCTCCAACCCCGTCGACGGATGGGCGTGTTCTAGGCCGCAGCGGCTCGGTCGAGGTCGCTGGCGACGAGGCCGGCCAGATCCGCCGCCTCGTTGCGGATGTCGGGCACCGCGGTGCATTCCCACAGGACGCCGCGCAGGAGCGGCCCGAGAATCCAGAGCGGCCCCCCGCCCTCCCCGACCGATCCACCGACGGCCCGGTAATCGGGGCCGGCATCGAGGCCGAGCCCGAACGGGCCGGGGCGCACGAAGCCCCGCTCCAGCAGGCGCCGCAGCAGCGGGTCGCGGCTCTCCCTCAGGTGACTGAATCCGGAGGCGTCGATCATCGCCTGGACGGCGAGACGCTCCGGGCGCTCGGCGCCGCGCAGGCGCAGCGTCACAACCGCCTGCGCCGCCTCGTCCTCGACCGCGAGCAGGCGCCCAGCCCGCACCGTCAGCGCACCACGGGCGATCTCGTCGGCGACTGTCCGCGCCGCGGGTGGGGCGGTGCGGTGGCGGTGCACGTCCCAGAACGGACGCAGGTGCCGCTGGAACCGGGCCTGCTCACGCGGCGGCAGGCTGCGCCAGATCGTGTCGGTGAGCGGACGCAGGGCATCGATGACGCCGTGCCAGCCGATCCCCGCCTCCGCCGCCCGCGCTACCTCCCCGCGGATGCGGGTCAGCAGCCGCCCCAGGGAGGCGAAGTCGGCCGGCGTCAGGTCCGGTGCGGGCCAAAGCGCGGCGGGAGCGTGGGCGTTCGGCAGCAGGCCGCGGCGCGACAGGGCGAGGATGGCGCCGGAGAAGCCCTGCGCCCGCAGGCTCGCCACCGCGTCGAGCATGGTGAGGCCGGTTCCGACGATGAGGACCGGCGCGTGCGGGTGCAGGCGCCCGAAGCTTTCGGGGGCCCAGGGGTCGAGGCTGTGGCGGCTCCTGCGTGCCGCCGCGGCGAGGTTGCCCATGGCGAGCACGGCCCCGGCGACCCGGTGGGCCTGTCCGCCCTCCGTCCGAAGGACGAAGCCCCCGGCCCGGGGTTCCAGATCGACCACCGCGTCGTTGACGAGGCGAAGTCGCGGCACGCCCGGCCCGGTGACGGCCGCGGTCAGCAGATCGGTGAGGTAGCTGCCGTAATGGCCCCGCGCCACGAAGGTGCCCGCCGGGGTCTTCACGATGCCCTCGCCGAGATCGGCCCCGGCCAGCCATTCCTCGAAATGGCCTGGCCGGTCGGGGAAGGCGCTCATATTGGCGGCACGCACGTTGAGGAGGTGGGCCGGGTTGCCGGTGCCGTAGGCCAGCCCCCGGGCAAAACTCCCCGATCGCTCGCACAGCAGGACCGGCCGCTCCGGCGGCAGGGCGGCGAGGAGCTGGAGCGCGGCCATGGTGCCGCTGAAACCCGCCCCGATCACGGCGATGGGGGGCAGGCCGGCCTGACGGGTCATTGTGAGCAGTCCTTCTGCGAGAAACTCCCCACGGTCAGCGCGACGGCGATTCCCAGATCGGCAGGGCGGAGGCATCGACGGCGCGCGGCAGCAGGCCCTCGGCACGGAAGGCGTCGGCAATGGTCTGCTGCTCGACGAGCCCCTCGCGGTTCACCGGCTCGACCCGGTAGGAGCGGCGGGCATTGGCCTGCTTCACGATGTCGGGCTCGATCTTCCACAGGGCGGCCAGCCGCGCGGCGGCCGCGTCCGGGTTGGCCTTCACCCAGAGTCCGGCCTCGCGCAGCTTGGCGACGAGCAGGGTCAGCACGTCGGCGCGCTTTTCCGCGTAGGCGTCGGAGGCGAGATAGTAGCGCTTGTAGGCCGAGAGCCCGGTGCCGTCCTTGAGGATGCGTGCGCCGGCCTGGATCTGCGCGGCGGACAGAAACGGATCCCATGCCACCCAGGCATCGACGCTGCCGCCGGCGAGCGCGCTGCGTCCGTCCGCCGGGGTGAGGTAGGCGGGGGTGATGCTCTTGAACGGCAGCCCTTCCGCCTTCAGCGCGGCGAGCAGCAGGTAGTGGCTGCCGGCGCCCTTGGTCACGGCGACCTTGCGGCCCTTCAGGTCGGCGACCGACTTCAGCGGGGAATCGCCCGGCACCAGGATGGCCTGTGCCTCCGGCGAGGCCGCTTCCTGGGCGATGTAGGTGATCCTGGCATTCGCCGCCTGCGCGAAGACCGGCACGGTGTCGGCGACATCCGCCGAGACGTCGATGCGGCCGACATTGAGCGCCTCCATGATCGGCAGGCCGCTGGTGAATTCGTGCCAGGAGACGGTGACGCCGAGGGGCTTCAGGGCCGTCTCCAGGATCGCATCCTCGCGCAGGAGCGAGATCAGCGCCGAGGAGCGCTGATAGCCGATGCGCAGGGGGGTGTCCTCCGCGAAGGCCGGGTTGCGGCCGAGGGCGAGGCTGAGCGCGAGGCCAGCGAGGACGAGGCGGGCGGCGGACCGGCGGTTCATGGGAGATTTTCGGTTCTCGGAGGACGCGGACGGGTGGGGCTGCTTCTCCCGCGAGGGGAGGAGCGGTGTTCTCAGCTGCCGGGCTTGCGCACGGCGCCGGCGATGTCGACCGGCTTCGGCACGAGCTTGAGCCCGTGGAAGGTGTCGGCGATGCGCTGCTGCTCCCGCGTCACCGCCTCGTCGAGGGGGCGGATGCCGTAGGTCTGGCGCTGGAGCGCGACGCTCAGGATCGGCGCCGGGATTCCGACGGAGGGCGCCAGTTCCTTGGCCACCGCGTCGGTGTTGGCCTTGGCCCAGGCATCGAGTTCGGCGATGGCCTCGACGATGGCGTCGACCACTGCGCCGTTCCCGGCCGCGAAGCTCTTGGACGAGAGATAGAACTGGTGGTTCGGCACGAGGCCGGTGCCGTCGGCGAGCACCCGGGCGTTGCCGCCGGCCTCGGCGGCGGCGAAGTACGGGTCCCAGATCACCCAGGCATCGATCGCGCCGCGTTCGAACGCCGCCCGCGCGTCGGCGGGCGCGAGGTAGAGGGGGGTGATGTCGGCGAGGCTCAGGCCCGCCGCCTCGACGGCGCGCACCAGTAAATAGTGGACGTTCGAGCCCTTGTTGAACGCGACCTTCTTCCCCCGCAGATCGGCGACCGATTGGATCGGACTGGCCTTGGGCACCAGGATCGCCTCGCCCCTGGGCGCCGCCGGCTCGTGGGCGACGTAGATCAGCGCATCGCTCGCAGCCTGGGCGAAGATCGGCGGGGTTTCGCCCGCCGAGCCGAAATCGACGGCACCCGCGTTCAGCGCCTCCATCAGCGGCGGGCCGGAGGGAAACTCCGACCATTGCACCCGGTAGCCGAGCGCCTTCAGCCGCGGCTCGAGCGTGCCGCGGCCCTTCAGCAGGACCAGCGTGCCGTATTTCTGGTAACCGACCCGCACCGTGCGCTCGGTCTGTCGGTTTTCTTGCGCGTGCGCGGCCAGCGTCAGGCTGGCGAAGATCAGCGCGGCGAGCGCCAGCCAGAGGCGCGGCAGCAGCGACGGTGTGATGGCAGCGGGGCGGGCGCGGACAGTCATCGCGAAAAGCCTTCCCGCTCAGTGGGCGCCGACGCGGCGGGTCGGCACGATGTCGTTGGCGATCACCTCGCCGAACGGACCGTTGTTGCGGGCGGTGCTCGGCGCCGTGCCGGTGGTCGCGCGCAGGGGGAGCTTGGGGAAGACCAGCTCGGCGAAGCGGTAGGCCTCCTCCAGATGCGGGTAGCCGGAGAGGATGAAGCGGTCGATGCCGAGATCGATGTACTCCTTCATCCGGTCGGCGACCTGATCCGCCGAGCCGACGAGCGCCGTGCCCGCCCCGCCGCGCACGAGGCCGACGCCGGCCCAGAGGTTGGGCGAGACCACGAGCCTGGATCGGTCGCCGCCGTGCAGGGCCATCATCCGGCTCTGGCCGACGGAATCCTGGCGCTTCAGGGTCGCCTGCGCCTGGGCGATGGTGGCGTCGTCGAGCCGCGAGATCAGCCGCTCCGCCGCGTCCCAGGCCTCGCCTTCGGTCTCGCGCACGATCACGTGCAGGCGGATGCCGTAGGAGAAGGTTTTGCCTTTTTTCTCGGCCGCCTCGCGTGCCTTGGCAAGCTTCTCGGCGACGCCGGCCGGGGGCTCGCCCCAGGTGAGATAGACCTCGCAATGCTCGGCCGCGACCTCGATCCCGGCGGGCGAGGAGCCGCCGAAATAGAGCGGCGGATAGGGCGCCTGCACGGGCCGGAAGATCACCCGGCCGTTCTCGGTGCGCAGGTGACGTCCCTCGAAGTTCACGGTCTCGCCGGCCATCAGCCCGCGCCAGATGTGCAGGAACTCGTCGGTGACGACGTAGCGCTCGTCGTGGTCGAGAAAGACGCCGTCGCCCTTCAGTTCGACGGGGTCGCCGCCGGTCACGACGTTGATGAGCAGGCGCCCGTCGGAGATCCGGTCGAGCGTCGCGGCCATGCGCGCGGCGACGGATGGCTCCTGCAGGCCGGGACGCACGGCGACGAGGAATCGCAGGCGCTGCGTCAGGGGGGCGAGCGCCGAGGCGATCACCCAGGAATCCTCGCAGGAACGGCCGGTCGGCAGCAGCACGCCGTAGTAGCCGAGGTCGTCCGCGGCCTGCGCGATCTGGCGAAGATAGGGCAGCGAGACGTCGCGGGCGCCTTCCGAGGCGCCGAGATAACGGCCGTCGCCGTGGGTGGGCAGGAACCAGAGAACGTCGGTCTTGCCGTCGGCGGGGGGGCGGCTCTGGGCGGTCATGGAAGAGGCTCCGAAGATTGAAAAAGAAGTCAGGCGCGGTGGCCGAGCAGCCGCTCGAGGATGCGGCCTTCGAGCTCGGCGAGCGCCGGGTCGCCGCGGCGGCGGGGGCGCGGCACGTCCACATCGACGTCCAGCGCGATGGTGCCCTCCTCGACCACGAGGATGCGGTCGGCCATCGCCACCGCCTCGCCGACATCGTGGGTGACGAGGATCGCGGTGAAGCCCTGGTCCTGCCAGATGCGTTCGATCATCTCCTGCATCTCGATGCGGGTGAGCGCGTCGAGGGCGCCCAGCGGCTCGTCCAGCGCCAGCAGCGCCGGACGGCTGACGAGCGCGCGGGCGAGCGCCACCCGCTGGCGCTGACCGCCGGACAGCGTCGCGGGCCAGTTGCCGGCCTTCTCCGCCAGCCCGACCTCGTCGAGGACGCCGAGCGCGCGGGCACGCCGCTCGGCGCGGGGCGTCTCGCGCCCGAGGCCGACCGCGACGTTGTCGGCGACACGGGCCCAGGGCAGCAGCCGCGGCTCCTGGAACATGATCCTCTTCGAGCTCCGGTCGCCGCTGATGGTGATGCGGCCGGCGCTCGGCGCCTCGAGGCCGAGGATCAGGCGCAGCAGCGTGCTCTTGCCGCAGCCCGAGCGGCCGACCACGGCCACGAACTGGCCGGCGGGCACGTTGAGGTCGAGGCCCCGGATGACGGGGGCACCTCCGTCGAAGCTCTTCGAGAGGCCGCGCAGGGAGATGGCGAGGCCGGCATCGGGACGGCTCGTGGACCGATCCTCGACGCGCAGGGCGGTGGCAGCGGACATGGGACTCGCTCGCGGGAAAGGGATCAGGCGTTGCGGTAGGCCGGGTTCCAGGCGAGGCAGGTACGCTCCAGCGCCCGGGTCAGGCTGTCGGCGAGCTTGCCCAGGGCGGCGTAGATCAGGATCGCCAGCACCACGACGTCGACCAGCATGAACTCGCGGGCCTGCATCGCCATGTAGCCGAGGCCGGAATTGGCCGAGATCGTCTCGGCGACGATCAGCGTCAGCCACATGATGCCGAGCGCGTACCGGATGCCGACGAAGATCGAGGGCAGCGCACCGGGCAGCACCACGCGCCAGAACAGCTCGCGCCGGTTCATGCCGTAGACCCGGCCCATCTCGATCAGTTGCGGATCGACCGAGCGGATGCCGTGCAGGGTGTTGGCGTAGATCGGGAAGAACACGCCGAGCGCCACGAGGAAGAGCTTGGCCCCCTCGTCGATGCCGAACCACAGGATCACCAGCGGGATCAGCGACAGGTGGGGCACGTTGCGCACCATTTGCAGCGTGGTGTCGGTGAGCTTCTCGGAAAGGTTCGACAGGCCGTTGGCGAGGCCGAAGGACAGGCCGATGCCGCCACCGATGAGGAAGCCGCAGGCCGCGCGGGCGAAGCTCACCCAGAGGTTCTCCCAGAGCTCACCGGTCTGGGCGAGGCGCCAGCCGGCGGCGGCGACGTCCAGCGGCGCCGGCATGAACCGGGTCGAGACGAGGCCGAGCGAGGCCGCCGCCTGCCAGCCGACGATGACGAGCGTCGGCAGAAGCCAGGGCAGCAGCTTGGCCGTCGGCAAGCGAAGGGGATTGGGCTGTAGGGGGGCAGCGGCCTCGGCGCGGTGCGTGCGGCCGGGGAGCGATCGGATCGCGGCGGAATCGGCCATGGCTCGGCTCACCCGTTGTTCTGGGTCTTGTTGGGGGTCTCGGGCGGCGTCCAGACGATGTCGGACACCCGCACCGGGCGGGGGATCACGCCGATGGCGTGAAAGCGGTCGGCGATGCGCTGCTGCTCGGCGGTGACCGCCGCATCCATCGGCGCGATGACGAAGCGAATGCGCTCCACCGCGCGGCGCGTGGCGGCGAGCGGCACGCCGGTGATCCTCGACAGGCTCGCCGCGACGCTGGGTCGGTTGCCCTCGCACCAGACCGCGACCTCGCCGAGCGCGGCGATGGCCGCCTTGAGCACCTCGGGCCGCTCCCCGGCGAAGGCCTTGTTCGCCAAGAAGAAGTTGTTGGTGGGGGTGATGTCCGAGGCCTGCACGAGGATGCGGGCGCTCTGCCCCTCCTCGGCGATGGCGAAGTACGGGTCCCACACCGTCCAGGCGTCGATCGTGCCGCCGGCGAAGGCCGCCGCGCCGTCGGCCGGCGCCAGCAGGACCGGCGTGATGTCGCGGTAGGTCAGGCCCGCCCGCTCCAGGGCGGCGACGGTGAGGTTGTGCGCGCTCGACCCCTTGGCGAAGGCGACGCGCTTGCCCTTGAGGTCGGCGAGGGAGGCGACGGCCGAGCCCTTCGGCAGCAGGATCGCCGAGCCCGAGCCGCCCTTCGGCTGGGCCGCCGCGTAGACGAGACCCGCGCCGGCGGCCTGGGCGAAGATCGGCGGGGCGTCGCCGGTCTGGCCGAAATCGATCGCGCCGAGGTTCAGCGCTTCCAGCAGCGGCGGGCCGAACGAGAACTCGACCCAGCGCACGGAAACGTTCCGCGGCTTCAGCGCGGCCTCGATCGCCGCCTGCTCCCGGGCGACGGCCAGGATGCCGTTCTTCTGGTAGCCGATGCGCAGCACGCCCGGCTCCACGGCGCGGGCGCGTCGGAGCGGGAGCGCGGTGCCGGCCGCGACGAGGCCGGCGGCAAGGAACTGGCGGCGGTCGAGCATCGCGGCCTCAGCGGGCGGCGCTCGCCAGCGGCGCCGGGGCCGCGGCGGAGACGTTCGCACCCTGCGCGACATCGAGGAGCCGGGCGAGTTCGCCCGCGGCCTGGGCGACGCGAGCCCGCACGATCTCGTCGGCGACCCGGCCCTCGCTGATCTCGGTATCGCCGGCATAGACCGCGGTCGGCGCGGCCTGCGCCGAGAAGAAGCCGAACAGGGGCCGCAGGGAGTGCTCGACCACGAGCGCGTGGCGCGGGCCGCCGCCAGTCGCCGTCAGCACCACCGGCTTGCCGATCAGCGCCTCGGGGGCGACGAAGTCGATCAGGTGCTTGAACAGCCCGGCGTAGCTGCCCTTGTACACCGGCGAGCCGACGATCAGCGCATCGGCCGACTCGATCCCCTCCACGATCCGCGCCGCCGGAAGCGGTAGGGCCGAGCGGCTCGCCACCGCGATGCCGGTGCCGGCGTCGACGAGGTCGTAGACCTTCAGGTCGATCGGGCGCAGTCGCGACAGTTCGGCGGCCACCGCCTCGACCAGGGTGCGGGTACGGGAGGGGCGGTGCGTGTTGCCGGAGAAGGCAACGATCCGTGCGGGCATCGCGAAGCATCCGAAGGCAAGGCCGCAGCCAAGGAAGACCGCCCCCCGAATCTCCGACAGGAGATGTTCGAGGCTTCGATATTCACAAGATCTGCGGAGCGTTGTTGAGACGTTGTTGCTATGAAATTTAGAGACTTAGGGTGGGGCAAATCAACGGATTGTTTTTGCGTTGTTTCTCCAAGGTGGAGAACGGTCCTATTGCTGCGCCCGGTAGTGCCGGGAAAATCTTTTTGTCCGCGAGGGCCGGTCCTCGGCTCAGCCAGGGCGTCCCTGCGGCGCCGGCCGCCCTGACGTGAGCGCAGGGCTGCCTCCCGGTCACGCGGCTGTCGCGCGTGCCGTGGATGAACATGGTGCGGCGCTCATCTTGCGGCGCAGCAAAAGCGCCGCCTCGGAGCATCCTGCATGGTTTCCCTGCCGATCCTCGCGCTCGCTGTCGCCTCCTTCGGCATCGGCACGACCGAGTTCGTCATTATGGGCCTCCTGCCGGAGGTGGCACGCGACTTCGGCGTCACCATCCCGCAGGCGGGCCATCTCGTCTCGGGCTACGCGCTCGGCGTGGTGATCGGCGCGCCGATCGTGGCGATGGCGACGGCGCCGCTGCCGCGCAAGGCGGCGCTGCTCGCGCTGATGGCGGTGTTCACCCTGGGCAACCTCGCCTGCGCCCTGGCGTCGAGCTACGAATGGCTGATGGCCGCGCGGGTCGCCACCGCTTTCGCCCACGGCGCCTTCTTCGGCATCGGTGCCATCGTCGCCCGCAACCTCGTGCCGCGGGAGAAGCGCACCCAGGCCGTCTCGCTGATGTTTGCCGGGCTGACGCTCGCCAACGTGCTGGGCGTGCCGCTCGGCACCGCTCTCGGTCAGGCGCTCGGCTGGCGCTCGACCTTCTGGGCCGTGGTCGGCATCGGTCTGGCGGCGGGGGTGGCCATCGCGCTCGCCCTGCCGGGCGGCATGCCGGGCACCCGCGGCGGCCTCGCGAAGGAATTCCGGGCGCTCGGGCGCTGGCCGGTGCTGCGGCCGATGCTGGTCTCGACCCTGTCCTCGGTGAGCTTCTTCACCGTCTTCACCTACATCGCGCCGTTCCTGCTCACCGTGACGCATCTGACGCCCGGCGGCGTGACGGGGGCGCTGTTCGCGGCCGGTGTCGGGCTCACCGTCGGCAATCTCGCCGGCGGCTGGCTCGCCGACCGCAGCCTGATGCGCACCGTCCTCGGCAGCTTCGTCGGGCTGATCGCGGTGCTCGCCGCCTTCGCGCTGGTCGCGCCCTATGCCGGTCCGGCGCTGGCGGTGCTGGTGCTGTGGAGCGGGCTCGCCTTCGCCCTGGTCTCGCCGCTCCAGGTCTGGGTGGTGGAGGCGGCGAGCGACGCGCCGAACCTCGCCTCGACCCTCAACCAGGGCGCGTTCAATCTCGGCAACGCCCTCGGGGCCTGGCTCGGCGGCACGGCGCTGACGCTCGGCGCGGGCTATGCGGAACTGCCGGCCCTGGCGGCCTTCGTCTCGCTGCTCGGGCTCGGCCTTGCCGCCACGGCTTTGGCCCGGCCGCTGTGGCCGTCCCTGGCGGGAAGCCAGGGACGGTCGTGAGTCCGCTTACATCGGCGGGGTGAGACCGTCCTTGCCCACCGCGACGAGCTTGCCCGCGAGCTTGCCGCCGTCCTTGGCCGCGACCACGAAGATCTTGCCGCCCGGCGTCAGGATCGTCGTGTCGGCGGGCTCGAAGGCGACGATCGGCGCCTTCGGCGGCACCACGATCGTCTTCGAGCCGTCCTTGTCGTAGGTCACGGTCAGCGTGCGCTCGCCGCCCGTGCCGGAGCCGGCGGTGCTGCTGGCCACGGTGGCGTTGGTCATCGAACTCTTGACCTTCGGCGCGCCGCCCGCGCCGGCGCCGCCGGCGGCCTTCACGGTGCCGTTGGTCATCGAGCTCTTCACCACCGGGCCGCCGCCGCCCGTCGTGTGGTCGGGGATCGCGTCCCAGCCGTAATGGCCTTCCGCCGTGCCGCGCATGGATTCGGGGAACAGCACCACTTCGAGCGCCGTCATCGGGTTCTCGCCCTTGGTGGCGGTGCCGATGAAGGTGCCTTCCTTGATCTGGTCGAGGCTCGACTTGACCACCCAGGCGAACTTGGCGCCGCCGAGCTGAACCGTCTCGGACGCGCCGTCGGTGGTCTTGATCGTCACCGAGCCGGCATCGCTGCTCTCGATCGTGCCGCGCACCCGCTGCAGATCCGCGGCCTGGACCGCACCGGCCAGGGTGGTCAGGGCGGCGATCGCGATGGCGGTCCGCATCGTGTGGAACATGGACTTCCCTCCGTTCTGAGTCGGAGGGTTATGGAGCAGGCTCCATCGGCGGACAGATTTGCGCACAATCAAGTGATGCGCAAAGTGCCTTATTCTCCGCTTAGCGCGCCGCGTCCCGCCGACGATCCGCGCCGGTGATCCCCGTCAGTCCTCGATCCCTTCCGCCCGTCGCCGGGCGGCGCGGATCTTCTCCATGCGGGCGACCGAGAACACGGAGGCCTCGTAGAGGAGCAGCATCGGGATCGCCAGCGAGAGCTGCGAGATCACGTCCGGCGGCGTCAGCACCGCGGCGGCGACGAAGACGAGCACGATGGCGTAGCGCCGCTTCTCCCGCAGGAAGGCCGCGTCGATCACGCCGATCTGGCCCAGAAGCGTGAGGATCACCGGCATCTGGAAGGCGAGCCCGAAGGCGAAGATCAGCGTCATGATCAGCGAGAGGTACTCGTCGACCTTCGGCAGCAGCCGGATCGTCGCCTCGCCCGGCTGCCCGATCTGCTGGAGCGAGACCGAGAACTGGATCAGCAGCGGCATCGCCAGGAAGTAGACGACCAGCGCGCCGAGCAGGAAGAAGATCGGCGTGGCGACGAGATAGGGCAGGAAGGCCTGCCGCTCGTTGCGGTAGAGGCCGGGCGCGACGAAGGCGTAGACCTGCGTGGCGATGACCGGAAAGGCGAGAAAGCCCGCCCCGAACACGCTGAGCTTGATGTTGGTGAAGACCTGTTCGAGGAAGTGGGTCGCGATCAGCTCGGCGTTCTGCGGCCCCACGATCGAGACGTAGGGGTGCACCAGCACGTTGTAGATCTGCTTCGAGAAGAAGAAGCAGCCGAAGAACATCACGATGAACGCGAGCAGCGACTTGATGAGTCGCGAGCGCAGTTCGATCAGGTGCTCCAGAAGGGGTGCCCGCGAGGCCTCGATCTCGGCCTCATCGCGCTCGTCGCTCATGGAGTCGGGCCTGTTTCGGTCTTGGTGCCGGAGGTGGCGGGAAAGGCCGCGGCGGTGGAGCCCGCCGGCGTGCCTTCCATCGGAGCGTCGTGCATCTGGGCGGCTTGCTGTTCGGCGGTCGGCCGCGGCACGTCGAAGCTGCCGGTATCCTTCGCCCCCGACTCCTTCGAGCCGCCGCCGGGACGGCTCTCGACCGCGCTGCGGATCTCGTTGCGGATGGTGTCCACGGGATTGAAGCTTGGGCGCGCGGCATCCACCGTGCGCTTGACGCCCTCGACGTCGCGGCGGACCTCTTCCAGCTCCGCCTCGCGGATCGCCTCGTTGAACTGCGACTGGAACTCGCCGGCCATGCGCCGGACCTTGGTGGTGATCTGGCCCAGCGTGCGCAGGGCCTTCGGCAGGTCCTTGGGTCCGATGACGATCAGGGCGACGCCGCCGATCAGCATCACCTCGCCCCAGCTCATGTCCAGCATTGCGTCGTCCGTCCCGCGGGGCCGCGCCTGATGAGGACGGGCGCGCGGCCCGCGCTATCCTGCCCGGAGCCGATCTTCAACCGTGCCCGACCACCGTTCAGCCCGTGCGTGCCGCTGTTCAGACGGCCTTGTGGTCGCCGGCCGGCACGTGCGTCTGCTGCGGGGCCGTGCCCGGCGCGCCCTGGTGCGGCAGCGTGCGGACCGGATCGTTCGGCCCCACCGGCGTGGTGGTGTTCACCGTCTGGTTCGGCTGGGTCTCGTCGTCGGCCATGCCCTTCTTGAAGGCCTTGATGCCCTTGGCGACGTCGCCCATCAGCTCCGACACCTTGCCGCGGCCGAACAGCAGCATGACGACGACCGCAACGATGACCCAGTGCCAGACACTCATGCTGCCCATGGCAACCTCCTGCGCCGCACCAACTGCGGCGGCGCCTCCACTTGAATTGGGGCGAACCTAGGGATCGACTGGCGCGAACACAAGCAGCGCAGGGCGCACAAGCGGGCAAAGGCCGCGCAGCCCTTGCCCATCTTTGTCGCACTCCGCCTCGTTGTCGGGCTGAGCGTCAGGCGGTCGGGAAGGCCGCGTCGAACCGGGCACGGGCTGCGGCCAGGTCGAGGGCGTCCGGCGGCGCGAGGCGGGCGAGAGCGGCCTCGGCGCGGCGCGCGCCCTCCCCGGCCAGATCGGGCGTCGCCTCGGCCACTGCCCGCATCTCGTCCATGCGTCCGTTGCAATGGAGCACCACGTCGATGCCGGCGCGATAGGCCGCCGCGGCGCGCTCCCGGAACGGACCCTGGAGCGCGTGCATCGACAGGTCGTCGGTCATCAGCAGGCCGTCGAAGCCGATCTCGCCGCGAACGATCTCGCCGATCACCCGCTCCGACAGGGTGGCGGGCCGCTCCGGATCGAGGGCAGTGAAGACCACGTGGGCGCTCATCGCCAGCGGCAGGTCGGCGAGTGCCCGGAACGGACGGAAGTCGCTGCGCGACAGCTCCTCCCGGTCGGCCTCGACCACCGGCAGGTCGAGATGGCTGTCGCAGGTCGCCCGGCCGTGGCCGGGGATGTGTTTGATCACCGGCAGCACGCCGCCCGCCATCAGCCCCTCGGCCACGGCGCGGCCGAGTTCGATCACCCGCTCCGGCGTGTCGCCGTAGGCCCGGTCGCCGATGATGTTGTCGGAGCCTGCCACGGGCACGTCGAGCATCGGCGCGCAATCGACGTTGATGCCGACATCCGAGAGATCGTGCGCCATCAGCCGGGCGCCGAGCCCGGCGATCTCCGCCGCCCCGTCCCCGAGGGCCCGGAAGCGCCCGCCGGCCGGGTATTTCGGCCAATGCGGCGGACCCATGCGCTGCACCCGTCCGCCCTCCTGGTCGATCAGGATCGGCGCGTCCGCCCGGCCGACCGTCTCGCGCAGCGAGGCGGTCAGCGCGCGGACCTCCTCGGGGGTGCCGATGTTGCGCTTGAACAGGATGAAGCCCCAGGGCCGCAGGTCGCGGAAGAACGCGCGCTCCTCGGTCGTCAGCACCGTGCCGGAACAGCCGAGGATGACGGCGCGGGGCGTGGAGGCTGAGGTCATGGGACCGGCATTCCTCGAATCGGCGGGTCAGGCGGGAAGGCTTGGCGTCATTCGGGCGATGGCCAAGCACGGCTTCGATCCGACCCGCGCCCCCGTTCGGAAATGCCGCGAGGCGGCCTCGGCGGATCTTCCAGGGATCGCGGTGGATCCGTCGAGGCCGGCCGACGCGGACATCTCAGGCCGGGGAAGCGGATGGGATGAGTAGGACCGGGCCGGCCGAGGGCCGACCGCGTCCTCGGCTCGGTTCCTCGGCGCTCCGTTATTCGGCTGTCAGTTCTTCGGCTGTCAGTTCTTGGCGACGAAGCACTGGCCGCCCGCACCCTGGAGCGCGCTGCACAGGCTGGAGGCCTCGTTCTTGGCGAGCGGCCCGACGCGGACGCGGAACAGGGTCTTGCCGTTGACCTCGGCCTGACGGATCAGCTCGGGCTTGCCGGCGAGCTGGCTGTACTTGCCCTGCATCTCACGGAAGGCGGCCCGCGCCTCGCTCTCGCTGCCGCGCACGCCGAGCTGCACCGAGTAGCCGCTGACCGGCGCGGTGAGCGATGCGGAGGTGGCCGCCGGCTCGGTGGTGCTGGCCGTGGTCTCGGGCGAGACCGAGGCGACGCGCTGCGGGGCCTTCGGACGCGCGGCCTGCGGCTCCTCGGCCACGGGCGTGGTCGCCGCCGGGGCCGGGTTCGAGGCCAGGGTGCGCGAGGGCGGCGAGGTAGGCCGGCGGGCCTCCGCGGCGGGCGTCGTGGTGCCGCCGGAAGCGTCGGGCATCGTCATGGTCGGGATCGGCGAGGTCGGGGCCTGGGCATGAGCCTGGGCATGAGCCTGGGCATTCGCCTGGGACTGGGCGGTCTCGGCCGGCGGCTGGAGGACCGGCGTATCCGGCTTGACCGAAACGGTGCGCACCCGACGCGGCTCCCCGAACGTGTCGGAGAGCATACCACCCTGGCCCGGCGTCGCCCCGCCCTGCCCCGGCTCCGCACTCTCGCTGCGCGCCGCGGCGGTGCGGGCGGCCTGGTTGACGTCGAGCGGCTGCTCCTCGCGGTTCACGATCTTGATCTGACCGTCCTTGGCATTGCGGTCGTAGATCTGCTTGTTCTGGTCGGGAATCTCGACGCCGTCGGTGGCCGTCGGCTGCACCTTCAGCGGGGTCTTGTCCGCGAGCACGGTGATCGGACCGCCGCCGCCGACGCCGTGGGTGCCGCGCCAGGCCAGCGCTCCGCCGACACAGACCGCCACCACCGCGAGGCCGGCCCCGACCTGGACGAGGCGGTTGCGCCCGCGCGGAGCCTCAGCGCGGCCGGTCCGGTAGCCCTCGTCGGCCTGGGCGAAGGCGGCGGGATCGGTCGGGCCGTCGGCGTACATGCCCTGCTCGACGGAGGCGAGATACTGGTCGAAGGCGTCCGCCGGGCTCTGGGACTGACCCTGCATCTGCCCGTGTGCCGGGCTGGGAGGAGGCGCATCGACGAAGGTCGGCTCGACCCGCGCCGGCCGGCCCGTCTCGGGCGCACGCGCCGCGGAAGCCGGCGCGTCCTGCGCCGCATTCTTCTCCCGCGCCTCCAGCAGGGCGCGGAAGGGATCGTCCTGCCCGACGATGCGGGCGAGCTCGGCGAGCGGGTCGCCCTTGGGGGCGGCCTGCGGCGCCTTCGCCCGGATCGCCTCCTGCGACGTCTGACGCAGCTCCCGCTCGAAGGCATCGAAATCGACCGTCGCGCGCGAAGC
Organism: Methylorubrum rhodesianum; assembly: GCF_014199985.1. Taxonomy (GTDB): domain Bacteria; phylum Pseudomonadota; class Alphaproteobacteria; order Rhizobiales; family Beijerinckiaceae; genus Methylobacterium; species Methylobacterium rhodesianum. Next base: position 27,311 of record NZ_JACHOS010000019.1, on the reverse strand, counting down.
GTGTCCCGTCATGGCCTCATCCTCTCAACAGCCGTCCTCGGTCACCGCATCTCGTCGGGTGCGGAGACGCCCAAAACCGCGAGGCCGGAGGCGAGAACGCCGCCCAAAGCCTCCACGAGGGCCAAGCGGGCCCGAGTGGACTTTCTGTCGGTTGGATTAACAATCCGTAATTGCGGCAAGTCTTTGCCCTTGTTCCAGAAACTATGAAGCGAGCTGGCCGTTTCATAGAGGTAGAACGCGATTCGGTGCGGCTCGTGCGCCGCTGCCGCTGATTCGAGCACCCGTGGATACTGAGCAATCAGCCGCATCATCTCGATCTCGCCGGGATCGGTGAGGCTCGAGAGATCCGCGTCGGCCAGGAGCGCCTCCCGCGAAAAATCCTCGGCCGGCAGCGCCTCGCGGGCCTGACGCAGCACCGAGAAGCGGCGGGCGTGGCCGTACTGCACGTAGAAGACGGGGTTGTCCTTCGATTGCTCCACGACCTTGGCGAGGTCGAAGTCGAGCGTCGCGTCGTTCTTGCGGTAGAGCATCATGAAGCGGATCGCGTCGCGCCCGACCTCGTCGATGACGTCGCGCAGGGTCACGAACTCGCCCGCGCGCTTCGACATCTTCACCGGCTCGCCTGCGCGCAAAAGCCGCACGAGCTGGCAGAGCTTGACGTCGAGCCGGGCCTGCCCGTCGCTGACCGCCTTCACCGCCGCCTGCATGCGCTTGACGTAGCCCCCGTGGTCGGCGCCGAGCACGTCGATGAGCTCGTTGGCGCCGCGCAGCCACTTGTCGCGGTGATAGGCGATGTCGGAGGCGAAGTAGGTGTAGGAGCCGTCGGACTTCAGCAGCGGCCGGTCGACATCGTCGCCGAACTGGGTCGAGCGGAACAGGGTCTGCTCCCGGTCCTCCCAATCCTCGGGCAGCTGCCCCTTGGGCGGCGGCAGGCGCCCCTCGTAGACGAGGCCCTTCTCACGCAGGGCGGAGAGCAGTTCGGCGACGCGGTTGCCCCCTTGCCCGCCCCCTTGGCCGCCGTTCTCGCCCTGGAGGGTGGCTTCGGAAAAGAACACGTCGTGGCGAATGCCGATCGCCGCGAGATCCTCGCGGATCGTGTCCATCATCGCATCGATGGCGAAGCCGCGCACCAGCGGCAGCCATTCCTGCTCCGTCTTGTCGAGCAGCGCCCGGCCATGGATGTCCGCGAGCTTCGCGCCCACCGGCTTGAGGTAGTCGCCGGGATAGAGGCCCTCGGGGATCGTGATCGTCTCGCCGAGCGCCTCGCGGTAGCGCAGGAAGGCGGAGCGGGCGAGCACATCGACCTGCGCGCCGGCATCGTTGATGTAGTACTCGCGCGTCACCGGCCGGCCGGCGGCGGCGAGCAGGTTGGCGAGCGCGTCGCCGAACACCGCGCCGCGGCCGTGGCCGACATGCATCGGCCCGGTGGGGTTGGCCGAGACGTACTCGATGTTGACCGGACCGCCCGGCATCTTTCCGCGCCCGAACGCCTCGCCCTCGCGGAGCGCCGCCCTGATCACCGCATGATAGACGTCAGGCGAGAGCCGCAGGTTGATGAAGCCGGGGCCGGCCACGCTCGCCTCGACGATGCGGGGATCGGCGCGCAGTTCGCCTGCCAGCGCCTCGCCGAGCGCCTTGGGGTTCTGCCGGGCCTCCTTCGCCAGCACCAGGGCGGCATTGGTGGCCAGATCCCCGTGCGAGGGGTCGCGCGGCGGCTCGACCACGACCCGCGACAGGTCGAGGCCCTCCGGCAGCAGGCCGGAGCGGGTGAGCGATTCGAGCGCCTCGCGCACGCGCGTCTCGAAGAGGGCGAAGATGTTCATGGGGCTCAGGTGTTCGTCGTTTCAGCGCGCCGGCTGGCCCGCGCGTCGGGCGGCCGGACCCGTCGCGGGCGGCATAGCAACGGCGGGCGGGAGTGTCACGGCGCCTCGGCTCCGCCGGGCGCGAGTTCCGCCAGCACCGCCCGCAGCCGCTCCGGCAGCGGCGCCGGCCGCCGGGTCTCCCGGTCGACGGTGACGTGGACGAAGTGTCCCTGGGCGGCAGCCTCGGCCTCGTCGTCGCGAAAGATCGCGATCTCGTAGCGCACGCTGGTGCGGCCGAGACGGGCTACCCGCATCCCCGCGGTGATCCGGTCTGGGAAGGAGACCGGCGCGAAGTAGTGGCAGCCCGTCTCGACCACGAGGCCGATGACGGGCGAGCGGGCGATGTCGAGGGCGCCCGCCTCCACCAGGATCCCGTTCACCGCCGTGTCGAAGAAGGCGTAGTAGACGACGTTGTTGACGTGCCCGTAGACGTCGTTGTCGCCCCAGCGCGTCGTCAGCGGCACGAGCCGGGGATAGGCGGTGCGGCTCTCGCGCGGGGCTCGGTGTTCGGGGCTCAATCGGTCCTCCGCAGGCTGTCGTCGTCGGGTCCCGCGGCGTCGTTCGCGCGGGGACAAGGCGTCGTCTCGGTAGAATGCAGCGTTGCACGCAAGGCGCGAAGGCGGCGTTGTCGCGGGTGAGATCCTCCACGGAGACGGCCCGATGAAGTCCTTTGCCCTTACCGCCACGGCTGTTGCCGCCCTGATCCTCCTGCCCGCAACGGGCGAGGCCCGCGATTTCGGCGGTCAAGGTGGTTATGTCGGCGGCGGCCGTCACCATGGCGGCTACGGCCATCACGGCTACGGCGCACGTCTCGGATATGCCGGCCGCTTCGGCAGGTATCGCGGCGGCTATGGGCACCGTGGTTACGGTTTCCGGGGCGGCTACGGCTATCGCGGCTACGCCGCGCGCGGCGTCTACGGCCGCGGCTACGGCCGGGGTGTCGGACCGGGTCTCGCGGGAGCCGGAATCGGCCTCGCCGGCGCCGGGCTCGGGCTGGGCCTCGGACTGGCCGGCGGCGCGCTGGCTGGCGGGTACGGTTACGGCGGGTACGCGGCGCCCACCTACGGCTACAGCTACGGCTACGCGCCGGTCACCACGGGCTACGCCCCGGTCTACAACACTGGCTACGGTTCGAACTGCGTTTGCTACTGAAACCCTGGAGTCTGCCGCCGTCGGCGCCTCACGGCTCCGTCAGCGGCAGGCCTCGGCTCGGCGGGCTCCAGTGCAGGTCGGGCGTCGCCGGAAACAGGCGTCCGTGCTCCAGCACCGCGTAGGTGTCGGTCATGCCGGCGATGTAGTCGGCGATGCGCCGAGCGACGCGCGCCTCGCCCGCACCCTCCAGCCCCTCCGACCACTCGGCGGGCATCCGCGCCGGATCGGCGCGGAAGGCCGAGAACAGGTCGTCGACGATGGTCGCGGCCTTGGCCCGCACGGCCATCACCTCGGGATGGCGGTACATCCGCGCGAACAGGAAGCGCTTGATGTCGGCATCCGCCGTCGCGATGGCGGGCGAGAAGGCGATCACGGGTTCGGACGCGGCGCGGATGTCGCCGACGCTCGCCGGCGCCAGGGCGGCGATGCGCGCCTCTCCCTCGCGGATCACGTCCTCCACGAAGCGGGTGATGACACGCCGCGCCAGCTCGTGAATTTTTCGCGATGGCTCCAGGCCCGGATGCAGGGCGTCGATTTCCGCGAGGAGCCCGTTCAGGAACGGCACGGCAGCAAGGTCGGCGAGGTCGAACAGCCCGGCTCGCAGCCCGTCATCGAGGTCGTGGGCGTCGTAGGCGATGTCGTCGGCCAGTGCGGCCGCCTGAGCCTCCGGGCCGGCGAAACGCGACAGTTCGAGGTCGTTGCTGGCGTTGTATTCGAGCACCGCCGCCGGGATGCCCTCAGTGGCATAGCGCGGGACCGGCGCGCCCGACGCGTCGAGGAGCGGGCCGTTGTGCTTGACCAGGCCCTCCAGCGTCTCCCAGGTCAGGTTGAGCCCGTCGAAACCGGCGTAGCGCCGCTCCAGCCGGGTGACGATGCGCAGCGCCTGGGCGTTGTGGTCGAAGCCGCCGTAAGCGGCCATGCAGGCGTGGAGCGCGTCCTCGCCGGTATGGCCGAAGCAGGTGTGGCCGAGGTCGTGGCTGAGCGCCAGCGCCTCCGCGAGATCCTCGTCGAGGCCGAGCGCGCGGGCGAGCGCCCGGGCGATCTGGCTGACCTCCAGGCTGTGGGTGAGCCGGGTGCGGTAATGGTCGCCCTCGTGATGGACGAAGACCTGCGTCTTGTGCTTCAGCCGCCGGAAGGCGGTGGAGTGGATGATCCGGTCGCGGTCGCGCTGGAAGTCGCTGCGTGTCGGCGAGAACGCCTCGGGAATCAGACGCCCGCGGGTCGCCGCCGGATCGGTGGCGTAGGGCGCCCGCCAGCGCTCGCCGTTCTGCCGCACCTGCACAGCCCGTCCCCTTCCTGGCCGCGTTGCGGCCGGCCCTCGCGCCCCATATCTTGTGTGGGGTGGCGCCCGCGGCAATCGCCGGGCGCCCGACCCGCACGACACCGGTTCACCAAACGGGGCCGCACCACGATGGCCGATATCATCCTCACCGCCCGCGCCGCCAAGCGCATCAACGAGATCATGGGCTCCGAGCCCCCCGGCTCGTCGCTGCGCATCAGCGTCAACGGCGGCGGCTGCTCGGGTTTCTCCTACGCCTTCGACATCACCAGCGCCCGCGAGGGCGACGACATCGTGATCGAGCGCGACGGCGCCACCGTGCTCGTCGACCCCGTTTCGCTCGAATATATGGGCGGCGCGACCATCGATTTCGTCAACGATCTCATCGGCCAGTCCTTCAAGATCGAGAACCCGCTCGCCACCGCCTCCTGCGGTTGCGGCACCTCCTTCGCGATCTGAGGGGCCGGGCTCGAACACCGGAGGCGAAGCGTCTGCTCCGTGGCGCGGGCGCAATTGCCACGCCTGTGGAAAACCGGCAGGGATGGTGGGCTCACGGCCCACCCCCGATCACCCGCCAGCCTGCGATCCGATCCAGCCATGATGTCATCGACGCGCCGTCCCGTTCTCATGCGGGCACTGCTCGCCTCGGCCTGCGCGGTGGCGCTGCTGGCCGGGCCCGCGCCGTCGGCGCCGGCCGCCGCGCAGGAGGCGGCCTCCGCGGTTCAGGATCTCGTCCTCGACAATGTGAGCCTCGCCTTCGGCGACACGCTCGTCACCGCGCCGAAGGTCACGGTGAGCGGGACGCGCCTCTCCCGTGACGACCTGCTCGCGATCCTCAAGGCCGATTCCAAGGATGCGAAGGAGCCGGCCAAGGATGCGTGGCCGGCCCGGCTGCAGCGCCTCGACGCCGGCAGCCTCACCATGCCGGAATTGCGGGTCGAGCGTCGGGACGGCGAGAAGCGGCAGGTCGTGACCTACCGCGACGTGGCGGCGCGCACGATCCGGGCGGGGCGTATCAGCGAACTGACCGCGGCCGGCGCGACGCTCTCCGTCGAGGGCGCGCCGCAGGCCGGCAGCGGCAGCTACGGCCGGATCCGCGCCGAGGAGGTCGATCTCACCGCGCTGGCGCGCCTCTACAGCGAGGCCGGAACCGCCGGCAGCCCGTTCCAGCGCCTCTACGCGTCGCTGGCCGTCGAGACCATCGCCTTCATCGACGAGCGCGGCACCACGGTGTCGATCGCCCGCCTCACCGGCCGCGACCTCTCCGGACGCCAGACCCCGGCGACCTGGCGCGGCGCCGTGGAGGCTCTGGGCGACGGCGGCCTCGCCGAGGACGACCGGGCCAAGCGCGCCCGCGCCGCCGGCCTGCTCGCGGATCTCGCCGAATCGGTCTCGGTCGGCAGCCTGGAGGCGACGGACCTGACCGTGAAGGAGGTGAAGGGCGAGGATCCGCTCTCCTTCACCATCGGCCGCATCAGCTATGCCGGGGGCGCCGAGGCCGGCGTCACGCTTGCCGAGATCGGCTTCGGCGCGAAGGAGGCGCAGGGGAAGGTCGGGCGCCTCAGCCTCACCGGATTCTCCCTGGAGCCGACCATCGCCGCCCTGCGCCGCCTCGCTCAGGCGCCGCTGCCCGCCGGCGCGAATCCGGCGAAGGGAGCCGCTCCGGTGCCGGACCAGCAGGAGGCGGAGCTGCGCCGCCTGACGCCGGTCATCGGCACGCTGACGCTGTCCGATCTCGGGCTCGATCTGGCGCAGGCCGGGATGGTGCCAGGGCCGGTCGCCTCGGGCGATCCGCTCAAGGCCGCGAAGCTCGTTCCGCTGCCGCCGATCCGGATCGGCCTGCGCGGTGCCAGCATGAGCTTCGGGCCGCCGCAGGACGGCGTGCCGACCCAGACCCGCTTCAGCCTGACCGGCCTCACCATGCCGGCCTCCGCCGTCGAGGGCGTTCCCGGTCTCGGCTCGCTCGGCCTCTACGGCTACCGCGACCTCGATCTCGATGCCACGGCCGATACCGCCTGGAACGGCGAGAAGCGCGAACTGAGCTTCCGGGAGCTGTCGCTCTCCGGCAAGGATATGGGCCGCCTCCACCTCAACGCCACGCTCGGCGGCATCGGCCCCGAAGTGTTCGATCCGGATGCGGCGGTCTCGGGCTTCGCCATGCTCTCGGCCACCGCCAAGGCGCTCGACCTCACCCTGGAGAATGGTGGCCTGTTCGAGCGCTTCATCGACGCCCAGGCGAAGGTGCTGAGCCTCAAGCCCGACGAGCTGCGCAAGGAATACGTCACGGCGAGCGTGATCGGCGTGCCGGTGATCCTCGGCAACTCGGCCGCCGCTAAGGCGATCGGCGCGGCGATGGGCAAGTTCGTGGCCCGGCCCGGCACCCTCTCGATCAGCGCCAAGGCGAAGAACGGTGAGGGCCTCGGCATGGTCGATGTCAGCACCGCTCCGACCCCGGCAGCGGTGCTCGACAAGCTCGATGTGAACGCCAAGGCCGAGTAGGCGCGTCGGATCGAGCCACCGCCTTCGGACGCCGGCTCGCATGTCGCGCCGTCAGTTCGCCGCCGCCACCTGCGAGCGCTTCGGCTTGCCGCCCGATGAGCCGGGACCTTGGGCGACGGCCGTCTTCCCGGAAGGTTTGGCCGCGGATTTCGCGCCCGCCGCCGGAGTGGCGCCGGCGAGCTTGGCGATCGCCTGTTTCGAGGTGGCGGGCATCGCAGCCATGCGCGGGGCAGGCTCGGCGGCCATGGTCCGGCCGGCAGGCTTGAGCGCGCCTTTGGGAGCACCGGCGGCCACCTGCTGAACCGGCGCGGCCTTCATCGCGGCCGGCTTGATCGGCGCCTGCGCCGTTCGGACCGGGACGGCGGTGTCCTTGGCCGGCGCGGCGGCCAGGCGCGTCAACGTCGCCGGAACGGGGGCGTCCTTGTGCCGGCCGGGAGCCGGCGGGGCGGAACGGCCGGCCTCGGCCACCATGCGGCGTGACTCGGTCGGCTTGGCGGGGGCGGCCTGCGCGGGGGCGGCGGCGAGGACTACCGGACCCGGGCGGAACGGAGCGGCGCGGGCGGCGGTCGGTTGCAGGGCCGCCGGGACGGCGACCGCGGCGCTCGCCAGAACGACCGGCGCCGGCCGGCTCGGACGCGCGGCGGGGCTCGCCGTCTCCGGTGCCTCGTCGTCGCGCTCGCCCGCCGGGCGGAAGGCGAGCGCGCGGGAGGCGCGTTCGAGCCGCTCGGGCGCAGGATCGGGCTCGGAGGGGCCGAGATCGGCCATCATCACCGGCGCCCGTCCGATCGCGGCGGGGCTTCCGTCAGTGCGCAGGGTCGCAAGCAGCTTGCGGTCGTCGCTGCCGGCGATCGAGGCCTTCCCGGCATATTCGACGCGCACCCGCGCCGTGCCCCGGCGGTGGAAGTCGAGCGCGCGGGCCGCCTCCTCCGACACGTCCATCAGGCGGCCGGCATGATAGGGGCCGCGGTCGTTGACGCGCAGGATCATCGAGTGGCCGTTGTCGAGGTTCGTCACCCGGACATAGCTCGGCAGCGGCAGGGTGGGGTGCGCGGCGGCGATGGAGTGGCGGTCGAAGACCTCGCCATTGGCGGTGACGCGGCCGTGGAAGGCGCTGCCGTACCAGGAGGCTAGACCCTCGCGCACATAGCCGCGGGCGTCCTCGCGGGGCACGTAGGTCTTGCCCGCCACCACGTAGGGTTTGCCCGAGAAGCGCCGGCCGCCACCCTTCGGGATCACGTCGCCCTCGTTGTAGAGGCGGCGGCTCGCCTTCACGCCGTATTTCGGATCGATGCCGTTGCCCGACGAGGACGCACCGCCCGCGAGCTTGGCCGGATTGTTGGCACAGTTGGCGGTGGTCAGCGCGACCGCACAGACCGCCAGGAGCTGCAGGGCCGGTCTGAGGACCGGCCGCGCGCCTTGCGCCGGATCCTCCGGAGTCTTCCTGCCCCGCGCCAAATCCCGTGGCATGACATGGGTCATGTCGCCCGCCCGCTCCCCGCCTACGCCACAGGTTCCCTCGAGACCGCGGAAAGCTGGGTCTCAGGGGATCACGCTACGCTCAAGGCCGGAAGACGCCCGGCCGTCCCCAGAGGATCGTCCAGACGCGGTAAAGGAAGGCTGAACGGTGTGTCGGCGGGCACAGGTGTGGAGACGCCGCGCGAGCGACGTCTCACAAATCGTTTCAGGGCCGGGCAAAAGGCCGAACGGCGTGTCCCGTAGGCCGGTCGACTCAATCGGCTTGGCGGGCATCTCGCGCAAGGCTTCGGAGAGGCGAACGGCCTCGCGCGGCGAAGCCCGATCGCCGCCTGCGGCTCAGCGCGGGTTCTCGCCCATCACCTGCTCGATCGAGCGGGCCCCGCGCTGCTTGAACAGCAGGTCGAGCGCTTCGAGCATCAGGGCGTGCATCTTCGTGCGCTCGGCGTAAGCCAGATCCCGCAGCTGGTCGTAGACCGGCGGCTCCAGATAGACCGACATCTGCTTGGCGCGCTCCTTGAGCGTTCCGGCCCGGGCCGCGGACGCGTCCGATGCCGCGAGATCGAGCTGGACGATCTCCCCGCTCGCGGGCGGGTTCGCCTTCGCGGCCGGGCGAGCCGATGCCTTCCGTGTTGCGCCGACGGGACCGGCGGCGGCGACGATCGAGGCGAGGTCGAGCTTAGGCGGCCTTGACATGCTTTCTCGCGTCCTTGCCCATCGCTCCGGCCGCAGCCTTGGCCGGCCGCTGTCCCGTCGCCTGCATGCGGCGCTCGATCCAGCTCCACAGGCGGCGCACCTCGCCGGCGGCCTGACCCTTCGGATTGAACTCGGTGACGCCCTGGCCGACGCCGATGGCGTCCTGGTGGTCGTTGCGCGCGACGATGTTGACGTCGGGCAGGATGCCGAGCACCGCGAGCCCGTCGGCGGCGTCGCGGATGCGGTAGGAGCGCGGCGGGGTTTGGTTCAGGACGAAGGCGAACTTCTTCTCCAGGCGATAGACGGCGGCGAGCGTCGGCTTGAAGGCGCGCAGGTCGGCGGGGGTCGGCCGGCACGGGATGATGCACAGATCCGCGGCGCGGATGGCCGAGAGCGTGCCGTTCGAATCGACCCCGGGGGTGTCGATGAACACGTAGTCGTAGGCGGACTCGGCCAGACGCTCCATCACGAGGTCGATCTGCGTGGCGTCGATCTGCGCCACCTCGGGCCCGTCGGCGGTGCGGTGATCGAGCCAGTCGGTGATCGTGGCCTGCCGGTCCATCTCGAGGATGCAGACCGTGTGTCCGGCTTCCTGCGCGGCGACCGCGAGCGAGATGCACAGGGTGCTCTTGCCGCTGCCTCCCTTCTGCGTGACGAACGTGATCGCTTTCATGCCGGCCAACCCCCACCGTTCTCGGCGTTCTGCGGGCCGTCCGGTCCTGTGATGCCGGGATGCCCAGATCCCGGATTTCGCCCAACATAGTTAACCGGCCGTTAAAGGCGGGCGCGTCCGCCGAGGAGCGTGTTCACTTGAGGTTGGCTTTTATCGGATTTGCCACCTGAGGCCTTTACCGGTCCGACCGAGTCGGATTAACATAACTTAAGGCTGGTACGGCCGCAGAAATTTACCTCAGATTGTTTCGGTGCTCGGGTGGCCGCGACGGCCGCCGGCCTCGGGTGAATCCCGGTACGCGACGGAGCGCCGGGCTGCGGCCGTTCGTGCCCGAAGACGATTCGCCGGTGTCCGAGATGACGGCTTTTGAACCTGACCTGCCCTCCGCTTTCGCCGGTTCCGCCTGTCTCGGAGCCTGGGCTCACGATCCGGCCTCCGATCGGCTCGCCCTGTCGCCGATCCTGGCCCGCCTGCTGTCCGTGCCGGAGAGCACGGCGGCGGGGACGCCTCTGACGCGGGCGCTGGCGGCCGTGGAGGCCGAGGACGCTGTCCGCCTGGAGAGCGTGCTGCGCGCGGCCGGGGAGGATGGCCGCCCCTTCGAGGCGGAGTTCCGCACGCGCCCCGGACCCGAGGGGACACGCTGGCTGCGCCTGATGGGACGCTGCAGACGCGATCCCGCAACGGGCGCGCTCACGACGCAGGGGCTCGCCTTCGATCTGACGGAGGAGCGCCGTCCCGCCGGCTCGGAAGGGGGGCAAGCTCAGCGGCAGGCCAATCGCCTCGCCGATCATGCCGCCGCGATGAAGGGGCTGGTCGCCGGCCTGCGCAATCCGCCGCTGGCCCGCCTCGTCGACGAGGTTGCCGTCGAGATCGGTCACGAACTCGCCCGCCGCCTGCGCGGCAGCGGAGGGCGGCAGGTGCATTGAGCGGGGCGACCACCGGAGCCCCGTTCCGACGGGAGAGTCATGGCGGCAGAGCGGAGGCCTCGAGCGCCGGACGAGGGCGGGTCGGTGCTGCGGGGAACAGAAGCGGATGCAGGGCCTGCGCCGCCTCGCCCGTCGGACGCGACAGGGCGGCCGCGAAGGCCTTGCGCAGGCCCGAGCAGCCGCGTCCCCGGATTGGCGCTGACCCCGCTGCCGCCTCGAGGGTATCCCGCCTCGCCGGATCGCCTCCGAGCGCGGCGTCGGGCGCCGGCGCTTCCTCCGCCGCCCGCAAGCCCAGCGCGCGCGTCAGGATCGCCCGGCCGGCGGCGAGCTGCGTTCGATCGAGGCGCGGCCGGGTCAACACGGCACCCGCCCCTTCCCGGGCCGCTGCGCAGATGCCCGCGCGACCGGGGCTCGAGCGCCGTATCGCCTGAAGAATCGTCCGGCCGAGTTCGACCAGGGTTTCCGGATCCGCGTCGGCGAGGCTTCGCCCCACGGCCTGCGCGGCCATCCGGCGGACGCCCTCCACCGCCTGCCCTTCCGGGCGGCCCCGTTGGTAACCGTCGAGGTACCACGCCGCGATCGGCGCGATCGTTCCCGGAGCGCCCGCCTCCACGGCATCGAGAAGGGGCACGTCGTGCAGAACCACGGCACGGGCCCGCTCCGGGTCGGCGCCGTCGTCGAGGGTGGAATCGGGAAAGCGGTCGGCATCGGCGATGCCGCTGGCCACACCGGCCTGCACCAGCGTGCCGGTGTCCGGAATCATCAGATCGTCCGGGCGGACCCTGAGGGCGGCGTCGACGAAATCCGCCCGAATCCCGGCGGCGAGATAGGCGGCGCGCTCGGGGGCGCTGTCGACCGCGATCTCGAGACCGGCCGGGTCGGTCTCGTAGGGCGCGTGAAAGCCGAGGCGCGCATCCGCCCGGACGAGCCGCTCGCGTCCGCGCACGAAGGCCAGGGTGCAGGCCGAGACGCAGTAATCCGGCACGTAGGTGACGAGACCCCGTTCCGCGATCAAGGCGCCGATGGCCGCGCCCTCATCGACCAATCCGCCCTCGCTGGTGAGATGGATGCGCTCGACCCGCCGATGGGCATCGAGGAGCCGGGCGAGGCGCTCGGCCGCCCCTTCGGTCAATTCGCCGGACAGGCGTATGTCGCGGCCCTCCGGACCGAGAAGGATCCGGGTCGGTGCTCCCTCCGGTGCAGCGATCGGGTCATCGACGCGGGCGATGAGGCCGATGCCGGCCGGATCGAGGGCTACGCGCGGAACCGCCTGCCGATCCTGTCCCGGAAACAGGAATCCGGCGATCAGGGCGCCGGCCAGGCCGATCGACGCACAAGCCGCACCGCGCACGGCCCGCCGCGAGCCAGCCGCCATATCTCGCCCCCAAAGGATGGTCCGGATTCTCGTTCGACCGGTGGAATGTCCATCGCCGGAACGGCGAAGCAAGGCCCCTGCCAGGGCGAAAGAAGGGCCGGAGGCCATTCTTGTCGTCGCAGGGAAGGGAGCCAAAGAAATTCGCTCCGACAGACGCAGGGCGTGGAGATGCCCTTTCCTGGCCTGACACTATGCCGCAGCGCGGGAGCGAGCCGGGCGGGGTCTCAGGCCTGCGGTTTCAGCAGCAGGTAGATGTCCATGATCCATCCGTGGCGGGCGCGGGCCTCCGCGCGCACCCGGCGGATTTCCCCTGCGACGTCGCCGAGCCGGCCCGCGACGAGCCGTTCGTCCGGCGTACCGAGATAGGCGCCCCAGTGGATCGTCAGATCCGGGTCGAGCCCCTCGAAGCGCGGGTCGCCGTCGAGCATCACCACGGTGGCGCCGGGCGCATCGTCCAGCCCGTTGCGCAGGCGGCGGCCGGTGGTGATCCGCACCGGCTCGCCGATGCGGTGGAGCGGAATACGGTGAGCGGCGGCGAGTGCCTGCACGCTGGTGATGCCGGGGACGACGTCGTGGGTGAAGCCGACGCGCCCGCGGGCGAGCACCCGCTCGAGGATGCGCAGCGTGCTGTCGTAGAGCGACGGGTCGCCCCAGACGAGGAAGGCGCCGCGCTCATCCTCGCGCAGATGCTCGACGATCAGATCCTCGTAGAGCGCCGCGCGGGCGGCGTGCCAATCGTCCACCGCCGCGCCGTAATCCGCGGGACGGCGGTCGCGTTCCGGATCGGACGCCTCGACGAAGCGGTAGGGCCGGCCCTCGATGTAGCGGTCGCAGATCTGCCGGCGCAGATTGAGCAGCCCGGCCTTGGCGTCCCCCTTGTCGAGGGCGAAGACGGCGTCGGTGGCCCGCAGCGCGCGGACGCCCTGAAGTGTCAGGTGCTCCGGATTGCCGGTCCCGATGCCGATGACGTGGATATGTCGCACGGTTCACGCTTCCGGCCGGGGTCGGTCCCGGCGACATCCCCGCGGAGCGGACCGCGAAGGGGAGAGAGGGAAGCGGCTTCTTAACGGATCCGGGCCATAAGGGGAGCGTCCGGACCGAAAAGGCTTCAGCCCACCAGCGCCGTCAGGCAGGTGCCGAACAGGGTGACGAAGGTCATCGTCGCCATGAACTTGATGTCTTCGATGCGCTGGCTCATCGCCTGAACTCCGTTGCGGCTCCTTCGTGGCCGCCTCGATCCGTTAAATAACCCCTAACCTTGTGCAGGGGGATTGCGCGGTGCGTTTCGTCACCGTTGCTCACGCAATCCCACTGAGAGGCGGGAGAAACATCCTTAACGACAACTTGCCGGTTGACTGTTGCCGCCCGAGTGATCTCGGACATGCTGAACGCGGAGTTACGTCCATGGTTGCACCGACCGGCGGTCTGCCGGTCGCGCGCAAAGGAAAGCCCCGCCGTGGCGACCACGGCGGGGCTCGTTCCTGAAACCAGCTGGCGCGGGCGTCTTACTTCGGCGCGGCGTTGGCGGCCGGAGCGGCGGGAGCCGGGGCGGCGCCGGACGAGCCCTGCTGCTCCAGCTTCTTGCGCATCTCCTCGCTGCGCTTCTCCATCTCGGCCTGGAGCTTCTTCTGCTGCTCCTCGAGAACCTTCGGGTCGATGGCCGGCCCGTCGAAGGCCTTGCCGAAGCCGGCGAGCGGCACCGCGAACACCACCTCGCGCTGGGTCTGGTTCTGGACCCGGACGTTGAGCGTGGTGCCCTTCTTGAAGCCGTTCAGCAACTCGTTGGAGACGCCGCCGGCCTCGGCGAAGCAGCCGTTCGGGAAGCAGACCGCGAACTTGCCGCCGGTCACTTCCTTGCCGTCGACGTCGAAGCGCATGCCGGGGGCCAGCATCAGGCCGAGCGGCAGCAGGAAGCGGACGACCTTCACCTCCTGCTTCGTGGAGGCGTTCTTCATGTCGTAGAGCGCGACCGCCAGCACCGGCTGGCCGGAATCCGACACGAAGTCGCGGGTGGTGTAGCAGACGTCGGTGCCGGAACCCTGATCCTTGCCGCAGACCTTGGTCCAATCGGCTTGGCTCGGCTCGGACTTCACGTTGATGAGCTGCGGGCCGTTGCCCTGGGCCTGCTGCTGGGCGGGCGCGGCGGGCTGAGCCTGCGCGGGAGCGGGGGTCGGTGCCGGAGCGGCCGGCTTCTTCGCCTGAGCGAGCGCGGTGCCGCCCAGGCCGGCGCCCAGGCCCGCCATGGCGAGGAACGCGGCCACGCGCAGCGGGCGCGCAGAAGGCTTGGCCATGGAAGACTTGGCAAGGAACATCGGCGTTATGACCCCTTCAACGGATTGCGCGCAAAAAATCTGACGCGGTGCTCTCTCGGGCCGCCGCAGCCCCGCGGGATGGCAGGTCCGGCCGGTCGGTCCGAGGCGCGGCCGTCCTGGCGCGGTGCGCCGGATCGCCGTGCGCGGCCTCGGGCGCAGCATGTTCCTGCCCGAACGAGACGGCGGCCTGCTTCCCCGTGGAATGCGGCGAAGGCATGACGCCTGCGCCGTACACCCCTGCATGCGATGCCTCAAGTCGTTTGCTCACATCGCGCGATCGATCGCGGGGCAGCGGCTCAATCCAAGTCACGCAGATGCCGCGCCGCCACCGCCGAGGCCGCCGTGCGATTCTCGACGCCGAGCTTGGCGTAGATGCCTTCCAGGTGCTTCGTCACGGTGCGGGGGCTCAATCCCAGAATCTCGCCGATGTCACGGCTCGACTTGCCGCGGGAGAGCCAGAGCAGCACCTCCGCCTCGCGGCCGGTGATCGGCAGCCGCTCGCGCAGGCGCTCCAGGCCGGCCGCGGTGGGATCGCCGGACAATCTCAGCAGGATCTCGGGACCGGTGCGGCCGATGAAGCTGAGCGAATGGGCGCGGCCTCCCGCATCGGTCAGCGCCAAAGGCGCCGTGCTCTGGCCGGCGAGGCAGCGTTGCAGCCAGTCGCGCCCGCTCGGCGGCAGCCCCAGGGGTTCCGGTCCGCCGAGGGCGGCCAGCACCTGAGCCGCCTGCGGCGTGCACCAAAGGACCGAGCCGGCGGCATCGACCGCGAACAGCGTGCGCCCGGCGGTGTCGAGCGCGGCCCGCGCGCTCTGGGCCGAGCGCGCATTGGCCAGATGCACGCGGATGCGCGCTAGAATCTCGTCGAGAGCGATCGGCTTCGTGACGTAATCGATCCCGCCGGCGCCCAATCCCTTCACGATGTGCTCGGTCTCGGAGAGTCCGGTCATGAAGATGACGGGCACGTGGGCGAGCCGGCCCTTGGCCTTGAGGCGGCGGCAGGTCTCGAACCCGTCCATGCCCGGCATCACCGCGTCGAGCAGGATGATGTCGGGGGTGATCTCTTCGACGAGGTCGAGGGCGAGGTCGCCGCCGACCGCCACCAGAACGGTGGCGCCGGAACGTTCGATCGCCTCGGTGAGGAAGCTCAGGGTATCGGGCGAATCATCGACGACGAGGACGATATCGCGCTGCGCCTCAGGCATCGCGGGCGAGTCCCTCCAGCACGCCGACGTAGCGGCGCATGTCGTAGGCCGCCACCAATCCGCGCATCCGCGCGACGAAGGCGGGCGGCACGGTCGTGTCGCTCTCCAGTTCGGCGAGCTTGGCCTCGATGCCGCGCACGTGGCCGATGCGGCCGAGGCGCAACAGCGCGGCGATGTGCTCCGCCGGCACCGTCTCCCCGCCCGCTCCCTCCGCGGCCCCGGCCGGACGCTCGGGGCGCACGATCGGGCGCAGCTCCGCGGTGGATGCGGGCAGCGGGCGGGCGGTACCGAGCAGCGCCGTGATCCTTTCCAGAAAATCCTGCATGTCGAACGGTTTGGCGATGATGTCGTCGTGCGGGGCGTCGGCGCCCCGGCTCGGGCTGATCTCGTGGACATTGGCCGACATCATCGCGATGCGGGCGGTGAAGCCGGTCTCACGCAACGTCCTTGCCACCTCCCAGCCGGTCATGCCCGGCATGGCGATGTCGAGCAGGATCAGGGCCGGTTCGCACGTGCCTGCGAGCACGAGGCAGGCCGGGCCGTCCGACGCCTCGGCCACCGTGAAGCCGAGCGGCTCCAGGATCTCGCGCATCAGGGCGCGGTGGGCCGGGTCGTCGTCGGCGACGAGGATGGTCCGGCCGGGCTCCGCCAGGGCGGGCCGCGCCACCGCCGCCGGAGCCGGTATCGCGGCGGGCGCCGGGCGGTTCACCGAGGCCAGCATCAGCCGCACCCGGAAGCAGGTGCCCTCCCCGACCCGGCTCTCGACGGTGATCTCGCCGCCCATCACCTGCGCCAGCAGACCCGCGATGGTGAGCCCGAGCCCGGTGCCCGGCGCCGCCCGGGCGGCGGGCATCGAGCCGCGCTCGAACGGCTCGAAGATCCGGCCGAGATCGTCCGCCGGAATGCCGAGCCCGGTGTCGCGGATCGTGAACACGGCGACCTGGCCGCGATAGGTCATCTCGAGCGCGACCTCGCCCTTCGCCGTGAACTTGATGGCGTTGGAGAGGAGGTTGAGCAGGATCTGGCGCAGGCGCTTCTCGTCCGTCGCCACCACCGCCGGCAGGATCTCGGGCCGGGTGAAGCGGAAGCTCAGGCCGGCGCCCTCCGCCTGCAGGCGCACCATGTCGACGATCTGGGTCAGGAAGTCGGCGAGCCGGATCTCGTTGCGGTAGGTCTGGAGCCGGCCGGCCTCCATCCGCGAGATATCGAGCAGGCCGTCGATCAGCCCGGAGAGGTGCTGGGCGCTGCGGCGGATCACCCGGATCCCGTTCCGGCGCGGCTCCGGGATGCTGGGGTCGCCTTCCAGCAACTGCGCGTAGCCGAGCACCGCGTTGAGGGGCGTGCGCAGTTCGTGGCTGATGCCGACCACGTAGCGGCTCTTGGCGAGGTTGGCGGCCTCCGCCGTCTCCTTGGCCTGCTGCAGCTTGGCGTCGGTGACCTTGTGGGCGGCGATCTCGGCCTCGTAGAGGGCGGTCTGTCGGGCGGTCTCCTCCTGCGCCACCCGGCGGCTCTCCTGCGCCAGCACGAACAGCCACGCCACGACGCCGAGGATGACGATCAGGATGAAGAACAGGCTGGTGAGCGCGGCGCGCAGCGTCTCGGTGTGCTCCGGATGCCCGGCGGCGGCGCTGGCGTGGA
The DNA here is from genome assembly GCF_014199985.1 of Methylorubrum rhodesianum. Classification (GTDB taxonomy): domain Bacteria; phylum Pseudomonadota; class Alphaproteobacteria; order Rhizobiales; family Beijerinckiaceae; genus Methylobacterium; species Methylobacterium rhodesianum. The sequence goes on along the minus strand of NZ_JACHOS010000019.1, from coordinate 10,224 downwards.
CGATGACGAGGATCAGCCCGATCACCGTGACCAGGGTCAGCATCAGCGCGAGGTAGCGGCCGAGCGGGGCGCCGATCCAGGCGGCGGTGCGGGCGGGCAGGACGCGGGTCAGCGTCTCGCGGGCCTGCGCCTCCAGGCGTCCATGCGGCTTGCACAGGTCGCCGCAGCGGGCATCGAGGGAGCAGCACAGCGAGCAGATCGGTCCGGAATAGGCCGGGCACTGCGCCATGTCCTCGGCCTCGAACGGGTGCTCGCAGACGCGGCAGGTGATCTCCGGCCGGTCCCAGTCGGTCCGCGGTTCGCGGGCAAGGTAGCGCTTGCCCCCCGTGGCGAGGGCGATGGCGGGCGCCGCGGCGAAGGCAGTGGCCAGCGCCAGCATCGGCGCGAAGGGCTGGAGCGCGTCGCCGAGAAGGCCCGCATGGATCAGGCCGCCGGCGATGAGCGAGAGCACCATCGCCCCCGTGCCGACGGGGTTGATGGCGTAGAGATGCGCCCGCCTGAACTCGATGCCTGGCGGCGACAGGCCGAGCGGCTTGTTGACGGCGAGGTCGGCGGCGAGGGCGCCGACCCAGGCCGAGACCACGCAGGCGTAGAGCGGCAGGGTGCTCTCGATGGTCTTGTCGATGCCGAGTTCCATCAGCAGCAGGGCGATGGCGACGTTGAACACGAGCCAGACCACCCGCCCCGGATGGCTGTGGGTGAGGCGCGAGAAGAAGTTCGACCACGCGATCGAGCCGGCATAGGCGTTGGTCACGTTGATCTTGAGCTGCGAGATCACCACGAACAGGCCGGTGAGCGCCACCGCGACACCGGGCGAGCCCGAGACGTAGCCGAAGGCGACGGCGTACATCTGCGTCGGCTCCGCGGCCCGCTCCGGCGAGATGCCGTGGCCGAGCGCCAGAACGGTGAGGAAGGCGCCGAGCAGGATCTTCAGCATGCCCGGCACGATCCAGCCGGCGCCCGCCGAGAGCACCCCGGTCCACCAGCGCCAGTCGCCCTTGCCTTGAGGCGGCGGCATGAACCGCAGGAAGTCGACCTGCTCCCCGACCTGCGCCAGCAGCGCCAGCAGGATGCCGGAGGCGAGCCCGAACAGGCGCAGGTCGAAGCCCGCGCCCGCCGCCTCCAGGCCGGGATAGCCGGTGAAGGCCTCGAACGGCACCGGCCCCGAGAGCCAGATGCAGACGAGCGGCAGCAGGTTGAGGCCGATCCAGAGCGGCTGGGTCCAGAGCTGGAAGCGGCTGATCAGGCGGATGCCGTAGATGACGAGCGGAATCACCGCCCCCGCGCTGACGATGTAGCCGATCCACAGCGGCAGGCCGAAGCAGAGCTGCAGCGCCAGCGCCATGATCGCCGCTTCGATGGCGAAGAACAGGAAGGTGAAGCCGGCATAGATCAGCGAGGTGATGGTCGAGCCGAGATAGCCGAAGCCCGCCCCGCGGGTGAGGAGGTCGATGTCGACCCCGTAGCGGGCGGCGTAGATCGTGATCGGCGCGGCGGTGGCGAAGATGATGAGCCCGACGGCGAGCACCGCGGCGAAGGTGTTGGTGAAGCCGGTGGCGAGCACCAGCGTGCCGCCGATGGCCTCCAGCGCCAGGAACGACAGCGAGCCCAGCGCCGTCTGCGCGATGCGGAAGGGCGACCAGCGCCGCGCCTTCTTGGCGGTGAAGCGCAGGGCGTAGTCTTCCAGGGTCTCGTCGGCGACGAAGCGGTTGTAGTCGCGACGGATCGGGATGATGGACCGGGCGCTCAGGGGGCCGTCCTCACGATGGGCGGATCACCGGTCTGCAACGGAGATGCCGGCGCAATGTCCGCCACTGCGCGGCACCAGACATCCCGAGCGCATCGTGCTGGATATCGGATCCAGCACGATGCGCTCGGGATCTGTTTCTGCATCATCTTTTTCCGAAAGCCGCAAACCACCTTTCGGGATGATGCTCTAGCCCGAGGCTCTCACGGAATCGAGAGCGGCACGGTACGGTCCGGGCTGTCCGGCGGACATACGCAAAACAGCGTATAGGGTGCATCGCACAATCAAGCCTAGCCTCCACCCTGTCCGAGCACGGCCGCCGACCGGCAGAGCCGCGCCGACGCCAGATCAGGGGTTCAGGCACGATGGCTGAAGACAAGGGGAAGGGCCTGGAATCGGCCCTGCGGCGCAAGCTTCTCATGGGCCTCGCGGGTTTGCCCGCGTTGGCGATGATGCCGCGGGGAGCGTTCGCCGCCGCTCCGACTTCGGCCGTCAACACGACCGGGCTCGCGGTCACCGATACCGAGGTCACGGTCGGCATCCTGCACTCGGCCACCGGCACGATGGCGATCTCCGAGACCGGCTCGATCCAGGCCGAGAAGCTCGCCATCGCCCAGATCAACGAGATGGGCGGCGTGCTCGGCCGCAAGATCAAGGTGATCCAGGAGGACGGCGCCTCCGACTGGCCGACCTTCGCCGAGAAGGCCAAGAAGCTCCTCGTCAACGATCACTGCGCCGCGGTGATGGGCTGCTGGACCTCGGCCTCGCGCAAGGCCGCGCTGCCGGTGTTCGAGCAGTATAACGGTCTGCTCTACTATCCGACCTTCTACGAAGGCCTGGAGCAGTCCAAGAACGTGATCTACACCGGCCAGGAAGCGACGCAGCAGATCCTCGCCTCCCTCGACTGGGTGGCCAAGGAGAAGGGCGCGAAGTCGTTCTTCATGGTCGGCTCGGACTACATCTGGCCGCGCACCTCGAACAAGATCGCCCGCAAGCACATCGAGAACGTGCTCAAGGGCACGGTCGCCGGCGAGGAGTACTTCCCCCTCGGTCACACGCAGTTCAACTCGGTCATCAACAAGATCAAGCTGAAGAAGCCCGACGTGATCTTCGCCGACGTCGTCGGCGGCTCGAACGTCGCCTTCTACAAGCAGCTCAAGGCGGCCGGCATCGATCTCTCGAAGCAGACCCTGCTGACGATCTCGGTGACCGAGGACGAGATCGACGGCATCGGCGGCGACAACATCGCCGGCGCCTATTCCTGCATGAAGTACTTCCAGTCGCTGAAGAACCCCAACAACGAGAGGTTCGTCTCCGCCTTCAAGAAGATGTGGGGCGACAAGACCGTCATCGGTGACGTGACCCAGGCCGCCTATCTCGGGCCGTTCCTGTGGAAGATGGCGGTGGAGAAGGCCGGCTCCTTCGATGTCGACAAGGTGGTCGCCGCCTCGCCCGACATCGAGTTCAAGGAGGCGCCGGAAGGCTACGTGAAGATCCACCCGAACCATCACCTCTGGTCGAAGACCCGCGTCGCCAAGGCTCTGCCGACCGGCCAGTTCGAGGTGGTCTACGAGAGCCCCGAGTTGATCGAGCCGAACCCCTTCCCGAAGGGCTACCAGTAGTCGCGACATTCCGGTCCCCTCCCCCCGCGAGAGGGGACATCCGCGAAATGACGGGCGTGGCCCGACACTTGCTGCGCCCTCCCAGAAAAATCCGCCGGGGACACCGATCATGTTCGGCGACTACTCGCTCGCAGACCTCAGCTCGATCTTCGTGATGCAGGGCTTCGCAGGTCTGATCCTGTTTTCCGTCTACGTCCTGATGGCTTTGGGCCTGGCGATCATCTTCGGCCAGATGGGCGTCATCAACATGGCCCACGGCGAGTTCATGATCCTGGGCGCCTACGTCACCTATCTCTGCTCGACCTTCTTCCAGACCTACCTGCCCTCGCTCTTCGGCGGCTACTTCTTCGTCGCCATGGCACTGGCCTTCCTCGCATCGGGAGCGATGGGGATGCTGGTGGAATGGGCATTGATCCGCCACCTCTACAAGCGCCCGCTCGACACCTTGCTCGCGACCTGGGGCCTCTCGCTGATCCTGCAGCAGGCCTACCGCACGATCTTCGGCCCACGCGAGGTCGGCGTGGAACTGCCCTCGTGGATGATGGGCTCGATCCCCGTCACCGACTCGATCGAGGTCCAGATCAACGGCCTGTTCGTGATCGCGGTCACCACGGTCATCACGCTCGGCGTCGCGGTGCTGATCTATCGCTCGCGCTTCGGCGCGCAGATCCGCGCGGTGATGAGCAACCGCTCGATGGCGGGCGCCGTCGGCATCGATACTGAGAAGGTCGACCGCACCACCTTCGGCCTCGGCTGCGGCATCGCCGGCATCGCCGGCTCGGCCTTCACCATGATCGGCTCGACCGGCCCCACCTCCGGCCAGCTCTACATCGTCGACACCTTCCTGATCGTGGTCTTCGGCGGCGCGGCCAGCCTGCTCGGCACCATCGCCTCGGCCTTCTCGATCTCGCAGACCCAGTCGACCCTCGAATTCTTCCTCTCCGGCTCGATGGCCAAGGTGCTCACCCTGCTCGCGGTGGTGGCGATCCTGATGCTGCGGCCGCAGGGCCTGTTCACCCTCAAGGTCCGTCGCTGAGGAGCGCGCCCCGATGACGAGCCCAGTTCAGTCCCTGTCGAAGGCGGTCACCGTCAACGACAACCCCTTCATGAAGCCGGTCGAGTGGGTGAGCCTGCTGCTGCTGGCCGGCGTGATCCTGGTGGTCCTGCCGCTCATGCTCGACGGCTTCCGCCTCAACCTCGTCGGCAAGTACCTCACCTACGTCTTCGTCGCCCTCGGCCTCGTCATCTGCTGGGGCTATGCCGGCATCCTCTCGCTGGGCCAGGGCGTGTTCTTCGGCCTCGGCGGCTACTGCATGGCGATGTACTTGAAGCTTGAGGCATCCAGCGTCGAGAACACGAAGATCCAGTCGACGCCGGGCATTCCCGACTTCATGGACTGGAACCAGATCACCGCGCTCCCCTGGTTCTGGCAGCCCTTCCACTCCCTGCCGCTGACGCTCCTCCTCGTCGTCGCGGTGCCGGTGGCCTTCGCCTTCATCATCTCGGTGGCGATGTTCAAGCGGCGCGTGGGCGGTACCTACTTCGCCATCATCACCCAGGCGATCGCCGCGATCCTGACGATCCTGATCGTCGGCCAGCAGGGCTACACGGGGGGCATCAACGGCATCACCGACCTGCGCACGCTCAACGGGTGGGACATCCGCACCGACCACGCGAAGTTCATCCTCTACTTCGTCAACGGCGGGCTCCTCATCGGCTGCATCCTGATGGCGCAGTACGTGAAGAAGTCGAAGCTCGGGCGCATCCTCGTGGCCATGCGCGAGAAGGAGGACCGGGTCCGGTTCTCGGGCTACTCGGTGGCGGGCTTCAAGGTCTTCGCCTTCTGCCTCGCGGCCGGCTTCGCGGCGATCGGCGGCGCGATGTTCACCTTGCAGGTCGGGTTCATGTCCCCGTCCTTCGTGGGCATCGTGCCCTCGATCGAGATGGTGATCTACGCCGCCGTCGGCGGACGCCTCTCGCTCTTCGGCGCGGTCTGGGGGACGCTGCTGGTCAACTGGGCCAAGACGAGCTTCTCCGAGTCCTTCCCCGACCTCTGGCTGTTCGGCCTCGGCGGCCTGTTCATCGCCGTGGTGCTGATCTTCCCCAACGGTCTCGCGGGCATCTGGCGCGAGCACATCGAACCCCGCCTGTTCCGCAAGGCCAAGGGTCTGGCCCCCGTCGCCAGCCCCGCCCTGCCCCACGGCACTCCGGCCGAGTGAGGAGACATCCATGAACGCGGCCATCCTCCCCTCCCCGGCCCCCATCGGCACGCCCGCCGACGAGAAGGACTTCCTGCTGGCGGTCGAGGCCCTCACCGTCTCCTTCGACGGGTTCAAGGCGGTCAACGACGTCTCGTTCTACGTCGATCCGGACGAGATCCGGGTCATCATCGGCCCCAACGGCGCCGGCAAGACCACGGTGCTCGACCTGATCTGCGGGCGGACGAAGGCCAGCTCCGGCTCGATCAAGTACAAGGGCCAGGAATTGACCAAGCTGTCCGAGAGCGCGATCGTCCAGGCCGGCGTCGGGCGCAAGTTCCAGACGCCCTCGATCTACGACGACCTGACGGTGTTCGAGAATCTCGAGATCTCGTTCCCCCGCGGGCGCTCGGTGTTCGGGGCGCTGACCTTCAAGCGCGACGCCGAGGTACGCGACCGCATCCACGAGATCGCCCAGACCATCTTCCTCAAGGACCAGCTCGACGAGCGCGCCGAGTTCCTGAGCCACGGCCAGAAGCAGTGGCTGGAGATCGGCATGCTGCTGATCCAGGACCCGGAACTGCTGATGCTCGACGAGCCGGTGGCCGGCATGAGCGTCGGCGAGCGCATCAAGACCGCCGAACTCCTCAACCAGATCATCAAGGGCCGCTCGGTGCTCGTCATCGAGCACGACATGAAATTCGTCGAGGACATCGCCCACCGGGTCACCGTGCTCCACCAGGGCAAGGTGCTGTCGGAAGGGTCGATGGAGCGGGTCAAGAACGACCCGAAGGTCATCGAAGTCTATCTGGGCCACTGAAGGCGTATCGATCATGCTCCAGACCGCCGCCTCTCCCTCCCCCGTCGTGCCGCCGGTCATGACCGGCGCGCAGCCGATGCTGGCGATCTCCGACCTCCACGCGGCCTACGGCCAGAGCGAGGTTCTGCACGGCATCGACATCAACGTGGCGCCCGGCGAGATCGTCGCCGTGATGGGCCGCAACGGCATGGGCAAGTCGACGCTCATGAAGACGCTCATGGGCATCGTGCCGACCAAGTCGGGCACGATCACCGTGGACGGCACCGACGTCACCACCCTGAAGAGCCATACCCGCGTGGCCAAGGGGCTCGCTTACGTGCCGCAGGGCCGGATGATCTTCTCCACCATGACGGTGCAGGAGAACATCGAGACGGGGCTCACCGTCACCGGCTCGCGCAAGGTGCCGCAGGACCTCTACACGATGTTCCCGGTGCTGCTGGAGATGAAGGGCCGGCGCGGCGGCAATCTCTCCGGCGGCCAGCAGCAGCAGCTCGCCATCGCCCGGGCACTCGCGAGCAACCCGAAGGTTCTGCTTCTCGATGAGCCGACCGAGGGCATTCAACCCTCGATTATTCGTGAAATGGGGCGTACGCTGAAGAAGATTCGCGACGAGCGCGGTCTGTCGATCGTCGTCTCGGAGCAGGTCCTGAGCTTTGCCATGGATGTGGCCGACCGGGTTCTCGTGATCGAGAACGGTGCGATCGTCCACGAGAGTTTGCGCGCCGACATCGACGAGGCGCAGGTCGCCCGCTTCCTCTCGGTCTGAGGGCTTTTCGCGATGGCCGATTACGAGATCTTCGAACTCGGTGACGTCGTCCTGCAGTCGAAGCAGACGATCCGCGGCGCGCGCCTCGCCTACAAGACCTACGGCACGCTCAACGCGGCACGAGACAACGTCATCGTCTATCCGTGCTGGTATTCCGGCACGCATCTCGAGAACGAGTGGCTGATCGGGCCGGGCAAGGCGCTCGATCCGGAGCGGTACTTCATCATCGTGCCGAACATGTTCGGCAACGGGCTGTCGTCCTCGCCGAGCAACACGCCCGCGCCCTTCAACGGGCCGCGCTTCCCCAAGGTCACGGCCTACGACAACGTGGTGCAGCAGCACCGGCTGGTGACGGAGAGGTTCGGCATCGAGCGGGTCAAGCTCGTCACCGGCTGGTCGATGGGGGCGCTCCAGACCTTCCACTGGGGCGCGCTCTTCCCCGACATGGTCGAGCGCATCCTGCCCTTCCAGGGCTCGGCCAAGTGCTCGCGGCACAACTTCGTCTTCCTGGAGGGCGTCAAGGCCGCGCTCCAGGCGGATGCCGCCTTCGCCGACGGCTTCTACGCCGAGCAGCCGCAGAAGGGCCTGCGCGCCGCGGCCCGGGTCTATGCCGGCTGGGGCTTCTCGCAGACCTTCTACCGGGTCGAGGCCGACCTGAAGCAGATGGGCTACGCCTCGCTCGAGGACTTCCTCGTCGGCTTCTGGGAGGGCTGGCTGCTCGAAAAGGACGCCAACAACCTGCTCGCCATGCTCTGGAGTTGGCAGAACGGCGACATCTCCGCCAACGACCTCTACGGCGGTGATCTCAAGAAGGCGCTCGGGGCGATCAAGGCCAAGGCCTTCGTGATGCCGGCCTCCACCGACCTGTATTTCCCGCCGGAAGACAGCGCCATCGAGGTCGAGCACATGCCGAACGCGGAGCTGCGCACGGTCGAGACCTATTGGGGCCACTTCGCGGGCGGCCCCGGCACCTCGCCCGACGACATCGCGGTGCTCGATGCGGCTTTGAAGGAGCTGCTCGCGACCTGAGCCATCGGCGGGGCGCCCCGGCGGCCCGCCCGACCCGATCCGGCGCTCACCGGCGCCGGATGAACGAAGAACGACAACAACGATCCACGGGGGCGGCCGGACTCATGCCGGACACGCAACGGGGACGGCTGCCCGAATTCTGGACGCTAAAAGGAGCTGCGAAGGAAATGCCCGAGACCCTGATCAAGGTCGATCTCACGCAGTCGGCCTACGACAACGACATGGTGCACAACCGCTGGCACCCGGACATTCCGATGGTCGCGACCGTGAAGCCCGGCGACGATTTCATCGTCGAGACCTATGACTGGACCGGCGGCTTCATCAAGAACAACGATTCCGCCGACGACGTGCGCGATATCGACCTGTCGATCGTGCACTTCCTCTCCGGCCCGATCGGTGTCGAGGGCGCCGAGCCCGGCGACCTGCTCGTGGTCGATCTGCTCGATATCGGCGCCAAGCCCGAGAGCCAGTGGGGCTTCAACGGCTTCTTCTCGAAGAACAACGGCGGCGGCTTCCTCGACGAGCACTTCCCTCAGGCCCAGAAGTCGATCTGGGACTTCGAGGGCATGTTCACCAAGTCGCGCCACGTGCCCGGCGTGCGCTTCCCCGGCCTGATCCATCCCGGCCTGATCGGCTGCCTGCCCGATCCGAAGATGCTGGAGACCTGGAACACCCGCGAAAAAGCGCTCTACGACACCAATCCGAGCCGGGTGCCGGCGCTGGCCACCCTTCCCTTCGGCCCGACCGCGCATATGGGCCGCCTGAAGGGCGAGGCGAAGGAGAACGCCGCGGCGACGGGCGCCCGGACGGTGCCGGGGCGCGAGCACGGCGGCAATTGCGACATCAAGGATCTGTCGCGCGGCTCGAAGATCTACTTCCCCGTCTACGTGCCCGGCGCCGGCCTCTCCATGGGTGACCTGCATTTCAGCCAGGGCGATGGCGAGATCACCTTCTGCGGCGCCATCGAGATGGCGGGCTGGGTCCATCTCAAGGTCAGCCTGATCAAGGACGGCATGGCCAAGTACGGGATCAAGAACCCGATCTTCAAGCCCTCGCCCGTCACGCCGAAATACGACGATCACCTGATCTTCGAGGGCGTCTCCGTCGACGAGTACGGCAAGCAGCACTACCTCGACGTGACGGTCGCCTACCGTCAGGCCTGCCTCAACGCGATCGAGTACCTGAAGAAGTTCGGCTATTCGGGCGCCCAGGCCTACTCGATCCTCGGCACCGCCCCGGTCCAGGGCCACATCTCCGGCGTCGTCGACATCCCGAACGCCTGCGCGACCCTCTGGATTCCGACCGGCATCTTCGACTTCGACATCAACCCGTCCGCGGCCGGGCCGACGAAATTCCTGGACGGCTCCGTCCAGATGCCGCTCTCGCCGGACCTCTGATCATGCCGGTCTACGATTACGCCTGCGAGAGCTGTGGTCCGTTCACGGTGCTGCGCCCGATGGCGCAGTTCAAGGACCCGCATGACTGCCCGGATTGCGGCGGGGAATGCCAGCGCGCCTTCCTCACCGCCCCGCGGATCTCCGGCATGGATGCGGGCCTGAAGGCCGCCCACGCCACCAACGAGCGCAGCCGCCACGAGCCGCGGCGCTCAGGCTCTCATGGGGCCGGCTGCGGCTGCTGTTCGCCGAAGAAGACGGCGGCCGCCCCCGCGGCGGCCAAGAGCTTCCCGAACGCGCGGCCCTGGATGATCAGCCACTGAGCTGAGCACCCCTCGCGGCGGACGCGCCCGGTGCGCCCGCCGCCACGCTTCCGGAGGAAGCAATCGACTGAAAATCGCTCCGCGAGGGAGCCGCCGGCCGCGACACGACAAGCGGGACGAACCCTGTGGGGCAGCCGGTGCAGAGGACGGGTTGGGGACTGACGATGACTGAAGGAATGACACGGACGACGAGGGGGCGGGCCCGCCGCGGCGTCAGGATCGGAACGGCCGGCGCGCTTGTTGCGGCGAGCCTAGCGGGGGTCCCGTCGGGGGCGCTGGCGCAGCAGCCCTCGGCCGCGGGCCAGTTCAACGATCAGACCCAGCC
>NZ_JACHOS010000018.1 GCF_014199985.1 Methylorubrum rhodesianum | reverse complement strand
GCCTTGTCGATCTGGTCGTAGGCCGTGAAGGTCGCCCCGCCCGACTCCGCCAGAACCTTCGTGATCGCCGCCGTCAGCGACGTCTTGCCGTGATCGACGTGTCCGATCGTGCCGATGTTGCAGTGCGGCTTATTACGGGAGAACTTTTCCTTACCCATCTGGGCCTCCTAATCGTCAGTGTCGTGGTTCGAAGAAGCTTTGCGCGCTCGCCGTCAGGCGTACTTGGCGATGACCTTGTCGGCCTCGCCGCGCGGCACTTCCTCGTAATGGTCGAACTGCATCGTGAAGTTGGCGCGGCCCTGGGAGAAGGAGCGCAGCTGGTTCACGTAGCCGAACATGTTGGCCAGCGGCACCATCGCGTTGATGACGTTGGCGTTGCCCCGCATGTCCTGGCCCTGGATCTGGCCGCGGCGGGAGTTGAGGTCGCCGATGACCGAACCGGTATACTCTTCCGGCGAGACGACTTCGACCTTCATCACCGGCTCGAGCAGGACCGAGCCGCCCTTCTGCAGCGCCTCACGGAAGGCGGCGCGAGAGGCGATCTCGAAAGCGAGCGCCGAGGAGTCGACGTCGTGGTAGGCGCCGTCGACCAGCTCCACCTTCACGTCGACCACCGGGAAGCCGGCGAGCACGCCCGCGCCGAGAACCGAGTTGAGGCCCTTCTCGACGCCGGGGATGTACTCCTTCGGCACCGCGCCGCCGACGATCTTCGACTCAAACGAGAAGCCGGCGCCCGGCTCGTTCGGCTCGACGACGAACTTCACCCGGGCGAACTGACCGGTACCGCCGGTCTGCTTCTTGTGGGTGTAGTCGATCTCCTGACGGCGGGTCAGCTTCTCGCGGTAGGCGACCTGCGGCTGGCCGATATTCGCGTCGACCTTGTAGGTACGGCGCAGGATGTCGACCTTGATGTCGAGGTGGAGCTCGCCCATCCCCTTGAGGATGGTCTGGCCCGACTCCTGGTCGGTCGAGACGCGGAAGGACGGATCCTCGGCGGCGAGCTTCGAGAGCGCGATGCCGAGCTTCTCCTGGTCGGCCTTCGACTTCGGCTCGACGGCGATCTCGATGACGGGCTCGGGGAACTCCATCTTCTCGAGGATCACGGCCTTGTTCGGGTCGCACAGGGTGTCGCCGGTGCGGGTGTCCTTGAGGCCGGCCAGGGCGACGATGTCGCCGGCATAGGCCTCCTTGATGTCCTCGCGGTTGTTGGCGTGCATCAGCAGCATGCGGCCGACGCGCTCCTTCTTGTCGCGCGAGGAGTTCAGCACGCTGGTGCCCGACTCGACCTTGCCCGAGTAGACGCGGCAGAAGGTGATCGTGCCGACGTGGGGATCGTCCATGATCTTGAAGGCGAGCATGGAGAAGGGATCTTCGTCGGTCGGCTCGCGCTTGACGGGCTCCTCGGTCTTGAAGTCGAGGCCGTCGACCGCGCCGCGATCCACCGGGGACGGCAGGTAGTCGACGACGGCGTCGAGGAGCGGCTGCACGCCCTTGTTCTTGAAGGCCGAGCCGCACAGGACCGGGTGGAAGGCACGCAGCTGCACGGCGCGGCGCACGAGGCGGCGCAGACCGTCCTCGTCCGGCTCGACGCCGTCGAGATAGGCGGTCATCGCGTCGTCATCGAGCTCGACGCAGGCCTCGACCAGCTTGGTGCGGTACTCGACGGCCTGATCCTTGAGCTCGGCCGGGATTTCCTCTTCGGCGAAGTTGGCGCCGAGCGCCTCGCCCGACCAGACGATCGCCTTCATCTTGATGAGGTCGATGACGCCCTTGAAGCTCGACTCGGCACCGATCGGCAGCTGGAGGCAGACCGGCTTGCCGGCGACGCGGCCGATGATGTCGGCGACGCACTTGAAGAAGTCGGCGCCGATCTTGTCCATCTTGTTGACGAACACGACGCGCGGCACGTCGTACTTGTCGGCCTGACGCCACACGGTCTCGGTCTGGGGCTCGACGCCCTGGTTGCCGTCGAGCACGCAGACGGCGCCGTCGAGCACGCGGAGCGAGCGCTCCACCTCGATGGTGAAGTCGACGTGGCCGGGGGTGTCGATGATGTTCAGGCGCTTGTCGCGCCAGAAGCAGGTGGTCGCAGCCGAGGTGATCGTGATGCCACGCTCCTGCTCCTGCTCCATCCAGTCCATGGTGGCGGCGCCCTCATGGACCTCGCCGATCTTATGGGACTTGCCGGTGTAGTAGAGGATCCGCTCGGTCGTCGTGGTCTTGCCGGCATCGATGTGGGCCATGATGCCGAAGTTGCGGTAGTCCTCGATCGCGTGCGTGCGGGGCATCGGGGTCTCTCCGGGAGAATACGGGCACGAAGCGCGGCCCCTTGGCCGCGCTCGGAGGTCTTCGAAGACCGGTACGAATTACCAGCGGTAGTGCGAGAAGGCGCGGTTGGCCTCGGCCATCCGGTGGGTGTCTTCGCGCTTCTTGACGGCGTTGCCGCGGTTGTTGGCGGCGTCCAGCAGCTCGGCGGACAGACGCTCCACCATGGTGCGGTCGTTGCGGCCACGGGCAGCCTGGATCAGCCAGCGGATGGCGAGAGCCTGGCGGCGCTCGGTGCGGACCTCGACGGGGACCTGGTAGGTCGCGCCGCCGACGCGGCGGGAGCGGACCTCGATCGCCGGGGCGACGTTGTCGAGGGCGGCGCGGAACACCTCGATCGGGTTGGCGCGGGCGCGGCTCTCGACGAGGTCGAAGGCACCGTACACGATCCGCTCAGCGGTCGACTTCTTGCCCTCGTACATGATGGAATTCATGAACTTGGTGAGGACGATGTCGCCGTACTTGGCGTCCGGGATGATCTCGCGCTTCTCGGCAGAGTGACGACGGGACATTTTTCGACTCTCGAAAATATGGTCTTAAGCGCCTCGCGCAGGCCACCTTGAGCTGATCGCCGGCGACATCCTTACGAGGCCGTGGAAATGGCCGTCCGAGCGAAATTGGCTTCGGACGCCGGTCTTACTTCGGACGCTTGGCACCGTACTTCGAACGGCGCTGCTTGCGGTTCTTGACGCCCTGCGTGTCGAGCACGCCGCGCAGGATGTGGTAGCGCACGCCCGGAAGGTCCTTCACGCGTCCGCCGCGGATCATGACCACGGAGTGCTCCTGAAGGTTGTGGCCCTCGCCGGGGATGTAGCCGATCACCTCGAAGCCGTTGGTCAGGCGCACCTTGGCGACCTTACGAAGCGCCGAGTTCGGCTTCTTCGGGGTCGTGGTGTAGACGCGCGTGCAGACGCCGCGCTTCTGCGGGCAGGCGTTGAGCGCCGGCACCTTGTTGCGCGCCTTCTGCGCCTTGCGCGGCTGGGCGATCAGCTGGTTGATCGTCGGCATCCTGTGCCCTCTTCATCCGGCCGCTCGGGGCGGCCACCGTCTGAAACCTGTCGAAGCCCCTTGCGGAGCGGTCGGTCCGCAGGCGAACCTGCGGCAAAACGAATAGCGCCAGAGGCCGATCAGGGCCTTTGGCGATGGTGAGGCAGAGGATCACGCCGTTGAGCGGCGCGGTCTTACCCGCTGATCTGACGAGTACGTCAGGGTGTGGTGCCGGTATCGGTCTGACGACGGTCGCCGAAGCCCCTGGCTTCGACCCGAAAGCGACTCTCGATCCACCGGAGTGGCGCGCTTCTACGCGTGAGGTTCGGTTCCGTCAATGCCCGGAGAGGATAAAGTTCGGTGAACGCGTCCCTCTTCTGCGGCCAAGCTAATGCTCGGCCGCGACACCGCTATTCGGCCGCATCCGAGAGGCGGAAAGCCTCGATTCCGCGCCGCTCCGGGTTGATTTCGGCGAGCGCTCGCTTCGCCGTTTCGAGTGGGTGCTCGGCCTCGATTCGGACCGAGGCGAGATCGGGGCTCTTGTAGACGGTGACGACGGTGTCCATCACCTCCGTCAGCGTCGTGCGCTTGTCCTCCGGCGCGGCGATGAGGAGCTGCAGCCCCCAGGCGCGGAACAGATCCACCAGCGACTGACTGTTGCGCACGTCGAGCTTGGAGAAGGCTTCGTCGAGGAGGCAGAGGCCGAGGCCTGGCGTCTCGTCGCCAGGGCGGTCGCCGGGATAATAGGCCGAGGCCATGGAGGCGGCGATCGCCACGTAGAACGGCGCCTGCGCCTCGCCGCCCGAGCCGCGCAAGGCCCGGCTCGACAGCGTCGTGCGGTTGCCCGCCCGGTCGCGCATGCCGATCTCGTAGACGAAGTAATTGCGGTAGTCGGCCAAGCGCGCCGCGCTCTCCTCGCCCTCGATCAGGGCGGTGATCTCGGCGAGCGCGGCGGCGAGCGGGCTCTTGTCGGGCCCGTCCTCTGGACCCGGCAGCACCGCCTGCGCCGCGTCGGGCGAGCGGGCCACCTCGGTGGCGAGCGCGTGGACGGCGGCGTAGCGCCGGTCCACCTCCGCCTCGAAGGCGTAGGTCTGGCCCGTGAAGGTCTGCGAGGCGAGGCGCTCGTTGAGCGCGTCGAGACGCGCGCGCATCCGCTCGAACTTGTCGGCGAGCCGGGTCAGCAGATCCTCCGTCATCAGGCGGCGCATCTCGGCCTCCGCCCGGAGCGACTGGTCGCGGTAGCGGCGCAGCTCGTGCCCGGCCACCTCGTCGCGCTCGCGCACCGCCCAGGCATAGCCGAAGGAGGCCGGCTGCTCGCCCGAGCCCAGCGGGTTCTCGACCCGCCACGCGGCGCAATACTCGGCGAGGTCGCGCTCGGCGGCGCGGCCCTGGTTTCGCACGCTGTCGCCCGCCTCGCGGGCGGAGGCGCGGGCTTGCGAGGCCAGAGCCGCGAGCGCCTTGGTGTCGAGCGCGGCCCGGTCGGCCCGCGCCCCGGCGATGCCCTCGATCGTGCCTGGCACGTCGGCGGGGACGGTGCCGGTGAGGCGGATGCGCACCGTGTCGCCGGTGGTCCAGCGCTTGAGCGCCGTGCGATAGGCAAGAAAAGCGGCTCGCGCCGCCTCCCGCCCCTGCGCGACCCGCGCCTTCAGCCCCGCCTCCTCGGCGAGCAGGGCGTCGCGCTTGGGCTCCAGCACCTGCACGAGTTCGGTGAGATAGGCGGAGCGCTCCTTCTGCAGCTCCTTCAACTCCGCCTCGATCACGCCGGCATCGGCACGGGCCACCGTCTCCTGCTCGGTGGCAAGGCTGCGGCGGCGGCCCTCGATGGCGTCGGCCTCGGCGCGCAGGGCTTCGATGTCCACCGGCGCCTCGGCGAGCCGGCTGCGCAGCAGCGCGGCGATGCGGGCGGCCTCGCGCATCACCGTGGCCTCGGCCCGAAGGACCCGCGCCTCCTCCCGCGCCTCGTCCAGTCGGCGGCGCGTCTCGGCGGTGGGCCCGCGCTGGCCCCGGGTCATCATCAGAGGCACCGGACGCACCACCGAGTAGGCCATGCCCGAGGTCGAGCGCCCGCTCGGCGCCACCGCGCGGCTCATGTTCCGCAGCGCCGCATCGTCGGGCGCGAGGTCGTAGCCGCCGAGCCGGGCGGCGAGGAAGGCTTCGGCATGGTCGCTGTCGGTCTCGATCAGACCCATCGGCCCGTCATCGAACCGGCGCGCCGAACGGCGAGCGGTATCGGTGGTCTTCACCAGCAGGCAGCGGAAGAACTGATTCTTCCGCGATTCGAGCAGGGCGAAGGCGCGGTCCAGGCGATCGGGCTCGACCACCAGGGCCTCGCGGGCGCGGCCCAGGAGACCTTCCAGCGCCGGCCCCCATTTCGGATCGACGATCTCGGCGAGTTCGCAGATCGGCGCCGCCTCGATTCCCAGCCGCCCCAGTTCCTCGCGGAACGCTTCGGTATCGGAGGAGAGCCGTGCGGCCGACGAGCGGCCGGCATTGACCTGCGCGTCGAGACCGCGGACCTCGTTCTCGCGCTCACGGGCCTTGAGGGCGAGGTCTTCCGCTTCCTCCTCCAGGGCGCTCGATACGTCCGGCATCTGCGCCAGCCCGTCGAGCAGACCTTTGAGCGGCCCGTCGGAGCGCAGGATGTCTTCCGGCGGCGCCTCGCGGCGCAGCCCTGAGCGGGCGCAGGCCTCGACGATGCGCGCAGCCTGAAGATCGAGCCGGCGCAAGGGGCCGCTGATCGCGCTGAGGCGGCCGGCATCCTGCACGAGGCCGATGATTGCCGAGAGGCGGTTGGTCAGGTCGCGCCGGTCGCGGGCAACCATGGCGAGGCCGGCATTGGAGGCCGCGAGCCGCGCCTCCGCCGCGCTGCCGACGATCAGCGCCTTGCGGGCGGCGATTTCCGAGTCGATCTCGCGCACGAAGCCCTGGCTCGTGGCGACGCTGTCGCGGGCGATGCGCAGGCGCTCCGACGTCTCGGCGAGCAGGCTTCGGGCCTCCGCATGGTCCAGAATGCGCCGGCGCAGATCCGCGCCCGCGGCCCGCACCTCGTCGAGCGCAGCGGTGAGGCTCGCCCGCGCCCAGGATTCGTAGCGCTCGCAGATGCGCGACAGGTGGGCGAGGCGCTTCTCCAACTCCTCGATCGTCTCCAGGAGCCGCCGCCACGTCTCGATCGACTGGCGGATGCGGGCGACGTCGAGCGGCTCGGCCTCCAGCACGAAGCTGCGGACGAAGGCGCTGGTGTCGAAGATCGGCTTGAACGCCACCGCGTTGGAGAAGGTGCGCAGGAACTGGCGCGGATCGGGCACGGCCGCGCCCTCGCGCAGGGTGGCCAGGACCGCGGCGGTGAAGCGCTCGCCGGAGGTGCGGAACTCCTCGAAGCTGTCGGCCCGGCGGCGCAGGTCTGCGGCGACCTCGGTCCAGGGGGCAACGAAGCTACCCTCCTCCGTCTCGCGCACGTAATCGGCGATCTCGAAGCGGTGGCCGATCGCGACGAAGCGCGAGAGCGTCTCCTCCTTCGGCTCCTCGGAGCGGGCGGCGAGGGCCAGTCCGACGGTGACGATGCGCCCGCTCGCGGGATTCTCGAATACGAGCGCGATGAGGGTCTCGCAGGCCTCGCGCGTCGGGCGTCCGCCCTCGGCCGGGTCGCTGATCCAGCCGAGGCAATAGTCCCGCACGGTGCGGGCGCTGCGCCCCGAGGCGGAGGCGTTGAGCGCCAGCCGGCTCGCATTGTTGCCGGCGAGCACGGTGCCGACGGCGTCGAAGATCGTGGACTTGCCCGCGCCCGTCGGACCGACGAGCGCCGCCGCCCCCCGGATCCGGATCTGCTCGCGCCGGATGAGGTACCAGTTCGAGATCGCGATGTCGGTGAGGCGATACACCGGCCCGGCCGCTTGTCCCCGAGGTTGAACGAGAGTCAGCGCAATGAACGCTGCGCCCCGCTCACGCAAGAGTGGGGGCCCTCAGCGCGGCGGGCAGGCATCGATCGGCGCAGCCGAAAGACGCACGAACACGACGAGTGCGGCCGATCCCGACCGCGCGGCTGGGCAGCGGAAATCACCGAGCCGTGATTTGACGATGTGACGTCGATCCGAGACGAGAGCGGCCAGGCGCCGATCTTCATGCAACGCGTTCAGCAACTGCGGCAGAGCTGTTTCAACGACAAGTTTCTGAAACGTTCTCGATTACTGCGTCTCTCGGCCATATGCGTAGTTTGACACGCACCACGACGATCGATTTCGGCAAAATTCGAAGTTACCCCGTGCCATACGGCGCTGTCCCCTCTCCATCTTCCAGATCATCGATCGTCGAGATGCCCGCGTACCGCCCTCGCCTGACTTACGGGATCCTGTTCATCGTCGCCTCTGTTGTACTGTGGGGCACGGCATCGTGGATGGCCGGCACGATCATCTGGGTCTGAGATCGACTCAGATGTCTTTTTTATAGGCGAGATAGCTTCCGAATACGTAACCTCCCTGCAACGCGAACAGGGAGGCAGCGATCATCAGCAGGTCCGCCAGCATGAGATGGCCATTGTGTAGGTGATAAATAATCCGGGCGGCGATGACGAAAAAGCTCGCTATTGCAAGCATTCCCCAATGATAAAATAGGCCGATCAGCATACCGGCGACTATCAGAAATAGAATCGCCAGCACTAGATCACGACCCCATTCGGCCGACCCGGCATCCGACAGCCTTTCCGCGGAAATTTCCTTACGTTATCGCCATGTCGGATGAGGGGCAAAGGCACGTTTGAGCGTAAAACTAGGCTGGCTCTGCAAGTTTCCGGTTATCGAACGATATTGTTAACGCGCTCGTCACCCTGGGTCCGCCCACTCCGGCCGCGGACACGCCGCCTCGACGCCTTGCTCTCGGTATCAGCCTCGCCGGCGGCCGCCGAGCGCGCATGGGCCACCCTCATGCTCCGCATGCCCCCGTTCCTGCGGCGGCCCGCCACCGCGCACCGGCGGCATCGCCGGATCGCGGGGTGACGGGGGCGCTTGCCCCCGTCACGTCTGAACCGGTCGCGCTGAGGGCCTGATCCCGGCTCCTCCGTCATCCGCGTCCGGGCAGCGAGGCCGCGAGGACGGCTCAGCCGCCGAAATTCCCGGCGAGCCACGCCTGGGCCGCGGTGAGGTCGGCCTGCGATAGGCCGTGCCCGGCGGGATTGACCGTGTGGGTCACCGCCGCTCCGGCTTGCCCGAGGGTCGAGGCGAGCCGCTCGGCATTGTCGGCGGGCACGATCGGGTCGAGGGCGCCCGAGAGCAGCAGCACCGGGCGGCCGGCGAGGTTCGGCCTCGGACTCTCGGCCAGCGGCACCATCGCCCGCAGCAGCACCGCCCCGGCCATCGCCTCCGGATGCAGGAGCAGGGTCGCGGCAGCGATATTGGCCCCGTTCGAGAAACCGACCGCCACCGGCGCCGCGAGCCCGTAAGCGGTGCGGGCCTGTGCGACGAAGGCGGCGAGATCGCCGGCCCGGCGCCGGACATCCGCCTCGTCGAACACGCCTTCCGCGAGACGGCGGAAGAAGCGCGGCATGCCGTTCTCCAGAACCGGCCCGCGGGGCGAGAGCAGCGCGGAGCCGGGCGAGAGGGCGCGGCCGAGGGGAAGCAGGTCGGTCTCGTCGCCGCCGGTGCCGTGCAGCAGCAGGAGCGGCGGCGCATTCCCGCCGGTTCCGGGCTCCAAGCGGTGGACGAAGTCGAAGGTGACGCCGTTCGTCATGGCTGTCTCCGTTCAGTCTGAGGATGATGCGGCCGCCCGGGACGATCCGGGCGGCCGCGCAGGCGTGGCGGGGTTCAGGCGACCTTCGGCAGCACCGCCTCGATCCGGTCGCGGTGCGGTTCGAGGAAGGGAGGCAGTTTCAGCGCGGTGCCGAGCTCCGCCGCCGGCTCGTCGATGGCGAAGCCCGGCGCGTCGGTGGCGATCTCGAACAGAATGCCGCCGGGCTCGCGGAAGTAGACCGAACGGAAGTACTGCCGGTCGCGCTGCTCGGTCACCGCCATGCCGTACCGGTCGCCCAGCCGCTCCGTCATCGCCGCCTGCACCGCGTCGTCGGCGGCGCGGAAGGCGATGTGGTGGACCGAGCCCGCCCCCTGCCGCCCCGGCAGGAAGTCGCCGACCGCCCGGAGCGTCACGAAGCCGCCGAGACCGGCTCCGCTCGTGAGCCGGATCTGGCTGCCCTCGCGAGCCGCCTCCTCGAAGCCGAGTACGTCGGTGAGGATCGCGGCGGTGGCCTCGGCCCCGCGCAGCAGCAGGGTGACGCCGTGGAAGCCGCGGATCGCCGCCTCCGGCGCGATGTCGTCAGCAGTCCAGGCCGGCTCGGCCTCCGCCCCCTCGACGCCGACGAGGGCCAGCGGCATCCCGTCGGGATCGCGGAAGCGCAGCACCGTCTCGCCGAAGACGCTCACCGGCGCCTCGTGGGCGACGTTGAGCGAGACGAAGCGGTGCGTCCAGCTGCCGATGGCGTCCCGCGGGACCCGGAAAGCCGTCTCCGACACCTGCCCGATACCGACCCGGCCGGGCGCGGCCTGGGCGATGGGGAAGAAGGTCAGGATCGTGCCGGGCGCGCCCGTCTCGTCGCCGAAATACAGGTGATAGGTGCCCGGATCGTCGAAGTTGACGGTCTTCTTCACCAGCCGCAGACCGAGAACGCGGGTGTAGAAGTCGACGGTGCGGGCGGTGTCGCTCGAAAATGCCGTGACGTGGTGGATGCCGTGTGCGCTCATGATGCGGGTCTCCTGTCGAAAGGATCGCCGCGGGGATCCGTGTGTGGTCCGGGCCGCGATCGGTGTGAGGCCAATCTGGCCCTTGCCTGCGCCCATGAAAACGGAAACGATTGAAACGTATCGTTTCCGGAATTGATCGATGGCAAAGCTCCCCGATTTCGAGGCCTGGGCCGTGTTCGCGGTGGTGGCCGACGCGCTCTCCTTCGCCCGCGCGGCGGAGGAACTCGGTCTGTCGAAGGCCACCGTCTCGAAAGCGGTGGCGCGGCTCGAGACCCGGCTCGGAGCGCGGTTGTTCCACCGCACCTCCCGGCGCCTCGCCCTGACGGAGGCCGGCCGCCTTGCGCGGGAGGACGCGGCCGGCTTGCTCGCCGCCGGCGAAGCGGCGGAGGCCCGGGCGCTCGACGCCAATGGCGTGCCGCGGGGCCGGGTGCGGCTCGCCGCGCCGATGTCCTTTGGCGTGGCCCACCTCGCGCCAGTCCTGCCGGAATTCCTGGCCGCGCATCCGGAGGTCTCGGTCGATCTGCACCTGTCGGATGCGGTGGTCGACCTCGTCGGCGGAGGGTTCGATCTGGGCCTGCGGATCGCGGCGCTGCCCGATTCCTCGCTCAGGGTCAGGCGGCTTTGCGGCGTGCGCCGGTCGCTCGTGGCGACGCCGGCCTATCTCGAACGGCACGGCGCGCCGCAGCATCCGGAGGAGCTGCACGGCCTTGCCTGCCTCGGTTACGCCTACCTGCCCACGCCGGACCGATGGCCCTTCACCAACGCCGCGGGCGAGACGGTCACCATCGTGCCCGAGGGTCCGTTGCGCGCCAACAATGCCGACGCCTTGGCGCCGGCCCTCCGCGCCGGGCTCGGCCTCGCGGTCCAGCCGGACTTCACGATCTGGGAGGATCTGAAGTCAGGCCGCCTGGAGCGGGTGATGCCGGATTGGCAGCCACCGCCGATCGCCCTCAACCTCGTGATGCCGCCCGGCCTGCCACGGCCGGCGCGGGTCTCGGCGCTGATCGCCTTCCTCGAGCGGGCCTTCTCGGCCGCGCCCTGGGCGCAGGCCGAGGGTCAGGCGCCCCTCCCCTCACCGGCGGAGGACCAGGCGCGGACCTGATCCATCCAGGCATCCGGCGAGAGCACGGTGATGCCCGGCATCACCATCAGCGGCGTCACCCGCTCGGCCCGGTCGCGCTCGCCCAGCCGCAGAGCGCCCTTGCGGGCGAACAGGCGCAGGATCTCGATCAGACGCGCCTCGTCCGGAGGCTCGGACCGGGCGGCGGAGCGGATCGCGTCGGCGATATCGTCGGTGGTGCATTCCACCGTGCCGTCGGTGGAGACGCGGTGATCGCGCAGTCCCTCCTCGTAGGCGAGCCGGAGCGCCAGGAGCACCAGGGTCTCGTCCTTGCGCAGCCGCTCCCCCTGCGCGTCGTGGCGCACGCCGTCGGGCGGCAGGGCGAGGAACACCATCTGGTCGCGGTGGGCGACCTCGAAGCGGTAGCCGAGGCAGGCGAAGTAGTCGCGGAAGAACGGCGCGTAGTGCCGCGCGAGTTCGTAGGAGCGGCCGATGCCGGTGGTCGCGGCGTAGATGCACTGGCTCTTCAGCATCACCTGAAGCGCGCGGATCAACTCCTCCTCGCTCGGCGCGGAACTGCCGGGCGGGGGCATCTCCTCGCCGTCGAGGATGGCGCGGAAGGGTTCGAGCATGGTCTTGTCCGTTGAGCCTGCTTTGTCAGCCTACTTTGCCGGCTCCGCGGCGGGCGGCGGCTGGGATGCGCTCGATCATGAAGTCCGGGCAGTCGAGCCAGCCGTTCGACACGCGGCCCTCGATCCGGGAGACGCGGTAGCGGCTGCGCAGGACGCCGTCGAACAGCACGTCGATCTCGCGCAGGCGCTGGAAAACGACGAAGGCGTCGATGTCGTCGACCTGGATTTCCGAACCGCGCAAAGCCTTCGCCTGGGCGAGCCGGGCATCGAGATAGGCGACGATGCGCTCCGGCGTCACGGTGATGCGGCGGCGGAACGCGTCCTTGGCGGCGATGAAGGCCTCGATCGCCGGATCGACGTCGACCTCCGGCAGCGGCTCGTACTCGATGATCCGGCGCGGCATGCGCGGGTTCGTGAGTTGCGGCGGACCGATCGGCGGACGCAGCAGGGAGATCTGCGGCAGAGGCAGGCCGGCAAGGTCGTCCTCGGCCGCGCCGACCGCGCGCAGCGCCGCGGCGGTCCGCTCGATCCGCGCCGAATCGCGCGGGTCGCGGTAGCGGAGTGCGGCCGAGATGCGCCGTTCCAGGCGCGCCACCACCTCGGCGACGGCGTCGAGATGCGGATCGAGGCCCTCGAAGATCGAGAGGATCTCGACGAGGTCGGTGCGCACCATGCGCTCGGCCGCCGCGATGTCGGCGGCGCGCCCCTCGCGCAGGTTGCCCTCCGCCAGCGCCCTGAGCGTCAGCGGATCGCGCAGGGCGCGCCCCGCCTCGCGCACGATGCCGGAGCGGAAGCGGAACGGATTGAAGCGGGTGTGCAGCGTCCGGTAGTCGGAGACGAGGTGGCGCTCGACGAATTCCTCGAAGTAGAGCCGGAAGGCCGCGCTGAGATCCGGCTCGCGCAGGATGCGCTCTTCGAGCTTGCGCATGGCCCCGGCCAGCCCGCGAAGGTGGCCGAGGAAGGTGCGCGAGGCCTTGGCCGCGTTGCGCAGGGCCTCCGAGCGGTCGCCGGGGCTGGCGATGGCGCTCTCCAGCGCGCTCAGGACCTCGAGCACCGCGCCGCCGTAGGAGCGGGTTTCGCCACGCTCGATCCGGGCCAGCTCCTCGATCAGTAGGCGCGCATCGGGATCGAAATCGACCACCGGCACGTAGCGCTCGCGCCGCTCCACCAGCCAGCCCGCCTCGATCAGCCGCCGGAACACCGCCGAGCGCCGCTCGATCGGATCGACGGGCGTGGCCTCGTCGTCGGCGATCTCGGCTTGGCTCCAGCCGACGGAGAAGTCCCCGATGGCTGCAAGAAGCTCGCTCTTGCGCAGGGGCTCGGCGGCGTCGCCGAACACGCGCGCGTGCAGGTGCAGCAGCAGGGCCGCGTTGAATTCGCGGCTCGGCGAGGCGAGCGGGCGGAAGAGGTCGTCGGCGAGATGAGTGAAGAGCATGATGGGACGGGCGCGACCACAACCCGCTCGGCCGCCCTCGGTCAATGCTCGTACCGCTCGATCCCTCATGCATCGACAGGGGCATCGGTTCGTTGTCTCCACGGCCGCCACCCGATGGAGTTGCCCCATGCGTATCGAGACCGTCTTCCTGTTCGACCTCGACGGCACGCTGGTCGACAGCGTCTACCAGCATGTGCTCGCCTGGAAGGAGGCACTCGACGCCGAGGGGATTCCGCTCTCGGTCTGGCGTATCCACCGCAAGATCGGGATGAGCGGCGGGCTGTTCACCAACCAGCTTCTGCGCGAGACCGGCCTCGATATCGACCCGGAGCGGATCGACCGGCTGCGGCGCCTGCATGCGGAAGCCTATGGCCGGCTCTCGAAAGGCGTGGTGCCTCTGCCGGGTGCGAAGGAACTGCTCGCGACGCTCACCGACAACCGTATCCCTTGGGCGATCGCCACGAGCGGGCGCATGGAGACGGCGGGCCACAACCTCGTCGCGCTCGGGGTCGATCCGGCCGAGGTGCCGGTGGTGACGCGCGACCTCGTGAAATACGCCAAGCCCGATCCGGACCTGTTCCTCGCGGCCGCCGAGCGGCTGGACGCGCCGATCGAGCACGCGGTGATCGTCGGCGATTCGATCTGGGACATGCTGGCGGCCCGCCGCTGTCGCGGCCTCGGGGTCGGCCTGCTCTCGGGCGGATACGGCACGGAGGAGCTGGAACGCTCCGGAGCGGTCAGGGTCTACGATGACCCCGCCATGCTTCTGCAACATCTCGATGAGGTCGGCGGACGGCGCTGAGCGCGGCGGCCCCGTTATGGCCAAGGTCAGAGCGGCATCGAGGCCCACTCATTCGCAGGGTGGATCAATGGAGCGATCCTGACAATTGGATGAACAGGTGCATGCACCGTCATTCATGCGACAAAACGTAAAGTGAGATCCAGCACATCGAGAGTGAACCAAATCCAGACCGTCCCCGTTGGGGTGCCAATGGATCGGGGATCCTCCCCTTTCGGAGAGACTTGATGAAGAAGCTTGCGATTCTGTCCGCCGTGACCGTTCTCGGCTTGGGCGCTCTGTCCTCGACCGATGCCGAGGCTCGCTGGCGCGGCCGCGGCGGCGGCGGTGCCGTGGCGGCCGGTGTCATCGGCGGCCTCGCGGCCGGCGCGCTCGTCGGCGCAGCCGCCTCGAACGCCTACGGCTACGGCGGCTATGGCTATGGCGGCGGCTACGGCTACGATTACGGCTATGCCCGCCCGGTTGCCAGCTACGGCTACGGCTATGCCCGTCCCGCCTACGGCTACCGCAGCGTCGGCTACTACGACGGCGGCTACTATGCCCCGCGCCGCGCCTATGGCGGCTATTCCTGGGGTGGGCCGGCCTACGATTACGGCTACGGCTGGTAAGCCTTCCTGCCGTCATCGCCTCTCATGACGGCACGGCCGCGCCCGCTCGGGCGCGGCCGTTTCGCGTTTCAGGCCGCGGCGTCGCGGGCAGCGATCGTCTCGGACCACACCACGGCGCGGCGGGCCATGCCGATATGCTGGCGCTCGTACATGCGGCCCTCGACCTTGATTGCCGCGCGCTTGGCGTTTTCCGGCAGGTTGAAGGCCTCGATCACGAGGCGGGCGCGGCGCACCTCCTCCTCCGTCGGGGCGAAGGAGGTGTTGGCGGGTTCGATCTGATTGGGGTGGATCAGCGTCTTGCCGTCGAAGCCCAGGTCGCGCGCCTGCCGGCACTCCTCGCGACAGCCTTCGGGATCGGCGATGTCGTTCCACACGCCGTCGAGGATGATCAGTCCCTCGGCGCGCGCGGCAGCCAGGGTCAGCATCATCCAGGGCAGCATCGGCACGCGCCCGCGCACGAGTTGCGCCCAGGTGTCCTTCGCCAGATCGTTGGTACCGAGCACGAAGCCGGTGAGCCGGTTGCGGCGGTCGCGGCGTGCCTTGGCAATCTCGTGGATATTCAGGATCGCCGCCGGCGTCTCGATCATCGCCCAGACCGCGATCGAATCGGGCGCGTCCAGCGCCTCGAGCGCATCGGCGACGCTCTCCAGCACGGCCGGCGAGGAGACCTTCGGCATCAGGATCGCATCGGGCTTGGCCTGGATCGCGGCGCGCAGATCGCCGTCGCCCCAGGGCGTCTGCGGCGCGTTCACCCGGATCACGAGTTCGCGATGACCGTAGCCGCCACTCTTCACGGCGGCGCAGACCTGCTCGCGGGCGCGCTCCTTCTCATCGTTGGCGACGGCGTCCTCCAGATCAAGGATCAGGGAATCGGCCGGCAACGTCTTCGCCTTTTCAAGGGCGCGCGGGTTCGACCCCGGCATGTAGAGAACGCTGCGGCGCAACCGCAAATCGGACATGTTTCGTCTCCTCCTGGGGGCGGGTCAGGGGCGCCGCACGCCGCTTCCCTCCCTCATTTGAATGCATAATACGAAAGATCCCGATCGGTTGGAAGCGGCCGGAAGCGAGGCTACTTAACCGCGGGCGCCCGGCAACCGCCAGAGGGCGCGCCCCCGCCTCGTGCCTTGGAGAGTTTCAGATGCCCTTGATGCGTTTCGACCTGATCGAGGGGCGCAGCGACGCGGAGTTGAAGGCCCTCCTCGACGCCGCTCACGAGGCAATGCTTGAAGCCTTCCAGGTGCCGCCCGGCGACCGCTACCAGATCGTCACCGAGCACAAGCCGTCGCGGATGATCGTAGAGGATACCGGTCTCGATATCCCCCGCACGCGCGACGTGGTGGTGGTGCAGATGATCACCCGGCCGCGAGGGCGTGAAAAGAAGGAGCTGTTCTACCGGCTGCTGACCGAGAAGCTGCAGGCTGCCTGCGGCATCGCCCCGGCCGACGTGATGGTCTCGACGGTGGAGAACACCGATAAGGATTGGTCGTTCGGGCACGGCCGGGCGCAGTTCCTCACCGGGGAATTGTGAATCCCGGCCGGCCTCCTTCCGTCACCAGCCAGTCGATGAGCGCGGTGAGCGCCGGCGACTTGTCCGCATCGAACGGCGTCAGGGCGAAGTAGGCGGCCCGCTCGACTCGGATCTCCGGAAACGGCGCCACGAGCCGGCCCTCGGCGGTCATTCGGTCGAGCACCGGGAACGGTCCGATGCCGAGGCCGGCCCCGTCCTCCAGCGCCTGAAGGGTCACGAAGAAGTGGTCGAACACCCGGCGGCGCACGCCGCCGGGCAACGCGATGCCCGCCGCCGCGAGCCAGTCGATCCAATCGCCCGGCCGGGTCTCGGTGCCGAGCAGGACGTGGCGCTCGAGTTCGTCCAACGTCGCGAGCGGCCTGCTCCGCAGCAGGGCGGGGCTGGCCACCAGGGTATCCGCCTCCGTCAGGAACGGCACCGCGTGGTGCTGCGGCCACGGCTCGGGGCCGCGCCGGACCGCGAGGTCGAACCCGCCGCGCAGCGCGTCCTGCAGAGTGGTCGTGGTGGTGACCCTGACTTCCGTCCCGGGACGGGCCGCGTGGAAATCATCGAGGCGCGGGATCAGCCAGCGCATCGCGAAGGTCGCGGGTGCGCTGACGCGCAGGACGCGCGGCGCCTGGGGCCGCCCGCAGGCCTCCGCCGCCGCCGTGAGCCGGTCGAACGACAGGCTGATTTCCTCCGCGAAGACGCGGGCTGCCGGGGTCGCCACCATCCGCCGCCCGACCCGCACGAAGAGACGCTGGCCGAGCCACGCCTCCAGGGTAGCGATCTGACGGCTCACCGCTCCGTGCGTCAGCCCGAGTTCGAGACCGGCCTGGGCATAGCTGCCGGCCCGGGCTGCCACCTCGAACACCTGCAGCGCGTGGAGCGGCGGCAGCCGGCGCATTTCCTCTTCTCTCCGACCCGTGAGGAAACCGTACGGAACCCGTGCAGTGAGAGGTTCTCATCCCACAAAGCTCACAGGTGTAGATTCCCTGCGCAAGCGTCAGCAGGGGATTTTTGGTGTGAATCAGGCCGTTCGACTCGACGGATCGATGCGGGGTGACAGCCGTGAGCTCAAGCGGCGCAGTCTTGGCGGGGCCTGCCTCGCCCACGCTCTGCACGACGGCTACACCGATTTGCTCTACGTGATGCTGCCGGTCTGGCAGACGGAGTTCGGCCTCGGCTATGCCGGACTCGCCGTTCTGCGCAGCCTCTACTACGCCACCATGGGTGGGCTGCAGGTGCCTGCCGACCGGCTGGCGGCGCGGTGGCCGATCCGCACGGCCCTCGCCGTTTCGACGCTGGTCGCTGCCGCGGGCTTTTCCGTCATGGCGCTGAGCACGGGCCTGTTCGGGCTCTGCGCCGGGCTGGTGCTCGCCGGAATCGGCGCGAGTATCCAGCACCCGCGCGCCTCGCTCCTCGTCGCGCAGGCCTACGGCGGTTCGGCGCGGGGGCCGTTAGGGATCTACAACTTTGCCGGTGATCTCGGGAAAGCGCTGTTTCCGGTCGCCGTCGCGCTGCTGCTCGGCGTGCTGGCTTGGCGACCGGTCGCCGGGCTGATGGCGGGAATCGGTCTCGCCGCGACGGTCGCACTTGCCCTCGTCCTGCCGCGGGGATCGCTCGCCGCGGCACCGGTGCAGACCCATCGAACCGGCGGCGAGGGAAGCGGCTTCTCCCTCCTGATGACGGTCGGCGCCCTCGACACCGCCACGCGAATGGGCACCCTGCTGTTCCTGCCCTTCCTGCTGGAGGCGAAGGGCGGCACCGGGACGACGACCGGGCTCGCCCTCGCCCTGGTCTTTTCCGGCGGCGCCTTCGGCAAGGCCGTGTGCGGCTGGCTCGGCGAACGCGTCGGGGTCGTGCCCTGCGTCGTGGCGACGGAGACCGCCACCGCCCTGCTGGTCGCGGCACTCCTCGTCCTGCCGCTCGGTCCGACCTTGGTCGTGCTGCCGCTCGTCGGCCTCGTCCTCAACGGCACGTCCTCGGTGCTCTACGGGACGGTGCCGGATCTGGCGCCGCGCGGCGATGTCGGCCGGGCCTTCGCCCTGTTCTACACCGCCGTGATCGGGTCGGGCGGGCTCGCGCCGATCGCCTACGGGGCGCTGGGCGACTGGGCCGGCTCCGGCGTCGGCCTGCTGGCGGGAGCCGCCACGGCACTGACCATCGTTCCGCTGGTGCTTCGCTTGCGCCGGCCGCTCGCCCGGATCGAGCGAGAGATTGAACAAGAACAAGCGAGACTTTGACGGCCGATTTTCTTTGTACGGCCAAGTCATCCCGCCGATTCAGGTCAACGTTTCGTCAAGATCGAAGGCCAAGGGCGTCCCCGAAATGCGTTTCGAAGGGACGAACCGGATGCGAAAGACCTGCCTCGGCGCCTGCGCCGGCCTCGCGTTGCTCGCGGGATTGTCCGCGCCCGCGCAGGCCGAGAACCGGACCGCGATGGGGGTCGGTGCCGGCGCCGTGGCCGGTGCGCTCGTGGCCGGACCGGTCGGTGCCGTGGTGGGGGCGGTGGCCGGCGGCGTCATCGGCTCGAACAGCGGCGCACGTCCCCGCTCCACCCGCAAGCGGCGCGCCGCCCTGCGCCGGTCGGTCCGGGCGCCGCGCCGCGCAGCCATGGCCGAGCCGGCATCCGCCCGCTCGGAGGTGCCCCGCGCCATGAATACGGGCGGCACGGGCACCGCCACGCCGGTGCGCTCCGGCTGGCAGGATCCGCGCTGAACCGGGCTCGGCCGCCCGTCGGGACTGTCGCTTTCACGTCACAGCCAGGGAAATGCGCAAGCGTGACCGGTGCAGTGCCATTTTCATGACGCGATGCGGCGCGCAGGATCAGCCTCGTGCAATCGTCCGAGAGCGAGGAAGCGATGGCTGATCCGAGCGCCGACCCGAACCGAACGGACCGACTGCAAACGGTGTCCCGCCTCGAGCGGTCCACCGTCAGCCGGGTGACCAAGGGTGTCGCCTCCGCCATCGGCAAGCGCCTCTCCGTCGATCAGGACGGCGCTCTGCCCGATCGCCTCGCCTTTCTCGTTGACCGCCTCCAGGCCGGACCTCTCGGCCGCACCTCCCTCAAGCATCGTCGAGTTGCCTGAATGTCCAAGTTCGATCGCGCCCTCAACGACGCCACCGTGGTTCCCTTCCCCGCCGCCGCCGCCGAGGCGGTCGCCGACGAGAACGTCGCCTCGATCATCGAGGTGCTTCAGGATCAGCTGAAGCTCGCCCGCGAGGGCAAGCTGCGCTCGGTCGCGGTGGTTTCGGTCTCGAACGACGGGAGCGCCATCGGCACGCAATGGTCCTGCGCCCACGGCGACGTGGCGAGCCTGATCGGCAAACTCACGGTGCTGTCCCACGACATGATGGCCGCGCGGAACTGAATTTTTCCTCACTGCTTCGATACAAATGAGGGGCGGCGCCCAGTGTGCCGCTCCCTTTTTGCTGTCAGGATGTCGGCCATTCGCCGGACCATTACAGATAGCGCCGTCGCAGTCGACCAACCTCGTCCTCCCCGATCGCGGCCTGGGGGATGAGACGCTCACAAGCACACTCTCCGCGAGCGCCAGCCAACCAAAAAACGTTTTGATTGCACTTCCGCTCGCCACACTCATAGTCGTGGCGTTGGACGCCGAGCCTTCCTGTCACGACGACCCTGCGGCTACGGGGCTTACGGCGACTTAGCCGATCGCCGTCCGTGAGTAGGCAGACGGGAAGGGGGGTGAGCGATGTGCTGATGTTTCCGCTCCTGCGGATCACTGTCACGAAAAACCCGAGCGGTGAGTGGTCCGTGACCATCACGCTCGGGCTCGTCATCTAACGTCGTCCAATAAGAGGGCTCGCGGGTAGCCGCCCGCGGGCTCTCACCCGTATTATGGTGTGCGGTTGCAGCGAAAGCAAACCACACCGTCGTCGCGAGCGTCGGCGAAGCGATCCGGCAACGGAACCGGCTGAAAGCTCAGGCGAGCCCGAGCTTCTGCGCCAGCCCGATGCGCTGGAGCTTCCCGGTCGCGCCCTTGGGGATCTCGTCGAGGATCAGGATCTTGGCCGGCACCTTGAAGGCGGCGAGCCGCTCCGAGGCGAAACTGCGGATCTCCTTCTCGATCGCCTCGGCGCCCTCGCGCAGGACGATCGCGGCGGCGACGTCCTCGCCGAGCTTGTCGTGCGGCACCGCAAAGGTGACGCATTGCGAGACCGCCGGGTGGTCCATCAGGATCTCGTCCACCTCGCGCGGAGAGATCTTCTCGCCGCCGCGGTTGATGATCTCCTTGAGGCGCCCGGTGATCGAGAGGTAGCCCTCCGGCGAGAGCACGCCCTGGTCGCCGGTGCGGAACCAACCCTGCCGCGTGAAGGCCTCGGCATTGGCCTTGTCGTTGTTCTCGTAGCCCTTCATCACGTTGTCGCCGCGGATGACGATCTCGCCGGTCTCGCCCGCGGGCAGCGGCTCGCCGTCGATATCCACCACAGCGATCTCGGGACCGGCCGCGAGTCCGACCGAACCGGCATAGTGGGGCCGGGGCGGCAGCGGGTTCGAGGCCATCTGGTGAGCGGCCTCGGTCATGCCGTAGGCCTCGATCACCGGAGCGCCGAAGGTCTCCTCCAGCTCCTTCATCACCTGCGGCGGCAGGGACGAGGACGAGGAGCGGATGAAGCGCAGGGGATTGCGCGCGATGATCTCCGCATTGCGCGCTGCCCGGGCCAGGATCGCCTGATGCATGGTCGGCACGCCGGTGTACCAGGTGGGGTTCACCTCATCCATCCAGCCGAAGAACTTCAGCGCGTTGAAGCCCGGCGTGCAGGACACCTGGCCACCTGCCGAGAGCGGGGCGAGGATGCCGGCGATCAGGCCGTGGATGTGGAACAGCGGCATGATGTTGAGGCCGCGATCCTCCGCCGTGAAGGCGAGCGCGGTGCGGATGTTGCGCGCCGAGGCGCAGACATTGCCCTGCGTCAGCGGCACGATCTTCGGCCGGGAGGTCGTGCCCGAGGTGTGCAGCACCAGC
Source organism: Methylorubrum rhodesianum (assembly GCF_014199985.1). Taxonomy (GTDB): domain Bacteria; phylum Pseudomonadota; class Alphaproteobacteria; order Rhizobiales; family Beijerinckiaceae; genus Methylobacterium; species Methylobacterium rhodesianum. Next base: position 106,798 of record NZ_JACHOS010000018.1, on the reverse strand, counting down.
GCGATGTCATCCGTTTCGGCCCGGCCGCCGCGAGCGGGCTCGCCCGTCGCGTCGTCGGCGAAGTGCAGCGTGAAGCTGCCGGCGCCCTCCTCCGGCGTCGGCCGCAGGCGGGCCACCGACACGCCGAGCTTCTCCGCGACGGCGACCGCGGGAGAATCGGAGCCCTCGACGACCAGCAGGAGCTTGGCTCCGAGGTCGCTCATGTAGAACTCGAACTCGTCGGCCTTGTAGCTCGGGTTGAGCGGCGCCGAGGTGGTGCCGGCGGCCACCGCGATGAAGGCCGCCGCCATCTCCGGGCCGTTCGGCAGCACGATCGCAACCCGGTCGCCGCGCCCGATGCCGCGGGCGTTGAGACTGGCGATCGTGCGCTCGGTCAGCGCCCGCAGGGCCTGGAACGTCAGCGGCACGCCGCCGGGGCTCGACAAGGCGGGAGCCGCGTCGGCGCCGGCCTGGATCAGCTCGTGAAGAGTCGTCGCGGCCACGCTGGCCTCCTTGGAGTCGGTGGGGGGAAGGGCGGAAGTCTCGGGCAGAAGCATCCTCACGCTCCCTGGATCGCGAGGCGGCCCTGGGCGCGCTCCAGGCTCTGGGCCAGCAGCCGCATCAGGGCGAAGACGGTGTCGATGTGCGGGGTCGGCGTGCCGGTGAGGCGGCCGAGCTCGATCACCGAGCCGACCAGCGCCTCCAACTCGATCGGGCGGCCGGCCTCGACGTCCTGCAGCATCGAGGTCTTGTGCGGGCCGACCTTCTCGGCGCCGGCGATGCGCTTGTCGATGCCGAGCCGGAAGGTGACGCCGAGCCGGTTCGCGATGATCTCGGCCTCGCGCATCATCTCGGCGGCGATCGCCCGGGTGTCGGGGAAGCGGCAGATGTCCTCCAGCGTCGCGTGGGTGAGCGCGGAGATCGGGTTGAAGCTGAGATTGCCCCACAGCTTGAGCCAGATCTCGGCACGGATGTCGCTGGTCACCGGCGCACGGAAGCCCGCCTTGGCCAGCCGCTGCGACAGGGCGAGCACCCGCTCCGACTTCGAACCGTCGAGTTCGCCGAGACCGAAGCGGTTGCCCTCGATCACCTTCACCGTGCCGGGATCGGTCAGCACGGTGGCCGGATAGACCACCGATCCGATGACGTGCTTGGGGTCGAGGTTGTCGGCGATGAGCCCGCCGGGATCGGCGCTCTCCAGCCGCGTCCCGGCATATTCACCGCCGTGACCGCCCATGAAGTACCACCACGGGATGCCGTTCTGCATCGTCACCACGACGGTATCGGGACCGATCAGGTGCTTGAGATCGGCGGCGATCGGGCCGACTTGGTGCGCCTTCACGGTCAGCAGGACGACCTCGTGGACGCCCGCCTCCTGCATGGAGCGGGTCGCCTTGACCGATTTCGAGTGAATCTCGGTGCCGTCCTCCTCGATCAGGCGCATGCCGTCCGCCTGGATCGCCGCCGCGTTGGAGCGGGCGATGAAGGTGACGTCCTCGCCGGCCTCCGCCAGCCTGACTCCGAGATAACCGCCGATGGCGCCGGCGCCGACGATCGCGATGCTCATGTCTCTCACCCGTGCTGCCGTTACCGCTCCGCCGGCCAAGCCTTGAAACGTCGCTTCCTAGAACGCCGATCCGGCCGATTTCGTCCGCCCGCGGAGACCGCTTTTGCTTGAGTTTCGCCTATTCGAAACGATTGCTGAGCGTTCCGATGCCCTCGATCACGACCTCGACCGTGGCACCCTTCGGGATCGGTCCCGATCCCACCGAGGTGCCGCAGGCGATCACGTCGCCCGGCTCCAGCGTCAGCCCCTGCGAGAGCTGAGCCACGAGCCGGGGAACCGGGATCAGCATGTCGCTGATCGGAAAACTCTGCCGCTCGCGCCCGTTCACCAGGGTCCGCACGGTCAACGCCTCCGGATCGAGCCCGGTGGCGATCACCGGGCCGAACGGGCCGAAGCCGTCGAGGCCCTTGGCGCGGGTCCACTGCGTGAAGCTCGCATCCGCCTTGAGGATCGCGGCGGAGGTGACGTCGTTCACGCAGGTGAAACCGAACACGTGGCTTGCGGCCTCCTCTTCGGTGAGGTCGCGGGCGGTCTTGCCGGGCACCCGGCCGATCACGATGCCGAGCTCGCCCTCGTAGAGCGCCCGGCCGGATGCTTCCGGCACCGCCACCACCGCGCCGGAGGGACGATAGGTATTGGCGGGCTTGATCAGGAACAGGGGCGCCTCGGGTCGGGACAGCCCCTGCTTCTCCATCAGCCCCCCGAAATTGTTCCACAGGGCGATCATCTTGGAGGGGCGGCAGGGCAGGCCGACGCTCACTTCCGCGAGCGGCAACACCTGCCCCGTCGGCCTGTTCTCGCCGAAGAGGTCCCCCTCGCGAACCTCGATCCGCTCGCCGTCGAGCCGGCCGAAGCCGGTCTCGCCGTCGCGGGTGAAGCCGATCCAGTGCGTCACGGCCTCACTCCTCACTGGTTGCGGGCGACGAAGCGGGCGCGCATCGGCTTCAGCACGAAGATCGCGAGGAAGCCGGCGACGAAGGCCATGCCGGAGGCGAGATAGAACACGTTCTGCCAGGAGCCGGTCGCGGTCTGGATCGCCAGGAAGGCGGGCAGCATCAGCGAGGCCGTGCCCTTGGCGGTGTAGAGCAGGCCGGCATTGGCGGTGGCGTTCTTGTCGCCGTAGGTGTCGGCGCAGGTCGAGGGGAACAGCGAGTAGATCTCGCCCCAGGCGAAGAAGACGAGGCCGGTGAGCAGCACGAAGGCCATCGGCGAGTGGGCGAACATGCCGAGCGCCAGAATGCCCGCACCCTCGATCATGAAGGCGAAGAACATGGTGTTCTCACGCCCGATCCGGTCGGAGATCCAGCCGAAGACCGGCCGGGTCACGCCGTTGAGCACCCGGTCGATGGTGAGCGCGAAGGTGAGTGCCGGCAGGGTCAGGCCCATCAGCGAGACCGGGATCGTGTCGACCTGGAAGTCCTTGGCGATCGGGGCGAGCGAGGCGGTCGCCATCAGGCCGCCGGCGGCCATCATCACGAACATCGCGTACATCAGCCAGAAGATCGGTGTGCGCACCATCTCGGCGGAGGAGTACTGGCGGCGGCTCGTCGCATTCGGCGAGACACGGCCGGCGAGCATCCGGTCCTTGTAGGCAGCGCTCGGCGAGGACAGCAGCAGGGCGGCGACCATCACGACGATGCCCTGGCCGAGGCCGAAGGCGAGGAAGGTCTGCTCGTAGCCGCTGTCGCGGATCATCGCGGCGATCGGGATGACGGTCAGCGCCGAGCCCGCGCCGAAGCCCGCGGCGGTGAGGCCGGCGGCCAGACCACGGCGGTCCGGGAACCACTTGAGGGCGTTGCCGACACAGGTGCCGTAGACCGCGCCCGCGCCGATGCCGCTGATGGCGGCGGCCAGATACAGGAACCACAGGGAGTCGGCGACCGAGTTCATCGCCCAGCCGATGGCGCAGAGCGCACCGCCGAACAGGGTGACGACCTTCGGGCCGTACTTGTCGACGAACCAGCCCTCGATCGGAACGAGCCAGGTCTCCGTCAGGACGAAGATCGTGAAGGCGACCTGGATCGCTGGCTTGCCCCACTGGTACTTGTCGTTGATCGGGTTGACGAACAGGGTCCAGCCGTACTGGAGGTTGGCGATCATCGACATGCACAGCACGCCGAGGATGAGCTGTCCCCAGCGCCCGCCTACGGGCGAATCGGCTCGCGAAGCGGAATAGGCACTGGCACCCGGCAATGGATCGGCGGCTTGAACGGCCATGAAGCGGTCCCTGATCTCACATTTTCTTGGCGGGCCGGGACGGCTGCCCGGCTTTGCCATATTGTAATTTTGGATACGGCATACGTAACCGCTCGCGGCCTAAGCTCTGACAGGAAAATATTTGGCCGTTGCGCAGATATTTTTTGAACGTCCGGGCAAAATGAATGCATTTTGAGGGACGTGTGCGGACGGACACGCCTTATCATAGGAGTGGAACCAAGCGCCGGGGGGATCCGTTCAGCTTGCCGAGAGCGCCGCGAACCGGCGCGCGTCAAGGAACGGAGAGACGCCATGAGCAGCACGACCGACAAGATCAAGGGCGCCACCAACGAGGTCGCCGGCAACGTCAAGCAGAGCGTCGGCAAGGTGACCGGCAACGAGAAGCTGCAGGCCGAGGGCAAGGCGCAGGAAGTGGAAGGCCAGGCCCAGCGCGCCGTCGGCGGCGCCAAGCAGGGTGTCAAGGACGCCGCGGATGCGGTGAAGCGCAAGCTCTAAGGAGCCACCCCGCAAGGACCTTTCCAACCGGAATCCGACGGCCGGAGCCGCACCCGACCGGGTGCGGCTTCTTCGTTTCGGGACAGGACCGAAAGGCGGTCTCGACACAACCATTTCGCTCAAAAGGAATGTCTCATGAACCGGGACCAGATCGAGGGCGGTCTGCGCAACCTCAAGGGCCGCGGCCGCACCGCGCTCGGTGCCGTCAAGGGCCGCGCCCGTCCCCAGGTCGAGGGCGCCTACGAGCAGGTCGCGGGCGTGGCGCAGGCGGCCTACGGCCGGACCCGCGACCGGGCCGAACACCTCTACGAGGACGGCTACCGCCTCGCCGACGAGGCGGCCTCCCGCGGCCACCGCCTGCATCAGGAGGCCCGTACCCGCGGGCGTCATCTCCGTGACGAGGCGAACCGACGCGGCCGCGAACTCGCCATCCGGGCCGACGAGAACCGCGGCACCACGCTGGCCCTGGTCGCGGCGACCGCCTTCGGGCTCGGTTGGCTCTTCAGCCGTCGCCGCTGACGGAGGTCTGCCGGGCGGCCTCTATCGCCCCGTTCTTCGCCGCCTCCTTGGCGTCGTAGAGGGCACGGTCGGCTCGCGCCAGCACGGCATCGACCGTGTCGTGCGGTCCCTCTGGGCGGGCGAGGCCGAGACTGGCGCTCACGCGCACGGTCCCGGCAGCCAGCGCGATGGGCGCGGCGAGAGCCGCACGAACCGCCACGGACGATAGCGCCGCACTCTCCGGCAGGATCAGGACGAATTCATCGCCCCCGGGCCGGGCGGCGAACACGCTGTGCTCGGCCGCCAAATCCGCAAGCCGGCGGCCGATCTCCGTCAGGACGCAGTCGCCCGCAGGGTGGCCCAAACGATCGTTGATCGGCTTGAAGCCGTCGAGATCGAGGCTGATGACGCCGGGCCGCTGCCCGGCGGCCAGGCGTCCGGCGAGATGCTCGCGCAGGTACATCCGGTTCGGCAGACCGGTGAGGTCGTCGTGCCGGGCGATGTGGCGGAGCCGCTCGTTCACCGACTCCCGCTCGGTGACGTCGCGATCGATGCCGCGATAGCCGAGCAAGGTGCCGTCCCGGTCGAGTAGCGGCACGCCCTGGTTTCCAGGACGACGAGGCTGCCGTCCTTGCGCAGGTTGCGGTTGAGGAGCTGGGCGAAAGGCCGCCGCTCGGCGGCGATGGCGCCGAAGATCCGGCCGATCCGCTCGGCCTCGTCGGGGGGCATGAAATCGAACGGCGTGCAGCCCAGCACCTCCTCCGGCTCGCGGCCGAGCAGGGCGATGCATTGGCGCGAGGCGTAGGTGTAGCGCCCCTGCGCGTCCACCTCCCAGATCCAGTCCGAGTTCTGCTCCAGCATCTCCCGCAGGCGGGCCAGTTCCGCGCGCATCGCCTCGGCCGGATCCCCGTCCGCAGCAGACGCTACGGGCGGCATCATGGGGGGCCGATTCGGAGGATTTTCGTTCACGGAGGTTCGACGCCCGCCACGGACATGGTCCGCCAAGACATGAGACATCTTGACTAACGAGCGGTTGAGACCGGAAGCGTCAGGGCCCCGCGCACCCCTGGGCCTGCGATAACTGCGACAACGGAGACGACAGCATGCCGGCGCGATCCTGGCTCGACCTCACGACCGCAGAGGTCCGCGCCCGCGACATGAGCCGCGCCATCGCGGTGCTTCCGGTCGCCGCGGTGGAGCAGCACGGACCGCACCTGCCGCTCGGCACCGACACCCTGATCGCCGAGGGCTATCTGCAGCGGGTGTCGCGGCTGGTGCCGGCGGCGCTCGACGTGCTGCTCCTGCCCGTCCAGGCGATCGGCAAGTCGGACGAGCACGATTCCTTTCCCGGAACCCTCACCCTGACCGCCGCGACCGCGCTCGCCGCCTGGACCGAGATCGGCGCGAGCCTGCATCGGGCGGGCTGCACGAAGCTCGTGATCGTCTCCTCCCACGGCGGCAACAGCGCCCTCATCGACCTCGTGGCGGGCGAGCTGCGCGGCCGCCACGGCATGGTCGCGGTGACGACCTCGTGGAGCCGCCTCGGCCTGCCCGAGGGCCTGTTCCCGGCCGACGAGATCCGTCACGGCATCCATGCGGGTGGCCTCGAGACCGCGCTGATGCTGGCGCTGCGACCCGACCTCGTGCGGCAGGGCCGGATCGAAAACTTCGCGCCCCGCACGGTGGCGATGGCGGACGACTTCTCGCTCCTGCGCGCCGGCCGTCCGGCGGCCTTCGCCTGGAAGACGGAGGACCTCCACGCGTCCGGCGCCCTGGGCGATGCCCGCCTCGGCACGGCGGAAGCGGGCGAGGCCGCGCTCGACCATGGCGCGCGCACCTTCGTACGGCTGCTGGAGGAAGTGGATCGGTTCTCGCTGTGACGACCCATTCCCGCCCGAGGCTCGGGTGGATCGTCGCCGGGGTCAACCGTCCGGCCGCCGAGCCGTCCGGATGAAGGTCTCCACCGCGTCGCAGGCCTCGACGACGCCGTCCTCCTGCGCCATCCGCAGCTTGGCGGCGGTGCAGGCCTGGGCGACACGGGGATCGCTGAGCAACCGGCGCAGCGTGGGCGCGGCGCGGGCCGGAGTGAAGCGGCGCTGGCTCAGGGCGGCGCCGACGCCGAGCCGCCGCAGCCAGCGCGCCTCGTCGAAGTGATCGTAGGCGACGGGGACGACCAGTTGCGGGATGCCGGCCGCAAGCGCCTGCGCGACGGTGCCGATCCCGCCATGATGGACGAGCGCGGCGCAACGGGGCAGCACCCGGCTGAACGGGGCATAGGGCACGTGCAGCACGCTCGCGGGCAGGTCCGTCGGCACCTGCCCGCCTTGCGGCGCCAGGAGGATGCCGCGGCGCCCGAGCCCAGTGCAGACCCGCAGCGCGGTGCGGAAGAAGGCCTGACTCCGGGACATGGCCGAACCGTAGGTGAAGGCGAGCGGTGGCGGCCCCTCGTCGAGGAAGCGGGTCAGGGCCGCCGACGGCTCGGCGACGTCGCCGAAGCGATCGGCGAGCGGGAAGCCGACCTGCTGCGCCTGCGGAATCCGGTGCGGCTGCGGCGCGGCGTACCATCTGGGGAAGGTGAACAGGACGCGTTGCGGGCTGCTCCACCAGCGGCGGAGGCGGTGCACCGGCGGCAGGTCCAGGCTGGCACGAAATGCGTTCAGGGCCGGCAGGGCGGCGGGCCCGATGACGAAGCGGTCCGCGCCGCGCCCGATCCAGTGCCGAAACCGCGCCGGCACGCTATCGGGAAGCGGAAGACCGGGCAGGATCGGAGGATCGGTGCGGCTGCCGGCGAGCAGCGGCATGAGATGCACGGTGATGACGTCCAGCCCGAGCTTCTCCTGCGCCACCCGGGCTCCGAGCGCCAGCGTCGAGGCGAGCACGACGCTCTCGCCGGGCCGCGCGTTCCCGGCGAGCCAGGCATAGGTCGGCTCCGTGAGGACGGAGACGTGGCGGAACATCAGCCTGACGCCGCGCCAGGGACGCCAGAGGCCGGTCTCGGCCGCGGCGCGGCGGTAATCCTCCTCCGTTCCGAGGGCAAAGAACGGGAGGTCTGCCCGCGCCGCCATGGCGGCGAAGGGGGCGGGCGCCGCCAGGGTGACCGCGTGCCCGCGCCGCCGCAACTCGGTCGCGATGGCGAGGAGCGGCAGGACATCTCCGTGGCTGCCGACGGCAACGGCTAAGACGCGCATCGACCTCACGACCGGTTCGCGCTCGTCACCCGCGGAGACGAGCGTTCGGATCAGAGCGGAACGGCGGGCTCAGGTTCGTGGCACGCGACGGGGGCGAGCACCTGCTCGCGCAGCCGCCGCGGGCCCAGGGTCATCGCGAAGAAATCGTAGGCGCCCGGCCGCTCGTTGGCGAGCAGGAACTGGAAATGCATCCGGAACGGGCGAAAGCGCACCCGCTCGTAGGTCTCCGGACACAGCAAGTCGCGGAAGCGGGCCGAGCGCACGAGGGGATTGGCGACCGGCTGCCCGCACAGGCGGAGCTTGAGATCGTGCTGCGGATTGAAGCCCGGAAAATTCATCCAGTCCTGGGGAGCGTGGAAGTCGCACCACACGACGCGCCGTTCCGTGACGAGGCGCGCGATCTCGGCCCGCAGACGCGCGGCGGCGGGCTGCATCGCCACGAGCGGCAATCCGGACCCCAGCGTCGCCAGCGACAGGTTCGGGCCCGAGGCGCCGATCGACGGGTCGCGGGCGAGCACCCGGGCCGCGACCTCGGCCGCGGTCAGCCCGCCGGAGGAATGGCCGACGATCATCACCTCGTCAGTCGGCTGCCCGGCCTCTGCCCGTGCCGCGAGCGAGGACAGGACGTGTTCGGCAAACGCGTCGAGACGCCGCTCGTAATCCGGCCGCCAGCCCTGGCCATGCTGCCAGTTGAACACCCAATCGTTCAGGAGCTGCCAGAAGAAGACGCGGTTCAGGAAGGCTTCGATCGCCTTGATCCAGACGATGCCCGCGACGACGCCCAGCGGCAGCGAGAGCCAGAGCGGCAGACCGAGGCTGTGGCCGAACCGGTCGCCGAGATAGGCATGCACCGTGAGCCCGATGGCGACGGACAACGCCGCGAGGAGGATGACCATCACGAACGGGTAGAGGATGACGTTCCCGTATTTCCAGTTCAGCCGGTAGAAGCGGAACATCAATCCGTTCAGGATCGTCTGCAGCGTGCCCACGACGAGCAGGGCGACGCTGACGAAGCGGGATCGGGCGAAGTCGCGGGCGACGAGATCGTCCCACAGCAGCACGTCGTACCGGGTCTCGGCCCCCTCGCCCTGCTCCGGAGCACTCACGGTCCAGCTCTGGACCAGCCCGTCCTGGCTCAGTCGGGCGCAGGAGATGTCCCGCTTTCCGCCGCCGAACCGCTTGGTGTATCGGGCCCATTCCCGCACGAACAGCAACCGGTAGCGCGTCCGCGCCTCGGGATCGTAACCGGGAATATAGAAAACGTAGCGGTGGCGCACTGTTCCGAGCCGCGCCTCCTGCAGATCGGGCGGCGTGAAACTCAGCGAAGTGTGCATACGCCCGAATGCCCCATCCGGATGACTGCCCTCACTCAAGGCTGGGCAGGTCCGCTGCAATGAAACAGAGCCTCAAAGCCCCTTCGAATGCACTATCATTCGTTACAAACTTTAGAACTGTGAAAAGCGGGGTGCGTCTTTCGAATCCAATGCCGTGTCAGGGGATTGGCTGTGACCGAAGTCTCCGCCCGCAGCACGGACAGGCGGTCCACCACCGATCACGATTGTGGTGAGGCTTCGGGTTCGATCACTCTGTCGGGGAAGTCCGATGGTGCCGGTTGCGGGACTCGAACTCGCGACCTACCGCTTACAAGGCGGTTGCTCTACCAACTGAGCTAAACCGGCAGCGTACCATCCGCTATCAGCCCGTCCCGGACGGCGCAAGCGCATCCAAGTCCGTTCTCCGCGCCTTGACAGGCCTTGCACCGTATATTGCGCACAACTGATCTTCATCTCGACGGCCGAGTTCAAGCATTCGGGCTCGGCCGGCTTCAGGTCATTCGTGCCAAGTCCGGTAAGTCGCACGTCAGGAAGCGATGTGACGGCGTCGGCGCCGACCCATCAAATGGGCGACGGGCCCTTCGCGTGTGAAGGCGTGGGAACGGCCGCCGTCAGGCCGCCTCCGGATGGTCCTCGACCTTGGCCGCGCCGTCTTCGGGCGACGCAACCCGCCGTGCGGGTCTGCGCCGTTCGAGGCCAGGCTCGAGACGATGAGGGAGGCGCGCGACGCGCTCCGGGCGGCCGAGCAGGTAGCCCTGCAGGTCGAGACCCCGCTCCTTCGCGAGCAGTCGGCGCTGCTCCTCCGTCTCCACGCCCTCCGCGGTCACCGCGAGGCCGAGGCTGCGCGACAGGCCGATGATCGCCCGCACGATCGCCGTCGATTGCGGATCCAGTCCGAGCCCCCGGACGAAGCTCCGGTCGATCTTGAGGCGGGTGAGCGGGAAGGTGTGGACGAAGCTCAGCGACGAGTAGCCGGTGCCGAAATCATCGAGCGCGATCATCACCCCCAGGGCCCTCAGACGCTGGAGCAGGCTGAGGGCCAATTCGCGGTTCTGGAGCACCGCCGTCTCGGTGATCTCGATCTCCAACCGGTGCGGCGGCAGACCACTCGCGGCGAGCGCCCGCTCGACGGCGTCGATGAAGAGCCCGCTGCGCAGCTGCGTCGCCGAGACATTGACCGCCACGGTGAGATGCGCGGGCCAGGTCGCCGCTTCGCGGCAGGCCTCCACCAGGATCCACGCGCCGATTTCGAGCATCAGCCCGGCCTCCTCGGCCACCGGGACGAAGTCCGCCGGCGACATCGCCCTCCCATCCGGCTGGGGCCAGCGCAGCAGCGCTTCGAAGCCGATGGTCGCGCCGGTGCGGGCGCGCACGATCGGCTGGTAGTGCAGGACGAATTCCCGCCGCTCGACGGCGCGGTTCAGGTCGGCCTCCAGGCTCGCCCGGGCCGCGGCGCTTTCCCCCATCGCCGAGTCGTAGAAGCTGTAGCGGTTCCGGCCCTCGTTCTTGGCGTCGGAGAGGGCGAGGTCGGCGTTGCGCAGAAGGATGTCGGGATCGCGCTCGCCCAGTGCCGGGACGGCGATGCCGATGCTGGCACCGATCCGGATCGGCAGCTTCTTGACCGTGTAAGGCTGGTTGAGAACCTCCAGGAGCTGCCGGGCCGTGTCCGGTAGCCGAAGGGGGTCGACGGGTCTGAGGATCAGCGCGAACCCGTCGCCGCCGAGGCGCGCGATGACGTCCTGCGCACGCACCGTCCGCTGCAGGCGCCGCGCGACTTCTTGGAGGAGTTGATCACCGATCGCATGCCCGAATGTGTCGTTGATCGGTTTGAAGCGGTCGAGGTCGATGTGGAAGACGGCGCAGTTCCCCCATGCCTCGGACGCGAGCGTCTCCGTCAGGGCGTGTTGGAGCGTCGCGCGGTTAGCGAGATCTGTCAGAGGATCGTGCTGGGCGAGGTGCCGGATCTGGTTCTCGAACCGGCGTCGCTCCGTGACGTCGGCGAAGGTCGAGACCCATCCCCCGGCGGCGAGGCGCCGGGTCGTGACGGACAGGACCTGCTCCTGATGCACGATCTCGGACATCGCGGGCGCCTGAAGGTCGAGGTCGGGTCGCAGGTGGTCGCGCAGGAAGAGAAGAGCGGCCGTCTCGCCAAGCGCCTCGGACAGCACAGCCCGTATCCCAGCCCCCGACAGCGGCTCGCTGCCCGGAAGCGCGAGCATCTCGTGCATCCGCTGGTTGGCGAGCACAATGCGCTCGTCGCCGTCGATGAGACACAGGCCCTGGGCCATGTTGGACATGGCGAGGTCGAGGTTGTCGAGGGCCGAATCGAGCTTCAGGGTGTTGGCCCGCCCCTCGGTGCGATCGCGCGTGACCTTCGCGAAGCCGATGAAACGGCCATCGTCGTCGTGGATCGCATCGATGACGACGTGGGCCCAGAAGCGGGAGCCGTCCTTGCGCAGGCGCCAGCCCTCCGCCTCGAACCGGCCGTCCTGCCGCGCCGTCCGGAGACCTCGCTCGGGCAGGCCCGCGGCGCGATCCTCCGGTGTGTAGAAGCAGGCGAAGTTGTGCCCTACGATCTCGTCGGCCGCGTAGCCCGTCGCGCGCTGCGCTCCCACGTTCCAATTCGCGACGGTGCCGTCCGGACACAGCATGTAGATCGCATAGTCCGTCACCCCCTGGACGAGCAGGCGGTACATGATGTCGGCGTCGTGGCGGCGGTCGGGCATCGTCGGTTCCAACGAAACGCGTTGGGACGATCCAAAAACCACAAAAGTTAAATCTTGCTACGATGGGCCCGCACCCAACTCAGGGAAAAATTCGGGACATCGTCCATGCGATGCAGGATTTTCTGCCCTCAAGTTGCGCTGTCTCGGGCGAGCGCAACCCGGATGCCAGGAACAGCACGAAAGGCATAAGACGCCCACCGGCCTGAGGCGGCGGCCAGCTCGATATCACGATGGCGTGAACCGCTTCGCTGGCGAAGCGAACGTTCGGCGGAGGCGTCACCGGCACACCGCTGACTTCCGCTCGTCACGACCGTTCCGATACGGCGAGAACGGAGCCAAAGGGGCCGAGACGGTCGGCGTCCGGCTGGTATCCGGGCGCGACGGAGGGCAGAGGGGGCGACAGCCGTCTCGGTGCCAGTCGGGAGACGGCGTCGGCGAGACCTTCCGATGCACAAGCCCTTCACCCCGGATCCGGACGGCCTCGTTCTCGCGGTGCGACTGACGCCGCGGGCCAGCCGCACCGGCCTCGACGGCGTTCGCACGGAGCCCGACGGGCGTCCGGTCCTCTGCCTGCGCGTGGCAGCGCCGCCGGTCGAGGGTGCCGCCAATGCGGCCCTCACCGCCTTCATCGCCAAGAGCCTCGGACTGCGCAGGACCGAGGTGACGCTCGTCTCCGGCGAGACCTCCCGCACCAAGCGGCTGCACCTGTCCGGTGATCCGCAGGCGCTGGCCGCGCGCGTCGACGCGTGGCTGGGCGCAGAGACGTGAGGCGAGGAGTCCGTCAGGCGGCCTTCAGGCGCTCGACGATGGCGACCGCCTCGGCAAAGGCGGCCTCGGCATCGAGTTCGGTCGTATCGAGCACGACCGCATCCTCGGCGGCCTTCAGCGGGGCGGCGGCGCGGCTCGAATCGCGGGCATCGCGGGCCCGAATGTCGGCAAGGATCGCGGCGAGCGTCGTCTCCTCGCCGCGTCCGAGCAGTTCGCGATGCCGCCGCCGCGCCCGCTCTTCCGGCGCGGCGATGATGAACAGCTTCACCCGTGCCTCGGGGCAGACCACCGTGCCGATGTCGCGCCCGTCGAGCACCGCGCCCTCCGCGCCCTCGGCGAAGCGCCGCTGCCAGGACAGCAGGGCGGCGCGCACCTCCGGCACCGAGGAGACCCGCGAGGCCGCCTCGCCCATCGCCCGTTCCCGCAGGCGGGGATCGGAGAGCCGCTCGGCCGAGAGGGCGGAGGCGGCCCGCGCGGCCGCCGCCGTATCGTCGAGGTCGGTGCCCTCGTCGATCAGGGTGAGCGCGACGGCGCGATAGAGCAGGCCGGTATCGAGATGCGGCAGCCCGTAATGCAGGGCGAGGCGCTTTGCGAGCGTGCCCTTGCCCGAGGCGGCCGGGCCGTCGATGGCGATGACGAGGGGGCCGTTTCGCTGCACGGCGCTATCATCCGAGATCATGCCGCGGCCCCGTCCTCGATGCGGGCGCCGAGCGCCAGCATGGTCGGCCGGAAGCTCGGGAAGCTCGTGGCGATCATCGCCCCGTCATCCACGGCGACGGGCCGCCTCGCGGCGAGGCCCATGACGAGGAAAGCCATGGCGATCCGGTGATCGAGATGGGTCGCGACCGTGCCGCCGCCCGCGGGCGGCTCGCCGCGGCCCGTCACGATCAGGTCGTCGCCCTCCACCGCGTGAGTGACGCCGTTGGCCGCGAGGCCGGCCGCGACCGCCGCGAGCCGATCGGATTCTTTGACCCGCAATTCGTGCAATCCGTTCATCCGGGTCGTGCCCTCGGCGAAGGCCGCGGCGACCGCAAGGATCGGATATTCGTCGATCATCGAAGGGGCCCGCTCGGCCGGTACGTCGACGCCGCGCAGGCGACTCGCGCGCACCCGCAGGTCCGCCACCGTCTCGCCCCCCTCCTCGCGCTCGTCGAGGCGCTCGATGTCGGCGCCCATCTCGATCAGAGTGGTCATGAGTCCGGTGCGCAGCGGGTTCATCATCACGCCGCGCAAGGTCACCTCCGAGCCCGGCACGACCAGCGCCGCGACCAGCGGGAAGGCGGCCGAGGACGGATCGGCGGGCACGATCACGTCGGTGCCGCGCAGGGTCGGCTGGCCGGTCAGCGTCACCGTCCGGCCATGGCCGCCCTCGCCCGATGGCGTCACGCCGACCTCCGCCCCGAACAGGCGCAGCATCCGCTCGGTATGGTCGCGCGAGGCGGCCTTTTCGATGACGGTGGTGGTGCCCGGCGCGTTGAGCCCGGCAAGCAGCACCGCCGACTTGATCTGCGCCGAGGCGACCGGCAGCTCGTAGCGGATCGGGATCGCCTCGCGCGGGCCCTTCAAGGTCAGCGGCACGCGCCCGCCCTCGGCCTCGGACACGATCTGCGCGCCCATCTTCAGGATCGGATCGAGGATGCGCCGCATCGGCCGCTTGCGGAGGCTGGCATCGCCGTCGAAGGTCGCGGTGACGGGCTGCCCCCCGACCACGCCCATCATCAGCCGCGAGCCGGTGCCGGCATTGCCGAAATCGAGCACGTCGGCCGGATCCTGCATCCCGCCGATGCCGACGCCGACGATCCGCCAGCGGCCCTCGCCTTCACGAGTGACCTGAGCCCCCAGCGCCTTGGCGGCGGCGGCGGTGCGCAGCACGTCGTCCCCCTCCAGAAGCCCCTCGACCCGCGTCTCGCCGATGGCGAGCAGACCCAGGATCATCGCCCGGTGCGAGATCGACTTGTCACCCGGCGGCTTCAGGGCCCCGTTCAGGGGGCCTCCGGGATAGGCGGTGACGGGCTGCGGTTCGGAATCGTGCGACACGGGGATCTGACGTCTCACTCGAGCGCTGCGCTGTGTCGGCGCCCGAAGGGGCACCACGGCCGCCCGCCGGACGACCCGGCGCGACCGGCGCCCGTTACCATGCGGGCCCGCCCGCGTCATCCGCGCACCCGGTGGACGCTGGGTGGGGGCAGGTCGCACGTCTCGGAGTACGGGACAGGCCGAAGTTCGGGGACGTTCGGAGCCAGCCACGCCCGCTAGATCCCTGAGGCGGCACCACTCGCACCTGGCAACCTGGCTCCGAGCCATCGTCAGCCGACATCGGACCGCAAGCGGCAGCTGCCCCGGCTGCGATCCCTCGGCTCGATCGTGACCGCAACCCGCCACCAACGGCCGATCCTGTGTGGACGGCGCATCGGATGGGCGCTCGCGTGGCTCCAGCCCCTCGACAAATCGCAACATAAGTTTATGGTGCAGGCCATGACGCCCGTGATCCAGTGCCTGCGCAAGGTCGATCATGCTTCCGCCGTTGCCGATTCAACGGTGGGCCAACGCGTCCTCGAAGCCCTGAACGAACTGGAAAGCGCCTATCGACGGCCCAGCGAGCGCATCGTCGCCCTCGAAGCCGTCCTGCATGAGTTCGACCGCCCTGGCCGGGTGAACGGCACACCGTTCAACCGTCTCCTGCGCGTCGCCGTCGAGCGGCGGCAGAACAAGTGGTCGCGCCACGCCTGACACGGTTCTCCACGCCGCTTACGGCCAACCTTGCCGAACGCCCCCTCGCAGGATGCGATACGGCGCGCGACATGCCGTTTGACATGGGCGGAGGCTGCGACTAACGGGGCCGCTCTCCCGGATCCTTTTCCCCTCTCCGTCCCCAGAGGTTTGCAGCCGTGGCTAGACCGGAACTCGGCGTCAAACGCCAGTGCATGAATTGCGGTGCCAAGTTCTACGATCTCGACCGTGATCCGGCGACCTGCCCGAAATGCGGCACGGTCTACCAAGTCGCGACCTCCCGCGTCGCCCCGCCCGTCGCCAGCCGCTCGGATGACGACGAGGACGAGGAGGAGAAGGGCGGTCCGGAGATCGTCTCGCTCGACGAGGCCGAGGCCAGCGAGGACGATACCGATATCAACGTGGACGACGACGAGGGCGGCGACGACGCCAGCGGCGGAGCGGACGACGACACCTTCCTAGAGGAAGAGGACGGAGACGACGACGTTTCCGACCTGATCGACAACGACTCGGACGGCGACGAGGAAGGCTGAGCGCGCCGCGCCGGATCGACGTTCGGTTCGGCGGCAACGGCCCTCGCCCGTCGCCCAGCCGCTCGACACCCTATGAAACCCCAGGAGCCGATCCCCGCCGAAAGCGGCCGGGATCGGCTCCTGTTCGTTCGGACAGCCCGGACGCCATGCCGGCGGCAGCCCCGCCTCTGGACTAGGCGCTTCGCCCGCTCCTGCCCGAGCGGCGGCCGCTGAGCACGGTCAGCCGCCGAAGCGTTCGGTGCGGACGACGCCCGGCTTGACGCCGGCATCCACCAGCAGGTCGGCGACGGTGCCGACGAAGCCATCGCCGCCGCAGACGAAGGCGTGGCGCGGCATGCCGAGACACTCGATCGCCGTACCGATCATCACGCGGTCGATGCGCCGGCCCGCGGTCGCGCCCTCGCGGGTGAGGAGCAGGGTCAGATCGAAGCCGGTCTCGTCGCGGGAGCGGGCGGCGAGTTCCGCCCGGGCGATGGCCTCGGCGGCGTTGCGCACCGAGTAGATCAGCAGCATCGGCACTTCGGGCGCCCGCACGGCCCGCTCGCGCACCATCGCAAGCAGCGGCACGAGGCCGGAGCCGCCGCCGATCAGCAGCACCGGGCCGCCGTCCCCCGGCCCCCAATCGAAGGCGCCGAGCGGTCCGCGCAGCTCGATCGCGTCGCCGACTTCGGCCACCGTGTCGAAGAAGCCGGACACCTCACCCGCCTCCAGCCCCTCGATCATCAGCTCGATGCCCGCGGGATCGCCCGGTGCCGAGGCGATGGAGTAGCTGCGCTGCGCCTGATAGCCGTCGGGCGCGGTCAGGCGCACATCGACGTGCTGGCCGGCCCGGTGCGGCCGGTCGAGGGGGGCGAAGCGGAAGCTCTTCACCCGCGGCGTCACGGGCTTAATCGCCCGGATCGTCGCGGTGCGCCAGGGTGACGGCGAGAACGCGGTGCCGCTCACGTCGGGCAATCCTTTCAGTCGCCGGTAAAGCGCTGCTCACGCCAGGGGTCGCCGTACATGTGGTAGCCGCGCAGCTCCCAGAACCCGGCCTCGTCCCGTTCGGTGAAGCGCAGGCCCTTCACCCACTTGGCACTCTTCCAGAAATAGAGGTGCGGCACGAGGAGGCGCGCCGGGCCGCCATGGTCGGGCGGGATCGGCTTGCCGTCGTAGAGGGTGGCCACCATCGCCTTGCCGCCGGTGAGATCCGCCACCGGGACATTGGTGGTGTAGTCGTCATGGCCCTCCGCCAGGACGAATCCCGTCGGCGCCTCAAGGCCGGCCGCCGCGAGGAGGTCGTCGAAGCTGACGCCCTCCCAGGCGGTGTCGAATTTCGACCACTTGGTCACGCAGTGGATGTCGCCGCTCCAGCGGGTGCGCGGCAGCTGTGCGAACTCGTCCCAGGTCCAGCTCGCCAGAGGCCGCGCCCCCTGGCGCAGGGTGAAGCGCCAGCCCTCGGTCGAGACCCGAGGCGTCGGCCCGAGCTGGAGCACGGGGAAGTCGTCGGTGAGATACTGCCCCGGCGGAAGCCGCTCGCGGATCGCCGCGGCAGGGGGCCGCCCGGTAAAGCCTCGCGTCGCCATCACGCTCCTCCGCCGTCCTGCCTGGTAGTCCTGCCTGGTGGTCCTGCCTCTGGTCGTCCTGCCGCCGGACCGATGCACAGCGCCCCGCATCGAACCTACATCCGATGGAGCCCCAGGGTACCAACCCCAGCGGCGGCAACGAGGCTTGGCTTGAAACCGTTCCCCATGGCCAGGCTGATCCGCGAGATCCCTCAGGCGTGCAGTCGGAATGCGTCAGGCCGGCCGGGACAGGTCGGAACGGGGAAGCCGCAGGATGCGCGGCCGCCAGATGCCGAGGACGACGTTGAGGATCGCGACCGCGAGGATCACCCAGAGCGTGTTGCGCTCGGCCGCGAGCGCACCCGTGAGGGTGGCGGGATCGATCTCACCCCGGAGCGCGGCGGCGCTGCGCCGGGCCTCCTCCTGCATCGGCCCCTGGATGCCGACGAAGCCCCCCTCGAACACCAGCACACCGGTGGCGAGCTTGACCCAGGCCCAGCCCGCCTCCCGGAAACCCGGATGGAACGCCACAGCCAGCAACCCCGCCACCAGCGTGAGGGCCAGGGAGGGCAGGAAGATCCATGTCGCGACCGCTCCCATCGCCCCGCGCATCAGGGCGTAGCCGGCGAGCGCGTCGGGCGGCGGGGTGAGGCTCAGGAGGACGATGAGGCAAGCCATCGCCCCCATCAGCCCGATCGCTCCCATCGTATGAAGGAACTTGAGAAGGCGTCGCATGTCGGTGCGCCCCCGCCGCGGCAAACCTCCGTGGATTGTAGACACGAAAGCCGTCGCAGCGCGAGCATCCCCGAACCGGGCCGGGACGACCTGCGGGACTTTCGGCTGTGCCCTTCGCGCCGGCCGAATAGCAAGGAGACAGCTCCAGTTTAGACTTGGAATAAATTGTTGTTCCGCCGCCACGACGAGCGGACCCTCAGAAGAATTCTGTAAAAGGCCAGAGCAACAGCTTGCCGCCCTCGGAGTAATGTCGGTAAAGGCGCCGTGCCGGCCTCGAAGAACCGGTCCTCGACATGGAACGGCGATGTACGGCGCGGCGCAGGGAAAAGCGTGTCTTGACGGAAGCGGAGCGATCATCCGCTTCGCCGGCTCGAATGTCGTGTTCGCCCCCAGCTTGTCCTGGATCATCCTGGCCTTGCTCGTCCCGTCCTGGCCCCTCGGCGCTCACGCACAAGCCGTTCCGGCGGAGGGTACCGAGACCGTCTTGTCCGAACTCTCGGTCACGGGGAGCGGCGAGCGGGCGGGAGGCCCCGTCGTCGGATACCGCGCCGCGCGATCGGGCACCGCGACGCGGACGGACACGGCGCTTCGCGACACGCCGCAATCGATTCAGGTCGTCCCGCGGGAGGTCCTGGTCGATCAGCAGGACGTCCGCCTCACCGACGCGCTCACCAATGTCAGCAACGTCCAGCCGGGTGGGACCATCCAGGGCCGCTCCGACACCTACATCCTGCGCGGTTTCCGCACCCAGACCTACGCCGTCGACGGCCTCGTGCTGAACCCGGCCAACGCGTTCCAGCCGACCCAGCGCGACCTTGCCAATGTCGAGCGCGTGGAGGTGCTGAAGGGTCCGGCCTCCGTGCTCTACGGCCAGGGCGACCCCGGCGGTCTGATCAACATCGTCACGCGCCAGCCCACGCTCGCCCCGTCCGCCGACGTGACCGTTCAGGGCGGCTCGTTCGGCTTCCGGCGGGTGCAGGGCTCCGTCTCGGGTGCGATCCCGAGCGTCGAGGGGCTCGCCGCCCGCTTCAGCTTCGCCACGCAGGACGAGGCGACCTTCCGCGATTTCGGCGGACCGGAAAACTCCCGGCACTTCTTCGCACCGGCCCTCGTCTGGACGCCCGATCCCTCGACGCGGGTGTTTCTCAACGCCGAGTTCACCCGTCAGCATAGCCAGTACGATGAGGGCTTGATCGCCTTCCGCGGCCGGGTGCCGCTCGACAATGTGCGTCGCTTCTACGGCGAACCGTGGTCACGCTACTACGGCGAAGCGAACGCGATCACGCTCCTGGCCGAGCATGACGTCAACGAGAGCCTGACCCTGCGGCAGGCGATCAACGGCCAGTGGGGCACGTTCAACCTGCTCGCGACCCGGGCGACGGGCGTCAACGCCGCCGGCACCACGGTGGCGCGGCGCCTGACCGAGGGCGATTCGCTCTATCACTCCATCGACAGCCGCACCGAGGCGGTCGGGCGTTTCGTCGATCCGTTCGGGTTCCGCCACACGGCTTTGGCCGGCTTCGAGATCGTGGACGGCTACCGCCACCCCGACACGACGCAGGGGACGGCAACCTCGGTCTCCTTCCTCAACCCGATCCGGGGCTCGGTGCCGCAGGTCGGCACGCTCGCCCTGCAGAGCGACCTGCGGCAGAAGCTCAGCCTGTTCGGCGTCTACATGCAGGATCAGATCGAGTTCTTCCCGGGCCTGCAGCTCGTGCTCGGCGTTCGGTTCGACACGGCCGACCAGCTCTACTTCCAGCGCACGCCGACCACCCGGACGATCCCGCCGGAGCAGAACCTCACCGGGGTCTCGCCGCGGGTCGGGATCGTCTGGAGACCGGTGGAGCCGCTGACCCTCTATGGCAGCTATACCACCTCCTTCGTCCCCCAGAGCGCCAACATCCTCAACGTCGCGAGCCCGCCTCCGGAGACCGGCGAGCAGGTGGAGGTCGGCGCCCGCTTCGACCTGATCCCCGACCAGCTCACGGTGAGCGCCGCCGCCTTCCGCATCCTGCGGGCGAACGTCGCCGCCTCCGACCCGGTCAATACCGGCTTCTCGATCATCACCGGCGAGCAGCGGTCACAGGGTTTCGAGGGCGACATCGCCGGCGAGATCCTGCCGGGCTGGAAGATCATCGGCGGCATCGGCTACCTCGACGCGGAGGTCACGAAGGATCGCTTCATCCCCGTCGGCAACCGCCTGCCCGCGGCGCCGGTCTTCAGCACCAGCGTGTGGTCGACCTACCAGTTCCAGGGCGGCCCCCTCCGGGGCTTCGGCTTCGGCGGCGGCATCACCTATGTCGGGGAGCGCTTCGGCGACATCACCAACACCTACAAGGTCGGCGCCTATGCCCGCCTCGACGCGGCTCTGTTCTATGAGATCGATCCGACGTGGCGCCTCGCCGTGAACGGCCGAAACCTCACCGACCGGCGCTACATCGAGCAGCCGTTCAACCCCTTCAACAACCTGCCCGGCGCCCCGCTCACGGTGCTCGCCAGCCTGACGGCGCGCTACTGAAACGCCGCCCTCCCCCGATCCGCCCTCGCGCGGGGATCCGCCGGATCGGGCGATGCGGACGGCCCGACGAAGAACCGAATGCGCCACACCCGGAGCCTCATGCCCTCCGCCTTCTCCCCCACCCGCACCGTGCTGTTCCGCCTGCATTGGGCGCTCGGCCTCAGCGCCGGGCTCGTGCTCGCGCTGATCGGACTGACCGGCGCACTGATGAGCTACGAGGAGGCGATCACCGCCCGGGCCAACCGTGACCGGATGCAGGTCGCGGCTGCACCGGACCGTCCGCCGCTCGCGCCGTCGCTCCTGGCCGCACGGATCGAGGCGCAGCGACCCGGCGAGCGGATCGCCGCTCTGACCCTGTCGGGCGAACCCGGCCACAGCGCGGTCGTTCGCTTCGCCCGCAATCGCGCCGGCGGAGAGCGGCCCCCGTCCCTCTACACCGACCCCTCCGACGGCACTGTGCTCGGCCCGGTGCGGCTGGAGACGTTCTTCGGCACCGTGCGGGCGCTTCACCGCTGGCTGCTGCTTCCCGGCGAGGGCAAGGGCTGGGGCCGCCCGATCACCGGCGCCTGCGCCATCGCCCTCCTCGTCTTCCTCGGCAGCGGCCTGTACCTGCGCTGGCCCGGACGGCACGGCTGGCGGGTCTGGCTGCGGCCGAACCTCGGCCGGCCCGGCCGGGCCCGCTGGTGGTCGCTGCACGCGGTCGCCGGGACGTGGCTGCTGCCGGTCTACGCGGTGAGCGCCCTGTCAGGCCTTTGGTGGTCCTACGACTGGTATCGCGCGGGGGCGACGTGGCTTCTCACGGGGCAGGCCAAGGCGCAGGTCGCAGGGCCAATGACGGGGCAAGCGCCGATAGAACGGCCGGTCGGGCAATCGGAAATGCGCGCCGCCGATCGCAAGCCCCCCGAGGGCCGGCCGGCGATCGACGCGGCCTGGGCCGCGTTCACGGCCACGCATGAGGCGGCCCTCGCGACCCTGACTTTGCCGGGCCCGGAGGCATCGTCGATCCGCATCCGCTGGTACGCCCCGGATGCGCCGCTCCGCAACGAGGCCAGCTACGACGCCCGCACCGGTGCCCCGCTCGGCGACCAGCGCGCCGCCGAGGCGGATCTCGGCCAGCGCATCGCCGACAACATGCTCGAGGTGCATCGTGGCCGCTTCTTCGGCGCACCCGTCGCCCTGCTGTTCTGCCTCGCGGCACTCGCGCTTCCCGGCTTCTTCGCGACCGGGCTGACGCTCTATCTTCTACGCCGCCGTGCCGGGCGGCGGCGCAGACCCGGCCGTCTGCCGCAGCCGGCCGGGGCAACGGGGCGGGGATGACGACGCGCTCCGACACTTTCGACGCGACCTGAGGAGCGCC
Source organism: Methylorubrum rhodesianum (assembly GCF_014199985.1). GTDB lineage: Bacteria > Pseudomonadota > Alphaproteobacteria > Rhizobiales > Beijerinckiaceae > Methylobacterium > Methylobacterium rhodesianum. Next base: position 84,609 of record NZ_JACHOS010000018.1, on the reverse strand, counting down.
GTTCCGACCTTCGCGCTTCCCTGAACGATCGAACTCCCGGTTTATGCTTGGCGTTCATGCAGGGAGACGAGAGTGGCCGAGGCCAGAGATGGGCGTATCATCACCGCGAAACCGCCTTCTCCAGACCCTGCCGCCGGAGGAGTTGGAAGACCTCATGCCGCGCTTCGAGCGTGTGCAGGTCCAGAAGGGCGACATCCTCTGGTCCGTCGGTGATCTTCTGGATTCCGTCTACTTCCCGGAAGCCGGATTGTCGTCGAACGTGGCCGTTACCAGCGAGGGGCGGCGGATCGAGGTCGGCTGCTTCGGCGACGAGGGCATGATCAGCACCGCGAGCGTCCTGAACGTGGATCGCGCGCCCCACGAGCTTCTGGTTCAAGTCGGCGGTCCCTGGCTGCGGATCGGGGTCGGGCCGTTCCGCGACGCCCTCCGGAGCAGCCCGGCCCTGCACGACCTGATGCTGCGCTACACGCACACGGTGATGATGACCGTGAGCCAGACCGCGATGTCGAACGGGGCCCACTCCGTCGAGGAACGGCTGGCCCGCTGGATCCTCATGGCGCACGACCGGCTGGAGGGCGACGAGCTCTCGCTCACCCACGATTTCCTGTCGATCATGCTGGCGACCCAGCGATCGACCGTGACGCTCGCGATCCAGGCGCTGGAGGGCTACGGCGCGATCCAGGCGAGGCGTGCCCTGATCATCGTCCGCGATCGCGACATGCTCTGCGACTTGGCGGGCAACAGCTACGGTCCGGCAGAAGCCGAGTACGAGCGCCAGATCGGCCCGTTCCGGAAGGGGATGCGGCCGACGGCATCCGCATCCTCCGGCTGAGGGCGCCCGGCGACACCGCCTATACCAACCCCACCGCCTCCTTGGGGAACCGCATCGAGAAGACGGCCCCCTGTCCCGGTCCGCCGGAGAACGCTTCGGCACGGCCGCCATGGAGCTCGGCGATGCGCTTGACGATGGAGAGGCCGAGCCCGGTCGATCCCTCGCCGCCGGTGGGTTTGGCCGAGAGGCGCTGGTAGCGGCCGAACAGGCGGCCGGCATCCTCCGGGGACAGGCCGGGGCCCTGATCGGTCACCGCGCAGACGTAATCGCCCCCCTCCTCCCGGACACGCACCGTGATCGCGCCGCCGGGATAGGAATACTTGATCGCGTTCGAGACGAGATTGTCGAGCGCCTCGCGCAGCCGCTCGGCGTCGCCGCAGAGATGGAGCGGAGCGGTGAGATCCGTGGTCAGGCTCTGGCCCTTCGAATCGGCGAGCGGCCGGTTGGCCTCGCAGACCTCGCGGGCGAGGCCGGCCAGATCGACGGGCTCGCGCCGCAGGGTGATATCGAGCGCGTCGTTCATGGCGTCGGCCATGAGGCTGTCGATCATGTCGATCAGGCGCGTGGCCGAGGTGCGGATGTGATCGACCTGGGTCCGCATCGCGGTCCGCGCCTGCTCCGAGCCGGACGTCTCCCCGTGATCGAGGCCGATCAGGTCGGCCAGCATCTCGGATCGGCCCAGGATGACCGAGAGCGGGTTCTTCAGGTCGTGGGCGATGGTGCCCAGGATCTCGGTCTTGAGACTGTTGGCGCGGCGCAGATCCGAGCGCTGCATGTCGAGGCGGCGGTTGGCGCGGATCAGCTCGGCGGTGCGCTCGACGACCCTCTGCTCCAGGGTGACGTTGGCGCGCTGCAGCCGCTCGTAGAGGATCACGTTGTCGAAGGCGACCGAGAGCCGTCCCGCCAGCAGGGTGATCAGCGCGCGGTCGGTGTCGGAGAGCGGGCGGTCGGTGTCGATCAGCGCGACGATCTCGCTGCCGCTCGCGGTCTGGACGTAGAGCGTGGAGAAGTGGTCCCCGAAGTTGTGGCGACGGGCGGCGAAGGCCTGCTCGACCAGGGGCTGGATGCCGGGGTCGAGCGGCCAGGCGGGGTCGCGGCCGACATAGCCGCCGTAGAGCCCCGAGCCGGCGAGCACGCAGAAACCGCCCTCGCGCCGCTCGCCGGACTCGTCCTCGCGCAGGACGAGGATGCCGGCGCAATCGACGTTGAGGAGCGAGGCGACCTGGGTCAGCACCCCTTCGGCCAGCCGCTGCATCGACTTGTGGTCGAGCAGCATCGGCGCGGCGTCGATGATGATCTCGAGGCCGCGGCGGGTCTCGTCGAGCCGCCGGAGCTGCTGATAGGCCCGCAGCGCCGCGGTGAGACTGGTGAAGAGCTTGTCGGCGGTGAGCTCGGTCTTCGCCTTGTAGTCGTTGATGTCGTAATCGACGATGACGCGCCGCTCGGGCGCCTGCCCCGGCTGGCCGGTGCGCAGGATGATGCGGACGGTCTCTTCCTTCAGGTCCCGGCGGATGTAGTCGACGAGCTTGAGGCCCGCGTCGTCGGTCTCCATCACCACGTCGAGCAGCACGATGGCGACGTCGCGCCGCTCGGCGAGCAGCACCCGCGCCTCCTGGGCCGAATGGGCGGAGAGGATGTCGAGGCCCCGTCCGTCGAGGCTGTAGCCGGCGAGGGCGTAGCGCGTGCCCTCGTGCACGGCCGGATCGTCGTCGATCACGGCGATCGTCCAGGAGCCGGCACGGGTCGGCGCCTCCGCCGCCTCGTCGGGGATCAGTTCGAGCCAGTCGTCGTCGGTCGCGTCGTTCATCGCGTGAAGGCCTTTCGCGCTGTTCGAGGCGGCCCGCATGCCTTCGCTGACCGGATCAGCGTCACGAGCACCCTCTCGACGCTCTTGGTGAGGCGGCGCATGCGGTTGTGCCGTCCGAAAGCACACACCGCAATGTTTAGCGAGAACCTGCGAAGAAATCCCAGCGAAAGACGGATGGTCTCAACACACCTTTCACCGGCAAGCGCCGAGCGGCCCCAGTGATCGCACTTGAGGCTGCCGACACCGACTCCGCAAGAGCCGTTGACGGCCGCCCCGGCGGCGTCGCCAAGTCAGGCGCGATCGGGCATGGTGACAGCGAAAGCTGTCGAGGCGGCGGGGCGCGTCTTTCGATTCGAGGGAAGATCGAGGTGACGACACGATTCTCTTCACCCCTTTGGATCGGTAACCGCCCATGACGGCGACCGGCCCCCACATCGCCGTCGTCGACGACGAGGCGGATGCCCGCGCCATGGTCGGCGATTACTTGCGACTGCACGGCTTCGACGTGGCCCTGTGCGAGGGCGGGCGAGCGCTGCGGGCCCATCTGCAGACCCGCAAACCGGACCTGATCGTGCTCGACCTCAACATGCCCGAGGAGGACGGCCTCTCCATCGTGCGGGATCTGAAGGCGAGGAGCCCGATCCCGATCATCATGCTGACGGCGACCGCGAGCCCGATCGACCGGGTGGTGGGACTCGAACTCGGCGCGGACGACTACCTGCCCAAGCCCTGCGAACTGCGCGAACTCGTGGCCCGGGTCCGCTCGGTGCTGCGGCGGGCGCAGGTGGCGCCGCCCTCCCATGTCCCCCCGCCTGTCCAGGCGCCGGCTACGGCTCCCGCGGGCGAATCGGCGGCTGCCTCGCGAACCATCCGGTTCGGAACGAAGTGGCTCGAACTCGACGCCCTGCGCCTGCGCGACGACGCGGGGGTGGAGCAGCCGCTCACCCGCTCGGAATTCGATCTGCTCAAGGCCTTTGCCGACCATCCGAAGCGGGCCCTGTCCCGGGAGCGGCTGCTCGACCTCGCCGATGCCCGCGATCCGGAGGCGTTCGACCGGGCGATCGACGTGCGAATCAACCGCATCCGCAAGAAGGTGGAGCCGGATCCGGCCAACCCGCGCTACATCCGCACCGTGCGCGGCCTGGGCTACATCTTCCGGCCCGAAGGGGATTAGAGGCTCCTCCGCCGGCGAATGTTTCGTCGGTGCGGTCCTCGACGCAACAAACGGCCTCTGATCCGGTGATCCTGTGACCGGCGACGCAAAACGCCGGACACGCTCCCTCCCTACAACCATCCCCATCGACGACGGCGAAGCCGCAGGGGGATGTCATGCAGGGATTGGTTACGATGATCGCCGCGAGCGCGATCCTGTCCGCCGGGCTCGTCGCCGGCCTGGCCACGACGGATGCCGCCGCCCGCCCGAAGCCGGCCGCGAGCCCGGAAGACATCGGGGCAACGGCCGTCGAGGTTCCCGCGGTGAAGCTTCCCGCGGCCAAGACTCCCACGGCCAAGACTCCCGCGGTCAACTCTTCCACGGTGAAGACTTCCACGGCTCCCGAGAGCGCGTCATCGATCGCGGCCTGTGCCGCCGCGTGGCCCTACACCCCGACCGCCTGCGCCGCCGACGGGCGCAAGGTGCGCATCATCGCTCTCACCGCTCAGTGAGGAGGGCCGCCATGCCGCATTTCTCGAAGGAGGCCCTCGAGGCCTCGCCGGAGACGCTGGCCAAGCTGCGGGAGATCCTGCACGGACGTCAGCAAGGCGGCCGCACCGGCCGGACCGCCCAGACGACACCAGCCAAGGAGGGCCGTTTCGGCCCCTCCGGCGGCCGTGGGGCGCCGGTGCGCAAGCGGCGCCAGACCGCCACCGTGGTGGCGTGAGGGCGGCCGCCACCGTCGTCCCCATCAAGAACCGGCCGAGGCTCTTGATGGGCAAGGCGTTTCCGGCGACGATCTTGCTGCGACGAAGGATGCTCCCGAGGGAGTCCGCGACGGGGCGAGGATGCGGGTCGGCCGGAAGATTGCCTTGGTCGGCGGCGTCCCGATCCTCGTCGCCGCCGCCATCGCCGCCGCGGGCTGGTTCCTGCTCGCCCAGGGCGAGCGGGCCCGGGCCGGAGCCCTGCTCGCCGCCCGGGTCTATCACGACCTCACCCTGGCGCGATCCGTCCGCGACGACTTCGTCGCCGCCCGCGCCGACGCGCGCGCCGCGATCGAGAAGCGGTTCTTCGACCTGACCGACAAGGCGGGAAGCGGCCTGGAGACCCTCCAGAAGCAGGCCCGCAGCCGGGGGCAGGCCGAGCGGGCCGCCGCCGCGCGCCAGTCCCTCGACCGCTATGTGGCGCGGATGCGCGATTTCTCCGCGGTCGCCCGCGAGAACGACGGCCTCATCGCCGAGATGGGCCAGCGCGCGGGCCGCCTGACCGACCTCGCCGAGCAGGCTCGCCGGCGGCAGCAGGCCTCGAACGTCGATCTCGCCTGGACGCTGACGGGAAAGGTGAACCGGCTGCGCGCGACCCGGGACGCGGTAACGGGGCTCAACGCCGTGCTGGCCGGCGCGTGGCAGCTCGCCCTCGCCCGGGAACGCGGCGGGTCGCCGGAGGCCGGGCGCGCCGAGCGGACCCGCCTCGTCCATGCCGGCCGCGATCTGGCGGCGGCCTTGCGCGCCACCTCCCGCGAGACGGAGGCCGCGGAGGCCGAGCGCTTGACCGCCGCCGACACGAGCCTCGACGCAGGCGATCGGCTGACCGAGTGGGGCGAGCGCCTCCTCAAGATCGTGACCTCCGAGCAGCGCACGCTCGACGACGAGGTGGCGCAGCTCCTCGCCTATGCCGGAGAGGCGAACGCGACCGAGCAGGCGACGCAGAACATCGGCATCACGACGCTCAAGCTCGGACAGCGCACCGCCGAGGCGCTGACGCGCCGGGACGCGGAGGCCGCCTCGGCCATGCTGGGCGAGGGTGAGCGGCTCTCGGCGAGCGCGTCCGCCCTGCCGATCTCGCCGCTGATCCAATCCGAGATGATCGAGGCCATCGACGGCTGGCGCGCCCGGCTCGCCACCACCGTCGACGGGCTCACCCGGCAGAACGCGATGATCGCCGAGATGGACGGCCTCGCCGCGGGCCTGAGCGAGGCGGCCCGCGCCCTCAACGACGACGCGGTCGAGGAGGCCGACCGGTTCGGCACCTTCTTGGGCCAGCTCCTCCTCGCCGGTGCGGCGGCCGGCCTGCTGCTCGGAGCGCTCGTGGCGCTGGCGGTGGCGCGCTCGATCCTCGTGCCGCTGCGCCAGCTCCAGGGCGACATGATCGCGCTCGCCGCCGATCCGAAGGCGGAAGGGCTCTCGGGGACGCAGCGCACGGACGAGCTCGGCGACATCGCGCGGGCGACGAACTTCTTCGTGACCGAGATCGGCCGGCGCGAGCGGGCGCTGCGGCGGGCCAAGGATCAGGCCGACCATGCCCTCCACGATCTGCATCAGGCCCAGGACGACCTGATCCGCGCGGAAAAGCTCGCCTCCCTGGGCCAGCTCGTGGCCGGCGTCGCCCACGAGATCAACACGCCGCTGGGCATCGCGCTCACCACCGCCACGCTGGTGCGCGACGAGACGCGGGCCTTCCAGGGGCTGGTCGCCGCGGGCACGCTCTCGCGCTCGCGCCTGACCCATTTCGTCGATCGCGTCGGCGAAGGGACGCAACTGCTCTGCGCGAACCTGACTCGCGCCGCCGACCTCGTCCACGGCTTCAAGCAGGTGGCGGTGGACCGGGCGAGCGACGAGCGTCGGCGTTTCGACCTCGATGTCTGGCTCGGCGAACTGCTCGCGAGCCTGCAGCCGATGCTGCGCAAGGGCGGCCACAGGATCGAGCGCGACGCCCCCTCCGGCATCGTCGTGGACACCTATCCCGGCGTGCTGGCGCAGGTCGTCACCAATCTGGTCGCCAACGCCGTGGTGCACGGCTTCGCCGGTGGCGAGCGGCCCGGAACCATCACGGTGCGGGCCTCGGGCACCGGACCTCTCGTGCGGCTGGAGGTGAGCGACGACGGCAGCGGCATCGCACCGGAGCACCTCGGACGGATCTTCGACCCGTTCTTCACCACCGCCCGCTCCCACGGCAGCACCGGACTGGGGATGCACATCGTCCACAACCTCGTGACGGCCCGGCTCCAGGGCCGCATCGCCGTCGAGAGCGAGCCGGGCCGGGGCACCCTCGTGCGCCTCGAATTTCCCCGCGCGCCCGGCGATGCCGAGCGGCCGGGCGCGGCCCGCCGGCCGGCCGGGGCGCAGGCCTCATGAGACGCCGCGCCCGCCCCGAGGGACTCGTCGTCACTCTCCTGATCGCCCTCGCTGCCGCGCTGGCGACCGCTCCCTGGGCCGCCGTCATCGCTCGGGCGGGCGGGCCGCCGGGGCAGGACCGGACCCTGGTCTATTGCTCGGAGGGCAACCCGGAATCCCTCGATCCCGGTCTCGTCACCACCACGACGGCGATGAGCGCGACGTGGCAGATGTTCAACAGCCTGGTCGAGTTCGCGCCCGGCACCACCGACCTGCGGCCGGCGCTCGCCGAATCGTGGCAGGTTTCCGACGGGGGGCGGACCTACGACTTCACCCTGCGGGCGGGCGTGCGCTTTCATGCCAATGCCGGCTTCGCGCCGAGCCGCCCGCTCAACGCCGACGACGTGCTGTTCAGCTTCCTCCGCCAGTGGAAGCCGGACCATCCCTATCACCGGGTCGGCGGCGACTTCGCCTATTTCCACGATCTCGGCCTCTCCGGCCTTATCGAGGGGATCGAGCGGCTCGACGAGCGCCGGGTCCGATTCCGGCTCAAGGAGCCGGATGCCACCTTCCTGCTCAACCTCGCCCAGGCCTTCGGCGGCATCCAGTCGGCGGAATATGCCGAGCATCTCGCCCGCCGGGGAACGCCGGAGGCGCTCGCCCGCGCGCCGGTCGGCACCGGCCCGTTCCGCTTCGTCGACTATCGCCCGGACGTGGCCGTGCGCTACCGCAGCTTCCCGGACTACTGGCGCAGGCCGGCGGAAGCCGGGGCGGGTACCATCGAGACACTCGTCTTCTCGATCACGCCGAACACGGCGGTGCGGCTGACCAAGCTCAAGGCGGGCGAATGCCACGTGATGGCCTTTCCCGGCCCGGCGGATCTCGACGCGGTGCGAGCCGATCCCGACCTCGCCCTGGTCTCGGGCGAGGAGCTGAACGTCGCCTATCTCGCGCTCAACACCGCGCGCCCGCCCATGAGCGATCCGCGGGTGCGCCGTGCCGTCAATCTCGCCATCGACCGCCGCGCCATCGTGGAGGCCGTCTACGGGCCGGCGGGCACGGTGGCGCACAACCCGCTGCCGCCGTCGAGCTGGGCCTTCGACCGCGGGCTGCCCGAACTCGCCTTCGACCGCGAGGCCGCCGCCCGCCTGCTCGCCGAGGCCGGCTACGCCGAGGGGTTCGAGACCGATCTCTGGTTCCTGCCGGTCAGCCGTCCCTACAACCCCAACGGACGGCGCGTGGCCGATATGATCCGGGCCGACCTCGCCCGCATCGGCATTCGCGCCGAGCTGGTCACCCGTGACTGGAACGCGTACCGGGCCGCCCTCTACGGCGGCACGCCGACGATGATGCTCTACGGCTGGACCAGCGACAACGGCGACCCGGACAATTTCATGAACGTGCTGCTCGGCTGCCGGGCGGCGGCGCCGGGGGGCGCCAACCTCGCCCGCTGGTGCGATCCCGGCTACGACGCGGCGGTCCAGGCCGCCCGCCGCACCGATGACCGCGAGGTCCGCACCCGGCTCTACCGCGACGCACAGGCCCGCTTCCGCGCGGCCGCTCCCTGGGTGCCGCTCGCCCACACCGTGGTCCACATGGCGATCCGGCGCACGGTGAGCGGCTTCCGGACGGATCCGCTCGGCCGCACCCTGTTCGAGGGTGTGACGTTCACGGAGTAATGTTTTGCAGCGCCATATCTCGCATTGCGGGATAGCATATATTATCCACCGGCGAGTTCGCATGGATGCCACGCTTGCAGGGTGGGTTGCGCTGCAGCCTGCCAATCTCCAGATGTGCGCCGACCCCGCCATACCTTGCGCGCCCTGGCCCGCGCGTTGCAGTAGGTAGCGTTCGGCCGAGAACCCGGACGAGCGGACGGCATCCTGGGCGAGGGGTGGGGGCCTCGTCGCGGAGGGCCGGCATGGATGCGGATCGAGGCGGGCGTCGGAAAGGACGATGAGGTGAGTGAGGCCATGACCGACGCGGCCGAACAAGAGGCGAGTTTCCTCAACGAACTCGGCCGACGGGTGCGTCACGCCCGGACGGTTCGCGGGCTGTCGCGCAAGCTGCTCTCGCAGGCCTCCGGCCTGTCCGAGCGCTACATCGCCCAGCTCGAGAGCGGTCAGGGCAACGTGTCGATCATCCTGCTGCGGCGCGTCGCCAACGCGATGGGAATGCGGCTCGACGACCTCGTCTCGACCCAGGAAGCCTCCTCCGACTGGCGCGTCATCCGCGACCTGCTGGATCAGGCGAATCCGGACCAGATCGCTCTGGCCAAATCGGCGCTTGCGGGCTCGACCGGCGTGGAAGCGCGCACGGTCCGGCGGCGCGTGGCGCTGGTGGGCCTGCGCGGCGCCGGCAAATCGACGCTGGGCCGGATGGCGGCGGCCCATCTCGGCTGGCGCTTCGTGGAGCTCAACACGGAGATCGAGCGCGAGAACGGCCTGTCGGTGCGCGAAATCTTCGCGATCTACGGCCAGGAGGGCTACCGGCGCTTGGAGCAGAAGGCCCTGCGCGGCCTCGCCGAGCAGCCGGGACCGATGGTGCTCGCCACCGGCGGCAGCATCGTCGCCGAGCCGCTGACCTACGACCTGCTCCTCTCCTCCTTCTACACGATCTGGCTCCAGGCCCGGCCCGAGGAGCACCTGCAGCGGGTGCGCGATCAGGGACATGTCGAGGGCAAGGGCGACCCGACCTCCGTGCTCGAGGACCTGCGCGCCGTGCTGCTCAGCCGCGAGCCGCTCTATGCCCGCGCATCGGCCGTGGTGGATACCTCCGATGTGCCGGTCGAGGTCATGGCCGAGCGTCTGATCGAGGTGATCGAGGACCGCTTCAGCGGCAACGACAACGGCGGCAAGCGCCCGGCCGCCTGACGGCGGCGCGATCCGCCGCAGGGTTGGGCACGGCCCTTGATGCGGCGCCGGGTGACACCAAGCTGTAAGGCTTGCCCCGGCGTGGACGAAGACGCTTCTCCTCCTCGCCGCATGCACGATACGAGTCGTATCCGCCGCTCCTATCTGGCGGCATAATCCGTCCCGCCCGGGCAGGTCGGGCTCGAACACGCTGAAGGCCGCGCCCCGCGCCGCGGCCTCAGGCCGAATGGACAGCCCAGGCTGTCGAGGAGGAATGCATGTCCGCCAGTCCGTCGCTCAACCCGGCCTCCGGGCGCGAAGGGATCGCCGGAATCGTCGATCCGCTCTGGACGCGCGTGCGCACCGAGGCGGAAACGGTGGTGCGCGACGAGCCGCAGCTCGCCTCCTTCTTCGTGGCGACCATCCTCAACCATCCGAGTCTGGAGGCGGCGGTGGCCCATCGCGTCGCCACCCGGCTGGGCCACGCCTCGCTCTCGACCGAACTCGTCGCCCACGGTTTCCACGAGGCGCTTCAAGACGATGCGCGCATCGGCCAGAGCATGCGCGCCGACATCCTCGCCGTGATGGACCGCGACCCCGCGACGACCCGGGCGATCGAGCCGCTGCTCTACTTCAAGGGCTTTCACGCGATCCAGGCGCATCGGCTCGCCCACTGGTACTGGGGTCAGGGCCGGCGCGATCTCGCGCTCTACCTCCAGAGTCGGTCCTCGGAGGTGTTCCAGACCGACATCCACCCGGCGGCCCGGATCGGGCGCGGCGTGTTCTTCGACCACGCCACCGGCCTCGTGGTCGGCTCCACCGCCGTGATCGAGGACGACGTCTCGATCCTGCACGCGGTGACCCTCGGCGGCACGGGCAAGCATGGCGGCGACCGTCACCCGAAGATCCGCCGCGGCGTGATGATCGGCGCGGGCGCCAAGATCCTCGGCAACATCGAGGTCGGGGCCTGCGCCCGGGTCGCGGCGGGCTCCGTCGTGCTCCGCTCGGTGCCGCCGCACACCACCGTCGTCGGCGTGCCGGCGCGCGTCGTGGGGGCGGCGGGCTGCGCCGAGCCGGCCCGCTCGATGGACCAGCTCGTGGCGATGAGCGAGTTCGTCGATATCGCCGGCGGGATCTGAAGCCGCTCCATGCCCGCGGCGGGTTGCCTGCCCTCCCCCGACGTGGCAAGCCGCCGACCACCATCACAATCCCCTCAGCGCTGCCGCCGGGATCGCGCGTCCCGGCACGCGGCGCCTCGCAAGAAGGTTGACGGCGTGACCAAGACCGAAGTCGCCAAGCTGCAGGATTATCTGCGTCGCAAGTTCGCCAACGCCAACATCCGCGTGGTCGCGATGAAGACCGGCGATTCCGCCGAGGTGTTCATCGGCGACGAGTCGATCGGCGTGCTCGCCGACGACAAGGAGGACGGCGACGATTCCTTCACCTTCCGGATGGCGATCCTCGATATCGACCTGGAAGAGGACGCCTGAGGCGCGACAAGCCGCCTCGAGATCCGTTTCCGCGCCGTCCCGGGCTTCGAGCCTGTGGGCGGCGTTAGCGTTAACAGAACGTCTTTCTTAACAAGACGTAAACCATCGGTCAGACTGCGCGTCACATCCTGAGAAGGAGCGTCGCGTCATGACCCTGAGCCCGTCGTCCCTCGAATCCATCCAGGCGCTCATCGTCGGCCTCGCCCTGGCGGGGCTGCTCGCGAGTGCTTTTGAATACGCGACGAACCGGCGGGCGAGCTTCCGCCTGCTAGAGGCCGGCGGCATCACCGCTCTGGCCGCGCTGCCGATGATCGCGGTGGTCGCGCCCTTCATCATCCTGCGCAACACCCTGCGGGGCCGCCGCTTCGAGCACCGGCCGATCCCATTCGTGATGGTCGCGACGATGATCGCCTGTGGCTGGAGCCTGCTCTCGGGGCAGGTCGCCCTCGGCATGGCCCACCGGCTGGCCGGGCTGTAGACGGCCGGCTCCCTACTGCCGCACCCACATCACCCGCGCCATCCAGGCGACCTCGGCGAGCGGCACCATACGGTCCTCGTGCTCGGGGTTGAGCGAGGCCAACTCGATGGTGCGCGCGGTGCGGCGGCGCAATTCCTTGGCCACGACCTCGCCGTTGGTGAGCCGGGCGACGATCCGGTCACCCTTGCGGATGCCGGCATTCGGGGCGACGATCAGCACGTCACCGTCGCGGTAGAGCGGCAGCATCGAATCGCCCTGGACCTCCAGGGCGAAGGCGCGGTCGTCGCCGAGATCGGGAAACTCGATCTCGTCCCAGCCGGGACCGCCCGTCGGAATGCCCTCCTCGGTGAACAGGCGGCCCGATCCGGCCTGGGTCAGGCCGATCAGCGGCACCATCGTCCGGACCTGCGGCTGCCCGGAATCGACCAGGTGGAGGAAGTCGTCGAGGCTGGCGCCGGTCGCGGCCAGCACCTTCGCGATCGATTCGGTCGAAGGCCACCGCTTGCGCCCGTCGGGTCCGATCCGCTTCGAGCGGTTGAAGCTCGTGGCGTCGAGGCCCGCGCGCCGGGCGAGGCCCGAGGCGGAGAAGCCGTGGCGCTCGGCCAATCGGTCGATCGCAGTCCAGATCTGCTCGTGCGACAGCATAGCGGCCTCAAACCGGCGCGTGTGCCGTTGAGACATACGGCCTAAAGTTAGGAAACTAGAACCCGCCGAACCCGGACGCAATCGGAGCATCCGGAGAGGGCAGTGTCGCATCTGATCGCCCCGCGGAGAAGGCGGAAAGGCCTGTATCTGGTATCACTCCGCATTGGTTGCCGCGCGGAAGCGTGCGTTCTATCGCTCCGGAAGATTTACTCCCGGAGACCGGATGGCCCTCGTCTACAAAATCTGTCCGCGCGACCTGTGGCGCGAGGCCGAGGCGCTCGGCCGCTTCACCGGCGCGCCCGTCGATCACGCCGACGGCTTCATCCACTTCTCGACCGCGGATCAGGTTGCCGAGACCGCCGCCCGCCATTTCGCGGGCCAGGAGGACCTCCTGCTCGTGGCGGTCGAGGCGGATGCGCTCGGGCCGGCGCTGCGCTTCGAGCCGTCGCGGGGCGGCGCCCTGTTCCCGCACCTCTACGCCGACCTTCCTTTGAGCGCCGTGCGATCCGTGGCCGTCCTGCATCTCGGCCCCGACGGACGGCACGTCTTCCCGGCAGAAGTTCCGCAGGCATGATCGACGCGCTCTTTCCCCTCGCCCGGCCGCTGCTGCACGGGCTCGACGCCGAGACGGCGCACGATCTGACGATTCGCGGCCTTTCGCTGCTGCCGCCGCGCCGGCCGCCGGCCGACGATGCGGCGCTCGCCGTCGAGCTGTTCGGGCGCCGCTTTCCCAATCCGGTCGGCCTCGCCGCCGGGTTCGACAAGGGCGCGCGGGTGGCCGACGCGCTGCTCGGTCTCGGCTTCGGCTTCGTCGAGGTCGGCGGAGTGGTGCCGCGTCCTCAGCCCGGCAACCCGCGCCCGCGGGTGTTCCGGCTCTCCCGCGACCGGGCAGTGATCAACCGCTTCGGCCTCAACAGCGAGGGGCTCGACGTGGTGGCCGACCGGCTCAAGGCCCGCGCCGGCCGCGACGGGATCGTCGGAGTCAATATCGGCGCCAACAAGGAATCGGGGGATCGGCTCGCCGACTACGTCGCCTGCACCGCGCGGCTCGCGCCGCATGTCGCCTTCATCACCGTCAACGTCTCCTCGCCCAACACGCCGGGCCTGCGCGACCTTCAGGGCGAGGCCTTTCTCGACGACCTGCTGGCCCGCGTCGTCGCCGCCCGCGACGCCAGCGGATCGAGCGCGGCGGTGCTGCTCAAGATCGCCCCGGACCTCGCCCTCGAAGGTCTCGACGCCATGACGGCGACGGCGCTCCGGCGCGGCATTCAGGGCCTCGTCGTCTCGAACACCACGATCGCGCGGCCCGCGACGCTGACGGAATCCGTGCTGGCGAAGGAGACCGGCGGCCTGTCCGGCCGGCCGCTGTTCGGTCCGGCGACGCGGCTCCTCGCCCAGACCTATCTCCGCGTCGGCGACCGGATCCCGCTGATCGGCGTCGGCGGCATCGATTCGGCCGAGGCCGCCTGGACCAAGATTCGGGCCGGCGCGCGCCTCGTCCAGCTCTATTCCGCCCTCGTCTACGAGGGGCCGGGCCTGGTCGGCACGATCAAGCGCGGCCTGAGCCAGCGGCTCCGGGCGGAAGGCCTGACGCGCCTCGCGCCGGTCGTCGGGCGGGACGCGGCAGAACTCGCGCGGACCGCCTGACCCGGGATCGGCCGATGTCTCGACCCGTCTCGCGAGGCATCGGCGAAGCGGGTTGGGGAGCACGGCGAGATCGCGTCCTGCCGCGCCGTGCGAGCACGATCTGACGCAGTTTCTTGCTCTCGGCATTTTGTTGCAACGCATCAAATTTCCGAGCGATCGCATCTCGCTCTCGACAGAATGATCCTTGAGCCATTCCAGAAATAGGCACCTTCTGGAATTGAGCTAAATTGCTTTGCGCGGAGAGAATACCTCCCCCATCATCAGCCACGCATCCACTCGCATCTGCGAGATGTTACGTCATTGCGACGGGGTCCGAGACCGCGCACCCGCCGGGGGGCGAGGCGGCGGCAGCGGATCGTCCGAAACATCTCCCACATCGCGAAGATCGGGCTCTCGGATGGACCGTTCGCAAGGCTTACCCAAGCGCTCTTCCGCCGCGGGCGGCTGGGGTGCGCTGAAGAGCTGCGGCAAGTTCCTGCTCGGCAGCCGCGCCCCGCTCTCCGGCGCGCGGGCCCTGCTTAGCGCCAACCAGCCCGACGGCTTCGACTGCCCCGGCTGCGCCTGGGGCGACCCGGCCCACGGCTCCTCGTTCGAGTTCTGCGAGAACGGCGTGAAGGCGGTCTCCTGGGAGGCCACCGACAAGCGCGTGACGCCGCGCTTCTTTTCCAAGCATCCGGTGGCGGAGCTGCGGGGCTGGACCGACTACGCACTGGAGAGCGAGGGCCGCCTCACCCATCCGATGCGCTACGACGCGCAGAGCGACACCTACCGCCCCGTGGACTGGGACGAAGCCTTCGCCGAGATCGGTGCGATCCTGCGCGGCCTCGACCCCGACCGCGTCGAGTTCTACACCTCCGGCCGCGCCTCGAACGAAGCGGCCTACCTCTACCAGCTTTTCGCTAGGGCCTACGGCACCAACAACTTCCCCGATTGCTCGAACATGTGCCACGAGGCGAGCGGCATCGCCCTCACCCAGGCGATCGGCATCGGCAAGGGCACGGTGCTGCTCGAGGACTTCGAGAAGGCGGACGCGATCTTCGTCGTCGGCCAGAACCCCGGCACCAACCATCCGCGTATGCTGGGCGACCTGCGCCGGGCCGCCGAGCGGGGTGCCCGGGTCGTGGTGCTGAATCCCGTGCGCGAGCGCGGCCTGGAGCGCTTCGCCGATCCGCAGAACAGCGTCGAGATGCTGCGGGGCGCGAGCCGCCCCATCGCCAGCCACTATTACCAGCCCAAGCCCGGCGGCGACATGGCGGCCTTCCGCGGCATCGCCAAGGCCGTCTTCGCCCGCGATGCGACGGCGCTCGCGGCAGGCAGGCCCTCGCTTCTCGACCACGCCTTCATCGCCGCCCACACCAGCGCCTTCGCCGATTATCGCGCCGCGGTCGAGGCGACGGAATGGGACGCGATCCTCGATCAGTCCGGCCTGACCCGCGAAGAGATCGAGACCGCCGCCGACGTCTACCTCGGGGCGGACAAGGTGATCGCGACCTGGGCGATGGGCGTGACGCAGCACCGCCACTCGGTGGCGACGATCCGCGAGATCGCCAACCTGCTGTTCCTGCGCGGCCATATTGGCCGGCCGGGCGCGGGCCTGTGCCCGGTGCGCGGCCATTCCAACGTGCAGGGCGACCGCACCGTCGGCATCAACGAGAAGCCGCCCGTCGCGCTCCTCGAAGCACTCGACCGCGAATTCGGGCTCAACGCGCCGCGCCAGCACGGCCACAACGTGCTCGGCGCCATCGGGGCGATGCTCGACGGCTCGTCCAAGGCTTTCATCGGGCTCGGCGGCAACTTCGTGCGCGCGACGCCGGATACCCGGCTGGTGGAGAAGGCGCTGAGCGGGTGCGAGCTCACCGTCCACATCGCGACCAAGCTCAACCACTCGCATCTCGTGCCGGGCCGGGTCGCCTATCTGCTGCCCTGCCTCGGCCGCACCGAGATCGACCGCAACAGCCGGGGCAAGGTGCAGATCGTGACCGTCGAGGATTCGATGAGCATGGTCCACGGCTCGGGCGGCATCAACAAGCCGGCCTCGCCGCAGCTTCGCTCGGAGATCGGCATCATCGCCGGCATGGCCGCCGCCGCCGTCGGCTCGGAGCGGATCGACTGGGCCGCGCTCGCCGACGATTACGACCTGATCCGCGACCTCATTGAGCGGACGATCCCGGGATTTGCCGGCTTCAACACCCGCGTGCGCCGTCCCCGCGGCTTCATGCTGCGCAACCTCGCCGCCGAGCGCGTGTTCGAGACGGCCACCGGCCGCGCGGGCTTTTCGAGTGGGCCGCTCCCCGTCGCCACAGAGCACCAGCGCGCGAGCCGGCAGGGCGACACCTTCGTGCTGCAGACCTTCCGCAGCCACGACCAGTACAACACCACGATCTACGGCCTCGACGACCGCTACCGCGGCGTCTACGGCGAGCGCCGGGTGGTGTTCGCTCATCCGGACGACCTCGCCGAACTGAAGGCGCGGGCGGGCGAGCGGGTCGATCTCGTCTGCGTCCATGCCGAGGACGGCGTCGAGCGGGTGGCGGAGGATTTCCGACTCGTGCCCTTCGACATGCCCCGCGGTTCGCTCGCCGGCTACTATCCGGAACTCAATGTGCTGGTTCCGCTCTCGGCCTTCGGCGAGTTCTCGGACACACCGACTTCCAAGTCGGTGCTGGTCCAGGTGCGCGCCCGCGCCGCGAATGATGTGGGCAAGGCGGCGTGAGCGAGGGGAAAGGCCGCGCGAGCGAGCCGGCCGCCGACGCCGAGACCTTCCTCGCCGCGACCGACACGATCGCGGCCCTGCGTCCGGAGCTGAGCCTGCTGGAGGCCGGCATCCTCGCCGGCCTGCATCTCGAGCTCGCCGCGGACAGCCGGAGCTTCGCCCGCATCTTCGGTGTCGAGCACGCCCTTGTGCTGCGCGCGGTGGAGACGCTCACCGGCGACGCCTTACTGACCGTGACCGCCCGCGACCCCCGCACCCAGCGCACCCGCTACGAGGCGAGCGCGACCGGCAGCGCGGTGCTGACGGCGCTCGCGGCTTGAGGCCCGGCGCAGGCCGCGGTTACGCCGTGCTCATTTCGCCGAACCGCTCGCCCAGCGGCAGTTCGATGGCGCAGAGCAGCCGCGTCTCGCCGAGTTCGTAGCGGGTCTTGGCGTTGAGCGCGTAAGGCATTGCCCGCTCGATCAACTCGCGTCCGTAACCGCGCCGCATCCGGCTCTGCGCGTCGCGCGGCCGGCGGATACCCTCCTCGATCCACTCGACCAGCAGGCTTCCGCCTCCGAACGCATCCCTGTCGGCGCGCCACGTCACCGAGAGACGGCCGTTCTCGGTCGTCAGGGCGCCGTACTTGCGGGCATTGGTGGCGAGTTCGTGCACGGCGAGCGCGAGGGTCTGGACCGACGCCTTGCGCAGGCGCACCAGCGGGCCGGCGACATGGATCCGGTCGGCGAAGTCACCGCCGCCGAGCGCCTCCAGCTCGGTCCGGATCAGCGTGCGCAGGGTGATCGGCTCCTGCTCGGAGCGCGACAGCAATCCCTGGACCCGCGAGAGAGCGGCCAGCCGATCGTTGAACTGCTCGCGGAAGCGCTCGGTCGGGCCAGTTTGCACCATGGTCTGGTGTGCGATCGAGCGCACGACACCGAGCAGGTTGCGGGTGCGGTGCTGCAACTCGGCGACGAGGACGGATTGGCGCTCCTGCAGATCGTGCAGATCATGGATGTCCATGGCCGCACCGATCCACTGCGTGACCTGCCCCTCCGCATCGACGATCGGCGCCTGCCGCACGAGGAACCAGCGGTAATGTCCGTCGTGCCGGCGGATGCGCTGCTGCACCTCGATCAGCCGCTGCTGCTCGCGCCCGGCGCGGAAGACTTGGCCCGCCTTCGCGCGGTCGTCGGGATGGATCGCATCGATCCAGCCGCCGGCCTGCGACTGTTCCAAGGTCTGTCCGGTATAGGCGAGCCAGGCCTCGTTGAGGGAGTTGTGCTGCCCCGTCTCGTCGGAGCGCCACAGCAGAACGGGGATGAGGCGGGCCAGGGCGCGAAAGCGCTCCTCGCTCTCGTGCAGGGCCGCCTGGGCGATCTCGTCGCGAAGCCGAAACACCTCCTCCTGCGCCGCCTTCCAGGCCGAGATCTCCTTGGTGGTGGTGGCGACCCCGTCGCCGAGTTTCACCGCGCACTGGAAGAACCAGCCGTCGAACTGCTCGTGGACGTAGCGGCGCTCCGCCATCGATGGCTGGCCGGTCTCGGTCACGCGCTTGAAGGTGTCGAAGATGCCCTCCTGCACCACACCCGGATTCCGCTCCAGCAGGCTCTGCCCGGACACCTCGCCGTAGCGGCTCTCGGAGGTATGGTTGTTGAGGAGCCACTGGAAATCGACGATTTCGCCCGAGGCATCGCGCACGGCCTCGAAGACCTGGATCATGTCCATGGAGCTGTCCATGGTTGCCTTGAGCAGGTCGCGGCTCGCCTGAAGCTCCGCCGTGCGCTCCTGGACCTGCCGTTCCAGCTCGGCCCGGAAGCGCGCCTCGCTCTCGCGCAGGGCGCGGTCCGCCAGCACGCGGGCCGTGGTCTCGAACAGGGTGACTAGGATACCGGCCACTTCGCCGGAATCGTCCCGCAGCGGGCTGTAGGTCAGGGTGAACCACGCGTCCTCGAGGCTCCCCGAACGGGTCAGGGGGTAGACCGCGTCCTCGAAGGTGAAGGTCTCGCCTCGCCAGACCCGCTCGTAGATCGGTCCGTTGATGTGCCAGACCTCGGGCCAGCACGCGCGGGTCGGCTGTCCGAGCCCGGCCGGATGCTTCAGCCCCATCAGGTCGCGATAACCGTCGTTGTAGACCTGGATCAGATTCCGGCCCCAGAGCGCGATCATCGGAAAGCCGCATCCCAGGATCAGGCTGATCGTGGCCTTCAGGCTCGGCGGCCACGTCTCCGCGCCCCCCAGAGCCGTCGCCGTCCAGTCATACGCCCGGATCCGCTCGGCCATCTCGCCGCGGATCGGCTGCGCAGGTGGGCTGCCATCCCCATCCATCCTGCACCCCTGCACAATTGCCGACACCGAATTCCGCGCGTGGGAGGGTGACGACGTTCTGAGTCGCACCAAGACCACCACCGCATTCCACAATCGTCCAATAGAGGCAATATGTTCGCGAGGCACGACGGCGCCGTATACCCTCGACAGCCTCCGGCATGGTGAAGCGATTTGCCTGCGATCGAAGAATAATACCACACATCGACGACGTATGAGGAAAATAATCGGCGAGAGTATCCCAGCAAACGCTCATGACCGTACCGCACGGCCGCCAGCTCTCGGTCTTCTACGCTCTTACAGGGAAGGCTGACCGCTCGACGTGGCGGCGCCCGGGCGAGACCGGGTCGCTCGTCTGATGCGACGGCATGCTCGCCTCGGGTTGCCGCATCGTCCCGTTCGAAAGCCGGTACTCCTCGGGCCGATGCGCCGGCACCGATCGTCCGATCGCCTCCGTCAGAACCGTGCCGTGAGGAAGAGCCGCAGGTTGCGCCCTGGTAGCACCACCTCGTCCTTGCGGAAGGAGGCGGCGTTGCGGATCACGTCGTCGAGCAGGTTCGTGCCGCGCAGGCCCAGCGTCACCTCGCTCAGGCCGTGGACCGCGGGATCGAGCGGGCGGCTGTAGGCGATCTCCGCCTTGAGGTCGTTGTAGCCGGGCGTCGGCGTCTCCAGCGCGCCCGTCTGCGTCTGTGCGAAGGCATGGAGCAGGCTGACCTGGGCGAACCAGCCGTCCGCCCGTAGGAAGACGCCGCCGCCGACGCGGTGGGGCGGGATGCGGGGCACGAAGCTGCCGTCGTCGAATTGCGCCCGCACGAAGTCGTATTGGGCGCTGAGGCCGGCGAACCCGTCACCGACCGGCACGAGGTCGATCTGGCTGGCGATCTCGGCGCCCGCGAAGGTGGCGCCGGCCTGCGAGTAGGCGACCTGTCGCAGATCCCCGCCGCCGACGCCGCAGCTGCCGAAGGTGTCGCCGCAGGTGAAGCCGGTCAGGCGTTTGTAGACGAAGCCGGTGTAGCGCGTGACGTAGCCGGTCGCGTCGAGGCGGAACGGCCCGTCGGCCCGCCGGATCGCCACCTCGACGGTGCGGGCGCGCTCCAGCTTGAGGTTCGGGTCGCCGATCTCGAAGGTGGCGGAGGCCTCGTGCGGCCCGCGCGAGAACAGCTCGGGCGAGGTCGGCGCGCGCTCGACATAGGAGCCGGTCAGACTCGCGACGAAGCCGTGGGGCAAGTCCTGAAGCGCACCGAAGCTCGCGCTCTTCGGGGCGAAGCGGCGGGTGCGGCGCGATTCCACCGGCTCGTCGCCGGGACCATCGGGCAGGAAGTCCGAGGGGAACAGCGCCTGAGTACCGGCGACGCGGTTGCCCTCGACGCGGCCCGCCGCCTGGAAGCGCAGGCCGCCGCCGAGCGCCAGTTCCTCGAAGAGATAGGCCGCCTGGACCCGCGTATCGGTGGGGCGCAGCAATCCCCCTTCCGCGCCCGAGATGCGAAGCTTGCGCCGGTCGGCCTGGATGCCGAGCTGGCCCGTCAAAGTGCCGAGAGCTGTCTCGACCGGCACGTGGTCGAACTCGATCCGCCCCTCGACCGCGCGGTTCTTGAACACCGCCTCGATCCCCTCGACGCCGTTCGGACCGGTGCCGAATTCGTTGTGCCGGTAGTTCGAGCCGCCGGTCCAGAACCGGATCGCCGCGAAAGGCCCGTCCAGCGGACGGTACTCGCCGCGCGCCTGCAGCTTGTCCTGCACCGGATCGAGACGGGTCCGCTGCGACGCGGATCCGAGGCCGGGGATGCCGTAGACCGAATCGAAGTGGCTGAAGGACAGGCCGACGAAGCCGCGGTCGAACAGGTAGGAGGTGCCGAAGGCCCCGCCCTGGGACTCGTTGAAGGAGTTGCGTTGGATGCCGAGCGGCGTGTTGTAGTCGTCCGCCGCGCTTCTGAAGGCATCCGCATGGACGGCGACGTGGTCGCTGCCGGCATCGACGGTCGCGGCAACGTTGCGGCCGTTATCGACGGCCGAGTAGCCGGTCGTCACCCGGCCGGCGCTACCACCCGGCGGAATGCTCGTCGGAATGCGGTTGTTCTCCACCGAGACGACGCCGCCGACCGCCTGGGATCCGTAGCGCAGGCCGGCCGGCCCGCGGATCACCTCGATCCGGTCGTTGATCAAGGGGTTGATCGGAACGGCGTGGTCCTCGCCGAGATCCGACATGTCCTGCACCCCGGTGCCGTTCTCAAGGATGCGGACGCGGTGATTGTCGAGGCCACGGATGATCGGCCGCGAGGCCGAGCCCGGCGCGAAGGTGGTCGCCGACAGACCCGGTCTGTCGAACAGGGCTTCGCCGAGCGAGGTCGGCTGCGAGCGGGCGAGCTCAGCCCCGGAAACAACGGTCACGGTGGAGAAGCGGTCGGTCATCACCGGAAGCACGCCGGCCGAGCCGGCCGGATCCCGTGCCGAGCCCGTGCCCTGTCGCCCTGCCGGCTTGTCAGACGTCACACTGATCTCGTCCAGGGATACCTCCTCGGCCTGGAGCGGCGACGCGGCGAGACCGGCAATGCCCAGCCCGGCACCGATCCCGGTCCAGCAGCCGAGTCCATAGCGCTTCCTCGACATAAGACCTCTCACTCGAACTTATAGCTGATGCTATATTTTCAAGCGTAGCCGTTGTCGAGGGAGAACGCGCCGCCGAAACGCGAAAGCGCGCCGCCCTCGTTCGAGGGCGGCGCGCCGGGCGATGATTCGATGTGATGGTGAGCGTCGCGTCAGTAGTCCTGCGGCTCGGCCTCCACCAGGATCTCGCGCTTTCCGGCGTGGTTGGCCGGACCGACGAGACCTTCGGTCTCCATCCGCTCCATCAAAGAGGCGGCCCGGTTGTAGCCGATCTGCAGGCGGCGCTGGATGTAGCTCGTCGAGGCCTTCTTATCCCGCAGCACCACGGCCACCGCCTGCTCGTAGAGGTCGGCCCCCTCCCCCCCGCCGAACTGGCCGGCATCGAAGACGGGACCGTCCTCGGGGGAAGCGGCGCCGGCCGGGATCTCGCCCTCTTCCGCCGTGACGGCCTCGAGATAGGAGGGCCGGCCCTGGCGCTTGAGGTGGGCGACCACGGTCTCGACCTCGGAGTCGGAGCAGAACGGCCCGTGCACGCGCGTCGTGCGCCCGCCGCCGGCCATGAACAGCATGTCGCCCTGGCCCAGCAGCTGCTCGGCGCCCATCTCGCCCAGGATCGTGCGGCTATCGATCTTGCTCGTCACTTGGAAGGAGATCCGGGTCGGGAAGTTCGCCTTGATCGTGCCGGTGATGACGTCCACGCTCGGGCGCTGCGTCGCCATGATCAGGTGGATGCCCGCCGCGCGTGCCATCTGGGCCAGCCGCTGGATCGCGCCCTCGATGTCCTTGCCCGCCACCATCATCAGGTCGGCCATCTCGTCGACCACGATCACGATGTAGGGCAGCGGGTTGAGGTCCATGACCTCGTCCTCGTAGACCGCCTCGCCGGTGGTGCGGTCGAAGCCGGTCTGGACGGTCCGGGTCAGCACTTCGCCGCGGGCGCGGGCCTCTTCGAGGCGGGCGTTGAAGCCGTCGATGTTGCGCACGCCGACCTTGGACATCTTCTTGTAGCGCTCCTCCATCTCGCGCACGGCCCATTTGAGGGCGATGACCGCCTTCTTCGGGTCGGTGACGACGGGGGAGAGCAGGTGCGGGATGCCGTCGTAGACCGACAGTTCCAGCATCTTGGGATCGACCATGATCAGGCGGCACTCCTCCGGCTTCAGGCGGTAGAGCAGGCTGAGGATCATGGTGTTGATGGCCACCGACTTGCCCGAGCCGGTGGTGCCGGCGACCAGCAGGTGCGGCATGCGGGCGAGGTCGGCGATGATCGGCTCGCCGCCGATGTTCTTGCCGAGGCACAGGGCGAGCTTGTGCTTGGTCTCGACGAAATCGACCGAGGCCAGCAGCTCGCGCAGAAAAACCGTCTCGCGCTTGGTGTTCGGCAGCTCGATGCCGATCGCGTTGCGGCCCGGCACGACGGCGACGCGGGCGGAGACGGCGGACATCGAGCGGGCGATGTCATCGGCGAGCGCGATGACGCGGCTCGACTTGGTGCCGGGGGCCGGCTCCAGCTCGTAGAGGGTGACGACGGGGCCGGGGCGAACCGCCAGGATGTCGCCGCGCACGCCGAAGTCCTGCAGCGTCGCCTCCAGCATGGTGGCGTTCTGCTCCAGCGCCTCCGCCGAGACCTCGGAGCCGGGCGCCGGGTCGCGCGGACGGGCGAGGAGTTCCAGAGCCGGCAGCCGGTACTCGCCGGCCTCCGGGCGGGGGTCGGCCGGACGCGGGCGCGCCGCCGGGGTCTGCGGCAGCGGACGCGAGACGCGGGTGGGCGGCTCGACGGCGGGATCGTCGGTCTCGCCAGCGACCGGTGCGGCCCGCAGCGGAGCGGTTCGAACGGGCACCTCGTCGGCGTCATCGTCCTCCGGCTCGAATTGCGGCTCGTGCCGGCCCGTTGCGGCGGCGCGCTCGCGCGCCTGCGGCGCCCAGGGCGCGTCATCCGCGTCGGCGAAGGCCCGGCGGGCGGCGAGTGCGGGCGAGGCGCCGGCATAGGCGAGCCCTTCGCCCTCGTCGGCTGGCGCCTGCCAGGATTCGAGCTTGGTGCGCAGAGAGGCCCGGCCGCGCATGACGGCCTGGGCGAGCGCACCCAGCGACAGGATGCCGAGGCTCGGCTCGTCGGAATCGTGGCGCTCCTCGTGGGCCGCGGCCCGGCCGGCACGGGGCGCGGAGCGCGGCGCAGCGTAGGGCTCCTCCTCGTCCTCCTCGAAGTCCGATTTGGTCACGCGGCAGGCGGCGGTGAGGCTGAGGATGGCGATCGCCGCGAACAGGAAGCCGGCGAAGCTCGCCAGCGGCCCGACCAGCATCCGCGTGCCGGCAAGCAGCGCGTCGCCGGCCACGCCGCCCATGCCGGTGGGCAGAGGCCAGCGGGCCGTGGCCGGCACCGCGCTCGCGACCGCGCTCGCGCAGAGCACGCCGACGATCCACAGCGCGAGGCGCACGCCCCCATGCGGCAGGTCGCGCTCGCGCATCAGCCGCATGCCCCACAGCACAGGCGGCAGCGCGAGCATTATTGAGCCGAGCCCGAGGAGCTGCATGGCGAGATCGGCGACGACAGCGCCGGGGCGCCCGAGCACGTTGTGCGCCCGCTGGTCGGTGGCGTGGTTGAGGCTCGGGTCGTCGATCGACCACGTCGCCAGAGCGACGGTCAGAGCGACCGCACCGGTGAAGAGGATCAGGCCGCCGCACTCCGTCAGCCGCTTGGCCAGGAAGGGCCGCAGGCTGTCGACGAAGGTGTCATAGGGCGACGCGGAACGGCGGAGGGAACGCATGCGCAAACCGGTCCGGTGTCAACGATCCGGTAAGGCTAATGCGGGGCGGTTAACGGCGGGCTAAGTGGGTCCCACAAAGCGGACACCGCCCGCAGCGCTCGACATCGCCCGTCTGCCGGTGCGCGACGTCTTCAGGCGATCGTCCGGCCCTGCCCGGAAATGCAGGAAGCCCCGGATTTCTCCGAGGCTTCCCAGATTGGACCAAGTCCGGTTTCGTGCGATCCGGCTTCCGCAGGCGGATCGGCGCGTCCCTCAGAAGGTGAAGCCGGTCTCGACCAGGTAGCGCTCCTGCGAGCGCTTGGTGCCGTCGCGTCCGAAGCCGAAGCCGGGGGTGACGTCGTAGGCCTGCACCGTCGCGAACTCGCCGCGGACGAAGTAGCGGTCCCAGGTGAAGGTCGGGGTGATCGTGAACGAGAAGGCCGAGCTGCCCGGGCCGTACAGGAGGCTGGTCGCGCTCAGGGTGTCGAAGCGAGTGCCCGACTGCGCGATGTACTCGACGCGGCCGGCCAGACCGAAGTTCTCGTTGAAGGCGTAGCCGGCGAGCAGCGCGCCGCCCCAGGTCTCACCACCGATGATCGGGCTGAAGTAGTTATCCTTGCGCGCGACGTTGGTGTACTGGAAGTACGGCGAGATGATCCACGGCCCGTTGGCGTAGGTGTAGTTCACGCTGATGATGCTGCTGTTCTGCAGCGAGTTGATCGTCGCGAACTGAAAGCGCGGGCTGCGGGTCGAGGAATCGAAGTCGCTGAAATGCGTGCCGCCGTTGATGCCGATCGTGTTCGAGTCGTCGATCTTGTAGGTGGCAAGGCCGGTCACCCAGTTCAGCTCGCCCGAGTAGAACCCGTCATTCACCGAGACCGCCGCCGCGAACGGACCGCTCGCGTAGTTCACCTGAACGCCCTGGTTGATGAAGTTCTCCTGGTTGAAGACCAGACCGCGGGAGATGTTGAGGTTCTGGTAGGAGAACAGCAGCTCGGAGCCGATGTTGGTGAACATCCGGCCGGCCTGGATCGACCACTCATCGTTGATCTGCCACTTGCCGAAGGCGACCGGCACCGGGCCGAACAGCGACTGGGTCTGCTCGAACGAGGAGTAGAGCGGCAGGCCGAGCGCCGGAATCGAGTACAGGCCGGCATGGACGTAGAACTGCAGGGGGCCGTCGGCCTTCTGGATCCAGCCCTGGAGGTTCGTGAAATCGACGCGGCCGTAGCGGTCCTGCTCGGCGCTCGGCGAGAGAATGCCGAAGGCGTTGGTCTGGGAATAGGCGAAGCCGGTGATCGCGCCGCCGACATAGATGTCGCCCAGTCCCGTGACGAAGCAGGCCGGGTTCGGGTTCGCCTTGATGAGGCCGCCGAAGGTCGGGGTCGAGATCGCAGCTTTACAATGCTCCTCGACGACAACAGGCGCCGGTGCGGCGGCGGGCATGTCGGCGGCGAGAACCGGCAGTGCGGTGGCGCTCAGCGTGGAGAGTGCCGCGCCCGCGGCCAGAAGCTTTGTTTTGATTGTCATTGCGGTCAGCCCCAAGTTCGATACGGCCAAGGTGCCGAACTCGACGCCGCGCCGCAAAATGAAGTTTTGCGCAAGTGCCCAATTTTTAATCAGTTTCGAGCCACAGCAACCTGTGCGCGGAAAATGTTGCGTTGAGGCAACATTTTCGGGGCCGGCGGGTGTCAACTTTTCCGCGAAAATCGGCTGTCATCTTCACGATCAATTAACCAAAAGGCCACGGGACGCCGAGGCGGCGACATATGACGGCCAAGCCCGACTCAGCTGACCGGGCCAAAAAAAGGCCCCGGCGCGACGCGCCGAGGCCTCCTTTCACCGGGATCCGCCGTACTGGCGGGCCAGCACTCAGTAGTTGTAGGCGCGCTCGCCGTGATCGGCGATGTCGAGACCCTCGCGCTCCTCCTCCTGCGTCACACGCAGGCCGATCGTCAGATCGACGAGCTTGTAGAGGATCGCCGAGCCGATGCCCGACCAGAGGATGGTGAAGCCGACCGCCTTCGCCTGAACGATGAGCTGAGCCATCATGTCGTAGGCGCCGAGGGTCAGCTCGCCGGGCTTGGTGGTGTAGTCGGGGATGCCGGCACCGCCGAGGTCGGTCGAGACCAGGATGCCCGTGGCGAGGGCGCCGATGATGCCGCCGATGCAGTGCACGCCGAACACGTCGAGGGAGTCGTCGTAGCCGAGCGCGTTCTTCACGGTGGAGCACATCACGAAGCAGGCGGCGCCCGCGACGAGGCCGAGCACGATCGAGCCCATCGGGCCGGCGAAGCCCGCGGCCGGGGTGACGGCGACGAGGCCGGCGATGGCGCCCGAGAGCATGCCGAGCAGCGACGGCTTGCCCTTGGCGGCCCATTCCACGAACAGCCAGGACACGGCGGCGGCGGCGGTGGCGACGAAGGTGTTGATCATCGCCAGACCGGTGGTGCCGTTCGCCTCGAGGTTCGAGCCGGCGTTGAAGCCGAACCAGCCGACCCACAGGAGCGAGGCGCCGATCGTGGTCATGGTCAGCGAGTGCGGGGCGAGCAGGTCACGGCCGTAGCCGATGCGCTTGCCGAGCATCAGGCAGCCGACGAGGCCAGCGATACCCGCGTTGATGTGAACGACGGTGCCGCCGGCGAAGTCGAGGGCGCCCCACTTGAACAGCATGCCGGCATCGCCGATCACCGCATCGTACTCGGCCTTGGCCGCGGCATTGGCCTCGCCCCCGGCGGCGGCGAGCTTGCGGGCCGCGTCGGCGAAGACGTCCGGACCGCCCCAGTACCAGACCATGTGGGCCATCGGGAAGTAGATCAGGGTGACCCAGAGGATCGTGAAGACGACCAGCGCCGAGAACTTCATCCGCTCGGCGAAGGCGCCGACGATGAGGCCGGGCGTGATCATCGCGAACGTCATCTGGAAGCAGATATAGACGTATTCGGGGATCACGACGCCGTTGGAGAAGGTGGCGGCGACCGAGTTGGGATCGACGCCCTTGAGGAAGGCCTTCGAGAAGCCGCCGACGAAATCGTTGAGGCCGCCGCCGTTGGTGAAGGCGAGGCTGTAGCCGTAGGTGACCCACAGGAGGCAGACGATCGAGGCGATCGCGAAGACCTGGGTCAGCACCGAGAGCATGTTCTTGGTGCGCACGAGGCCGCCGTAGAACAGGGCGAGGCCGGGCACCGTCATCAGCAGGACGAGGACCGCCGAGATCAGCATCCACGCGGTGTCGCCCTTGTTGGGCACCGGGGCGGCGGCGGTGACGGCGGGCTCGACCGCCGGCGCCTGCGCGAGCGACGGCTCGACGAGGAGGAGGCCGAGGGCGGCTCCTCCCAGCCCGAGCGCGAGAAGGTTACGAGGTTTCATGGACAGGAAGCTCCTGATCGCCGTGCGTCAAGCATTGAGGAGAGTGGAGGCGGCGCGGCCGGGCGCGTTCCGCCGGAACGGGTGATGAGCCGTCGGGGTATCGGAGAGAGAACCGGTGCGGGACGGGCTCTCAGAGCGCGTCGGCGTCGGTCTCGCCGGTGCGGATGCGGACCGCCTTTTCCAGCGGCATCACGAAGATCTTGCCGTCGCCGATCTGTCCCGTGCGGGCGGCGCCCGCGATCGTGTCGATCACGTTCGTCACGAGGTCGGCCGCGACCGCCACCTCGATCTTCAGCTTGGGGAGGAAGCTCACGGCGTACTCGGCACCGCGATAGATCTCGGTGTGGCCCTTCTGCCGACCGTAGCCCTTGACCTCGGTCACGGTCAGGCCGTGAACGCCGATCCCGGTCAGGGCGTCGCGGACCTCCTCCAACTTGAACGGCTTGATGATCGCCATCACGATTTTCATGGGCGGCGCCCCCTTTGTTCTGCCTTCTCACCGCCGGCCGCGCACCGGCCGAGACCCAGCGGTTCCGCAGGGATCGGGATGACCCTGCGACCGCGCGCCTTCATTCAAGGACCGTGCCAGACGGAACCATTTTCGGTCTCGCTCTTCTGCCCAGAACGTGAGCGAGCACTGGCGCCACGCCGAGCAGCTTGGCCGCGAAAACTGCCATATTATTAGACAATCAGCCTTCCACTTCGGCAAATCCGCTCGCGCTGCCCGTGTCAGGGGCGGCGCTGGCGGATCAGACCTTCCTGCGCGACCGACGCGATGAGGTGTCCGTCCTCGTCGTGGAAGGTGCCGCGGGCGAAGCCGAGTCCGCCCGAGGCGCTCGGGCTGTCCTGCGAATAGAGCAGCCAGGAATCGGCCCGGAACGGCCGGTGGAACCAGAGGGCGTGGTCGAGGCTCGCCGACTGGATCTCGGGGTCGAACACGGTGCGGCCGTGGGGGATCAGCGTCGCGTCGAGCAGGGTCATGTCCGAAGCGTAGGCGAGCACCGCCCGATGCACCGCCGGATCCTCCGGCAGGGGCTTCGTCGCGCGCATCCAGACATGGTAGCGGGCGGGCCCCGGCGCGCGGTCGCGGTAGCGCTCGGTCTCGACCGGCCGCAACTCGATCGGCCAGGCCTGCGTGAAATAGGCGAGCATCGGCTCGGGCACGATGCTGCCGCCCTCCCGGACGAGGGTCCGCGCATCCGCCAGCTCACCGGGTCCCGGCACCTCGGGGAGCCCTGCGGCGTGTTCGACACCCGCCTCTGCCAGATGGAACGACACCGACATGGCGAAGATCGCCCGGCC
The DNA here is from genome assembly GCF_014199985.1 of Methylorubrum rhodesianum. Taxonomy (GTDB): domain Bacteria; phylum Pseudomonadota; class Alphaproteobacteria; order Rhizobiales; family Beijerinckiaceae; genus Methylobacterium; species Methylobacterium rhodesianum. Next base: position 55,556 of record NZ_JACHOS010000018.1, on the reverse strand, counting down.
CTTCTGGATCGCCTTGACCCGGCGCGTGGTGAAGCTGCCGCCGTCGCGGATGCGCTCGACCTCGTAGACGATCGGCACCGCGGGGTCGCCGCCGAGGAGGAAATAGGCGTGCAGCGAGTGGGGCGGGCGGGATGCCTCGACGGTGCGGGACGCCGCGACCAGCGCCTGGGCCACGACCTGCCCGCCGAAGACCCGCGGCCAGCCGATCCGGGGGCTGATGCCGCGGAACAGATCGGTCTCCAGGCGCTCCAAGTCGAGGATCGACAGAAGCGCGTCGACGGGATCGGGCCGGAGGGCTTCGGACGTGGCGGCTTCGGACGTGGCGGCTTCGGACATGACGGCTTCTGCGGCTCTGGGACGGCGGGTGACGATGAGGGGCGGTCCCGACTCGGGGCGCGCCCGACGCACATAGCGGCTCGGCCCGGCGATGCCACGCGGGGCGCTCGCCCCCGGGAAACATCTCCGGCTGCGTGAATGGGGACACTGCCACCGGGATCGCGTACGCGCGGCGCGCGCGCTATGTGAAGCGCAGCGGCACGCCTCGTCGGAGGCGGCCGCGGTGCCGAGGACGAGGAGCGCCGATGAGCACGACGGATCGCCATCCCGGCAACTTCACCGGCCATCGTCCCGGAAGCCGCCGCCTGCTCGTCGCCGGAGCGGGCATCGCCAGCCTCGCCCTGGCGGTCGCCCTGAAGCGGACGCACGGCCCCGCTCTCGACGTCATGCTCTGCGATCCCGGCCTGAACGCGGGTGCCGCGCGCCACCGCGGGCGCGCCTACGCCGTCGCGGCGGGGCCGCGGCGGATGTTCGAGCAGATCGACGTGTGGCCGCGGATCGAACCGGCGGCGGAGCCCATGCGCCGGCTCGTCATCAGCGACAGCCGCGTCGGCGATCCGGTGCGGCCGGTCTTCCTCACCTTCGGCGACGGGACCGAGGCGCGCCGGGACGCGGGCGCGGAGGGCGAGCCCTTCGCTCATATGGTCGAGGCCGAGCCGATGGTCAGCGCGCTGCTCGATGCCGCGCGCGAGGCGGGCGTCCGGCTCGTCGCCGCGGGGGTCCGCGCCGCTGCGCCCGGTCCGCGGGCGAGCCGGGTCACCTTGAGCGACGGCAGCACGGAAGAGGTCGCCCTGGTGGTCGCCGCCGACGGGGCGCGCTCGGCCCTGCGCGAGGCGGCCGGCATCGGCTGGGTCGGCTGGTCCTACCCGCAATCGGGCATCGTCGCGACGATCCAGCATGCCCGCGACCACGAGGGGCGTGCCTTCGAGCATTTCCTGCCGAGCGGCCCCTTCGCGATCCTGCCGCTCCGGGCGGGGGGCGCCCTCGGTCACCGCTCCTCCATCGTCTGGACCGAGCGCAGCGCCGACGTGCCGGCCCTGCTCGGCGGGGACGCTGCCGAAACGCTGGCCGAGATCGAGCGCCGGTTCGGGCCAGAACTCGGCCCCATCGCCCTGGAGCATGGTCCGAGCGCCCACCCTCTGCATCTCGGCATCGCCCGCAGCTTCCGGGCGCCGCGCCTCGCGCTCCTCGGCGACGCCGCCCACGTCATCCACCCGCTGGCGGGCCAGGGGCTCAATCTCGGCCTCGCGGGGGCGGCGGCCCTCGCCGAGGCGGTGACCGGTGCCCTGCGGCTCGGGCTCGATCCCGGTGCCGATGCGGTGCTGCGCGACTACGAGCAGGCCCGCCGCTTCGATTCCGTGGCGATGGCGGCGGCGACCGACGGGCTCAACCGCCTGTTCTCGAACGACAGCCTGACCCTGCGCCTCACCCGCGACCTCGGGCTCGGCCTCGTCGACCGGATGCCGGGCCTGAAGCGCTTCTTCATCGGCCGGGCCTCCGCCCTGCGGGGAGAGACCCCGCGCCTGCTGCGGGGTGAGGCCCTGTAGAGCGGTGTCGGCCTGTTCGAAGCCGACACCGTGACGGCCCGCCCGGCGCTTGAGCGGACCCGGATCCGCCGTCCCGAGAGCTCGGGCATGAGGCGATGGCGCGCGTCCGTCAGGCGGCGCGCACGGAGGCGAGGAACCGCGTGACCTCGGCCGAGAGATGCTCGGACTGGCGCGAGAGTTCGGAGGCCGATGCGAGCACCTGAGAGGCAGCCGCGCCCGTGTCCTCGGAGGCGCGGGCGAGGCCGACCATGTTGCTCGTCACCTCGGTCGTGCCGGCCGAGGCCTGACCGACGCTCGACACGATCTCATGGGTGGCGGCGCCCTGCTGCTCGACCGCCGCCGCGATGGCGGTGGCCACGGCGTTGATCTCGCGGACCCGCTCCGTGACCGAACCGATCGCACCGACCGCCTGACGCGTCGCACCCTGGATCTGACCGATCTGGCCCGAAATCTCCTCGGTCGCCCGCGCCGTCTGGCTCGCCAGCTCCTTCACCTCCGCGGCGACCACCGCGAAGCCGCGGCCGGCCTCGCCCGCGCGCGCCGCCTCGATGGTGGCGTTCAAGGCCAGAAGGTTGGTCTGGCTGGCGATGTTCGAGATCAGGCTCACCACGTCGCCGATCTCCGAGACGGCACCGCTGAGCTCCTGCACGAGCGAGACCGTCCGGTCCGCCTCGTTGACCGCCCGCTGCGCCAGATCCGCCGAGCCCGACACCTGCCGGCCGATCTCCTGCACGGAGGCACCGAGCTCCTCGGAGGCCGCCGCCACCGTGTTGACGTTGACCGACGCTTCCTCGGCCGCAGCCGCCACCGCGCTCGACTGGTTGGCGGTCTGGAACGCCGTGGTCGTCATGCTCTCGGCGGTGGCGTGCAACTCGGTGGCCGAGGCGGACACCATGCCGACGATGCCGCCGACCGCCTGCTCGAAATTCTCGGCCATCTGCCGCATGCCGGCCTTGCGCTGCTCCTCGGCCGAAGCGCGCGCGAGCGCGGTCTCCTCCTCCAGGGCCCGGGCGCGGATCAGACCGGTCTTGAAGACCTGAACGGCATCGGCGATGCGGCCGATCTCGGTAGCCTCCCCCTGATGCGCAACGGTGACGCTCAGGTCGCCGCCGGCCAAGGCCTGCATCGGCCGCACCACGGAGTCGATGCCGCGCGAGACACCGCGGACGATGACGAGGGCGAGCCCGACCGAGAGCAGGATGGCGGCGGCGATCGCGCCCAGAACCTGGATCTTGGTCGAGGCGTAGGCGCTGGTGGCGGCCACCTCGGCCGCCGCCGCGCCCTCGTTGTTGAGCTTGATCAGGGATTCGAGCGCCAGCGACGCGCGCCGCCGCGGGGGCACGGCCTCCGCTTCGTACAGGGCCAGGGCCTGCGCCTTCTCGCCCCGGCGCGACAGGCCCATGATGCGCTCGCCGACAGCGGCGAAGGCGCTCCATTCCTGCCGGAACGTGTCGTAGAGCTTGCGCTCCTCGGGCGAGCTGACGAGCGGCGCATAGGCGTCCGCGGCGGCGTCGAGCTTCTTGCCGCGCTGAACGACATCGTTTTCGACGGCGGCAAGGCTCTTCGCGTCCTCGGTCAGAACATGTCTCAGGAGGCTGGTGTTGTAGCGCCCCGTCAGTGCGTCGACGTCCCCGGCCGCGCGGACGCTGGGAAGCCAATTTCGCTCGATAGTTTGAAGATGCCCATTGATGTGAGACAGACCACCTAGGCTCACGATCCCCAGTGCGAGCACCAGAACCGTCAGTATCGTGAAGCTTCCGATCAGTTTCGAGCGGATAGACAGATTCCGGACAGGCACGGCATAGCTCCCGAAGCGACCGGCATTACATATGTTAGGTGGTCGCCGAGATTTTTTACCCTGAAATTACTAACCCAAGGTCACTCGGAGCATCGGTGGGATTAAAACGCGATCGGCCTTTCGAGCTGCCGACGAAGTCCCGGCCGACGATGGTCCAACCGATCCTCGCCCGGGCAACGAAGCGCCGAGCCGGGACCTTGCCGCCTCGGTGACGGGCCGGGCCGCGCGCTCTTCGCGAGGCCGGGGGCCGGGTGGATCGCCGCGCGGACGCGTCGAAGCGGGACCGTGTCGCTGGGTGGCGGCGGGGGCTCCTTGCGGATGCCGCCCGACCGCATTTGCGGCCACCCGGTTTTTCGTTCATGTAGCGGCACCGCGTGCCGGGCGCGTCCCGAGCGCGCCGATCTGCCACCCGAACGCATCGGGACTGAGAATCCATGGCCACACCGGAATTCGACCTCGGCGACATCAAGCGCCGCATGCAGGGCGCCGTCTCGTCCCTGAGCAAGGATCTGGGATCGCTGCGCACGGGCCGCGCGACACCGAGCCTGCTCGATCCGATCCAGGTCGAGGCCTACGGCGCGTCGATGCCGATGGCCCAGGTCGCCACGGTCAGCGTGCCGGAGCCGCGCCTGCTCTCGATCTCGGTATGGGATCGCTCGATGGTCACGAATGTCGAGAAGGCGATCCGCGAATCCGATCTCGGCCTCAACCCGATGACGGAAGGCCAGACCATCCGGCTGCGCATCCCCGAGATGAACGAGCAGCGCCGCAAGGAGATGGTCAAGGTCGCCCACAAGTACACGGAGGAGGCCCGCGTCGCCGTGCGCCACGTCCGCCGTGACGGCCTCGACATCCTCAAGAAGCTGGAGAAGGACGGCGCCATCAGCCAGGACGACGAGAAGCGTCAGGCCGCCGACGTGCAGAAGGCCACCGACGATGCCATCGCCGAGATCGACGGCGTGCTGGCCTCGAAGGAAAAGGAGATCATGCAGGTCTGACGCCCCCGACCTGCAACGTAGAAGGGAAGGATGGCGGGCCGTGCCGGGCCGCAGCACGGCCAGGGAGGCGGTCTAGGGTGCGCCAGGAGGGGGAGGCTGCGGTGGTTCGCTCGGAAGGCGCGCGGCAGATCGGGGAGGCGGCAGCTGCCGCCCCCGAGGGCGCGGCGCAGCCCGCACCGCGGCACGTCGCCATCATCATGGACGGCAACGGCCGCTGGGCCGCGAGCCGGGGCCTGCCCCGCTTCGAGGGGCACCGCCGCGGCGTCGAGGCCGTCCGCCGGGCCGTGCGCTCCGCCATCACCCTCGGCATCGACTATCTGACCGTCTACAGCTTCTCCTCCGAGAACTGGCGCCGGCCGCCCTCGGAGATCTCCGAGCTGATGGGCCTGCTCAAGCTGTTCGTGCGCAGCGACCTCGCCGATCTGCACGCCAATAACGTCCGCGTCCGGGTGATCGGCGACCGGAACGACCTCGCGGCGGACATCGCCGGCCTGCTCGACGAGGCGGAGACGCGCACCCGCGCCAATACCGGGCTGACCCTGGTCGTGGCCTTCAATTACGGCGGACGCCAGGAGATCCTGCGCGCGGTGCGGCGCATCGCGGCGGCGGTCGCCGAGGGGCGCCTGCGTCCGGAGGAGATCGACCTGCCGACGGTAACGGCGGCCCTCGACACCGCCGGCATCCCCGATCCGGATCTCGTCATCCGCACCTCAGGCGAGCAGCGGCTCTCGAACTTCCTGACGTGGCAGACGGCCTATGCCGAGTACGTGTTCGAGCCCGGCTTCTGGCCGGATTTCGACCACGACGCCTTCCTCGCCGCCGTCGGCGAGTATCGCCGCCGCGACCGCCGCTTCGGCGGCCTCAACACCGGGGCCGGCTGATGGCGCCGGACGAGGCGGCTCCTCCCGCGCCGGCTCAGCGGGCCCCCTTCGCCAACCGCGAATTCGGTCTGCGGGTGGCCTCGGCCCTGGTGCTCGGCGCGGCGGTGCTCGGCAGCCTGGTGATCGGAGGCTGGGCCTTCGCCGCGGTCTGGCTCATCGCCGGGATCGTCGGCGCCGCCGAATGGCTCACCATGACTCGCTCCGAGCCTCTGCTGCCGCTGCTCGGCCTCACCGGTGCGACGCTGTTCGCCGTGCTCGCGGCCGTGCTCGTCGGCACGCCGCTCTGGGTGCCGCTTCTCCTCCTGCTCGCCGGAAGCCTCGGCCTGTTCGCCCTCGGCCACGGTCCGGGCCGGCGCAAGCCGATCTGGGGCCTCCTGGGCGGCGCGGTGGTCGCCCTGGTGCCGACGCTGCTGCGGATCGATACCGCCATCGGCATCGTCGGGCCGGCCTGGATGTTCGCGGTGGTCTGGTCCACCGACAGCGTCGCCTACTTCACCGGCCGCCTGATCGGTGGGCCGAAGCTGATGCCGCGGGTCAGCCCGAAGAAGACGTGGTCCGGCGCGCTCGGCGGCCTTTTCGCGGGGATCGTCGGCGGCACCCTCACCGTGGTCGTCGCACGCGGGCAGGGCTGGGACGCGCTGCCCGCCGTCTCGCTGCCCCTCGTCGCGGCGGTGAGCGGCCTCGCTTCGATCCTGTCGATGGCCGGCGATCTGGTTGAGTCCGCCCTCAAGCGCCGCTACGGCGTCAAGGATTCCGGCCGCTCGATCCCCGGCCATGGCGGCGTCATGGACCGGCTCGACGGCTTCTTCGCCGTCGCGCTTCTCGCCGGCCTGTGCCTCGCCGCCCTGCGGCTCCTGAATGCCTGAACGGAACTGGATCCCGTGAGTCTCACCGTCACCGTCCTCGGCGCCACCGGCTCGATCGGCCGCTCGACCACGGATCTCCTGTCCCAGCATGCGGGCCGCTTCCGGGTCGGGGCGCTGGTCGGCGGCCGGGACGCCGCGGCCCTGGCCAAGCTCGCCCTGGAGATGCAGCCGGATTTCGCCGCGCTCGCCGACGAGAGCGCCGGCCCGGCGCTCTCCGAGGCGCTGGCGGGCTCCGGCATCCCGAACGGTGCCGGCGAGAGCGCCGTGCTGGAGGCGGTCGCCCGCGAGGCCGACATCGTCGTCGCCGCGGTGAGCGGCGCGGCGGGCCTCAAGCCCACGCACGCGGCGCTCCGGCTCGGGCGCACCATCGCGCTGGCCAACAAGGAGAGCCTCGTCTGCGCGGGCGACGCCTTCATGCGCGACGCCGGACGCTACGGCGCCCGCATCCTGCCGGTGGATTCCGAGCACAACGCCCTGGCCCAGGCCATGGGCGACGGCCGCGTCGCCGACATCGCCAAGATGACGCTGACCGCCTCGGGCGGCCCCTTCCGCACCTGGACCCGCGAGCGCATCGCCGCCGCGACCCCGGCCGAGGCCGCCGCCCATCCGACCTGGTCGATGGGCATGAAGATCAACATCGATTCCGCCTCGCTGATGAACAAGGGGCTGGAGCTGATCGAGGCCCACCACCTCTTCGGCATCGACGCGGCACGACTCGACGTGATCGTCCACCCGCAATCGATCGTGCACGGGTTGATCGCGTGGCGCGACGGCGCGGTGACCGCCGGGCTCGCCATGCCCGACATGCGCGTGCCGATCGCCCACTGCCTCGGGCTGGGCGACCGCCTGGAGATCTCCCGCGGCCGTCCGCTGGATCTCGCCGCCACCGGCAGCCTCACCTTCGAGCCGGCGGACGAGGCGCGCTTCCCCTGCCTGCGCGTCGCCCGCGCGGCGCTGCGCGAGGGCGGCGCGGCGCCGACGGTGATGAACGCCGCCAACGAGATCGCGGTGGCCGCCTTCATCCGCGGCGCGATCCCGTTCTACGGCATCGCCGAACTGGTGGAGCGAGCGGTCGAACATTTCGCCGCCGAATTCCAGCGCGCGCCGCAGGACGTGGAGGAGGCGCTGGCCATCGACGCGCGGGTGCGCGCCTGGAGCCTGGAGGCCGTGCCCGCGGCCCGCGCCGCGGGCTGAGGCGAATTAACCTTTACGAAGTGTTGTCGGGGACGGACGGCCCGATCCCGGCGGTTGCGCGGGCGATTAGATCTCGCGCTCGAACGTGAGGCGTGCGACGATCCGCGACTTGCCCGCCGTGGGCCCGCTCTGCCAGGGCGGGTGGTCAAGACCGATTCGCGCCTGACGTGCACGGATCTCCCAACGCGTATCGCGGCCTGAAGGATGATGGCCATGGAATTCTTGAGCGGCATGGGCGGCAACGCCGCCGGCTTCTTCGGGGCGGTGATCCCCTTCCTGATCGTGCTGACGATCGTCGTGTTCGTGCACGAGATGGGTCACTTCCTCGTCGGGCGCTGGTGCGGAGTCGGGGTGACCGCCTTCTCCATCGGCTTCGGCCCGGAGGTCGTCGGCTTCACCGACCGGCGGGGCACCCGCTGGAAGCTCTCGGCGATCCCGCTCGGCGGCTACGTGAAGTTCGTGGGTGACGCCAACGGCGCCAGCGTGCCCGATCCGGAGGCGGTCGCCCGCATGAGCCCGCATGAGCGGGCAGTCAGCTTCCCGACCCAGCCGGTGGCCAAGCGCGCGGCGATCGTCGCCGCCGGCCCCATCGCCAACTTCATCCTGGCGATCGCCGTCTTCGCCGGCGCGATCTATTTCAGCGGCCGCTACGAGACGCCGGCTCGCGTCGAGGCGGTGCAGCCGAACAGCGCCGCCGCGCGGGCGGGCTTCCAGCCCGGCGACGTGATCCGCACGATCAACGGCGAGCCGGTCAAGACCTTCAACGAGATGCAGCGCGTCGTCTCGGCCGCCGCCGGCTCGTCGCTGGCGGTCGCCGTCGATCGCGGCGGCCAGGTCCAGACCCTGACCGCCGTGCCCGACATGATCGAGGAGCGCACGCCCTTCGGCCGCCACCGCTTCGGCCGGCTCGGCATCAACGGCCCGAAGGCCGACGCGGCCAAGCTGGTGCATTACGGCCCGTTCGAGTCGCTGAAGCTCGGCGTCCACGAGACGGCCTTCGTGGTCGAGCGCACCTTCGATTATATCGGCAAGCTCGTCACCGGCCGTGAATCCGCCGACCAGCTCTCCGGCCCGATCGGCATCGCCCGGGTCTCGGGCGAGGTCGCCCGCGTCGGCGGCGTCGGCGGATTGATCGGACTGGTCGCGCTGCTATCGGTCTCGATCGGACTCCTCAACCTGTTCCCGATCCCGCTCCTCGATGGCGGACACCTGATGTTCTACGCCTTCGAGGCGGTGCGCGGCCGCCCCTTGAGCGAGCGGGCGCAGGAGATCGGCTTCCGCATCGGACTGGCCTTCGTGCTGATGCTGATGCTGTTCGCGGCCTGGAACGACATCCTCAATCTGGGCGCCTCGCTGAGCCAGCGCGGCACCTGACAGGCGGGCGCCCTTCCCCACCCGAATCGACGGCCCGGCGCATGCGCCGGGCCGTTCGCATTTACGGTGAAGGCCGGCTTACCGTGGTCCGGACACGAATGGGAAAGTCGTGTCTGCGACCATATTTACGCCCTATTCACGCTAATCTGAGATCGATCGTAAAGGCGCTTCGTCGTTAAGTGGCGCGAAGGCCACGACCCCCCAAAATCCCGGTATGTCGGACGGCCCTCTCGTTTGCTTCGTGGGGGAATCCCGATACAAGCGTGGCTGGGACCAGAGGGCGGCGAGCCTTAAGGGCGGCTGCCTGCGGGTGCGAACCCGTGCTGAGATAAAAAGAGACGGGCGATTACATGATGTCGATGACGGGAAAGCGCCGGCGAAAGTCGGCGGAGCGTGCCATCGTTCTGGTCGCCACCGCCGCCAGCGTGATCCTCGGCGGCGCGGCCGCACAGGCGCAGCAGATCGTCGTCGAAGGCAACCGCCGTGTCGACGCCGACACGATCCGCTCCTACGTCACCGGCACGGCCTCGGGCTCACCCGAGGAGGCGCGGCGCAACCTTCTCGCCACCGGCCTCTTCTCCGACGTGCAGGTCTCCGGCCGCGGTGGCACCACCGTGGTGCGCGTGCGTGAGAACAGCGTGGTCGGCCGCGTCTTCTTCGAGGGCAACAAGAAAATCGAGAAGGCGACCCTCGAGAGCGTCGTCGAGACCAAGGATCGCGGCGCCCTGAGCCCGGCGGTGATTGCCGCCGACGTCGAGCGCATCCGCGACGTCTACAAGCGTTCGGGCCGCGGCACCGCCAAGGTCAGCTACCGCCTCGTCGACCTTCCCACCGGCCGCTCCGACGTCGTCTTCACCATCGACGAGGGCGACAAGACCGGTATCCGCGCCATCAACTTCGTCGGCAACAGCGCCTACTCGGAATCGACCCTCAAGGGTCTGATGTCGTCTTCCGAGATGAACTTCCTCTCGTTCATCAAGACCTCCGACGTCTACGATCCCGACCGCATCTCCGCCGACCTCGACGTCGTGCGCCGCTACTACCTCAAGAACGGCTACGCCGACTTCCGCGTCGTCAACGCCGATGCCCGCTACGTCGAGTCCGGCGACGAGACCGGCTGGGTCATCACCGTCACCGTCGAAGAGGGTGAGCAGTACACCGTCGGCGCGGTGGCCGTTGATCCGCGTATCCCCGGCATCGACCGCGAGGCGCTCGACGGGCAGATCCGCGCCCAGGTTGGCGATGTCTACAACGCCGAGGATGTCGAGAAGACGCTCGTCGGCGTCACCAACGAGGTCAACCGCCAGGGCTACCCCTTCGCCCAGGTGCGGCCGACCGGTCAGCGCGACCGCGCCACCCATCAGGTGGCCCTCGGCTTCGTGGTCGAGGACGGCCCGCGCGTCTACGTCGAGCGCATCAACATCCGCGGCAACACCCGTACCCGCGACTACGTCATCCGCCGCGAGCTCGACCTGACCGAGGGCGATGCCTACAACCGCGTGCTGGTCGACCGGGCCGAGCGCCGCCTGAACGGCCTCGGCTTCTTCAAGAAGGTCCGCTTCTCCAACGAGCCGGGCTCATCGCCGGACCGGGTGGTCGTCAACATCGACGTCGAGGATCAGCCCACGGGTTCGTTCTCGGTGGCGGGCGGCTACTCCACCCAGGACGGCATCATCGGCGAGGTCTCGGTCTCCGAGTCGAACTTCCTCGGCCGCGGCCAGTACGTGCGCCTCGCGGTGCAGGGCGGCCAGTATGCCCGCGGCATCGACTTCTCCTTCACCGAGCCGTACTTCCTCGGCTACCGCCTCGCCGCCGGCTTCGATGCCTTCTACAAGTACTCCGACCTGACCCGCTGGTCGCGCTACGAGACGACCGTCTACGGCGGCCAGCTCCGCCTCGGCCTGCCGATCACCGAAGAGTTCGGCGTCACCTTCCGCTACTCGCTCTACAACACCGAGCTGCGGGTCCCGAACACCATCAAGCGGCCCTACAACGACTGCTCGGTGGCGATCCCCGGCTACACCGCCATCAATCCGGCCGGAACGATCGATCCGGCGAGCGGGCGCGACGTGGGTGGTCTTCCGGCCTACCCGAACTGCGCGTTCGACGGCGAGGCCTCGATCGCCCTCAAGGGCCAGCAGGGCAACGTGCTGACCTCGCTCGCGGGCGTCACCCTGGCCTACTCGACCCTCGACAACCTGCAGCGGCCCACGAACGGCTTCTACGGCGAGCTGAAACCCGATATCGCCGGCATCGGCGGCGACTCCAAGTTCTTCCGCGTGACGGGTGACGCCCGTTACTACAAGGAAATCTGGGAGGACGTGGTCGGCTTCGTGCGCCTCCAGGGCGGCCACATCTCGTCGCTGGACAACCAGCCGCTGCGCATCACCGACCAGTTCTTCCTCGGCCCGTCACTGGTCCGCGGCTTCGCTCCGAACGGTCTCGGTCCGCGCGACGTCGGCATCGCCGATGCCCGCTCCAACGCCATCGGCGGCACGACCTACTTCGGCGCCACGGTCGAGGTTCAGTTCCCGATCTGGGGTCTGCCGAAGGATCTCGGCCTGAAGGGCGCGGTCTTCGCCGATGCCGGTACGCTGTTCGGCTATGACGGCCGCCGCAACTTCGACGTCAACCGCGACGGCTTCATCAACGGCTTCGCGCCGGGATCGGGCTGCAACTACACGAACTTCGGTGCCAACGCGATCAAGGTCGAGCCCGAATGCGTGAACGTCCGCGACAAGCCGACGATCCGCTCCTCGGTCGGTGCCTCGATCCTGTGGAACTCGCCGCTCGGCCCGATCCGCTTCGACTACGCCTACGCCCTCTCCAAGGACGAGGGTGTCCAGACGGCGCTGGGCAAGGTCGGCAAGGACCAGCTCCAGGCGTTCCGCTTCTCCGGCGGCTCGCGCTTCTGATCCCCGACAGGCTCGCCTGAGGGAGCCGTGCCTGACCCGCTGGGGTCAGGCACGGCTCTTTTGCGTTGTCGGACCCGCTCCGCCGCCCCCCGGGCGGGTGTTCCCTCGGACGAAGAGCGCTATAGCGGCACTCGAACCCCTCCCCCGCCCGGCGCCGCTCGAACCTCATGTCAGATCCCGTCTTCATCGCGCCGAGAGGCGGCTTGACCCTCGGCGCCGTCGCCGATGCCTGCGGCGTGCCGCTGCCCGAGGGCGTCGACCCGGCGCTGCCGGTGACCGGGGCCGCTCCCCTCGAAACCGCGGGGCCGACCGAACTCGCCTACATGGACAACGCCCGCTACGGCGAGGCGCTGGCCACGACGCGGGCCCTCGCCTGTCTCGTCTCGCCGCGCTTCGCCCCGCGGGTCCCGTCCGGCACGATCGCCCTCGTCACCCGCGATCCCTACCGCGCCTATGCCGGGCTGCTCGCCCGCCTCTACGAGGAGGCGATGCGGCCCGGCTCGCTGTTCGGCGCGAGCGGCATCTCCCCCGGCGCCCATGTCCATCCGCAGGCACGGCTCGAGGACGGGGTTCGCATCGATCCCGGTGCGGTGGTCGGCCCCGGCGCCGAGATCGGTTCCGGCACGGTGCTCGGCCCCAACGCCGTCATCGGCCCCAACGTTCGGATCGGCCGCGACTGCTCCATCGGCGCGGGAGCGACCCTGACCCACGCGCTCGTCGGCAACCGCGTCATTGTCCATCCCGGCGCCCGGATCGGACAGGACGGGTTCGGCTTCGCCATGGGCGCGGGCGGCCACATCAAGGTGCCGCAGGTCGGCCGCGTCATCATCCAGGACGATGTCGAGATCGGCGCCAACACGACGATCGACCGGGGCGCCTCGCGCGACACCGTCGTCGGCGAAGGCACCAAGATCGATAACCTCGTACAGATCGCCCACAACGTGGTGATCGGCCGCCACTGCGTGATCGTCTCCGGCGTCGGCATCTCCGGCTCGACGACGCTGGAGGACTACGTGGTGCTCGGCGGACAGGTCGGCGTCGTCGGCCACCTGCGCATCGGCATGGGCTCGCAGATCGCCGGCTCCTCCAACGTCAACCGCGACGTGCCGCCGGGCTCGCGCTGGGGCGGCACGCCGGCCAAGCCGGTGCGGACATGGTTCCGCGAGATGACGACCCTCGCCCGCCTCGCCGAGCGCGGAGGGAAGGACGAGGCGGAGTGATCGCTCCGGGGCTCCGCCCTGAGACCCGCCACAGGAGGGCTCGTCCTTTGGGAGCCTGTAACCGGCTGCGGCGCCCTCACGCGGCGTCGAACAGGGATCGGATCTCGGGCGAGCCCGCCCAGTGCTCGACCCGGTGGCAGGTCAGGGTCTCGCGCGGCTGCGTCCGATAGATCGCGAGGCTCTCCGCGACGAAGGCGTCGAGGCCGAGCGTCTCGGGCGGAGCGCTCCGGCGCTGGCGCCGCTTGAACACCGTCGAGCCCGCCACGCCGTAGAGCGTCGCCACCGGCGGATAGACCGGCCAGATCGCGTCGTCGAGGAGTGCGTCCGGCGCGTAGGCCTCGACCGCGACCGGTCGCGGCGCGAGCCCGGCCTCGCGCAGCAGCCGTGCGGCGATGTCGCCGAGCACGTTCAGCCGCGGATGGTTGATGTTGTGCATGAACTGGCCGCCGCGCGACCAGCGCAGCAGATCCTCCGAGAGGTCGAAGCCGATTGCCCGGCTCGACGCGATCAGGTCCGCCGCGGCGAGATCCCAGGCATCGAGATAGCCCAACCGCGCGAACACATCCTCCCGGAACAGACTGAGGATCCGCTCTCCCGGCAGGCCCCGGAGGTAGCCGAACAGAGTGATCGCCGAATGGTAGGTGCCGAGCGGCGAGGGCACGAGCTTCACCCACGCCACCGAGGCGAGATCGCCGACATAGACCGCGTCGGGATGGAACGCGGTGAAGACGATCGAAGGGAAGAGCCGCATCCGCGGCAGCCGCTCGCGCAGGGCCTCCGAGCCGCCCTCGGCGAAGAAGCCCGTCGGGAAGGGCTGAGAGAAGACGTGGTCGCACTGCTCGAGCGTGGCCGCGAAGGCGCCGAGGCCCTGCCCGCGCCGGCCCAGCGTGCTCATCGGGACGAGCTGCACCCGCGCGCCCGGCGCGAGAACCCGCACGGCCTCCGCCACGCCCTTCGCCTGGCAATTGCCGATCACCGCGATCCGGGGACCGTTCGGGGCGACCTCTTCCGACCCGCGCCGCCCGGCCCAGGATCGCGATACGGCCTTGAGCAGCCGCGGAAGCCGGAGGACCAAGGCGGCCGGCCTATTCGCGCCGCAGCAGGCGGTCGACGACGATGTCGGACCAGAAACCGGCGCGGAAGCTTTGCGTCAGCGCCTGCGGGTCGTAGCTGTGCTCGACCCAATCGAGGAAGCTCTGGCCGCGCGCCTCGCCCTCGCGCAGATAGGTGGCGAAGAACGCATCCAAGATGCCGGTCTTGGCGAAGCGGAAATGGCCGTAGCGCGGCGAGAGCTGACGCAGCGCCTCCCGCACCGGCCGGCCCTCGTGCAGGATCAGGAACAGGGTGGCGGCAAGCCCCGCCCGGTCCGCCCCGGATTTGCAATGCATCACCGCCGGATATTCGAGGCCGGCGAAGAAGTCGCGCGCCGCGAGCAGTGTCTCGCGGGAGGGCGCCTCGCGGGAGCGCAACACGAACTCGACCAGGGTCAGCCCCTGCCGCTCGCAGGCCTCGCGCTGCAGCGGCCAGGAGCCGTGCTCGCGCCCGCCGCGCAGCGACACGATCGTTCGCACGCCCTGGCGCTTGAACCATGCGAGCTGGTGCGGCGTCGGCTGGGCCGAGCGCCAGACCAGCCCGGTGCCGATCCGGTGCCGGTTGAGGTAGGCGAGACGGAAGATCCCATGATCGACGAGCAGCATGTTCGCCCAGGCCTTCGCCCGGGAGACGGAGCCATCGATCGGCCGCTCGAACTTCGCGATGCGGGCCATGCGCCGCGCGTAGCGCGTCTCGGGAGGAAGGAAGCGGTTGAACACGGATCGCTGCGAGAGGCCTGTCGGAGCGCTCCTCTAACAGCCCGTGATTCGGGCGACAACGCGCACCGTCTCAGACCGTTGCCGAACCGGTCCCTTTGCCAGCATCATACGGCGCCTGTTGGCGATCGGAGCCCGCGATGACGACGAACCGATGACGACGAACACGGTGAGCTTGCGCCGCGCCCGCGCCGCGGATGCCGCCGGCCTTTCGGCGGTGTTCGATGCCGCGTGGCGCGAGGCCTATCAGGGCATCATTCCAGGGGTCGCCCTGGAGCGTTTCCTCGCCCGCCGCGGGCCGGAGACGTGGCACGGCATGATCGCTGGCGGGCGCGGTCTCGCCGTCATCGCCTTCGGCGAGCGGATCGCGGGCTACGCCGCCTACGGGCGAGCGCGGGACCGCATCATGCGGGCGGACGGCGAGATCGACGAACTCTACATCGCCCCGGAATTCCAGGGGCTCGGACTCGGCACCCGGCTGTTCCGGGCGGTGCGCAACGACCTGATCGACCGCGGCCTCACCCGCATCGGCGTCTGGGCGCTCGCCGACAATCCCCGCGCCTGCAGCTTCTACGAGGGCTTAGGCGGCGTCGCGGGCCCGGAATCGGTCGAGCGCGTCTCCGGCATCTGCCTGCCGAAGATCGGTTACCTGTTCGCCTGAGCGCACGGGAGCCGGCCGCACGGCGAACGGATGCACCCGCACCACCGGTTCGGACGATGCGGGTACGGCGGGCGGCGACGCGCGAGAGCGCATCCCGACGAAGCGGAAGCCGGGCATCGCAGGAATGCGCGTCACAACGGGGAATGAGAGACGCCGACCTGATGTCATCAGGTTGGATACGACTCTAGAAGTACGGGCCGTAGCCGAAACCGGGGCCGTAGCCGAACCCGAAGCCCGGACCATAACCGGCCGGACGAAGCGGCGGACGGAAGAAGCGGGGTCCGTAGGCGAACCGCGGTGGTCCATAGGCGAACCGCGGCGGCGGTCCGTAGGCGAAGGGCGGCGGCCCGACATCGTAGGGATCGAAGACCACCTCGCGCACGATCCGGCGCGGCCGGTAGATCGGCCGCTCGACGATGACCTCGCGCACGATGCGGGTCCGGTAGACGGGCCGCTCGACGACGACCTCGCGCACGATCCGGCGCGGCCGGTGTGCGGCGTGGCGCCGGACCACTCTGGCCTCCCGATGGACGCTGCGGCCGTACCCGGCCTCCTCGTCCGCGCGCGCCGATGTGGCGCCGGCGAAGGCGCCCGCAGCCAGAGCCAATGTACCCATGGCGATGATGGCGATGCGCTTCATGTCATGCCCTCTCGTTGCGCGAGCCGGTTGCGCAAGCCCTTCGCTCGCGCGGGCCAAACCGGCCCTCGCGCCCGGTTGTCCGCTTATGCTTACGCTTGAACCGTGCGCGTGTTCCCGCGCGAGCCGCCGCAAGCGTTCCGGATCGCGCGACGACGGTGGCGGACCGGCGGCGGGGCGGAAGGGAGGCCGCACCGGGTGGCACGACGCGGTATTTGTACCGCTGGACGGTGCAGCACGCGTCAACTTGGCCGGAGGAACGATTTCATTTCCGGCCCGCTCAATCTAAGACATCGAGCGATGGGTGCGGCATCCTAAGCTGCTCCCGCACGATGCATCCGCCGGACGGGGCGACGCGTCCGGCGGCCGGATTTCAGAGAGCATAGGCCCATGGACATCAACGCCATCTCGATCGGCAAGAACCCGCCGGAGGACGTCAACGTCATCGTCGAGGTTCCGCTCGGCGGCGAGCCGATCAAGTACGAGATGGACAAGGATGCCGGGACGCTCGTCGTCGACCGGTTCCTCTACACGCCGATGTTCTATCCGGGGAACTACGGCTTCATCCCTCATACCCGCTCGGGCGACGGCGACCCCTGCGACGTGCTGGTGGCCAACACCCGCGCCATCATCCCGGGCGCGATCATCTCGGTGCGTCCCGTGGGCGTGCTGGTGATGGAGGATGACGGCGGCGAGGACGAGAAGATCATCGCCGTGCCCTCGCGCAAGCTGACCCAGCGCTACAACCGGATCGAGAACTACACCGACCTGCCCGAAATCACGGTCAGCCAGATCCAGCACTTCTTCGAGCACTACAAGGACCTCGAGCCCGGCAAGTGGGTGAAGGTCGTGCGCTGGGGCGACAAGGCGGAGGCCCAGCGCCTCATCCTCGAAGGCATCGAGCGCGAGAAGGCCCTCAAGGCCGGCTGATTTTTGGATGTCGGGCTGAGCAGAAGCGTCCCTCCTCTCCCCGTCGTGTGGGCGGTGGGATCATTCTGTTTCCGGCTGACGCCTTCGACGCCTCTGCCACCATCATCCCGGGGCCCCGCTGCGGAAACCCGGGATCCCCCGTGATGCGGCGCACAGGGCCACATCCTGGCTAGAGCGCGGTCGATGAAGTGGTCGCTGCTTCGCCGAAAGAATGCGCGTCAAGACAAGTACCGAGAGCCGTATCCGACGTGGTTGCAGTCAGGTCAGATACGGCTCTCGTCTTGGATCCCGGGTTCGCCTTCGGCGCCCGGGAACGACGGGGATGCGGGCCGAACCGTACAGGAGCAGCCGCCGATCGTGTCAGATGTGATCAATCGCTGCCTACGGCACCACGCGCGTGGACACCGAGGCGCCGGTCAGGATCGCGTTGATCGAACTCGGGGCGTGAACGGAGCCCACCACGATAGTGAGCCGGCTCTCGCGGGCGAGGGCGAAGGCGGCGGTGTCCATTACCTTGAGATCGCGGGCGATGGCCTCGTCGTGGGTGATGCAATCGTAGCGAATCGCCTCCGGATCGCGCTTCGGGTCGGCCGAGTAGACGCCGTCCACCTGCGTCGCCTTCAGCACGGCGTCGCAGCGCAATTCCGCCGCGCGCAGGACCGCGGCCGTGTCGGTGGTGAAGTACGGGTTGCCGGTGCCGCCCGCAAGCACGACGACCTGCCCCTTGTCGAGGTGGTGCAGCGCCGGCTGGCGGGCATAGGTCTCGCAGATCGTCGGCATCGAGACCGCCGACATCGTCCGCGCCTGCACGCCCGCGGCATTGAGCGCGGTCTCGATCGCGAGGGAATTCATCACGGTGGCCATCATGCCGAGCGAGTCGCCGGTCGCCCGGTCGATCCAGCCGGCCTGGGAGATGCGTGCGCCGCGGATCAGGTTGCCGCCGCCGACCACCACCGCGATCTGGATCCCGCGGGAGACCGTGGCGGCGATGTCCTCGGCCAAGGCCGCCAGCATCGGCGGGTGGAGCCAGTAGCCGTCGGGGGCGGCCAGTGCCTCTCCGGACAGTTTCACGAGGACTCGGCGGTAGGGCTTCGTCTCCGGCATCGGATCCTCGTCGGCTCGGGCTGCACAGCGCCGCGGCTTCTAACAACACGAGGGCCGGAACGTCGAGGGGCGGCGGCATCGCTGCCGCCGCCCCTTTCGGACGACCTGTGAGGATCGGTGAAGATCAGCGCGACATGCTCGCCACTTCGGCGGCGAAATCCGGGCCCTCTTCCTTCTCGATGCCCTCGCCCAGGGCGTAGCGGATGAAGCCCTTGATCGTGACCTCGCCGCCGGCCTTGCCCGCGGCTTCCTTGAGCACCTGGGTGATGGTCTTGGAGCCGTCGTGGACGAAGGGCTGCTCCAGGAGTGTGACCTCCTTGTAGTAGCTCTTCAGGCCGCTCTCGACGATCTTGGCCATCACGTGGTCCGGCTTGCCGGCGTTCTTCTCGCGCAGGATGTTCGACTCGCGCTCGACCACGGCCGGATCGACGCCGGAGGCGTCGAGCGCCACCGGGCTGGTGGCGGCGATGTGCATGGCGATCTGGCGGCCGAGGGTGGAGAGGAACTCGACGTCGCCCTCGGACTCGAGCGCGACGAGGACGCCGATCTTGCCGAGGCCCTCGCTGATCTGGCCGTGGACGTAGGAGGCGATCACGCCCTTGGCCACTTCGAGCTTGGCGACGCGGCGCAGGGTCATGTTCTCGCCAATCGTGGCGATCAGGTTCGAGAGCTTCTCCTGGACCGTCTCGGACGAGCCGGGGAAGGTCGCGGCCTGGAGGCCCTCCAGGGTGCCGTCGGTGTTGAGGGCGAGCTTGGCGGCCTCGCGGGAGAAGGTCTGGAAGCCGTCGTTGCGGGCGACGAAGTCGGTTTCGGAATTCACCTCGACGATGGCGGCGTGGCGGCCGGCGGACTCTACGGCGACGAGGCCCTCGGCGGCGACGCGGCCGGCCTTCTTGGCGGCCTTGGCGAGACCTTTCTTGCGCAGCCAGTCCACCGCGGCTTCGAGATCGCCGTTGGTCTCGTTGAGCGCGCCCTTGCAATCCATCATGCCGGCGCCGGTCTTTTCGCGAAGCTCCTTCACGAGTGCGGCGGTGATGTTGGCCATGGCGATCCTCTCGGGGTCTGGAATGCGGGTCTTGAAGCGAATGAGCCCGGCGCTCGTTGAAAGCACCGGGCTTTGCAGCGTGATGACACTCGGGCCGCCGGGCGAAGATCCCGGCGGCGCGCGTGAGATTTAGGCGGCGGCGGCCTCGACGAAGCCGCGGGACTGCGCGATCCAGCCGTCACGGTCGATCCGGCCGTTGAGCTTCAGGTCGGCATCGAGCTTGGCCACGTCCTCGGGCTGCATGGCGGCGATCTGCCAGTAGTGCCACACGCCGGCATCGTTGAGCTTCTGCACGAGCTGCGGGCCGACGCCGGTGAGCTTGGTCAGATCGTCGGGCGCGCCGCGCGGGGCGACGAGCTGCTCGAAATGCTCGGTCGACTCGGCGAGCGCCGCAACGTCGGCCGGGGCGATCGCGTCGGAGGCCACGGAGGCCACGACGTCGTCGTTGGCCGGCAGTTCCTCGGCGGTCGGCTCCTCGGAGGCGCCGACATCGATGCCGAGCGCGCCCTGGCCGCGGCCGATGCCCTCGATCGCCGCGCGGGCGATCAGGTCGCAGTACAGCGCGATGGCGCGGCCCGCGTCGTCATTGGCCGGCACGATGTAGGAGATGCCGTCCGGGTTGCAGTTCGTGTCGACGATGGCGGCGACCGGGATGCCGAGGCGCTGGGCCTCCTTGATCGCGAGCTGCTCCTTGTTGGTGTCGATCACGAACAGGAGGTCGGGCACGCCGCCCATGTCCTTGATGCCGCCGAGCGCCTTCTCGAGCTTGTCCTTCTCACGGGTCAGCATGAGGCGCTCCTTCTTGGTGAGGCCGACGGCCCCGCCCTCGAGCGTCTCGTCGACCTTGCGCAGGCGCTGGATCGAGCCGGAGATGGTCTTCCAGTTGGTCAGCATGCCGCCGAGCCAGCGGGAATTGACGTAGTACTGGGCCGAGCGCTTGGCCGCCTCGGCAATGGCGTCCGCCGCCTGGCGCTTGGTGCCGACGAACAGCACGCGGCCGCCGCGGGCCACGGTGTCGCTCACCGCCTGGAGGGCGGCGTGCAGCGCCGGCACGGTCTGGGCGAGGTCGATGATGTGGATGTTGTTACGGGTGCCGAAGATGTAGGGCTGCATCTTCGGGTTCCAGCGGTGCGACTGGTGCCCGAAATGGGCGCCGGCCTCGAGGAGCTGGCGCATAGAGAAATCGACGGCCATGATTCTTTGTTCTCTCCGGTTGATACCGCCGCGGAGGAAGTAGCCGGCTTGCTCGCCGGCCACCGGAAACGCCCCATTCAGGCATGGGGCCGGCTCCGCGTGTGGAATGGGCGGGGCGTTAGCAGAGACGGGGCGGGATGGCAAGGCAGCGCATGCCGCCCCCGCCCTTCCGATCGGTTCCGCGCTTTCCACCGCGGCAGGTTCCGCCGCTTCAGGCGGCCCGCACCGTCGCGAGGAAGCGCGCGACCTCGGCGCCGAGGTGGTCGGCCTGCTGCGACAGGGCGGAGGCCGAGGCGAGCATCTGGCTCGCCGCCGCGCCGGTCTCCTCCGCAGCCCCCGCCACACTGGCGATGGTGCTCGTCACCTCGCCAGTGCCGGTCGCCGCCTGGCCGACATTGATGACGATCTCACGGGTGGCCGCCCCCTGCTGCTCCACCGAAGAGGCGATCGCGGTGGCGACCGAGCTGATCTCGCGGATGCGCCCGGCGATGCCGCCGATGGCGGCAACGGCCTGATCGGTCGATCCCTGGATCTGGGTGATCTGGCTCGAGATCTCGGCGGTGGCCTGGGCGGTCTGGCTGGCCAGCTCCTTCACTTCGGCCGCGACGACCGCGAAGCCGCGGCCGGCCGCCCCGGCGCGGGCCGCCTCGATCGTGGCGTTGAGGGCCAGCAGGTTGGTCTGGGCTGCGATCGACGAGATCAGGTTGACCACGTCGCCGATCCGGCTCGCGGCCTGGGCGAGATCCTGGACCAGGGCGCCGGTGCCGTTGGCCTCGCCGACGGCGGAGTGGGCAAGGTCGGCGGAGCCCGCCACCTGCCGGCCGATCTCGTTGACGGAGGCGCCGAGCTCCTCGGCGGCGGCGGCCACGGTCTGGACGTTGGCGGAGGCCTGTTCGGCGGCGGCGGCGACGCTGACGGACTGAGCCGCGGTCTCCTCGGCATTCGCGCTCATCGACTGGGCCGTCGTGCGCAGCTCGGTCGCCGAGGCCGAGACTATGGCGACGATGCCGCCGATCGCGGCCTCGAAGCTGTCGGCCATCTGCCGCATGCCGGCCTTGCGCTGCTCCTCCGCCGAAGCGCGGGCGAGCGCGGTCTCCTCCTCCAGGGCGCGGGTGCGGATCATGCCGTCGCGGAACACGCTGACCGTCGCCGCCATCTCGCCGATCTCGTCGTGGCGGTGGCCGTAGGGAATCGGCGAGGCGGTATCGCCCGCCGCGAGGCGGCGCATGGCCGCGCTCATCCGGCCGATCGGCCGCGACACGCCGAGGAAGGAGAAGGCGGTGGCACCCATGGCGGTGAGGAGGCTGACGGCGAGCATGATCAGCGTCATGCGGCTCGCCTCCCGCTGGGCCTGCCGGACCTCGGCTTCGGCCGTGCGGCTCGCGGCGAGGTTGATGTCGATGAGCGCGCGCACGGCGGCCGAGGCGGCGAGGTAGTTCGTGTTCATCGGTCCCCGGAAGGCGGCCATCGCCTCCTCGTAGCGGTCGGCCGGATAGGCGCGCAGCCGCTCCCAGTCGGAGAGCAGGAGATCGAGCTTGCCCCGGAGCGCGTCGTAGGCCGTCTGCTCCTCGGGCGAGGCGACGAGGGAGCGGTAGGCCTCAACCTTGGCGGCGCGGTCCCGCATGAATTCCGCGACCTTGCCGACGCTCTCCGTCTTCGCCGCCTCGTTCTCGGCGGTCATGTAGCGGAACTGCCAGAGGCGCGTGCGGATGACGAGGGCGTTAATGGCGTTCGCCTCGTTCATCGACGGGACTGCGTTGTCGAGCAGTTCCGACGTCTTGGCGTCGATGGCGTCGAGCTTGGACAGCGTGACGACGCCCTGCGTCACGGAGAGGGCGAGCATGATGGCAAACAGCCCCATCAGGCTGTTTCTGAGGGTGATCTTCATCCGACGTATCCCAGGGCGAGATACAACCCTTCGCCGAAATCCGATTAACAAATAGTTCGATAATCTTGCCTACGCCCTGCGATCATTTGCAAAGATCGACTTGCCTGCCCCGCCCTCGAAGCCTTGGCCGAGAGCGCGTGCGCGGCCTGGGCCTGCACCCTCTCTCCGGCCCGGACGGCATCGCTTCGGCGCGCCCGTTCTGATGCCGACGAGGATCGGGCGCGCAGCACCGGGCCGCCCGTTCCGCCGAGACATCCATTCCGACGCCGGATGTTCACGTGCGGGAGGTTCGCGAGCCCTTCGAGCGGGCGGAGGGGCCGGCAAATCCGGCCCCAGCGGTCTGGCTCCAGCGGTCTGGCCCCAGAGGTTCGGCCCCGACGGTCAGGCCGCCGAGGCCACCGCCGGCGAGATCATTTTCCGGGCCTTCTTGTCCTCGGTCGTGCCGAGGAAGGCCTGGGCCTCCTCCTTGCGCTCGAAGACGTGGGGAGCGACGCCGCGCTTGGTCAGCGCCTCCTCCATCTTCAGGCGCAGGAAGGCGCTGGTCGCGTAGCGCGTCGTCGTCGCGTAGTAGTTCGCTTGGAGATATTGGATCATCCCGGCGTAATCATCGTAGAGGTTCTCATTGAGCCGGAACCCGTCGTGGTTGATCACGGCGTTGACCCGCTGACCGGCCTTGCGGCAGGCCTCGACGATGGTCATGCGCAGCTCGTCCATGTCGCTCTTCACCCGGCAGTACCAGCCCTCAAGGTTGATGAAGAGGATGTTGCGCTCAGCATCCAGGCTGACACGCGACTTCAGGTCGAGGTTGAGCAGATCCGAGATCAGATCCATCGGCTCATCGCGGAAGATGCGCGCGTCCATCGCCACCGGATTGCGGACGATGGGCGCGAAATCCATGTGGGCGAGGATGTCGCGCTCGATGTCGATGCCCGGCGCCACCTCGATCAGCTCGAGTCCCTCCTTCGTCAACTGGAAGACGCAGCGCTCGGTCACGTAGATGACGGGCTGCGAGCGCTCGACCGCGTAGGGACCGGAGAAGGTGTTCTGCTGGACCTGGGTGACGAACTTCCGGGCCCTGCCTTCCTGAACGATCTTCACCTGGCCGTCCTGGACGGCGATCTCCAGGCCGCCTGCGGTGAAGGTGCCGGCGAAGACGACCGAGCGGGCGTTCTGCGAGATGTTGATGAAGCCGCCGCAGCCGTTGAGCTTGCCCCCGAACTTCGAGGTGTTGACGTTGCCGGCCCCGTCGCACTCGGCCATGCCGAGGCAGGTCATGTCGAGGCCGCCGCCGTCGTAGAAGTCGAACATCTGGTTCTGGTCGATGATGCAGTCGGCATTCGTCGCCGCGCCGAAGCTCGAGCCGGAGGCCAGCACACCGCCGACCGCTCCGGCCTCCGTGGTCAGCGTGATATAGGGGGTGATCTTTTCTTCGTTCGCCACGGAGGAGATGCCCTCGGGCGCGCCGACGCCGAGATTCACCACGCCGTTGGGCGGCAGCTCGAAGGCCGCGCGCCGGGCGATGATCTTGCGCTCGTTGAGCGCCATCCGCTTGATCCCGGTGACCGGCACCCGGATCTCGCCGGCCAGCGCCGCGTCGTACATCACGCCGTAATTCATCCGGTGCATCTCGGGCTCGGCCACGACGACGCAATCGACGAGGATGCCGGGCACCCGCACGTCCTTGGGCAGCAGGTAGCCGTCATCGACGATGCGTTCGACCTGGGCGATGACGATGCCGCCGTTGTTTCGCGCGGCCATGGCCTGGGCGAGGCAGTCGAGGGTCAAAGCCTCCTTCTCGAAGGAGAGATTGCCCGACGGGTCGGCGGAGGTGGCGCGGATGAAGGCCACGTCGATCTTGGTGGCGGTGTAGAACAGCCACTCCTCGCCATCGACCTCGACGAGCTTGACGATATCCTCCGTCGTCAGTTCGTTGACCTTGGCGCCCCCGTGGCGCGGATCGACGTAGGTCTTCAGTCCCACCTTCGAGAACAGGCCCGGCTGGCCGGCGGCGCAGGCGCGGTAGAGCTGCGAGATCACGCCCTGGGGCAGGTTGTAGCCGCGGATGAGGTTGGCCTGTGCGGCCTGCGCCACCTTCGGCATGCGCCCGAAATTGGCGGCGATGACCCGCGAGAGCAGCCCGTCATGGTGCAGGCGGCCGGTGCCGAGGCCCTTCGAGTCGCCCGCGCCCGCCGTCATGATCAAGGTGAGGCCGCGCGGGCTCCCGGTCTCGACGAAGCGCTTTTCCAGCGCCGCGTGCAGCGCCTCCGGGATGCAGCTCTGGACGAAGCCGGTCGTGGTCAGGACGTCGTTCTCGCGAACCAACGCGATCGCTTCCTCCGCCGTGATGACCTTGTTCTTTTTCATGGGACCGACGTTCTCCGCTCGCCTCATCCGGCTGGACGGTGCATCCCGCCCTTCGCCGTCTCCACCCAACATCGAATCGTGGACTCGCGAAATCCGGACAATGTCCAGCACCGCAGCACCAATCGAATTCTGCATGCATTTCTCATTGCAGCGCATCGATATGCTGTCGCGCTGCAATAAACTGCACATCTTGCGGTCAACAATACCGCAGAACTCCGGCAGCGTACGCCTGAAAAACTCTTCGCTCCAGCTTGAGAAAAATTGCAGAGCTTTGGCGCCGACTCGCGCGGCGGGTCTCTCGCGGGCGCCGATCCGGGAGGGGGTCTCCAATCGGGGAACAGTCCCCCGCTCGCCGCGCTTGCCCGTGCGGCGGCGCAAGATTACGAGGGCCGCGTTTGCCCGAGACATCCTTCGGGCGCTCGCGCACGCGAACACACTTTTCGGAGACCTTCCATGGGCTTTCTCGCCGACGCCCTCTCGCGGGTGAAGCCGTCCGCGACCATCGCGATGACCCAGAAGGCCCGTGAGCTGAAAGCCTCGGGCGTCGACGTCATCAGCCTCTCGGTGGGCGAGCCGGACTTCGACACGCCCGACCACATCAAGGAGGCGGCGATCGACGCGATCCGCCGCGGCGAGACGAAGTACCCGCCGGTCTCCGGCATCAATCCGCTGCGCGAGGCGATCGTCAAGAAGTTCAAGCGCGAGAACGGGCTCGACTACAAGGTCTCGCAGACCATCGTCGGCACCGGCGGCAAGCACGTCATCTACAACGCGCTGCTGGCGACCCTGAATCCCGGCGACGAGGTCGTGATCCCGCGTCCCTACTGGGTCTCCTACCCCGAGATGGTGATCCTGTGCGGCGGCACCCCCGTCTTCGCCGACACCGACATGGCGCACGACTTCAAGCTCCAGCCGGAGGATCTCGAACGCGTCATCACCCCCAAGACCAAGTGGATCATCCTCAACTCGCCGTCCAACCCCTCGGGTGCCGCCTACACCCGCGACGAGATGAAGAAGATCACCGACGTGCTGATGCGCCATCCCCAGGTCTGGGTGCTCACCGATGACATGTACGAGCACCTGACCTACGGTGACTTCGAGTTCGTCACGCCGGCCCAGGTCGAGCCGGGCCTCTACGAGCGCACGCTGACCATGAACGGCGTCTCGAAGGCCTACGCCATGACCGGCTGGCGCATCGGCTACGCCGCGGGCCCCGAACAGCTCATCAAGGCGATGGACTTCGTGCAGGGCCAGCAGACCTCGGGCGCCTCCTCGATCTCGCAATGGGCGGCGGTGGCGGCGCTCGACGGGACGCAGGAGCACCTCGCCCGGTTCAAGGCCGCGTTCCAGGAGCGGCGCGACCTCGTGGTCTCGATGCTCAACCAGTCGAACGGCCTGAAATGCCCGGTGCCGGAGGGCGCGTTCTACGTCTATCCGTCCTGCGCCGATCTGATCGGCAAGACCACCGAGACCGGCAAGACCATCGCCACGGACGAGGATTTCGTCACCGAGCTGCTCCAGGCGGAGGGTGTCGCCGCGGTGCACGGCTCGGCCTTCGGCCTCGGCCCGAACCTGCGCATCTCCTACGCCACCTCCAACAAGACCCTGGAGGAGGCCTGCCGGCGCATCCAGCGCTTCTGCGGCTCGCTGCGGTAAGCGGCGCTCCGATCGTTTTGGCAATGCATTGCCGGTAGGGCAGCGGCGTCAGGGCGCGGTTGCCCGCGGCGGCGCGGGCCTCTACATCGGCCCTCCCCGCGGCCGATGCGCCCGATGGTTTCGCGAGCCCTCTCGGGCCTGCGTGGCGGCGGGGCCGGCAGTGACGGGGCGGTGCGGACCAGTTCTCTGCGCCGTTCCTGTGACGCTCAGTGGGCCGAGCGGCTGCCGGTGCGTCGGGAGCGCGGGGAACAGGAACCGCGATCCCGGCGCAAGGCCCACCTATTCGGCTCCCGTCAGGCCGAAGAGGTCACCCGGCCCTGTGCCGGAGTGCCGTTAACGGTCTTTCTCAAGGGAAAGCGAACCACTCGCGGGCAATATTTCGCCAGTTGTCCAACAGAGGTCGCTCCATGTCTCACGCCGGCAGAGCCCGCGCTTCCGCCCGCCAGTACCTGCCGGAATCGAAGCTCGAGGATCTCGCCAGCAGCCTGCGCCGGCTCGCCAATCATCGCGGCCTCGTGCGCAGCGAGATCGCCAGCCCGATGCTGCTGCGTCTGCTGCCGCCCCCGCGGCGCGCCGAGCAGAAGAGCTACGAGGCCGACCTGCGCCAGCGCCTGACCGACGCCAACCTCGATGGGTCCCGCATCGCCTACCTGATGGCCGATGCCGAGCGGGAGATCGCGATCGCCCATACCCGCCTGTCGGGCTGAGCCGGCCGCGGTGGTCGGGAACCCACCGCGACATGAACCAAGGGTTGGAGCGCGGCTCGCGGGCCGTACCGGGAACCGCGGGAGAGAGCCTATCCCGCTGTGCCGACGCGTTGGCGTGACGACCACGACGGGATGTACGCGGTCGACAGCGAGACCTTGCTCGAATGCGAGGCGCTGACCGGCCTCGTCGATCCTCGCTCCGAACGACCCGTCGAAAATCCTCCAGAGGCATCCGCGAGGACGGCGAGCCGGTGTCCGGGAAACCCGTTTGCGGCGGTTCCCCGCCGGGATCTCAGACGATCTCGACGCGCCCGTCGAGGCCGACCACGCGGCCCAGACCCCGCACGCGGCTCAGCAGGCGCTCGCCGTTGAGCTCGGCCCGGTCGGCGGGCAGGCGCAGCACCACCTTGCCGTCCTCTACCGCCACCGGCATCCGCTTGAGCGGTCCGGCCATTCCGGCCGAGATCGGGAAGGCGACGCGCATCAGCGCGCCGACGAGACGGGCGCGGTCGAACAGGCGCGGACCGGCGAGCGCGCGCAGGGTCGGGCTCGCCTTCTCCGGCGCCACGCCCTCGTGGCGGAAGTAGCCCGACAGGGCGAGATAGGCGCGGCCGGGATGGTCGATGCCGGCAAAGGCGGCGTTGGCGAGCACGTTGAGGCTCTGCTCGCCGCGGTAATCGGGATGCGCCCGCCAGCCGATATCGGAGAGCAGGCAGGCCGCGTGGCGCAAGCGGCGCTCACCCGCGGTCTCGGGGCCGTCGAGGGTGGTGATGAAGTGGTCGGTCCAGTCGCGCAGTTCCTCGCCGTGATCGGGCGAGCGGGCGCGCTGCCCGTTCAATTCCTGGGCCGAGACGATCAGCGGGTCGGTGAGGCGGGTCTCGCGGTCGAGCTGTTCGAACAGCAGGCCCTCGCGCACGCCGAAGGCGGAGATTGCGATCTCGCGGGGCCGGCCCAGCCGGATGATCTCTTCGAGCACCACCGCACCGAAGGCCAGAAGCGGCCGGCGCGCCTCGGAGATGCTCTCGACCTCCTGCAGGGTCGCGGCATCGGTCTGCTCGACCATTTCGAGGAAGCTCAGTTCGTCGGAGGGCTCAACCGTGTAGCCGTGCATGACGTGGAGCGGGTATTGCCGGGCGGCCTGATGCAGGCGGGCCAGCGCCCGCCACGTGCCGCCGACGGCGTAGAAACTGCGCCCGCGCAGGGTGTCGAGCTGCGGCTCGGCCTTCTTCAGATGCTCCCGGGCGATCTTGCGCGCCTTCTTGAGGGAGCCCTCGGAGAGATCCTGGAGCGCCAGCCCGCCGAGCGGCATGGTCACGCCCTGGCCGACCGTGGTGCCCTTGACGTCGACGAGTTCGAGCGAGCCGCCGCCGAGATCGCCCACCACGCCGTCGGGTGCGTAGAAGCCGGAGACGACACCGAGCGCCGACAGCTCCGCCTCGCGCCGGCCGGAGAGGAGCTCGATCTCCTGGCCCAGCGCCTCGCGCGCCGCCTCCAGGAAGGCCGGGCCGTTGGCGGCATCCCGGGCAGCGGCGGTGGCCAGGACGAAGGTGCGCGAGACCCGCATCGTGTCGCACAGGACGCGGAAGCGGCGGAGCGCCGTGAGCGCCCGCTGCACCGAATCCTCGTTGAGGCGGCCGGTGGAGAAGACGCTGCGGCCGAGACCGCACAGGACCTTCTCGTTGTAGAGCGGCGTCGGGGCGCGCTGGAAGCCGTCATAGGCGACGAGCCGCACGGAATTCGAACCGATATCAATGATCGCGACGGGTTCGAACGTCATGCCAGTGATCATCGGAGCCGGCCGTTCGGCGGAGTGGGCGAGCGTCAGGTGAGGACGTGTCGGACCCATGCAGCCCCCGTGTCAGGGAGGCGCCCCGCGGACGGGGCGCTCACGATGATGGGGCCGGGAGGCCGACCCCGCAATCAGGACCGCTGGGCGCGGCGGCTGAGCGCCCGCGGACTTGATTTCTTCGACGACTTGCCGCGCCCGGATAGGCTCGGATTCGTCATGAAATACTTGTGCGCATTGAACGGCTCCTCCCCTTCCGCGGGGCTGATCCGCTCGCTCGCACCCGATGCCAGTACACGCCAGCTCTGCCGGTTGTCGAGAAGGTTGGCCAGCATGATCTGGTCGAGCACCTGCTGATGCACAGTCGGGTTCGTGATCGGCAGCAGCGCCTCGACCCGCCGGTCGAGGTTGCGCTGCATCAGGTCGGCCGAGGAGATGTAGACGGTGGCCTTCGGGTGCGGCAGCCCGGCGCCGTTGCCGAAGGCGTAGACACGCTCGTGCTCGAGGAAGCGCCCGACGATCGACTTCACCCGGATCGTGTCGGACAGGCCCGGGATGCCGGGCCGCAGGCAGCAGATGCCGCGCACGATGCAGTCGATCTGCACGCCCTCCTGGCTCGCGTCGTAGAGCGCGTCGATGATCTGCGGATCGACCAGCGAGTTGCACTTGATCCAGATCGCCGCCGGACGTCCGGCCCGGGCATGGGCGATCTCCTCCTCGATGTGCTGCAGGAGGCGCGGCTTCAGGGTCAGCGGCGAGACCGCCATGCGCTCCAGCTCCGCCGGCTCGGCATAGCCGGTGACGAAGTTGAAGATGCGCGAGACGTCCCGGGCGATGGCCGGATCGGCGGTGAAGAAGGAGAGGTCGGTGTAGATCCGGGCGGTGATCGGGTGGTAGTTGCCGGTTCCGAGATGGCAGTAGGTCACTAGGCGGTCGCCCTCGCGGCGCACCACCATCGACAGCTTGGCGTGGGTCTTCAATTCGACGAAGCCGAACACCACCTGCGCGCCCGCTTTCTCCAGGTTGCGCGCCCAGCGGATATTGGCCTCCTCGTCGAAGCGGGCCTTCAGCTCGACCAGCGCGGTGACCGACTTGCCGGCCTCGGCGGCCTCCGCCAGCGCGGCGACGATCGGCGAGTTGGAGGAGGTGCGGTAGAGCGTCTGCTTGATCGCCACCACGTTGGGGTCCCGGGCGGCCTGACCCAGAAACTGCACCACCGAATCGAACGACTCGTAGGGGTGGTGGACGATGAAGTCCTTCTGCCGGATCGCGGCGAAGACGTCGCCGCCCGATTCGCGAATCCGCTCGGGGAAGCGCGGATTGTAGGGCTTGAACTTGAGGTCCGGCCGGTCGATCCCGACGATCTGCGACAGCTCGTTGAGCGCGAGCATTCCCTCGACCACGAAGACCGAATCGGGGGCAATCTCCAGTTCGTCGGCGACGAAGGCGCGCAGCTCCTCCGTCATGCCCGCCTCGATCTCAAGGCGGATGACGACGCCGCGGCGGCGGCGCTTGATCGCCGATTCGAAGTGCAGGACGAGGTCCTCCGCCTCCTCCTCGATCTCGAGATCGGAGTCGCGCACGACACGGAAGGCGCCCTGCCCCTTCAGCGAGTAGCCGGGGAAGAGCCGGCTCGCGTATTTCGCGATCACCTGCTCGATCGCGATGAAACGGGCGGTGCCGTCGCCGGCCACGTCGGGCAGGCGGACGAAGCGGTCGAGCAGGGACGGCAGGCGGATCAGGGCACGCAGGGTGCGCCCGTCGCGCGGGCGCACCATCATCAGCGCGACAGTGAAGCCGAGATTGGGGATGAACGGGAAAGGGTGCGCCGGGTCGATGGCGAGCGGCGTCAGCACCGGGAAGATGTAGGACAGGAAGTAGTCGTCGAGCCAGGCGAGGTGCTCGTCCGACAGCTCGGACGGATCGGCCAGATGGATGCCACTGGCGTTCAGCTCCTCCCGCAGCGCCCGCCAGCGCTCCTGCTGGTCGAGGGCCAGCCGCGAGACCTCGTTGCCGATGCGCGCGAGCTGCTCGGAGGGGGTCAGTCCGTCCTGCGAGGGCACGACGAGCCCGGCACGAACCTGATCGTGCAGGCCGGCCACCCGCACCATGAAGAACTCGTCGAGGTTGTTGGCCGAGATCGAGAGGAAGCGAAGCTGCTCCAGCAGCGGATGGTTCGGGTTGGCGGATTCCTCCAGCACCCGGCGGTTGAACTGGAGCCAGGACAGCTCACGATTCACGAAACGCTCGGGCGAGTGGCGCAGCGACCGGCCGGCCTCCAGCACCGGCTCGCGGGCGGCCTCGGCTGCGGCACCCTCCCTCTCCGCAACGGGCTCGGCCGGCTTCTCGGCGGCCTTTTCCGCGGCGAGGATGCGGGCGGCGCGGGCGGTGCGGGCGCGGGCGGATTCGCTGCGCACCCCCCGCTCGGTGGCGAGACTCGTTTCTTCGGCCTCGGTCATCTCCGCGTTCCGGACGACGGCATCCGACTCCACTTCCGACAACGCCCTGACTCCCTTCCGCCTCGCAGGCCCTACCGATCACAATGCGACCGGGAACGGCTCCGATCCATGCATCGTGGCGCACCCTCGCGACGAAGCGGCCCCCGCCTCAGTCCGAGAACGCTTCGTTCCGGCGCGGCTCCCTAGCATAGGGGCATCGAACCTGTTTGACGGTTTCGTGACAACCGTCCCGGGCTCACACGACGCCCTCGTCCGGCGGATCCGCATCCCGACCTTTCGCGTCTTGGGCTTCCGAATCCTGGGCTTCCGCATCTTGAGCTTCCTCGCCCGCCTCCTGGCGCCCGTCGGCCGCCTCCATCCGCTCGAGGACGGCGAGGGCCAGCGGGCGGGTGATGCGGCGGCGGCGACCGAGCGCATCGCGATCGAGTTCGGCCACGACCTCGCGGACGCGGGCGAGCGAGCGATCGATCCGCAGGGCCAGAGCGTCGACCACCGAGGTGTCGATCCCGAGCTGCCGGTCGGCGAACAGCTTGACGATGACCGCCTTCAGCAGCGCGTCGTCCGGCGGACCGATCTCGGCGCCGGGCGCGAGCCGCAGCCGCGAGCGCAGGTCGGCGACCCTCAGGCCGAAGCCGTCCACTCCTCCGCAGGCCGTGAGCAGCACCGGAAAGCGCCGCTCGCGGGCGAGGTTGAGCAGGTGGAACAGGGCCGCCTCGTCGCGGCCGGCCTCGCGGTCCACGTCCTCGATCACGAGGGCGCCGTTGGAGATGAGGTGGGAGACGTTGCTCCCGCCGACATCCGCGGCGGAGACCGTCCAGGCCTGCGCCCGCGTCGCCCAGATCGAGGCGAGATGGCTCTTGCCGCTGCCGGGCGGCCCGCGCAGCAGGAACACGGTGTCGGGCCAATCGGGCCACGCCTCGATCAGCGCATAGGCCTCCTCGTTGGAGGGGCTGACGAGGAAATCCTCGGCGCCGTAGCGCGGGTCGAGCGGCAGGTCGAAGGTGAGCTGCTTGGGGGGAGCGGTGTCGCGCATGGGGCTCAGCATACACAGGGAGGCACGGCCGCGTCCTTGCGGATCGACGGGGAGCGGCGCCTCAGCCGCGCGGGGGCGGGAGAGCGATGACGGCTGCCCCCGCATCCCGGATCGCCCGGGCGACGATCTCGTCCGCGCCGGCCGATTCGCCTGCCCGAGAGAAGATGAACGCGGAGATGTCGGGATTGCCGCTGCTGCGGGCGATGCAAGCGAGCGAGTATTCCAGCTCGAACTCCCCGCCCTCCGCGGCCATGATCCGCTCGACCAGTTCCACCATCTCGTCCCGGTCGAGATCGCCGTGGACGCGGTCGGGCGAGAGCAGGTGCCGCTTGGCGAAGGTGTCCGGATCGACCGATCCGAAGGCCCCGTCGAGATCGGCGGCGCCGACCTTCACGCCCACGAGCCGGGAAAAGGCCTCCAGCGCCTCGCGGGTCGGCTGCCCCGCCTCGTGCCGGGTGTAGAGCTCCCTCGCGGCACGGATCGCGCGCCTCAGGCGCAGCGCATCGGGAAAGGGGTCTGCCAATTCGGGACGCATCGTTCGCTCTCGCCTTGGGAACGGTTCGGCTCGGCTCGGAGCGGAGGCAGCCTCACTTGTCCCGGTCCATGATCAGCACGGGCTCCTCGCCCCGATAGAGCCGGCTCTCGAGATAGCGCTCGATGCCGAAGCGCACGACGACGCCGATGGAGGCGGCGACCGGCACGGCGAGCAGCAGCCCGAGGAAGCCGAACAGCGAGCCGAAGGCCAGCAGCGCGAACATCAGCCAGACCGGATGGAGGCCGACCGAGTCGCCCACGAGCTTGGGCGAGATCACGTTGCCCTCCAGGAACTGCCCGACGAGAAAGATGCCGACGGTGAGCCCGATATGCAGCCAGTCGCCCGAGGGCCACCATTGCACCAGGGCGACACCGACGGAGAGCATGAAGCCGGTGAGCGTACCGACATAGGGGATGAAGGTGAGGAGCCCCGAGATCATCCCGATCAGGACGCCGAAGTTCAGCCCGACGAGGAACAGGCCGACCGCGTAGAACGAGCCGAGGATCAGGCAGACGAGGCTCTGGCCGCGCACGAAGCCGGTCACCGCCCCGTCGATCTCGCCCGCGAGACGCCGCGCGGTCGGGCGGTGGCGCGGCGGCACCCAGCTGTCGAGGGTGGCGATCATCCGGTCCCAGTCGTGCAGCACGTAGAAGGCGACGACCGGCGTGACGACGAGCAGCGAGGCGATCGAGACCAGCGCCTGGCTCCCGGTCCAGAGCGATTTGAGGAAGGCGAGGAACCATGTCCCGCCCTGCCCCACCAGCGTGCCGACGGAGGATTGCAGCTCGCTGACCACCTCCGTTCCGCCGACGCGCTGAAGCAGCGGGCCGGCACGCTCGACGAGGATGCTCTGCAGCTTGCCCACCATGGTCGGCAGGGCGTTGACCAGAGAGGCGATCTGGCCGGCGGCGAGCGGCACCACGATGATGAGCAGCAGCACGAACCCGACGACGAAGCCCGCCAGGATCAGCAGGGTCGCGGCGAGCCGGCCGAGGCCGAGCCGCTCCAGCCGGTCGGCGAGCGGATCGAGCAGGTAGGCGAGCGCCAGCCCCGCCACGAAGGGCAGCATCACCTCGCGCAGTTCGTAGAGCAGGAAGATGAGGACCGCGAGGATCGAGAGCCCGATGATTGCTCGGCTGCGCATCGAGGTCTCTTCCTTTCCGTCGGCCGGCACGGACAGTGGGAAGCGTGACGGTCCGGGTCAAGGCACGGCCCGCAAGGAACCGGGCGGCTCCGTTCGCGGCCCCTTTCCGCATCCGGCGAAACATGATGCTGTGCCGAACCCACTGCCTCGCACCGGCGGCAGTGGTCAATCGCGGCGCGATGTGGCAGCGGGTTTCCGCATGATCAGCCAGATGACCAGCACAGACCGGACGACGGGGCGGCGATGACGGCGCAGGACGGGAACGGGCTCACCTACGCGCAGGCCGGCGTCGATATCGACGCGGGCAACGCGCTCGTGGAGACGATCAAGCCGCTGGTGCGCTCCACGCGCCGGCCGGGGGCGGACGCCGAGATCGGCGGCTTCGGCGGCCTGTTCGATCTCAAGGCCGCCGGCTTCAAGGACGCGATCCTGGTCGCCGCCAATGACGGCGTCGGCACCAAGGTGAAGATCGCGATCGAAACGGGACGCCACGACACGATCGGCATCGACCTCGTGGCGATGTGCGTCAACGACATCATCGTCCAGGGTGCCGAGCCTCTGTTCTTCCTCGACTACTACGCCACCGGCAAACTGGTGCCCGGCGTCGGCGCCGACATCGTCCGCGGCATCGCCGAAGGCTGCCGGCAGGCGGGCTGCGCCCTGATCGGCGGCGAGACCGCCGAGATGCCGGGCCTCTACGACGGGTCCGACTACGATCTCGCCGGCTTCTCGGTCGGCGCGGCCGAGCGCGGCACGCTGCTGCCGCGCCCCGGCATCCTGCCCGGCGACGTCGTGCTCGGCCTGCCCTCCTCGGGCGTCCACTCGAACGGCTTCTCGCTGGTGCGGCGGATCGTGGCCAGGACCGGACTGCCGTGGGACGCCGACGCCCCCTTCGCCCCCGGCCGCAGCCTCGGCGAGGCGCTGCTGGAGCCCACCCGGATCTACGTGAAGCCGCTGCTCGCCGCCCTGAAGCGGGCCGGCGGGATCAAGGCGCTTGCCCACATCACCGGCGGCGGCTTCCCCGACAACCTCCCCCGCGTCCTGCCCGACGGTGTCGGCATCGACATCGACCTGTCCGCCATCGCCGTGCCGCCGGTCTTCGGCTGGCTGGCGCGCGAGGGCGGCGTCGCGGAGCACGAGATGCTGCGCACCTTCAACTGCGGCATCGGCATGGTGGTGGTCGCCGCCGCCGACGCCGCCGACGCCGTGGCGGACGCTCTGGCCGAGGCCGGCGAGGCACCGGTCCGGCTCGGGCGCATCACCGAGCGCGGGGCGGAGGCGGTGACGTTCACGGGGCAGCTCGCCCTGTGAGCGCTCCGATCCGGAAGAAGCGCATCGCGATCCTGATTTCGGGCCGCGGCTCGAACATGGTCTCGCTGATCGAAGCGGCGCGCGCCCCGGACTATCCGGCCGAGATCGTGCTCGTGCTCTCGAACCGCCCCGATGCCGCCGGCCTCGTCCGGGCACGGGAGGCGGGCATTCCGGCCAGCGCCATCGATCACAAGGCGTTCCCCGACCGGGCGCGTTTCGATGCCGCGCTCCAGGCGGAACTCGAGGCCGCCGGGGTCGAGCTGATCGTGCTCGCCGGCTTCATGCGCATTCTGACCGACGCCTTCGTGGAGGCGTGGGCGGGCCGGATGATCAACATCCACCCCTCGCTGCTGCCGCTGTTCAAGGGCACCCACACCCACGAGCGCGCCCTGGAGGCGGGGGTGCGCCTTCACGGCTGCACCGTGCACTACGTGGTGCCGGAGCTCGATGCCGGGCCGATCGTGGCGCAGGCCGCCGTGCCGGTGCTGCCGGGCGACGACGCCGACACGCTGAGCGCCCGGGTGATCGTGCAGGAGCACCGGCTCTACCCGGCCGCGCTCGCCCTGATCGCGGGCGGCGGCGCCGTGCTGGACGGAGGCCGCGTCCGCTTCACGGCGCAGGAGCGCGATGCGGGGGCCGCGATCCTCTCGCTCTGAAGGTTTGCTTCATCCACTCCCCGTCATAGAGCGACGGCGAAGCGTTTCGGAAGCGCGTCCCCTCAGGAAAGGGTCGCGCCCTGGATTGCTTCGGCGCCGCCGCGCCAGGACGGAAGCGGCGAGGACGGGCTCAGAAGAAGATCGGCCGCGCGCTCGCGGTGTGCTCGACCAGCACCGCGCCGCTCGCCGGATCGACCTCCTTGAGCACCGCGTCGTAGCCCCACAGATCCGCGAGGTGCTGGAGCACGCGCCGGGCATCCTCCCGCTGCAGGGTGATGCGGTTGAGCGCCTTGTGGTGGAGGATGAGCCGGCGGTCGCCCTCCAGATCAACGTCCACCACCTCGATATCGGGGTCGAGCCAGGCCACGTCGTACTGGCGGGCGAAGGAGCGGCGCATCTTGCGATAGCCGCGCTCGTCGTGGATCGCCTCGACCCGCATCTCGGGCTCGTCGGGATCGTCCACGACGTGGAACAGGCGCATGTCGCGCATCAGCTTCGGCGAGAGGAACTGCGCGATGAAGCTCTCGTCGCGGTAATTCTCCCAGCAGTCGCGCAAGACCGCCATGGCGTCGCCGGTGCCGGCGATGTCGGGGAACCACTCCCGATCCTCTTGGCTTGGCTGCTCGACGATGCGGGCGATGTCCTGCATCATGGCAAAGCCCAGCGCATACGGGTTGTGACCCCCGAAGGAACGGTCGTCGAAGTTCGGCTGGCGGATGACGTTGGTGTGCGAGGTCAGGAACTCGAGATAGGCCGCCTCGCTGAGCTGCCCCTTCTGCGAGAGCGCGTTCATGATGCGGTAGTGGCAATAGGTGGCGCAGCCCTCGTTCATCACCTTGGTCTGGCGCTGCGGGTAGAAGTACTGCGCGACGAGGCGCACGATCCGCAGGATCTCGCGCTGCCAGGGCCGCAGCCGCGGGGCCACCTTCTCCAGGAAGTAGAGGATGTTCTCCTGCGGCAGTTCGAGCAGCGCCCGGCGCCGCTCCAGCGCCGGATCGCCCTTCTGCCCGCCGGCCTTGGCCGGCAGGGTGCGCCAGAGATCGTTGTAGATCTGCTCGCCGTGCTCCTCGCGCTCGCGCTCGCGCCGCTGCTCGCTCGCCAGGTCCGGCCGCTTCTTGCGGGGGTAGCGGTGGACGCCCTGGCTCATCAGGGCGTGGGCCGCGTCGAGCACGTGCTCCACCGCCTGATGGCCGTAGCGCTCCTCGCAGCGGGCGATGTAGCCCTTGGCGAAATCGAGATAGTCGAGGATGCCCTCGGCGTCCGTCCACTGGCGGAACAGGTAGTTGTTCTTGAAGAAGTGGTTGTGGCCGAAGGCGGCGTGGGCGATCACCAGCGTCTGCATCGTCGCCGTGTTCTCCTCCATGACGTAGGAGATGCACGGATCGGAGTTGATGACGATCTCGTAGGCGAGCCCCATCAGGCCGCGGCGGTAGCTCGCCTCCTGCTGGGCAAAGTGCTTGCCGAAGGACCAGTGCTTGTAGAACAGCGGCATGCCGATCGAGGCATAGGCGTCGAGCATCTGCTCGGCGGTGATGATCTCGATCTGGTTCGGATACCACGACAGGCCGAGCTCCGGCCCGGCCACCGCCTCGCAGGCATCGTGGATGCGCCGGATCGTCTCGAAGTCCCAGTCGTTGCCGGAAAACAGCAATTCGCCCGGTGCCGGGGCTGTGGACTTCGTGCGGCTCAGGCTCGCGACCATGTCGGCCCTTCTCTTCGACGCTGTCTCTCCTCCCCTCGCGAGGAGGTTATTCGCTACGCCTCCGCCCGCGCATCCTTGCGGCCGAACAGCTCGCGGAACACGGGATAGATGTCGCGGCGGTGGTTCACCTTGCGCATGGCGAGGGGCTCGCCGGCCTTAGCCAGGGCCTCGTAGGTCCGCCACAGGGTGGTGCGGTGCTCGACGAAGCCGGCGCGCGGACCGTTCTCGTCGCCGACTTCGAGATAGGCGAAGTGCTGGCAGGCGGGCAGGATGTGCGCGCGCAGGAGTTCCGTCGAAGTCGGCCCGTCGGAGGAGACGTTGTCGCCGTCGGACGCCTGGGCCGCATAGATGTTCCAGTCGTCCGGCGAGTAGCGCTCGGCGACGATGCGCTTCATCTCGACGAGCGCCGAAGAGACCAGCGTGCCGCCGGTCTCGCGGGAGCCGAAGAAGGTTTCCTCGTCCACCTCCGTCGCCTTGTCGGTGTGCCGGATGAAGACGATCTCGACGTGCTTGTAGCGGCGCGTCAGGAAGATGTGCAGCAGGATGTAGAAGCGCTTGGCCAGATCCTTCATGTGCTCGGTCATCGAGCCCGAGACGTCCATCAGGCAGAACATCACGGCTTGGGCGATCGGCTTCGGATAGGGCTCGAACCGGCGGAAGCGCAGGTCGATCGGATCGACGTAGGGGATGCGCTTGGAGCGCTCGCGCAGCTCCATCAGCTTCGATGTCAGGTCGGGCAGGCGCGGATCGCCGGCGGCCTCGGCGGCGGCGATCTCGGCCTCCAGGGCCGCCACTTCCTCCAGCTTGGGGCGCTTGAGGGCGATGCGCCGGGACATCGAGTTGCGCAGGGTGCGCGACAGGGCGAGGTTCGCCGGCGAGCCCGAAACCGTGTAGCCGGCCCGGCGCAGCCCTTCCGTCTCCACCACCGCGAGGCGGCGCTTGGCGAGGTCGGGCAGTTCGAGGTCTTCGAGGAAGAGGTCGAGGAACTCCTCCCGCGTCAGGACGAAGTGGAAGGCGTCCTCGCCGTTCTCCGAGCCCTCTCCGCCCTCGCCGGCGCCGCCGCCCCCTCCGCCGCCCGGCGGGCGTTCGATGCGGTCACCCTCCACGTAGGTCTTGTTGCCGGGCAGGATGTAATCCTGATGGCCCGTTCCCGGCTGGCGGGCGAAGCGCGGCTCGCGGACCCCGTCGCCCGGCACGGAGATGCGTCCGTCCTTGCCGAGATCCTTGATGTCCTTCTCGCGGGCGGATTCTCGAACCGCGCGCTGCGCGACGTCCTTGACCCGGCGCAGGAAGCGCTGGCGGTTCGGGAGGCTCTTCCCACCTGGATTGAGCCGTCGGTCGACGATGTGCATCCGGGGTCGCTCAACGCCTAGTCTCACGTCCCTCGTCGAGGGACAAAGGTGCGAAAGTGCGGCGGATGCCGGAGGGCCGAAGCCCTCCTCAACCCGCCTGCTTCACGCGCATGTACCATTCCACCAGCCGCCGAACCTGCCGCTCGGTGTAGCCCCGGTCGGTCATCCGGTCGACGAACTCGCCGTGCTTCTTCTCGGTCTCGCTGTCCTTCTTTGAGCCAAACGAGATTACGGGCAGCAGTTCCTCGACTTGGCTGAACATCCTCCGCTCGATCACCTCGCGGAGTTTTTCGTAAGAGGTCCAGGACGGGTTGCGGCCGCCGTGCTGCGCCCGCGAGCGCAGGGCGAACTTCACCACCTCGTTGCGGAAATCCTTGGGGTTGGCGATGCCGGCCGGCTTCTCGATCTTGGTCAGCTCCTGATTCAGGAGTTCGCGATTGAGGAGCTGGCCGGTCTCGGCGTCCTTGAAGTCCTGATCCTCGATCCAGGCGTCGGCGTAGTCGATGTAGCGATCGAACAGATTCTGCCCGTAATCGTGATACGATTCGAGATAGGCCTTCTGGATCTCGTGGCCGATGAACTCGGCGTAGCGCGGCGCCAACTCGGTCTTGATGAACTCGATGTAGCGCTTCTCGGTCTCCGGCGGCAGCTGTTCGCGCCGGATCGCCTGCTCCAGCACGTACATCAGGTGGACCGGATCGGCCGAGACCTCCGTGGTGTCGTGGTTGAAGGTCGCCGCCAGCACCTTGAAGGCGAATCGGGTCGAGATCCCGTCCATGCCCTCGTCGACGCCGGCGGTGTCCTTGTATTCCTGCATCGAGCGAGCGCGGGGATCGACCTCGCGAAGGCTCTCGCCGTCGTAGACCCGCATCTTCGAGAACAGGTTGGAGTTGGCGTGCTCGCGGAGCCGCGAGAGCACCGAGAAGCGGGCCAGCATCTCCAGCGTGCCCGGGGCGCAGGCCGCCGTGGACAGCTCCGAGCCCGAGATCAGCTTCTCGTAGATGCGCTGCTCCTCCGTCACCCGGAGGCAGTAGGGCACCTTGATGACGTAGATCCGGTCGATGAAGGCTTCGTTGTTCTTGTTGGTCTTGAACGACTGCCACTCGGCCTCGTTCGAGTGCGCCAGGATCACGCCCGTGAAGGGGATCGCGCCGATATTCTCGGTGCCGACATAGTTGCCCTCCTGCGTCGCGGTGAGCAGGGGGTGCAGCATCTTGATCGGCGCCTTGAACATCTCGACGAATTCGAGAACGCCCTGGTTCGCCCGGTTGAGCCCGCCCGAGTAGGAATAGGCGTCCGGATCGGCCTGGGAGAGCGTCTCGAGGCGGCGGATGTCGACCTTGCCGACGAGCGAGGAGATGTCCTGGTTGTTCTCGTCGCCCGGCTCGGTCTTGGCGATGGCGATCTGGCGCAGGCGCGAGGGTCGCACCTTGATCACCTTGAAGCGGGAGATGTCGCCGTCGAACTCGTCGAGGCGCTTGAGGGCCCAGGGGCTCATCAGTCCGGTGAGGCGGCGGCGCGGGATGCCGAAGCGCTCCTCGATCTCCCGGCCCATCGCTTCCGGATCGAACAACCCGAGCGGGCTCTCGAAGACCGGCGAGATCTCGTCGCCCGCCTTGAGCACGTAGATCGGATGGACCTCCATCAGCGCCTTGAGGCGCTCGGCGAGCGACGACTTGCCGCCGCCGACGGGGCCGAGCAGGTAGAGGATCTGCTTGCGCTCCTCCAACCCTTGAGCGGCATGGCGGAAGAACGAGACGATCCGCTCGATCGTCTCTTCCATGCCGTAGAACTCGGCGAAGGCCGGATAGACCCGGATCGTCCGGTTCATGAAGACGCGGCCGAGACGCGCGTCCCGGGCGGTATCCACCATCTCCGGCTGGCCGATCGCATCGAGGATGCGTTCGGCGGCGGAGGCGTACATCAGCGGATTGTCGCGGCACGCCTCGAGATACTCGGAGAGCGTCATCTCCGTGTCGCGGCGCGCTTCATAGCCGCGAGCGAAGCTCTGGAACAGGTCGTTCGTCGAGTGCAGCGGCATTCGAACACCCCCTTCAGGCTGATGACAGCTTCATCCTGTCTCGGGTCGAACGCAACCGACATTGCGGGTTTTGTCGCACCGCCCACAGGAGGCCCGTCCTGCGTGTGAAACGGGACACACTCAGAGCTGGCCGGGATTTAGCGCAAGCTTAACCGACTTCGTATAAGGGAGGGCCGCCCCCGGCCCACGGCCGGAGGCTTCCAGAATCAGCCGAAATTGCTGCGGCGCAGCGTACCCGCGCGCAGGGATCTTCCGGATCAGAGATCGGTGCCGCTCTTCTTCTCGTCCTTGGGCTTGTCGCCCTTGTCGACGGTGATGCGGATGTCGCGTTTCTCGACCTCGCCATCGGCATTCTTGATCTCGACCACGACGCCGTCGGAGCCGGTATAGCCGCTGTTGGGCTGATAGAAGATCGCCTGGACCTCGGCATCCTTGTTGGGACAGCGGTACTTGGCCGGGGTCTTCAGCTTGCCGGCCTTGGTGATGAGCGACCCGGATGTCGGCGGCGTCACCACCTTGATCTCGGGCATCGGGCCGAGCGAGCAATCCTTCTTCAGGTTCGGCACGATGACGAGGCGGGCCTGCTTGCCGGCCGGCACGGTCTCGCTGCGGGTAACGGTGGTCTGCGCGAGGGTCGGTCCGGCAAGGCAGAGCCACGAGGCCGCGATGGCGGCGGCGAGGGCAGCGGGCCGCATCGCGATCGGCTTGGCGGAAGAGGTCGGCAGATCCATCGGCGTTTCCTTGAGCGTCGTCTCGCGAACCGCAGTCCAGCGGCCGGACGATCCGGCCTCCGCGCCGCAGGGCGTAGGCGAAGATGTGGGGAGGTCCCGAGCCCGCGTCGAGGCTTGCCTTCTCGAAACTTGCTGAACCCGACGGCCGATCAGTGCTGCAGCGCGGCCGCGACGGTGCCGGCCACCCGGGCGATCTGCGCCTCGTCGAGCTGACCCGCCAGCGCCTGAGTCAGCGCCCTCTCGACGCGCTCGCGCTCGCCGAGATCGGCGAAGGGCGCGGACGGGATGTCCCCGTCGGCCAGGTCGCAGACCCGGCGGATCGTGTCGGCAGCCTTGAGCAGGGTCTCCCGATCGGCCGGGCCCATGTCCCACAGCGGCGCCCGCAGACGGCTGATGACCCGCCGCGCGTCCCGGTACTCCCGGTCCACCGTGGTCGAGGCCTCGATCTGGCTGACGAGGAACATCAGTTCCAGAACCTCGCTGGCGGCTTCCGGGCAAGCGCGCACGATCCGCATGACGCGGGCGATGAGTTCCTGGGTCGGAGACATCCGGGATCGAGGGGGGGCCATGGCGCCTCAACGCCGATCCGCCGGTAAAGTTCAGCTCCGTTCGATGCGCGAAGGCGCCGCAACGAGCGAAAATCCGCAAGGCCGGCCAATGCCTTGCGCGCAAGCGAGTTACGGGCGGCTTCAGGCCGCGTCGTGACCCGCCTCGTCGAGCCCCGCGAGCAGGGCTCGGCAGGCGCGCAGTTCGGCGAGCGCTCCTTCGAGGGAGCGGCGATCGGCGGCGGCGGCCTCGACGCTCTCCTCGTCCCGGTCGGCGCCGGTCGGCGCGCCGACCTCCACCTCGCCTCGGCCGAGCGCCTGGACGAAACGCACGCCGTTCTCCTTGAGGACGCGCTGCGCCCCGCGGATCGTGTAGCCCTGCCCGTGCAGCAGCCGCCGAACGCCTTTGAGGAGATCGACGTCGTCGGGCCGGTAGTAGCGTCGCCCGCCGGCGCGCTTCATCGGCTTGATCTGGCTGAACCGGCTCTCCCAGAAGCGCAGAACATGCTGGGGCACACCGAGATCCTCGGAGACCTCGGTGATGGTGCGGAAGGCTCCGGGGCTCTTCTCGCCGCGCTCCTCGTCGGCGGTCGATTCGAGAGCGGACGATTCCATCGGCAGTCCCATGATCGGCAGTCCTATGGCAGCGCCTCAAACCGATATGCGCGGAAGCGGACCGGGCCGGTCCGGCCGAATCAATCGTCGTCGTCCGTGTCGAGCCCGTTGACGTGGCCGCCGTTGATGCGCGCCTTGAGCACGTTCGACGGCTTGAATACCATGACCTGCCGCGGCTCGATCTCGACCTCGACGCCGGTCTTCGGGTTGCGGCCGATGCGCTTCCCCTTGGAACGGACGACGAAGGAGCCGAACGAGGACAGCTTCACCGTCTCGCCCGACGACAGGCAGTTGCAGATCTCGCCGAGCACCGTCTCGACCAGGGCGGCCGATTCGGCCCGCGACAGGCCGACCTGCTGGTAAACGGCCTCGCTCAAATCGGCGCGTGTGACCGTCTTGCCCGCCATGCGCTCCCCCTTCCGGCCGAGTTTTTTGCCTCCGCACCGTCCTTTTCAGGACGCCCGGACGCTGGCTCCGCTCAAATGCCGCGCGAGCTCCCCGACAACAGGATCTCGTCGTGTATCTCTATGATCGAACACGCTAATCGGCAGAGGGACGACGGTCAACAGAACCTTGTGGTTGACAGAAAACCCGGGCCCGATCCGGCACGCTTCGCCTACCAGCGGATCAGGGCGGCGCCCCAGGTGAAGCCGCCGCCGATCGCCTCGATCATCACGAGGTCGCCCTCGCGGATGCGCCCGTCGCGGCGGGCGGCGTCCAGCGCGAGGGGAATCGAGGCGGCCGAGGTGTTGCCGTGGCGATCGACGGTGAGCACGACCTTCTCGCGGGCGATGCCGAGCTTGTCGGCCGACGCCTCGATGATGCGTCGGTTGGCCTGATGCGGCACGAACCACGCGAGGTCGTCCGCCGTGGTGCCGGAGGCGCGGAACGCTTCCTCGATCACGTCGGTCACCGAGCCGACAGCGAAGCGGAACACCTCGCGGCCCTCCATCCGCAGCTTGCCGGTGGTGCCGGTCGAGCCGGGGCCGCCATCGACGTAGAGCTTGGCCCGGTGGCGCCCGTCCGAGCGCAGGCAGCTCGACAGGACGCCGC
The DNA here is from genome assembly GCF_014199985.1 of Methylorubrum rhodesianum. GTDB lineage: Bacteria > Pseudomonadota > Alphaproteobacteria > Rhizobiales > Beijerinckiaceae > Methylobacterium > Methylobacterium rhodesianum. Next base: position 11,470 of record NZ_JACHOS010000018.1, on the reverse strand, counting down.
GGTCGGCGTTGGTGCCGTCCCCCTCGCGGGCCTCGAGCACGATGGCGCCCGCTCCGTCACCGAACAGGACGCAGGTGGTGCGATCCTCCCAGTCCAGCAACCGCGAGAAGGTCTCGGCGCCGACGACCAGCGCGCGCCTTGCGCCGCCGGTCGTCAGGAAGCGGTCGGCGGTGGCCACCGCGTAGACGAAGCCGGCGCAGACCGCCTGGAGATCGAAGGCGAAGCCGCCCTCAATCCCGAGCGCCGCCTGGATCTGGGTGGCGGTCGAGGGGAAGGTGTGGTCGGGCGTCGAGGTCGCGCAGATCACGAGGTCGATATCGGCGGGCGAGAGCCCGGCCTCGTCGAGTGCCGCCAGCGCCGCGCGGGTGCCGAGCACCGACGTCGTTTCGTCCGGACGCGCGATGTGGCGCTGGCGGATGCCGGTTCGCTGGACGATCCACTCGTCGGAGGTCTCGATCCCGCGCTCGGCGAGGTCTGTGTTCGTGACGACGGTGTCGGGCAGGTACGCCCCGCAACCGACCACGACGGAGCGCCGATGCGCCATCAGATCCGACCCTTTTCTCAACGTCCGTGCCGGGCTCACTTCTGTGCCACGCTGGCATCGAGCCCGACGCTCACGCCGGCGGCGACCGACGGCGTCTGTTCCAGCATGTCGCGAATCGTCCGCATCAGGTCGTAGCGCGCCATGTCGTGGGCAAGATCGACCGCCGCCGCGAAGCCCTGCGCATTCTCCGAGCCGTGGCTCTTGATGACGATGCCCTCGAGCCCGAGGAACACGCCGCCATTGGCCCGGCTCGGATTCATCTTCTCGCGCAGGGCCGCGAAGGCTTGGCGCGCGAACAGGTAGCCGATCTTGGCCGAGAGCGTCCGCCCCATCGCCGCCTTGAGGTAGGAGGCGATCTGCTTGGCCGTGCCCTCCGCCGTCTTCAGGGCGATGTTGCCGGTGAAGCCCTCCGTCACCACCACGTCGGTGGTGCCGCGGCCGAGGTCGGTGCCCTCGACGAAGCCGTGATAGGTGAAGTTGGCCGGCTCCGCCTCGCGCAGCAGGCGGGCGGCCTCCTTGACGGCCTCGTTGCCCTTCATCTCCTCGGTGCCGACATTGAGCAGGCCCACCGTCGGCCGCTCGACGTCGAGGACGATGCGTGCCATGGCCGAGCCCATCACCGCCATCTCGACCAGATGCTCGGCATCCGTGCCGATGGTGGCGCCGACATCGAGCACCACGCTCTCGCCGCGCACCGTCGGCCACAGGCAGGCGATGGCCGGGCGCTCGATGCCGGCCATGGTCTTCAGGCAGATCTTCGACATCGCCATCAGGGCGCCGGTATTGCCGGCGGAGACCGCGGCCTGGGCCTCGCCGTCCCGCACCGCCTGGATCGCCCGCCACATCGAGGATTTGCCCCGGCCCTGGCGCACCGCCTGGCTCGGCTTGTCGTCCATGGCAACGGCGACGGTGGTGTGGCGGATCTCGACGGCGCCCTTCAGGCGCGGCTCGGCCTCGACGAGGGGACGCACCACCGCCTCGTCGCCGAACAGGATGAAGTGAAGCTCGGGGTGCCGATCGCGGGCGATGGCCGCGCCGGGCACGACGGTCGTGGGGCCGTGATCGCCGCCCATGGCGTCGAGCGAGATGCAAACGCGGTTCGACATGGTTCCTTCGGGACGCCGCGGGGAGAGCCGGCGGGCAGCGAGCGTGAGGGGGCGTCGGTGGCCCCGGAATCGGCGGCGCAAAATAGCGGCAGCGCCCCGCCGGGCAAACGAAAACTCAACTTTTTGTCACGCGGGTGTCGGCGAGAGGGCCGACAGGCCCGCCGGTCACCCCTTGTCCTGGCCGAGCTTGGCCCGCAGGGCGGCGAGGTCGGAGAAGGGCAGCGGCTCCTCGCCGACCGTGACCGGCTCGAAGGCGACGCCGGGCTTGCGCGGATAGGGGTCGATGCCCAGCGCCAGGAACTCGGCGGTCAGAACGCCGAAATCGACGCGCCCGTTCACGATCGGGTCGGGCAGGTCGACATCCTCGGCCTCGGTGCCCTCCAGGATGTCGGCATTGGTGAACTCGACCTCGACCGGCTCGGACACCTTCGCCTCGAACGGCTCCAGGGTCACCGTGCAGACCTGCGTCACCACCGCCTCGACTTTGCCCTCCGCCCGCAGCCGTGTCAGCGAGCCGCTCAAGGAAAAGCGGCCGACGAGGTCGCGGATGGCGGGGATCTTGAAGTCGCGCGCCAGCGCCTCGCACTCGGCCGGGCTGGCCTCGACGACGATCTCGGCGCGGTCCTTGGGCAGGCGCTCCACGTTGACGGAGCGGGAGAGCGGCCCCTCGGCCTTCGGCGTCATCGATGGTCTCCTGAAGTGCCGGCCTCGCCCGCCGGCTCGGGGAAGTCCGGTCCCTCCGCCAGCAATCCGTCGAGATCCTGGGAGGAGAGCGCCGAGGCGGCGGCCTCCACATAGGCGGCGAGCGGGACGGCCGCTTCCGGCCCGGCCCCGTCGAGGGCGTTGCGGGCGAGGGCTTCGGCCAGCGCGGTCCGGTCGCCCGCATCGAGCGCCGCGCCGTAGGCTCCGGCCCGCGCGTAGAAGGAGGCGCCGAGCTTCTTGATGCGCTTCGGGACGCCCATGTCGCCGATGCCGAGCTCGCGCAGCGAGGCATCGAGCTGCATGAAGACGGAATCGACCAGATCCTGCGCCACGTCCGCGGCCGGCGGCGGCAACTGGCCGAGGCGGCGCAGCACGAGGATGACGTGCAGGCTCAGAGCCTCGAACCGGCCCTCGACGGTGTCGGGCACGCCGAGCGCCGTGTAGAGGCCGGGCTGGCGCGCAGCCTCGCCGATCCTTCGGTGCAGCGCCCGGATGGTGCGGCGGCGCCGTTCGGCGCGGCGGAACAGGCCCGCTAGCATGCGGTCCACCGGATCGGCCGGCGCTGTGGCCGAGCTTGCCTTGTCAAAGCCATATCCCCGCGGTACGGCAACCGCGGACCAGGGTGCAAGTCCGAAGACGCGCGAGTTCAAACGCGCCGCGGATGCAGGCCCTATTGGCAGGAAATCAGGGGGGCCGATGTCGCGCCGTCTCGTCTCGTCGCTTGCCCGCGCGGCCGTTCTCGGCTCCGTCGCGATCGGCGTATCAGGCTGCATCGGCGAGGAGATCCGCCACGGCTATCAGATCGATCAGGCCGCCTTGGCCACGGTGAAGCCGGGCATGGGCGCCGAGCAGGTGCTGCAGATCCTCGGCACGCCGTCCACCGTCTCCACGGTCGGCAACAAGTCCTGGTACTACATCAGCCAGAACACCCGCCGCACGGTGATGTTCCTCGGCGAGCAGGTCGAGGACCAGAAGGTCACGGCGATCTATTTCAACCAGGGCATGAAGGTGGAGCGCGTGGCGCTCTACGGCCTGCAGGATGGGCGCGTGTTCGACTTCATCGAGCGCAAGACCCCGGCCAGCGGCGCCGACCGTGCCTTCATCAGCCAGCTCTTCCGCGGCCTGACCCGCTACGAGCCGTTCGGCAGCGGTGCCGGCGCCTCGGTGGTCCCCGGCGCACGCGCGGGGCAGTAAGAGCGTCCGATCGGGTCCGCGAGGGCGCGGGCGATCGCGCCCGGTTCGGTGAACAGATAGGCCGGCCTCATGCCGGCCAGGGCCTCGGGGCTGTTGTAGCCCCAGGCCACCGCGGCGAAGGCGCAACCGGCCCGCACCGCCGCCTCGGCGTCCCGAATCTCGTCACCGACCGCCAGCATCGCCGCCGGGTCGACGCCCTCGGCCCGCGCGACCGCGCGCAGATGCCGCGCCTTTCCGAACAGCGCCGCCCCGCAATCGTAGCGGCGGATCAGCCCGGCCGATGCGCCGAGCGCCCGGCGGACATTCGCCTCGCTGTTCGAGCTGACGACGGCCAGCGAAAATTCCGCGGCGGCGAGGTCGGCCAGCATCTCCGGCACGCCGGGAAACAGCCGCACCCGCGAAGCCTCGCGGGCTGCGAGCGCGCGCATGTGACGGGCGATCAGGGGAACCTTCCAGGCCGGGATGCCGAGATCCTTCAGGATCGCCCGCGCGCTCAGGCCCCGCAGCCGCTCGGTCTCGCCCGCCTCGACCCGGCGGAAGCGGTAGCGTGCGGCCACGTCGTTGAGGTTGGCGCAGAACCAAGGGAAGGTGTCGGCGAGCGTCCCGTCGAAGTCGAAGGCGACGAGGCGGTAGGGGGCGGTGGCTGCCGCCGATATCGTGACGCTCACGGGATGACCCTCACGGGACCGGCCTCCGGACGGACGAAGGCGGCCCCGCTCCCGCGAGACCGCCTCCTCGATTTCGATCGATGCCGAGCCGGCCCGAGGACCGGCCCCGCGCCTCACGCCGCCTTTTGGGACAGCGTCGGGTAATCGACGTAGCCTTCGGGCCCCTGGCTGTACCAAGTCTTCATGTCGTCCTTGGCGAAGGGCAGGCCCCGGGCGATGCGCTCGACCAAGTCGGGATTGGCGATATAGGGCCGGCCGAAGGCGATGGCGTCCGCCTCGCCCGAGGCCACGGCCCGCTTGGCGCGCTCGGCGTCGTAGTCGCAGTTGAGGATCACCGGACCGCCGAAGCGCTCCTTGATCACGGGCGCCACCGGCGGCACGGTCGCCTTGCCGAAGGTGCCGTCCGGGCCCGGCTCGCGCATCTCGATGAAGGCGAGGCCGACGCGCTCCATCATCTCGGCGGCCAGCCCGAAGACCTCGTGCGGGTTCGAATCGTCCACGCCCTGGATTGGGCCGTTGGGCGAGAAGCGGATGCCGGTGCGGTCCGCACCGACGACGCCGGCCACCGCCTGCGCGACCTTGGTCACCAGCCGCACCCGGTTCTCGGGCGAGCCGCCGTAGCGGTCGCTGCGCTTGTTGCTGCCGTCGCGGATGAATTCGTCGAGCAGGTAGCCGTTCGCAGCGTGGATCTGCACACCGTCGAAGCCCGCCGCGACGGCGTTCCGCGCGGCCCGCTCGTAATCGGCGATGAGGCGGGGGATCTCGTCCTCACGCAGCGCGCGGGCCTGGCTGTAGGGCTTCTTGCCGTCGTAGGTGTGCGCCTGGTCCGGGGCCGTGGCGACCGAGGGCGCGACCGGCGGCTCGCCGCCGAGGAAGTCGGAATGGACGAGGTAGCCCATGTGCCAGAGCTGGCAGACGATGCGCCCGCCCGCGTCGTGGACGGCCTTCACCACCGGCTTCCACGCCTCGGTCTGCTCGTCGGACCAGATTCCCGGCGCGTAGGGCCAACCGAGGCCCTCCTGGCTGATCCCGGTGGCCTCGGAGATGATGAGGCCGGCCGTGGCGCGCTGGGCATAATACTCGGCCATCACCGGCGTCGGGACATGGGTTCGCGTGCCGCGGGCACGGGTCAGCGGGGCCATGAGGATGCGGTTCGGCAGCTTCAACGCGCCGAGCGTGATCGGGTCGAACAGTGAGGGCATTCGAGACTCTGTCTGGAGGGAGCAGCCCTGGGAAGCGCGGCATCGCCGGCGCGAGAGCGGCCTTCGGATGGGCTGAACCTTGTATCCGGCCCGCCGGTTCGCCAGTGCGCTGGCGCACCTGCGCTGCGACGCACGCGGCCCGGGCCCTAACCCTCGGACAGCGCCATCTCGTAGCACCACGCCTCCATGCCGTCCTCGTAATAGTCCGGCTTCGTCCCGGTGCGTGCATAGCCGCCCCGCTCGTAGAGCCGGATGCCGCCGCCGTTGTCGGCGCGCACTTCGAGGCGCAGCCGCTGACAGCCATGGGCACGGGCATCGCGTTCCGCCGCCTCCAGCAGCCGGCGGCCGAGGCCGAGGCCGGTGCGGGCGGGGGCGACGGCGAGGGAGGAGAGCCGGGCGACGCGACTCGTGCGCCGCCGCTCGATGGTGGCGGCGCCGACGAGGATCTCGGCCTCGCCGCCCTCCGCCGGCTCCCGCACGACCGCGACGAGGAGTGTCATGCTGGCCGAGCGGATCGCGTGGCGGATCGCCCTCCGCTCGGCCCGATCGGTGGTGAAGGCGGCGTGTTCGAGGGCGAGCAGCGCGTCGAGGTCGGCCAGGCAGGCAGGCCGGATCTCCACCGGCTGCCGCGCGGCGCTGCGCTCGCTGCGGGTGCTCACGCCACGCTCCAAGGATAGGACCAGGTCTCGGTCAGCGCCTGATCACCCCTCTTCAGATAGGCCCGCAAATCGGCGGTTCCCGCTCCTTCGAGTCGCACGTCGAGGGCAACGCGATAGCCGCCGATATGGGGATTGGGCACGATCGAGGTCGCGGTGATGCGGCCCGCACTCGCGCTGGCGACGATTTCGGGCGGCGCGGCGTCGCCGAGACTTTTGCCCAGCTCCCCGCCTCCGAAGTCGATCAGGAAGCGCCGGCTGCGCAGGGCATGGGCATCCGCAGCCCGTCGCGCGGCGCCGCTCGCGGCCGGCTCGGCGATGAAGGTGTTCATCACCGTGCCGTTCGGGTGGAGATCCTCGCCGGTATGCGCACTGATGGTGTAGGCGAGCCGCACCGGCTTGCCCGCGGGATAGGGCTGCCTCGGTCGCCAGAAGGCGACGATGTTGTCGGCGGTCTCGTTGTCGGTCGGCAGCTCCATCAGCACGACACTGCCCTCGCCCCAGGCTCCGTCCGGCTCGACGAAGTAGCCGGGACGCCGCTCGTAGCCGGCTTCCAGATCCTGGTAGCTGGCAAAGGCGCGGTCGCGCTGCATCAGCCCGAAGCCCTTCGGGTCGCGGTCGAGAAAGGTCGAGATCCGCCGGCCCTGAGGATTGTCGAGAGGCCGCCACAGCCACTCGCCGGAACCGGTGGCGATCTGGAGCCCGTCCGAATCGTGCAGCTCCGGTCGGTAATCGTCGCTGTGGCCGCGGTCGGTCTCGCCGATGAAGAACATCGAGGTCAGCGGCGCGATGCCGACCGAGGACAGCTCCTGTCGCGGATAGAGCGTGGCGCTCACCCGGACCGTCGTGTTTCGACCCGGCTCGACCGTGAAGCGATAGGCGCCGGCGATCGAGGGGCTGTCGAGGAGAGCGTGGATCGTCAGCGCCTTCGCATCCGCGGGCGGGACTTCGACGAAGAAGGCGCGGAAGAACGGAAACTCCTCCTTGTCGCCCTCCGTACCGATCGCCAGACCGCGGGCGGAGAGGCCGTAGAGCTGATCCTGCCCGAGAAAGCGGAAGTAGCTGGCACCGACGAAGACGATCAGCTCGTCGAGACGGTCGGGCCGATTGAGCGGCGCGTGGATCCGGATGCCGGCAAAGTTCAAGTCGCTCGGCAGCGGCCCCTCGACCCGCGTGCGGCCGAAATCGAACAGGGCCGGATCGTACTTGACCGGCGTGCTGATCCCGTCGCGCACGAGATTCACCGCGACGGGCCGCGGGTACAGGAAGCCGCGGTGGAACAGTTGCAGACGGAAAGGGCCGCCGGACTCGCCGAGGAAGGCATGGTCCTTCCGGAAGCGGATGTCGCGATAGGCATCGTAGTCGAGACCGGCGAGCGGCGCCGGCAGGGGTGGAAAGCTGCCATCGAACGGCTGCGCGGCGAGTGCCTGGGCCCGGCGCTCGACCGCGGCGGCGTCGAAGGGAAAACTCCTGAGTTCGTCCTGCGCGAGAGCTGCGGCCGGCAGGGACGCGGCGAGACCGGCGGCGGCCAGTCCCGACATCATGTCCCGGCGCGAGGGCGCGCCCATCGGTGCCGTCGCGTCGTTGGGGTCGATACCGGAGTGATGGCCTTTTGCGCGGATCATGTCCCCATCCCGAAATGCCCCGGCTCAATGGCTGCTTCAGCTAGGCTTGGGAAGGGGTCGTGCGGTCCGGCGCGAGGGCGTACTGCGTCTTCCGCGCCACAATCCCGCTCTTCATCCGCCAATCCCCGAAATCCGCAGCGGGGATCGGCTTTTTCCCTTGTGATCGGGGACACCCGGCCGTATATCGCCCCTGCCCAATTTCGCACGTGCCTGTGGCCGCGTGCCGGTTGGTGGGCATCCGGTCAACTGCCGGACAGCCGCCAGGGGTCTTAAAGGATCGATGGTCGTAAAGGGTGGATCCCTACGGCCGGCATCCGGGTGGCGACACCAGACCCTAACAACAACCGGCAGCCGGAGGCGAAACCGGCGAACCCCGCTCTCCACGGGGGACGCAGCTTAAAGCAACGACGAACGGGCTTTTTTGGTCTCGTCGGCTCCTCCAAAGGCCGACACCGAAGAGGCTTGTTTATCCTTGCCCGGCGTGCGGTTGGGGTTCCCCCATCCAATCCACGGCAGCTTCCGGGTGCTCTGCGCCCGCTGACCGGTTCGCGTCTCCAAAGCGCGAAGCGGAAGCGATGCATCGCCCCCTGACGCCGACGGCCCGTATCCGGGTCGTCTCGATTCGATCTCGCGCCCGACGATGGCGCCTCGAACCTGTGGTGGGGACGACCTATGACCGATCGCATCCGCGATTACCTGCGCGCGCGCCGTGACCTCGGCCGGGACGAAGGTCCGGTGATGGTTCTCGACCTTGATGTCGTGCGCGACAACTACACGGCGTTCGCCCGTGCGCTCCCCGATACCCGCGTGTTCTACGCCGTGAAGGCGAACCCGGCGGCGGAAGTGCTGCGCCTGCTCGCCGAGATGGGCTCCTGCTTCGACACCGCATCCGTCGCCGAGATCGAGATGGCGCTCGCCGCCGGCGCCACGGCGGAGCGCGTCTCCTTCGGCAACACCATCAAGAAGGAGCGCGACGTCGTCCGCGCACTCAAGCTCGGCATCCGCCTCTTCGCCGTCGATTGTCAGGCCGAGGTCGAGAAGATTTTCCGCGCCGCCGGCGAGGCGGGCGTCGAGACCGGTGACGTGCAGGTCTTCTGTCGCATCCTCTGCGACGGTGCCGGCGCCGACTGGCCGCTCTCGCGCAAGTTCGGCTGCGAGCCGGAGATGGCGGTGAACGTGCTGGAGCACGCCCACCGGCACGGCCTGCACGCCTACGGCGTCTCCTTCCACGTCGGCTCGCAGCAGGCCAACACGGAAGCCTGGGACGGGGCGCTCGCCTCGGCCTCCGAGATCTTCCGGGAATGCGCGCTTCGCGGCATCGGCCTGTCGATGGTCAACCTCGGCGGCGGCTTCCCGACCAAGTACCTCAAGCAGGTGCCGGGCGTGGAGAGCTACGGCGATGCGATCTTCCGCGCGCTGACCAAGCATTTCGGCAACCGGATCCCGGAGACGATCATCGAGCCGGGCCGCGGCATGGTCGGCAATGCCGGCATGATCGAGGCCGAGGTCGTGCTCGTCTCCAAGAAGTCGGAGGCCGAGGACGAGGTGCGCTGGGTCTATCTCGACATCGGCAAGTTCGGCGGCCTCGCCGAGACCATGGACGAGTCGATCCGCTACGCGATCCGCACCGACCACGACGAGGACCGTATGAGCCCTTGCGTCGTCGCCGGCCCCACCTGCGACTCGGTCGACGTGCTCTACGAGAAGAACCACTACCCGCTGCCGGTCTCCCTCTCGATCGGTGACAAGGTGTGGATCGAGGGCGCGGGCGCCTACACTACGACCTACGCTGCGGTGGCCTTCAACGGCTTCCCGCCGCTCGAGCAGATCGTGATCTGACCGGCCGCGCGCCGGGCGCCCCAACATCGCGCGGGGCGCCCGGCCCGGTCAGGCTTCGTTCACGCCTTTCCCGCCAGAACAGCCGCGCGTCCCATGGGACGCGCTCTCGACGTGTCCCGGACGGCCTGCCCTCGCGGCAGGTGCGAGGGCTGTTTCTTCCCGCTTGTCAGCGACCTTGGGGAGGGTACGGCCATGATCCAGATCCGCGATGAGATCGCTGCCGACGCCGCGGCCCGCGAGCACCTGCTCGACGCCTGCTTCGGTCCGAGCCGCTTCCTGAAGACCTCGCAGCGCCTGCGCGAGGGACGCCTGCCGTCGCGTGGGCTGGCCCTCTCGGCCGTGCGGGACGACGTGCTCGTCGGCACCGTGCGGCTGTGGGATGTCGAGACCGGCTGCGGTCGCGCGGCCCTGCTGCTCGGTCCGCTCGCGGTCGATCCGGCGCTTCAGGGCGTCGGCCTTGGCGGAACGCTGATGCGCGCGGCCTTGGCCCGGGCAGCGGATCTCGGCCACGGCGCCGTGCTGCTGGTGGGCGATGCGCCCTACTACGCCCGCTTCGGCTTCGCGCAGGCGAAGGCGGATGCCCTCTACATGCCCGGCCCGTTCGAGCGCGAGCGCTTCCTCGGGCTGGAGTTGCGCGCCGACGCCCTGGAAGGCGCGGAAGGCGTGCTGCGGGCGACCGGGGCATTCGAGGTGCTGCCGGAGGCCGCGGCCGAGGCCGCCGCGGTGGCTGCGCGACGACACGCCGCCTGAACCGGGGGCGGAGCACGGCGTCCGCTTCACGTTCACGTCATTGGATGGCGGCTGAACCGGGATACCGGCGAACCCTTCCGGGCGGCAGCGGATCCCGGCCCTGCATGTCGTGCCTTGCTCCGTCGGCGGCGGGAGACGTCGCCGCGGCGTCCCAGCCTCAGCGGTGGCCGGGCCACGCCGTCGCGGAGAAGGATAGACGACTGGCGCTCTCGTGGAAGGCGCGGGCCTGCCCAGCGGCCGTGCGGCCGGCTCGAACGAGAGCGGAAAGGAGTGTGATGATGCCCGGATCGCGGCCGATCGCCTCGACTTCCGGATGGATGGACGGTGCGGTGAGGACGGTCAGCATGGCTCAAATCCCTTGTGCGTGCTGTCTGCCCTTGGAGCGCCTCTCCCTTGTTGCACTGCAATATATGCTATCTCGCCGCATCTGGCTTCCGCGGCTGTCCGGCCGCAGCCCTGCATTAACCTCATAGCTGAAGACCGCGACCTTCACGCTTCTGCAATATTCTCGTGATCGTGCCGGTTGACCCCGGGGCGCCGAACCGTCATCCGCTCGTCATTTCCAAGCATCAAAGCACGCCGCTCGTGTTCCGAGCGCAAGCCCTGAGAAGGAGTGTCCGCGCCATGTCCGATGGTCCGCAGAAGGATTGGCCTGTCCACGGCCGCATCACCGGCCCGATCGTGATGATCGGCTTCGGTTCGATCGGGCGGGGAACCCTGCCCCTGATCGAGCGGCATTTCGAGTACGACAAGAGCCGCTTCACGGTCATCGACCCCGTCGACGCCCACAAGGATCTCGCCGACAAGCACGGCCTGCGCTTCGAGAAGGTGGCGCTGACCAAGGAGAACTACCGCGACGTCCTCACGCCGCTGCTGACCGAGGGCGGTGGCCAGGGCTTCTGCGTGAACCTCTCCGTCGATACCTCCTCGCGCGACATCCTCGAACTCTGCCGCGAACTCGGCGCCCTCTACATCGACACGGTGGCCGAGCCCTGGGCCGGCTTCTACTTCGACAAGGACCTGAGCCAGGCCGACCGCACCAACTACGCCCTGCGCGAGAACATCCTCGCCGCCCGCCGCGCCGCCCCCGGCGGCCCGACGGCGGTGTCGTGCTGCGGGGCCAATCCCGGCATGGTGTCGTGGTTCGTCAAGCAGGCGCTGCTGAACATCGCCCGGGATACCGG